>NZ_JBNWDB010000002.1:0-1149318 GCF_053522105.1 Agrobacterium sp. 22-3639C2 | reverse complement strand
GGAAAACAACAAGCAGTCAGCTCATCAACATGATTTCTTTAGAACGAAAGACTTCGTCGCCAGCAGCGCCGCCGCCCTCGTTCAGTGAGCGGACTTATAAGAGATCACCCTCAAACAAGTCAACACACCAAAATACAAATTCTAAAAAAAACATTCAAAGCATTGATTTTAAAGGGGAGTTTGAAATTAGTCATACAAACTAACAGATTTTAACGTTTCGGAACTGCATGACGGGAGCTAGGGCTTTTCCTACCACGACGAGGGCGCTCTCTTGGGCATTGCAGGCATTGCGCCCTTCCCAGTCTTATTCGGAAGACGGGCTGAAACGGGCGACCAGAGCGTGCGCATTGCCGGGATAGGTGAAGCGTACATATGTGACGGCACCCGAATTGCTCCATGTGCGCCGCTCCACGACAAGGCAGGCCTGCCTGTCGGAGATACCCAACAGGCGTGCCACATCTTTCGAGGGCGTTTCGGCACTGATGCGGTGTTCGGCATTGCTCCAGGGAACATGGCCGAGAAGCCAGGGTCCGGGTGCAATCTCCGTGAAGTCGATTTCAGCGGCATCGGGAACGGTTGCCAGATTGACGAGACGCTGCTCGATGCAGAATTCCCGCGTGCCCGCAAAATGAATGCAGACGATATCGAGCAGCGATGTACCAATGGCAATATCGAGACTTGTCCGATCCTCACGCTTTGCGACACGCTGTGTGCGCTTAAGGACCTTGAAGCCATATTCCAGGCCAAGGGATTCGACTTCCGCCCTGATATCGTGGATTTCGAGAACCGCGGACTGAATCTGCGGCTGGCGAACGAAACTGCCGGATTTCTTGCGGCGCTCGATCAAGCCGGCCTTCACAAGCTGGCCCATGACCTTGTTGACGGTCATGCGGGAGCAATCGTAGTGGGCGGCGAGATCAACCTCGAAAGGCAACCGGTGACCCGGCGGCCATTCGCCCGATACGATCCGGCCTTCTATATCACCGAGGATACGCTGGTGCAGGGTTTGCCCGGCCGATGCTTTCGTCACGTCCGCAATGCCTTCCAACGGCTCGATGTCGTTCCTATCGAGCGCATATCAGCTATCGACAAGTTCGGCCATGACCTTGTTGAAGCGATCCGATATTTCGCGGCGATGGACGTGCCGGCCCGCTTGCACCAGTTTTTTACCGCGCACCCAGACGGTATCGACATGGACGCTACTCGCGAACATCCACTGGTCGAGAATCTGGGATGCCGGAAGATGGGGAATGGCCGAGCAATCAAGCGCGACAAAATCAGCGCTTTTTCCCGCTTCTATCTGATTTTTTGAATCCAGCGCCCTGCCACCGCCGTGAAGCGCCTGCTGGAACAGTTTCTCGCCCGTGGAGCGGCCGGCATCGGCGATGACATTTCGCGCCCGAAGCGACAGGCGCTGCGAATATTCGAGCATCCGCAATTCTTCCGGCACGGAGATCAAAATGTTGGAATCCGAACCGACACCGTAATGGCCGCCTTCCGCGATGAAACCGGGAGCGGGGAAGATGCCGTCGCCAAGATTGGCCTCGGTGATGGGGCAAAGGCCGGCAACGGCACCGCTTTTTGCCATGCGGCGGGTTTCGGCTTCTGTTATATGCGTCGCATGGATAAGGCACCAGCGATCATCGACCGGCGCATTCTGCAAAAGCCACTCCACCGGCCGCGCACCTGAAAAGGCGAGCGAGTCCTCGATTTCCTTGACCTGCTCCGCCACATGAATGTGGATCGGGCCGCCTTTCGCCAGCGGTTCGATCGCCGCCAGTTCTTCACCAGTTACGGCACGGAGACTGTGTGGCGCGATGCCGAGCGTTGCACCCGGAAGCCCATTCACCACGGCTTGGGCGCCCTGCATGAGCCTTTCGTAACTGTCGAGCGAATGGATGAAACGTTTCTGACCGTCTATCGGCGGCTGACCGCCGAAACCGGAATGCGCATAAAATACCGGCAGCAAAGTCAGGCCTATACCCGTTTGCGAGGCGGCGGCACCGATACGTTCGGCCATTTCGGCGATATTGCCGTAATGCGAACCATCCATATCGTTATGCAGGTAATGAAATTCACCGACCCGTCCAAAACCGGCTTCCAGCATTTCCATATAAAGCTGGGCAGCAACCGCCTCGACATGATCCGGTGTCATCGACAGCGCGAATTTGTACATGACCGTGCGCCAGCTCCAGAAGCTGTCATCGGCAGGCCCGCGAATTTCCGCAAGCCCTGCCATGGCCCGCTGAAAGGCATGGCTGTGGAGATTGGGCATGGCTGGCACGATAACGGCATACCGTTCATCCTGCGGCTGCGGAGAAACACCGGTTTCGACGGATGAAACAGCACCGCCCCTGCAATGGATGCGAACATTTTGCACCCACCCGTCGGCCAGAAGTGCTGCGCCCGCGTGAATTACCGTCATGCCACCCTCTCCTCTTGATCTCTTCTGACAAGGCGACGTCGCATACGAAATTGCGGCTTGCCAACGTGATTATTATGTATATACATTTGAGACATAAAAGAAAGGCGAAAAGCAAATGCCAGGGAACAAATATACAAAGGGAATGGCGACGGGTGACACTACCGCATTGTGGCGCAATGCCCGGCTGGCGACGTTTGATCCTACCATGGAAGGCATCGGCGCTATCGAAAATGCAGCCATTGCCATATGCAACGACCGCATCGTCTTTGCCGGCGCTGAAAGCGATCTGCCCGCCGACCTGGCAACGGCCGACGAGATAACCGATTGTGAGAGACGCTGGATCACCCCGGCCCTGATAGACTGCCACACACATCTGGTCTTCGGCGGCAACCGCGCCATGGAATTCGAAATGCGCCTCAATGGCGCGACCTATGAGGAGATCGCCAAAGCGGGCGGTGGTATCGTTTCTTCGGTACGCGACACGCGCGCCCTCTCGGAAGAGGCTTTGGTGGCACAGGCATTGCCCCGTCTGGATACGCTTCTGGCGGAGGGTGTCTCGACCCTCGAAATAAAATCCGGTTACGGTCTTGATATCGAAACCGAACTGAAAATGCTGCGCGTCGCCCGCAAACTTGAGACACTACGGCCCGTTAGAATCGTCACCAGCTACCTGGCCGCGCATGCGACACCGGCCGAATATAAGGGCCGTAACGCCGACTACATTATGGACGTGGTTCTGCCGGGGCTGGAAAAAGCCAATGCGGAGGGACTGGCGGATGCGGTTGACGGTTTTTGCGAAGGCATCGCCTTTTCCGTTGAGGAAATGACCCGGGTTTTCGAGGCGGCAAAACAGTACGGTCTTCCCGTCAAGCTGCATGCCGAACAGCTTTCCAACCTCGGCGGTACGGAGCTTGCCGCATCCTACGGTGCGCTTTCCGCCGATCATCTGGAATATCTTGATGAGGCCGGTGCAGAAGCACTGGCTAAAGCGGGAACGGTGGCCGTGCTTCTGCCCGGGGCCTTTTACGCGCTCCGGGAAAAACAGCTGCCCCCGGTTCAGGCCTTGCGCGATGCAGGCGCTGACATCGCGCTGGCTACCGATTGCAATCCTGGCACCTCACCACTGACTTCCCTGTTGCTGACCATGAACATGGGTGCCACGCTTTTTCGTATGACGGTGGAGGAATGCCTGACGGCGACCACGCGCAATGCCGCAAAGGCGCTCGGCCTGCTTGCGGAAACCGGCACGCTTGAAGCAGGAAAATCCGCTGATTTCACCATCTGGGATATCGAACGCCCGGCTGAACTTGTCTACCGCATCGGCTTCAACCCGCTCCACGCCCGCATTTTCAAGGGACAGAAGGTTTCTCCATGACTATCACGCTTCACCCCGGCAATGTGACCCTTGCTGAACTTGCCGCAATCTACTGGGATAACGGCACAGCGAAACTCGACCGTTCGTTCGATGCCGGCATAAAAAAAGCAGCGGGCCGCATCGCCGAGATCGCCGCCGGCAATGCGCCGGTCTATGGCATCAATACCGGTTTCGGCAAACTCGCCTCGATCAAGATCGACGCAGCCGATGTGGCGACGCTACAGCGTAACCTCATCCTGTCACATTGCTGCGGCGTCGGTGCGGCGCTTCCGGAAAATGTCGTGCGCCTGATCATGGCGCTGAAGCTGATTTCGCTCGGTCGCGGCGCCTCCGGCGTGCGGCTGGAACTGGTGCGGCTGATTGAGGACATGCTGGAAAAGGGTGTCATCCCTTCCATTCCGGAAAAGGGTTCGGTCGGAGCGTCGGGCGATCTCGCACCGCTTGCCCATATGGCCGCCGTGATGATGGGCGAAGGCGAGGCTTTCTATGAAGGTACGCTTCTGCCCGCCGGCGAAGCTCTCACTAGAGCCGGGCTGACCCCGGTCGTGCTCGCCGCCAAGGAAGGGTTGGCGCTGATCAACGGCACGCAAACCTCGACGGCGCTGGCGCTTGCCGGTCTTTTCCGCGCTCACCGCGCGGCACAGGCAGCGCTGATAACAGGTGCGCTTTCCACCGATGCCGCTATGGGTTCTTCGGCTCCCTTCCATCCCGATATTCACACATTGCGCGGCCACAAGGGCCAGATCGATGCGGGGGCTGCACTGCGCAACCTGCTGGAAGGATCCGAAATCCGTGTCAGCCATATCGAAGGCGACGAGCGCGTTCAGGATCCCTATTGCATCCGTTGCCAGCCGCAAGTGGACGGCGCCTGCCTCGATCTTCTGCGACAGGTAGCCCGCACGCTTGAAATCGAAGCCAATGCCGTGACGGACAATCCGCTGGTGCTTTCCGACAATTCCGTCGTATCCGGGGGCAACTTTCACGCTGAACCGGTGGCATTTGCCGCCGACCAGACGGCGCTTGCCATCTGCGAAATCGGCGCGATCGCGCAACGCCGCGTGGCGCTGCTTGTCGATCCGGCTCTATCCTATGGCCTTCCGGCATTTTTATCGAAAAAACCGGGGCTGAATTCCGGCCTGATGATTGCCGAAGTCACCTCCGCTGCGCTGATGAGCGAGAACAAGCAGATGGCTCATCCGGCTTCGGTCGATTCGACGCCAACCTCAGCCAATCAGGAAGACCATGTCTCCATGGCCTGCCACGGCGCGCGCCGCCTGCTACCGATGACGGAGAATCTTTTCGCCATCCTCGGCATCGAGGCGCTTTCGGCGGTTCAGGGCGTTGAGCTGCGTGGGCCATTGAAAACCAGCCCGGAGCTGCAAAAGGCAATCGCCGTGCTGCGTCAGGCGATCCCTTCACTGGAAGAGGACCGTTATATGGCGCCGGATCTGAAGGCGGCATCCGACCTTATTGCGACCGGCGCTCTTGTGTCCGTGATCTCCGACGGCATTCTTCCGAAGCTGGAGGCGTAAGATGCGCGTCTTCGATATTAAAGAAGGCACATCGCCCGTCATTCTCGGCCTGCCCCATACCGGCACCGATGTTCCCGCAGCGATTTGGCAACGCTTGAACGACAACGGCAAGATGCTTGCCGATACCGACTGGCATATTCATGATCTCTACGCGGATCTGCTCCCCGACGCGACGACGGTTCGCGCCACCTTTCATCGTTATGTGATCGATGCCAACCGCGATCCTGAAGGCGTTAGCCTCTATCCAGGACAAAACACCACAGGCCTTGTTCCGGAAACCGATTTCGACGGCAAATCGATCTGGAATGAGGGGCAGGAACCGAATCAGGACGACATCGTCTCTCGGCTGGAAACGTTTCATGCACCCTATCACGCGGCCCTTGCCGCGGAAATCGAGCGGGTTAAGGCCATTCACGGCATCGCCATTCTCTATGATTGCCATTCGATCCGCTCGCATATCCCGTTCCTGTTCGAAGGCAAGCTGCCGGATTTCAACATCGGTACGGATATGGGCAGGACCTGCGACCCAGCCATCGAGACAATGGCGGTCGAAGCGACCGCTGCGGCAGAAGGTTACACCAGCATTCTCAACGGTCGCTTCAAGGGTGGCTGGACGACACGCCACTACGGAAAGCCCGAAACCGGCGTGCACGCCATCCAGATGGAACTGGCGCAATCCACCCATCTAACGACAGAGGCACTGCCGTTTGCCTATGACGACGCCAAGGCCACCAAGCTTCGTATCCACCTGAAAGACATTCTCACGCGCATCGAAACGACTGCGCTGACACTCGCACACACCAAAAGGGGAACCAAATGACCAATCCTCGTCACAATATTCGCGACGTCCGCGCTGCGCGTGGAACCGAGCTGACCGCGAAATCGTGGATGACAGAAGCGCCGCTGCGCATGCTGATGAATAATCTCGATCCTGAAGTGGCCGAGAACCCGCATGAACTTGTGGTTTATGGTGGCATCGGCCGTGCCGCCCGCACCTGGGCGGATTTCGACAAGATCGTCGCGACCCTGCGCGACCTTAACGAAGACGAAACGCTGATGGTCCAGTCCGGCAAACCGGTCGGCGTCTTCCGCACCCACAAGGATGCGCCACGCGTGCTGATTGCCAACTCCAACCTCGTGCCGCACTGGGCGACATGGGATCATTTCAACGAGCTGGATAAAAAGGGTCTTGCCATGTACGGCCAGATGACCGCCGGTTCGTGGATCTATATCGGCAGCCAGGGCATCGTGCAGGGCACCTACGAAACCTTCGTCGAGGCCGGTCGCCAGCACTATAATGGCGATCTCACAGGCAAATGGGTTCTGACCGGCGGCCTTGGCGGCATGGGCGGCGCCCAGCCACTTGCCGCCGTGATGGCCGGTGCCTGCTGCCTTGCCATTGAATGCAATCCCGATTCGATCGATTTCCGTCTGCGCACCCGCTACGTCGATGCCCGCGCCGAAACTCTTGATGAGGCGATGGAGATGATTGAGCGCTGGACCGCCGCCGGCGAGGCAAAGTCCGTCGGCCTGCTCGGCAACACCGCTGAAATCCTGCCGGAAATGGTCCGCCGCGGCATCCGTCCAGACATGGTAACCGACCAGACCTCGGCGCACGACCCGATCAACGGCTATTTGCCGAAGGGCTGGACGATGGCCAAGTGGAAGGATAAGCGCGAGAGCGACCCGAAAGCCGTCGAAAAAGCTGCCCGTGCCTCGATGCGCGAACATGTCGAAGCGATGATTGCCTTCCAGGACATGGGCATTCCGACTTTCGACTACGGCAACAACATCCGCCAGGTGGCAAAAGAAGAAGGGCTGGAAAACGCTTTCGCCTTCCCGGGCTTCGTTCCGGCCTATATCCGCCCGCTGTTTTGCCGCGGCGTCGGCCCGTTCCGCTGGGCGGCACTATCGGGTGATCCGGAAGACATCCGCAAGACCGATGCCAAGGTGAAGGAACTGCTGCCCGACAACAAGCACCTGCACAATTGGCTTGATATGGCCGCCGAGCGCATCGCCTTCCAGGGCCTGCCGGCGCGTATCTGCTGGGTTGGCCTTGGTGATCGCCATCGTCTTGGTCTTGCTTTCAACGAAATGGTCAAGAACGGCGAGCTCAGCGCTCCGATCGTCATCGGCCGCGACCACCTCGACAGCGGCTCCGTCGCCTCGCCGAACCGCGAGACCGAAGCCATGCAGGACGGTTCGGATGCCGTATCCGACTGGCCGCTGCTGAACGCGCTGCTCAATACCGCATCCGGCGCGACATGGGTTTCCCTGCACCACGGCGGCGGTGTCGGCATGGGCTTTTCCCAGCATTCCGGCATGGTCATCTGCTGCGACGGCACCGATGACGCGGCCCGCCGCATAGAGCGCGTGCTGTGGAACGACCCGGCAACCGGCGTCATGCGCCATGCCGATGCCGGTTACGAAATCGCCGTGGAATGCGCAAAAGAGCAGGGCCTGCGACTGCCCGGCATTCTCGGTAACTAAAGAAAAAACTCGGCGCAGTCTTCAGGCTGCGCCGTTTATCTGATCGGGGAAGAGAGCCGCGATCCACCCATCGTACAGTGCCGATAGCGGTGCCGCATCAGTTTCGACGCCGCTGTCGGCGGCCGGTGGAACTTCTGGTCTGTCTGCGGCTTTCTTACGTTGCTGTTTTTAACCGACCGACTGTATGCTCGTTTGAAAGCCGCGCTAACCGTTAGGCAGGCATGAAGGACATGGTAGATCAAAGAATGGCGTACAGGTTCCTTCCGCTTGCATTTACCCTCCTGCTCGGGGCACTTCTTCCGGTTTCCGCTACGAATGCCGTGGCGTCCGAAAAGCAGCAAAATGTTCCCGTGCGGATCGATGTGGGCGGCTACAAGCTGAACAGCATCTTGGTCGAGCCGAGAAAAAGCGCCGAGCTTCCGCCGATCCTCTTCATTCACGGGGCAAGCGCCAGTCTCTATGATCCGATGTTTTCGTTTCTCGAAA
Organism: Agrobacterium sp. 22-3639C2; assembly: GCF_053522105.1. NCBI lineage: Bacteria > Pseudomonadati > Pseudomonadota > Alphaproteobacteria > Hyphomicrobiales > Rhizobiaceae > Agrobacterium > Agrobacterium sp. 22-3639C2. The sequence continues at coordinate 1,141,010 of NZ_JBNWDB010000002.1, read as the reverse complement.
AGCTGAGAGGCCGTGCAAAACTGCTATTTGTCGACAGGCCAGGGCACGGCAATTCGGATATCGGCGGCAAGGCAAATATTCTCCCGGATGGACAGGCGGACGCCATTGCCCAGCTTATGAAAAAGCGAGGCGTCCCGAGAGCGATTATCGTCGGACATTCCTTTGGCGGCGCCATCGCGGCATCGCTTGCGGTCCGTCATCCGGAGATGGTCGCGGGCCTCGTATTCCTTTCTCCCGCTGTCTATCCATGGGAGGGCGGCATCGCCTGGTATTACACAGCGGCAAATGCGCCCTTTACCGGTCCGCTGTTTAGCACCTTCATTGCTCCGCCCGCCGGCCTCCTGGCATTGGATCAGGCAACGCGCGGTGTTTTTGCACCCAATTCCAGACCCGCCGGTTATGTGGAAGCAACGCATTCCGTGGCGGCCCTGCGGCCCAGGGCCTTTCGGCACAATGCGCAGGAGGTCGCGGCTCTCAATGAATGGGCGCGCGGAGCTTCCTCGAAGTATCGGCGCATCACGGCACCAACCGTCATCATAACCGGTGATACGGACACGATCGTCTCGCCAGAGGTGCATTCCCGTCATCTCGCCAGAGATATTCGCGGCTCCACTTTGATCGTCGTGCACAATCTCGGGCATAAATCTGACTATGTCGCCAGTGACCTTGCCATTGCCGCGATCGAAAAGGTTGCCGGCCGGCCATCCGATTTAAAGGCAGTCCAAAAAACGATTGAGCGACGCATCGAGAATGATCGCGGATCGTAAACTTTCGCCCCCGCCCCCTTAACGACCCGATTCTGGACATCACATGAGAATATTACGCGCTTCCGAATACAAAACCATGCCGTGGAAAAATGGCGGGGGCGTTACGGTGGAAATCGCCATCCATCCGCCGGGTGCTTCCGTGGATGCATTCGACTGGCGCGTCAGCATGGCGACCGTTGCTCAGGACGGACCATTTTCCAGCTTCCCCGGCGTAGACCGCACGCTTGCGATTATCGAGGGAAACGGCCTTGCACTCGCTATTTCGGGTCATGAGCCGGTGGCGCTGACGACGGAGAGTACCCCCCTGCCCTTTGCCGCCGATGTTCCCGTGGATGCGACCCTGATGGACGGCGCAATCGTCGACCTGAACGTCATGACCCGCCGCTCATCCTTCGCCCACAGCGTGCAAAGACTATCCGGCAGCTGTTCGATGCAAGCGGCAACGGGAACAAGGCTGATCCTCGCGCTCGATCCTCTGACGGTCTCCGTCAACAACGACACAACCCGGCTGGAGAAGCTGGATAGCGTTTTCATCACGGAAAGCGTGCCGTTCACCATCGATGCAGATCATGGTGAAGGCATATTCTTTCTGATCACGCTAAAAGATATCTGAAGCGCCGCAGCCTAAGTCCAACCCCAGCGGATCGGCCACCCGTGGCCATAGCTGGAGGCTTGCCTTGCGATAGGCGGTTGTGGCCGGATCGGTCGGATAGGAAGTGGGCGCGGCGATATAAACGATCTCGGAAGCGACCGGCGCAAAACCCGCATGGAAGTGGTTGGTGGACTTCACCAGCAGCACGTCTTTCCTGGCAAAATCGATGCCGAGATTGGAAAAGATATCCGGCTCATAAGTTTGCGTGCGGCTGGTAATGAGAATGATATCGATTTCCGTTCCGACCGGTCGAACGACGGCGGCGCGGCCGAGCGTGACGCGGCTGTTTCGGAAACTCTGCCACCCTGCTTCTGCAGTGCGCATGACCCTGATCCGGAAATCGAGCGGCTCGCCACCTTCGGGACTGGATTTGCCGCCAATACGCAGATCAATCTCCGCCCCCTCGCCTGCCGCGTGACAGAAAGACACAGCAATCGGATCCCAGATCGTTGCCACACCAATATTGTCCATGCCGCGCTCCACCATGCGCCGCAGAATATGGGTGGCATCACCCGCAACGCCGCCACCGGGATTATCCCATATATCCGACACCACGACCGGCATATCCGGATGCTCACTACGAATGGCGAGAGCCTTGTCGAGACCCGATTCCGTGTCGAGCATCGGCATGGCAGTCAACTTGCGCATGGCATAAAGCTCATGGCCGAGTTTTTCGGCCAGTGCGTCACCTTTTGCCCTGTCATTATCTGTCACGACGACGATACGCGTGCCCATATCTGGTACATCGCCTGCCATGAAACCGTGAATGATGGAAATAGACAGCACGCCGTCCTTGCCCTCCAAAGCCTTCAAACGGTCAACATAAGAACGCATCGGTTCGCGGCTGGTGGGGTAAATGGTGATCATGCGGCAATCGAAAGTGGAAATAACCGGCCTGATTTCTCCGCGGAGGGTGTGAAGTGCCAGTTCAACGACGTGCTCACCACGTTCCTCAAAATCCGTATGCGGGAATTCCAGAAACGTCGCCATGATATCGAGATTTTGGACCCTTAAAGGGGTCAAATGGCTGTGGGGATCGAATTCCGCCGCGATCAGTACGTCGGGACCAACAAGCGTGCGGACATGTGACAGGAAATCGCCTTCCGGATCGTCATAACCCTGCGCGACCATGGCGCCATGTAGACCAAGAATTACCGCATCGACTGGCAGGGCGGCGGCAAGCTCGGCAAGAATCGTATCGCGCAGCGTTTCATAGGTCTGGCGCTGTATCAGCCCCGCCGGTTCCGCCCAGCAGGAGGTACCCTCGATTACCGTAAACCCTTCCGCTTTGCCGCGCCGGCGCAGAATTGGTACCGGTGAGGAGCACAGTGTCGGCGTTTCCGGATGTTCGCCGGGCCCAGCGTAAAAAGCCGCGCGAAAGGCGTCCATGTCCGTCGGGACGGGTGAAAACGTGTTGGTTTCGGTGGCAAGCGATGCCGTGAATATGCGCATGACTGTCATTCTCGTTGCCGATGCCCGCATTTCGGCAGCATCTTTTTTGCAATTTAATTAGCCGGGTAATGTTACCAGACGGTGCCGCGTGCTGCCACGTCTTCCACCCGCGTCACGATACCGTTTCGATGGAAAACCATCCTGTCGAAAAGATTAGTGATGACGCAGGTGTGGTTCGGCACGACCTTGACCAGCTCACCGATTTCCGGCCGGCCCGATGTGCAGCCCGACAAATCGACCACCGCATGTTCTTCCGAAAGCGACATGATTTTCGCGCCTTCATACCCTTCAATCAGCCCGTAATCGCTGAACCCAAGGAGATCGGAGGTCAAAGCCTTGGAGCCACAATCGAGCACAGCGCGATCAGCTGTCGGTCGCGACACCACGGTGGCAAGAACATGCATTGCCAGGTCGCCAGCGGTGCAATGTCCGGCACGCAGCATCGAACGATCATTATATACATAGGTGCCCGCCCGATATTCGGTTGCGGAGGGAACGAGGTGAGCAGAGAAAAAATCCGGTGAGCCGCCACTGGAGCGAACCGGGCAGTCGATGCCCTTTTCCGCAAGCAACGCCATGGTTTCCCGAATGAAGTTCTCCACCTTTTCAGCGCCACCGGGTGCCGGATAGGTCAAAATGCCCTTGAAATTGAGGCCCGGTGCCGCGACGATCTTTTCTGCAAGCTGCAACACGGCTTCAGGGGTCTGCACACCGCAGCGTTTTCCGCCGGTATCGCATTCGACAAGAACGGAAAGCGGTCTTTCCGCATCGAATGTGCCGGCAAGGCCGGCAATCGTCACGGCGCTGTCGGCGACGACGCTCAGTTGCCCTATACGCGCATTCAATGCCCTCAGCCGCGAGAGTTTCGCCACGCCGAGGATATTGTAGGTAATGAGGATGTCGTCGAAACCGGCATCCGCGAAAACTTCCGCCTCGCTGACCTTCTGACAATTGATGCCGATGGCGCCCGCCTGAAGCTGCTGCTTCGCAATGGCTGGTATCTTATGCGTCTTGATATGGGGGCGAAAAGCCATGCCATGTCTATCAAGATAGGACTGCGCCCGCGCAATATTGGCGGCAAGTCGGTCCTCGTCAATCACGGGCATCGGCGTCGAGATCGCATCGAGTGGGGTGCCTTCGTCAGGCCAGGGGTAGGTCATCGTCAAACGCTCTCAGAATCGGAAATTGGCAATCAAACCAGTGGCTTATAGGCTATAACATCCATTTCAACCTTCGCATCGACCATCAGAGGCGACTGCACGGTTGAACGTGCCGGTGGATGATCGATGAAATATTTCTGGAAGACCGCGTTGAAGCTCGAAAAATCCCGAGCATCATCCAGCCAGACATTGACCTTGACGACATCGGCAAGTGTACAATCCGCAAGCGCCAGAACATCCATGATATTGGCCACAACCTGCTCGGTCTGAGCCACAATGCCGCCAGTTACTACTTCACCATCGACCGTTGGCACCTGTCCAGACACATAGACGAAATCACCGGCCCGCACGGCCTTCGCAAAAGGCCTGCGCTGTCCGCCAGCCTGAGCGTCAGCCGTCTCGAATCGTACCAGTTTCTGCTTTTCCATAGATGCCTCGCAAATAATTTTCATGGAAATCGTATTTTTAAGGGTTTAATAGCTCGTTTTGCATCAATATTCCATAAGTGATGTAAATAATTTAGCAATTGTGTAAATCATCAACTCGCGGACGGATGGACGTCACGGTGAGCTATTCGTATCGCCGCACGTTGTCGAACCGAATAATGTGGCTCAAAACCCATTGTCTGTCGCGATCTATGGAAGCGGCTATTGGCTGAGCGAAGGCTCTTACTAACCCTTAGCTCTATCGCGTAATGAGGAAAGCCCGGTACATTCGGATGGCTGCCTGATGAGAGAAATAGAGAGGTTAGCCGCGGCAAACCTCAGTATCTGAAAAGTTAGAGGAACAGTCTCAAGCGCAAACTCTTCAAGACCTGGCACTGTGCGAGTGTTCTTTCCTTCACATCAACCGTGTGCCGAAACCCGCCGGTCCGATACCACTCTGTCCGTGACAGCTTGCGCGATCTTTTGCGCCTGCACGCGGATATCCGGCACGGCGGTTATCTCCCAAAAGCGGCCCGCCGTCAGCGCCCCGGCGGCAAACAGGCCAGGCCAGACCTGCCCGTCCGAGCTTGACAAGCGCGACTGGCCATCGACCTCGACCCCAAGACCAAAGGCGTCGAGCAAAAGCACGCCATCGTCCCGCATGGTTTCCAGAAGCCGTGAATGACCGATCCCCGCCCTCTCCATTCCGGTACAATTAACGACCCAATCGACCTGAAACTCTCTAAGCGTCTCCGTATGCCGACGGCGATAAAGTACGGCGATCCCCTCGTCCTGCTCGTCGAGAGAGCGAAGATAACCGGCATGGATCTCTAGGACGCCGTCAGATAATAGCTTTTCAAAAGCCTTATGCACTTCGGGCGCGATTCGGTGCCGGTGAATGTTCCACCAGGGCAAAGCATGGCGAAGAAACCGGCTTCGCTGCTCAGATGTCAGGCTCTGCCAAAGCAGCTGGGTCTTCGGCCGTAGACCATCCATGACAGTACGCCACGGCGCACCATCCTTCACCTGCCTACGCAGAGCCTGCACTAACCGGCTGATCTCGGTCGAACCTTCTGGTAAGCGCGGATCAGCTGGCGACAGTGGCGGGCTGATATGTGGATGCGGCACAAGTCCGCGGCGGGACAATACGTGGATTGGGCCACGATGTCCCTTTCCTCGAAGCGTCAGGACCTGATCTATCATCGTCAGGCCAGAACCCAGAATACAGATGCGGTCCCCCGCCTTTACTTTCGACAGCCATCCGGACTGCCAGCAATGCCCGATAATGCGATGCGGCGCGTCGTCATCTTTCGTCAGAGTTTGCACCGGCAAACTCGCTGCGCCGACACCAAGACATAAGACAACATTTTTAGCGCGCAGCTTCTCACTATTCTCCAGCGCAAAAGAGAAACCGCCATTCCCATCCGGGCGACAGGCTGAAGCCTTGGCACGGATGAAGTCCACCCTCGCCCGCTGATCCCGGCTTCTCAGCAGGCTGGCGAGCCTGTCCCTGAGATAGAGGCCGTAATCGCCACGTGAGGCAAAAGCCAATGGATCATTGCCGAGCCCATTCTCCGTCAGCCAATCGAGAAAGTCATCCGGCCTGTCGGGGAATACGCTCATGCGCCCTGCCGGCACATTGAGCCGGTGATAGGGCAACTCGGTACGATAGGCCGTACCGCGCCCGAAATCCGACTCGTCGCCGACAATGGCGATCGACGCGTCCCCGGGCAGGGATGATAAGAGATGAGCGGCGGTACAGATAGCCGAGAAACCCGAACCGACGATAGCGACATCATAGGACATTCATTCCTCCAACCTGCAACAGCACGAAAGGTCAGGCGGTGGGCGCCGAACCCGTTGATACTCTAGTCGATGAGTAGAGATTAAACACCTGCCAATGTCTACCCTTCACTTCCACCGGCGGGATCGCGCCTTGCACATTTGGTGCGCAGGATTGTCAAAGTTAGCCGCGGCAAACTTTCGCTCTGATCGCTCCATGTCAATTTTAAAGGAAGCCAAAAAACCGCGTCTCAGCCAGAACGAAGATGAAGTTAGCCGCGGCTAACCGAAAAACTGTCACAAAAAGCAAAACTGATTCTTCCACAATGCCTTAGCGGTACTTCTGCATCCGGGAAAAAAGCCTATTGCGCCAAAAAGAGAATCGGCGCTTATATCTCAGTTGCGGAAAAAACCGTCTTTTTCGAAAAAAACCGCAACTGCAATATCGAGCGAAAGTAGATCCATGACACAGAGTGCCGACTCAAGATTTGCTGCAGGGGCACCCGACCTCACGAGCCTTATACAACAGCATTCGGCTGCATTGTCAGCCCAATTGCAGGCGCATAATGCGAATACGTTTTCACCGCATACCGAAAAGAGTATGCGCCATTTTTCGCCGGCGGAAACCGCCCGGCTGATTGGCATCGGTGAAGCCTATCTTCGTCAGATCGCCGCTGAGCGTCCGGAGCTCGATGCAGCGCAGGCATCCGGTCGTCGTTCCTATTCGGTAGAGGATATGGACGAGATCAGAAAGTTTCTCGATCAGGGCGCGCGCGGCACGCGTCGCTATCTGCCCCACCGTCGCGACGGCGAGGAATTGCAGGTCATCGCCGTCATGAATTTCAAAGGCGGTTCGGGTAAGACCACGACATCCGCGCATCTGGCGCAATATCTGGCACTGCGCGGTTACCGGGTTCTGGCTATCGATCTTGATCCGCAGGCCAGTCTCTCCGCTCTCTTCGGTCACCAGCCCGAAATGGATGTCGGCCCGAATGAAACGCTCTACGGCGCGATCCGCTACGATGACGAACGCCGGCCGATCGCCGAGATCGTTCGCGGCACCTATATTCCCAACCTTCATATCGTTCCGGGCAATCTGGAGCTTATGGAGTTCGAACATGATACCCCGCGCGCACTGATGCGTCGCGCACCAGGCGACACGCTGTTCTTCGCTCGCATCGGCCAGGCAATCGCCCAGGCCCAGAATTTCTACGACGTCGTGGTCATCGATTGCCCACCGCAACTCGGTTACCTGACGCTTTCGGCGCTGACGGCAGCAACATCGGTTCTCGTGACCGTTCATCCGCAAATGCTTGATGTCATGTCCATGAACCAGTTCCTTGCCATGACTGGCGATCTTCTCGCTGAAATCGGCAGGGCCGGCGCACGCTCCGATTATAACTGGATGCGTTACCTCATCACGCGTTTCGAACCGAGCGATGGGCCGCAGAACCAGATGGTGGCTTTCCTGCGCTCGATCTTCGGTGAAAACGTCCTCATTCACCCGATGCTGAAGAGCACGGCCGTTTCGGATGCCGGATTGACCAACCAGACGCTTTTCGAGGTGGAAAGAACCCAGTTCACGCGCTCCACCTATGACCGCGCACTGGAAGCCATGAACAACGTGAACGCTGAAATCGAGGGATTGATTAAAAAAGCGTGGGGTAGGGCAGCATGAGCAGAAAACAGATTTTCGCCAATCTTGGTACGCCAGGCACAGACAACGATACCACTCCCGAGCGGTCCCGTCCGCGTGTCAGACCCATCCTCGGTTCTCCCGAACTGGTGACGGATGTGTTGAACTCGCCAGTCGGCATGATCGGCCAGTCTCTGAACGAAGTGTCGGAGCGCTCCAAGCGTGCTGAAGAGATCGAAAAACGGCTCGCAGAGGGCCTTACGATCGTTTCGCTCAATCCTGCTGATATCGATCCGTCCTTCATACCCGACCGCATGCCAGCCTCAGAAGAGGCGGATGCAGGCCTGGTGGAGGCTATTCGCGAGCAGGGCCAGCAGGTTCCCATTCTGGTGCGCCCTCATCCCGAATTTCCGGGACGTTATCAGGTCGCATTTGGCCATCGCCGTCTGCGCGCCGTTTCCAACCTGGGTATTCCGGTCAAGGCCGTGGTTCGCGATCTCAGCGACGAACAGCTGGTTGTCGCCCAGGGACAGGAAAACAACGAGCGCCGTGACCTAACCTATATCGAAAAGGCGCGCTTCGCCCAGAAACTGCAGATGCGGTTTCCGCGTGATACGATCATGGCGGCGATGTCCCTGCACAAGGGCGATCTTTCCAACATGCTATCGGTTGTCGGTCGCATTCCCGAGGATTTGGTCGATCTTATTGGTCCGGCACCCACCGTCGGTCGCCGTAACTGGATGGATCTCGCAGATCAACTCTCCTCGTCACAGGTCAAGGAAGCTGCGCGCGCTTATGTCAGGGAACCTTCAGTTGCCGCTCTTCCGTCCGAAGAACGCTTCAAGTCGCTTCTGGATTTTCTGAAACCCAAGGCACAGGCAAAGAAAGCCGGTGTCTGGTCTTCGGAAACTGGCAGCAGACTGGCAAAGGTGGTCGAAAGCGACCGCAAGCTGGATATATCCATCGACAAGAACGAGGCGCCGGAATTTGCCGATTTCGTTCTGGAACATCTTCAGGCGCTGTTTGCCGAATACCGGTCCAAGCAGTGATTGTTAATACCAACGACTAACAGGAGACGCATTACAAAAGAAAAAAGCCCCCGAACGTTGCCGCACGGAAGCCTTTCTTTGATCTAAGCAACCAAAGAATCTCATTTCCGCGAATCATAGTCAAGAGTCTTGGCATCGAATTTTTCGGTGAGCGATTTTCTTTTGCCTTGTGAAAGGTGAAAGACATGGACAGCACATGTGTAACGACGCCCTTTGGGCGGCGAGCGATGTCGTTTGGCGTTCTCGCAACTCAGTTTGCCGCGCAGAAAAACAAAAAGACCGAGGCGGTCGATAAATGGAAACTCTACCGTTCGGTCTGTGAAGCCAGACCATTGCTCGGCGTGACCGATCGTTCTCTCGCGGTCTTGAACGCCCTTCTGAGTTTTTATCCGAAAAATGAACTCTCCAGCGAAGCCGGTTTGGTCGTCTTTCCGTCGAATACGCAATTGTCATTGCGAGCACATGGAATGGCAGAACAGACATTGCGCCGCCATCTCTCGGCTCTCGTCGAGGCCGGTCTCATCATCCGCAAGGATAGTCCGAACGGAAAACGCTACGCCCGTAAGCACAGGGGCGGGGAAATCAGCGAAGCCTATGGTTTTTCGCTGGCACCGCTTCTCGCCCGCAAATCGGAAATCGAGGAACTCGCCGAACGCATCGTTCGCGAGCGGCTCGACCTTCAGCGGCTTCGTGAAAACATCAGCCTGTGCCGCCGCGATATCCAGAAGCTTTGCGAAATGATAGCCGCCAGCGGTGAAGTCGTAACGTCAGAAGGATTCCAGGCGCGCTACAATGCCATTGCCCGGTCTCTCGGCCGTAATTCAAAGCCTGTCGAACTCAAGGAAATCGCCGGATTTTTGGTCTCCCTGCGTGCAGAAGTGACCAACTATCTGGAAAATATTGAAAATTCGGAGAAATCGGGCGGCAATGACTGCCAAAATGAGCGCCTCATAAAGAATTCAGAATCCGAATCTATATCTAAACCGCAAAATTTGCGTGAACCGGTAATCGTCACACCTGCCGACACGACAGTCGTACAGCCAGAATACGCCGTACCCGTCAGTGCAAAGCCGTCATCGCAACAGCCAAAGCCTGTTCTTCATAAGCAATTTTTTGTTCCTGATATTGTTTTGGTTGTGAAGGCTTGCCCGGACATTTCTCTCTATGCACCCGGAGGAGCAGTGACTGGATGGCGTGATCTGGAAGTGGCGACATCAGTCATCAAAACCATGTTCAACGTTAGCCAGTCGGCCTACCAGGACGCCCTCACCACTTTCGGTCGACAGGGAACAGCGGCGATTCTTGCCTGCCTGCTGCAAAAGGCGGACCAGATCAGCTCGCTGGGCGGATATCTGCGCAATCTCACCCGTAAGGCCCACGAGGGCGGGTTTGATCTTCAGGCCATGCTTCTGGCGCAACTGCGGGGTCGAACTGACGGGATAGAGAGAAGCATGGCTGTATGAGTTCTTGAGGACGGACAGAAAATGGCGCCGGCTTGCCGAATTCCCAGTCTGCAGCTACATTGACGCTGTTTCTGCAAGACTCCGAAGATTCGCTGTGAGGCTGCCAGTGTTTACGAACAGACTGTGCTGGCAGGGGTTCCTATGGTTAATGCAAAGTAATGAAAGTTAAGCCTCGATTGACTTTCGTTTGAGTTATTCCATGATTGGTTTCAATCGCTTGAGTCCGGGTATCTTTTAGCGGTAGTGCGATGATATGGGCAGGAAAAGCGCGATTTTTACGCGTTTCTTGCCTGACTAGACCGGGGTAATGCAGATATCTCGATATGGCACGATGTTGGAACTGAACCTTCCCTAAGATTGTGCGTTTCCGTGTCGATGTTGGAAGGGGGCCTTGAGCCTATGGTTTTTCCAGACGATATGGAGCTGGCTGTCGCTGTTTACATGGCGGACATTGCATTGCCTCGAGATACCGCCATCGAAAAGCTCTTGAAGGCGGGACTTGAAGAAGCCGGTTATTTGACCGGAGGTGAGGGGCGGCCGCCGGAAATTATCGACGGGCAACCAAGTTCGGACTATGTGCAATATCGCACATATCTGGACGAGGACAGCTGAAAGACGGCTGGAACCAAACCGGGCGAAGGCTGTTTATGGCGCAGTCAATTGTGACAGGATGTGCCGATGTTCTCCAAGTCCCTCTTTATCGCGACAATTGTCATCTCCGCGACGAGCCACCCGATATTTGCTCAGCCTCTAGAGGTCAGCATATTGGAACCGACCAAGACCCGTAGCGCCGAATTCTCGCCTGGGGCGACCGCATCGAATTATATTACCGATGTCTCCGGCAAGACAGTGCGTCTGGTAGGACCGCGTTTTTATCCCGACAATGCGCGGGCGCTGCAGTTTCCCGGCCGGGACTCGAATGTTAATTCTTCGGCTGAAGCGCAACGCTAACGCGATCGCAATAATTCATATTGACGAACAGGGGCAGAATGGGAACCGAAAGCGAAACGTCCGGGCAGAAACCGGATGCGCAAACCTGGATCAAACAGGACGGGCACGAAGCAGAAAAGGCGACCTTTCCTGAACTGTTCTTCGATCTGGTTTTCGTTTTCGCGCTCATTCAGCTTTCCCATGCGCTAGCAAAGGACTTCGGACCGACAGCTGCGCTTGAGGCGGGCATACTGATATTGTCACTTTGGTGGTTGTGGATACACACCACCTGGATCACCAACCTGCTGAATACCGAAAAGGAGCCTGTCCGGATTCTGCTTTTCGTCCTGATGTTCGGCGGGGTTCTTTTGGCCATCGCGCTGCCGGAGGCTTTTGCGGAACAGGGTTTCGTGTTTGCCCTGATCTACAGTGCCATGCAGGTGGGACGGAGCCTGTTTGCACTTTATGCCTTCAAGGGAGAGGACAGGCAGTCTTTTCTGGTTTTTGTGCGCGTGACGATCTGGCTAGTCATATCGAGCCTGTTCTGGCTGGCTGGTGGGCTTGTCGATTTGACGGATCGAATCCTCCTGTGGGGTATAGCACTCGCGATAGAATATGCCGGACCGGCTTGTCGTTATGTCGTCCCGGGATTGAAAGCAAGCGATGCGGATAAGCTGCATCTTTCCGGCGAGCACCTTGCGGAGCGCTGTGCGCTTTTCGTCATCATCTGTCTCGGGGAAACGATCCTAACCACCGGCCGCACGGCCACGGAATATATGAATTCTGGCCTCACATTCATCGTCTTTTGTTCGGCCTTCGTCAGCACCGTCACAATGTGGTGGATCTATTTCCATCACGGGCAGGAAGAGGCCTCCAGAAAGGCCGAGCATGCCGACGAGAAAGCGAAGATTGCCCAGAATCTTTTCAACTACGGACATTTGCCTATCGTGGCCGGCATCATCCTTACGGCAGTTGGAGAGGATTTCAGCCTGTCCCATGCCCATGAAGGGACGACGATGAGGGAGTCACTCGCCATTCTTGGTGGCCCGATCCTGTTTCTAGCCGGTAATATCGGCGTCAAGATTGCTGCCACCTATCAGCGGCCGATCTCGCATTTTGCCGGAGTAGCGGCGTTCTGCCTGCTTCTGCCGGTGCCGGGCGTGCCGCTTTTTGCGCTGCAACTGGCAAGCACGGGGATTTTGCTGCTGGTGGCGCTGTGGGAATATCTGGCGCTGAAAAAATCAGTCGCCAACGCCTAGGCAGTGGCGAAATTGCGTGCCCTGTCGTGCCATAGCCTCAGGCTGCGGGCATAGGCCTCTTCGAAAGGCAGAACCATATCATTGACCAGCATCAGGGCAATGGCAGCGGTGGAGACGATGATGGTTTCCGCTCTCTCGTCTCTGGCCGCCCCCGTCCAGACGGCGCGCCAATATTCGAAGGTGGTGAACATGGTCGGCATTTCGGCCGGTGGCGTTTCGCGGGCGGGAATGACAAACTCGACATCTTCGCCCTTGGAAAGACCGAAGATCCGGGTGCTGCGGAAGGGAGTAAATTGTGCGAAATCCCGCGTATTGCCGAGAATGGCAAGGCTCTCGACGGAAAGCAGCCGCGCCGTATCGCGATGAAGCTCCTGATAGGAGGGGCGGGCGACGCCGATAATGGTGCTTCTGGCGCGAAGCGGATTGAGAAGATGCACGACCGTATTGAGCGGCAGGCGCATTTCCAGAATGCCGTGCAGGCCAAGCAGGCTCTGAAACTGTAACGATAGTCCACCGATCGGCAGATAGGCGATCCCTTGCGAGGCAGTGGCCTTGGCCGCCTGCGAAAGTGAATGGCAGAGCGGTATCCCGCAGGCTTCAGCGGCGAGTTCGAGCTTACCGCCATTTTCTCCCTGGCCCACATGGCCGTGTAACAAGACGCTATATCCCGCCATGGAAACGAGACGCGCGGAATGCAGGAACCAGGGTGCATCGCGATGTTTGGGCGACATATAGGCCGGCCAGTCGAGATCGACCGATGCGGGCGCTTGCTGGTCTCTTTTTATATGGCCCCACATGGCTTCGATAAAACCGGCAAGCTCTGCCGCGGTCACACCGCGATATTGCATGGTCGCAAGCAGCGCTCCTATCTGTATGGGATCTGCATCGCCTTCGAGAATGATCGAAAGCGCGTCCATCGCCTCTTGCTGGCTGAGCGGGCGGCTGTTGCCGATGCCCATCGCCGAGGTCGCTATATATTTGGCGAGCCTGTGCTGCGGATCGGCATTGTGGCCGATGCGGGCAAGGCGGTCCGCTATATTTTCCGGTGTCGGCTGACCTTCCAGAAGAACGCTGGGGCGCAGCGAAAGAGGCGGCGCCTTCATCAGCACCGGCCGCTCCCAGCCGCTAACATTTGCGGCGGCGGGAGCTGCCGCTTTTTCCTGTGAATAATCGATCAGGTTTTCCGCCTCCGCCGCCAGCGAACGAATGCGCAGCCGCATGGTCTCGGCAAAAGGGGTGGGTCGCAAACCCTGGCCGGTGCGTAAGAACAGCTGGTCGCCGTATTTCTCGCGCAGCTGCTGTAATATCCGACTCATCGATGATGTCGGCAGTCCCATGCCTGCCGCTGCGCGGCTGACGCTTCCTTCCCGCAACAACGCATCGAACGCGACAAGTAGTTTCAGCTGACCAAGCCTGTCGGGCTTTGTCGGGGAAGCTGGTTCTTCTTTTCTCTTGCCGGTTGTCATCTTGCTGTTTTTTTACCCCGCCCCCGATTAGAGGGGGCCTTTTTGCAATTTCTGGAATTTAGAACTGTTCGAAAACAAACGCGTTGCGCCAGACCTCCCTCCTAAATAAGTGGGGGTAAATTCTCAAGTTAAATGCGGGGGCGTAACATGGAATTGAAGTACCGCGGGCAGGATATGGCCGCGACGATAATAAAGGCCGGCATTTTCGTCGCTATGGCGGGAACGGCGCTCAGCGTTGCCTTGCCTGCTGTCGCGCAGCAGGCGACCGACGGAACCACCGTTCTTCAGCAGATCGTGGTGACCGCGTCCGGCTTCGAGCAGAATGTAAAGGATGCTCCGGCAAGCATCACGGTCGTGACGCGAGAAGATCTGGAAAAGGGGTCTTACCGCGATCTGACAGACGCCTTGCGCGAAGTTCAGGGCGTGTCTGTCACCGGCATTGCCAATGAGAAGGATATTTTCATTCGCGGATTGCCCGGCGCTTACACGTTGATCCTGGTTGACGGTAAGAGGCAGAGCACGCGCGATGCTCGTACCAATGGTAATTCCGGCTTCGAACAGAGTTTCGTGCCGCCGGTTTCGGCGATCGAACGCATCGAGGTCGTGCGCGGCCCGATGTCCTCTCTTTACGGGTCCGATGCCATGGGCGGCGTCATCAACATCATCACCCGCAAGGTTGGCGATGTCTGGTCTGGCTCCGTCACCAGCGAGGGTACGGTTCAGCAACATTCAAAATTCGGCAATAGCGGTCAGGTGTCCTGGTATGCCAATGGGCCGATCCTGAAGGACCGGCTGGGGCTGCAGATCTGGGGCAGGGGCTTCACGCGCGGCGAAGACCGCATATTGAATGGTACGACGGGCGCGAAGGAATATGATTTCAATGGACGTTTGACCTTCACGCCGAATGAGGATCACGACATCTATCTCGAGGCTGGCAAAGCACGGTTGCGCCGCGATGCCGAGTCCGGCGAGACGCTGGCAGCCAATGCAGACGGCACCTACAACACCAATACGCGCGACCATTGGTCATTGTCGCATGCCGGCCGGTGGGGACCGACCACGTCTGAATTCTCCTTCCAGCAGGAATGGGCCGAGCGCACCAACTTCACCAGAAATTTTCGCACGGGACGCGTCACTGAAAATCCGCGCTCGCCGGAGGTTCGCAATAGCGTTCTCGACGGCAAGTTCACCACGCCGTTCGAACTGTTCGGCAACCATACGCTCGTCACCGGCGGTCAATATTTCGAGGCACAGCTGAAGGACCAGAATCCGGGACGCCGTACCGGTCGCGACGAAACTTTCTCGGCGACGCAATGGGCGCTCTTCGTCGAGGATGAATGGCGCATCGTCGATAGCTTTGCGCTGACGGGCGGCCTTCGTCTGGATAACCATGAAAAATATGGCAATCATTTCAGCCCGCGCCTTTACGGCGTCTGGAGCGCAACCGACGATCTTACGATCAAGGGCGGCATTTCAACAGGTTTCCGCGCACCGGAAATCCGCCAGATCGCACCGGGTTACGCCTATACGACTGGCGGCGGTGGGTGCACCTATGCCTCGAACGGTACCTGCGGCGTGATCATCGGCGATCCGGGTCTGGAGGCGGAAAAAAGCACGAGTTATGAATTGGCAGCACTCTGGGACAATGGTGATGTTGCCCTCGGTGCCACTTATTTCTACACAGATTTCAAGGACAAGATTTCTAACGCGCTCGTGCTCAATCCGGATGGTACGCCTGCCCGCTGGAGCGAAGATAGCAATTATCGCCTCTGGTACAATTACAATATCGACGACGCGGTCATTCAGGGCATAGAACTGACGGCAGCATGGTATGCGACGCCGGAACTGACATTGCGCGGCAACTATACCTATACGCATTCCGAACAGAAGACGGGCGATTACGAGGGTTTTCCGCTGGCGCGGACGCCGGAGCACATGGCCAATCTGAGAGGCGAATGGGTCACCCCGGTGGACGGGCTGGAAGCCTGGGCCTCGGTGAATTATCACGGATCGGAAATCAATGCGGGTCCGCGCATCGGTACGAACGGCAAACCGGTTACGATCAACGGCAAGGCCGGGCGTAAATATGACGCTTACACCACCCTCGACATCGGGGCGAAATATGCGGTGGCCGAAAATGTCGATCTCAACGCGGCGGTTTACAATGTATTCGACAAGGAAGTCGGCGCTGACGATTTCAACACGGTCATGGAAGGCCGCCGCTTCTGGATCAGCATGACCGCCAAATTCTGATCCGCGATATTTAAGAATTCAGAGGCGCCCGATGGGCGCCTCTTTTTGCCATCCATCCTATTGACCTCAACTATGGTTGAGGAATTATACCGGCTGCTCTCTAGTGTGTTTCCGCGTTTTTCAGAGCGGAGGCCGTTCAGAAAACGGAGCCGGCATGGAAAATACCATCTTTAAACACAGCCTGACGGTTGGGGAGGTTGCGCGTCGTAGTGGCGTCGCCGTTTCCACCATCCATTTTTACGAGGCGAAGGGATTGATCGAAGGCTGGCGTACCAGCGGGAACCAGCGTCGTTATCATCGCGCCGTCCTGCGGCGCATTGCCATTATCCGCATTGCGCAGCGGGCAGGTATCCAGCTCAGCATCATCAGGGACGCCTTGGCGGATTTGCCGCAGGACAGGGTGGCGACGACCGCTGACTGGCGCGTGTTCTCGCAGTCCTGGCGGGAAATGCTGCAGCTTCGTATCAACAACCTGATTATGCTGCGCGACCAGCTTACCGGCTGTATCGGTTGCGGTTGCCTCTCACTTGATGACTGTCCCTTACGCAATCCAAACGATGTTCTGGCCGATGCCGGCGCGGGCCCGCGCCGTCTCGTATCCGTCAAATGAGCAAGGTTTCCGGCTGGCTGCTTTAAAAGCAATTGTTCCTACTCGACGTCGGCCGGAACCCAGACACTGACGCTGCCGCCATTAGTGGAAAACAGACCCTTGCCATGCTCGTCAAGGGTGATCTGCTCGTGACGGTGACCAAGGAAATCGCGCCATACAGCTCCTGCCTGCTCAGGGCCGAGATCTATCTGTTTTTCCGCCGCCTCGCCGTTCGACATCACCACAACGCAGCCCGGCTCATCGGCGGTACCGTGGCGAATAAACGCAACGCAGCTCGGATCGTCGAAAATATCCGTCTGGGCACCGTTGGAAAAGCGGCTGCGTGCCTCGATAAGCTTCGGAAGGCATTCAATAGCCGGCATGACGATCTCATGGTCGTTGCCGTCATTGCCGGTGTCTGTATAGGTCGTACCGAAAAGATCGGGATAAAAGACGCAAGGCACACCTTCTTCGCGCAGCAGAATGATCGCATAGGCCAGAGGCTTGAACCAGGGTTCTACCGGCGCTTCCAGAGATTGCAGCGGCTGCGTGTCGTGGTTGTCGACAAGCGTGACGGCGTGATCTGGAACAGCGGAAAGCAGCGAACCATCGAAGATAGTGCGCATGTCGAAATCGCCGCCCTGCTTGGAAGCGTCATGGAAGCGGTGGTGAAGGGCGACATCGAAGAGCATCAGCTGCTTGTCCACCAGATCGAGATAGCTTTTTAGCGCGTCTATATCGGGGTGCCAGTATTCCGCGACAACGAAGAGGTCGGGATTAATCGTGTCGCGCATATGGCCTACCCAGTCGCGGAAGAACCATGCCGGAATATGTTTGGCCGCATCCAGACGGAAACCATCCACCTGCACCTGTTCGGCAAGCCACCGGCCCCAATATTTCAGTTCCTCGTAGACAGCCCTGTTTCGGAATTCGACATCCGCGCCCATGAGATAATCGAAGTTGCCGTTTTCCTCGTCGACCTCCTCATTCCATTCGCCGTCGCCATATTCGTTGACGAGACGGAAAATGCCGTCCTCATCAGGCTCCTCGATATGGTCGACGCCGCTGAAGCACTTCAGGTCCCAGATGAATTTGGAATGTGTGCCGTTTCGGCCGGGAAACGTGAAGCGCGTATAGGCGTGCGCCTCGAAATCCTCGTCCTCTATTTCGGTGCGGTCATCGGGATTGACGCGACGAACCCGCACCTTCTCCCGTTCATCCGCGCCCATCTTGTGATTAAGAACCACGTCGTGAATGACGCGGATGCCGTTTTCCTTCAGCGTCCGACCGGCCTGTTCGAGGGCAGCGCGATCACCGTATTTGGTCGCGACTGTTCCCTTCTGGTCGAATTCGCCAAGGTCGAAGAGATCATAGGTATCGTAACCTACCGAAAAACCGCCGGCAGAACCCTTGTAGGCCGGCGGTAGCCAAACGTCGGTAATACCCATTCGGGCAAGGCTTTCCGCCTTTTCGGCCACCTCGCTCCATAATTTCCCTCCGTCCGGATAGTACCAATGGAAGAATTGAAGCAAGGTGCGTCCGGCCATATTTCCCTCATGATGGTTAGCAGGTCGCGCCATAAACGGCCCGGCGGCGAAAGGGTTCCGCCGCCGTATTGACCAAACTTCGATTGTGAGGGGACCACCTTCCCTGATGGGTCCGGTGGCCTGGTCTATGCGTTATTCCGCAATTTCGAGAAGTGCCGCGCCCGCCTGAAGATAGTCGCCTTCCTTGACGATCAGGCGGACCTTGCCGGCCTTCGTCGCCACGATTTGCGTTTCCATTTTCATGGCTTCCATGACGGCCAGAAGATCGCCTTTGGAAACAGTTTCGCCATCGTTCACCTTGAACGATTGCAAGGTGCCGGAAACGGGAGCGATAATTTCACCTTCCTTCTCCTTGACCGACGCGCCGGGGGCTGCGGCATTGCCGCCGCTGACAGCGCCGAGGCCGGAGAGCAGCAGGTTCGGCAGGCCGACAGAAACACGCTTGCCGTCGATTTCCAGAAAGGTGCGCGTGATGGAAGGGTCTTCAGCCGGTGCAGGACGTTCCATGGCGTCAGGCATGGCGGCGAAATCGGTCTCGATCCAGCGGGTATGAACCTTGAAACCGTCGGTGCCGATGAAGTCGTCCGTCTCGATTGCGGCGCGATGGAACGGCAGAACCGTGGCAATGCCTTCGATACGGAATTCTTTCAGCGCGCGGCGCGCGCGGCGCAGAACCTGATCGCGGTCGGTACCCGTAACGATGAGCTTCGCCATCAGCGAGTCGAATACGCCAGGCACGCTGGAGCCGCTGACGACGCCGCTATCCATACGGATGCCGGGGCCGGAAGGAGCATCGAAAATCGAGATCGTGCCGGGTGTTGGCAGGAATCCTCGGCCGGGATCTTCGGCATTGATGCGGAATTCCATCGAGTGGCCGCGCGGTTCCGGCGTTTCAACCACCCGCAGGGTGTGGCCCTCGGCAATGCGGAACTGCTCGATGACGAGATCGATACCGGTGGTTTCCTCGGTAACGGGATGTTCCACCTGCAGGCGCGTATTGACCTCCAGGAAAGAAATCGTGCCATCAACGCCGAGCAGAAATTCGACGGTGCCGGCACCGGAATAGCCCGCGGCGGCACAGATCGCCTTTGCCGCGTCGTGGATTTTTTGTCGCTGTTCGGCAGACAGGAACGGGGCCGGAGCCTCCTCTATCAGCTTCTGGTTTCGACGTTGCAGCGAGCAATCGCGAGTGCCCAGCACCAGCACATTGCCGTGCTTGTCGGCCAAAACCTGCGCCTCGATATGGCGGGGCCGGTCGAGGAAGCGTTCGAGAAAGCACTCGCCGCGACCGAAAGCGGCGGTCGCTTCGCGAACGGCGGATTCGTAGAGATCGGCGATCTCTTCCATCTTCCATGCGACCTTCAGGCCGCGCCCACCACCGCCATGCGCCGCCTTGATGGCGACGGGCAGGCCGTATTCTTCGGCAAAAGCGGTGACTTCGGCGGCGGTAGAGACGGGGCCGTCACTGCCGGCCACCAGCGGTGCGCCGACGCTGGTGGCGATGCGCCGCGCCTCCACCTTGTCGCCCAGCGCTTCAATGACATGTGGGTCGGGGCCGATCCAGCTAAGGCCGGCATCGATAACCGCCTGCGCAAATTCGGCGCGTTCGGACAAAAAGCCGTAACCGGGATGCACGGCATCCGCGCCGGCGCGTTTGGCAATCGCGATCAGCTTGGCGATATCGAGATAGGTTTCGGCGGGGCGGACGCCTTCCAGCGCATAGGCCTCATCCGCCAACCGAACGAATAGCGCATCCTGATCGGGATCGGCATAAACGGCAACCGATTGCAGGCCGTAATCACGGCATGCGCGGATGATCCGCACCGCGATCTCGCCGCGATTGGCAATCAGCACTTTTTTCATCGCTATTCTCCCTACAGACTTTTAGCCGCCGCGATTTCGGCAAAAGGGCCGATCGGGCGGAACTTGATTTTGGCATTGACGGGGATTTGCCCCGCAAGATCGAGATGGTATTCCGCGACCGCGCCGATGACGGGATAGCCGCCGGTCAACGGGTGGTCGGCAAGGAAAAGAACGGGCTGGCCGCTATGGGGAATCTGGATTGCTCCGGTGGCCGTGCCTTCGCTCGGCAATTCGGCACTGTCCCTGCGCTCCATCGGCACTTCGCCGGCAAGGCGAATGCCGACGCGGTTCGATTGCGGCGTGACCTGCCAGAGCTGGCCGGTCAGCGTATCGAGGCCCTTTTGCGTGAACCAGTCGGTACGCGGTCCGAGAACCACGTCGAGCGTCACAATATCGCCGGTTGCCGGCGGATCGAAGGCCGGAGCCTCGTCGACAGACACGCTGGAAAGTCCTGCCTTTTCGCCCTTCAGCGGCAGAGTAGTGCCCGCAGTCACGCTTTCTGGACCGACTACGGCGAGCGTATCCGTCGCATAGCTGCCCAGCACGGGCTCGACATCGAACCCGCCACGCACAGCAAGATAACAGCGCATGCCCTTCGGCGGCTGACCCAGGGTTACGATATCGCCGGGTTCGAGAGACACGGGAACATGGGTTTGTGCGGTGAAACTGCGATCTGCGGTCTTGACGGTGATGGGGCAGGGCGCGCCCGCAATGCCGATGACAGCGCGGCTCGTGCTTTTGAAGGAAAAGCCGCCGAGCGTCAGCTCGAGACACGGCGAGTTAACGGGATTGCCGACGATACGGTTGGCGGCGTTAAACGCGCCACGATCCAGTGCGCCGGAGGCGGAGACGCCCTGCCCGGTTTGCCCGAAGCGGCCAAGATCCTGAAAAATGGCGGGCATGGGGGCCGCGAGCACCTCGAAATGCGGGCCTTCTCTCGTCATCTCAGGCCGGGCGGTGCGCGGCAATGAGGTGGGAACATCAACCGTTCTTCCGGCCTTGTCCATATCGAAGAAACGTACGCGATAACCCGGCTGGAAAAGCGCGCCGGGATCACGGTCTATATCCCACATCTTCACCGGTGTGGTGCCGATGATCTGCCAGCCGCCGGGGCTGTTTTGCGGATAGACGCCGCTGAAGGCGCCAGCCAGCGCCACCGAACCCGCCGGAATGCGGGTACGCGGGCTTTGCCGGCGCGGCACGTGAAGAGCCGTATCGCCGCCAACCAGATAACCGAAGCCGGGCGCGAAACCGCAGAAGGCCACGGTAAATTCGCTTTCGGTATGGCGGCGGATGACTTCTTCGATGCTCATGCCGGTCAGTTCGGCAACGTCGGCCAGATCTTCGCCGTTATAATGGACGGGGATTTCCACCAGATTGTCCGAGGGCGCGATTTTTGCGGAGAGATCGCGGCTGGAAAGCCGTGCAACCAGCGCCTCTGCGCCAATCTTTTCGGGGCGGAAACGGATCATCAGGGTGCGGGCAGCCGGAACCGTTTCGTCGATGCCCTCGATCGGATCGTTCTGAAGCGAGGCGAACAGCGCCAGCGTTTCATCGAGATCGGCAAGTTCGACGAGAATGGTGGTGAGGCTGACGGGGAGAAAACGCATCATATCCTCACGCGTGATAGGCAGAATCGGGAATGTCGGTGATGAACATGTGCCCGGGCGCATGGGTAATCGCGAACGGCACGCCGGACGCCATGACTGCAGCCTGAGGCGTCACGCCGCAGGCCCAGAAAACTGGAACCTCGCCGGGTTCGATCCGCACCGCATCACCGAAATCCGGTTTCGCGAGATCCGATATGCCGATTTCTTCCGGCGCGCCGACATGCACGGGCGCACCGTGAACCGCCGGAAAACGTCCTGAAATTGTCGCGGCATCGGCCACGCGCGAAGCCGGGATCGGTCGCATGGAAACGACCATGTTGCCCTTAAATCGGCCGGCCGGCCGGCAGGGGCGGTTGGTCAGATACATCGGAACGTTGCTTTTGTCGGTCATGTGACGGATTTCGATACCCGCTTCGACCATCGGCGTTTCAAAGGTAAAACTGCAACCGATCAGGAAAGCGACGAGATCGTCACGCTCTGCCCAGGCGGCGGTCGCATCCGCCGTTTCCTCGGCAAGTTTGCCGTCACGCCAGATACGGTAAAGCGGCAGGTCGGTCCTGAGATCGGCACCGGGGGCAAGAAGCGTGGTTGGTGAGCCGGGATCTGAAACATCGAGCACAGGGCAGGGCTTGGGATTACGCTGCGCATAGAGGAGGAAATCGAAGGCCCAGTCGCGCGGCAGCACGATCATGTTGGCCTGCGTGAAACCTGGAGCGATGCCGGAGGTCGGTGCAACGAGGCCGCCACGATAATCGGCGCGGGCCGTCCGGGCGGCATCCGCATTGGTGTGGCTCAGAAAGGATAAGGGTATCGTCATTGGTCGCCCTTTTAGAGAATGGATGCAAAAGAGCGGATTTCGATGCCCTCGGCTTCGAAACGGCGGCGGATTTCCTGGGCGATCGCCACCGCGCCGGGGCTGTCGCCATGCACGCAGATGGATTGTGCTTCGATCTTGATGCTGCTGCCGTCGATGGCTTCGAGTGTTCCTTCGCGGGCAAGCTGCACCATCCGGTCGGCGATTTTGGCAGCGTCGTGCAGTACGGCGCCCGCCTCGCGGCGCGAGACGAGTTGGCCTTCTGGCGTATAGGCGCGGTCAGCGAAGGCTTCCGCGACGACGGCAAGGCCTGCCTTGCGGGCGAGATCGAGGATGGGCGAATTGGCAAGGCCCATCAGCACCAGCGAGGCATCGACGGCCTTTATACCGTCGATGACCGCTTGTCCCTGTTTCGCGTCATTGGCGATGCGGTTGTAAAGCGCGCCATGCGGCTTCACGTAACGCACCGTGGTTCCGGCAGCGGCGGCAACACCCTTCAGTGCGCCTATCTGGTAGATGACATCGGCTATCAGCTCTTCGGAGGTCACATCCAGATCGCGGCGGCCAAAGCCGACGCGGTCCGGGTAGGAAACATGGGCCCCGACGACCACGCCTTTTTCGGCAGCGGCCTTGACGGTGCGGTAAATCCCGGCCGGGTCACCTGCGTGAAATCCGCAGGCGATGTTAGCGCTGGAAACGATGGCAAGCATCGCCTCGTCGTCTCCCATGCGCCACGCGCCGTAACTTTCGCCAAGATCGCTGTTGAGATCGATAGCGGCCATGTTTGCCTCCCTTTAGAGCATTTCCAGCAAAAGTGCGTAGCGGTTTTGCGTCGGGAAAATGCGTAATAACAAATATATAGAGCGTTTCCGCTTTTCTCCGAAATGCGGAAACGCTCTAGTTTTTACAGGCCGAGCAGGCCGAAAATGGTGCCGGCGGACTTGTAGCCCATGTACCACGTCAATGCGCATGTCAGAACGCCAAGCCCGAGCAGAATGCGCGAGTAGCGATGGCCGCCCATCAGGTCTTCACGCTTCCATGCGGCAAACAGGAAGATGCTAAGGCCGATGGGCAGGATAAGACCGTTCAGGCCGCCGACGAAGACCAGCATGGCGGCGGGCGGCGTCGTGATGAGCAGGTAGCAGACGAGCGAGACAGCGATGAAGATGACCGTCGCCATGTTGCGGGCGCGTTCGGTCATGTCCTGCTTGAACACGGGCAGGAACGAGACGGAGGTATACGCCGCGCCGATGACGCTTGTGATGGCCGCAGCCCAGAAGATGATGCCGAATAGGCGGAAGCCGAGATCGCCCGCGGCCGACCGGAAAGCCTGTGCGGCGGGATTGGCGGCCTGGCCCGATGTATCGATGACGACGCCGCTGGCGACAACGCCGAGAATGGCGAGGAACAGCACGTAACGCATGATGCCGGTGACAGCGATGCCGGTCAGAGCGGCGCGGTTGACGGCGGGCAGGTTTTCAATGCCGACCATTCCCCGGTCCAGCAGGCGGTGCGCGCCGGAATAGGTGATGTAGCCGCCAACGGTGCCGCCGACGATGGTGGTGATGGTCGCGAAATTGATTGTGTCCGGCAGGAAGGTCTGGCGGAAGGCATCACCGACCGGAGGCGCGGATACGAATGCAACGTAGAGCGTCAGCACGATCATCAGGATACCGGCGAAAATGATGAACCGGTCGACGGCGAGGCCAGCCCGTTTGGAAACGAAGATGGCGATGGAAAAGATTGCGCTGATGGCGCCGCCGATTTTCGGATCGAGCCCGAAGATGGCGTTCAGGCCGAGGCCGGTGCCGCCAATATTGCCGATATTAAAGAAAAGGCCGCCGATGATGACGAGAATGGCGAGAAGATAGCCGGAGCCCGGAATGGCAGCATTGGCGATGTCGGACGCACGCATGCGCGTCAGCGTTACGATGCGCCAGATGTTGAGCTGAACGACGAAGTCTATGAGGATGGAAGCAAGAATGCCGAAGGCGAATGCGGCACCAAGCTGCATGGTGAATGTCGCCGTCTGCGTGATGAAGCCGGGACCGATGGCAGATGTTGCCATCAGGAAGATTGCTCCCAAAAGAGATGCACGTTTTGACATTTTGAGATCGGCAGTCGGGGTGAGCTTTTTCTGCTCCATGGATTTTCTCCGCTCCTGTCGCAATCCGCCCCTCGCGGATGCTTTATGACGCCGATCTTGTCTTGTTCCGTGAGATTGTCAATATTGTTCAACAATAAATGATAATCGTTCTTTTATTTTGTCTATTTGTTGGACGTTATGAGTATGAATTCATCACGTTTTTTTGGCGCTTTGCTGAAGCTTTGTGCTATGGGCAATCATGCCGTGTCCGAACATGCCTGTCACGGAATTCCCAACGTTGCATTGCTCTTAAGGAAAGCGCCATGACGGAAACGATAGAGGGTCTGCCGCTTGCGGATCGATTGGCAAAGGGTATTCGCACCCTGCTGATCTCCGGTGAACTGATGCCGGGCCAGCGTCTTTCGGAAGCAGCCTTCAGCGAACGTTTCGAGGTCTCCCGCAATTCGCTGCGTGAAGCCTTTCGTCTCCTGACCAAGGATGGTCTGCTGCGTCACGAGGCCAATCGCGGCGTTTTTGTCGCCGTTCCCACCCTGGCTTCGGTGATTGATATTTACAGGGTGCGGCGCATGGTGGAATGCGGGGCGCTGCGTCAGGCCTGGCACAAGCACCCGGCCATCCGGACAATGCGCACGGCGGTCGATGATGCCAGGATAAAGCGCGACCAGGCAGACTGGTTAGGCGTGGGCAGCGCCAACATGAAGTTTCACGCCGCCGTAGTCGACCTTCTCGACAGCGCTCGTCTCAGCGATTTTTACGAGCGCATTGCCGCTGAGCTCAGGCTTTGTTTCGGCCTGCTGAAAGACCCGGAACAGCTCCATTCCCCCTTTGTGGACATGAACAGCAAGATTCTGTCGCTGATGGAAGAGGGCAAGGCGGCTGAGGCCGGTGACGAGATGGAAATCTATCTCAATCTTTCCGAGCGGACGGTTTTGAAGGCGCTCGAACGGGCGTCCTGAGAAATCAGGCGGAGCGGGATGAAAACGTCCCTTTCACGTCCGCTCCATTTTTATATCGGCGCCTGATTGCCAAGTTTGTTGCGGTGCGTCATCAATGCCGACATGACGCTTCGCGACCTCACCATTCTCGTTATAGACGAAAACGCGATCCGCGCCTCGATCATCGAGGAGGGGCTGCGCGAAGCCGGGTATAATCGCGTGACGCTCATCCATGAGGTGCACGGCGTGGCGCGGACCATCGAGACGCTGCAGCCCGATGTCATCTTCATCGACCTTGAAAATCCCAACCGCGACATGATGGAGCATCTTTTTCAGTTGACACGCACGGTCGGCCGGCCGATCGCCATGTTTGTCGACCGCTCCGATACCGCGTCCATCGAGGCGGCCGTTGAGGCCGGTGTTTCCGCCTATGTCGTTGACGGGCTGAAGAAAGAACGCGTCAAACCCATCCTCGATATGGCGGTCAGCCGCTTCAACGCTTTCAGCCGTCTGCGACAGGAACTTGCCGAAGCAAAATCGGCGCTTGAGGAGCGCAAGGTCATCGAGCGCGCCAAAGGCATTTTGATGAAAATGCGTGGCCTGTCCGAAGAGGAGGCTTTTGCGCTTCTGCGGCAAACGGCGATGAACGAGAAAAAGAAAATATCCGAGATCGCGCAAAGCGTGGTCACCGCGGCCGGTCTGTTGATGTAACGAACCCGCCGGCAGGACAGTCGAGGAGTGTATGATATGGCGGCACAGGAAAAATCGGCCGGTTCAAAAGCGGGCGCGCCGGCAATTGTTGGCAGCGACCGGCAAAAAATCCTGCGGGCAGGTTTTATTCCTCTTGTCGATGCGTCCGTCCTCATTGCTGCGGCGGAATTCGGCTTTGCCGAGCGCGAAGGCCTGACGCTCGATCTCGTCAAGGATGTTTCCTGGGCGAATGTGCGCGACCGGCTGGCATTCCGGCAATTCGACGTTGCCCATATGCTGTCGCCGATGCCGGTTGCCTCCATGCTCGGACTCGGCTCCAACCCTTCGCCGACGATCACGCCGTTTTCACTTGGGCGCGGCGGCAATGCTATAACGCTTTCGACGCGGCTTTTTGCCCGGATGAAGGCGTTGACGGGGCTTTCCGAAACGGCGGGGGCGCTGGAAAATGCGAAGGCCTTAAAGGAGGTGCTGGATGACATGCGAGCGCGGGGCGAAGCTACACCGACGCTCGGCATGACCTACCCGTTTTCCTCGCACAATTACGAATTTCGCTATTGGCTCGCCGCTGGTGGCATTCATCCCGATCACGACGTCAAACTGGTGGTCGTACCACCGCCATTGACGTCGGACGCATTGGCGGCGGGCGCCATAGATGGTTTCTGTGTCGGTGCACCGTGGAACATCGTTGCCGCCGAGCGCGGTGTGGGCAGGATCGTCGCTGCCAAGCAGGATTTGTGGCCGTCTGCGCCGGAAAAAGTGATCGGGATGCGGCCTGAATGGGCCGAAAGCCAGCAGGAAACGGTCAGCCGGCTGCTGACGGCGCTCGATGCCGCCGCACGTTGGTGCGACCTTGCGGAAAATCACGATGATCTGAGCAGGACACTTGCCGATCCGCGTTATATCGGTGCGCCGCAAAGCATCATCCGCCATGTGCTTGCCGGTGAATTCAACATCGACAGCCAGGGCAACCGCCGGGTCATCGACAAATATTTCCTCTTCCACGGCGGCCATGCCAATTATCCGCGCCAGAGCCAGGCACTGTGGATTTACAGCCAGATGATCCGCTGGGGGCAGACGGAGTTTTCGCAAGGTGGTGTGGAGGCCACCCTGTCCGCTTACCGTCCAGATATTTATCGGGCGGCACTGGGCGATGCCAATGCGCCCGATGATGCCGATATTCGAGTCGAAGGGCAGGAGGCGGGTGACCGGTTCGTGGACGGTTTTGTTTTCGATCCCGCAGACATTGCTGGCTATGTGAATGGCTTTTCCGTGCGCAGTTCTGCCTCGTTTTCCATCTCCCAAGGCGAGGCCTGACAGCCGTCGGCCGGGCAAGCTGCGCAAATTTCAAGCGAGGAATTTATCCATTTGCGCAAACCATAGACAAAATTTCTACTGATTAAAATTTAATCGTCCGATTCAATCTCGGAAATTCCGTTTTTTTCCAAGGCGATAGCTTCCACAAGTAAAACTGGCACGCCTCTTGCTTCGTCGTCTTTGCACTGGTCAACGGCGATCGGGGCGAGCAGGGCGCGGCATAAGCGCTTTCACAGACATAGACGTCGCAAGGTTTTGCTGCCCGGAACACCTCCCGTTCCGAAGGCGCAAACACCGAGCGGCGTTTTTTTATTTTCAGGTTTTTTCGCAAGCGAACGCGCCACCCATGCGGTGGTCCAATAAGGGGAAGATGCGAATGAAAAAGATATTCTCGGGCGATGTCAGCCGCCGCACCATACTGAAGACGACAGCCGCCGCAGCCCTTGTTACCGCCGTGCGCACCGCTTTTCCGTCAGGCGCTTTCGCAGCCACGGCTGAGCCGGAAGTGAAGGGCGCGAAAATCGGCTTCATCGCGCTGACCGACGCCGCCCCGCTTATCATCGCGGCGGAAAAGGGACTGTTCGCCAAGCATGGCATGCCGGATGTCGAGGTTCTCAAACAGGCATCCTGGGGTGCGACACGTGACAATCTCGTGCTCGGCGGCGCATCGAACGGCATTGATGGCGCGCATATCCTGACCCCGATGCCCTATCTCATGCATACCGGCAAGGTGACGCAGAACAACGTGCCTGTGCCGATGGCGCTTATCGCCCGCCTCAATCTCGACAGCCAGGGTATTTCCGTCGCCAAAGAATATGCTGAAACCGGCGTTCAGCTCGACGCGTCCAAGCTGAAGGAAGCTTTCGAGAAGAAGAAGGCAGAAGGCAAGGAAATCAAGGCTGCCATGACATTTCCCGGCGGCACGCATGATCTGTGGATCCGCTATTGGCTGGCCGCCGGCGGCATCGACCCGGACAAGGACGTCTCCACCATCGTCGTTCCGCCGCCGCAGATGGTCGCCAACATGAAGGTCGGCAATATGGACGTCTTCTGTGTGGGCGAACCCTGGAACGAGCAACTCGTCAATCAGGGCATCGGCTTCACTGCCTGTACCACCGGGGAACTCTGGAAAGGGCATCCCGAGAAGGCGCTCGGCATGCGCGCCGACTGGGTGGAAAAGAACCCCAACGCCACCAAGGCATTGCTGATGGCCGTGATGGAGGCCCAGCAATGGTGCGATGAGATGGCGAACAAGGAGGAGATGTCCACGATCCTCGGCAAGCGCCAATGGTTCAACGTGCCACCGAAGGACGTTCTTGGCCGCCTCAAGGGCAATATCAATTACGGCAACGGCCGCGTGCTGGAAAATACCGGTCTGCAGATGAAGTTCTGGCAGGATCACGCGTCCTATCCCTTCCGCAGCCACGACAGCTGGTTCATCACGGAAAACATCCGCTGGGGTAAATTTGCACCCGATACGGACGTGAAGGCGCTGGTTGCCAAGGTCAACCGCGAGGACATCTGGCGCGACGCTGCAAAGGATCTCGGTGTTGCCGATATTCCCGCCTCCACGTCGCGCGGCAAGGAAACCTTCTTCGACGGCAAGGTCTTCGACCCCGAAAACCCGTCGGCCTATCTCGAAAGTCTTTCCATCAAGGCAGCCTCCTGAGGAGGAGACACGGGTGTCGCCCCTCCTCCGCCGGGTTGCCATTTAAAGTTGGACACCAAAGGCCGGATGAGGGGCGAGACCCTGACCGCAACCGAAATCCAAAGGAAACGCCATGTCCGCATTGGCTCGAAATTTCAAGGAACAGCCGCAGCAACCGGTGGTACAAAAGGCAAACGTCGTGACCCTTCCGCCCAAACATCCCTCGCGGTTCAATCTGCGTAAACTGGGTGCTGCGGCGGCCCGCAATATCATACCGCCATTTGTCGTCCTCGCCGTTCTGCTGGGCGTCTGGCAGGTGCTCTGTTCCGCCCCCGGCTCGTCCCTGCCGCCGCCAAGCCAGGTATTCGAGGAAAGCTACGATCTCATCGTATCGCCGTTCTTCCATAATGGTTCGCAGGATATCGGCCTCGGCTTGCGCGTGCTGGTCTCGCTGGAGCGCGTGGCATACGGTTTCGGCCTTGCGGCCATCGCCGGCATCATTCTCGGTGCGGTCATCGGCCAGTCGGTCTGGGCCATGCGCGGCCTCGACCCGATTTTTCAGGTCCTGCGCACCGTGCCGCCGCTCGCCTGGCTGCCGCTTTCACTTGCCGCCTTTCAGGACAGCAATCCGTCGGCCATTTTCGTGATCTTCATCACCTCCATCTGGCCCGTCATCATCAATACGGCGGTCGGCGTGCGCAACATTCCGCAGGACTATCGCAACGTTGCGAAGGTGCTGCGGCTCAACCAGATCGAATTCTTCTTCAAGATCATGCTGCCGTCGGCCGCGCCTTACATCTTCACCGGTCTGCGCATAGGCATCGGCCTCTCCTGGCTCGCCATCGTGGCGGCGGAAATGCTGACCGGCGGGGTCGGTATCGGCTTCTTCATCTGGGATGCGTGGAACTCCTCGCGCCTGCCCGACATCATCGTGGCACTCGCTTACATCGGCGTTGTCGGCTTCATGCTCGACAAGCTGGTAGCGGCGCTCGGCAAGGTCATCACCCGCGGCGCTGCGGCCAACTAAAAGGGCGACCATCATGAACGCTTATCTGAAACTCGATCATATCGACAAATATTTCGACAAGGGCGGTTCGCGCGCCGAGGTGCTGAAAGGCATCAACCTGACCATCGGCAAGGGCGAATTCGTCTCGGTCATCGGGCATTCCGGCTGCGGCAAGTCCACCATGCTCAACCTCATCGCCGGGCTGACCAAAGTCTCAGCAGGCGTCGTGCTTCTGGAAAACCGCGAGGTCAACGAACCTGGCCCGGAACGCGCCGTCGTCTTCCAGAACCACAGCCTGCTCCCCTGGCTTTCGGTTTATGAAAACGTCAACCTCGCCGTCGCGAAGGTCTTCAGCAATACCAAGACCAAAGCGGAACGCCATGACTGGGTCATGCGCAATCTGGATCTCGTGCAGATGGCCCATGCCAAGGACAAGAAACCGTCTGAAATTTCCGGTGGCATGAAACAGCGCGTCGGCATTGCCCGGGCGCTCGCCATGGAGCCGAAAATCCTGCTGCTGGACGAGCCTTTCGGCGCACTGGATGCGCTGACGCGCGCCCACCTTCAGGACGCCGTGATGGAAATCCACGCCCGGCTCGGCAACACCATGGTCATGATCACCCACGATGTGGATGAGGCGGTGCTGCTTTCCGACCGTATCGTGATGATGACCAATGGTCCCGCCGCCCATATCGGCGAAGTGCTTGACGTGCCGCTGCCGCGCCCGCGCAACCGCATCGAGCTTGCATCCGACAAGACCTACCTCAAATGCCGCGAGGCCGTGCTGAAGTTCCTTTACGAACGTCACCGCTTCGTCGAAGCTGCGGAGTAACCACCATGGCGCAAAAACTCGTCATCATCGGCAATGGCATGGCGCCGGGGCGCATGCTGGAAAACCTTTTCGAAACCGCCCCCGGCCTCTACGACGTCACCATTTTCAACGCCGAGCCGCGCGTCAATTACGACCGCATCATGCTCTCGCCAGTACTCTCAGGCGAAAAGAGCTATGAAGATATCGTCATCCACAATGACGAATGGTACGCGGCCAACAATGTGACGCTGCACAAGGGCGCCAAGGTCACCGGCATCGACCGCGACAACAAGACCGTAACCAGCGAAAACGGCATCACCGTTTCCTACGACAGGCTGGTGATCGCCACCGGTTCCCTGCCCTTCATCATTCCCGTCCCTGGCCATCAATTGCCGGGCGTTCTCGCCTATCGCGATCTCGACGATGTCACGAAGATGCTTGAGATCGCCGAGGGCAAGGGCCGCGCCATCGTCATCGGCGCCGGCCTTCTGGGTCTGGAAGCAGCTTACGGGCTGAAGCGCCAGGGAATGGACGTCACCGTCATCCATCTGATGCCGACGATCATGGAGCGGCAGCTCGATCCGGCAGCGGCCTATCTTCTGGAAAAGGCGCTGAACGAGCGCGGCATCGACATCATCACCAAGGCCAATACCAAATGCATTCTCGGCGCGGAGAAGGTCGAAGGCATCGAGCTGGAAGACGGCCGCGTCATTAAAGGCGACATGGTGGTGATGGCGGTCGGCATCCGTCCCGCCTCGGGTCTCGCCAAGGAAGCCGGCATCGCCGTCAATCGCGGCATCGTCGTGGATGATGGCATGATGACGTCGGATGCCTCGATATATGCGCTTGGCGAATGCGCCGAGCATCGCGGCATGTGCTACGGGCTGGTCGCGCCGCTTTATGAATCTGCGCGGGTGCTGGCGGACCGGCTTTGCGGCGGTTCAGCCGAGTATCATGGGTCTGTTACCAATACCAAACTGAAGGTCACCGGCATCAACCTGTTTTCCGCCGGCGATTTTGCCGAGGGCGACGACCGCGAGGAAATCGTGCTGCGCGATGCCACCGCCGGTGTCTACAAGCGCCTGATCCTCAAGGAAAATCGCATCATCGGCGCGGTTCTTTACGGCGAGACGGCGGATGGTTCGTGGTTCTTCGACCTGATGAAGAAATCGACCGACATTTCCGCCATGCGCGAAACCCTGATCTTCGGCCAGGCCTATCAGGGAGGGTCCCCGCTGGACCCTATGGCGGCCGTTGCAGCCTTGCCGGATGATGCGGAAATCTGCGGCTGCAACGGCGTCTGCAAGGGCAAGATCACCTCGGTCATCACCTCAAAGGGGCTGACCTCGCTGGATGATGTGCGCGCCCATACCAAGGCATCCGCCTCCTGCGGCAATTGCACCGGTCTTGTCGAACAGCTGATGACGCTGACGCTTGGCGACAGCTACAATCCCGCTGCCGTGCAGCCCATGTGCAAATGTACCGATCTCGGCCACGATGATGTGCGCCGTCTCATCAAGGCCAAGGGCCTGAAGACCATTCCCGCCGTGATGCAGGAACTGGAATGGAAGACCTCCTGCGGCTGCGCCAAGTGCAGACCTGCGCTCAACTACTATCTCGTCTGCGATTTTCCCGACGAATATGCCGACGACTACCAGTCGCGTTATATAAATGAGCGCGTCCATGCCAATATCCAGAAGGACGGCACCTATTCCGTCGTTCCGCGCATGTGGGGCGGTGTCACATCTTCCTCCGAACTGCGGGCAATTGCGGATGTGGTCGACAAGTTCGAAATCCCGATGGTGAAGGTGACAGGCGGGCAACGCATCGATCTTCTCGGCATCGAGAAGGAGGATTTGCCGGCGGTCTGGGCCGATCTCGGCAAGGCCGGTTTCATTTCCGGCCAGGCCTATGCCAAGGGGCTTCGCACCGTGAAGACCTGCGTTGGAGAACAATGGTGCCGCTTCGGCACGCAGGATTCCACCGGCCTCGGCATCCGCATCGAAAAATTCATGTGGGGCTCATGGACGCCCGCCAAGCTGAAGCTTGCGGTTTCCGGCTGTCCGCGAAACTGCGCTGAGGCGACATGCAAGGATATCGGCGTCATCTGCGTCGATTCCGGTTTCGAAATCCACTTCGCCGGTGCCGCTGGTCTCGATATCAAGGGTACGGAAGTGCTGGGCCTCGTCCATACCGAGGATGAGGCGCTGGAGCATATCGTGGCGTTGACCCAGATGTACCGCGAGCAGGCGCGCTACCTCGAGCGCATCTATAAATGGGCCAAGCGCATCGGTTACGACGAAGTCCGCCGCCAGATCATGGACGATGCCGACAAGCGCCGGGCCTATTTTGACCGCTTCGTCTTCAGCCAGAAATTCGCGCAGGTCGATCCCTGGTCGGAACGTGTGTCCGGCCACGACAAGCACGAATTCAGGCCGATGGCGGCAATCGGTTTCAACGAGGCAGCGGAGTGAGAACGATGGACAGCAACTGGATCGATATTGGCGACATTTCCGACATTCCGCTGCGCGGCGCGCGCTGCGTGAAAACGCCTATGGGCAAGATCGCCGTATTTCGCACGGCTGACAATCAGGTCTTCGCCATCGAGGATCATTGCCCGCACAAAGGCGGCCCGCTGTCTCAGGGCATCGTGCACGGGGCTTCGGTGACATGTCCTTTGCACAATTGGGTCATTTCGCTGGAGACCGGCAAGGCGTTGGGGGCGGATGAGGGTGAGGTGAGGACCATTCCTCTCCGCAATCTCGACGGGCGGCTTTCGATTGCGCTCGAAACTTTGATGATTGCGGCGGAGTGATATCAGATGTTGGCGACGATACTCCCCTCTGTCCTGCCGGACATCTCCCCCTCGAGGGGCAAGATCGACAAGTGGCACGCTTCTCGCTTCATCTCTCTTGTCGGAGACGAAAGCTGTAAAATAGAGCCGGTGCCACAATTGATCTACCCCTTTGAGGGGCAGATGTCCGGTAGCGCAGAGGGGGGTAAACGCCACTTGCTCACGGGGCAAACCCATGCCCGTTGAAACGAAAACCACCTGTCCCTATTGCGGTGTCGGCTGCGGTGTCATCGCCACCGTTGCCGATGACGGCACCGTTTCCGTCAAAGGCGATCCGGACCACCCCGCCAATTTCGGTCGACTTTGCTCCAAAGGTTCAGCTCTGGCCGAAACCATCGACCTCGACGGACGGCTGCTCCATCCCGAAATCCACGGAAAGCGGGTGGCATGGGACGAAGCGCTTCAACTCGTTGCTTCAAGATTTTCCGAGGCCATTTCCGAGCACGGCCCGGATTCGGTTGCCTTTTACGTTTCCGGCCAGTTGCTGACGGAGGATTATTACCTCGCCAACAAGCTGATGAAAGGTTTCATCGGATCGGCCAATATCGATACGAATTCACGGCTTTGCATGTCGTCTTCGGTCGCCGGCCATCGCCGCGCCTTCGGGGCCGATACGGTGCCTGGCACCTATGAGGATATGGAGCTTGCCGATCTGGTAATCCTCACCGGATCCAATCTCGCCTGGTGTCATCCCGTCCTCTATCAACGGCTTGCTGCCGCAAAGGCGGCGCGGCCGGACATGAAGGTGGTGGTCATCGATCCGCGCCGGACGATGAGCGCCGATATTGCCGATATGCACCTCGCCATCCGCCCGGATGGAGATGTGGCGCTGTTTACCGGTCTTCTGGCCCATCTTTCCGGCAGTTCCGCGTTCGATAACGCTTATGTTGGAAACCACACAGTAGGCCTCGATGCCGCGATGCAGGCAGCGACCGGGCACAGCCTGCCGGAGATTGCCGACAAGACCGGTCTGACAATCGCGGAACTGATTTCCTTTTACGAATTGTTCGAACGCACGCAAAAAACCGTCACCTGCTACAGTCAGGGCGTCAACCAGTCGCAAAGCGGCACCGACAAGGTCAACGCCATCATCAATTGCCATCTCGCCACAGGCCGCATCGGCCGGCCGGGCATGGGGCCGTTTTCGCTGACCGGCCAGCCCAACGCCATGGGCGGACGCGAGGTGGGCGGGCTTGCCAATATGCTGGCGGCCCATATGGCGATCGAGAACGCTGAAGACCGCGACCGCGTGCAGCGCTTCTGGGCCTCGCCGGCGATTGCGCAGAAGCCTGGCCTCAAGGCCGTGGATATGTTCGGGGCGGTTGCCGATGGCCGCATCAAGGCGCTGTGGATCATGGCCACCAACCCCGTCGTTTCCATGCCGGATGCCGGTGCCGTCGAGGCGGCGATCAAGGCCTGTCCCTTTGTCGTGGTGTCCGATGTCATCGCCAATACCGATACCGCCCGCCACGCCCATGTGCTGTTGCCATCGCTCGGCTGGGGTGAAAAAGACGGCACGGTCACCAATTCCGAACGACGTATTTCCCGCCAGCGCGGTTTTCTTGACGCGCCCGGCGAAGCAAAGGCCGACTGGTGGCAATTCGCCGAAGTTGGACGGCGCATGGGTTTTGACGCCGCCTTCGGCTACCGGCAACCTTCTGAGGTTTTCGCCGAGCATGCCGCTCTCTCCGGCTTCGAGAACGCCGGAAGCCGCGATTTCGATATCGGCGGGATCGACCGTGATTCCTACGATACGATGACACCGTTTCAATGGCCAAAAGCCGAACCCGGTGAAGCCGCCACGACCCGCTTTTTCGCGGATGGCCGCTTTTTCCATGCGGATGGCAAGGCCCGCTTCATCGCCACGGCACTGCCGGAGACCGGCAGGACATCGGCGGACTACCCGCTGACGCTGAATACTGGCCGTATCCGCGACCAATGGCACACCATGACCCGCACCGGCAAAAGCGCGCGGCTTACCGCCCATATCGCCGAACCCTTTGCCGAACTTCACCCGCGCGATGCACAGTTGCTGGGCATCGACAGCGCCGATCTGGTGGAGATTGAAAGCCCGCACGGCAAGGTCCTGCTGCGGGCTCTGGTCAGCGAGAGGCAGGCACGGGGAGCTGTGTTTGCGCCGATGCACTGGAACGACCAGTTCGCCTCGCAGGCCCGCATCGATATGCTCGTGCCAGCGGTCACGGACCCGCATTCCGGCCAGCCCGCTTCGAAGAATGTCGGCGTGAGTGCACGACGTTTTGTGGCGAAAGCCTATGGATTTGCGATCTCCCGCACCCGGCCTGATGCGCCGGGCTGCGCCTATTGGGCAGTTGCGAAGGCGGATGGCGGCTACCGCATGGAGCTTGCCTTCGAGGAACAGCCGCAGGACTGGACGCTCTGGGCGCGACAGGTTTTCGGCATCGATATCAGGGTTGAGCCTCTGGGTTACAGTGACCGGCAGACGGGCGATCTGCGGCTTGCTTTCTTCGACGGTGATACCCTGCTGGCAGCGCTCTTCGTCGCCAGAGAGCCGGTGGCCGTTGCCCGCAACTGGGCGATTTCACAGCTGAACGAACGCCATGAGGATTTGCGCATGCGTTTTGCGCTGGTCGCCGGGCGTCCCGGCGCCGGTCGCGCCGATCCGGGGGCGACGGTCTGCTCCTGCTTCAATGTCGGGGTCAACCAGATCACGGCTGCCGTCCGCGATGGCTACCACAGCGTCGAAGCCATAGGTGCTGCGTTGAATGCCGGAACCAATTGCGGCTCCTGCCGCGCCGAGATCAGGGGGATCATCGATGGATGCCTTAAAACTGCAGCGGAATGAACCGAACCGCATGGAGAAGCTCGCCAAGTTGCCGGTCTTCTGGGGGCTTGAGGGCAAGCGCGTGGTGCTGGCGGGCGGATCGGATGGGGCCGCATGGAAAGCGGAACTGCTGCTTGCCTGCGGGGCGGAACTTCACCTCTATTGCGAGGAAAGCGAGCTTTCGGATTGCTTTGCGGCGCTCGTTTCGACAAGCCAGATGCTGACATGGCATGACCGTTCCTGGGGTCCGGATAGTTTCAAAGGCGCGGAACTGGCGCTGGCGGATTGTGAGACCGACGAAGAGGCGGGAAGATTTTACAATGCCGCGCGCTCAGCCGGCGTGCCTGTCAATGTCATCGACAAGCCGGAATTCTGCCAGTTCCAGTTTGGCTCCATCGTCAATCGTTCGCCGGTGGTGGTGTCGATCTCCACCGATGGCGCCGCACCCATTCTGGCGCAGGCCATTCGCCGGCGCATCGAGACTTTGCTGCCGCACGCTCTCAAGGATTGGGGGGCGCTTGCCCAGACCATCCGAGAGCGGGTCAATATACGCCTCGCGCCCGGCCCGGCGCGGCGATCATTCTGGGAGAAATTTGTCGATCTAGCGTTTACCGAAAGGCTGGATGAGGGCAGCGAAGAAAGGCTGCTAACAGACATCGGCACGCAAGCCGGTCGGAGAGGATCGGGACGTGGCCTTGTGACGCTGGTCGGTGCCGGACCGGGCGATGCCGAGCTGCTGACGCTGAAAGCGGTACGCGCCCTCCAGGCGGCGGATGTCATTCTGTTCGACGATCTCGTTTCATCCGAGGTGCTGGAACTGGCGCGGCGGGAGGCGAAGCGTATGCTTGTTGGCAAACGCGGCGGCCGGGAAAGCTGCAAGCAGGAAGATATTAACGACATGATGATCCGCCTTGCCAAGGCCGGCAAAAGGGTAGTGCGGCTGAAATCCGGCGATCCGATGATTTTTGGACGCGCCGGCGAGGAGATCGCGGCGCTGGAGGCTGAAAACATCCCGGTCGAAATCGTACCCGGCATCACCGCGGCAAGCGCCATGGCTTCGCGGCTCGGCGTTTCCCTCACCCACCGCGATCACGCCCAGTCGGTCCGCTTCGTCACCGGGCACTCCAGACAGGGCAAGCTGCCCGAGAATATAGACTGGCAGTCCCTGTCGAACCCTTCCGTGACCACGGTTTTTTACATGGGCGGGCGAACCGCTGCCAGCATCGAGGAAGCCCTTCTGGCGCATGGCATGCCGGCCTCTACGCCCGTCGCCATCATGATTTCCGTCAGTCGCGAAAATGAGCAGCGCTGGTGCGGTTCGCTTGTGCAACTGGCTGCGGCGGTTGAGCGCCTGGGCGTGAACGAGCCTATATTGATCGGCATCGGTGATGCGTTTGGTGCTGCAATCTCTGCGTTTTCCGAGATCGGCCTGCCGGAGCCGGTCCCGATGTCAATTCAGAAAGCCGGCTAATAATCTTGATGGTCCGTGCGGATACGTTTTTCGCATACCTCCGCAAGTGGACCTGATCGGCGCCACAAAACCGTCCCTTGACATTGGTTTTTCGTTCGCTCTTCAATAAAACGAAAAAATTGAAAGAGGAGGGAGGGTGAAATGATGCTCACACCGCGTCAGGATGAAATCGTTGCGCTGGCGAAAGCAAGCGGGCGTGTGCTGGTGGACGAGCTGGCCACGCGGTTTTCGGTAACGCCACAGACGATCCGCAAGGACCTCAACGATCTCTGCGATACGCGGGTGCTGACGCGCATCCATGGCGGCGCACTTTTTCCGAGCGGCAACGAAAACGTCAAATACGAGGCACGCCGTGCGATCGCCTCCTCCGAAAAGCAGGCGATCGGCGCCGCTGCCGCTGCCCTAATCCCCAACAACTCCTCGCTTTTCATCAATATAGGTACGACGACCGAGGCGGTGGGCGAAGCGCTGGCGGATCATCACGAGCTGATGGTCATCACCAACAATATTAATGTTGCCAATAGGTTACGGGTTTTTCCGGGCATCGAGGTGGTGATCGCTGGCGGCGTCGTGCGCGGTTCCGATGGCGGCATCGTTGGTGAGGCCGCAGTGGATTTTATCCGCCAGTTCAAGGTCGATTTCGCCGTCATCGGCGTTTCTGCAATCGATGAAGACGGCGCTTTGCTGGATTTCGACTTTCGCGAGGTCAAGGTTGCCCAGGCGATCATGTCCAACGCTCGCCACGTCATTCTTGTATCGGATTCACTGAAATTCGAGCGGACGGCGCCGGTGCGCATCGGCCATCTTTCACAGGTGCACACCTTCATTACCGATCATTGTCCGGTCGATTCGATCCGATCCATCTGTGCCGATCATGACGTCAGGTTGATTGAAACCGAGGTTGGGGAGCCTTGATCCGAACCGCCCCGGAATTTCGTTTGACATTCGTTTTGTCTTCAAATTAGATGTCCGTGCTTTCAATATATCGATGAGGAGAGCGTCGATGAAAGCACGGGAGGGTCCATGTCTGACGAGGCAATCCACGATGTTTTCGTGATCGGCGGCGGCATCAACGGCTGCGGCATCGCGCGTGACGCTGTCGGCAGGGGTTATTCTGTTGCGCTTGCGGAAATGAACGATTTTGCCTCCGGCACCTCGTCGGCCGCCACAAAGCTCATTCATGGCGGTTTGCGTTATCTCGAACATTACGAATTTCGTCTGGTGCGAGAAGCGCTGATGGAGCGCGAGGTGTTGTGGGCCATGGCGCCGCACATCATCTGGCCTATGCGCTTTGTTCTGCCATTCCAGAAGGGCGGCGTGCGCCCGGCCTGGCTCGTGCGTCTCGGGCTTTTTCTTTATGACCATCTCGGCGGCCGCAAGCTTTTGCCCGCCACCCGCTCGCTCGATCTGCGCCGTGATCCCGCAGGGAAACCGCTGAAGCCGATTTTTGCCCGGG
This sequence comes from Agrobacterium sp. 22-3639C2, assembly GCF_053522105.1. Lineage (NCBI taxonomy): Bacteria > Pseudomonadati > Pseudomonadota > Alphaproteobacteria > Hyphomicrobiales > Rhizobiaceae > Agrobacterium > Agrobacterium sp. 22-3639C2. Next base: position 1,101,177 of record NZ_JBNWDB010000002.1, on the reverse strand, counting down.
CTTTCGAATATTCTGACGGCTGGGTGGACGATGCCCGTCTTGTGGTGCTGAACGCCCGCGATGCCGCCGATCGCGGCGCCTTGATCCTCAACCGCACGCAGGTCGTTTCGGCACGCCGCGAAGGCGCCTTCTGGCGGGTCGAAACGAAAAATGGTGCCGGAGAAACCGCGACCTACCGGGCGCGCATGCTGGTAAATGCGGCTGGCCCCTGGGTGGACAAGGTTCTGGCTGCGACGTTCGGTAAAAACAATGTCCACAATGTCCGCCTCGTGCAGGGCAGCCACATCATCGTGCGCAAGAAGTTTTCCGATCCGCGCGCCTATTTTTTCCAGAACCCGGACGGGCGCATCATCTTCGCCATCCCCTATGAGCAGGATTTTACCCTGATCGGCACGACGGATCGCGACTATACCGCCGACCCCCGGGCTGTTAAGATCAGCGACGAGGAGATCAGCTATCTTTGCAACGCGGCGAGCGAATATTTCGCTGAACCGGTGACGTCGGCCGATATCGTCTGGACCTATTCCGGCGTGCGGCCGCTGTTTGACGACGGCGCATCGAAAGCGCAGGAGGCAACCCGCGATTATGTGCTGAAAACCGAAGGAGCTGAAGGCGAAGCGCCGCTTCTCAATATCTTCGGTGGCAAGCTCACCACCTATCGGCGGCTTGCCGAACATGCTCTTGAAAAAATCGGTGATGCGCTGGGTGAAAAGGGCTCGCCGTGGACGGCCGGTTCACATTTGCCGGGCGGAAATTTCGGTGCCGAGGCTTATGCGGGAGAGGTCACGGCCCTGCGGTCGCGTTATCCTTTCCTCGATGAGCGGCATGCGAAGCGGCTCATCCGCTGCTACGGAACGGACGCCGCGTCGATTATTGGCAATGCCGGGGACATGGCAGGGCTGGGACGGCATTTCGGCGGCACGCTTTATGAGGCCGAGGTGCGCTGGCTGATGGCCCGGGAATGGGCGCTGACGGCGGAGGATATTCTGTGGCGCCGCACCAAGCAGGGGCTTTTCTTTACCCCCGAAGATGTGCGCGGGCTGGAGGATTACATCGATGACATTGCAGGTGGACGCTTGAAGGCAATCTGACGATCCGAATCAAAAAGCGGAGGAGGCTTTGGATCACCATGCTTGAATTGCGAAACGTCTCGAAGATGGCCGGCGGTGAATATCATATTCACCCGACCGATCTGACGTTGCAGCGCGGAAGCCTGAACGTCCTGCTTGGACCGACACTTTCGGGCAAGACGACACTCATGCGGCTGATGGCCGGGCTGGACAAGCCAAGTGGCGGTACGATTCTCTTTAATGGGGAGGACGTGACGGGCTGGCCGGTTCAGAAGCGCAATGTCGCCATGGTCTATCAGCAGTTCATCAATTATCCGGCGCTCAGCGTTTATGAAAACATCGCCTCGCCGATGCGCGTTGCCGGCAAGGACAAGGCAACGATCGACAGGGAGGTGAGGAAGGCCGCCGAGCTTCTGAGGCTGACGCCCTATCTCGATCGTACGCCTCTCAACCTCTCCGGTGGCCAGCAACAACGCACGGCACTTGCCCGCGCCATCGTCAAAAACGCCAATCTGGTGCTCCTCGACGAGCCTCTCGCAAATCTCGATTACAAGCTGCGTGAGGAGTTGCGTGAGGAATTGCCGCGCATCTTTGCCGAATCCGGTGCGATCTTCGTTTATGCCACGACGGAACCCTCCGAAGCTCTGCTGCTTGGTGGCAATACCGCGACGCTGAACGAGGGCAAGGTAACGCAATTCAGCCGCACGATCGAGGTTTACAGGCGTCCGGTGGATATCGTGACCGCGAAAATCTTTGCCGATCCGCCACTCAACACCATCGAGGTCATCAAGACGGGCGGCGCCTTCACGCGCGCCGACCATGCGGTTGTGCCGGTGCCAGCGCATCTTGCCGCCATGCCTGACGGTCCAGTGACCATTGCCTTCCAGCCACATCATCTTTTCCCACAGCAAAAGGGGCAGGCGGCGCAATCCATCCGGGCGCGGACACTGATCTCGGAGATCGCCGGATCGGAAAGCTTCGTACATGTGGAATTTTCAGGCCAGCGTTGGGTGATGCTGGCGCAGGGCATTCACGACATCGAGCCGGACACGGAGATCGAACTGTTTCTCGATACGCGGCACCTGATGGCTTTCGATACGCACGGCCACGCCATCGGCGAAGCGGCTTAAGGGGAGATCGATCATGGCACGCATCACGCTCGATCATATTCGCCACGCTTACAACGCCAAGGCGCAGGCGGCAGGTGATTATGCCCTGAAGGAAGTTCATCACGAATGGGAGGATGGCGGTGCCTATGCGCTGCTTGGCCCTTCCGGCTGCGGCAAGACCACGTTGCTTAACATCATTTCCGGCTTGCTGCGCCCCTCGGAAGGTCGCATCGCCTTTGACGGAACGGATGTCACCGATCTTTCCACCGAAGATCGCAACATCGCCCAGGTATTCCAGTTTCCGGTCGTTTACGACACGATGACAGTCTATGACAATCTGGCTTTTCCGCTGCGCAACCGGCAAGTGCCGGAGGCCGAAATCGACCGCCGCGTGCGGGAAATCCTCGAGATGACCGATCTTTCCGGCATGGCAAAACGCCACGCGCGCGGACTTACGGCGGACCAGAAGCAGAAAATTTCGCTGGCGCGCGGGTTGGTGCGATCCGACGTCAATGCCATCCTCTTCGACGAGCCGCTGACGGTGATCGATCCGCATATGAAATGGGTGCTGCGCTCGCAGTTGAAGCGCCTCCACCGCCAGTCCGGTTTCACCATGGTCTACGTTACGCACGACCAGACCGAAGCGCTGACTTTCGCCGACAAGGTGGTGGTCATGTATGACGGTCAGATCGTCCAGATCGGCACACCCGCCGAGCTTTTCGAACGCCCGGGACATACGTTCGTCGGTTACTTCATCGGTTCGCCCGGCATGAATGTGATGCCTGCCAGCATCGATGGCGCAACGGCGGTTGTCGGCGGCCTTGGCGTTCCGCTTGCCGGCGTGCCGGTGGTGGATGGATCGAAGCGGATCGAAATCGGCATCCGCCCGGAATTCGTTCGGCTGGAGCGGGGTGGCATGCCCATCACCGTCGACAAGGTCGAGGATATCGGCCGGCAAAAGATCGTTCGCGCCCGGTTCGCCGGCCAAAAGCTTGCGATTGTCGTTCCGGAGGAGGAGGACATTCCGGCAGAAGCGGGTGTTCGCTTCGATCCGGCCGCTATCGGTGTCTTTGCCGATTCCTGGCGTGTGAAGATGGGGGCCTGACCATGGAAAAGACCTGGAACAACAAAGCGTGGTTCATGGTGCTGCCGGTTCTGGTGCTGGTCGCATTTTCCGCCGTCATCCCGCTGATGACGGTCGTGAACTATTCGGTGCAGGATACTTTCGGCAACAATCAATTCTTCTGGGCGGGAACCCAATGGTTTCAGGAAATTCTTGGCTCCGACCGTTTCTGGAACGCGCTCGGACGCAATCTGGTATTTTCCGGCATCATTTTGGCGATTGAAATTCCGCTCGGCATATTCATCGCGCTCAAGATGCCCAAATCCGGCATCGGCGTGCCGGTCTGCCTCGTCACCATGGCGCTGCCGCTTTTGGTGCCATGGAATGTGGTAGGCACGATCTGGCAGGTGTTCGGCCGCAGCGATATCGGGTTGCTGGGTTATTACGCCAATCAGCTTGGGCTTGATTACAACTACGTCAACGATCCCGTCGACGCATGGATCACCGTCGTCATCATGGATGTGTGGCACTGGACAAGCCTCGTCGTCCTCCTGTGCTACGCCAGCCTCGTCTCCATTCCGGATGCCTATTATCAGGCAGCAAGGATCGATGGCGCATCGCGCTTTGCGGTTTTCCGGTTCATTCAGTTGCCGAAGATGAAGCGGGTGCTGCTGATCGCATTCCTGCTGCGCTTCATGGACAGCTTCATGATCTACACCGAGCCTTTCGTCGTCACCGGCGGCGGCCCCGGAAATTCCACCACCTTCCTGTCCATCGATCTCGTCAAGGTAGCGCTCGGCCAGTTCGATCTGGGTCCCGCGGCCGCCATGTCGCTGATCTACTTCCTCATCATCCTGCTGTTGTCCTGGGTGTTCTACACCGTGATGACCAGCCACGACGCGGAGACTTGAGACATGAGCGCCTCTGATGTCACCACAAGCGTGGAACTCAACGGTATCGGCAATCCACCGGTAAGAGCCAGTTCGGCAAGAATATCAGGCCTTGCTGCGAATTCACGATCGCGCCGCCGCCATGGGCCATCGCGCTTTTCCTGGCTGGTGCCGACGATCTACATCATCCTGCTGCTCGTGCCGATCTACTGGCTTATCAATATGAGCTTCAAGACGAACACAGAAATCGTCTCGTCGATGACGCTTTATCCGCACCAGCCGACGTTGCAGAATTATCGGACGATCTTCACGGATTCATCCTGGTATTCGGGTTACATCAACTCGATCATCTACGTCGTCATGAATATGGTGATCTCGGTCTCGGCGGCCCTCCCGGCGGCCTATGCCTTCTCCCGTTACCGCTTCCTGGGCGACAAGCACCTGTTCTTCTGGCTTTTGACCAACCGCATGGCGCCACCCGCCGTCTTCGCGCTGCCCTTCTTCCAGCTCTATTCCGCTTTCGGGCTGATCGACACGCATATTGCCGTGGCGCTGGCGCATTGCCTGTTCAACGTGCCGCTGGCGGTGTGGATTCTCGAAGGTTTCATGTCGGGTGTACCGAAGGAAATCGACGAGACCGCCTATATTGACGGCTATTCCTTCCCGAAATTCTTCGTGAAGATTTTCATGCCGCTCATTGCCTCCGGCATCGGTGTCGCCTGTTTCTTCAGCTTCATGTTCTCGTGGGTCGAGCTTCTGATCGCCCGCACGCTGACGACGACCGACGCCAAGCCGATCGCCGCGACCATGACGAGAACCGTTTCTGCCGCCGGCATGGACTGGGGCCTGCTCGCCGCCGCCGGCGTGCTGACGCTCATTCCCGGTGCGCTGGTGATCTGGTTTGTTCGCAATTACATCGCCAAGGGCTTTGCGCTGGGGAGGGTTTGACATGACGAAGATGCCCGATTTTACCTGGATGGCATGGACCTGGCAGACGGCCGCGTTTTTCGGTGCAATCGCCGTGTTGCTGGTTGGGATGTGGTTCTGGGAACAGTTCTCGCCCGGCGGCAACCCCCGCTTCGGCCTGCTGCGCTTCGAGACAACGCGTGGCGACAGGTTGTTCATTTCGCTGCTCGGCAGCGCTTTCATTCATCTTGCATGGCTCGGGCTGGTCGGCCCGAACCTGTGGTGGGCTCTCGCTCTATCGGCGGTTTACGCAATTGGCGTTTTCCGTTTCGTCTAGAGCAGGAAGAACGGTGCGGCGGAGGAAAACCGCACCCGGCAGACTTCGTGCAATCGCAACCCTTGGGAGGACTGATATGCGACGGCATCTGATGACGACGACGGCAGCCATGCTGCTGGCAATGACAGGTTCCGCTTTCGCCGGAATGGAGGAGGCAAAGCAATTTCTGGACAAGGAAATCGGCGATATGTCGTCGCTTTCGCGTGCAGATCAGGAAAAGGAACTGCAATGGTTTATCGATGCCGCGAAACCTTTTGCTGGCATGGACATCAAGGTCGTTTCCGAATCCCTGACAACACATGAATATGAATCGAAGGTCCTGGCACCGGCGTTTACCGCTATTACCGGCATCAAGGTCACGCACGACATCATCCAGGAAGGTGACGTCGTCGAAAAGATTCAGACCCAGATGCAGACCGGCCAGAACCTCTATGACGGCTGGGTGAATGACAGCGACCTCATCGGCACGCATTGGCGTTACCAGCAGGTGCGCAACCTCACGGATTTCATGGCAAATGAGGGCAAGGACGTCACCAATCCCGGCCTGGATCTCAAGGATTTCATCGGCAGCGCCTTTACGACGGCACCGGACAAGAAGCTCTACCAGCTTCCCGACCAGCAATTCGCGAACCTGTACTGGTTCCGCTACGACTGGTTCAACGACGACAAGAACAAGGCCGATTTCAAGGCCAAATACGGCTACGACCTTGGTGTGCCCGTAAACTGGTCGGCCTATGAGGATATTGCCGAATTCTTCACCGGCCGTGATGTCGGCGGCAAGAAGGTCTTCGGCCATATGGACTATGGCAAGAAGGACCCGTCGCTTGGCTGGCGCTTCACCGATGCCTGGCTTTCCATGGCCGGCAACGGCGACAAGGGCCTGCCAAACGGCCTGCCTGTCGATGAATGGGGCATCAAGGTCAACGACAAGTCGCAGCCGGTCGGCTCGTGCGTGGCACGCGGCGGCGATACCAACGGTCCGGCGTCGGTCTATTCCATCGAAAAATATCTCGAATGGCTGAAGAAATTTGCGCCGCCAGAAGCGCAGGGCATGACCTTCTCCGAATCCGGTCCGGTGCCGGCGCAGGGTAACATTGCCCAGCAGATCTTCTGGTACACAGCCTTCACTGCCGATATGGCCAAGCCCGGCCTGCCTGTCGTGAACGAGGACGGTTCGCCGAAATGGCGCGTCGCACCTTCCCCGCATGGCGTCTACTGGAAGGACGGCATGAAGCTCGGTTATCAGGACGTGGGTTCGTGGACGCTGATGAAATCCACCCCTGACGATCGCGCCAAGGCCGCATGGCTTTACGCGCAGTTCGTAACTTCCAAGACCGTGGATGTGAAGAAGAGCCATGTTGGTCTAACCTTCATTCGCGATACCACCATCCATCACAAGAGCTTCACGGACCGGGCCGCCAAGCTTGGTGGTCTGATCGAGTTCTATCGCTCGCCCGCTCGCGTGCAATGGTCGCCAACCGGCACCAACGTGCCTGACTATCCGAAGCTGGCACAGCTCTGGTGGCAGGCAATTGGCGATGCATCTTCGGGTGCCAAAACCGCTCAAGCCGCAATGGACTCGCTCTGCGCCGAGCAGGAAAAAGTCATGGCCCGTATCGAGCGCGCCGGTGTGCAGGGCGATATCGGCCCAAAACTGGCGGAAGAACACGATATCGACTACTGGAACAAGGACGCCGTTTCGAAGGGCAATCTGGCACCGCAGCTGAAGATTGCCAACGAAAAGGAAAAGCCGGTCACCGTCAATTACGACGAGCTGGTCAAAAGCTGGCAGAAGTAATGTCTGCGTGAAATCTTAAACCGGGGCGGCTTTGCCGCCCCGTCATTGCGTTTGAAAGGGAGTGACATAATGGGCGGTTATATTCTGGCGATCGATCAGGGGACGACATCGACAAGGTCGATGGTCTTTGATCGCGACATGCGGGTCATCGGTGTCGGCCAGCGAGAATTTCCGCAGCATTTCCCGGCCTCCGGCTGGGTCGAACACGATGCCGAGGATATTTGGAAAAGCGTGCTTGAAACAATCCGGCTGGCGCTTGCCGATGCCGGTATCTCCGCTTCCGATATCGAGGCGATCGGTATCACCAATCAGCGCGAAACGACCGTGCTGTGGGACCGTAATACGGGTGAGGCCGTGCATCGGGCCGTTGTCTGGCAGGATCGCCGTGCTGCACCAATTTGCGAGGATTTGAAACGAAGGGGGCTGGAGCCGCTCTTTTCGAAAAAGACCGGTCTGCTGCTCGACCCCTACTTTTCCGGCACGAAGCTGAAATGGCTTCTCGACAGCGTCAGCGGCCTTCGCGAAAAAGCCGTGAAGGGCGAAATCTGCTTCGGCACGGTCGACAGTTTCCTGATCTATCGCCTCACCGGCGGTCGCCGCCATGTGACCGACGCCACCAATGCCTCGCGCACGCTGATCTACAATATCGAGGACAATGCCTGGGATGACGAATTGCTGTCCATCCTCGACATTCCCCGCGCCATGCTGCCGGAGGTGCTTGATTGCGCTGCCGATTTCGGCGTAACGGACAAGGCGCTTCTGGGTGCGGAAATTCCGATCCTCGGCGTCGCCGGTGATCAGCAGGCTGCCGTTATCGGTAACGCCTGCTTCGAACCCGGCATGATGAAATCGACCTATGGCACCGGCTGCTTTGCGCTTCTCAATACCGGCACCGACCGGGTCGCCTCGACAAACCGGTTGCTGACGACCATTGCCTACCGTCTCGATGGCGTGACGACCTATGCGCTCGAAGGCTCGATCTTCATTGCCGGCGCCGCCGTGCAATGGCTGCGTGACGAGCTCGGTTTCATATCGGTCGCGTCTGAAGTCAGCGCCCTTGCCGAAAAGGCTGATCCCAAGCAGCGGGTTTACCTCGTGCCGGCCTTCACCGGCCTTGGCGCGCCCTATTGGGATGCCGAAGCGCGGGGCGCGATTTTCGGCCTGACGCGTGGCACCGGCCCTGCGGAGTTTGCCCGTGCGGCTCTCGAAAGTGTCGCCTATCAGACTTTCGATCTTCTGGATGCCATGCGCAACGACTGGGCGGGCGACAATGGCAAGACGGTGCTCCGGGTCGATGGCGGCATGGTTGCCTCGGATTGGACCATGCAGCGGCTGGCGGACATTCTCGCTGCACCGGTCGACCGGCCGGTATTCCTGGAAACCACCATTCTCGGTGCGGCATGGCTCGCAGCATCGCGCGCCGGCATCTGGCCGGACCGGGAGGCCTTTGCCGCCCATTGGAAACGGGATCGCCGTTTTCTGCCAGATATGGATGAGACTGAGCGTAAGAGCGCCATCGCGGGGTGGCGTGATAGTGTTGGCCGCTGCCTCTCGAAACGGGAAGATTGACGCAAGCAAGCGTCTTTTTTACGCAAAACTGCCCGGTGCGATGCTCTTGCTGGATACCAGATCGGAAAGGGCGCGCACCAGTTTTGTGTCCGCGCCCTTACTTGGCTGAAGCACGAATTCCACGTCTTCGAGCGCCGGCAGCACATCAGCCGCAATCTCCCTGAGGCCGGCTGGCGCCATGCTGCGCGGTTGCACGAGGATCCCCATGCCCGCCCTTGCGGCAGCGGTCAGTCCGCTAAGGCTGCCACAGGTGCAGACGATCCGCCACGCGAGACCTGCCCGATCCAGCGCTTCCTGTGCCGCCTTTCGAGTAATGCTTGGCGGCGGAAAGGCGATCAACGGCAGGGCGTCCGGTTGGCTCAGCATTCGCTCCGGGTCACGCGCGAGCCATACCAGAGGTTCGCGGTACAGGAAGTGGCCGAGCTTATCACCGAGTCGACGTTTCGCGAGCACGACGTCCAACTCGCCATTATCCTGCATCTGGTAAAGCACGCCGCTCAGCGACACCGTCAGCTCCAGATCGACCAAGGGATACAGGCGGATGAATTCTTCCAGAATGGCAGTGAGCCGGCTGGCGACGAAATCCTCGGAAACGCCGAGCCTTAAGCGCCCGCGCAGGCGGTTTTCGCTGAACAGCGATGAAACCCTGCTGTCGATCTCCAGCATATTGCGGGCATAACCGAGCAGCGCCTCGCCTTCGCCCGTCAGCTTCACCTGATGGGTGCTGCGCGCAATCAACCGACGGCCAAGTGCCGCCTCAAGCCGCTGAATATGCTGGCTGACGGTGGATTGGCCGATACCCAGCCGCTCGGCAGCCAGCGTGAAGCTGCCGGTTTGCTGAAGCATCACGAAGCTGGCAAGATGTTGAAGGTTCAGCATTTATCTCATATCGTGATAACTGTTAGTCTTTGCATCCGAATTCATGATGAGCGATAGTATGGGATATTTCAAGCAAAACCGATGTCGGAAAGACCTCCCATGACCCGCTTCCTGCCTGACCGTTTCACCATGATGCTGGTGGCCACCGTGATCCTGGCTTCCCTTTTGCCGATCAGCGGACAGCCAGCGGTGTATTTCGGGCTTGCCACGAAACTGGCAATCGCATTGCTGTTTTTTCTCCACGGCGCGCGGCTGTCGCGGGATGTGGTGATTGCGGGTATCTTGCACTGGCGCCTGCACATGGCGATCCTTCTCGTCACCTTCGGCCTTTTCCCATTGCTGGGCGTGGCGATCGGTTTCATTCCCGAGAGCATTCTGCCGGCACCGCTTTATATGGGTGTGCTGTTTCTCTGCGTCCTGCCGTCGACGGTGCAATCGTCCATCGCCTTCACATCCATGGCAGGCGGAAACGTGCCTGCCGCGATCTGTTCAGCCTCCGCCTCGAATATTTTCGGCATGGTGCTGACACCGCTGCTGGTCGGGCTGCTGTTCACGGTCGGTGGCCATGGTGGTGGATTTTCGCTGGATGCGTTCCTGCAAATCTTCCTGCAACTGCTCTTGCCCTTCATCGCCGGCCAGGTGCTGCAGCCTTGGATCGGTGACTGGATCAGGGCACGCAAGAAATTACTGTCGCCGGTCGATCGCGGTTCCATCCTGATGGTGGTCTATCTTGCCTTCTCCGAAGCAGTTATCGAAGGCATATGGCAGACGTTTTCCGTGCGCGATATCGGCGTTGTCATCGGCATCAATATCGTTCTTCTGGCGCTTGTTCTCTGCGTGACGATGTTCGGCAGCCGGGCGCTCGGTTTCGACAAGGCGGATGAAATCACCATCACCTTCTGCGGGTCGAAGAAGAGCCTTGCCAGCGGCGTGCCCATGGCAGGAGCGATCTTCGCCGGCCAGAGCATCGGCGCAATCGTATTGCCAATCATGCTCTTCCATCAGATTCAGCTGATGGTCTGCGCAGTGCTGGCCCAGCGTTATGCCCGCAAGGCCCATGAAAAAGCAGCGATAACGGAAACTGTCGCTGCGGAAGGCGCGGCAGTATCCACCCGCTGAGGGCTGAATTTTCGGCAAACAAAAACGGCCCCTTAACGGGGCCGTTCGTTTGATATCCGGATCGGCTTAGTTGACCTGGGCCGGCGTGATCTGTGCCTCGATCGTCTTCGGCGCATCTGCGCTGTCGGAGGAGATCGCGATACGGCGCGGTTTCATGGCTTCCGGAATATTGCGGACGAGATCGATGTGAAGCAGGCCATTCTTCAGGGAAGCGGTCTGGACTTCGACATGATCGGCCATCTGGAAGCGGCGTTCGAAAGCGCGCGTGGCAATGCCGCGATACAGGAACTCGCCTTCAGACGACTTCTCATCTGCAGCCTTCTCGGCTTTCACCGTCAGCGTATTGGCACGGGATTCTATGCTGAGTTCCGTTTCATCGAAACCGGCAACCGCCATGGTTATACGATAGGCGTTTTCACCCGTCCGCTCGATGTTATAGGGCGGATAGGACTGGGCCTGTTCGGGCTGGCCGAGGCCGTCGAGCATCGAAAAAAGACGGTCGAAACCGACGGTGGAGCGATAGAGGGGGGAAAAATCGACGTGACGCATGGTGTCCTCCTTATGAAGCGACTGTTTGCGGTTGATCCGGCGTCCCGTTCTGGCGACGGCCGGACATATGGCGCGGCCCCGTTCTGGCGGCCGCATGAATGAGATGGGAATGGCTTGGCGCTCCGTCAAGGGGGCGCATTAAAGCGGAAAGGGCGACAACAAGATGAACCATCGCTGAACATCCGGTTCCAGGATCGTTCAGTTTGAGAGCCATAAATATCCGTCATCGGAGACATGCTCCGTGGCAGAAGCAATAACGTCCCTTCTTCTTCTGTCCTATTCGCCGGAACCGCGACTGCTTTAACCGACGGTTCCGGCAATTTTTTCTTTGACCTTCCGCCGCCGCCGACCTATCCCGAAAAGGCAGAGAAGCCGGAAAAGACCGATGATCGAAGCCACATTGCGCGAGAGCGAAGACAACCCGGTTCCCGGCAACCATACCGTCGGTTATTTCACCGGCCACGGCGGCAAACAGCTTCGATACGCGATCTTCCGCGCCAGCCGACACATTGCGCGCGGAACCGTGGTTCTGCTGCATGGTCGCAACGAATGTATCGAGAAATATTTCGAGACCGTCAGCGATCTGACGGCCATGGGATTCTGGGTCGCGACCTTCGATACGCGCGGGCAGGGCGGTTCCGAACGGCTGCTGAAGAAGCCAGGCGCCGGGCATGTACGACGTTTTTCCGACTACAAGCGCGATATAAGTTTGTTTCTCGAACAGGTGGTGCTGCCGGATACCCGGCTGCCATTCTTCATGATCGCGCATTCAACCGGCGCACTTGCAGCACTGGCCGCAGCACCCGGCCTGTCGAACAGGATCGACCGTCTGGCGCTTTGTTCGCCCTTTATCGAGCTGGACAGCCAGCAATCCGTTCCGTCGTCAGTCATCCGGCTGGTCGCGACCGCTTTAAGCCTGTTGGGTCTTGGAAAGCTTCAACTCGGCAGGGATCAGCGCGAACGGGATTTCGATGGCAACCCGCTGACCTCTGACGCCAGACGTTTTGCCAGAAATCTTGCGCTGCATCGGCAATTTCCGGAACTCTTCATCGGCGCACCGACAGCGCGATGGGTTTATGAAGCGCTGAAAACAATGGGTTGGGTGACCCGTCAGGACCATCTGACGGACATAACCATTCCCACCCTCATTCTTGCGCCGATGCTGGATACGATCACGCCTTATAAGGCGCAGGAGGAACTCTCGCGCAACTTCCGCGCGGCGCAGCTTCTTCCCATAACCGGCGCGCGCCATGAATTGCTGCATGAGCGCGACGTTTTCCGCAAACAGGCGCTGGCGGCCATTGACGCCTTTTTCGCGCCGGAATGACGCGGCGATGACGGGGATGGCGCGGTTTGCGCCATCCCCGTCAGTCGTACCATCTACAGTTTTGAAAGAATGGCGAGCGCCTGTTCGTGCACGGCTTTGGAACCGGCTGCCAGAATGCGGCCGCCATTTTCCGGACGACCCCCATCCCAGGTGGTGATGATGCCACCCGCCTGTTCAATCACTGGAATGAGGGCGCCGACATCATAGGGCTTCAGGCCCGATTCGATCACCAGATCGACATGGCCGGCGGCAAGCAGGCAATAGGCGTAACAATCCACGCCATAACGGAAAAGGCGAACCTGATCCTGCACCTTGTCGTAAAGGGGCTTTTCTTCCGCCGTGAAGATATGGGGTGTCGTGGTGAACAGCACAGCATCCGACAGCGAAGCGCATTCGCGCGTGCGGATCTTGCGTTCACCATCCGGCCCGAAATACCATGCGGCCTCGCCGTCGGCGAAATAACGCTCTTTCGTGAAGGGCTGGTCCATGATGCCCATCGAAGCGCGGCCGGCCGACTGGAAGCCGATCAACGTGCCCCAGACCGGCACGCCGGAAATGAAGGCGCGTGTGCCGTCAATTGGATCGATAACCCAGATATGTTCGCGATCGAGACCGACATTGCCGTGTTCTTCACCAAGAATGCCGTGTTGCGGGAAACGTGCCTCGATGAGGGCGCGAATGGCGCTTTCTGCTGCCTGATCGCCTTCCGTCACCGGGTCATAGCCGCCGTCCTCCTTGTTGGTGACGGCAATGCCTGTGCGGAAGCGGGGAAGCGTTTCAGCGCTGGCGGCTTCGGCAAGTTTGAAGAAGAAATCCCGGTCGGGCAGCATGCGAAACCTCATTGCCTGAATTATTGGGCCTGAATTGTATGGCGAAATGCATAGACCGGAATTGCACCCGCCGTCCACACGTACGGATGCAGGCAAGGCCGATTCCAAATTTTCAGCATAAGCCTAAAAAAAGTGCATAAAATAAAATGATTGACAATTGTGCATATAGTGCGTAGCGTGACCCTGCAGTCTTTGACTGTAAATACCCTCCTTGGGTGTTTCCTCCCTAGACTTGACCGCGCCAAGGCGCGGTTTTTTTTGCCCGCGCGTGGCCAGGCGGTCTGGAACAGGGATCTGAAATATCCTGGAATTTGATGTGTTATTCGGCGGCGAGCGAGGTTTCGATCGCGTATTCCGAAACAAAAGCGCCGAGCTGGCGCATGAAGATTTCAAGCGATGCCTGAATGGCGGGAAAATCTGCTTTCTTCGAAAGCGTTTTTTCATCGACGTACAGCGCCCGATTGACCTCGATCTGGAGCGCGTGAAGAGAGCGGATCGGTCGCCCGTAATGTTCCGTGATGAAGCCGCCGGCATAGGGCTTGTTGCAGACCGCAACAAAACCCAGTTCTTCAAGAAAATGCAGGGCGGCGCGGGAGACCTCTTGGGAAGCACTGGTGCCGTAGCGATCGCCTATAATGACATCCGGCCGCAGGTTCGAGCCGGCAACGCGGATATTGCCCGGCATCGAATGGCAATCGATCAGTACCGCCATGCCGAAATTGGCATGGGTGCGTGACAGCAGCCGGCGCAGGCAGGCGTGGTAGGGTTTGTAAATCGTCTCGATGCGTGACAGCGCCTCGTCCACCGGCAGGCGGTGGGCATAGATGTCCATATTCTCGGCGACGATACGGGGTACCGTTCCCAGGCCGCCGGCGACCCGCATGGAGCCGATATTGGCATAGGGAGGCAGAGTGCCTTCGAACATGCGTGGATCAAGCTCGTAGGGCTCGCGATTGACGTCGAGATACGCGCGGGGAAAATTGGCTTTCAGCAGCGGCGCACCGATGTCGGGCGCAGCGGCGAACAGCTCGTCAACGAAATGATCTTCCGAGCGCCGGATCTCGTGCGAATCAAGCCGTGCCGATTCCAGAAAGGAGATGGGGTAACAGCGACCGCTATGGGGTGAATTATAGACGAATGGCAGGGTTTGAACGGCAGGTTCCGTTACTTCGAACAGCTCGTATTCACCCGTTATCCAGTCCATTCAGTGCCATTTACCATGTCGTAAACTATCAGGATGTTCATGTTGCCAGTTACGGTGCGGCAAGTCCATACTATCGACCATGCAGCGCTATACCGATTCTTGTGTTCACATGATATTTACCGTGAAAATCCTATAATCGGGCTAGGGTATCTCAAACATTGAGCAGTTACGGTCACTTATGATGAATCAGAAAATTCTTCTCGCTGAAGACGATAACGATATGCGCCGCTTTCTCGTCAAGGCGCTGGAAAAAGCCGGTTACAAGGTTTCTTCCTTCGACAATGGCGCAAGCGCTTACGACCGGCTTCGCGAAGAGCCTTTCTCGCTGTTGCTGACAGATATCGTCATGCCCGAAATGGATGGCATCGAGTTGGCCCGGCGCGCGACTGAACTCGACCCCGACCTGAAAGTCATGTTCATCACCGGCTTTGCGGCCGTCGCGCTGAACGCCGATTCGAAGGCTCCAAAGGATGCCAAGGTGCTTTCCAAGCCGTTCCATCTTCGCGATCTGGTGGATGAGGTCAACAAACTCCTTGTGGCGTAAGGGGTCTCAAAAAACCTTCACAAAACCGAAAAAAAGCAGTTGACGCATGAACCGGTTTTGTGGTCTATCCGCCGCCACGGAGGGCGTGTAGCTCAGCGGGAGAGCACTACGTTGACATCGTAGGGGTCACAGGTTCAATCCCTGTCACGCCCACCATCCGAATTCTTAAATATCAAGGCCTTGCGAGAAATCGCAGGGCCTTTTTGCATAGTGGCCTCAGTGTCAATCGAACCTGTCCCCTATGGAGTATGCGTCAACGGTCCCATCACAGGAACACGCTGCGACACCGTCATAAATACCACTCCAACTAGGGCAAAGAGGATCGGCAGCAGGACTTTGAGGCCTTCCATGCGGCATGGACATAGAGGAGGGCGTGATGAACCGAAGCGTTTACGCGCTACCCGCCATTTGGCGTCCTGAGTACATCGCGCCTAGCCATCCCTTGGTCTTAAGACATCCGACTGCCGCCAGCTGATTGGTATAGGCAAGCTGATTGACTGCCTATTCGATCCGCGGAGTTCGCTCGAGCGACGGGCTATCCTGTAGGCAGCCTCCAAACTATCCATGCGCTCCGCAATAAATTTCACTCAAAAAAATAAAATTCAAACCGGATTGACGCTTGCCCGGTTTCCCGATATCTCAAACGTCGTGCAATAAATTACGCGACTTAAAATTTATTGCGGATTGGTCATTGTCCTTGGGAGGGGAATATGTTGGCTTTTCTGAAATCGACCGTTGCCGCGGGTATTTTAGCCGTGGCGATTTCCGCAGGCGCCGGCTCTCAAGCCGCTGCTGCGGGCAAATTCGCCTGTGAGCCGGGCGAGACCTATGTGATGAACGTCATGGTTTCCAGCCACCCCTATTGGGTGCCGGTGTTTGAAGGTTTCAAGCAGGCCGCGAAGGCCTTGGGCTGCGAGGCCGTTTTCACCGGCACGCCCGAATACGACATCACCAAGCAGATCGCGTCCTTCGAGCAGGAACTGGTGAAAAAGCCGAAGGGTATATTGCTGCATCCGATGCAGGCCGATCCCTTTATCGAACCGATCAACAAAGCGATCGACTCCGGTGTCTCGGTGACGACTTTTGCGGCGGATTCGCCGAAGTCGAAACGCACCGCCTATATCACCTCGGACAATGTTGCCGAGGCGAAATTTGCGGCTGACGAGATCGTCAAGAAGCTGGGCAAGAAGGGCGAATATGCCGTTCTCGAAAATCCGGGCCAAAGCAACCATGATCTGCGCGTCACCGCACTGATCGATTACATGGGGCGCACCTATCCAGAAATGAAGCTCGTCGGCCGCCAGGCGACCAACCAGGATGCAAACGTCGCCTATCAGGCGGTGGGTGCCCTGTTGCAGGCCAACCCCAATCTCGGCGCATTGTGGATTCCTGAAGCCGGCTCGGCTGAAGGCGCAACGACCGCTGTTCTCGAGGCCAAGAAGAAGGTCCTGATCCTGCATGCGGATATTACCCCGGCGACGCTGGAGCACATCAAGCAGGGCAACATCTACATGTCCATCAATCCCAATCAGGGCGTTCAGGGCTTCATGGGTTTCATGAACACCTTTCTGGGTGCCCATTCGGATCTGATCGACCCCTTCAACGACTACAAGGTATCGGGCTTCAACCCGATGCAGGTTCCTTCGATGGACAATGGTTTCGCCGTGATTACCAAGGCGAACGCCGCTTCCTTTGATCTCAATGACTATATGAAGGGGCGCTGACGCGCCGCCCTGAAACCGGCGAGGTTTACGCCTCGCCGGCAAAGGGGAGCCACGTTCGGGAGGGGCGTTATGGGCGAGGTCATCCTCAACATGACGAATATTCACAAGGCGTTCGGGCCCGTGCGGGCGTTACGCAGTGCTGCCTTTGAGCTGCGCCGGGGAGAAATCCATGCGCTCGCGGGTGAAAACGGCGCCGGTAAATCGACGCTGATGCATATTATCGATGGCATTTTGCAGCCCGATGGCGGCGAAATCCTGCTGGACGGCAAACCGGTCAAAATATCCTCGCCCAATGCGGCGAACCGGCTCGGTATCGGTTTCGTGCATCAGGAGATTGCGCTTTGCCCGGAAATTTCGGTTGCCGAAAACATGTTCATGTCGGAGACCGGCCAAAGCAAATCCTGGTTCATGAATTATCGCGATCTTGGCAAGCGGGCGGCAACCATCCTCAAGGAAATCGGCGATATCGATCCCGCCAGCCGCGCCGGTGATCTGTCGATTTCGCAACAGCAGATCGTCGAGATTGCCAAGGCGCTGACGCTGGACTGCCGTATCCTGATCCTTGATGAGCCGACGGCGGCTTTGACCGAAACCGAGGCCCAGACCCTTTTCCGGATCATGCACCGGCTGGCGGAACGCGGAATTGCGATCATCTATATCTCGCACCGGATGGCGGAGATTTTCGAGCATTGCGACCGCATCACGGTGATGCGCGACGGTTGCCACATCAGGACGGGGAATATCTCGGAGATTTCCCCGGAGGAAGTCGTCAACAGCATGGTGGGACGGGTGCTCGACAAGCTCTACCCACCGAAACTTGCAGAAGAAGAGAAATCGAGTGACGTCATTCTCTCTGTTCGGGGACTGAACGAGGGAAAGCGCGTTTTCGATGTCGATTTCGATCTGCGCCGGGGCGAAATCCTCGGGCTCGCCGGCCTGATCGGCGCAGGGCGAAGCGAAATTGTCCGTGCGGTCTGCCGGCTGGAGGGAAAACCAAAAGGCGAGGTCACGTTGCGCGGCCGGCCGCTGAGGCTCAATGACTATCGCGACAGCATTCGGGAGGGGCTGGTCTATCTGTCGGAAGACCGCAAGGGCGAGGGGCTGTTTCTCAACATGTCCATTGCCGCGAATGTCTCGGCGCTCGATGTCGGCAGGATATCGAACGGCATGGGCTTTATCGAACGGCGCAAGGAAATGAAGCGCGCCGACGAGTTGGGACGCCGGCTGAAATTGCGGGCAAACAGCGTCGGTGACGCTGTCTCTACCTTGAGCGGCGGCAACCAGCAGAAGGTGGCACTGGCAAAGATGCTGTCGGTGGAGCCACAGGTCGTCTTTCTCGACGAGCCGACACGCGGGGTGGATGTGGGCGCAAAGGCCGAAATCCACCGCCAGATCCGGGAATTGGCACGCGAGGGTGTGGGCGTGGTCGTCATATCCTCCGAATTGCCGGAACTCATCGGTGTCAGCGACCGCGTGCTGGTCGTGCGCGAGGGGCGCATTGCTGGCGAGGTTGAGGGTGAGGACATGACGGAAGAAAAGATCATGCAGCTTGCATCGATCAATATTGCAGAGAGCCCGGCAGGGGCCTGAGGGAGCGGGAAAATGGCAACATCGGAAACACCTTCGGGCATTGCAGAAGTGGCGGTTCGCCGCACAGGCTGGTGGGAACCGGCGCTCAAGGCACGGGAAACCGGACTTATCGTCATCATCCTCGCCCTTTTCGCGGTGATGTCTTTCATATCCCCGTATTTCCTGACGGTCGACAATCTGCGGGCCATGGCGATGGTTTTCGCCATCGAAAGCATCGTCGTGGTCGGCATGACGATCCTGTTAATCTCGGGCGGCATTGATCTATCCGTCGGTTCCGTCACGGCGCTTGCGATGGTTGCGGCTGGCTGGCTATTCCTCAACGGTGTCGATCCCTGGGTCGCGGCCGGGCTGGCAATCTGCCTCACCACATTGGTCGGCATGGCCATGGGATTTCTGACAACGGTCATCGGCCTGCATCACTTCATCGTATCGCTCGGCGTCATGGTGATTGCGCGCGGCGTCTGCCTGCTCGCAACGGGCGGCCGGCCGCTTGGTCTCTACTCGCTGCCGCCGGAATTCAAATTCATCGGCCAGGGCGCGCTTGGCGGCATTCCGCTGGTGCTGATCATATTCGCGGTGGTGGTCGTCTGCTTCGATCTCTTGCTGCGGCGCACGACGGCATTCCGTAAGGTGTTCTATACCGGCAGCAATCCGAAAGCGGCGGCTTATTCCGGCATCCGCGTCGGCCGGGTGGTGTTTGCCACCACCACGCTTTGTTCGATGCTGTGCGGTGTTGCAGGCGTGATCTACATGGCCCGCTTCGGGTCAGCACAGCCGAGCTTCGGAGTCGGCATGGAACTTAACGTGATTGCAGCCGCGGTCATCGGCGGCGCCAGCCTTTCGGGCGGCTCTGGCACCATTCTCGGCGCAATCCTCGGGGCGATCCTTCTGTCGGTCGTTTCCAGTTCGCTTGCCTTGCTCAATGTGTCTGTCTACTGGCAGGACATCATCAGGGGAAGCATATTGCTGACGGCGGTCCTGTTCGACCACTATCTTGTCAAGCGTCGCCGCTGAGCGCCTGTGGTAATTGGAGATATACGATCATGCTGGATACCAAGGACGATTTCGATCAACAGAGGCAGATGTACTCCGTCCTGGTGCTGCATTTCATCGAGGGCGTGAAGCAGTCGGAAATTGCCGAGCGGCTCAATCTTTCCCACACCAAGGTGAACCGTATGATAGCGGCGGGCCGCAAGGCAGGCATGGTAAAGATCACTATCGCCAGTCCCTATCAGAGGCTGGTGGACCTCGAAAACGAGATCACACGCCGCTTCGGCCTCAGACAGTCGGTGGTGACACCGACGGTGTCCGACAATCCGGAAACCGCGCTGCAGATGGTCGGACGCGTGGCCGCCAACCACTTGCTGGAGACTATCCGCGACGGCGACGTGATTGCGATTACCGGCGGCAAGGCGGTGAGCGCCGTCGTCGATAATCTGGAGGTGGAGCGCCGTTTCGATGTGCGGGTAGTGCCGCTGACCGGGGGTGTGCAGGGCAAGCATTATACGGATGTCAATCATCTGGCCACGCAACTG
This sequence comes from Agrobacterium sp. 22-3639C2, assembly GCF_053522105.1. NCBI lineage: Bacteria > Pseudomonadati > Pseudomonadota > Alphaproteobacteria > Hyphomicrobiales > Rhizobiaceae > Agrobacterium > Agrobacterium sp. 22-3639C2. The sequence continues at coordinate 1,081,134 of NZ_JBNWDB010000002.1, read as the reverse complement.
GCGGAAAAGCTCGGAGGCAGCGCGTCGCTCATTCATGCGCCGCTATTTGCCGAGGATGAGGAACAGCGTGATCTCCTGATGAATGTCGCTTCGATCCGCGAAGTGTTCGACTTAGCGCGACAGGCGCAGGTGGCACTGGTTGGCATCGGTTCCGTGGAGGCGCCCGGTTCCGGTTATTACGATCTGCTGCCGGATGTGGCCCGTGGCGGGCAGGCGCTGGTGGATGCGGGCATTGCCGGGGAATTCCTTGCCCATCTCACCATGGCGGATGGGCAGCTGGCGCGGATCGATCTCAACTCGCGCGTGGTGGCGCTGGACCCCGGGCAGCTTGCCCGGTGCCCGAACATCATCGGCGTGGCGGCCGGGGCCATCAAGGCCGGACCGGTGGCAGCCACGCTTGCCGGCCGCTATCTGACCTCGCTCGTCGTGGACGAGGCGATCGCCGGCTATTTACTGGATCAGGAAGAGGGGGAAACTTCGTGACGGACAATTCAATATTGACCCGGACGATTGGCGGCAGCGGTATCAGCGCATCAGCCGTGGGGCTGGGCACCTGGGCCATCGGTGGCTGGATGTGGGGCGGCACCGATGAGCGGCAATCCGTCGCCGCTATCCAGGCCTCCATTGACGCCGGCATTTCCCTGATAGATACCGCGCCAGCCTATGGCATGGGTCTTGCGGAAACCATCGTCGGCAAGGCGATTGCCGGCCGGCGCGACAAGGTGGTGCTGGTCACCAAATGCGGGCTGGTCTGGCATGTGAACGAGGGCGCCTATTTCTTCCACCAGGATGGCAAGCCAGTTCACCGTTATCTCGGCGCCGCTTCGATCCGGCATGAGGTCGAAGAGAGCCTGAAGCGGCTCGGAACCGACTATATCGACCACTATGTCACCCACTGGCAGGATGCGACGACGCCGATTGCCGAGACGGTGGAAACGCTTGTGCGCCTGAAGGACGAAGGCAAGATCCGTTCGATCGGCGCGAGCAACGTCTCGCCGGAGGATTTGGTAGCCTATATCGCCACCGGCGCGCTGGATGCCATCCAGGAAGAATATTCAATGGTGCGGCGGGACATCGAGACGACACTTCTGCCGCTTTGCCGCACGAGTGCTGTTTCGGTCCTGAGCTACTCGTCGCTGGCGCTCGGTCTCCTCTCGGGCAAGGTCGGACCTGAACGGGTTTTTGCAGGGGATGATCAGCGCAAGGGCAATCCGCGTTTCAGCCAGGCAAACCGCGAGAAGATCGCGCGGCTGATGCGGGGTCTGGAGCCGGTGGCCGAAGCGCATGGGGCGTCGATTGCGCAGGTCGTGATTGCCTGGACGATTGCCCAGCCCGGCATAACATTCTCGCTGTGCGGGGCGCGCGATCCGGCTCAGGCGGTTGAAAACGCTGCTGCGGCCCGCCTGCGCCTCGCGGAAAATGAACTTGCTCTCATCAGCGCTGGCGTTGCCGAGCATCTCGTGGGGCTCGATGCGTAAATCATGTAGCTGAGACGGGGCTTCAGGCGAATAGCGCATAATTTTCGCTACCCCTCTCTCTCGTCGCTTTAAACGTTTAACAACATTGGGACGCTGGTTGTTAGCCAGCGAACGGTATTCCTATGCCCAGTTTTCGCGAGGACGCTCTACGCCGCATCCGGCAAGACGGTGATTTCGACGCCGTCGTCATCGGTGGCGGTATCAATGGTATCGCCGCCTATCGCGATCTCGCTTTACAGGGACTGCGGGTGCTTCTGGTAGAGCGCAACGACTTCTCGTCCGGTTGCAGTGCCGCACCCTCGCGCATGATCCACGGTGGCCTGCGGTATCTCGAAAATGGTGAATTCGGCCTTGTGGCGGAATCGCTGCGGGAGCGTGATGCGCTTCTGACGCTGGCACCGCATATGGTTCATCCGCTGCCGACGACGATCCCGATCTTTTCAACCTTCAGCGGCTTGTTCAACGCGGCTGCGACCTTTGTGGGTTCCGGCGGAAAACCTGCCAGCCGGGGGGCACTGGCCATCAAGGCAGGCCTCATGCTCTATGACTTCGTCACCCGCAAAAATCGCATCCTTCCCCGACACACCTTCCGCAACGCACGCAAGACGTTGCAACGCTGGCCGGGCCTGACGCCAGGCATCAGATATTCGGCCACCTATTACGATGCGTGGATCAGCCAGCCCGAACGGCTTGCGCTGGAGCTTCTGATCGACACCCGGGCCGATGCGCCGCAAAGCATTGCGCTGAACTATGCCGAGTTTGTCCGCGCTGGCGGTGATTATGGTCTTAAGGTGGAGGGCACGGACGAAACCTTGCCCGTCCGGCCACGCATCATCGTCAATGCGACGGGCGCCTGGATCGATGAGACGATTGGAGCGCTAACGACCACACAGGCTGCGGGGAGGGCGAAACCGACCGTTTCCGGCACCAAGGGATCGCATCTGATCCTCGCCAACGAGGCGCTCTTTAAGGCCTTGAACGGCCATATGATTTTTTTCGAGAATGCCGACAACCGTGTCTGTATCCTCTTTCCCTATCTTGGCCGGGTTCTCGCTGGTTCGACGGATATCAAGGTGGATCGTCCCGAACGGGTGCGATGCGAACCGGAAGAGCGTGATTATATTCTCGATGCGGTCCGTCAGGTCTTTCCGCATATTTCCATCGACCATTCCGACATCGTCTACAGTTTCAGCGGCATACGCCCGCTGCCGCGCAGCGACGCCGCTTTTACCGGAAGAATATCCCGCAGCCATTTCATCCACCGCGTGAAGGGCGATCCGCCACAGCTCTGCATGATCGGCGGCAAGTGGACGACGTTCAGAGCCTTTGGCGAACAGGTGACCGACGAGGCTCTGGCCTTTCTCGGACGCAAGCGGCTGACTGGCACAATGAACCGCCCGATCGGCGGCGGCAGGAACTTCCCCAGCGGTGCCGGGCGCCTGCCGGCCCTGCTGTCGGAGGAATTTTCGATCGACCGGGACCGGGCCGAGTATCTGGCATCGGCCTACGGTTCACGTGCCTTCGAGTTGATGGGTTTTTGTCGGGGCCGCCCGGATGACAGTCCGCTTTGCGAAAAACCGCCGATCACGGCGGCAGAGGTGGTCTGGCTGATCCGCTGCGAACATGTCCGCCATCTGACGGATCTCATCCTGCGCCGCACGACGATTGCCATTACCGGCGTCATCAATGCCGATCTGATCGATGCGATCCTTGGCGTCGCAGCGCGCGAGCTGGGATGGGCGCCACAGCAGGCGGCGGACGAACGGCAGCGGCTCGTTGATGAATTGGAGACCTTTTACGGGGTCACGACGGCAATGCTTAAACACAGATGCAAGGAGAATGCATGATGATGCGGATTTCGAAAAAGGCGCGCATGAACCGGCTGTTCCGCAATGGTGGATGCTTGGACGTTGCCATTGACCATGGGGTTTGCAACGAGCCGAGCTTCCTCGTCGGGCTGGAGGATATGGCTCAAACTGTCGACAGGCTGGTGGAAGCAGCTCCCGATGCCATCCAGATGACCTACGGACAGGCGGACCTATTGCAGCAAAGGCCGCAGCGCGACAAGCCGGCGCTCGTCATGCGCATCGACATGGGCAACCCCTATAATTCAACGCGCCACAGAACCATGTGGTCGCAGCTCCAGAACTATCACGATCCGATCATCGGCGCGCTGGAGATGGACGCCGCCTGCGTCGTCGTGAACCTGTTCATGTTGCCGGACGAGCCGGAACTGTTTCGCCAATGCGTCGAGAATATCAGCCGCGTGCGCGCCGATTGCCATCGTTACGGCATGCCGCTGATGATCGAACCGCTGGTGATGTTGCCCAATGATGTGCGCGGCGGTTACCAGGTGGATGGCGATGCTGAAAAGATCGTCACCCTGGTGCGTCTTGCCTCGGAAATGGGAGCCGATATCATCAAGGCCGATCCCACCAGCAATCCGCTGGATTTTCACAAGGTCATCGAGGCAGCGCGGTGCCCGGTTCTGGTGCGGGGCGGGGGGCGTGAGGACTTGCGCAACGTGCTGGCGAAATCAGCGGCACTGGTGGCCGAAGGTGCGAACGGGATGGTCTATGGACGCAATATCTACCAGCATGACAACCCCAAGGCCGTCGTTGCGGCCTTGATGGCTATCATCCATCAGGGTGCGGGCAGCGAAGAAGCATGGGACATCTATAATCGTGGCTGATAAAAATCATATATTGGGTCTGGATGTCGGCAACACGGTTATCAAGGCGGTGCTGTTCGACACGGCCGGCCGGCAGGTCGCGCAACACGCCATCGACGGCCATTCGACATTTCCGCAGCCCGGTTACGTCGAGCGCGATCTGGAGGAGTTGTGGCGCAACGGATGCGAGGCGATTCGCCAGCTTCTGGCAAAATCGTCCGTCGATCCCCGGAGCATCCTCGCCGTCGGTTGCGCCGGCCACGGCAACGGTCTCTACCTGCTGGACAAGGATCAGCAGCCCCTGATCGGTATCCAGTCGCTTGACAGCCGAGCCGCCGATGTGGCGGTAGAGCTTGACCGGAAAAGCGGCGCGCAACTACAGAACCGTTGTCTGCAACGGCCTTGGCCCGCGCAAACGCCCAGCCTGCTGGCCTGGGTGAAAAGGCATGCGCCCGATACATATGCCCAGATTGGAACGGTGCTGTTCTGCAAGGATTTCCTGAACTTCCGCCTGACCGGTTGTCTTGCCAATGATATTTCCGATCTCAGTGGTGCGGGGTTGCTTGCCTTCCCCGAAGCGAAGCTCGACCGGGAACTCCTGTCGCTCTACGGGCTTGAGGATGCCGTCGCCTTTTTTCCGCGCCTCGTAGAATCGGCGGATATCGTCGGCTATGTGACAGCTGAGGCTTCGGCTCTGACGGGGCTTTCCGAGGGCACACCCGTTATCGGCGGTTTTTTCGATGTCGTCTCCAGCGCCATGGGGTCGGGCGTCATCAACGCCGGGGAGGCTTCTATCATCGCCGGCACCTGGAGCATTAATCAGGTTTTCGCGGATAAACCGGTCATCAGCCCCGATGTCTTCATGGTCACGACCTTTGGACGTGGCCGCTATGTCAATATCGAGTCCAGCGCCACCTCTGCGGCCAATCTTGAATGGTACGTGCACCGTGTTCGCGGTGACCATGGTGACCATGCCTTCGAGCGCTGCAACGATCTGGTCGGTTCCGTTTCGCAACGCGCCGACGATCCGTTCTTCCACCCGTTCATCTTCGGCTCGCGACTGGGCGCGGAACTTCGGGGCGGGTTTTATGGTCTGGCGGGATGGCATGGCGAAGGCCACATGCTGAGAGCCCTGTTCGAGGGTGTGTGTTTCGAACACCGCCGCCATATCGGCGTTCTCAGGGAAGCGGGGCTGCCGATCGACAGTGCCGTCATGTCCGGCGGCGGTTCCCGCAGCCAGCATTGGCCGCAGATCATGGCGGACGTTCTTGAAATCCCGCTGCGTGTCGCGGAGGCCCGCGAGACCGGCGCGCTTGGTGCGGCCATCGGCGCGGCCGTGGCGGTCGGTCTCTATCCCGGCTATGAAGCGGCGGTCGCAGCGATGACCCGCGTGGCCAGTGCCTACCGGCCGGATGCGGGGCAACTCCCGCATTATAGGCGGCGCTACGGCCTCTATACACAATTGACCGACCAGTTGCGCGGCTTCTGGAGTGATCTGCGTTTGCAGGACTAAAGGCCCCCGGTTTTCCTGATCAGCGGCACGCAATGATGCGTGCCGCATGAGCTTGCTCGTAGCTTGCAATATATGCTGGCGTTTCGGAAGGTTCGGATATCGCGTAATATTTTGTTTGTACTGTAATATTACGGTTTTATAATTTATTTCTGTTTTCTTAATTGCGCTAAAAATATGAATTAAAGTAATTTTTAAGCATAGTTTTCTAATATTATCGTCTGGCCTGGTTGCTGACATTTTGGGCTTGCGCGCAGCGACCTCAGCCGTCGCGGCCGGGATTTTTTGTGGGGATGTGACATGCTGTTTAAATCGACAACGGGCCGTAATATCTTCGCAGTCGCCGCGTGCGGCGTCGTTGCAACGATCGCGGCTTCGGCCGTGCTGTTTTATCGGTCCTTTGAGGATACGAGGGCCAACAGTATGGAGCGTATGCAGCAGATCGCGCAAGCCGAAGCCCTGACGACCGAGAAAAATATCGGCGGCATGATTCACATCGTCAATAGCCTCGGCTCGGTTCTGGAATCGATGAAGCAGTCGGGCGATGCCGATCGGAGCAAGGCCGATCAGCTTATCCGGCACATGCTGGCGAACAATCCCGATTTGCTTGGTCTCTGGACCGGATGGGAGCCCAATGCCTTCGATGGCAAGGATGCGGACTTCGTCAACAAGGAGGGATATGATGCGACTGGTCGTTATGTACCCTATTGGGTGCGGAGCGGAGGCAAAATAAGCAACACCGCATTGACGGATTATACCACCGCGGGTCCAGGCGATTATTATCAGTTGCCCTTCACATTGAAGAAAACAGTCGTCATCGAACCCTATTCTTACGCAATCGATGGCAAGGAGGTTCTGATTACCTCGGTCGCCAAACCTGTCATCGTCGACGGTAAAACTCTGGGCGTCGCTGGCCTCGATCTGTCGCTGGAGGAAACGAACAAGGCGTTGTCAGCCGTCCGGCCGATGGGAACGGGCTTCATGAGCCTTGTGAGTGGCGGCGGCAAGATCATCAGCCATCCCGATGCGACGATAATGGGTAAGAACCTCGCAGATGGCGGCGCACAAACCGCAGGCTGGGATAAACTGATCGCCAATCCCGGAAAAGAGCTGGAAATGACGGCACAGGACGGCACGGTTTCCCTTGCCGTCGCCTTGCCGGTCATGCTCACCGGCGACATGAAATGGTACGCAATCGTCTCGGTTCCGGAAGACACGGTCTTTGCGCAGCTGCATGCAATGATGCGTGACGCCGTCCTGACGATCGTAACGGCGGCGGTGCTGCTGGCGTTGGCCGGCTGGTTTATTGCACGGCGGTTCATCAACCGCATCACGAATGTCATCGATGAGACCGCCCAGATCGCTCGGGGAAATCTCCAGCTGACATTGAAGGATATCGAGACCAGGGACGAGATCGGCGATCTTGCCCGCTCGCTTGACGTTTTGCGCGAAAACAATCGTGAAAAAGCCTTGCTGGAGCAGGAAGCGGAAGCCAACCGAACTCTTGGCGAACAGGAGCGGGTGGCCCGCGAACACAAGGCGGCCGATGAGGCGAGCGGCATCCGTTTCGCAGTTGACAGTCTGGCTCAGGCGTTGGCCAGGCTCGCAGATGGCGACGTGTCCTGTCGTATCAACGATCCCTTTGTCGAGCGGTTCGATGCCGTGCGCAACGATTTTAACGGTTCTGCCGGGAAGTTGCAGAACGCGCTTCTGCGGGTATCAGATAATGCCGCCGGTATTGATGCCGGCGCTAATGAAATCAAGGCAGCCTCCGATGATCTGGCAAGGCGGACGGAACAGCAGGCTGCTGCCGTGGAGGAAACCGCCGCAGCTCTTGAAGAGATCACAATAACCGTGAAAGATGCCGCAAACCGTGCGCATGAGGCGGGCCGTCTGGTTTCCCGCACGCGCATCGGTGCGGAACGATCGGGCGAAGTCGTGCGTCAGGCCGTGATCGCGATGGAGCGGATCGAAAAATCCTCGAACGAGATTTCCAGTATCATCGGTGTGATCGACGAGATTGCCTTCCAGACGAACTTGCTGGCACTCAATGCCGGCGTGGAAGCGGCGCGAGCCGGCGAGGCGGGCAAGGGTTTTGCCGTGGTGGCGCAGGAGGTGCGCGAACTTGCGCAGCGTTCTGCCGGCGCGGCGAAGGAAATCAAGTCGCTCATCACAAAATCGAACCAGCAGGTCGAAGAGGGCGTGCATCTTGTCGGCGACACCGGCAAGGCACTCGACGCGATTGTCGCCGAAGTGCAGGAGATCAACCAGCACGTCGCCGCGATCGTCGAATCCGCGCAAGAGCAGTCGTCCGGCCTTCAGCAGATCAATACCGCCGTGAACCAGATGGATCAGGACACGCAGAAAAATGCCGCGATGGTGGAAGAAATGACCGCCGCAAGCCACAATCTTGCAGGCGAGGTCGATGCGCTGAACCGGTTGCTCGGCCAGTTCGAGCTGGGTTCAGGCGCACTTGCTCATCGGGGGGCTCTCAAGGCGGCTTGATCGGCCGCCACGGGGTTTAGTTCGCTTCACGTTCAGCGCCGCCAACCACAGGAAGCGGCCTGACGAAGCGCTGTTCCAGAACCTCGCTTCCCCACTGGCTGCCGGGACGTTCCTCTACACAGGTAAAACCCTGGGCCTCGTAAAGATGCCGTGCCGCCAAAAGTCCGTTGAAAGTCCACAGATGGGTTTCGGCGAACGCTTTTTCGTCCGTGAACGCAAGGGCGGTTGCCAACAGCCTTCGCCCGCCGCCGCCGCCACGCACGCCATCATCGACGATGAACCAGCGCAGATGCGCGGTTCCCGGTCCCAGATCTTCACCGTCGATTGCGACGGAGCCGATTACATCGTCTCCACGCATTGCGACCCAGATCGCATTTTGCGGGCTTTCGAGCCGGTTGCAAAAGGAGGCGAGACCTTCGGCAACAACGGATTCGAAGCGCTGGCCGAAGCCTGATGTCCGGGCATAATAAAGCGCATGCATTTGCGTGATACGGGCAATAAGGCCGGGCCTGTAGCCCCTGACGATTTCGATCGGGGGAGCCGCGGCGTCGGCCCGGTCTCCCAGCGCGTCGGCATAAAGGCGAAGCCCGTCAAGGATTTTTTGGCCATCCGCAGGCGCGAGCCGCGACAGTGCGTTTGATACCTGTCGGTTGGCAAAGGTGTGGATGGCTTCGACCCGCTTCTGTCCTCGCCCGGCGAGGCGCAACCGCTTGATACGACTATCCTCTTCGTCCGTTTCTTCCAGAACATCGCCCGAAAGAACCAGTTTGCGAAGCATGCGGCTGATGCTCGACTTTTCAAGCCGAAGCATCTTTCCCAGATCGCGTGCGGTAATGCGTGGGCATGCCTCGATCTCGATCAGGGCGTGCACGGCGGAGGGCGGCAGATCGGTGCCGGCAAAGTCTCCAACCATGAAGCCGAGTTCGCGCACGAGCCGACGCGAGGTGGAGCGGATATCGTTTACGGGAACGGGTCTTTCGGACATGCCAAAATCCATTATGGTTGCATAATGCAACCATAATCATATTCGATCGGTCTTGCCAAGGTCACCACAGCGCAGCGCCGATAGCGTGAAAACCTCCCGAAACCGCTATGTGGTTTCAAAGGGGTCATTCGGTACGGGTGATTATCCGACTATATTGTCGATAAGCTCGACAGGCCTCGATTTTCTCGCGCTGACACCGCTCTAGTCACGAAACCGCAGGTTCCGGCGTGTCAGTTGGTCGACGGTGGTGCAGCCCATCAGCTTCATGCCGCGCTCGATTTCGATGCGCATCAGCTCAAGCGCCCGCTCGACACCCGGCTGTCCGGCGGCGGCAAGCGGGAAAAGGTAATAGCGGCCAAGCCCGACGGCCTTCGCCCCCAGAGACAGGGCTTTGAGGACGTGCGTTCCGCGCTGAACCCCGCCATCCATCATGACATCGATACGGTCACCGACTGCGTCGACAATCTCGGCCAGTTGGTCGAAGGCGCTACGCGAGCCATCGAGCTGGCGACCGCCGTGATTGGAAAGCACGATGCCGCTGCAACCGATATCGACGGCGCGTCTGGCGTCCTCCACGGACATGACACCCTTCAGACAAAAAGGGCCGCCCCATTCACGCACCATCTGTGCGACGTCGTCCCACGTCATGGATGGGTCGAGCATTTCGGTGAAATAGCGACTGATGGAGAGCGCGCCGCCGTCCATTTTGATGTGGCCGTCGAGCTGTGGCAGGCTGAAGCGCTCATGCGTCAGATAATTGATCCCCCAGGCCGGCTTGATGGCGAATTGCGCAATTCCGGAAAGATTGAGCTTGAACGGAATGGCAAAACCGGTGCGCTTGTCGCGCTCACGGTTCCCACCCGTGATGCTGTCCACCGTCAGCATCATCGTCTGCACACCCGCAGTCTTGGCGCGCGCCATCATATCGCGGTTGAGACCACGGTCCTTGTGGAAATAAAACTGATAGACCTGTGGGCCGCCGCTGATCCGGCGCGCTTCCTCGAGGCTGGTGGTGCCGAGTGAAGAAACGCCGAACATCGTGCCGAATTTTCCGGCTGCGGCCGCAACCGCCCGCTCCCCCTGATGGTGGAAGAGACGCTGAAGCGCCGTCGGGGAACAATAGACCGGCATCGCCAGCTTCTGCCCCATGACGGTGACAGACATGTCCACATCGGCCACGCCCCGCAACACGTCGGGAACGAGATCGCAATTCTCGAAGGCGGCCGTATTTCTCCGGTACGTCACCTCATCGTCGGCAGCACCGTCGATGTAGTTGAAGATCGGTCCGGGAAGACGCTGTTTTGCCATTCGGCGAAAATCGTGGAAATTGTAGCAGTCTTTAAGTTGCATTTGTTAGTCCACCGATCCGCTCTGCAAACGTTAAATGATGAAACCTGTCCCGGGAATTCTGCGTCTCATACGTCCGTCAAGCTGCCTCAGCTGCGCAGGCCCGGCGCTTCCTGTCCGGTGCTTTCTACATATTCCGTATATCCGCCGCCAAATTGGTGGATACCGTCAGGCGTCAGTTCCAGCACCCGGTTGGAAAGGGCGGCCAGGAAATGGCGGTCATGCGAAACGAAAAGCATGGTGCCTTCATATTCCGACAGGGCCTTGATCAGCATTTCCTTGGTGTCGAGGTCGAGATGGTTTGTCGGCTCGTCCAGCACGAGGAAATTCGGCGGGTCGAACAGCATGGCAGCCATGACCAGACGGGCCTTCTCACCGCCGGACAAAACGCGGCAGCGCTTCTCCACATCGTCACCGGAAAACCCGAAGCAGCCGGCAAGGGCGCGCAGCGGTGCCTGCCCGGCTTTCGGGAAACGTTCCTCCAGCCATTCCAGAATGGTGCTGTCGCCGTCCAGAACATCCATGGCGTGCTGGGCGAAATAACCGAGCTTGACGCTGGCGCCGAGAGTGACATTGCCGGAATCCGGCGTGGTCGTGCCAGTCACGAGTTTCAGCAAGGTGGATTTTCCGGCACCATTGACACCCATGATGCACCAGCGTTCCTTGCGCCGCACCATGAAGTCAAGTTCGCCATAGATCGTGCGGCTGCCATAGGCCTTGTTCACTTTCTTCAGCGCGACGACATCTTCGCCAGATCTCGGCGCCGGCGCAAATTCGAAAGCGACCGTCTGGCGCCGCTTGGGCGGCTCGACGCGGTCAATCTTTTCGAGTTTCTTGACGCGGCTCTGCACCTGTGAGGCATGCGAGGCACGCGCCTTGAAGCGCTCGATGAACTTGATTTCCTTGGCGAGCATCGCCTGCTGGCGTTCGAACTGCGCCTGCTGCTGCTTTTCGTTCTGCGCACGCTGCTGTTCGTAAAAGCCGTAGTCGCCGGAATAGGTGGTGAGGTTGCCAGCGTCAATTTCGATGATCTTGGTAACGATGCGGTTCATGAATTCGCGGTCGTGCGAGGTCATCAAAAGCGCGCCGTCGTAGTTCTTCAGAAAATCTTCGAGCCAGATCAGGCTTTCGAGATCGAGATGGTTCGAGGGTTCGTCGAGCAGCATCACGTCCGGGCGCATCAGAAGGATGCGGGCGAGCGCCACGCGCATCTTCCAGCCGCCGGAAAGTTTGGCGACGTCGCCATCCATCATTTCCTGACTGAAGCTCAGCCCGTCCAGAACCTCGCGCGCGCGGCCCTCCAGCGCGTAGCCGTCCAGTTCTTCATACCGCGCCTGCACTTCGCCGTAACGCTCGATGATGGCATCCATTTCGTCCATCCGGTCGGGATCGGACATGGCGGCCTCCAGCTGCCGAAGTTCGGCCGCGACTTCGCTGACCGGGCCGGCGCCTTCCATGACTTCGGCCACGGCGGAACGGCCAGACATTTCGCCGACGTCCTGGTTGAAATAACCGACCGTCATGCCCTTTTCGACGACGACCTGTCCCTCGTCGGGCTGTTCCTCGCCGGTCATCATTCGGAACAGCGTGGTCTTGCCAGAACCGTTGGGGCCGACAAGGCCGATCTTCTCGCCGCGATTGAGCGCAGCGGAGGCCTCGATGTAGAGAATGCGGTGACTGTTCGACTTGCTGATATTTTCGATGCGGATCATGACAGGGGCCTGTGAATGGGAGCGGCTCTCCTATGCCATGTGTCGCCGGCGCTGTCACCTGCCGCGCACGCCGTGCCAGCCATGCAACCCGGCAAGGTCGCCCCGGGAACATCGCTCCCCGGAAGCGGGGTCGTTTCCGGGGGATGCTGGCTTGATTTTCCCTTAATTGGTCAGCGTTGCCAAACTACCGGCAGCCTTGCGGGCAATTTCGCCGAAGGCGGTAACGATCTGCTCCATGTTTTCAGGCGCGTAATAATTGTCGAGACTGGACGCACAATGTTGCAGCAGCGACTTGCCCTTGTCCGGCGCCATGAACGCGACGCTGAAAATCTTGATACCGTCTTTCTTGGCCGTATCGCAGGTATTGCGCACAGTCTGGTCGATGCTGGAACTCCAGGAGGAGCTGTTCCCCGTCATTTCGCCATCCGTCATGAGAACGATGTATCGCTCGAAGGATTCGCTTTTCTTGTCCTTGTGTTCTTTCGCTTCAACGATATTCGCTTTTTTAAGGGCGTTGTATGCGGCATTCAGACTGCTGCGGGCATCCGTACCGCCAGACGGAAACTCCGGGATCTGTTTGTCGACATAGGTGGCAACGCTGCTAGTACCCCAAGTGATAGGCTGGGCCGCGTAGGTCTCATGCGTATAGACCGAGGCTCCTGTTCGAACCAGTTCGGAACCGCCGTTGGCGGTATAAGTGGGATCGGCCTTGTTCAACGTCGCGACGAGATAGCCGACCGCGGTTTTTAGCGAAGTAGCCTTGTTGACGTAGCAGGGCGATGTATTTTTGAGATTGGGATAACTCCCCCAGTTATCGACCGTGTAGTTCTGGCACGACGTTTTCTTGGTGTTGAGCGTATCGGTCTTGAAGGACATCGAACCCGAGCGGTCGAGCACCAGATACATGGAGATCGGCGCGCCCTTGTTGACAGTGCTTACCGCGGTGCCTGTCGCGGCAAGATCGAGTGTTTTCGCCCCGAAGAACCCCAAGAGCGGATTAAGCTGCATCTGGTAGTTTATCGTGGTCTGGATGGTGTAGGTCTTGCCGCGCGCATCGTCCGTTGTGCCAATATTGACTGGAGAGTTTTTCTCGAGCGCCTTCTTCTCCTCCTCGGTCAGGGTCTTTTCCATCTGGCTGGCGATGAAGGCCTTGGCGATTTCCTTGATTTGTTCGTCCGTCAGAGCGCCTTCTTTCAAGCGGGCCTCGGTCGCGGCCGCGAGAGCCGCCGAATCCGCCGTGTTCTGCAGGTCCGCTTTCACCTGCATCACATTCGCCAGCTCCATGCCGGCGCCGGCAAAACCAAGCAGCACCGGCAGCAATATTGCCGTCATCATGCCAAAATTGCCGCCCGTATCGGCAAGGAAACGGCGCGTCATTTTTTGATATGCGGAGGAGATCATAACGGGCTCACTAATTAGAACATTAGACTGAGCGCAGGAAACCCGCAAACGATGTAGAATCCACTAATGTAGACGGTTAAATTTTATATGTCGTTCAAATTGGTGCAGTTTTTCAAGTATTAATTCGAGTATGCTCATAATAACACGTAATGTATCATTACTGGACGGGAATGACGTCGACGGCCTGTTTGATCTGCTGGTTGCCGTAGCTCTTCAATACGCCGATCACCGGCGCGACATCGGAATAGTCCCGGCCATAGCCAACGACGATATGGTCGCTGCCGGCAACGATATCGTTGGTGGGGTCGAGCTCCAGATAACCGGCGGCCTCACCGCACCATACTCGAACCCAGGCATGCATCGCATCGGCACCTTCCAGACGTTCCTTGCCCGGCGGGGGGATGGTGCGCAGGAAGCCGCTGACGTAACCGGCGGGAATTCCGAGGCTGCGCAGCGCCATGATCATGATATGCGAAAAGTCCTGGCATACGCCGCGTTTCAGCTTGAAGGCTTCCGACGGTGTCGTATCGACAGTCGTCGCTTCACCGTCATAGGTGAAGTCCTTGTGTATGCGTTTGCACATCGAGAGTGCGATTTCGCGAATGGTCATTCCGGGCTTCAGCAATTCCCGCGCATAGGCCGATATCGCCGTATCCGTCCCTAGTCTCGGGCTGGCGCCGATGAAGTGATGCGGTGACTGGAAGTCGACCGACCAGACGTCTGCAAGGTCTTGCGGCAGGCGTGAAAGCTCGGGTGAAAAATCTGCCGTCAGCGCAGGTGCCTCCACCATCACACGCGCCTGCATGCGGATATCCAGCTTTTCGTGCGGTGCGCGCAGATGCACTGAGGTGGCCGATTGATGAAAGAAATCCTCAAAGACCGCCCGTTCTTCCGGCACCGGCGAAACATCGATGGTGCCGGCGATGAAGCGCTGACGGCCCGGGATCGACAGGGGCAGCACTCGGATGATGTGGCGCGCGCCATGGGCCGGCGTGTCGTAGGTGTAACCCATATGCAGGGAAAGGTCATAAAGCATCGGGTTATCCGAGATATGTCTGGGCCAGAACATCGGAGAGATGTTCCATGTCCGTTTCGAGCTGGCGGTAGATCGCGCCGTTCATGTTTTCCGGCGTCATGACGGCAAGGCCGGAATGCAGCCGCATTGCCTCGCGGTAAAAGGGCGACATCTGGCCGTTCGTAAAGGCGTTCGGCAGCTGCTCCACCTCAGTACGAATCTCGTTCAGCTGAAACAGGATGGACCGTGGGTTGAGCGGATCGAGCGCCAGAAGATCGGTGACGGTCAGACCCGCCGTGCTGACATTGTATCGGCGGCGATGGGTCATGACGCTGTCACCGATTTCGAGCAGCATGTCATAGGATCCATCTGGCGCATCCGGTCCGGTCATATGGCCGAGAAGCCTTGTCATATGCAGGCCACGCTCGAGATAGCGGCCGATCGACAGGAAACGCCAGCCGGTGAAACGATACATGTTTTCGTGCACGAGACCGGCGAAGCCTGCAAGCTTGCGAAGGAGGATCGTCATGGCATGGGTCGCGTCGTCGCCCGGCGAAACCTTTGCGTGGAACCGACGGGCAGTCTTGGCAAGGTCATTCAGCGCAAGCCATCCGTCCGGCGAAAAACGGTCTCGGATGTTGCTGGCGGAATAGAGCGCGCTGTTGATGTTGTTCAGCAGGCTTTCCGGCACGGCATCGTTCATTTCCACATCCAGCGCTTCGAGATAACGCGTCACATGCGCAAGCAAGGGCTGACGTGGGTCGGCGGATTCGGCATAACGTCCGTGCCAGGCGCGCAAGATGCGCAATGCGCCTTCCGAACGTTCGATATAGCGGCCGAGCCAGAAGAGATTGTCCGCCGCACGGCTCGGCAGGCTACCCGGCATGTTGCGGGTGAAGCTTTCTTCCGCCGGTAAAAGCGTAGTGCGTTCCACCGGCTTGTCGCTGACGATCCAGACATCCGCGGCACTGCCGCCTGATTGCATGGCGATGGCGGATACATCGTTGCTGCTGCCGATCCGCGCAAAGCCGCCCGGCATGATCTGCCAGCCATCCTGGGTGCGGGCGGCAAAAACGCGAAGGCTCATCGGGCGCGGCACGAGCTTGTTGTCGATATAGGCCGGCGTGGTGGAAAGCGTCACCACCTCTTGGCCGACAAGCCTGTGGCCATCGGAAGCGAGCCAGTCGCTGATCGATTCCTTCGCCGTTTCGCGTAAGGACGAGCCGAGCACGGACTGACCGTTGTCTTCGAAGAAGGGCAGCCGGGAATAGGCCGGGCCTATGACCATGCCTTCGATATTGCCGGCAACGTGGCGGCGCTCGGATTCCTGTCCGCACCACCAGGTCGCGATGGACGGCAGTTTCAGGTCTTCGCCAAGCAGGTGGCGACAGACGCGCGGCATGAAGGACAGCAGGGCCCGTGTTTCGAGAATGCCGGTGCCGAGCGCGTTGACGATTGTCAGTGCCTCATTGCGCAGCGCCTGCACCATGCCGGGCGTACCGATGTGGGATTGCTGGTTCAGTTCCAGCGGATCGGAATAGGAGGCATCGAGGCGCCGCCAAAGCACGCCGATCGGTTTCAGTCCGGCCACGGTCCTTACCATCACGCGGCCGTTGACCACGGTCAGATCCTCACCCTCTAGCAGCATGAAGCCGAGATAGCGGGCGATATAGGCGTGTTCGAAATAGGTCTCGTTTGCGGGGCCGGGCGTCAGCACCGCGATGCGGTCATCCGGATGTTTTCTGTGCGACTGCAAGGTGTCGCGGAAAGCGCCGAAAAATGAAGCGAGACGGTGAACATGGGTTTCGGCATAGATGTCGGAAAGCGCGCGTGTGGTCGCCACCCGGTTTTCCAGCGCAAAACCTGCGCCGGAGGGCGCCTGTGTCCTGTCGGCAAGTACCCACCAGTTGCCATCAGGTCCACGTCCAATCTCGAACGAGCAGAAATGCAGATAATGGCCGCTTGCCGGTTTTACGCCGACCATCGGCCGCAGATATTCCGGATTGGAGGCGATCAGTGCCGGCGGTACGTAACCTTCCTTCACCAGCCGGTTTTCGCCGTAAAAATCGGCGACCATGGCTTCCAGAAGATTGGCGCGCTGTTTAAGCCCTTCGGAAAGAACCGTCCATTCCTTGTCGTCGATCAGCACCGGGATATGGGAGATCGGCCAGTTTCTTTCGCTGCTGCCCTTGCTGTAATCGCGGTAAAACACGCCCGCATCGCGCAGATAGCGGTCGGTGCGGGCAAAGCGCTCATGCAGTTCGCGTTCCGACATGCGCGACAGGGCACCGAGCAGGGTTTTCCAGACCGGTCTGACCTTGCCGTTGGTATCGAGCATCTCATCGGCCACGCCGGGCAAGGTGGAGTAGTCAAGCCCGCGCGATTGCGCGCTCGTTTCCGTCTTGCGTTCCGTGGCCGGGGCTTTGGACAATTTACACTCCGTATGGCCGGCGCAGATCGAGCGTCAGCGGAAATTCTGGCGACACGGTTTCCGCCATCAACGGATATTGCCCGGCCGTATGTCCCCATGGTTCGAAACGGGCAAGGCGGCGTGCCTCGGCCTCGTTGCCGTTGACGGGAAAGGTCTCGTAATTGCGACCACCCGGATGAGCAACATGGTAGATGCATCCGCCGATCGATCGTCCCGACCATGTATCATAAATGTCAAAGGTCAAGGGCGAATTGACCGGCAGAACGGGATGCAGGCCGGAAGAGGGCTGCCACGCCTTGAAACGAACACCGGCGACCGCAACGCTTCGGTTTTCCGTTGGAGTTAGCGGAACGGCGCGACCGTTGCACGCCACGGTATAGCGCGCAGGGTTGGAGGTTTCGAGGCGGACCTGCATACGCTCGACGGAGCTGTCGACAAAACGCACGGTTCCGCCGATGGCACCCTGTTCACCCATAACATGCCAGGGCTCCAGAGCCTGGCGCAATTCCAGCTTCGCGCCTTCGTATTCCACCTCACCGAAGAAGGGGAAACGGAATTCCTGCTGGGCTGTGAACCATTCCGGCTTCAGGTCGAAGCCATTTTCCCTCAGGTCTCCGAGCACGTCCATAAAGTCCGCCCAGATGTAGTGCGGCAGCATGAATCGGTCTGCAAGTGCCGTGCCCCAGCGCACGAATTTGCCGGCGGCGGGGTTTTTCCAGAAACGGGCGATGAGGGCGCGCACCAGCAATTGCTGGGCGAGCGACATGCGGGCATTCGGCGGCATTTCGAAGCCGCGGAACTCCACAAGGCCAAGGCGGCCGGTCGGCCCATCGGGAGAAAACAGCTTGTCGATGCAGATTTCGGCGCGGTGGGTGTTGCCCGTCACATCCGTCAGGAGGTTGCGGAACAGGCGGTCGACCAGCCATGGCAGCGGCGGCGCACCCTGGCCAGGGGCAGGCACCTGCGCCAGCGCGATCTCCAGTTCGTAAAGACTGTCGTGGCGGGCTTCGTCGATGCGGGGCGCCTGACTCGTCGGTCCGATGAACAGGCCGGAGAACAGGTAGGAAAGCGACGGGTGCCGCTGCCAGTGCAAGACAAGGCTTTTCAGAAGGTCGGGACGGCGCAGGAAAGGGCTGTCATTCGGGTTGGCCCCGCCCACGACCACATGGTTGCCACCACCGGTGCCGGTGTGACGACCATCGATCATGAATTTGTCAGCGCCCAGACGCGTCTGTCGCGCCTCTTCATAGACCGCCGTGGTGATGTCGACACAATCCTTCCAGCTTGCGGCCGGGTGGATGTTGACCTCGATGACGCCGGGATCGGGCGCTACACGGATGACATTGATACGCTCGTCATGTGGTGGAGCATAACCTTCGATATGGACGGGCAGCCCGAGCTCGGCCGCTGCCGCTTCTGCCGCTGCGACCAGTTCCAGATAATCCTCGATGCGTTCGACAGGCGGCATGAAGACGCAGAGCCGTCCATCGCGCGGTTCCACCGACATGGCTGTGCGCACCGCGCCGCCGATTTCACCAAGCGTCTGCTCGATGCGTTCCTGGCCGGATGCCTCATCCGCATGGAAAGACGCTTCCGGCATGGTGCGTCCGGAGGGCTGGAATTTCTCGGGAAGCGGCCCTCGCGGGATCGAAGGGTCAGCTTCATGGATATAAGGATAGGCGGATGGCGGCACATGGGGCAGGGTGCCAAGCGGCAGGCGGTAACCTACCGGGCTATCACCCGGAACGAGGAAAATCTTGCCGCGCCGTGTTTTCCATTTCTCGCTGACCCAGCGTTTGTCTGTGGTGGGCTTGGCGTTCCACGCCTGCACCGGAAGAATATAACCCGTCGGTGTCGTCAGCCCGCGTTCGAACACGCGGGCAAGGCGATTGCGTTCTTCCGGGTCTTTCAGTTTCGAGTTGGACGGATCGACATTTTCGGGAAGACTACCTTCCTTGATGATCCATTCGGCCGGATCCTCATAGGCCGGAAGCACCAGATCGGGCTCCACACCGAGATGAGTGGCGATACCGCTCAGTAGCTTTTGCGCGTCGTCGGCCGCAACACCGGTATTTGCGCCTTCTTCGGCAATCAGCGCAGGGTTCTGCCAGATCGGCAGACCGTCCTTTCGCCAGTAGAGTGAAAATGTCCAACGCGGCAGGCTTTCGCCCGGATACCATTTTCCCTGCCCGTAGTGCAGGAAGCCGCCGGGCGCGAAACGTTCGCGCAGGCGGCGGATCAACACGTCCGCTTTTTCGCGTTTCGTCGGTCCAACCGCGCCGGTGTTCCATTCCTCGGATTCGAAATCGTCGATGGAAACGAAGGTCGGCTCGCCGCCCATGGTCAGCCTGACGTCATGGGCGTTCAGAACCTGATCGACCTTTTCGCCGAGTGCATTGAGGCTCTCCCAGCTCTCATCGGAGAAGGGTTTGGTGATGCGCGGGGTCTCGGCAACGCGCCGAACCTGCATGTCGAAAGCGAATTCCGTATTGGCCTCGCCGAAATAACCGCCGGAAATCGGCGCGGCATTGCGGAAATGCGGCGTTGCCGCCAGCGGAATATGGCTCTCGCCGGTCAAAAGCCCCGAAGTGGGGTCGAGACCGACCCAGCCGGCGCCCGGCATATAGACCTCGGCCCAGGCATGCAGATCGGTGAAATCGACCTCTGTCCCTGACGGGCCATCCAATGCCTTGAGATCCGGTGTCAGCTGGATGAGGTATCCCGACACGAAACGTGCGGCAAGGCCGAGATGTCTCAAGATCTGGACGAACAGCCAGCTGGTGTCGCGGCATGAACCCTTGCCGGAAGCCAGCGTTTCTTCCGGCGTCTGAACACCCGGTTCCATGCGGATGACGTAACCGATTTCCTGCTGCAGACGGGCGTTGAGGCCGACGACCATATCCACCGTCGGCTGTCCGGGTGTGTGGTCCACGGTGGCCATGAAGGCGGAAAGCAGGGGGCCGGTCGGTTCCGGTTTCATGTAGATGGACAGATCTTCCCGCAGCTCCTGCGGATAATCGAACGGCCACTTGGTCGCCTCTTCCTCAACGAAGAAATCGAACGGATTGTAAACCGTCATATCGGCGACAAGATCGACCTCGATCTTGAATTCCGTCGCCGGCTCGGGAAAAACGAACCGGGCGAGATAATTGCCGTATGGGTCCTGTTGAAGGTTCACGAAATGATTTGACGGCGAAACCTTGAGAGAATGGCTGATGACATGGGTTCTGGAGTGCGAGGCGGGCTTCAATCTTATGATTTGCGGTCCAAGGCGAACCGGATTGTCGTATTTATAATGCGTCAGATGATAGATGCTCGCTTTGATCGCCATTAATCTGCCTTGCCCGGTTTTCCGGTTTATGCGGTTTGTCCGCCCCTCTGAAATTATTTGGATTTTGTGCAATGCAGGAAAAGAAAGCAAGGATCATTTCCGGAGGCACCCGCATTGTTGGCCGAGGCGCCGATGTTTGCCGGCGCGAAGAATTGCCGCGGCTTTTTAATTGTCTCCCTGGGGATTTCTCCTCGGTTGTGGACAAGGTTGAACGGCGTGTTATTGCTGGGCATCGCAAGGTGCAGCATCGCAAACCGCTTTCCTTGCCGACTGACGTTTCGGAATGGAATGAATGGCAACAACGGTGACCGACGATCAGCGCAAGAGTGCGGCGAACCTTTCGGGCTTCGATCTCGATTTTCGTTCGCAACTACGCATGATGGGCAATGCCTTCTGGACGTCGCCGGTTCGCAACCGGCTGATATTGCTGTCGATTGCCCTGCTCACGGTGATATTGCTCACCGCTTACGGGCAGATCAGGCTCAATGAGTGGAACGCGCCGTTTTACAATGCGCTGGAGCGGCGCGATCTTGACGCCTTCCTGCATCAGCTCGAAGTCTTCGCGATCATTGCTGGGCTGTTGTTGCTTCTCAATGTCATTCAGACCTGGCTTAACCAGATGACGGCGCTGAACATGCGCGAGGGTCTTGCCAAGGATATGGTGGACCAGTGGCTGAAACCGGGGCGCGCCGCCCGCCTTGCCGGTTTCGGCACGATTGCGATCAATCCGGACCAGCGTTTGCACGACGATGTCCGCAACCTTGCGGAAAGCAGCACGGCGCTTTCCATCGGCCTTGTGAATGCGACGATCCTGCTCATCAGCTTCATCGGCGTTCTGTGGACATTGTCGGCAGGCTTTTCCATCACGATCAACGGCGATCCGGTTGCGATTCCCGGATACATGGTCTGGGCGGCGATCCTTTATGCGGGCTCGGCGTCCCTGCTCAGCAACCTTGTCGGCTATCGTCTGGTCGGCTTGAATGCTGAACGTTATTCAAAAGAGGCCGAACTACGCTTTTCCCTGATGCGGGCCAGCGAAAATCTGGCGGCGATTGCGCTTGCGCGTGGTGAAAAAAACGAGCGGCGGCGGATCGGCGTTGATATCGATGCCGTGCTCGGCGTAATCCGCGGGCTCGCTTTAGCAATGACGCATCTGACCTGGGTGTCGTCGGGCTACGGCTGGTTGGCGGTTGTGGCGCCCATTCTTATTGCAGCGCCGGTCTATTTTTCCGGCAACCTCACCTTCGGCGGGCTGATGATGGCCGTCGGCGCCTTCAACCAGGTCAATACCGCACTTCGCTGGTATATCGACAATTTCGGGCCGATTGCCAGCTGGAAGGCGACGTTGCAGCGTGTTTCGGTGTTTCGCAACGCTCTGATCCAGATGGATAGCGTTGAACAGCACGGCCTCGCAATCGATCTTCAACGGAGTGCCGACAACGAAAAAATCCGCCTTCGGTCGGTGACTATCTGCCGCGATGCGGGCGGACAGGATCTGGAGCGGGGTTTCCGGCTGCGTGAGGCCGAGGTTGAAATCGGGCGGGGTGATCGTCTGATGATCAATGGCGAACAGGGCGTGAACCGGCGGCTGCTGTTTGCCGCCATGGCCGGCCTGTGGCCATGGGGGCAGGGCAGGATAGAAATGCCCGAACAGTCCGACACGCTTTTCATTGCCCAGCACGGCTATTTGCCAACAGGAACGCTGCGCGAAATTCTGGCCTATCCGCGCGCGCCCCAGCGGTTTGTGGAGGCAGACTATGTCGCGGCGCTGACCGCGTGCGGTCTCGGTGAAATGGCGCCCCGGCTTGATGAACACATTCGCTGGGACAAGAAGCTGGATTCGGATGAACAGGCCAGCATTAGGATCGCCAATGCCCTGTTGTTGAAGCCGAAATTCATCGTCATCGACGATTTGCTGGAAGGGCTGGAAAAACAGACACAGGATACGCTGGCGGAGGTTTTGAATGGGATCGACGGCGTAGCGATTATCTATATCGGCAGATCAGAGACATTTTTGTCGGTTCTTACCCCGGCTTTGGCCCATCTGGACCATGCCCCCATGAAGGAAAATACCGTAAAGCCGGATATCGCTCCAAAATAAGCCGCCGGGTTATGCTGCTGTTGATCTCACAGTGCGGATCAAAGCCGCAAATGCCATTTTTCGAGGTCCAGCCGTTGCTGTTTGGCTAGGCTTATGGTGCCGTCCGGCTCCATCTGCGAGCGCAGAACAAAGGTGCCGGTCGCCAGGCTGATGGCAATGACGCTGGCAACCGCGAGAATGATACGGTCGTAGCGCTGCTGTATCTTATTGTTTCCACTCCAGTCATAGGCCATTCGCACGCCCTCGCGGTTTTTTGGAATCGTGCCGCATCATGGTTAACCGAAGCTTACGATGGCTTCGTGATTCCTTGCTGTTTTGGAAGGGCTGCCGCGAAAAATCGGCTATTGGCTGAGGGGGCGCGGTTGTTTAAATCCGGCGGCGGGAGGTTCTTGAAAGGAATTTGATATGGAACAGCAACCGCCCGCCGATATGGAACTCACGCTCAGAACGCTTGCCATGCCGGCTGACGCCAATCCGGCCGGCGACATTTTCGGCGGTTGGGTGATGTCGCAGATGGACCTTGCCGCCTTCGTCCGCGCCAATGATGTGGCAGGCGGGCGTACCGTCACAGTGGCGGTTCATGAAATCGTCTTCAAGAAACCGGTCAAGATCGGCGATACATTGTGTGTCTATACCAGGATCGAAAAGGTTGGGCGCACCTCCGTCACGCTCAAGATCGAGGCCTGGACCCGCAGGCACTATCAGGATTCCCGGGAAAAGGTTACGGAGGCCGTCTTCATCATGGTAGCGGTGGATGACAAAGGCGAGCCGCGCCCTGTGCGCAAAGAGGCGTAAGGCGCTTGCCTTCGAAGCAAACTTCCAACCGTTCGCAGGCAGCCGAAAGAGCATGAGGCTCTTCGGCTCCGCCAATTCGATCTCCGAACGCGCAATACTTTAGAAATATCCAATTTATTTATCAATTTTTGCGATCAAGGTATGGAATAGGGCGGGGATCAGGCTGTGACCATTCCAGGTGTTGTTATTGTTGGTGGCGCTCACGGCACGCTTGCCCTTGCCCGCAGCCTTGGCGCCCTTGATGTGCCTGTGCACTATATCACCCATGATTCACCGCTGCCGGGCTGGTCGCGTTTCGTGAAGAACACGATCCGCTGGTCCGGTCCTCATGATGCAGGGGCGATGGCGTTTTTACGCGATATGGCAGAGAAGCATCATCTGAAAGGGTGTCTTCTGGTGCCATCAGGGGATGGCGAGGTTCAGCTCGTTTCACAACATCGCGACGAGCTTTCCGCCCTTTACAAAATCGTCCTGCCTGATTGGTCCTCCCTTCAATGGTTGTGCGAGAAACCGCTGCTCTACAAACGCGCGGCGGAACTCGGTGTCAGCTTCCCCCGGACCTATGCCATGACCTCGTCCGATGACGCCGATGCGCTGGACGTGACGTTTCCCGTTATCCTGAAGCCGAATATGGGCGGGGGCGATACCGCGATTTCCCGGGCGAAGGTTATCCGCGCCGATGACAGGCAGGCGCTGAAAGCCGCTTTTGCCGCTGCGAGCGGCGAGATCGGCGCGGGCAATGTCGTCGTGCAGGAGCTCATTCCCGGCGGGGGAGAAAGCCAGTTTTCCTATGCGGCGCTCTGGCGCGATGGCGAGCCTGTTGCAGAATTCACCGCCCGACGCCTGCGTCAGTATCCCGTCGATTTTGGTTACACCAGCACCTGTGTCGAGGTTGTCGACAACCCTCAAGCGATCGATGCGGCAAGGAAGATATTGAAATCGGCCGGTCACAGCGGGTTGGTCGAGGTGGAGTTCAAGCGGGATGGCAGGGATGGATCGCTGAAACTTCTCGATGTTAATCCTCGCCCATGGTCGTGGTTTGGCCTGTGTTCAGCGGCCGGCATCGATCTCGGCGCGCTGCTGTGGCAGGTTGCCAACGACATGCCGCGCGGCCAGATGCTAGATGCGCGGCAAGGTGTGTCATGGTCCTATCTTGTCCGTGATGCCATTGCCGCATTGACGTTGAATCGACGGGGACAGGCGGGAATTGGGGACTATGTCGCCTCTCTGCGCACAATCCGCAGCTGGGCGGCTTTTGCGGCGAACGATCCTTTGCCGGGCCTTATCGACCTGCCCCTCACGGTCTGGAGAGTCATCAAAAAACGGGTTCTGCCCGGTTTGAAGTTGCGGTAATCGGTAATGGTGTTTTTGCGGTCGGTAAAACGCTCTCTGAAATATGGGGTCATAAGGGCGGGGCTGGAGATAGCTTCCCTGCCGGCGGTTCGTGCGGCTTTTCCGGCTCTTGCCGGGCGTGGCGTGATCTTCACGCTCCACCATGTTCGTCCGGACGAGGAAGCGTCAGCTTTTGCGCCGAATGCACACTTGTCGATCACGCCACAATTTCTGGAAGAGGCGATAGAGGCGGCGCTCGAATGTGGTCTCGTTCCCGTTCATCTGCACGATCTGCCGGGCCTGCTCGGCGATAGTTCCGAGAAACGGTCGTTCTGCGCTTTCACGCTTGATGACGGCTATCGCAACAATGCCGAATATGCTGCACCGATTTTCCGGAAATATGCTGTTCCCTATACGATTTTCATCACGCCGGGTTTTGTGGAGCGGACGCGTAGCGTGTGGTGGGAAACCACTGCCACGCTGACGCAGAAAGCCACGTCCTTTGAATTCGATTTCGGGACAGGGCCGGAGCAGATTAAATCCGGCAGCCTTCCACAAAAAGCGGAAGCCTTTGCGCGTCTGGAAAACTTCGTCCAGATATTCGCGGAGGACGAGGCGGTGGAGAGGATCGACCGTGTCGCGGGGCAACATGGTATCGATCCGATCGCGATCGTGGAAAAACTCGTCATGGATGCGGCCGAACTCAAGGCGCTGTCGAGCGATCCCCTGGTCCATCTCGGCGCGCATACCATGATGCATGTGAACATGCGCAAGATCGATGCGGCGCGTCTGGCATACGAAATCGAGGAATCGACAAGACGGGTGGAGACCTATGTCGGCCGTCGACCGAGGTCCTTTTCCTATCCCTATGGCTGGATAAAGGCCGTGGGAGAACGCGAGGCGAAAGCGGTGTTTGATGCGGGATTTCCCGTAGCTGTTACCACGCAGGCCGGTATTCTTGGGGCCGATAGCCTTGAAAAGCCGATGCTGTTGCCGCGCGTTTCGCTGAACGGCCGCTTTCAGAAGAAGCGCTTTGTCAAAGCGCTCATCTCAGGCCTGCCTTTCCGGTTCGTCTAGCGATCAACCTCTCCCTGCCGTCTTTCGCCGATGACGACGACATGTGTCGGTGCGGCTAATCGAGCTGTCGTGTTGTTTTTGTTATTCACATCCATTTATCTATTGATTATAAATAAATTTATCGAAGGAAAACATTACAACTTTTCTTAAGGTTTCGCCCGTGCTGTTGATTTTTTCCGATGACCTGACCGGTGCGCTTGATGCGGCCGCCCCCTTCGCCGGGCGTGGGCTTTCGACTGAAGTTGCGATTGGTCTTGACGGCGTCCGTGCAGCGGTGGCCGATGCGCCGGCCGTCCTCAGCGTCAATCTGGGTTGTCGGGATGGCAAGGCGGATGAAGCCCGCCGCCGCACGCAGGAACTGATGGCACTGGTTCCGGCCGATACAGTTCTGTTCAAGAAGATCGATTCCCGCCTGAAAGGACATATCGCCGCCGAAATGGATGCTGTTTCCTATCGGCATGCGCTTGTAGCGCCAGCCATTCCGGATTTTGGACGCATCGTCGTAGACGGTTCCGTGTCCGGCTTTGGCGTTGACGGCACGATTTCGGTTCATGAAAGACTGGGCGGTCACGCCAGCCGCTGCGCAATACCAGACACCCTATCGCATGCGGACATCAGGGAGGCTTTGCTTGCCGGGCGCGCAAACGGGGTTGATCTTCTGGTGGGCGCGCGAGGGCTGGCCGAGGCGCTGGCCGAAATGATGACAGCGCAGGCGGTGCCCGAAGCGGCATCTATTCCCGCGGGTAAGGGGCTTTTCGTCATAGGTTCGCGCGACCCGATCACCGTTGAACAAATTGAAATCCTTAAAGGAACGGGGTTGGTATCGGTCACCGATGCACCCAATGGCGTCGTGCCGTTTCACGCGCATGCTCGTTCCAGCCTGACGCTCGTTTACGCGACGCAAGGGGCGGAAGATCTTTCCCCGCTCGAGGTTTCAGACCAGCTGGCGTATGGCGTCGTGCCGCTTTTCACCACCGGGACCGACACGTTGCTTTTGTCCGGCGGCGCCACGGCCGAAGCGGTGCTGCTTGCCATGGGGGTATCGCGTCTGCGCCTTGCCGGCGAGTGCCTGCCCGGTCTTGGTGTCGGCTGGTCCGGCGACCAATGTATCATTGCGAAGTCAGGTGGTTTTGGGCAAGCTGACACGTTGAAACGGATTGCGAAAATGATGCTTGGCGAAAATGACGCTGGAGAAAGCTGACCAGATGGGGCTGATGAAAGAAACGGCGCGCAAGGCACTTCCGGACATTATTTTCGAGAGAATGCACCGGGCGATCAAATCCGGCGCCTACAAGCCGGATGAACGGCTTCCGACCGAACATGAACTCGCCATGGAATTCGAAGTGTCGCGACCGGTGGTCCGCGAGGCGCTTCGGCGGCTGCGCGAACAGGGGTTCATCTATTCGCGAAGGGGTTCCGGCAGCTATGTGCGGGCATTCGGCCTGCGCGAGCCGCTGGGCTTCGGCCAGCTCGAAAATGTCGCTGACCTGCTGAACTGTTATGAATTCAGGCTGACTCTGGAGCCGGCAGCTGCGGCGGCGGCGGCCTTGCGGCATGATGGCGAGAGGCTCGTCGCAATCAAAAAGGCGCTCGAGCTGATGCGGGACGCCACCAATCGCCAGTCCCACCGTGAGGATGCCGATTATCAGTTCCACCTTGCCATCGCGCGGGCGGCACGGAATAGCTATTTCTCCACTGCGATGGAGGCTCTCAAGGACCACATTGCGGTGGGAATGAAGTTTCACGGCATGTCGGTGAAGCGCGAGGCATCCGGCCTTACCCGCGTGTTTGCCGAGCACGAGGCGATTGCGGTGGCGATTGCCGAAGGAGATGCCGAGGCCGCGCGGCGGCTGATGCACGACCATCTGACGGGATCACGTGACCGCCTCTTCGAGTCTTCGCATACGGATTGAGGGAAGTGACGGCGAGCCGGTGCGCGCGATAGCGCACCGGACTTTCGATTAGAAAGCGCGGCGGTAAATGCCGAGCACGTCATCAAGGCTCATATCGACGGGATTGTTGTCCATCAGCCGGCGGATTGCGTGAGCGTCTTGCGCATAACGGGGAAGGTCGGTTTCGCTTGCCCCGTGCCGCGCAAGGGACATTTCAATGCCGAGGCCGGCGCAGAAATCTGTCGCTGCCTTGCGAAGATCATCGGATGAAAGATGCTCGCGAAGCCCAAGCGCTCCGGCCACCTCCGCCGTCTTTGCCGAAACGGCGTGCTGGTTGAAAGCCAGAACATGCGGGAAGACGATAGCGTTTGCCAACCCGTGCGGCAGGTTGAGAAGCGTGCCGAGCGGATAGGCGATGGCGTGACCCGCCGCCGTATTGACCGGGCCAAGGCAGATGCCGCCATAGTAGGAGGCGAGCATCATTCCTTCGCGGGCTTCGGTATCAGCGCCGTCGCGAACGGCGCGCGCCAGATATTTGCCCACCAGCGAAAAGCCCATGCGGGCAAAACCGTCGATCATCGGATGGGCCTTGCGATTGGTGAAAGCCTCCACGCAATGCGCCATGGCATCCACCCCCGTCGCCGCTGTCACAGCTGATGGCACGGAATACGTGAGTTCCGGATCGAGCACCGCGAAATCGGCAATCAGATGAGGGCTTTCGACCGCGACCTTGCTGCCCTTGACGGGATCGGTGATGAGCGAGCGAATCCCGGCTTCCGAGCCGGTTCCGGCGGTGGTGGCGATCTGGACGAGCCTGGTGTCGCGCCCTGCGACCCTGTTCGGTCCTGCCACATCCTCAAGCGTCTGGCTGGAATTCCAGAGTGCGGCGACGAGTTTCGCCACATCCATCACCGAGCCACCGCCGAGGCCGATGACGAGATCGGGTTTGGCGGCGCGCGCTGCGGCCAGTGCTGCATCGAGCGTCCCTGTGTCCGGTTCGCCGGGAATGGCGTCAAAGACAGTGAAAGGACCCTGCAATTGCAGCCGGTCGGCAAATTTCGCGGTCAGCGGCGTGGCGATCACCAGGGTCGAAGCGGTTTTGACGGCCCAGGCGCCGACCTGAGAAATGGTGCCGGCGCCAACGGCAAGCCTGCGCGGCTGATGGATGAGAATGGAGGCTGTGGACATGGTGTTCATCCTCTTGCGCCCTTGCCCGCCACGAGCTTGCGCGCATAGGCTATGGCCTCATTCATGTTGCCGTGATTGGCGATGCCTTTGCCGGCGATGTCGAAGGCCGTTCCATGATCGACCGAAGTGCGATCAATCGGCAGATCGACCGAGACATTGACGGCGGTATCAAAGGCGACGAGCTTGATCGGGATATGGCCCTGATCGTGATATTGCGCGACAACCAGATCGAAAGTGCCCGAATAGGCGCGGTGGAACACGGTATCGGCGGAGATCGGCCCGTGTACCTCGATGCCTTCAGCGCGCGCGGCGGCAACCGCTGGCGCAATCTGGTCATCATCCTCGGTGCCAAACAGACCGTTTTCGCCGCAATGCGGATTGATACCGGCAACCGCGATGCGCGGCCGCTCGTAACCGATGCGCTTCAGATGAGCATTGCCAGCGCGGATGGTCGCCAGCACCCGCTCCGTCGTTGCCCGTTGAATGGCTTCCTGCAGGGACACGTGGGTCGAGACGTGAATGACCTTCAGCCGCTCGGAGGCAAGCAACATGTAGGCGGCTGAAGAACCGGTCAGGCTGCGCAGCATGCCGGTGTGGCCGTCATAATGGTGGCCCGCAAGATTGAGGGCCTCCTTGTTAATCGGAGCAGTGACGATGCAGCCGATTGCGCCCGCTTCGGCATCCCGCACCGCTTTTTCAATGAAACGGAAAGCGGCGTCTCCGGCAACCGGCGACAGCGTGCCCCATGGCAGCGGCGCACCCTCCACCGGCAGATCGACCACATTCCGAGTAAGATCGATGTCGATGCCAAGCGCACCCCGCGCCGCTTCCAGCGTGGCAAGGTTGCCATAAATCCGCGTTGCTTCCCTATCCGGGGCGGACATTTCCGCAAGCGCGCGGACGGTTATTTCCGGGCCGACGCCGCAGGGGTCACCCATGGTGATACCAATGATGTTGCTCATCCGATTCTCCCGTCCTTGGCGTCTGCCCAGCCGGGCGCCAGCCGGACATATTTGATTGCGCGGCGATGATAGGTGTAGCTTGCGTGCAGGGTACCGTCCGCTGCCTCCAGAAGCCATGGATAGGACATTTCCAGATTGCGGCCGTCGGTCGAATCGTTGGACAGGCAGGTGCCCGGCCCGTCCTCGATCAAAATCCGGGTAGGAAAGCTGCGGCCGTCGTCATCGGACAGGCAGATGGAAACCGGCGCGCGCGGCACGCCCCATATGGGCACACATCCACCGCTCGGATCGGCATCCGGTCTGTCGTCTTCCTCGCCCAGTTCGTCATAAAGCGAGGCGCGACGGTCGCTGGATTGCGCGGCGTTGATGGGGTTGCAGATCATCGCCAGCCTGCCGTGTGCGAGCCTGATCGCGGCGATGGAGGAATTATTGTTCGGTACGTCGGTCGGCAGCGGTTCTGTCCATGAGCGACCGCCATCTGTGCTTTCCGTGCGGTAAACGAGATCGGCCTGACGGCGGCGAAAAAAAGCGGAGTAGCGCCCATTCGCGCCCGCAACCGGGCTCATATGAACGCAGCCGGTCGAGCCCGCCAGCTCCTGCAATTGCCATGTGAGGCCGTTGTCTTTCGATATGCCGAGTGCTGCGGTATCGTGGCTGCCGTTCCATTTCTGGCCGGGGCGTTGGACGCAGCGGAAGATCGGCAGAAGCCATGCGCCGTCATCGCGGATGCGAAGCGGCGCACGGATGAAGCAGCCTTTCGGAAGATCGAGAAAACGGCCATCTTCGGCGGACAGCTTTTCCGGCGTTGCCGGGTCGTGGACGACCCGCGCCATGCGGATGCGGCATTCGTCCTGATTGCCGGATGGCTGGGCGGTGTGAAACAGCCAGAGAGTGCCATCAGGTGCGGTGAAAATAACCGGATTCTGTTCGGAATGGGCGGGATCGTTGCTCAGGCGCTGCGGCGCTCCCCACCGGCTCGCGCCGGGTGTGAGCGCGGACGCGAAGATCGAAATATCCGATTTTCCCTCCAGCGTTCCGCCAAACCAGGCGCACAGCAGGGTGCCGTCCTGCAGAAGGTGCAGAAAGCTCGCATGGTTCTGGATCATCGGCGATGGCAGGAACGCTTCGTGCCGGTTTTCCGAAACGGCATGGATGGCTCCGGTCATGGCGTGAGCAATGTCATCAGGGGTCATCGTGGTCTCCTCTTGGTCTGATGAAAATGGCATATTCAAAAAGTTGTCAAGTTTATTTAAGACAAAAGGACGTCCGAAAATTTTTGATGAATTAAAATAAGTGTATGTTTTATAAACATAAAACTTCTGTACTAAGTCTCAATAAAAAATCCTTCTGAAAAATAATTTGACAAAAAATGTGATAGCGTCGATGCTTTGATAACGGGTGGAGGAGACGATCATCCGCACGCCATGCTCCTCAATGCAGGAGACGGGGCTTTTGAATGCCTCTTGCGGCACGCCGCCATGTTGCTGAATTTCTGATCTGGGAGGAGAACGGAATGAAGAAGTCATTGATTGCGGGCGCCCTTGTTATGGGTTGCCTTAGCGCCGCGGTTTCGCCGGCGCTTGCGGCGTCGGGGCCGATCAAGATCGTGCTGGCGGAAGAGGCTGACCTGCTGGAGCCTTGCATGGCGACCCGCTCCAATATTGGCCGTATCATCATGGAAAATGTCAGCGAGACGCTGACCGAGCTTGATGTGCGCGGCAAGAACGGCGTGCAACCGCGCCTCGCTGAAAAATGGGAGCAGAACGTGGATGGCAGCTGGCGTTTCCACCTGCGTGAAGGCGTGAAGTTTTCCGACGGCACGGGTTTCGATGCCAAGGATGTCAAGCATAGCTTCGAGCGCATCATGAGCGACAAGAATGCATGCGAATCCCGTCGTTACTTCGGCGGTATGACCGTCACCCCCACGATTGTCGACGACCATACGATCGACTTCAAGACAGAGCCAGCCCAGCCCATTCTGCCGCTCCTGATGTCGCTCGTCACCATCGTGCCCGAAGAAACCAAGATGGAATTTATCCGCGAGCCTGTTGGCACCGGACCTTACAAGCTGACCAACTGGACACCGGGCCAGCAGATTGTTTTGACTGCACGTGACGACTATTGGGGCGCCAAGCCGCAGGTGACGGAAGCGACCTATCTTTTCCGAGCTGATCCCTCGGTTCGCGCCGCCATGGTGCAGACCGGCGAAGCCGATCTTTCACCCTCCATTTCGCAGCTCGACGCGACAAACCCGAAGACCGACTTTTCCTATCTCGACAGCGAGACGGTCTACATGCGCCTCGACCACAACATCGCGCCGCTGAATGACGTGCGGGTGCGCCGTGCACTCAACCTCGCCATCGACCGGCAGGCTTTCCTCGGCACGCTGGTTCCCGAAGGTGCTGTGCTGGCCACCGCACTCGTTCCGCCGACCACGCTCGGCTGGAACCCTGATGTCAAGGTTTTCCCCTACGACCCTGATGGCGCGAAGAAGTTGCTGGAGGAGGCAAAAGCTGCTGGTGTGAAGGTGGATACGCCGATCACCATCATCGCGCGCACTGCGAACTTCCCTAATGTCACCGAGATCATGGAGGCGATCCAGCAGCAATTGCAGGAAGTCGGCTTCAAGATCGACCTCAAATTCGTGGAAGTGGCCGAGCACGAAAGCTATTATTCCAAGCCTTTCAAGGAAGGCCGGGGACCGCAGATCGTCGCTGCCATGCACGACAATTCCAAGGGTGATCCGTCCTTCACCATGTTCTTCAAATATGCCACCAAGGGCACGCAATCCGGTTTCTCGGACCCCAAGGTGGATGACTTGATCGAACGAGCATCCGCAGCCGTCGGCGATGAACGCGCCAAGCTCTGGTCCGAGCTCATCGCCTACCTGCATGACGATGTCGTGGCGGATGTGCTGCTGTTCCACATGGTTGGCTTCTCACGCGTCTCCGAACGGCTGGACTTCAAGCCCACCATCGCCACCAATTCGATGCTGCAGCTTTCGGAAATCGGCATCAAGTAAGCCGGTATTTCATCTGCCAAAGAGCGGCGGCGGAGCTTTAGCTTCGCCGTCGTGCTGAACACCGGAGGTAACCATGCTGAGCTTCATCCGAAAACGTTCCGTTGCAAGCCTGATCTCCCTGATCGGCCTCATCGTAATGGTTTTCTTCCTCTCCCGCCTGACGGGCGACCCGGCCGCGCTGTTTTTGCCGGTGGAGGCTTCGGAGGAATTGAAGCAGCAGTTTCGTGCGCTGCATGGGCTGAACGATCCGCTGATGGTGCAGTTCCTGCGCTACGCGGGCGACGTGATGACGGGGGATCTGGGTGAATCGCTCAGGAAAGCCCGCCCTGCGCTGGATGTGGTGCTGGAGGCTTTCGTCTGGACGCTGTGGCTTGCGGTCATCACCATGTCCCTCGTCACCACCGCAGCAATCGTCGTCGGTTCGCTTGCCGCTTTCCGCTCCGGTGGCTTCTTCGATCGCATGGCCTCCACCATTTCGCTCATCGGCGCTTCCGTGCCGGATTTCTGGCTCGCGATCGTGGCGATCGTGGTGTTTTCCGTCAATCTCGCCTGGCTGCCCACCTCCGGCACCGGCTCGGTGCTGCACTGGATATTGCCGATCTCGGTTCTGTTCGTGCGCCCCTTCGGCATCATCGTTCAGGTGGTGCGCGGCTCGATGATCGGTGCGTTGTCCTCTGCCTATGTCAAAACGGCGCGCGCCAAGGGTGTGAAATCGGGTCCGATCATCTTCATCCACGCCTTGCGAAACGCCATGCTACCGGTCATCACCGTCATCGGCGATCAGGCGGCAAGCCTTCTCAACGGCGCAGTCATCGTCGAAACCATCTTTGGTTTCCCCGGGGTTGGCAAGCTGATGATCGATTCCATTCTTCAGCGCGATTTCAACGTCGTGCTGGCAGCAATTCTTGTGACCGCGCTTGCGATCTTCCTGATGAATCTTCTGATCGATATCGCCTATGCGCTGCTCGATCCGCGTATCCGGCACTGAGGAGACGTTCAGCCATGAGCCTTTCAAACGCCGATACAGAGATTATCGATGAGCCATCCTTTGCAACGCGCATGCTGCGCATGTTGTGGGCCGATAAATTCGCCCTCTGCGCCGCGATCTTCCTCATCGTCGTCATCATTCTCGCCTTTGTCGGCCCGGCGTGGCTTGGCGAGCTGGCGACGAAGCAGAACCTGCGTGGACGCAACCTTGCCCCGTTCCAATGGCAACGCGAATGGTATTTCTGGCTGGGGGCGGATGCGCTCGGTCGCCCGCTGCTGGCGCGCATCGTCGCCGCCACGCAAAATACACTGATGATCGCCGCCGGTGCCGTTTTCCTTTCCGCCGTCACCGGCACCGTGCTTGGCCTGATCGCCGGTTTTTCCTCCAACCGTGTTGGCCAGATCATCATGAGGCTGGCGGACGTGATCATGTCGTTTCCGTCACTGTTGATCGCGGTCATCGTGCTTTATCTGCTCGGCTCATCCATCCTCAACCTGATGCTGGTTCTGGCGATAACCCGCATCCCCGTTTACATCCGCACCACAAGGGCCGAAGTGCTGGAGGTGCGTGAACGCATGTTCGTACAGGCGGCGCGCGTGATGGGCGCATCGGGCAAACGTATCCTGTTCCGCCATATTCTACCCGTGGTCCTGCCGACGCTGACAACGCTTGCGACGCTCGATTTCGCCTATGTGATGCTGGCGGAAAGCGCGCTGTCTTTCCTTGGTATCGGCATTCAGCCGCCGGAAATCACCTGGGGCCTGATGATCTCGCAGGGGCGGCAGTACCTCACCAATGCCTGGTGGCTGTCCTTCTGGCCGGGCCTTGCCATCATACTCACCACCCTGTCGCTCAACCTGCTGTCCAACTGGCTGCGCATTGCGCTCGACCCCGTGCAGCGCTGGCGGCTGGAAATGAAAGGCCGCAAACATGGCTGACCATCTTCTCGATGTGCGCAACCTTTCCGTGGAGTTTCACACCGCAGGCGGTGTCGTGCATGCGGTGAAGGATGTTTCCTATCATATCGACCGTGGTGAAACGCTTGCGATCCTCGGTGAAAGCGGCTCGGGCAAATCGGTATCGTCCTCGGCCATCATGAACCTCATCGACATGCCGCCCGGACGTATCAGCGGCGGCCAGATATTTCTTGATGGCAAAGACCTTCTGACAATGCCGGCTGAGCCACGCCGCGAGATCAATGGGCGGCGCATCGCCATGATCTTTCAGGACCCGCTCAGCCATCTCAATCCGGTCTATACCGTCGGCTGGCAGATCCGCGAGGCGATGACCACCCATGGAATGGACAGGGTGAAAGCCGAAGCGGAGGCGAGGCGGCTTGTCGCGCGCGTTGGAATTCCTGATCCGGACGGAGCCTTGAAGAAATATCCGCATGAATTTTCCGGCGGCCAGCGCCAGCGTGTGATGATCGCCATGGCGCTTGCGCTCCGGCCCGATCTCCTGATCGCCGACGAGCCGACCACGGCACTCGATGTGACGGTTCAGGCTGAAGTTCTTGCCCTGCTCAAGGAATTGCAGCGGGAAACCGGTATGGCCGTTCTCATCATCACCCATGATCTTGGCGTCGTCGCCGAAATCGCCGACCGGGTGGTCGTGATGGAAAAAGGCGTGCTGGTGGAGGCAGGCACGGTTCGCGAGGTCTATCGCAACCCAAAGCATCCCTATACCCGCAAGCTCATCAGCGCCGCCCCCGGCAGGGGCGAAATGCACGAGCCGAATGCGACCGGCGAACCGCTCCTCCGTGTGCGCGATGTGCGCAAACGTTATGGGGCTTTCGAGGCACTGAAGGGCGTTTCCTTTGACCTTATGGCGGGGGAAACCATAGCTGTCGTTGGCGAAAGCGGTTCCGGCAAATCGACACTCGCGCGCATTCTGCTCCGGCTCGACGAGCCGGATGCCGGCAGCGCCGAGTGGAAGGGGCGTGATCTCTTCAAGCTTTCGCCTGCCGAACTCTTTGCCCTCAGGCGTGATTTACAGATGGTGTTTCAGGATCCAACCCAGTCGCTGAACCCCCGCATGACTGTGTTCCAGCTGGTTTCCGAAGCCTGGGTGATCCATCCGGACATACTACCCAAAGCGAAATGGCGCGAACGGGTCGCGGAATTGCTGCATCAGGTCGGCCTCTCGCCGGAACATATGCGCCGTTATCCGCATCAGTTTTCCGGTGGGCAGCGGCAGAGGATCGCGATTGCCCGCGCGCTGGCGCTGGAGCCGAAGCTCATCATCTGCGATGAAGCGGTCTCGGCGCTCGACGTGTCTGTCCAGGCGCAGGTTGTTGCACTTCTCGACAAGCTGCGCCGTGAAATGGGCCTCTCCTTCATCTTCATCGCGCATGACCTGCCGGTGGTCCGCGATTTTGCCGATCACGTCATGGTCATGCAGCGGGGAGAGGTTGTGGAATTCGGGACTGTCCGGCAGGTTTTCGAAGCGCCGCGCGAGGCCTATACGCGCGCACTTCTTTCCGCCAGCCTCGATCCCGACCCCGATATGCAGTCTGTGCGTCCGGCCGATGCCGATCACACTATTGGAAATCCAAGCGGAGTTCTTTCATGACCAAACAAGCCTTCGTCGCGCTCGTGACCTGTTTCAACGAGGACGAAACCATCAATTACGAAGCGACCCGTGCGCAGGTGCGCCGTCAGGTGGCGGCCGGCAACAACATCATGTGCGCCGGAACTAACGGCGATTTCACCGCACTGACGCATGAAGAAAAAATCCGGCTGACGGAAGAGGTGGTGGACGAAGTTGCGGGCCGTGCGAAGGTCATCGTCAACGCCGGCATGCCCGCCACTTTCGAAACGCTGCAACTCGCCAAAGCCTTCGACCGCATCGGCGTAGACGGTATTGCCGTCATCACACCCTTCTTCATCGCCTGCACCCAGGATGGGCTGATCCGCCATTTCTCGACTGTGGCCGACGCCGTCGAAACACCGGTCTATCTTTACGATATTCCCGCCCGAACCCAGAACCACATAGAGCCGGAAACCGCCCGCAAACTTGCCGCCCATGGCAACATTGCCGGCATCAAGGATTCGGGCGGTGCGCAGCAGACGCTGGAAGCCTATCTACAGGTAGCAAAGGAGATGCCCGGTTTCGAAGTCTATTCCGGCCCGGATCATCTCGTTCTCTGGTCGTTGCAGAACGGTGCCGCCGGCTGCATCTCCGGCCTCGGCAACGCGCTCCCGGATGTACTTGCCGGCATTCTCAATGCCTTCAACGCCAGCGATATCGCTGAGGCCGAACGCCAGCAGGCGATCTATACGGATTTTCGCACCGATCTCTATGCGCTCGGTTTTGCGCCCGCCATGGTCAAGCGCTCGCTTTACCTTCAGGACCCATCCGTCGGCGCCAGCCGGCAACCCGCCCTTCTGCCGGATCAGGAGCAGGATGACCGGATCGTGGAAATCTTACGTCGCTATCACCAGCTGTGACGCCACCGCCCGAATGTGACGTGGAGGAGTGAAGCCGTGTGGCGCCACGTGAAAAATATCCACAAAACGGCCAGAAGCCGAAGCATTTATACAGCCTTGTCCGGGACGAATAATTTGTGACACAAACACGAAATTTCCCTTGTCAGTCCCGCCATTGATGTTTATGAGGAGCGCGCAACGCAAGCGTTCGCGCATGCGGAGAGGTGGCAGAGTGGTCGAATGCACCGCACTCGAAATGCGGCATACCTGCAAGGGTATCGTGGGTTCGAATCCCACCCTCTCCGCCATAATTTACGCTGAGCCGTAAGATTTTTCCGAGATAGCCTGATTCATTCGTTGGTCGCTTTGATGCTGCAGTCCGCTAGCGAAGCCGGTGCCGCTTTGCGCCAGCGGAGGCAGACTGGTTGAGATAGCCGTTGGCTTCCATTTCGTTGCGTCCCACCCGCGATCTTCAGCACCTGTTGGAGGCCCACATGGCCACGCTCCCGAAAAATTGGGATGCCGGCAAGTGCTCGTTGATATCCGCCATTGCCTCTTACGGCAGAGGCGCTATCATAATTGTGTTGTAGGACGATAAGCTTTGGGAGGAGCGATACGTGAGACGGATGTGGCCAGACGAATTTGCCTTTCTGCTGGACGGCGCGGAAGAGGTTGACCTGCATATTCCATCGGGGGCACACGACGACAGTTCGCCCGAAGAAACGATATCCAAGAAGGCTTTGAAAGCCCGCATCAGCCAGCAGGATTTTGAAAAGATTTGGCATCTTGCAGAGGCTCGCTATCGGCTGACCGGCAGGTTTTCGGGCAAGGCGATTACGCTGATCGCCAACAATCCTCACTATCAGAAATGGCATCCCTCCGACGGCGGCAGCGTCGAGAGCGTGTCCGATAGCGGTCAGAAATACACGACGCGCTATGTGATCGTGCATTTTCTCGTTGATGATGTTCGCGAGCTGGTCGAAGCCTGAACTCCGCAGGAACGGTTCTTGCCATTGACTGGTCGAAGGGCCTTTCGAAATCCAGCGGTGCCGGGTAATTCTTGGCACCGCTTGGCGGCGTGTTAGAGGTGAGCTTCAATATCTGCGTAAGACTACGATGGACAGCGCGTGTCCGTAGTCCACTGAAATGCCTCTATACTGGTGCCGTCTTTGACCTCTCCGATGGCAGGGTGACGTACTGACCTTCCGCAGGCTTTACCGATGCTGCGATGTAAAA
The DNA here is from genome assembly GCF_053522105.1 of Agrobacterium sp. 22-3639C2. NCBI lineage: Bacteria > Pseudomonadati > Pseudomonadota > Alphaproteobacteria > Hyphomicrobiales > Rhizobiaceae > Agrobacterium > Agrobacterium sp. 22-3639C2. The sequence continues at coordinate 1,042,727 of NZ_JBNWDB010000002.1, read as the reverse complement.
ATTTCCTCTGAATTAAAATAGTTTTCCTTTAAAGAAGGGAAAACACGTTATGCCGGAGGATCACATGGCAAAGGACAGCACAAAGACCGAGCCTGCGCTTTTGTCGCAGGACCCGCATGCGGTTCGCGAGCCGAGGGTCAATAATCTCGAAATGGCGATCGGCCATGAGGTGCGTGCCTATCGCAAGAAGCTGGGCATCACGGTCACCGATCTCGCATCGGCCACCGGTGTATCGGTGGGAATGCTCTCAAAGATCGAAAACGGTAATATTTCGCCGTCCCTCACCACGCTGCAGACGCTTTCAAAGGCGCTTGGCGTGCCGATCACGGCGTTCTTCCGTGGCTTCGAGGAGCCGCGCAGCGCCACCTTCGTCAAGGCGGGCCAAGGGGTGAACATCGAGCGTAGAGGCACCCGCGCCGGCCATCAGTACAGCCTGCTTGGCCATATCGACAACAACACCAGCGGCGTCACCGTCGAGCCCTATCTCATCACGCTGACGACGGACTCGGATGTATTTCCGACCTTCCAGCATGAGGGCATGGAGTTCCTATACATGCTGGAGGGAGAGGTGGTTTATCGCCACGGCGAGCAGCTTTTCACCATGCAGGCGGGTGACAGCCTGTTTTTTGATGCTGATGCGCCGCACGGCCCGGAGGAACTGGTGAAGCTTCCCGCTCGCTATCTGTCGATCATTTCCTATCCGCAAAGGCGGCTGACAAATGATTGAAAAGTTGCCTTAGAAGAAAAAAATATTCCTGATAGTTGACGAGATGGAATTCCATATGCTAGCTCTTCATTCAGAAACGAATGGAGGTGCCTGTCGATGTGCGGCATTGTTGGACTATTCCTGAAGGACAAAAGCCTTGAACCGCAGCTGGGTGAGCTGCTTTCGGACATGCTCGTGACCATGACGGATCGGGGACCGGATTCCGCCGGCATCGCGATCTATGGAAGCGCTGCCGATGGCCGGGCAAAAGTGACCATCCAGTCAGCCGATCCCGTCGCCGATTTTTCGGGCCTTGCCGAAGCGCTGAAGGAAAATGGTGTTGAAGCTTCGGTTGCGGTGAAAAGCACCCACGCGGTCCTGGATATTCCATCGGCAAAGCTCACGGAAATTCGCTCGGTCCTGGCTGCCATCCGCCCGAATGTGCGGGTGATGGGCTCCGGCGACAGCGTGGAAATCTACAAGGAAACCGGCCTGCCGAAAGATGTCGTCGCCCGTTTTGGCGTGCGCTCCATGGCGGGCAGCCATGGCATCGGCCACACCCGCATGGCAACGGAATCGGCTGTGACGACGCTTGGCGCACACCCCTTCTCCACCGGTGCCGACCAGTGCCTGGTGCATAACGGTTCGCTCTCCAACCACAATAATCTGCGTCGGGAACTGGTACGCGAGGGCATGACCTTCGAAACCCAGAACGACTCGGAAGTGGCCGCCGCGTATCTCACGGCTGAAATGGCCAAGGGCAAGGATCTGGGCGAAGCGCTGACCGGCGCGCTCGATGATCTCGACGGGTTCTTTACCTTCGTCGTCGGCACCAAATCCGGTTTCGGCGTGGTGCGCGATCCCATCGCCTGCAAGCCGGCGGTGATGGCCGAGACCGATCAATATGTCGCTTTCGGCTCTGAATACCGCGCGCTGGTCAATCTGCCCGGCATCGAAAATGCCCGCGTCTGGGAGCCGGAGCCGGCGACCGTCTATTTCTGGGACCATGAAAAGGCCGCGTGAAACCGTCATCGGCGCATATTGCGAAAGTCATATCCATGCCAGTTTTCGATCTCTCCCACACGCCTTTGCGTGAACTCAACAGCGCGCTCCATGGGCTTTCCTCGGGCACAAACGACACCGAATTCGAAGTTGTCAATCCGCGCGGCCACCATGCCGTCGCTGTTGGCATAGACAGCCCCGTCATCGTCGATGTTCGCGGCTCGGTCGGTTATTATTGCGCCGGCATGAATGATGGCGGCACCGTCACCGTTTACGGCTCGGCCGGGCCGGGCGTTGCCGAAAACATGATGTCGGGCACCGTCGTCATCGAGGGCGACGCTTCGCAATACGCAGGTGCCACCGGTCGCGGCGGGCTGCTGGTCATCAAGGGCAATGCCGCTTCCCGCTGCGGCATTTCCATGAAGGGCATCGATATCGTCGTGAAGGGCAATATCGGCCACATGTCCGCTTTCATGGGCCAGTCGGGCCACCTCGTTGTCTGCGGCGATGCGGGCGATGCGTTGGGTGACTCCCTTTATGAAGCGAAGCTTTTCGTGCGCGGCTCGGTCAAAAGCCTCGGCGCCGACTGCATCGAAAAGGAAATGCGGCCCGAACATCTGGAAAAGCTTGCCGAGCTTCTTGAAAAAGCCGGCGTCTCCGATGTCAGCCCAAGCGAGTTCAAACGCTACGGTTCGGCCCGCACGCTCTACAATTTCAACATCGACAACGCCGACGCGTATTGAGGCGAGGGATTTTCCGATGAGCTATCACAACCCCTTCACCCCACCGCGCAAGTCCGCGACTTTCGATGATCATACGCTGGCGGAAATCCGCCGTGCGGCTGCGACCGGCATCTATGATATTCGCGGCGCAGGCACGAAGCGCAAGGTGCCGCATTTCGACGACCTGCTGTTTCTCGGCGCGTCCATCTCGCGTTATCCGCTCGAAGGTTATCGCGAGAAGTGCGATACGACCGTCACCCTTGGCACGCGCTTTGCCAAGAAGCCGATCACGCTGAAAACGCCGATCACCATTGCCGGCATGAGCTTCGGCGCGCTTTCCGGCAACGCCAAGGAAGCGCTCGGCCGTGGCGCGACCATTGCCGGCACGTCCACCACGACGGGCGATGGCGGCATGACGGATGAGGAACGCGGCCACAGCCAGACGCTGGTCTATCAGTATCTGCCGTCGCGTTATGGCATGAACCCCAAGGATTTGCGCCGTGCGGACGCCATCGAGGTGGTCGTCGGCCAAGGCGCGAAACCGGGCGGCGGCGGCATGCTGCTTGGCCAGAAGATTTCCGATCGCGTCGCCAATATGCGCAATTTGCCGAAGGGCATCGACCAACGTTCCGCCTGCCGTCATCCTGATTGGACCGGCCCGGACGATCTGGAAATCAAGATCCTTGAACTGCGCGAAATCACCGATTGGGAAAAACCGATCTACATCAAGGTTGGTGGTGCGCGCCCCTATTACGACACCGCACTTGCCGTGAAGGCCGGTGCCGATGTGGTGGTGCTTGATGGCATGCAGGGCGGCACGGCGGCCACGCAGGACGTCTTCATCGAAAATGTCGGCATGCCCACGCTTGCCTGTATTCGCCCCGCAGTACAGGCGCTTCAGGATCTCGGCATGCATCGCAAGGTGCAATTGGTCGTGTCCGGTGGCATTCGCTCGGGTGCGGATGTCGCCAAGGCTCTGGCGCTTGGTGCCGATGCGGTTGCCATCGGAACGGCGGCGCTGGTGGCGCTGGGCGATAACGACCCGAAATGGGAAGATGAATACCAGAAGCTAGGCACCACGGCCGGCGCTTATGATGACTGGCACGAGGGCAAAGACCCCGCAGGCATCACCACGCAGGACCCGGAACTTGCCGCACGTCTTGATCCAATCGCCGCCGGTCGCCGCCTCGCCAACTATCTGAAGGTCATGACGCTCGAAGCCCAGACCATCGCACGCGCCTGCGGCAAAAACCATCTCCACAATCTGGAGCCGGAAGATCTGGTGGCTCTAACCATGGAGGCTGCGGCAATGGCGCAGGTTCCGCTGGCGGGAACAAACTGGTTCCCGGGTAAAGGCAGCTTTTAAAAAACACAATGGACGGGCGCATTTGGGAGGATGTGGCCGTCTTTTTCGATGAAGTGTCTGATATTCAAAAAAAGGGGAATGACGTGACACTGGACCTCTCCAAGTTTGCTGCCGAAAAAGGCATCAAATATTTCATGATCAGTTATACCGATCTCTTTGGTGGCCAGCGCGCCAAGCTGGTTCCTGCAGAAGCGATTGCCGATATGCAGAAGGGCGGCGCCGGATTTGCCGGTTTCGCCACATGGTTCGATCTGACGCCCGCCCATCCCGATCTCTTCGCAGTGCCGGACGCCTCCTCGGTCATCCAGCTTCCCTGGAAAAAGGATGTGGCCTGGGTTGCTGCCGATTGCGTCATGGAAGACCAGCCTGTGGAACAGGCGCCGCGCGTCGTTTTGAAAAAGCTCATCGCGGAAGCGGCCGGGCAAGGGCTGCGGGTCAAAACCGGCGTGGAACCGGAATTTTTCCTCATTTCGCCGGACGGCGCGAAAATCTCCGATGAGTACGACACGGCGGAAAAGCCCTGCTACGACCAGCAGGCAGTGATGCGTCGTTACGATGTGATCGCGGAAATATGCGACTACATGTTGGAGTTGGGCTGGAAACCCTACCAGAACGACCATGAGGACGCGAACGGCCAGTTCGAGATGAACTGGGAATATGACGATGCGCTCCAGACGGCGGATAAACATTCCTTCTTCAAGTTCATGGTCAAGTCGGTTGCCGAAAAGCACGGGCTGCGCGCGACATTCATGCCGAAGCCTTTCAAGGGTCTGACCGGCAACGGCTGCCACGCTCATATTTCGGTCTGGGATCTGGACGGCAAGGTCAACGCTTTTGCCGACAAGGCAATGCCTTTCGGGCTCTCCGCAAAGGGCAAGACGTTTCTGGGCGGCATCATGAAACATGCCTCCGCTCTTGCGGCCGTCACCAATCCGACGGTTAATTCCTACAAGCGCATCAACGCGCCGCGGACCATCTCGGGCGCGACCTGGGCGCCGAACACGGTGACCTGGACCGGGAACAACCGCACCCACATGGTTCGCGTGCCAGGGCCGGGGCGTTTCGAACTGCGTCTGCCGGATGGCGCCGTGAACCCCTATCTGCTCCAGGCCATCATCATTGCGGCCGGTCTGTCGGGTGTCCGCTCACAGGCCGATCCCGGTCCGCATCACGATATAGACATGTATCGCGAAGGTCATACCGTGACGAATGCGCCGAAACTGCCGCTCAATCTTCTCGATGCGCTGCGCGAATACGAGAAGGACGAGGAACTGCAGCAGGCATTGGGCATGGAGTTCTCAAAGGCCTATCTCAAGCTCAAGCAGGGCGAGTGGAACGCTTATTGCGCGCAATTCACTGCCTGGGAGCACCAGACAACGCTCGACGTTTGAGTTCGGGTTTCCCCGCCGCCCTCGCGGCTTTTCCCCGCGCTCGTCAGACAGCGCGGGGTTTTTCCAGTATCGATGACAGAGAGAGTGCCGGATGACGAACTTCGTCCTGACCGTAACCTGCAAGTCCACCCGAGGTATCGTCGCTGCCCTTTCAGGCTTTCTCGCTGAAAAAGGCTGCAACATCGTCGATAGTTCGCAGTTTGATGATCTCGGTACGGGCCGTTTCTTCATGCGCGTGGGCTTCATTTCCGAAGAGGGAGCAAAGCGTGACGACTTGATGGCTGGACTGATGCCGATCTCGCAGAAATTCGGCATGGAAGTGGCGCTTCATGACCAGTCCGAGCGGATGAAGGTCCTGCTGATGGTGTCGCGCTTCGGCCATTGCCTGAACGATCTGCTTTACCGTTGGCGCATCGGGGCCTTGCCGATCGATATTGTTGGCGTCGTCTCCAACCATTTCGATTACCAGAAAGTGGTGGTCAATCATGATATTCCCTTCCACCACATTCCAGTGACGAAGGAAAACAAGCCACAGGCTGAAGCCCGGATCATGGATATTGCCGAAAGCACCGGAACCGAGCTGATCGTGCTTGCGCGTTATATGCAGGTGCTTTCCGACCGGATGTGCGAGACGATGTCGGGGAAGATCATCAACATCCACCATTCTTTCCTGCCGTCCTTCAAGGGCGCCAACCCTTACAAGCAGGCCTATCAGCGCGGCGTGAAGCTGATCGGTGCGACGGCCCACTATGTCACCGCCGATCTCGATGAAGGTCCGATTATCGAGCAGGATATTGTGCGTATTACCCATGCCCAGAGCGCGGAGGATTATGTTTCGCTCGGCCGGGATGTCGAGGCGCAGGTTCTGGCACGCGCCATCCACGCCCATATCCACCACCGTACTTTCATCAACGGTAACCGCACCGTGGTCTTCCCGCCAAGCCCGGGCAGCTATGCATCGGAACGGATGGGGTGACGCGGCATTGCGACAAGCGGGTCGCGCGCTGTTGCCATAAACATGGTGCGCGGCTAAATAAGTTGGTACGCCATAATATAAAGAGCCAGAACCTGTTTTCACGCCCGGCGGGCGGAAGCGGGATGTGCCAAACGAGGTGATACCATGACCGGTGCTTTGCAGGGAACTGCCATTCGCGTTGAGCGTCCGACCAAGACGCTGAGGGAGCTTGCGCTCGACAAGGTGCGCGACGCCATCGTGAACGGTTACTTCCGTCCGGGAGATCGCCTCGTAGAGCGCGATCTCTGCGCCCAGCTGGGCGTTTCCCGCACCATCGTGCGCGAAGTCCTGCGGCATCTGGAGTCCGAGGGGCTGGTGGCGAATTTGCCGAACAAGGGGCCGATGGTTGCGCTGCTCGATCTCGCCGAGGCCAAGCAGATTTACGAAATCCGCGGTGCGCTGGAGGGAATGGCGGCGCGCCTTTGTGCGGAACGTCGCGATCCCGCCATTGTCGAGGCGCTTGAGGCTTCACTCGAGCATATTCGCGAAAGTTACGTTGCCAAGGATATGCCCGGTGTTCTCGCGCATACCTCGTCTTTTTATCATACGCTGTTCAGCAAGATCGACCGGCATGTCGCCTGGGGCGTCGTCAATTTGCTGACGGTGCGGATCAACCATCTTCGCTCCATGACGATTAAGACGAAAAGCCGCGATACCGAAGGTCCGGCGCAGATGAAAAAGATCGTCGATGCGATCCGGAAAGGTGACGGGGACGCCGCTTACAAAGCCGCTCTCGATCATGTCACCAGCGCATGCGCTATCGCCGAAGCCGTTCTCACCGCGCAAAAAACGGCTGACTGACGGTTTTTGGCGCTCCGTTCTGCTTGTCTTGCGGTTGCCCAGTTGGCGGCCGCAGGCTCTGCGGTTTTTTGATTTTATGGTTGTTTTACAATAATTTAGAAAAACAAATGACCGCTTATTGACAGGGCAATCCGTTTGGTGTGATGGTATGCCATAATAAATAATATAAAGAGCGGAGCTTAATATGAACTGGAATCCGATTTCCCGGAAATGCATAGCCGTGCGCGCCAAAACCTCTCTGGCGGGCTTTGTCATCAGTCTTCTTGCCGGTGCGGCCGTTGCACAGGACTGCACGCCGAAAATATCCAACGATCACCTCATCAAGCCCGGCCATCTCGTGATGGCGACCAGCCCGACATTGCCGCCCATGGCCTATGCCGACCAACAGGGTGTGCTCAAAGGCCTTCGTATCGAGTTGGGTTATGAAATCGCCAAGCGCCTCTGCCTGAAGCCCGAATATATCAGCACGGAATATGCCACCATGGTGCCGGGCCTGCAGGGCGGCCGCTGGGATATGATCAATGCCGGCCTGTTCGTGACGGCGGAGCGGCGCAAGATCCTGTTCATGATCCCCTATGAGAGTCTCGCCATCAGCATTTCAACGGCCGTCGGTGCATCCGAGCCCATCACCAAGGTGGACGATCTGGCCGGTAAGGCCGTCAGCACCGATATCGGTGGCTATGCCGAGCGCAAGATCAAGGAATTGAACGAGGACTTCAAGAAACGCGGTCTTGCGCCGATGACCATAAACCTGTTCGACAATTACGCGACCGTCTATCAGGCGCTGCGGGCAGGTCAGGTTCAGGCCGCGGTCTCCATCGATCCTGTCGCCAAGCAATACCAGGATCGCGGCGAGTTCACGCATGCACTTTCCGGCATGTACCCTACGCCCGGTTCGCTTTCCTTTGGAAGCAAGGACGTCGCCAGTGCCGTCTCTGCTGCTCTCAAGGAAATGAAGGCCGATGGTTCGCTTGAAAAGCTGATGGGTGGTTATGGCGTGAGCATCGCGCCCGGCGACCTCGCCGTTCTTGGTCCGGAAGGCTGAAATCTCCTCCATCTGAACTGTCAGCGCGGCGGGAGAGTTCTCGCCGCGACCATTCCCGCATGAATTGGAGAAAGACGTGAAGGGTTGGAACTGGGAAGGTTTCTTCGAATACCTGACGAATTATTATCTTTTCGAGGGGGCGATGGTGACGCTCGGCCTCACGGTTTTTGCCATGACGGCGGGTCTTGCGCTGGGCTTCGTCATTGCGGTGATGCGCATGTCGAAATACCGGTTCCTCTCCGGACCGGCCTATTTCTACACCTGGATATTTCGCGGCACGCCGCTGCTGGTGCAGCTCATCATCATCTATACCGGCCTGCCGCAGCTCGGCATCAAGCTGACGGTTCTGCAGTCCACCCTGATCGGCCTGTCGCTTTGCGAGGCCGCTTATCTGTCGGAGATCGTCCGGGCAGGTATCGCCGCGGTTCCCAAAGGCCAAATCAATGCGGCGCGCGCCATCGGCATGACCGAGGCGCAGGTGATGCGCTACATAGTTGCGCCGCAGGCCTTCCGCATCATCATTCCGCCGCTTGGCAATTCCGTCAATGGCGTGCTGAAGACAACGTCGATCGCCTCCATCATTTCCATGGAGGAGCTGCTGCGCCGCACGCAGGTTCTTATCCAGGAAAAGTTCCTCGTTCTGGAGCTCTTCATGGTTGCGGCCCTTTATTACCTCGCCATGACGACCGCCTGGGAACTCATCCAGCGCCGTATCGAGAAACGATTCGGCAAGGCCTACGGCCCAATGTCGGCTGACGTACACTAGGGAGAAGTCCGATGTCTCAAGCAACCAGCATGATCGAACTTCAATCCGTCAACAAATGGTACGGTCCGACCTTTCAGGTTCTGACCAATTGCAGCCTGAATGTCGCCAAGGGCGAAGTCGTCGTGATCTGCGGGCCGTCCGGTTCGGGCAAGTCGACGCTGATCAAATGCGTCAATGCGCTGGAGACGATCGGCAACGGCATCATCACCGTCAACGGGGTTGAGGTGACCAACCCCAAGACCGATATGCCTAAGCTGCGCTCCAAAGTGGGCATGGTGTTCCAGCATTTCGAACTCTTCCCGCATATGACGATCCTCGAAAATCTGTGCATCGGGCAGGAGAAGGTTCTCGGCCGCTCCCCTGCGGAGGCGCTGGTCAAAGCCAACGCCCTTCTGGAGCGGGTGGGGCTTACCGCGCATGCGAAGAAATATCCCGGTCAACTTTCCGGCGGTCAGCAGCAGCGCGTCGCAATCGCCCGCGCGCTGGCGATGGATCCGGTCGCCATGCTTTTTGACGAGCCTACATCGGCGCTTGATCCGGAAATGATCAACGAGGTGCTCGACGTCATGGTCTCGCTTGCGCAGGAAGGCATGACGATGATGGTGGTGACGCATGAAATGGGGTTTGCCCGCAAGGTGGCTGACCGCATCGTCTTCATGGATGGCGGCGAGATCGTCGAGATCGGCGAGGGTGACAGCTTCTTCACCAATCCGAAGACGGATCGCGCACGCTCGTTCCTGTCGAAAATCCTGGCGCATTGACGCCACGGTGACCGGAGCGGGATGGCGAAATCCCGCTTCAGATCGTGTGCCTTAGGCCGTTCCGAACAACGCAGAATGATAGTGGCGGAGAACCGCAATGATAAACCGTGTCCTGATGCCTCGCGAAATGCTCATCGGCGGTGGCAGCCGTTTCCGATTGCCGTCACTGTTGAAATCTCTGGGGGTGAAGCGCCCTCTACTCGTCTGCGATCCAGTCATGCAGAAACTCGGCCATGCGGATGCGCTTTTGCAGGCGCTTGGCGGTGAGGGTATCGATGCCGCCATTTTTGCGGATGTCGTAGAAGATCCAACGGATATATCCATCGCCACACTGGTGAAACGCGTTTCCGGGGGCGGTCATGATGGTCTCGTCGCACTCGGCGGCGGTAGCGCCATGGATACGGCGAAAGCAGGCGCCATCGTTGCAACCAGTGGCGAAGAGCTGCGGGCGCTGAAAGTTCCAAGGATCGTGGATTTTGCCGTCATGCCGGTAATTGCCATACCCACAACCGCAGGAACCGGATCGGAAGTAACACGCGCCGCCGTCGTGACGGATACGGCTGCCAGCGAAAAAATGCTCATCCTCGGCACTGCCGCTTTGCCCGTTGCGGCCATCATCGATTACGAGCTGACGCTGACCTGCCCTTACCGCGTCACGGTCGATACCGGCATAGATGCGCTGACCCATGCGCTGGAAGCGCTGGTCAACCGCAACGGTAATGCCCATTCCGAGGCGTTGGCGCTGTCCGCGCTGAAACTGATCGGGGCAAATCTCGAAAAAGTCGCGAACGACCCGCAAAACCGGGAAGCACGCGAAGCGATGATGCTCGGGGCGACGCATGCGGGTCTTGCCGTTTCCAACACATCCACAGCGTTGATCCACGGCCTCAGCCGGCCGGTCGGTGCCTTTTTCCATGTTCCGCACGGCATGTCGAATGCGATGGTGCTGCCGTTGGTCACACAATTTTCGTTGAATTCCGCTCTACCGCAATATGCCGCCGCCGCCCGCGCACTTGGTTGCGCCAGTTCGACGGACAGTGACCAGATTGCAGGCGCAAAGATGGTGGAGGCTTTCATCGACCTGAACAGGCGGTTGAAGGTGCCGACCCCGCAGGAATTCGGTATCGACAAAACCCGCTATCTCGATCTTTTGCCGGAAATGGTGCGGCAAGGCCTCGCCTCCGGCACACCGGCAAATAACCCACGGGTTCCGACGGCAGCGGAAATGACGCGCCTTTACGAACTTGCCTTTGACGGCCGCATGGAAGGGCCTTGAGCCATAACCTCCTGTAAGAATTGTTATTTTTCACAACTTCAAGCCGCAGACTTCCGCCACTTGACACCTGCATATTATGGCATACCATAAGACATCATATTTATCGGAGAGAACGCCTATGCCCATCCAGATCCGTAAGACCCTGTTGCAGGTCGAAACAACGTTGATTGAAGGAGGCAAGGCCGCAGCGACACCTTTGAAGCTGTTCACCGCCATCGCGGTCGTGAAAAATCCCTGGGCTGGAAAAGGCTTCGTGGATGATCTCAAACCGGAAATCCACGCCGGTGCGCCGGTGCTGGGCGAACTCCTGACGAAGATGATCCTTGATGCCGTGGGTTCCGGCGAAGCGGTGGAGGCCTATGGCAAGGCGGCCGTCGTCGGGCTGGATGGTGAGATCGAACATGCCTCCGCGCTCATTCACACGTTGCGTTTCGGCAATCACTATCGTCAGGCTGTGGGTGCCAAGTCCTATCTCGCCTTCTGCAATACGCGTGGTCCCGGCAATGCGCCGATCATGATCCCCTTAATGGACAAGAACGATGAAGGCCGCCGTTCGCACTACCTGACTATCCAGACCTCCGTTCCCGATGCTCCGGCTGCCGACGAGATCGTCGTGGCGCTCGGTGCTTCAGTCGGCGGCAGGCCTCATCACCGCATCGGCGACCGGTATCAGGATCTGAAGGATCTCGGTCAGGATGTTGCCAACCCGGCGGGCGTTTGAGGGTGATGCAAATGCAGGAGGCCGCCACCACGTCACGGGTCAATGCTGCAAAGGCAGGTGCTGCTGTGCTCCCTCGCAAGGTGACCGAGGGCGGGGCGGCCTATTTCGAGGCAGGCGCCGGTGAAGACCTGATCCTCATCCACGGCGTGGGAATGCGGCTGGAAGCCTGGAAGCCGCAGATCGAAATCTTTTCAAAGACGCACCGTGTCATCGCGGTAGATATGCCGGGGCATGGCGGCAGTGAACGCCTGCCAGCGGGCAGCTCGCTCAAGGATTTTGTCGGCTGGTTCGGCCGGTTTCTTGACGATATGCGGATCGCGCGTGCCAATGTGGCCGGGCACTCCATGGGTGCGCTGATTTCCGGCGGTGCCGCTGCAACCTTTGGAGATCGAATTGCGCGCGTTGGTTATCTGAACGGCGTCTACCGCCGTGATCCGGCCGCGAAGGCTGCGGTTCTTGCACGCGCGGCTGCCATCCGGACCACTGGCGTGGACAAGGAAGGCCCTTTGTTACGCTGGTTCGGCGACGATCCAAAGAGCCAGCAGGCGCGGGAGTTGACGCGGGGCTGGCTGGAAATGGTCGATCCCGAAGGTTACGCGGTTGCCTATACCGCATTTGCGGGCGGCGACGAGACCTATGCGGATCGGTGGCCCTCGGTCATCTGCCCGGCTCTTTTCCTGACGGGTTCGGACGACCCCAATTCGACGCCGTTGATGGCCGAGCAGATGGCGGCGATCACACCGCGCGGTTACGCCCGCGTCGTTGAGGCGCACCGGCATATGGTCAACCTGACCGCGCCTGAAACTGTCAATGCAATGATGGCCGAATGGCTGGCTTTAGAGGAGGAGCCGCAATGACTGTTGCAACCCTTGATCCGCGCGCTTTGCGCGATGCATTCGGCGCTTTCGTTACGGGAGTAACAATCGTGACCACCCGGGACGATGCAGGAAAGCCCATCGGTTTTACCGCCAACTCCTTCACCTCGGTTTCGCTCGATCCGCCGTTGCTGCTGATCTGCCTTGCCCGTAGCTCGCGCAATTTCGCGACGATGACGGGCACCAAAAACTTCGCGGTCAATATTCTGTCGGAAAGCCAGAAGGACCTCTCCAACACCTTCGCCCGGCCGGTCGAAGACCGTTTCGCCACCGCCAGCTGGTTGGATGCGCCGAAGGGCTCCCCGGTCTTTGCAGACGTCGCGGCCTGGTTCGAATGTTCGATGCAGGAGGTTATCGAGGCCGGCGATCATGTCATTCTGCTCGGCCGTATCGAGGCTTTCGACAATAGCGGCCTGAACGGTCTCGGTTATGCGCGCGGCGGCTATTTCACGCCGATGCTGGCTGCAAAGGCGGTATCGGCAGCGGCAGAGGGCGATATCGTCGTGGGCGCCGTTCTGGAACGGCGCGGCGAGATTTACCTCGTTGGCGACGACGTGCTGTCGCTTCCCGGTTGTGTCGTGGCAAGCGGCGATCCGGTCGCGGCGCTGACATCACGTCTCGAAGACCTGACGGGTCTCTCCGTCAAAACGGGATTTCTCTACTCGGTTTATGAGAACAAGACGGATGGGCGCCAACACGTCGTCTATCACGCGCTTGCCGATGGCGATCAAGCGCCGCGCGAGGGCCGATTTCTGTTGCCCGGCGCGCTGGCTTCGGCAAAATTCGACTCCGGCGCTACGGCGGATATCGTCAATCGTTTCGTGCTGGAAAGCTCGATCGGCAACTTCGGCGTCTATGTCGGTAACGAGACTGCCGGCAAGGTTCATCCCATCTCCATGAAGGGGCCAAACCCATGAAATTCTCCCTCTTCGTTCACATGGAGCGGCTGGACGCCTCCCAGGACCACAAGACACTCTACGAGGAGTTCGTAACGCTTTGCGAAATCGCCGATCGTGGTGGCATGCATGCCATCTGGACCGGCGAACATCACGGCATGGATTTCACCATAGCGCCCAACCCCTTTGTAACGATCGCCGATCTGGCGCGGCGTACGAAGACGGCACGCCTGGGTACGGGAACGGTGATCGCGCCTTTCTGGCACCCGATCAAGCTTGCCGGAGAAGCGGCGATGGCGGATCTGATCTGTGACGGCCGTCTTGATATCGGCATCGCGCGTGGCGCCTATTCGTTCGAATATGAGCGGCTGCTTCCAGGCCTCGATGCCTGGGGCGCCGGCCAGCGGATGCGCGAGCTTATTCCGGCTGTCAAAGGGGTTTGGGCGGGTGACTACACCCACGACGGCGAATTCTTCAAGTTCCCGGCCACCACATCGGCTCCCAAACCGCTGCAGCAGCCTTTTCCGCCCATCTGGGTGGCGGCGCGTGATCCGAATTCGCATGAATTCGCTGTCGCCAATGATTGCAATGTTCAGGTGACGCCGCTCTGGCAAGGCGATGACGAGGTGGAAACCCTGATGGGCCGCTTCAACGATGCCTGTGCGAAAAATCCGGATAAACAGCGGCCGAAAATCATGCTGCTGCGCCACACCTATGTCGGTTCCGATGAAGCCGATATTGCCCAGGCGGCCCATGAGATGAGCGTCTATTACAACTACTTCTTTGCATGGTTCAAAAACGAAAAGCCCGTTCATCAGGGGCTGATCGAGCGTATTGCGCCGGAGGAGATTGCCGCAAACGCCATGCTTTCCGGTGATGTCATGCGCAAGAACAACGTTGTCGGCGATGCCGATGAAGTTATTACCCGGCTTAAGGCCTACGAGGCCATGGGCTACGACGAATATTCCTTCTGGATCGATACCGGCATGAGCTTCGAGCGCAAGAAGGCCTCGCTGGAACGCTTCCTTTCCGATGTCATGCCGGCTTTCAAGGAGTAAGATGATGCGCCGTTTCCAATGTTACATCGACGGGCGCTTCGAGGATGGTGAGGCGAGCTTTTCGAGCCTCGACCCGGCAACCGGTGAACCTTGGGCAGAAATGCCGGAAAGCCGCGAAGCGGATATTAGCCGCGCCGTAGAGGCTGCGCATCGGGCGCTTTATGACGATGCCGCCTGGTCGAAACTGACGGCGACGCAACGCGGCAAGCTGCTCTATCGGCTTGCCGATCTGGTTGCCGAAAATGCAAAGACGCTTGCCGAGCTCGAAACCCGTGACACCGGTAAGATCATCCGCGAGACCTCGGCGCAGATTGCCTATGTCGCGGACTATTATCGCTATTATGCGGGCTTGGCTGACAAGATCGAGGGCGCCTACCTGCCGATCGACAAGCCGGACATGGATGTCTGGCTGCGGCGCGAACCCGTGGGTGTGGTGGCCGCGATCGTCCCGTGGAACAGCCAGCTTTTTCTGGCAGCCGTTAAAATCGGCCCGGCGCTCGCTGCCGGCTGCACAATCGTCATCAAGGCCTCGGAAGACGGACCGGCGCCGCTTCTGGAGTTCGCCCGGCTGGTGCAGGAGGCTGGTTTTCCTGCCGGCGTCGTCAATATAGTCACTGGTTTCGGTGCGTCCTGCGGCACGGCACTCACCACACACCCCAAGGTGGCCCATATCGCCTTTACCGGCGGGCCGGAAACGGCGCGTCACATCGTTCGCAACTCGGCCGAAAATCTTGCCTCCACGTCGCTCGAACTCGGCGGCAAATCGCCAATCCTCGTCTTTGCCGACGCCGATCTCGAAAGCGCCGCCAATGCGCAGGTCGCGGGAATTTTCGCGGCAACCGGTCAGAGCTGTGTTGCCGGATCACGGCTGATCGTCGAGAGAAGCGTGAAGGATCGCTTCCTCGGGATTTTGAAGGCGAAGGCTGAGGCGATCCGCATCGGCTCGCCGCTGGACATGGCAACGGAAGTGGGGCCGCTCGCGACCGAGCGGCAGCGCAAGCATATTGTCTCTCTGGTCTCTGCTTCCGAAAAAGCCGGTGCGAAGGTGGTGACGGGCGGTCTGGCGGTGGATTGCGCTGGTTATTTCTACCCTCCGACCATTCTCGATTGTGACGGCATTCGTTCGCCGTCCATGGAAAGGGAGTTCTTCGGCCCGGTTCTTTCGGTTGTTTCCTTCGAAACCGAGGCGGAAGCGATCGCTTTGGCCAATGACACGGTCTATGGCCTCGCCTCGGGCGTCTTCACGCAGAACCTGACGCGCGCCCATCGGCTGATGAAGGCGATCCGTGCCGGTGTGGTTTGGGTGAACACCTATCGCGCCGTCTCACCGATTGCGCCTTTCGGGGGTTTCGGTCTTTCCGGTGATGGTCGCGAAGGCGGGCTTGCGGCAGCGCTCGATTACACGCGCACGAAGACCATATGGCTTAGAACCTCCGATGACCCGATCCCCGATCCATTCGTGATGCGGTGACGCGATGTTTTACGAGATCCGCACCTACCGGCTGAAGAACGGCGCCATTCCGGCCTACCTTCGGGTTGTCGAGGAGGAAGGCATCGAAATCCAGAAAAGCCATCTGGGCGAGCTGGTGGGTTACTTCTTTTCCGAGATCGGGCCGATCAATGAAATTGTCCACATCTGGGCTTTTTCCAGCCTGGATGACCGCGAAGAACGGCGCGCGCGGCTCCTGGCCGATCCACGCTGGTTGTCTTTCCTGCCTAAGATCCGCGACCTCATTGAAGTCGCCGAAAACAAGATCATGAAGCCGGCGCCTTTTTCACCGCTGAAGTGAATCTGCCGGCCGCGAAGTGCATGCCAACAACAAGCTCTAAAACGGAGTAAGGGAACATGAGATCGAAACTGGTATTGATGACATGCGCAGCAATTTTCGCCCTGGGCGCATCCGCACAGGCGAATGATCTGGTTTTTTCCAGCTGGGGAGGAACCACGCAGGACGCGCAGAAGGCGGCCTGGGCCGAAAAATTCATGGTGGCGACCGGCATCAACGTGCTTCAGGATGGCCCGACGGACTATGGCAAGCTGAAAGCCATGGTCGAGGCGAACGGCGTGACATGGGATGTGGTCGACGTGGAGGGCGACTACGCCGCGCAGGCCGGGCCGAAGGGCCTGCTGGAGAAGCTTGATTTCGCCGTCATCGACAAAACGAAGCTAGACCCTCGTTTCGTCACTGATTACTCCGTCGGAAGCTTCTATTATTCCTTCGTCATCGGCTGCAATGTTGATGCTGTAGCCGCCTGCCCCAAGAGCTGGGCCGACCTTTTCGATACGGCAAAGTTCCCCGGCAAGCGCACCTTTTACAAGTGGTCCGCGCCGGGTGTGATCGAAGCAGCCCTGCTGGCCGATGGTGTTGCCGCCGACAAGCTATACCCGCTCGATCTCGATCGCGCCTTCAAGAAGCTGGACACGATCAAATCCGATATCATCTGGTGGTCTGGCGGTGCGCAATCGCAGCAGTTGATCGCTTCTGCGGAGGCACCCTTCGGCAGCGTCTGGAACGGCCGCATGACAGCGCTTGAGAAGAGCGGTGTGAAGGTGGAGACCTCCTGGGAGCAGAACATCACGGCAGCGGATTCTCTCGTCGTTCCCAAGGGAACGAAGAACAAGGACGCGGCGATGAAGTTCATCGCTCTTGCGACCTCCGCGCAGGCGCAGGCGGATATGGCGTCTGCCACGGGTTATGCCCCGGTCAATGTCGAATCCGCAAAGCTGATGGATCCGGAAACGGCAAAGACCCTGCCTGACCAGCAGACAGCGAGCCAGGTCAATGCCGACATGAACTACTGGGCGCAACATCGTGACGAGATCGGTGAGCGCTGGTACGCCTGGCAGGCCAAGTAAGGCAACGGCGCGGGCAGCCAAAAGCGCCCGCGCAAATTTTCACCTCCGGGGAGGTTTGGGCATGGTCTCGCTTACCGATGAAACAGAAAGCCCGAAGACGAAGGTGCGGATGCCCTTCCGGCCCGGCAATTTTGCCGCCACCCTGCCGGCATTCGTTCTGCTTGCCCTGTTCTTCGTCGTGCCGGTTATCATCCTGCTGTCGCGCAGCGTTACCGAGCCTGTTCTGGGCTTTGGCAATTACGCCGCATTGCTGGGCAGCTCCACCTACCTGAAGATTTTCTTCAATACATTCGCGGTCTCGGCGCTGGTCACGCTCGTAACGCTGGTCATCGGTTTTCCTGTCGCGTGGGCGCTTGCCATCATGCCGTCGCGGCTTGCCTCCGTCGTTTTCGCAATTTTGCTTCTGTCCATGTGGACCAACCTTCTGGCACGCACCTATGCCTGGATGGTGCTGTTGCAGCGGACGGGTGTCGTCAACAAGACGCTGATGGGCCTTGGCATCATCGACAAGCCGCTTGCACTGGTCAACAACCTGACCGGCGTCACGATCGGCATGACCTATATCATGCTGCCATTCATCATCATTCCGCTCTATGGCGTCATCCGCAAGATCGATCCGGCCATTCTCCAGGCGGCGGCGCTGTGCGGGGCAACCCGCTTTCAGGCGCTGACCCGCGTTCTCATTCCACTTGCCGCTCCCGGTATGATCTCCGGCGCGCTGATGGTGTTCGTCATGTCGCTTGGCTATTTCGTCACCCCGGCGCTGCTGGGCGGCACGGCGAACATGATGCTGGCCGAGCTTATCGCGCAATTCGTGCAGTCTCTCGTCAACTGGGGCATGGGCGGGGCAGCGGCGCTGGTGCTTCTGGTGGTGACGCTGACGCTTTACGCAATCCAGCTGAAATTCTTCGGCGCGGCCGGGGCAGGGGGGCGCTGACATGCTTTTGAACTACAACAGCCTTGGCGCATGGAAGTGGCTGCTCCTTTTAATCACCGTGCTGACAGCGGCATTCCTTATCCTGCCGATTGTCTTCATCGCTGCTTTGTCCTTCGGCTCGTCGCAATGGCTGATCTTTCCGCCGCCCGGCTGGACGCTGAAATGGTATGCGGATTTCTTTGCCGATCCGAGGTGGCTGGATGCTGCCTGGACAAGCCTGCGTATCGCCGTGATGGTCACAGTCCTGTCGGTGTTGATCGGCCTCGTGGCCTCCTTCGGCCTGGTGCGGGGGCGTTTCATTGGGCGCGAGGGTCTGCGGGCTTTGTTCATGACGCCGATGATCCTGCCTGTCGTGGTGCTGGCGGTGGCGCTTTATGCTTTTTTCCTGAAGCTCGGCCTTGCGGGCACCACTACGGGCTTTGTCATTGCCCATCTTGTCGTGGCGCTGCCTTTCTCCATTCTGGCGTTGACCAGCGCGCTCGAGGATTTCGATAAATCGATCGAAGACGCTGCAGTGCTATGCGGCGCGAGCCCGCTGCAGGCCAAAATCCGCATCACCTTGCCGGCCATCAGCCATGGCCTGTTCTCAGCCGCGATCTTTTCTTTCCTCACTTCCTGGGATGAGGTGGTGCTGGCGATCTTCATGGCAAGTCCAACGTTGCAGACGCTGCCGGTGAAAATCTGGGCGACGCTGCGGCAGGATCTGACGCCGGTGATCGCCGCTGCATCGACGCTTCTCATCGCGGTGACCATCATTCTCATGCTGCTTGTCGCGGCTGTGCGAAAAGGATTGAAAACATGACCAAACCGCTCCTGCAAATTCGCGGCATCGCCAAGCAATACGGACCGGTCGTCGCCGTTCAGGATGTCAATCTCGAGGTGCAGCCGGGCGAGTTCATGACGTTTCTCGGACCATCCGGTTCGGGCAAGAGCACGACGCTCTACATTCTGGCCGGTTTCGAACAGCCGACGGCGGGCGACATCCTGCTGAACGGCGAAAGTCTGCTCTCCACGCCGTCGCACAAGCGCAATATCGGCATGGTCTTCCAGCGTTACACGCTGTTTCCGCATCTGTCTGTTGGCGAGAATATCGCCTTTCCGCTGAAAGTGCGCCGAAAGAGCAAGGCGGAAATCGATGCGAAGGTGAAGGAGATGCTGAGGCTCGTTCGTCTCGAAGGTTTCGAGGACAGAAAGCCTGCGCAGATGTCGGGCGGCCAGCAGCAGCGCGTGGCCTTGGCAAGGGCGCTCGCTTATGATCCGCCGGTTCTTCTGATGGACGAGCCGCTCTCGGCGCTCGACAAGAAGCTCAGGGAAGAAATCCAGTTCGAAATCCGTCGCATCCACCAGCAGACGGAAGTAACGATCCTTTACGTCACCCATGATCAGGAAGAGGCCTTGCGTCTTTCCGACCGGATCGCGGTGTTTTCAAAAGGCGTGATTGACCAGATCGGTACGGGGCCGGAGCTTTACGCTCACCCCACCACCCGCTTCGTGGCCGAATTCATCGGTGACAGCGACTTCATCGCCTGCGATCTCCTCGCCGCCTCGGGCGGCAAGGCGACGGTTTCGCTCGGGCAGAATATCGTCTTTGACCATATTCCGGTTCATGGCGAAGCTGCACCGGGAAAAAAGGCGGCGCTGATGCTGCGTCCGGAGCGTTTACAGCTCAGCCGCAACAGGCCCGGCTCTTACGCCGGTTTTCAGGCCACCGTCAGCGATATCACCTTCCTTGGCAACAACGTCCATGTCGTCGCCCATACAGGTTCGGGAGAGCCCTTTGCCGTGCGCCTGCCATTTGGCCATGAGGCGATTTCGGGCCTCAACCGTGGTGATCTCGTGCATCTGGCCTTCGATCCCGCGTCGGCGCAGGTTTTCTGTTGAGGGTCGGAAATATGCATCTTAATGATCCCATGCTCTTCGGCGAGCACGGGAGGACATCTCTACCGGCAATGCGCGCCGACCATCAAGAAACTGGGACTGGAACTTTGCGGCAATGCGCCCTTCATCGTCGACGACGCCGATCTCGATGCGGCCGTGGAGGGAGCGCCGATTTTCCCAGAAGTTGGAGCCGCAGAAAAAACCGTTGCATTTCAATGAGCCATCATGCCCCAGGCAAGTGAACCTAGGGAAAAAATCCCGAATAAGACAAGGATCACTCCGGACAGGCGGGAAACCCAGCGGGCAAAGGTGGTGGGAAGGCGCTGCCGGGCAAATGCAACGCCGCCGCTCAACATGAACCACCACAATAAAGACCCTAGAAAAACGCCCGCGACCACAAAAAACGCGCTCGTCGCTCCCGATGCGTCAGCAAGGCCGAGACCCGCGAAAATTGCTGCAAAGGACAGAATCGTCATGGGGTTGGTGATCGTCAGGAAAAAGGTCGCGGTGATGGTGCCGAGCAGATCGCGCGCTCCAACCTTGGCCGCTTCTGCCAGAGGTTTGGGCCTCAGGCTTTTCCAGCCGAGCCACAGCATGAAAAGGCCGCCGACGATTTTGAGCGGCGTATCGATTGTCGCAAGGGTCGCCGCGAAAGCGGAAAAGCCCAGCGCTGCGAGGCTGGCATACACGGCATCCGCCAGAGCAGTCCCAAGGCCACCTGCCACTCCCGCCCAGAACCCGCGCTCAAGGGTCCGGTTGATGCAGAGGGCGCCGATGGGGCCGAGCGGGGCTGCGACCGCAAGGCCCAGCACAATGCTTT
This sequence comes from Agrobacterium sp. 22-3639C2, assembly GCF_053522105.1. Lineage (NCBI taxonomy): Bacteria > Pseudomonadati > Pseudomonadota > Alphaproteobacteria > Hyphomicrobiales > Rhizobiaceae > Agrobacterium > Agrobacterium sp. 22-3639C2. Next base: position 1,021,834 of record NZ_JBNWDB010000002.1, on the reverse strand, counting down.
TCAAAACGAGCATCAGTTCCATCAGTCCACGCTTTCCTTCGGCATAAATGGTCCCGGCACGACAGAAGACAGGGCGATGATCGTTTCGGTACGGGCAAGGAACCCGTTCTGTTTCATTGTCGCCAGAAAGGTTTCGATCTCCGCCAGCGACCCGACGTGAACTTTGACGAGGTAGGACCACTGCCCGGTCACATGGTGACATTCCGCAATAGCGGACTGCGACGCCGCATAGACACGAAACGCGGCCTCGTCCGCATCCGGCGCCAACGCGATCCACACGAAGGCGATCACGGGCAAATCGAATGCGGATGGATCGGCATCAACGGTGATGCGACGGATCGCCCCGCTGGCCGTCAGGCGTCGGATGCGCTCGTTCACGGCCGAAGCGGAAAGCTCCACGACATTTCCGATATCGGCCAGAGAGCGGCGGGCGTCTTCTGCAAGAAGACTGATGATTTTGCGGTCTGTTGAATCCATTTCCGCAGATAATCATGTTTATTGTGATAATGAAAGATATTATGCGGAATTTTTGTGAATCGAGCGCAAGCCTTTAAACCGAGCCAAGAATCCCCTGCAGCTTCGCCGTGCCTGTAATCTTGGCGGAAGCTCATGCTATTTCAGCGATTACGGTCGCACTATCCATGCTTCCGGCAGCGTTTCCTGCAAGGCTTGGCGGATGATCGTGGCGAGATGGGCGCTGATTGGATTTTCGTCTTTTCCGGAGCGAAGAAGGCTGAGCCCCAGCGACGGGAGTTGTGGCAAACCATTGGTGAGTGGATCGAGAACCCGTACGGAAGGCGGCCGGCCGAACGGTGTGCGAAGTGCGATGCCAAGGCCTGCGGCTGTCGCAGCCCACAACCCGCCGAGGCTAGGGCTGACGAATGCAATGCGCCAGGCGATACGCTGTTGATCAAGGTGGTTGCAGGCAATGCTACGTAAAAGGCACGGCGCTTCCAAGACTGCAAGTGGCAGCGGCTCTTTCCCGCCGGTCTGCCAGACAGTTTCTGTTTCCGCCGCGCCCAGCCAGCACAGTGGCATGGATGCAACCGTTTCAGCCGGCGAAGCCGTGTCGTCATTCCAAGCCAAGGCGAGGTCAAGATGGCCGGACTCGACCTTCTCCCGCAATTCGCTATTGCGAGCGATGCGCCCTTCGATCCGAACCCGCGGATGGGCCCGTGCGAAACGGCCCAGCACCTGCGGCAACACGGTTTCTCCGAAATCCTCCTGAATCCCGAGGCGGATCCAGCCTGCGAGTTCCGGCCCGCGAACGGCGCTGATCGCCTCGTCATTCAGGCTCAATATGCGGCGGGCATAGGACAGCAGCACTTCGCCGCTCTCGGTCAGCGCCAGCCCCCGGCCGGATTTGCGCACCAGAGCGGTTTCGGTCTGGTCCTCCAGCTTCTTGAGTTGTGCGCTGACCGCAGAGGTCGAACGCCCCAGTCTGTCTGCGGCCTGCGCGAACGACCCGCTCTCGATGCCAATCACGAAACTGCGGAGCGCGTCCAGATCCAAATGGGTAAGGCGCAAATTAAATGTCCCTAAAATCAGGACGTAGTGTCCTGAATAATTTGATTTTCAGGATGATGATGTCGTTTCATAGTGTGGCTGTCAATCCTCTTGAACGGAGCGCATCCATGCCTTTCACCCGAATATCTTTGCTTGCGGGCAAATCCACCGACTATCTCAAGGCGGTTTCCGACAGTCTCGACCGCGCGCTTGTCGACTGCTTTGACGTTCCGGAAAACGACCGCTTCGCTGCAATCCACCAGCACCAACCGGGCGAACTGATCTTCGACCGAACATATCGCGGCGGCCCTCGGTCGGATGATTTCATTTTCTTTCATATCACCACCGGCAAGACGCGATCGCCGGAAACCAAGGCGCGCTTCTATGCGAGGCTCGTCGAAAACCTGGCGGTGTCGCCCGGTGTGAGGCCGGAGGATGTGATGGTCGCCATCGTCAACTCGACGTTTGATGACTGGTCCTTTGCATCAGGCGTTTCAGCAGGCACACCAGCGGATGGGAGTGGCCGATGACCGATTTTTTCGAGATGCAACCGGCCTGTCCATCCACCATGAGCGTGCGTCGAGCCGGTGACGGAATAGTTGCTGCACCTGAGGGTATCTCCAGCGGATCCTTCCTCGTCCAGATGCTGTTATCGAGCCGGATCGATGGCGAGATGACGGCAATGCGCGCTTTTGTGCCGCCGGGGGTCGTGACCCATTGGCACAGTCATCCGCGCGGCCAGCTTCTCTTCGTGCTGGATGGCATCGGTCTCATCCAACGCAAGGGTGACGATCCGCGTGAAGTCCGTGCCGGAGATGCGGTGTGGTTTGCGCCCGGCGAAGCCCATTGGCATGGCGCCGCGCCGTCCTGTCCCTTCAGCTATCTCAGCGTCCAGCCGGTCAGGAGTGGAACTGCCGTCCACTGGATGGAACCTGTCAAAAAAGAGGAGAGCACGTCATGATCGCCATGCAATACAGCTTCACGCTGCCTGCCGGCTACGACATGGCGATCATAGACCGGCGCATAAGGGAGAAGGGGCCGCTGCTCGATGGCTTTCCACGCCTGCGTTTCAAGGCCTATCTTTCGGCGAGAAAGCAGGATGCCGGCTTCACCAGTGCTGAAAATCTCTACGCGCCGTTCTATCTCTGGGACGAGCCAGAAGGGATAGACAGCTTCCTGTCCGGTCCAGGTTTTGCGGTTCTGACACGGGACTTCGGCTGGCCATCGGTGCAGACATGGCTGGTCTGGCACGCCGACCACGTACCTGATCTTACAGCTTCGCGATATGCCACACGGGAGGCTCGGTCCATAGCGCCCCATTCTGATCTGGCCAAGCTACGCGATACGGCGACCGCGGACGCGCGTTCAGCAATCAGGGCCGGCGCGCTCGCGGCCATAGCCGCATTCGATCCAACAAAATGGCTGCTGCTACAATTCAATCTCTGGCCGACAGTGCCGGCCGTTACTGAAACAATGCAAACCTACACTGTTGGCCACGTCTCATTGGGGTCGGTTCTGCATTTAGCGGAATGATATCTCACGCACCGGCTCAAAGGGTATTGCGTCGTTCCAGCTCTCGTCTATCGCGGTTGCTTTTCTGCCTCACGTAGCGAAATCAGCCGTTTGGTGGATTCGTCCCACAGAATGAGCTTTACGCAGCCCAGGCTGTCGCGAAGGCTGATGCGACCAAGTTTCGCAAGCTCCGGGTAGTCGTGCAGAATCTCTGGCAACCTGTAAAAAGGTACCTTGCTCGACAAATGGTGGACATGGTGCATGCCGATATTGCCGGTGATCCAACGCAGCGGACCCGGAAGATCGTAATACGAGGCGCCATGCATCGCCGCATGGGGAAAAGCCCATTCCGGAGGCTTGGACCAGTGGGTTTCTTCAAACTGGTGCTGGACATAAAACAGCCAGACACCTGCTGACCCGGCAAGCAGCACTATTGGCAGATGAACCAACAGAAAAGGCACGAGCCCTATCGCCCAGATAAGAAGAATGGCCAATACGGCCACACCGGCATTTGTTGCCATTGTCGAAATCCAGGGCAACGCTCCAGACCGCATCATGCCAAACGGTAGCCTTTGTTTGAACAGAAACAGGAAAGCAGGACCGATGCCGAACATCACCAGCGGATGCCTGTACAAGCGATAACCGAGTTTTCCGCGTGAGGAGAGTGCACGATATTCGGTCACGGTCAGAGTTGTAATGTCGCCAACCCCTCGCTCATCGAGATTGCCGGCTGACGCATGGTGTTCCGCATGCGCGCGGCGCCAATAGTCGTAGGGCGTCAGCGTCAGGATACCGATTGCGCGACCCGTCCAGTCATCCCAGCGACGGCGCCCGAAAAAAGAGCCGTGTCCGCAATCGTGTTGCAGTATGAAGAGCCTCAACAGGAATCCGGCTGCGGGGATCACCAGAAGCAGGCCAAGCCAGTAACCAAAATGAATCGATACCGACGCTGCTGCCCAAAGGAATACAAAGGGAACAAGCGTCACGGCAAGTTCGTACAGGCTGCGGCCGGTGCGGGGTTTGCGATAATTCGAAAGTATTTTAAGCAGGGCCTTTTCACTCGCGCCGCCAGGTAATTGGGCTGTTAACGTCGCGGTCATGGTTGATAGCAATCCTTCTGGTCGCCTGCATTTCGAAAAAAGTGTTCACCGCGCTGGCGGTCGTTTTCTGGAATAGCCCGATCTCGAGCCAACACGCGTTGCCGCGGCGGTTCCGTGCTCTGCTCGGCGCGGGCATTCACTGTTTTGTTCATAAATGTTCGAGCTGTAAGCTCGCTCCTGAAATCTGAAACGGTTAATTAAGTCGATCTGCTCGGCGAGGATCTCGCACAACTCTGCGCGGCTGGAACCTGTTCTGTCTAACTGTACCGGCGCTGTTTGCACAGAGGGGCAGGGTGACCTCAAATTGATTGAAGGGTACTAGAATTTAATCGGCACTGGCATTCTCTCGCAGGAGCACAGCTCGACTCGGCAACTAAAATCGCTGAAAAGTTGGAGTGGTGAGCGGGTCTCGGCAACAGGATGGCAATTACTCGTTCAAATACGAGCAATATGCTCGAGGCAACAGACCCTTACCGCAGCATTGTGGCTGTATCGCGCCCGACATGTAAGGTTTCTTGCGATGTATCAGATCGCAGCATCAGGGGTCATCGACTGGCAGGAGAGTGCCCCTTATGCCAGCAGCCCGCGCATGATCAGTTCGAGATGAATCTTCAGAACGACCTGCTTGTCCAGACTGCGCCGATCGTCGAAAATCAACCGGAAAACCAATGTTCCGACTATGGGTGACATGACGACCTTGGCCAGTTCGGTGGGGTTGGCTCTAAACCTTTTTTTCGCCACGCCCTCTTCGAGGATCGTATTGATCCGCTCGAATACCGGCGCCATCACCACGTCATGGTGCTGGTCGATGAGATCGGGGAATTTTGCTCCTTCCGCAACGATGAAGCGAAACAGTTCCCGCATCTTTCTATTGTCGACGAGGGCGTCGAACAGGAATTCAAGAAGCATCCGAAGCTCCTCGACGGGATCATCCGACGTGCGTGCATAAGCCTTGAATGCCTCCTGAAAAGGTGCCGAGGCATGCCTGATCATCGCCTCGAAAAGAGCCTCCTTGGTTTCGAAATAGACGTAGACCGTGCCTTTCGTCACTCCCACCCGCTCGGCAATGTCCTCCACCCGCGTGGCCGTAAATCCTCTCTTGGTGAATTCCTCGAATGCGGCGTCGAGAATTTCCAACGGACGTTGTATCTTCTGTTCTGCGCGTGTCAGTTTTGCTTTTGCCATAACCCCGGATCCCTACGTATTCTTTCGGCACTTGCCTTTTTACCCGTCGCAATCGGCGGAAATGACAGGTGGTTTGCCTATAGCACCGGCGTAAAAACCGGAATCGATTTTTACAAGACGTGGTGCGTGGTTCAATATGTCGGCACATCCCCCGATGCGTCCGAGAGGACGCGCCGGGCATTCGTAATGATCATTCGGGGAGCCCGGTTTGACGTCCGGACGGTTCCCGATCGGCGACACAAGAATTTCATTGACTATTCAGTCAGTCAAATATTATAGGGTGAGGCGAAGATCAAGAGGTCACCATGAAAAGCATTCTTTTAGCAATGGCGGTCGGCGGCATTTTCGCCCTGTCGTCCTGCAGCAACGAAGAGCCGCCTGCTGAAAAGCCGTTGCGTGTCGTCGATGTGGTTGCGGCAGCGAAAAAGCCCGTCGGCCGTGGCAGCGTCATCACCGGTGAAGTAAGGGCACGGGTCCAGACGGACCTTTCCTTTCGGGTGAGCGGCAAGATCACCGAGCGGCTGGTGGATGTGGGTACCCCGGTAAAGGCCGGGCAATTGCTTGCTCGCATCGACCCGGAAGAGCAAAAGGCGGATATCGACGTTGCGGTGGCCAACCTGCAATCTGCCGAAGCGCAGATGACGCAGGCGCAGTTGGCATTCGATCGCCAGCAAAGTCTTTTCAAGACGCAGGTGACTTCGCGCTCCGCGGTCGACAAGGCGCAGGAAACCCTGCTCACCACACAAGGCGCCGTCAGATCGGCGCAGGCCCAGCTGGATACGGCGCGCGATGCGCTTTCCTACACCGAACTCAGGGCCGATGCGGATGGTGTGATCACCGCGCGCAATGTCGAAGTCGGTCAGGTGGCGCAGGCCGCTCAGCTCGTTTTCACGCTGGCGCATGACGGGCCGCGCGATGCGGTATTTGATGTCTACGAATCCCTGTTCCTCGAGCGCGATATCGACAATCTCGTCAATGTCAGCCTCCTGTCGGATCCCGCCCGCGCTGTCGAGGGACCGGTGCGGGAGATTTCCCCGACGATCGATCCCGACAATGGGACGATCCGGGTCAAGGTTGGCCTGAACGGCGATATGACCATGCCGCTCGGAGCACCGGTATCGGGTCATTTCCGCTTCAAGCAGGTGGAGGCGATTGAGCTTCCCTGGTCGGCAATGGCATCGCAGAACGGCCTTCCCGCCGTCTGGGTGGTCGATGCGCAGTCCTCGGAAATCGCCATGCGCCGGGTTGAGGTCTCCGACTATGAGACGGGTCAATTCGTCGTGGCGGAAGGACTTCTTCCCGGCGATCTCGTCGTGACCAGCGGGACCAAATTTCTCCGCACCGGTGAAAAGGTCGCCTATGAAAAGGGGCAGGCACAATAATGTTCAGGATAAACAGAAGCTTGTTTTTGCTGCTTCCGGCGATTGCGGTCTCGTCCTGCCAGGAAAAGCAGGAAGCGCCCGCTGAGGCGCCGCGCCCGGTGCTCTCCGTTGTCGTAGGGGAGACGCGCGCCGATGCGCTGCGGCTGACCGGCACGGTGGAATCGAGAATTCAGACCGATCTCGGCTTTCGTGTTCTCGGCCGGATCATTGCCCGCAATGTCGATGTGGCCGATCTGGTCAAGAAAGGCGATGTGGTGGCCTCGATCGATCCGCTCGCGCTGGAACTTTCGGTAAAGAGCGCCCAATCCGATCTGTCCAACGCCGAAGCGCAACTGGCCAATGCGGTGACGACCGAGCAGCGTCAGCGCGTGCTGGCCGAGGCCCGCAGCGGCACGGAAGCAGCACTTGAAGAGGCCGAGCAGGCCACGCGAACGGCCAATGCCGCCGTCGCCAAAGCCCGTGCAAATCTTGATAAGGCCGAGGAGCAACTGGGCTATACGCAGCTACACGCGGAATTTGACGGCGTGGTGACTGCGACATCCGGTGAAATTGGCCAGGTCGTCTCTGCCGGACAGACGGTCGTGACCATTGCCCGCCCGGAAGTGCGGGATGTTGTGGTCGATGTTCCGCAATTTGCGGCGCAGCGACTTGATATCGGATCGACCTTCGATATCGCCCTGCAACTGGACCCAAAGATACGCACCACCGGCGTGGTGCGTGAGATTGCCCCAGAAGCCGAAACCGCAACACGCACGCGCCGCACGAAAATCAGCCTTCAGGATGCGCCGCCGACATTCCGGCTCGGCTCGGTCGTCACGGCCTCAGCAATTGCCGCCTCCGAATCGCAGATCATGCTCCCCTCGTCGGCCCTGCTGAAAACCGAAGACGGTTGGAGTGTCTGGATCGTCAATACCGATACGGCCACGGTCACCTCGCGCCCGGTCAAAATAGAGGGCGAGCCCGCTGAAGGCGGCAGTGTGCGCATCACCGGCGGCGTCAAGCCCGGCGAACGTGTCGCCAGTGCCGGCGTTCACAAGCTTAAGGATGGTCAAGCCATCAGGATCGATCAGGAGGTCCATCAGTGAAGAAATTCAATCTTTCCGACTGGGCGCTCGAGCACCGTTCGCTCGTCTGGTACTTCATGCTGGTCTTCGTTCTTGCCGGTGTTTTCTCCTATCTCAACCTCGGACGTGAGGAAGATCCGAATTTCACCATCAAGACAATGGTGATCAGCGCGCAATGGCCCGGCGCTTCGGCGGAGGAAGTGGCCAGGCAGGTGACCGACAGGATCGAGAAGAAGCTCGAGGAACTCGACAATCTCGACTATCTGCGCAGCCAGACAGTCGCTGGCAAGACGACGATTTTCGTGGAACTCGTGCCGGAAACCAAAGCCAAGAATGTCGAACCCACCTGGGTGCGCGTGCGCAACATGATCGGCGACATCAAGGGCGACTTCCCCTCGGGCGTTGTCGGCCCGTTCTTCAACGACCGTTTCGGCGATGTTTATGGCAATATCTACGCCTTCACCAGCGACGGTCTCAGCCAGCGGCAATTGCGCGATCTGGTGGAGGACGCGCGTGCCAAGGTTCTGACTGTCGACAATATCGGCAAGGTTGATGTCATCGGCGCGCAAGACGAGGCGATCTATCTGGAGTTTTCCACGCGGCAGATCGCAGCGCTGGGCATCGATCAGCAATCGATTATCAAGACGCTGCAAGCCCAGAATGCTGTCACCCAGTCCGGCTTCGTCAATGCCGGGCCGGAACGTGTTGCGCTGCGTGTCAGCGGCCAGTTCACCTCGGAAGACAGCCTTCGCGCCATCAATCTGCGCGTCAACAACCGGTTCTTCCCGCTGACGGAAGTGGCGACGATCCGGCGCGGTTATGTCGATCCGCCGTCTTCTCTGTTCCGCTTTAACGGGCAACCGGCCATCGGTCTTGCCATAGGCATGAAAACCGGTGCGAACCTCGTGCATTTCGGCGAGGAGCTGGATGCACAGATGAAGCGTATCGTGGCGGACCTGCCTGTTGGCGTCGATGTGCATCGCGTGTCCGATCAGCCGGCCGTGGTCGATGAGGCGGTCTCCGGCTTCACTTCGGCGCTGTTCGAGGCGATCGCAATCGTTCTCGTCATCAGCTTCATCAGCCTCGGATTGCGGGCGGGCATGGTGGTTGCGGTCTCCATACCGCTCGTGCTGGCGATCACCTTCGTCTATATGGAATATACCGGCATTTCGCTGCAACGCATCTCGCTCGGCGCGCTTATCATCGCGCTCGGGCTTCTCGTCGACGATGCTATGATTGCTGTCGAGATGATGGTCGCACGCCTCGAGGTCGGCGATGATCTCAGAAAAGCGGCGACCTATGTTTATACTTCGACCGCATTCCCGATGCTGACCGGTACGCTGGTCACCGTTGCCGGTTTCATTCCCGTCGGCCTCAACAACAGCGCGGCGGGTGAGTTCACATTCACCCTGTTCGTGGTGATCGCCGTTTCGCTGATCGTGTCGTGGATTGTCGCGGTTGTGTTCACGCCACTGCTTGGCGTGGCGATGTTGCCCAAGACGATGAAATCGCACCATGAGAAGAAGGGCCGTTTTGCCTCTGGCTTTTCCTGGCTTCTAGCCCGGGCGCTGCGCTTTCGTTGGGTTACGATCATCCTCACGGTTGCGTTGTTTGCCCTTTCCGTTGGCGGCATGAGCCTCGTGCAGCAGCAGTTCTTCCCGGCTTCTGACCGTGTGGAATTGATCGTAGACTGGAACCTGCCACAGAACAGCTCGATTGCCGAAACCAACCGGCAGATGGCACAGTTCGAGCAGGAAGCGCTGGCGAAAAACCCCGACATCGACCACTGGACGACCTATGTCGGTGAAGGCGCACCACGTTTCATCCTCTCCTTTGACGTGCAGACGCCTGATGTCACCTTCGGCCAGACAATCATCGTCACCAAGGGGCTTGATGTGCGCGACAAGGTGCGCGCTGAGTTGCAGGACTATCTGAACCGGACGTTTACCGGCACCGACGCCTTCGTGAAATTGCTCGACATCGGCCCTCCGGTCGGAAAGCCGGTGCAATATCGCTTGAGCGGTCCGGATATCCAGCATGTCCGCGAACTAGGCCAGCAGCTGGCGGGCATCGTCGGCGAGCATCGGCTGCTGTCCAACATGGTCATGGACTGGAATGAGCCGACGCGGGTGGTCAAGGTCGACGTTTTGCAGGACAAGGCCCGCCAGCTCGGTGTCTCTTCGGAAGACATCGCCAATGCAATGAACAGCATTGTCGAGGGTTCCACCGTGACGCAGGTCAGGGATGATATCTACCTCGTCAATGTGGTGGCGCGTGCGCAGCTGGCGGAGCGCGGCTCCATCGAAACATTGCAGAACCTGCAATTGCCGGCCACGAACGGCAAGGCCGTGCCGCTGTCGGCAATCGCCAATTTCCGCTACGAGCTGGAACAGCCGACCATCTGGCGTCGCGACAGAATTCCGACAGTCACGGTCAAGGCTGCCATCATCGGCCCGACGCAGCCGGCGACGATCGTGGAGCAGTTGAAGCCGAAACTCGAGGCTTTCGAAAAGTCGCTCCCCGTGGGGTACAAGGTGGAAATAGGAGGCTCGGTGGAATCCAGCGCGGATTCGCAGGCGCCAATCGTAGCCGTGGTGCCTCTGATGCTGTTTGCGATGGCAACGATCCTTATGGTTCAGTTGCAGAGCTTCAGCCGGCTGTTTCTTGTCTTTGCCGTTGCTCCGACGGCGCTGATCGGCGTGGTGGCAGCGCTGCTGCTCTCCAACGCGCCGATGGGTTTCGTCGCCATTCTCGGCATATTGGCACTGATCGGTATTCTGATCCGAAACTCGGTCATTCTCGTCGTTCAGATCGAACATCTCAGAAGCGAGGGGGTCTCGGCCTGGCGCGCCGTCATCGAGGCGACCGAGCATCGCATGCGACCGATCATGCTGACGGCTGCGGCGGCAACACTTGCCCTCATCCCCATATCTCGGGAGATATTCTGGGGTCCGATGGCCTATGCCATGATGGGCGGCATCGTGGTTGGCACGGCGCTCACGCTGCTGTTCCTTCCGGCACTCTATGTCGCGTGGTTCCGCATTCCGCGCGAAGATGACAAGCAGGAAGCACAGGAAATCAAGACGTAATTTCCTGTGAGACAGCCACACCCTCGTGATCGCGAGGGTGTGGCGCCGGCAAAGCCACTGTCCCGCTTAAATTCTGCAAATGTGCCCGCCATCGTTGTTCCTTCGGCGCAGATAGTGTTAGGAAGATCGGCTTAGCTGCGGCAGCGGCGCTGTCCTTCAATAGATAAGCGTTTGCTTCTGCGTCGTTGACAGACCAAGGGTGCCGGAGGGTTCAAGGATGGGCGGGTTGTCGGATTGGCTTGCGGACGCAAAGCCGATCAATCGCAAGAATGCCGCAGAAGTGGTGTTCGAAGATATCCGTTCGGCCATCACCTCTGGTCAGCTCGTGGTCGGAACCCGGCTGCCCTCCGAAGCCCATCTGGCGGAAAGATATGGTGTCAGCCGGCCGATCGTGCGCGAGGCGTTGCGATCTCTCCAGACTCTGGGGTTGACGCAGACGCGCACGGGTAGCGGCACCTATGTAATGACCGCCACACCGCCTGCTGAATTGAGTTACGGAGCATATTCCGCCCGTGACCTGATCGAGGCACGCCCCTTCATTGAGGTGCCGGCGGCCGGTTGGGCGGCGCTACGGCGCACGGATGCCCAACTAGAGACCCTGCTCGAACTCTGCGACAGGATGGAGGCTGAGGAAAGGCCGCATCCGTGGGTGCTGCTGGACGGGCAATTTCATTGCGCCATTGCGGAAGCCTCGTCCAATGCACTGTTTGCCAAGGTTGTGGCCGATGCGCGCGAGGCTCTTTCCCAACAGTCCGAGATGGTCAACCTGATGGCTGGCCGGCGCGTTGCATCGAATTTGGAGCACCGCCGGATCGTCGAGGCGATCCGGCGGGGTTCGTCCCCCGATGCGCGCGAAGCGATGGAGCTTCACCTGGGTCAGGTGAAGCAGGTGGTAACGACCATTATTGGAGAAGATCGGGCTCGACACCCGTAAGCGCGGGTAGGTTGGCGAGGTGGCGGGGGCTCAGTGCCTGATGAAGTTGCTCCTCCGTCAGATAGCCGCGCTCCAGCACCACCTGCGGGACGGTGCGGCCGCTGGCCAGCGCCTCCCTTGCGACGTCAGTTGCTGCATAGTATCCGATCAGCGGGTTAAGCGCGGTTGCGAGACCGATCGATTCCTCCACACGCTGTGCCATGATGGCGGGATTGGCGACGATGCCATCGACACAACGTGCCGCCAAAGTCCGGCAAGCGGCGCTCAGCTGGCTGATGCTCTGGGAAAGGGCACGCACCATGATCGGCTCGAAGGCGTTCAGCTGTAGCTGCCCGGCTTCGGCGGCCATTGTGATGGTGATGTCGTTGCCGATTACCGCATAAGCCACCTGATTGACCATTTCGGGAATGACCGGATTGATCTTGCCCGGCATGATGCTGGACCCCGCCTGAACGGAGGGCAGGGTGATTTCGCCGATGCCGGCGCGCGGGCCGGAAGAGAGCAGGCGAAGGTCGTTGCAGGTTTTTGACAGTTTGACGGCGACACGTTTCAACACGCCGGACAGATGCACAAATGCGCCGGGGTCCTGCGTCGCTTCGATCAGGTCGGCGGCCGTCACCAGCGGGCGTCCGGTCAACCGCGCCAGATGCTGGCAGGCAAGCGCCGCATAACCGCGCGGTGCATTGAGCCCGGTGCCGATGGCGGTGGCGCCGAGATTGATCTCGTGCAGCAGGGCTGCGGATTCGATGAGGCGGGCCTGATCCTCGCCCAGCATCACCACGAAAGTGCGGAACTCCTGACCGAGCGTCATCGGCACGGCATCCTGCAATTGCGTCCGTCCCAGCTTGATGAAGCCGGAAAACTCCTGTGCCTTGCGATCGAACGCGTCTTTCAGCACACCCATCGAAGCCGCGAGATCGTCGATCGCTTCGATCATTCCTACATTGACCGCCGTCGGATAAGCATCGTTGGTGGACTGGCTGAGATTGACGTGGTCGTTGGGGTGAAGGTGGGCATAATCGCCTTTCGCGTGGCCGAGCAGTTCAAGTGCCCGGTTGGCGATGACCTCGTTGGCGTTCATGTTGGTGGAAGTGCCAGCACCGCCCTGAATTTCGTCCACGACGAACTGCTCGTGAAGCGCACCCTCACGAATTTCGCGGCAGGCTCTGACGATTGCTTCCATCCGCTCCTGGTCAAGCAAGCCAAGCTCGTGATTGGCGAGGGCGGCGGCCTCCTTCACATAGGCAAGTCCCCTGACGAGATAGGGGTTGTGGCCGATCGTTACGCCGGTGATCTGAAAGTTCTCCACCGCGCGTGCCGTGTGCACGCCCCAATAAACATCTGCCGGAATTTCCTTCGTTCCGAGCAAATCATGCTCCATGCGCGTCACGCCCACTTTTTCCTCCAATAGCTCAAAGCGTTACCAAAATCTGTAAAGCTGTCTTACAGATTTTTCGACCTTAATCCTTCGCCGTACGAAGGTCAATAATGCTTCGATCCCCTTGACGAACGGCATTCTCTGCAATTATGAGGGCAAAAATCTGTCATGCAGCTTTACAGCGATGCATGAGCTTGCTGGCGCTGTATCCAGCGCCGAGCATGCCAGTTCCAATTTTGATTTCCGGCGTATCGCCGACTGCAAAGCAAATTCATTGGGAGGAGAAATATCAATGAAATCTGTAAAAACGGCACCTGCCGAACGCGAGGTCTTCACGGAAGAAGACCTCGGATACCACAAGGCACTTAAACCGCGTCAGATCCAGATGATCGCGATTGGTGGCGCAATTGGCACCGGGCTGTTCCTGGGCGCCGGTGGACGGCTGGCGCAGGCCGGTCCGGCGCTGGTGTTTGTTTATGCGCTTTGCGGCTTCTTTGCGTTTCTGGTGCTGCGTGCACTTGGCGAACTTATCATGCATCGCCCGAGTTCCGGCTCGTTCGTGTCCTATGCCCGCGAGTTCTATGGCGAGAAGATGGCTTTCTTTGCCGGCTGGATGTATTGGTTGAACTGGGCAATGACCTCGGTGGCCGATGTGACCGCCGTTGCGCTCTATATGAACTTCTTCAAGCACTACGTCCCCTGGCTGGCGGGCATCGACCAATGGGTGTTTGCGTTGACGGCACTTCTGGTTGTGCTGGCGATGAACATGCTGTCGGTGAAGGTTTTTGGCGAGCTTGAGTTCTGGTTCAGCCTGATCAAGGTGCTGGCGCTTGCGATCTTCCTCGTCGTTGGCGTCTATTTCGTCATCTTTGGCACGCCCATTGAAGGGCATGTGACAGGCTTCAGCATTATCACCGACAATGGCGGCTTCTTCCCGAACGGCATTCTTCCTGCCTTCGTCATCATTCAGGGGGTAGTGTTCGCTTACGCCTCGATCGAACTGATCGGCACGGCGGCAGGGGAAACCGAAGACCCTCGCAAAGTCATGCCCCGCGCCATCCGCGCCGTGGTGCTGCGCCTCGTGGTGTTTTATGTCGGCTCGGTATTGCTGTTCACGCTGCTTCTGCCTTATACCGCCTATAAGGCTGGCGAGAGCCCCTTCGTTACCTTCTTCGGTTCCATCGGTGTTCAGGGTGCGGATGTGATCATGAACCTTGTGGTGCTAACCGCCGTGCTGTCTTCGCTCAATGCCGGGCTTTATTCTACCGGCCGTATTCTTCATTCGATGGCGGTCTCTGGATCGGCGCCGGCAGCGCTGGCAAAGATGAACAAGGCCGGCGTGCCCTATGGCGGTATTGCGGTGACCGCCGCCGTCACCGTTCTCGGTGTGGCGCTGAACGCCGTCGTGCCAGCTGCGGCCTTCGAAATTGCACTCAACCTGTCGGCGCTCGGCATCATCTGCGCATGGGCCGTCATCGTGCTCTGCCAGCTCAAACTGTGGCAGCTTTCCAGGCGCGGCGAACTGGCTCGCCCGGATTTCCGCATGTTCGGTGCGCCTTACACTGGCATTCTCACACTCGTCTTCCTGTTCGGCGTGCTGGTGCTGATGGCTTTTGATTACCCTGTCGGCTCGTGGACCATCGCTTCGCTGCTGGTCATCATCCCGGCGCTGGTCATCGGCTGGTATATGCTGCGCGACCGTATCCACCGTCTGGCCGGCGAACGTGCAGGCGCGGGAGCGTCGCATTGAGCGGGCATGGTGAAGCTCCATTGGTGGCGGTCATCGCCACCGGTGGTACCATCGCCAGCAGGCGCGGCGCCGATGGCGCCAGCACACCAAGCCTTTCGGGTGAAGACCTGCTTGCACTGGTTCCGCAAATCAACGCGAGGCTGAAGCCGGTCGATCTGATGGCGAAGGATTCCTCCAGCCTGACATTGGCCGACATACAGCGCATCAGCGATGCGGTAGGCGTGGAGCTCAATGATCCCGCTGTCACCGGTGTCGTCGTTCTGCATGGAACCGATGCGATGGAAGAATCCTCGCTGCTCGTGCATTTGCAGCATGCCACCACCAAGCCGGTTGTCTTCACCGGCGCACAGTTTACGGCCGACCATCCGAATGCGGACGGGCCGTCCAATCTGGCCGCGGCCATAGAAACGGCGCTTGATCAGACGAATGCCGAACGCGGCGTGCTTTTATCCTTCGGCGGCAGATGTCTGCCGGCATGGGGGCTGTACAAGCTGAGCGCGGATGCGGCGGATGCGTTCCGCTCTGCGCGGCCGGCGGCCCATGCCGCAGCGCTGGAGCTTGCTGCGCCCCTCGCCGATCTGCGGGTTGATATCGTTGCCATTTATCCCGGTTGTGATGCCGCCCATATCGAGGCAAGCCTGCAGGCCGGTGCGGATGGGATCGTGCTTGCCGCACTTGGCTCCGGCAACGCCAATCCGGGCATCGCTGTGGCGGTGAAGCGCTGTGCCGAGCGAGGCGTTCCCGTCGTCGTCTCCAGCAGGGTCCCGGAAGGACTGCTGGTGGCGAGTTACGGCGGTGGCGGCGGTGGTCACGATCTGGTCGCGGCCGGTGCCATCCATTCGTCAACGCTGCGCCCCGGACAGGCGCGTATACTGCTTGCGGCGCTGATTGCCGCCAACAGCCCGGCGGAAAAGATCGTTTCCGCGTTCAAAGACGGCTCGCTCTCTTAAGCATCGGCTGCAATGCCCGCATTGGCGGGCATCGAAATTCCTATGAGATTCCTATTTTATTCCATCTGCCGCCGTCTCGAACCTTTATGCGGTTCGGGTGCATTCTTCTGTGCGGGAAGGGATGGTGTTTCTTCCCAGCCAGAAAGAATGAAAAGCGACGTCCCACATGACGGCGCTTTTCTTCCTGTCCGGCTCCTCGGTTAAAAAAGGAGTCCCATCGATGATGGACGTTATTCTGATCGGTGCAGCCACGGTGTTTTTCGCGCTTTGCTTTGCCTATACGCGCGCCTGCGACCGGCTTTAGGCGGAGGTCGAGATGTTATTCGATTATGTTTTGAGCGGTGCCGTCACCGTCTTTATCGCCGCCTACCTCACCTATGCTCTCATTCGCCCCGAACGCTTCTGATCGGGAAGCGGCGGCTATTGAAAGTTCAATACCATGACCCTCAATGGATGGTTTCAGATCCTGCTTTTCTGCGGGATCGTTGTCGCGCTGGTGAAGCCTCTCGGCTTCTATATGGCGCGAGTCTTCAATGGCGAACGCACCCTGCTTTCGCCGGTTCTCGCACCCGTCGAGCACGGCCTTTATGCCCTTGCCGGGACAAGCGAGCGCGAAGAACAGCACTGGACGACCTATGCGTTTTCCATGCTCCTCTTCAACCTCTTCGGTTTTGCCCTGCTCTACGCCCTGATGCGCTTTCAGGGTATGTTGCCATATAATCCGGAAGGAATGGCAGCAGTCGGGCCGGAACTGTCTTTCAACACGGCAGTCAGCTTCGTCACCAATACCAACTGGCAGAATTATGGTGGCGAAAGCACCATGTCCTATCTGACCCAGATGGCTGGTTTCACCGTGCAGAACTTTGTTTCTGCCGCGACGGGCATGGCGATTGCAATCGGGCTAATCCGCGCCTTCGCGCGCGCTTCCGGCAAGGCCATCGGCAATTTCTGGGTGGATATGGTGCGCTCGACGCTCTACATCCTGCTGCCTGCCTGTATCGTGCTTACCCTGGTTTACGTATGGCTCGGCGTGCCGCAGACGCTTGGCGCTTATGTCGGTGCCCAGACGCTTGAAGGCGCGCGGCAGACGATCGCAGTCGGCCCGGTAGCGTCGCAGCTGGCGATCAAGATGCTCGGCACCAATGGCGGCGGTTTCTTCAATGCCAATTCCGCGCATCCGTTCGAAAACCCTGATGCCATCTCCAACATGATCCAGATGGTGTCGATCTTCGCGATCGGTGCTGCCTTCACCAACGTCTTCGGCCGTATGGTCGGCAACACCCGTCAGGGCTGGGCAATCCTTGCTGCCATGGGTGTTCTGTTCATCGCCGGTGTTGCAGTGACCTATTGGGCGGAAGCGGCCGGAAATCCGCTTATGCACAGCTTCGGCCTTGCCGGAAGCAACATGGAAGGCAAGGAAGCTCGCTTCGGCGTGGCACTCTCGTCGCTCTTTGCGGTCATCACCACCGCTGCCTCCTGCGGTGCGGTCAACGCCATGCATGGCAGCTTCACGGCGCTCGGTGGTCTCATTCCGCTCATCAACATGCAACTGGGTGAGGTAATCGTCGGCGGCGTTGGCGCGGGTTTCTATGGCATTCTTCTCTTCATCATCATCGCCATTTTCGTGGCGGGGCTGATGGTCGGGCGCACGCCGGAGTATCTCGGCAAGAAGATAGAGGCCAAGGAGATGAAGATGGCGGTTCTGGCCATTCTCTGCCTGCCGCTCGCCATGCTGGTTTTCACAGCCACCGCCACCATCCTGCCCTCGGCGGTCGCGTCGGTCGGCACAGCCGGACCGCACGGGTTCTCCGAGATTCTTTATGCCTATACCTCGGCTGCTGCCAATAACGGCTCTGCCTTCGGCGGCCTCACGGGCAACACGACCTGGTACAACATCACGCTTGGTTTTGGCATGTTGATGGGACGTTTTCTGGTGATCATCCCGGCGTTGGCGATTGCCGGCTCGCTGGTTACCAAAAAGACCGTTCCGGCATCAGCCGGCACCTTCCCCACGGACGGCCCGCTCTTCGTCGGTCTGCTCGTCGGCACGATCGTGGTCGTCGGTGGCCTCACCTTCCTGCCGGCCCTGGCGCTTGGTCCGGTCGTGGAACATCTGGTCATGGCCACCGGCCAGGTATTTTGAGGTGGTGCCATGACGAAGGATACTCCCCGACGTAACCGCACCCTTCCTGTCCGCACTGGCGCTCCTGTTCACGGGAGCGCCGGCCCGGGCGGCTGGTGCGCATCCAATCTCATTCTTGCAATGATGGCGGCTCTGTTCGCCGCCGTCTGCGCTCTCGAAGTTCTCACGGGCTGATCGACCCTCATCGGTCGCCCTGTTTCAAACGCTGGAGTCTCTTCATGAGCCAGTCCAAACAAGCGAGCATCCTTGATTCTCGCATTCTCGTTCCGGCAATTGCCGACGCATTCAAAAAGCTCAATCCGCGCACGCTTGCGCGCAATCCGGTCATGTTTGTCGTGGCAACGGTATCGGTGCTGACTACCGTGCTGTTCGTTCGCGATCTCATCATCGGCAATGCAAATCTCGGCTTTTCCTTCCAGATCAATCTATGGCTTTGGTTCACCGTTCTCTTCGCCAATTTCGCCGAGGCCGTAGCCGAAGGGCGCGGCAAGGCGCAGGCGGATTCGCTGCGGAAAACCCGCACGGAAACCCAGGCGAAACTTCTGACCGGTGATGATCGTAGCCAATATACGATGGTAGCCGGCGCTGGCCTCAAGGTGAACGATGTCGTTCTCGTCGAGGCTGGCGACATCATTCCGTCCGACGGTGAAGTCATCGAAGGTGTTGCCTCAGTCAATGAAGCGGCAATAACGGGCGAATCCGCCCCTGTTATCCGCGAATCCGGCGGCGATCGCTCGGCTGTCACCGGTGGTACGCAGGTGCTGTCGGACTGGATAAGGGTTCGCATCACCGCTGCTGCCGGCTCCACCTTCCTCGACCGGATGATTTCGCTCGTTGAAGGCGCCGAGCGCCAGAAGACGCCGAACGAAATCGCGCTCAACATTCTGCTTGCGGGCATGACGCTCATCTTCGTTCTGGCCACCGCGACCATTCCGAGCTTTGCGGCCTATGCCGGTGGCTCCATCCCGATCATCGTGCTGGTGGCGCTGTTTGTGACGCTCATCCCGACGACCATCGGCGCTCTCTTGTCGGCGATCGGCATTGCCGGCATGGACAGGCTGGTGCGTTTCAACGTGCTTGCCATGTCCGGCCGCGCGGTGGAAGCCGCCGGCGACGTCGACACGCTGCTGCTCGACAAGACCGGCACGATAACGCTCGGCAACCGCCAGGCAACCGAATTCCGCCCCGTCACCGGTGTTTCCGAACAGGAACTGGCCGATGCGGCGCAGCTTGCATCGCTTGCCGACGAAACGCCGGAAGGCCGTTCCATCGTCGTTCTCGCCAAGGAAAAATACGGCATCCGTGCCCGCGACATGCAGAAACTGCACGCCACTTTCGTGCCCTTCACCGCCCAGACCCGCATGAGCGGTGTGGATTTCGAAGGCTCTTCCATTCGCAAGGGGGCTGTCGATGCCGTTCTTTCCTATGTCGATGGCGGTGTTACGCAGCAAGGCAATACGGCGCTTGCCGTTAAAACCGAAACGGATGTAACGCGCGACATCCGCACGATCGCGGAAGAGATAGCCAAGACAGGCGGCACACCGCTTGCCGTCGTGCGCGACGGAAAGCTGCTCGGCGTCGTGCAGCTGAAGGATATCGTCAAGGGCGGCATTCGCGAGCGCTTCGCCGAACTTCGCCGCATGGGCATCCGCACGGTGATGATCACCGGCGACAATCCCATGACGGCCGCTGCCATCGCGGCGGAAGCAGGGGTGGACGATTTCCTCGCCCAGGCGACCCCGGAAAACAAGCTGGAGCTTATCCGCGAGGAACAGGCCAAGGGCAAGCTCGTCGCCATGTGCGGTGACGGCACGAACGATGCGCCCGCACTGGCGCAGGCCGATGTGGGTGTCGCCATGAACACCGGCACGGTCGCAGCGCGCGAGGCTGGCAACATGGTCGATCTCGACAGCGATCCGACCAAGCTCATCGAAATCGTCGAAATCGGCAAGCAATTGCTGATGACGCGCGGCGCGCTAACCACATTCTCCATCGCCAACGACATCGCCAAATATTTCGCCATCATCCCGGCAATGTTCCTGGCCTTCTATCCGCAGCTTGGCGTGCTGAATGTCATGGGTCTTTCGACACCGCAAAGTGCGATCCTGTCTGCCATCATCTTCAACGCGCTCATCATCATCGCGCTCATCCCGCTCTCGCTGAAGGGCGTCAAATACCGCCCGATCGGGGCCGGGGCGCTGCTGTCGCGCAATCTGGTCATCTATGGTCTGGGCGGCATTATCGTGCCCTTCATCGGCATCAAGGCCATTGACCTCGCCATTACGGCGCTTGGTCTCGCCTGAGGAGTATGGAAATGTTGAAACAGCTACGTCCCGCACTGGTGCTGATCCTTGCCACCACCGCAATCACCGGCCTTGCCTATCCTCTTGGAATGACGGGCCTTGCACAGGCTATCTTTCCCTTCCAGGCAAATGGCAGTCTGATCGAGAAGAATGGGACTGTTGTCGGGTCGCAATTGATAGGGCAGGCCTTCACCGGCGAGAAATATTTCCACGGCAGGCCGTCAGCTGCCGGCGACGGCTACAATGCCGCGTCGTCTTCCGGCTCCAACCTGGGACCGACGAGCGCAAAGCTTATCGACCGGGTGAAGCAGGACTACGAGGCTGCTAAAGCCGAAAATTCGGCAGCCGAGGTTCCCATTGATCTGGTGACGGCATCGGGCAGCGGTCTTGACCCGCATGTGTCGCCTGAGGCCGCCTATTTTCAGGTCTCGCGTGTCGCCAAGGCAAGGGGCATGAACGAAGCGTCACTGCGCGCCGTCGTCGACGCCCATGTGGAGGCGCCTGAATTGGGCTTCATGGGCGAGCCCGTTGTAAATGTGCTGGCTCTCAACATGGCTCTTGACGCAGCCGGCTCATGAACTGAAATGGCTATGGCTTCTTTGGAAGCCATAGCTTGTCCACTGGTGAGTTAAATGCCTGACGATAATCGTGATATGCCGAGCAGACCATCGCCGGATGCGCTGCTTGAAAACGCCCGGCGCGAGGCGCGAGGGCGGCTGAAGATTTTTCTGGGCGCAGCTCCCGGTGTCGGCAAGACCTATGAAATGCTGATGTCTGGCCGGGCAAAACTCGCAGATGGTGTCGATACCATTATCGGTGTCGTGGAAACGCATGGCCGCAAGGAAACCGAAACACTTGTGCAGGGTTTCGAGATCATTGCGCGCCGGAACATTGATTATCGCGGCCAGTCGCTGAACGAGATGGATCTCGACGCCATTCTCGCCCGTCGACCGGCGCTGGTTCTGGTCGATGAGCTGGCCCACACCAATGCGGCCGGCAGCCGGCATCCCAAGCGCTATATGGATGTTCAGGAAATTCTCGCGCAGGGCATCGATGTCTATACGACATTGAACATTCAGCATGTGGAAAGCCTGAACGATGTGGTGGCGCAGATCACCCGTATCCGCGTGCGCGAAACGGTGCCGGACAGCATCATTGACCGGGCTGACGATGTTGAGATCATCGATATCACCCCCGACGATCTGATCAAGCGCCTGCAGGACGGCAAGGTCTATATGCCCCGCACCGCGCGGCGCGCCATCGAGAACTATTTTTCGCGCGGCAATCTGACGGCCCTGCGCGAGCTTGCGCTACGGCGCACAGCGCAACGGGTGGACGAGCAATTGCTCAACCACATGCAGTCGCACGCCATCTCCGGGCCGTGGGCTGCGGGAGACCGTGTTCTGGTCTGTCTGGACCACGGCGGCAACGGCCCCGGTCTGGTGCGTTATGCCCGTAGGCAGGCCGATCGCCTGCGCGCGCCGTGGACGGCACTGCATCTGGACACGCCTCGCTCTCAGCAATTGTCGGAGGCGGAGAAGGATCGGCTGGCCGGCACCATGCGGCTCGCGCAGCAGTTGGGCGGCGAGACAGTAACACTGCCGGCGCTCGACCTGACGCACGAAATCATATCCTATGCCAACGCCAATAACTTCACCCACATCATCATCGGCCGTCCCAGAAGGTCGTGGTGGCAGAGAATTCTGCAGCGTTCGCTGACGCATGATTTGATAGACCATGCCGGCGATATCAGCGTGCATGTCATTTCCGGCGACAAAAACGCGGAGAAGCCGGTCCAGACCGTGAAGCCGGCAACGGCTCAATCGCGGTTTTCGATACTGCCCTATCTCAACAGCACCCTGTTTGTCGGACTGGCAATCGTAGCCGGCATCGTACTTGACCAAGCCCTTGATGTTCAAAATCTGGCGCTGGTGTTCCTGATGGCGGTTTTTGCGGCGGCCGTGCGCGGAGGGCTGGGGCCTGGCCTTTATGCTTCCCTGCTTGGTGCCTTTGCGTTCAATTTTTTCTTTCTTGAACCGCGTTATACCCTGACTGTCCGCGATCCCGAAAGCGTTGTGGCGCTGCTGTTCTATCTCGGTGTGGCGCTTGTCGCCTCAAATCTGACTGCGGCGGTGCAGCGGCAGGCCGCAGCTGCACGGATGCGTGCGCGAACCACGGAAGATTTGTACCTTTTTTCCAAAAAACTCGCGGTTACCGGCACGCTGGATGACGTATTGTGGGCAACCGCGTTCCAGATGGCGTCGATGCTGAAAGTCAGGGTCGTCCTGCTTCTGCCCGAAAACAATTCGATCACCGTCAAGGCGGGCTATCCGCCCGATGACACGCTCGTGGATGCGGACATTGCGGCCGCTCACTGGGCCTGGGAACATAACAAGGCTGCAGGCCGGGGCGCCGATACGCTCCCGGGTGCCAAACGCCTTTATCTGCCGCTGCGCACCGGCAGCGGCGCCGTCGGGGTGGTGGGGCTGGACGACGACCGGCTTGGCCCGCTTTTCACACCTGAGCAGCAGCGGCTTTTCGATGCGCTGGCGGATCAGGCGGCACTTGCCATCGAGCGCATCCAGCTGGTTTCGGATGTCGATCGGGCAAGGCTTGCGGCGGAAACCGACCGGCTGCGCACCGCGCTTTTGACCTCCATCTCCCACGACCTGAAAACGCCACTCGCCGCCATTCTGGGTTCCGCCGGAACGCTGAAGGATTTCGCCGACGACATTCCGCTCGAGGCGCGCACCGAACTGCTTCTAACCATCGTCGAGGAATCCGAACGGCTGAACCGCTTCATTTCCAACCTGCTCGATATGACGAGGATCGGTTCGGGCGCGATGGAGCCGAATTACGGCTTGCACTTTGTTGGCGATATGGTCGGAACAGCGCTTTCACGCGCGGCGAAAATAATTGTCAGGCACGAGATCGTTCTGGACATTCCCTCCGATCTGCCGATGCTGAAGGTCGATCCGGTGCTTTTTGAGCAGGTTCTGTTCAATCTGATCGACAATGCCGCCAAATACGCGCCCGAACAAACCCTAATCCAGATTCGCGGGTGGCGGCAGGGCAGACATGTCTTCCTGTCCGTTGCCGACGAGGGGCCGGGTATTCCCCCTGATGATACCGAGCGGGTGTTCGACAGTTTCTACCGTGTGCGCAAGGCGGACCATGTGCAGGCCGGGACCGGCCTCGGGCTCTCCATCTGCAAGGGGTTTATCGAGGCCATGGGTGGATCTATCCGCGCTGAAAACAGATCAGGTCGCACGGGCGCGCAATTTACCATAAGCCTGCCCGTTCCCGCCGAAGTGCCGGTGCTGAATCATGACTAGGGCTGAAGGAGATCGGCAATGACCAATTCCGCCGTTCGCATTCTGATCGTCGACGATGAACCGCCGATCCGCAAACTTTTGCGGGTCGGTCTCTCGACGCAGGACTATGCGGTCAGCGAGGCGATGAATGCCCGCGTCGCGATGGAGTTGATGAACGAGGACAAGCCCGATCTCGTGGTCCTTGATCTCGGTCTTCCGGATATGTCGGGACACGAGCTTCTGGAGAAATGGCGGGGCGAGGGACTTTCCCTACCCGTCATCATTCTTTCCAGCCGCACTGACGAGGCGGGTATCGTCAAGGCACTGGAGCTGGGTGCCGACGATTACATCACCAAGCCTTTCGGCATGAACGAGCTTGTTGCCCGCATTCGTGTCGCCCTGCGCCATCGCCTTCAGAGCCAGGGTGAGAGACCGGTGTTTCATACCGGCGATCTTTCGGTCGATCTCGTCAGACGCATCGTCAAGGTGGAGGACCGGGAGGTGAAACTCTCGCCCAAGGAATATGATATTCTGCGGGTCCTGGTCCAGCATGCGGGCAAGGTGCTGACGCACCGTTTCCTGCTGGAGCATGTGTGGGACGAGTTGACCGACGTGCAATATTTGCGCGTTTACGTACGCCAGCTTCGCCAGAAGATCGAAAAAATTCCGGATCAGCCGCGCTATATCCTTACGGAAACTGGTGTCGGCTACCGGCTGCAGGAGGTTTGAGGGCGCCGTTAAGAAACGGCGCCCCCGAATGTTTTGTCAGACGGCGGCGCAGATCGACAGGAATTCGTCGACATCAGCCTCGGTCGTTGCGAAGCTGGTGACCATGCGGATCAGCACCTCGTCCTTTCCGACCTTTTCCGGCATATCGCGGGGCACCAGCCAGTCGTAGAACTTCGCGCCTTTCTCCGTTGCCGCTTCAGCGGCGGCTTTCGGCAGAATGGCGAAAACCTCGTTTGCAGTGGTTGGCCATGCCAGACGGGCACTGTTAAGCGAGGCGAAGCCGGCCCGCAGCCGATTGGCCATGGCATTGGCGTGGCTTGCGAGACCCAACCAGAGATCGTCCTGCAGATAGGCTTCGAATTGTGCGGCGATGAAGCGCGACTTCGAAAAAAGCTGGGCGGTGCGCTTGCGCAGGAAGGCGAAGTCTTTGGCGAGCGCGGGGTCGAAAAACACGATCGCTTCCGCGCACCAGCAGCCGTTTTTCGTGCCACCGAAAGAGAGCACATCAACGCCGCGTTTCCAGGTCATTTCGGCGGGCGTGGTGCCGAGTGCGGCAAGCGCATTGGCAAAGCGCGCGCCGTCCATATGCAGCGGCAGGCCGTTCTCCTTGGCGATTTTGGCAATCGCGTCGATTTCATCGAGCGTATAGACAGTACCGGCCTCGGTTGCCTGTGTCATCGTAACCGCTGCGGCGCGTCCGTGATGAACGGCGTCCTGCGGATAGCGCGAAATGCGCTCGATCAGATTTTCCGGCAGCATTTTGCCGTTCGGTCCCTCGACGGCAACCATGCGCATGCCGGAGAAGAAATCCGGCGCTCCACATTCATCCTCGATCACATGGGCTTCGGAATGACAGAAGGTCAGGCCGCCGGGGCGGGCAATGCTTGCCAGCGAAAGAGAATTGGCCGCCGTACCTGTGGCGACGAAAAACACCGCCACTTCGCGTTCGAATATTTCATTGAAGCGCTTTTCTATGGAAAGGTCGAGGGCGCTGGTGCCATAGGCAGCCGCAAATCGGGTGGATTCCCGCGAAAGGCGCTCGTTGATGGCAGGGTGGGCGCCGGCCCAGTTGTCTGAGGCAAAAAACATCTCTGAAAGCTTTCCGATGGCTGTTGTGCTGGTGTTGGGAATGCGTTGACGATGATCCGCAAAGTTCTAGGACCTAACCTCGCGGTTGGCAAATCCGGCAATGAAAGCAACGGCCCGAAGCGTTTTGTGACAAGAAAGTTTCGCGCAATGGGTCAGTATCGAAACTTCGCTGCAAATCGGCACTGCGACTAATTGGATTCGCACCCTTGCTAAACCCGCGGGTTTCTGCCAAAATTCTCTCGAATTGAGACAGCTTTGCTGTCCTAAATTTGGTCGAGCCGGATTGAATGCGGATTTTTCGGAAAGCGAAATTCGTGTCGAGCCGGATCTTCGCATGAAACCATGCAAGTAATTTTGCAGGAGGGACGAAAATGACAAACAAGCTGCAGGCAGACAACGTCGCCGCAACCCTGACCACAGACTGTCCCACCGCGGCTGCGGCCGCACCCGTTTCTGCGAAGGGGCGTTTCGCGGGCGGCCTGCCGGAAAAGCAGGGTCTTTACGATCCGCGCAATGAGCACGATGCCTGCGGCGTCGGCTTTGTTGCCCATATGAAGGGTCAGAAGTCGCACCAGATCGTCAAGGACGGCCTGTTCATTCTTGAAAACCTGACGCATCGCGGTGCTGTCGGCGCTGATCCGCTGATGGGCGATGGTGCGGGCATTCTCGTGCAGATCCCCGACCGCTTTTTCCGCGAGGAAATGGCGAGCCAGGGTGTGACGCTGCCGAAAGCTGGCGAATATGCCGTTGGCCACATCTTCATGCCGCGCGATCCGTCCCGTATCGATCACTACAAGAAGGTCATTGTCGACGTGATCGGCGAGGAGGGACAGCAGTTCCTCGGCTTCCGCGACGTGCCAGTCGACAATTCTTCCCTTTCCAAGGCACCCGATATCGCTGGCACCGAACCGCACCATGTTCAGGTTTTCATCGGCGCCGGCCGCGATGCGGCGACCAATCATGACTTCGAGCGCAAGCTGTTCCTGATCCGCAAGGTTCTCTCCAACCGCATCTACGACGAGGGCGGCGGCAAGGAAACGCAGGATTTCTATCCCGTCTCGCTGTCCTCCTCCACCATCGTCTACAAGGGCATGTTCCTCGCCTATCAGGTTGGGGCCTATTACAAGGATCTGGCGGACCCGCGTTTCGAATCCGCGGTTGCGCTGGTGCACCAGCGTTTCTCCACCAACACCTTCCCGTCCTGGAAGCTCGCGCATCCCTATCGCATGGTCGCCCATAACGGCGAGATCAACACGCTGCGCGGCAACGTGAACTGGATGGCGGCGCGTCAGGCGTCTGTTTCGTCGGCGCTGTTCGGTGACGATATCTCCAAGCTCTGGCCGATTTCCTATGAAGGCCAGTCGGACACCGCCTGCTTCGACAACGCGCTCGAATTCCTCGTGCGCGGCGGTTACTCCATGGCCCATGCCGTGATGATGCTGATCCCGGAAGCCTGGTCGGGCAACTTGTCCATGTCGGCTGAACGCAAGGCTTTCTACGAATATCATGCCGCGCTTATGGAGCCGTGGGACGGCCCGGCCGCCGTTGCCTTCACCGATGGCAAGCAGATCGGCGCAACCCTCGACCGTAACGGTTTGCGCCCGGCGCGCTATCTCGTCACCGACGACGACCGCGTCATCATGGCGTCGGAAGCCGGCACGCTGCCGGTTCCGGAAGAACGCATCATCAAGAAGTGGCGTTTGCAGCCCGGCAAGATGCTGCTGATCGACATGGAAAAGGGCTCGATCATTTCCGACGAGGACGTGAAGCACGAGCTTGCTGCCAAGCACCCCTATCGCACCTGGCTAGACCGCACCCAGCTCATTCTTGAGGATCTGAAGCCGGTGGAGCCACGGGCGCTGCGGCGTGACGTGTCGTTGCTCGATCGCCAGCAGGCCTTCGGTTACACCAGCGAAGATACCAAGCTCCTGATGTCGCCGATGGCAACAACGGGCCAGGAAGCCATCGGCTCGATGGGTACCGATACGCCGATTTCGGCCATGTCGGACAAGTCCAAGCTGCTTTACACCTATTTCAAGCAGAACTTCGCGCAGGTGACCAACCCGCCGATCGATCCGATCCGCGAAGAACTGGTGATGAGCCTCGTTTCGTTCATTGGCCCACGCCCGAACCTTCTCGATCACGAGGGTGCGGCCCGTGCCAAGCGTCTGGAAGTGCGCCAGCCGATCCTCACCAATGGCGATCTGGAAAAGATCCGCTCCATCGGCCACACCGAAGACCGTTTCGATACCAAGACGCTCGACTTCACCTATGATGTGGAGCGCGGCGCCGAAGGCATGCCTGACATGCTCGACCGCCTGTGCGAGCGGGCTGAATCCGCTGTTCGCGGTGGTTACAACATCATCGTTCTGTCCGACCGCCAGCTCGGCCCGGACCGGATTGCGATCCCCGCGCTGCTGGCGACGGCTGCTGTGCATCACCACCTGATCCGCAAGGGTCTGCGCACCTCGGTCGGCCTCGTCGTTGAAACCGGCGAACCGCGCGAAATCCATCATTTCTGTCTGCTCGCTGGCTATGGCGCGGAGGCGATCAACCCCTACCTCGCCTTCGACACGCTGCTCGACATGCACAAGCACGGCGCCTTCCCGAAGGAAGTGTCGGACGACGAAGTCGTCTATCGCTACATCAAGGCGGTGGGTAAGGGCATCCTCAAGGTCATGTCCAAGATGGGCATTTCCACCTACCAGTCCTATTGCGGCGCGCAGATTTTCGACGCCATCGGCCTGTCGTCGGAATTCGTCGAGAAGTATTTCTTCGGCACCGCCACCTCCATCGAGGGCGTGGGTCTGACCGAGATCGCCGAAGAAACCGTAACGCGCCACACAGCGGCTTTCGGCAAGGATCCGATCCTTGCCAACACGCTCGATATCGGCGGCGAATATGCCTATCGCATGCGCGGCGAAAGCCACGCCTGGACGCCGGATGCCGTCGCCTCGCTGCAACACGCCGTGCGCGGCAACAGCCAGGAGCGCTACCGTGAATTTGCCGACATGGTGAATGAGACGGCGCTGCGCATGAACACCATTCGCGGCCTGTTCAAGGTCAAATCGGCGGAAGCGCTCGGCCGCAAGCCGGTTTCCATCGACGACGTCGAACCGGCGGTCGATATCGTCAAGCGCTTCTCGACTGGCGCCATGTCCTTCGGCTCGATCAGCCGCGAGGCGCATACCACGCTTGCGATTGCGATGAACCGCATCGGCGGCAAGTCCAACACCGGCGAAGGCGGCGAAGAATCCGACCGTTACATGCCGCTTCTGAACGGCAAGCCGAACCCCGAGCGTTCCGCCATCAAGCAGATCGCATCCGGCCGCTTTGGTGTTACGACGGAATATCTCGTCAATGCCGACATGTTGCAGATCAAGGTCGCGCAGGGTGCCAAGCCCGGCGAAGGCGGCCAGCTGCCCGGCCACAAGGTGGATGCCACGGTTGCAAAAACCCGTCACTCCACGCCGGGCGTCGGCCTCATTTCGCCGCCGCCACACCACGATATCTACTCCATCGAAGATCTGGCGCAGCTGATCTACGACCTGAAGAACGTCAACCCGGAAGCAGATGTTTCTGTGAAGCTCGTGTCGGAAGTGGGCGTTGGCACGGTTGCGGCGGGTGTCGCCAAGGCGCGCGCCGACCATATCACCATCGCCGGTTTCGATGGCGGCACCGGTGCTTCGCCGCTGACGTCGCTGAAGCATGCCGGTTCGCCTTGGGAAATCGGCCTTGCCGAAACCCAGCAGACGCTGGTGCTGAACGGCCTTCGTTCGCGCATCGCGCTGCAGGTGGATGGTGGTCTGAAGACCGGCCGCGACGTCATCATCGGCGCGCTGCTTGGTGCGGATGAATTCGGCTTTGCCACCGCGCCGCTGATTGCTGCGGGCTGCATCATGATGCGCAAGTGCCATCTGAACACCTGCCCCGTCGGCGTCGCAACGCAGGACCCGGTTCTGCGCAAGCGCTTCAAGGGCACGCCGGAACACGTCATCAACTACTTCTTCTTCGTGGCTGAAGAAGTGCGCGAAATACTCGCCTCGCTTGGCGTTACCAAGCTGGACGAGATCATCGGCGCTTCCGAACTTCTCGAAAAGGATGAGATGCTGGCGCACTGGAAGGCCAAGGGTCTGGATTTCAGCCGCATCTTCCACAAGGTAGAGGCTCCCAAGGAGGCAACTTTATGGACCGAGCGTCAGAAGCACCCGATCGACGATATTCTCGATCGCAAGCTGATCGAGAAGTCGCTACCGTCGCTGGAAAACCGCGAGCCTGTCGTTTTCGAAGTGCCGATCAAGAACGTCGACCGTTCCGCCGGTGCCATGCTGTCAGGCGCGCTTGCCAAGCGCTGGGGCCATAAGGGTCTGAAGGACGATACGATCCACGTGACGCTGCGCGGCACGGCTGGTCAGTCCTTCGGCGCGTTTCTCGCTCGCGGCATCACCTTCGATCTGGTGGGTGACGGCAACGACTATGTCGGCAAGGGTCTTTCGGGTGGCCGCATCATCGTGCGCCCGCCGGAAAACACCCGTATCGTCGCTGAAAACTCGATCATTGTCGGCAACACCGTTCTTTACGGCGCCATCACCGGCGAGTGCTATTTCCGTGGTGTTGCGGGTGAGCGCTTTGCAGTGCGCAACTCCGGCGCGGTCGCGGTTGTCGAAGGTGTCGGCGACCACGGTTGCGAATATATGACGGGCGGTATTGTCGTGGTGCTCGGCGAGACGGGCCGCAACTTCGCGGCCGGCATGTCCGGTGGCGTGGCTTACGTTCTCGACGAGAAGGGCGATTTCGCCACCCGCTGCAACATGGCCATGGTCGAGCTGGAGCCGGTTCCGGAAGAGGACGACATGCTCGAGAAGCTGCACCATCACGGTGGCGACCTCATGCACAAGGGACGCGTTGACGTATCCGAGGACATGACGCGTCACGACGAGGAGCGGCTCTACCAGCTGATTTCCAATCACTTCCACTACACCAACTCTGCACGCGCCAAGGATATACTCGACCGCTGGAGCGAGTTCCGTCCGAAATTCCGCAAGGTCATGCCGGTCGAATACCGTCGTGCGCTTGAGGAAATGGAGCGCATGCGTATGGGCGTCGCGGCGGAATAATCCGCCGCGTGGGGATACTACACCAACTGGTCTCGCTGATGATCGCGGTCGCCGTTCCCATGGTGATCTATTGGACAAGCGGCGAGACCGGATTTGAATTCATCGTATTGGGGGCGGCTTTCGGTTTCGCTTACTGGTACTGGGGCCTAACAGGCGCTCCGCTTTGATGTGAGGACATAAACGTGGGCAAGGTTACAGGTTTTCTTGAGATCGACCGGCAGGTGGGCAAGTATCAGCCCGCATCGGACCGTATCCGCCATTTCCGCGAATTCACCATTCCGATGTCGGATGCCGAGGTGCAGAAGCAGGCGGCGCGCTGCATGGATTGCGGCATTCCCTACTGTCACGGCCCGACGGGCTGTCCCGTGCACAACCAGATCCCCGACTGGAACGATCTGGTTTATAACAACAATTGGGAAGAGGCGATCCGCAACCTCCATTCCACCAACAACTTCCCGGAATTCACCGGCCGCGTCTGTCCGGCACCCTGCGAGGAAGCCTGCACGCTGAACCTCGAGGATGCACCGGTCGCCATCAAGACCGTGGAGCAGGCGATTGCCGACAAGGCCTACGAGCTGGGCTTTATCGTGCCGAAGCCGGCGACGATCCACACCGGCAAGAAGGTCGCCATCATCGGTTCCGGTCCTTCCGGCATGGCGGCAGCGCAGCAGCTTGGCCGCGCCGGTCATGAGGTCCACGTTTACGAGCGTGAATCAAAGCCCGGCGGTTTGCTGCGTTACGGTATTCCGGATTTCAAGATGGAGAAGAACTTCATCGACCGCCGTGTCGAGCAGATCAAGGGTGAAGGTGTTACCTTCCATTGCGGCGTCAACGTCGGCGTGGATGTAACGGTCGAAGCGCTTCTGGCTGATCACGATGCGGTTCTTTATTGCGGCGGTTCGGAAACTCCGCGCCCGGCTGGCATCGGTGGCGCCGATTTCAATGGCGTTTACGACGCCATGCCCTATCTCGTGCAGCAGAACCGCCGCGTTGGCCGCGAAAACATCGACAGCATCGGCTGGCCGGCCGATCCGATCCTCGCCGGCGGCAAGCATGTCGTCGTCGTCGGCGGTGGCGATACGGCGTCTGACTGCGTCGGCACGGCCTTCCGTCAGGGTGCGGTTAAAGTCACCCAGCTCGATATCCGCCCGATGCCGCCGGAAAAGGAAGACAAGCTTGCCGTATGGCCCTTCTGGGCAACGAAAATGCGCACCTCTTCTTCGCAGGCAGAAGGTGCCGTTCGCGAGTTCCAGGTTGCCACGCTTGAATTCGTCGGTGAAGACGGCGTTTTGACGGGTGTGAAGTGCTGTCAGGTGGACGACCGGCGCAAGCCCATTGCCGGTACGGAATTTATCATCAAGGCTGATCTCGCCTTCATCGCCATCGGTTTTTCCGGTCCTTTCACCGATAGCGTGCTGAAGGAAATGGATGGCAAGCTGTCGCTCAACACCGATCGTCGCGGCTCCACCAACGTGATCGCCAACGAAACGGACTACAAGACCTCGGTCGACAAGCTGTGGGCGGCGGGCGACGTTCGCCGTGGCCAGTCGCTGGTGGTCTGGGCAATCCGCGAAGGCCGTCAGGCCGCACGTGCGATCGACGAAGAGCTGATGGGCGCAACCGTCCTTCCGCGCTGAGCGAGTTGACGCGGCGCAAGCCGTCGTAACGAAAACAAAAAGGCCTGTTGTGTTTCACAACAGGCCTTTCGGTTGACTGGAGAACCGAAACGCGATGGAGGTGTCGCATGCAGGGGGACGGCAACATATCGCGCCTGAGAATTGCGATGACACTACGTGCTTCCGAAGACGGGGTTCGTGTCAGCAATAGGGAAGGCTGATACGGAAGGAGGCGCCGCCGGATGGGGAATCACTGATGGTGATCTCCCCTCCATGGTAGCGGACGATTTCCTGCACGAGATTGAGACCGAGCCCGGTACCGCGATCCTTCGGTATCAACCGGTGAAATGCGTCAAACACGGCTTCCCGGTCCTCTTCGGGAATTCCGTTGCCTTGGTCGGATATGTCGATCACGCGGTTGGCCCCCACTTTTATGGTGATCGTTCCGCGATTGCCGCCATGTTCGATGGCGTTTTGCACGACGTTCATCAGGGCGCGTTGCAGCGAGGCGTCATCGGCAAGGGCGAGGATCGGCTCTTCGTCCGGCTCGAACGAAAGTTCGTAGCCTTGAGAGATTGCAAGCGGCGCCATATCAGCGACGACAGACCGGCAGAGGCCAACAAGATCTAGTGGAATAAGCGGCGCCTTTTGCCCGCCAAGTCGTTGCAGATCGAGCAACTGTTCGGCAAGCACGGCGAGACGGCTGGCATCGGCTAATATCCGGCTCCGGTCCGGTCCGTCCAGCAACGTTTCGACACGGGTCTGGAGAATGGCGACAGGGGTCCGCAATTCATGGGCGGCGTCGAGAATGAAGCGCTTGTGCCGCTCGTAACCATCGTCCAGCCGTTTCAGCGCGCCGTTGACGGCATGCACGAGCGGCTGCACCTCCCATGGAATATCGCCATCCGGCAATCGATATCCGCGCTTGTCGATGTCGATGCTTTCCGCCGTTCGCGCAATTGCGGAAAGTGCGAAAAATTCCCGACGGATGATCCATGGAATGGTCACGATTGTCACAATGGACATGATAAGGAGGATCGGCATGATCAGTATGTTGGAGAACAGCAGGACCGGGAATGCCATACTGAAGGCTCCGCCCTTGCCGACCATAACGAATTCGCCCGCCGGTCCCGATGCACGACGCACGACGGCGATTCGCAAGACAGCAAGATAGGAGTAGGACAATGCCGCATCGCGTACGTCCGACACTTTGACGTCGCTAAGCTGTTGATCCATGTTGCTAAAGGCCTCAGGCACCGGCCCACCCTGCACGATCTCACCTTTCTCGCTGACTGCAACGAACCAGAAACCGGGCATGCTGTCGCGCAGCTCGACAAATTCATTTGTTTCGTCAAGCATCAGCCGGCCATCCTTGTCACGCATGATGGCATTGGCTGTAATCTGGGCCGCTGCCGGGCTGAGAAGGGCGCTGCCCGAAGCGCCGCTGGACAGGTAAGCGACGAAGGCGGCAGTGACGATGAAAAGGCTGCCGATCTGGAAAAGCAGCAATTGAATGGTCAGGCGTCGCTTGAGCGATTTCCTTCCGGCCGATTTCATGAGGCCGCCCTCAGCAGATAACCGACGCCGCGAATACCGTGAACCTCCAGACCCGCATCCGCTGCCTGCAATTTGCGGCGCAGACGGGAGATATGGGAATCAAGCGCATTCGACTGGATTTCATCGTCGAAATTATAAACCGCCTCTTCCAGTACCGATCGCAGCACCGTTCTGCCCTGCCGACGCAACAGGGCTTCAAGGATCAGCAATTCGCGTCTGGTCAGGGGAATAAACTCTCCCTTGATGCGGACTTCGCGGGTTTCGAAGCAAAATTCCAGCTTGCCCAGTTTCGCCGTCATCGTCACGCTGCCGGCTGGCCGGCGCATCAGGGCGCGGATGCGAGCAAGGAGTTCCTCGACAGCGAAGGGCTTGGCCAGATAATCGTCCGCACCAAGGTTCAGGCCGTTCACCCGATCCGCAAGCGTGCCTTGCGCTGTCAGCACGATGACGGGCGGTGTGACGGGAAGCAGACGCAGATCTTCTATAAGCTGGATGCCATCGCCATCGGGCAATTGCCGGTCGAGTACGACAAGATCGTGAACACCGTCCATGATCGCATGCCGGGCAAGATCGAGCGTGCCGACATTGTCCACGATGATATCGAACCGGTGCAGGGCGGCGGAAAGGGCTGCTGCCATTTCGCGTTCGTCTTCAACAAGCAGCAGGCGCATGAATTGTTCTCGGCAGTGTCTGGCGGACGCCTTCCCGGAGAGGAAGGGGCGCGGGGGCATCGGATAAATATCACCGTGCAGTAAGACGCGGGCAGGGGAGGGCAATTGGCCGACCCCGCATTTGCTGCAAAGCTGAATTTATCCTGCCATTGCCGGGTTGCCTCAACATTACGCCGGTTCGAGCCGTAGCGACGGCGGAGAAGTGGCTACTGTCTGGCCTGAGCAGTATCCGGGACAATCCGGTAGTCATCGATACGACCCGCCGGTGCATCGGCCATCTCGCCCCGCTTGGTCAGCCGTTCGCGTGGCGATTCCACCACCGAGACACGTGCCGATACGGCCGTCGAAGGGACATCGCCAAGCAGCTTGTCACCGCCATCGAGGTTCGGATCGGTCAGGCTGATCGGCTGGGTGCGCACCTGTCCCGCGTCGATGCCAAGCGCGGGCAGGGAGGTGAGTGCAGGCAAATTGCTGCCGTCCAGTTTCACGAGGTCCGGTCCGGCGCTGTCGAGGTGCCTGCGCACGAATTTCTCGACGTAAAAAGCAAGCTTGCGTTTGCCGGCCTGCGTCATGCCGACGCCATCTGCCTCACGCAGACGGGCCTGCTGCCCGTTCATGTCGTAGCCGGTGATGACAAATTTACCGGCCTCGTCGACAAAGCCGTCCCAGACATCGACGAATTCGCCGCCGTATTTTTCGATATGGCTGCGATAAAGCCGGTTGAAGCCGACGAGATCGGCCGAGAGTGAGGTTGACTGGAAGGCCGGCAGGCCAACCCACAGCAGCGGCACCTTCGGGCGGCCGGCAAGGGTCAGAAGTTCATCGATCCGCCGCTCATATTCCTTGAACCAGACATCGGTGCCAAATTTTTCCCTGGTATCGCCGATCTGCATCTGCTGGCGATCGTTCGATCCCATCATGATGACGATGGTGGCGGGATTTGTTTCGGTTATGAACTGCGGCAGATTGGCGAACCAGTCGTAATAATCCGTGCGTACGAGGCCCGAAGAACCATTCGCGCGCACATCGACCGAAATTCCCGGAGAGCTGGCGAAGGCATTGACCAATTCTTCCCCCATGCCACCGGCCAGAAAATCACCGACGACCAGAACACGCCTGGCATTTTCAAGCTTGGCGGTCGGCTCCGGTTTTATGGTTCGCATTTGAACCACCGAAGGCGCTTTTCTTGCGGGTTGCGGACGGGTGACTGATTTTTCACGCGGGGCAGCCGGGAAATCCCGGCGACTGCGGGGCTGGTATTCGCGGCCGGGCGTGTCCTCCCGGCCCACGGGCCGGCCAAACAGCATTTCGAAAAGGGTGCGTCGCTGTTCCTGGGCGAAGGTTTGCGAAGGGACAAGCGGCGTGCACAAGACAGCACAAAGAATGATGGCGCAGATGCGCCAGCCCGTACTTGTGCTTTTCGCCGCAGGTTTCCTACTCATGACATCGATCCTTCCGGATGCTTCGGCGGCGTTGAAGACCGCCGCCGAATTCACCGGCATATTATCAATTCCGCAGTGCTCTCAGCAATCGCTGCGACGGCTGACCGTCGGTTTCGAGGCCCATGCGCGACTGGATGGCGCTGATCGCCGCCTTCGAGCCGGAGCCGAAATTGCCATCGACTTCGCCATCGTAATAGCCAAGTTCCTTCATGCGGGTCTGGAGTTCGAATTTTTCACGAATATCCAGCGTGCCGTCCGGACGCGGCCATTTCTGCTGCATGCCGCCATAACCGGCGATCTCGTCAGCAAGCAGGCCAACGGCCAGCGCATAGCTGTCGGATGCGTTGTATTTCTTGATGGTGAAGAAGTTTTTCATCATCAGGAAACCTGGACCATTTGCCCCACCCTGCAGTTTCAGCATGGCGCGATCGGAGCCGCGGGTGAAATTCTTGCCGTTCGGGCGGGCAAAGCCAAGCTTGGTCCATTCCGCAATGGACTTCGTCTGCCCCTCATAACGGGCGCCGCCACGCGGCACGGCTGTTTCGTAACCCCAGGTCCGGCCGGGTTCCCAGCCATTCTTGGCGAGTAGATTGGCGGCCGTCGCCAGCGCGTCCGGAACCGAGTGCCAGATGTCGCGCTTACCGTTGCCGTCCGCATCGACAGCATAGAGCAGGTAGCTGGTCGGAATGAACTGGGTATGGCCCATTGCCCCCGCCCAGGAACCCGTCAGCTGCTTGGGCGTGACATCGCCTGCCTGCAGGATTTTGAGTGCGGCGATCAATTGCGTGCGCGCGAACTTGGCGCGTTTGGGGTCGGAATAGGCGAGCGTGGCCAGTGCCTGCGGAATATTGTGCAGGCGCTCCGGCTTTTCGAGAACCGCGCCGTAATTCGATTCCATCGACCAGATGGCGAGAATGATATGTTTGTCGACGTTGAAGTTGCGCTCGATCCAGTTGAGCGTCGTCGCGTGCTTCATCTTCATCTCGCGGCCGATGCGCACCGTATAGGGGTTGACGCGGGAATCGAGATAATCCCAGATCTGGGTGGTGAATTCCGGCTGGAAGGTCGCCTTGCGCAGCGCATCCGGATCCGGCTCGCTGACACCAGCAAAGGCTTTCTGGTAGGTCGCCTTGCTAATGCCTTCTTTCGCGGCTGTTGCGTAGAACTGGTTGATCCACTGCTTGAACCCAGCATCGGCCCGGGCCGAGACGGGGGCCAGCGAGATCGCCAGACCTGCAACCATCATGCAGCCGAATTTGCGGACATTTGAAAGGATCATCTTTGTCATCGTCAGTCTTTCGTTCTCTCGAATATCATTTCGATTGCGAAAACGCATCGGGCGTCGTCATGCATAACAAAAGAATGTCAACAAATTCTTTACCATTAATAGATGGTAGCGTCACCCTTTACAAAACGTTGTTATTTTTGAAATAACAACACTGTGCGGGGATTGTGATCAAGTTTTATCTCTCAGGAGGGATATGTGGTAGAACATAAGAAAATTCGGAAGGCCGTATTTCCGGTCGCAGGTCTGGGTACGCGTTTCCTGCCCGCAACCAAGGCGGTTCCGAAAGAAATGCTCACTGTCGTTGACAAGCCGGTCATTCAATACGTCGTCGACGAGGCGGCGGAAGCGGGCATCGAGCATTTTGTATTTGTCACCGGCCGCGGCAAGGCGGTGATTGAAGATTATTTTGATATTCAATTTGAACTCGAACAAATGCTGCGCGAGCGCAACAAGAATGCCGAGCTTACATTGCTGGCCGGCCTTCTGCCCAAGGCGGGCACGGCAAGCTTCACGCGTCAGCAGGTGCCGCTTGGTCTTGGCCATGCGGTCTGGTGTGCGCGTGATATCGTCGGCGACGAACCTTTCGCCGTGCTGCTGCCTGATATGATCATGCATTCACAGAAAAGCTGCCTCAAGGGCATGGTCGAACTTTATGACCAGACCGCCGGCAACGTCATCGCGGTGCAGGAATGCGCTCCCGATCAGACGCATAAATACGGCATCGTCGGCGTGGGTAACGCCGTGGGCGAGGGTTTCAAGATCACTGAAATGGTCGAGAAGCCTGCCAAGGGTACGGCACCTTCGAATTTCTACATCAACGGTCGCTACATCCTTCAGCCTGAGATTTTCGACATTCTGGAAAATCAGGAACGGGGCGCCGGCAACGAAATCCAGCTGACGGACGGCATGTTGACGCTTGCCAAGTCCCAGGAATTCGCTGGCTATCATTTCCGCGGGCAGACGTTCGATTGCGGCGCCAAGGACGGTTTCATTCTTGCCAACGTTGCTTTCGCGCTCGAACGCGCTGACATCCGCCCCGCAATCGAGGAGCCGATCAAGGCTCTTATCGACGGACTGAAGTAATTTACCAACTGGACAACGGGATCCCGGCCTTCGCGCCGGGATTTCTGTTTGGGGCAACGTTATCGTTTCAGGACAAGCCCCGCGCCGACGCGCAGTTCGTTGCTGTCATAAATTGGCGTCCACTGATAACTAACGTCCGCCGTCAGATCGAGATAGCGGTTCAGCCCCCAGGTCAAGCCAGCGCCTGCGGTGTATTCCACGGCATCCTCGATATCGGAGGAGGGAAATGTCCGGTGCACGATCTGCCCGGTCAGCCGCGCGACCAGATTGCTGCGCAATTCATGGGTCAGCCCGGCATCCAGCCGATAGGAAATCCAGCCGCCCTGTGGTCCGCCGGCGAAATCCTCTATCGTCGTGCGCAGGCCAAGATTGACGTTGGTGCCGCGCTGCGGCGACCAGTTCAGTTCGCCGTCCAGTGTCAGCGCGCCGATGGAAGCGATGCGGTCGTCGTCATATTGTTTACGTAGATAGCCGATGGCGGCCTCGCCGCGGGTCTTCTCGCCAAGATCGACCTCGGCTCCAATTTTGGCGCCGTAGGAATTCGAGGACCGTGCGTAACCGGTATTGTCCAGGCGCCTGTCATATTTGGTCGTTCCCGCGTTCAATTCGAGGAACGGGATCAGGGCCGGTGACAATTCGTAGCCGATACGGCCGCGCAGGTTCGCGCCGTTCTGGTCGCGATCGCTAAGACTGATCGGCTGGCCGTTTATGCCCTTTGCATCCGTGTAGACCGTACGCGACAGATCGAGCGCCGCTAGCCCGCGCAGCTTGCCGAAATCCCGTTGGATCGATGCGCCGGTCGTGAAACGGTGTTCTCCGCCCTGCACGGCAGCGCCAGTCAAAGCGTTGGGGTCCGTAGTGCCTTCACGACTGAATTCGTAACCCGCCTTGAGATTAGCCGTCGTTTCTTCGCCGAGATCGAGGCGCAGATCGGCTTCTATCCGCGCCCTCGGCTCTTCACCATTCTTGCTGCCGAAATTTTTCTCCCAGGCTCCATCGCCTGTTACAGTCAGCGCATGGCGGGACCAGTCGCTGGTTAGTGTGCCGCGAATACCTGTCGTTAGGTAGTTACGTCTGGAAGGGCCGCCGGTGTTCGTCTGCTTTTCCGTATTGATCGTCTGGCTGATCGAAGGCCGCAGCAGGAATGTACCGAGCCGGATACCGGGGGTTTGTCCGGGTTCGGTGGCTCTTTGCGGGTTTTCACCGCCGTCTACCGTTGGCTCATATGGGTTTTCCGCGTCGGCATAAGGCTGGCCCGCTTCTTCCCGCTGTTCGGAAATCGGGTCGCCCGGATTATTCGAGGGGCGCC
Organism: Agrobacterium sp. 22-3639C2; assembly: GCF_053522105.1. NCBI lineage: Bacteria > Pseudomonadati > Pseudomonadota > Alphaproteobacteria > Hyphomicrobiales > Rhizobiaceae > Agrobacterium > Agrobacterium sp. 22-3639C2. The sequence goes on along the minus strand of NZ_JBNWDB010000002.1, from coordinate 982,323 downwards.
ATAGTTGCTGTTGCGGTGCTGCTCGCACCGTGCTTGCCTCGTTTTCAGTTGTCGTTGTGGGGTTCTCTGTCGGCGTTGCATCGCCGGATGGAACTGCGACCGGCAGCCGCGTGGCCGCTGTTTGCGCGAAAACAGTTCCCGGGGTGTAGAGAAGCGTACAGGCAAGCAGCAGCAGGGTTGCTGCTTTCCGCGACGTCGGCAGACGTGTGGCGGTGCCCTTCACAATCATTCCTCTTCACCCGGCGCATTTGGCCGATGTCGGATCGAAAGTTCGTCTCAGCATTTCCTGAAGCCGAATGAGCGGCAGACGGATGAAGTGGACGACCCAGAGACCAGACACGCGACGCAAGTTTTAATATCGCTTTAACAATAGGATTTTTATGGTTAACAGTTGATAAAGACCTCCCGGATTTCACCACATCTGTGGCTGCGGCAAAGCTGGGGGGCTTCCTAGTTCGATCTGGCCGCTTCGGCACCGCGACTGAAGAAAATTTGCCGAGATGCCCAATATTTCGAATATGATCAGATTTAAACGTTTCATTTTGATACGGAATCGCCCTATGATTGGGTGGAACTCATCCGTTTTATTTTAGCAATCCAATTGATTTTTATTTTGTGTCACAGCGTCGTTTCATGAATCCCGTTTTGAACGTCAAGCAGGTCGGTTTTTATTGCTGGGATATTACCAATGACCGATTCTATCTAGACGAAGTCTGCGCTGAACTCTTGGGCATTCCTTTGCGGCAGGCGATGCAGGGCATCAGCATTTTCCAGATGCTCGAAAAAGTGGATATCGGCCATCGCAATCATGTGATCGAAACTGCGCTCACGACGCTCAAGGCCGCCAGCTTTTACCATCAGGAATATGCTGTGCGCCGTGATGACGGCTCTATCTCGTGGATTAGGACAGTCGGGCGATATTTGGTCGATGAAGAGAACATCCCTTTCAAGCGGATGGGAACGATGGAGGAGATTTCTCCGCCGAACCTGCGTCACTAAAGAGCGGCAATTTTCGGCTGTAGAGTGGACTTATTCCAGTTGAAATAGTAACAGTCGGCCATGATTACGAGAGCCGTGAAACTGGTTGAAGACAATGCGATTGAATCCGCCGTGCGGACGATTTCGATGGAGAGGGCTGGCCTTGCCGCTCTTGAAGAGGCCCTCAAAAACGGGCTTTCCGAACCTTTCTGCAAGGCGATCGAGACGATCGGCCAGTCTAATGGCCGCCTCATCATCACCGGTGTTGGTAAAAGCGGCCACATAGGCGCCAAGCTCGCGGCCACCTTCGCCTCCACCGGAACGCCTGCATTTTTCGTGCATGCGGCAGAGGCCAACCATGGCGATCTGGGCATGATCGGCGGCGATGATGTGGTGCTGGCGATCTCCAAAGGCGGTGAAAGTTCAGAGCTGCGTAGCATCATCAACTATTCGCGCCGTTTCTCCATCCCGCTGATTGCACTTACCTGTTCGGAGAGTGCATCGCTGGCGAAGGCAGCCGATATCGTGCTTCTGGTTCCCAATGAACAGGAAGCCTGCCCGCTCGGTCTTGCGCCTACCACCTCCACATTGATGCAGCTGGCACTTGGCGATGCCCTTGCCGTTGCGCTTCTGGAAGCACGCAATTTCACTGCCGGTGATTTCAAGGTGTTTCACCCCGGCGGCAAACTGGGCGCGGGCCTTACGCTGGTCAGCGATATCATGCATACCGGCGACCGGGTGCCGCTAGTCGGCAAGGGAACTTCCATGCCGGAAGCAGTCAGTGTTCTTTCCCGCAAGCATTTCGGCTGCGTCGGTATTCTGGACGAGGATGGCCGTCTGTGTGGCATCGTCACCGAGGGCGATATGGCGCGCAACCTGTCGCGCAACCTCGCTGAATTGACGGTGGACGACATCATGACCCGTACTCCGAAAACGGTCAAAAAATCGGTGCTGGCGACCAGCGCTCTCGCGACGCTGGAAAAATTCCACATCGGTGCGCTGATCGTCGTTGATGACGATAACCGGCCGATAGGGCTGGTGCATTTCCACGATCTGTTGAGAATCGGTGTGGCCTGATCGCTATGAGCGGTCGAGCGGCTCTATTGTCAGGGTGCGGCCACGCGCAGCTGCGATCCTGACACGTGTTCCTGCTGGCATGTCCTCACCGTTAACGGACCACCAGGTATCGTCCAGCCTTATGCGGCCGCGCCCTTCGACAACCGGCTCCTGCAGGGTCGCTGTGCGGCCAACAAGGCTGGCTTCCCGCTGATTGAGGAAGGGTTCGTCGCTTGCCTCACGGTTTTTGCCGAAATATTTCCTGCCAAGCAGGGCGAAGGCGATGGAGAGGGCGGCAAACAGCACCAGTTGCAATTGCCACGCCCAGAATGCGGCATCCCAGAACAGCAGGGAGAGCGCGCCGATCACCAGCGCGGCAATGCCAATCCAGATCAGAAACACGCCCGGAGCGACCAGCTCGGCAGCCAGCAGAATGAAGCCGGCAATCCACCAGCTCCATGGTCCCAGTTCCGTGGCAAGCCGTTGCAGCATCGTCACTTCTCCGATGAAGAGCCGAAGGGATTACCGGGAATTGTCACGTTGATGGCCTGGGCCGAAGGCCGCGACGGCGGCACCGAGCGGGAAGATGCGGGGACGGCAGGCGCCGTTGGTGCATCGCCCTTGTCGCCGAAAACGTCACGGGCGATTGCCCCTATGCCGCCGAGCGAGCCGATCAACGCAGACGCCTCCATCGGCATCAACACGATTTTCGAGTTTTTGGCGGTACCGATACTGGAGAGCGCTTCGGTATATTTCTGGGCAACGAAGTAATTGATCGCGTGGACATTGCCGGCAGCGATGGCTTCCGACACCATGCGGGTGGCGTTGGCTTCGGCCTCGGCCAGACGCTCGCGGGCCTCGGCATCGCGGAACGCCGCTTCGCGCTGGCCTTCCGCCTCGAGAATGGCAGATTGTTTTGCGCCCTCTGCGCGCAGAATCTGAGCATTGCGGGCGCCCTCGGCCTCCAGCACCTGCGCGCGTTTTTCACGCTCCGCCTTCATCTGCCTAGCCATGGAATCGACGAGATCTTTCGGCGGCGCGATATCTTTTATCTCGATGCGCGTGACCTTGATACCCCATGGTCCCACCGCCTCGTCCACCACGCGCAGCAGGCGATCGTTGATGGCATCACGGTTCGACAATAACTCATCGAGATCCATCGAGCCCATTACCGAGCGGATGTTGGTCATGGTGAGGTTTTCAATCGCCATTTCCAGATTGGTAATCTGGTAAGCGGCCTGTGCGGCATTCAGGACCTGATAGAAAGTGACGGCATCAGCCGAGACACTGGCATTATCGCGGGTGATAACTTCCTGTGTCGGTATATGCAGAACCTGCTCCATCACATTCATCTTCGAACCGATGCTTTCGAAGAACGGCACGATGAGGTTGAGGCCCGGCTCGAGTGTGCGGGTGTAGCGCCCGAACCGTTCAACCGTGTAGCGATGTCCCTGCGGTACGGTCTTGATGCCGGCAAAGAGCACCAGAATGACCAAAACAACCGCCGCTATGACGACGATATCGAAACCGCCCAATGCAATCATCACTTCTTCCTCCAGCACCACAACCTTTTGGGATCTTACACCCGCATCGTTATGGCAAGATTACACCCAACCTTGCAACTCTTGTCGTACAACCTTTTCGAGAACTGTCATACCGTCTACGCTGTCGTTGAGACACGGGATGTGGGTGAATTTCTCGCCGCCATTGTGCAGGAAGATTTCTCCGGCCTCACCGGCAATTTCCTCCAGCGTTTCAAGACAATCCGATACGAAACCGGGGTTCATGACGGCGATGCGTTTGATGCCCTCGGATGCCAGCTTTTCCATGGTCTTGTCGGTATAGGGCTGCAGCCATTCTTCTGGCCCAAAACGCGACTGGAAGGTGATCATGAAGTTCTTCTCGGTCCGTCCCAGCGCTTCCTTCAGCAGACGGGCGGTCTTCTGGCAGTGGCAATAATAGGGATCGCCCTTCCTGAAGTAGGATTGCGGAATGCCGTGGAAGGAGGTGATCAGCATCTCCGGTTCCCAGTCCAGCGTTGCCAGATGGTTTTTGACGGAGGCGGCAAGCCCCTCGATATAGGCAGGATCGTCATGATAGGGCGGAACGGTCCGGATGGCGGGCTGCCAGCGCAGCTTCATCAGATGTTCGAAAGCCTTGTCGTTCACCGTCGCCGTGGTCGATGCGGCATATTGCGGATAGAGCGGGAATAGCAGGATTTTCTCGCATCCCTGCTCCTTCAGCGCGTCGATTTTCGAGGCGATGGAAGGCTGGCCGTAGCGCATGGCCCAGTCAACGACGACATTCGGCAAATCCTTCAGCGCCTGTGCCATCAGTTCGCCTTGGCTTCGGGTATAGGTGCGCAGATAGCTTTCGTTGCGATCGCGGTTCCAGATTGCCTCATAGGCCTTGCCGACCTTCTGCGGGCGCTTGTTGAGGACGATGCCGTACAGGATCGGATACCAGTAGAGGCGCGACCATTCGATCACGCGTTTGTCGCTCAGAAATTCCGCCAGATAACGGCGCATCGGCCAATAGTCCGTACCATCCGGCGTGCCAAGATTGACAAGCAGAACGCCAACCTTGCCAAATCTTACGCGGGGATGGTCTACGGGAAGTGCGGATAATTCTGTCGTCATGAATGACACCCTGAACTCGTACTGGTTGCGTGAGAACGTTTCCGTTTGGGATAAAGGGCGGAAACGCTCCATTTTTTGTTTTTATACATGGCCGGACGCAAACCGTGACGCGGTTTTGCCGGAAATGCTCAAGCTATATGCTCGTGCCGTCAATTTGTTCACGTGTTCTAGACGAAATTTGTAAGGATTGAACCACCTGCGGAGGTGATTTCCGAGGTGCGGTAACGGACGCATTGTCTTTTGATAAAACGCAGCCTGTAATGATCTGTTTTTAAAGGGAAAATAAGAAGCCGGCCTCATGGTGCGAGGCCGGCTTCCCATCTGCGGCAAATTGCCCTGTCTGTATGTGTTCGCGGCTTATTGAGCCGGAACCTCCAGTTCCTCGCCGATCTCGATATGGTTCGGATGCTTCAGCGTGTTTGCCTTGGCAATCCTGGTCCAAAGGGCACCGTCGCCATACTTCTCCGCCGCGATCTTCCAGAGCGAATCGCCCTTTGCGACAACATATTTGCTGGCGGCAGCCGCGGCCGCTGCCGGCGTGGTGGTGGCAGGTGCGGTCGCGGCAGGTGCTGTGGGAGCCGGGGCCGGTGTGGCGGCCGGAGCGGTTGCAGTTGCCGCCGGTGCTGTTGCGGCAGGCGCTGGTGCAGCGGGCTTTGCCGGAGCTACATAACCGGCAGGCGTCACTTCAGTGATGCGGCCGTCCGTGAAGGGCTTATAGGGGCTGTTGGCCGTAATATATGCAGCTACAGCCTCTTCGAGGTTGGGGCCGAAGTCATAGGCGTTGATCGCCTTGGTCGCGAATACCTTGAAGCCATCGCCGCCGGTGCGAACGTAATTATTCGCCGCAACAGTGTAGGTCTTTGCCGGGTCGAGAGGCACGAAAGCGTCGCCCTCCTTGACCTCGACCGCAGTAACACGGCTGCCGGCCGGCTTGGAGCGGTCGAAGGAATATTTCATGCCTGAAACCTGCATGAAACGACCTGCGCCATCGTCGATCTGGCTGACGCCGTTTTCGAGGGCAGCGCGAATATCCTCGCCCTTCAGCTGGAAAGTCGCGACCGTGTTCTGGAACGGCAGAACCGTCAGGACTTCGCCCATCGAGACATCGCCGCTATCGATGGAGGAGCGCAGGCCACCGCTATTTGCGAAAGCGATGGTGACGCCCTGATCCTTGACGCGGGCCAGGGTCGCATCCGCTACCAGATTACCCATAGAGCATTCTTTGACGCGGCAAACCTTGCGGTCACCTTCGATCGGGCCTTCCGAAGTGCCGACGACCTTCGATTTCAACGCCTCGATTGGTGCTTTCAGTTCATCGATACGCTTGAGCGTTGCTTCGTCGGGTTTGAAGGATGAATCGATCAGGATCGGATCGCCCTTGCTTTCCTTGACCACGCCGCTGTCATCGAAGACGACGCGCAGGTCACCCAGGTATTTGCTGTATTGCCCTGCCTGAACGACCGGAACCTTGTAGCCGCCGGGATTGTCGACGAGTGTCGGATAAGGCCCTTCGGCCTTCTGATCGGTGTTGGAGAGCAACGTATGCGAGTGGCCGCCGACAACGACGTCCACATCCGGGATTTTCGCGATGAATTCGAGGTCGCGCGGATATCCGACATGGGTCAGGGCAATGATCTTGTTGACACCCTCGCCTTTCAGCTTCTGCACCTGTTCGCTGATTTTCGCGACATCTTCCGCAATGGTGATGTTGGGGCCGGGGGTCGCAAGTTCCGCCGTGTCGTTGGCGACAGCGCCGACAATACCGATTTTCTGGCCGCCGACTTCAAGGACGATGGACGGCTTGACGCGATCGCCGATTTTCGAGGCGGCGCTGGCAACCACATTGGCGGTCACGACCGGAAACTGAACCTTGTCGAGGAAGCCCGCAAGCCCGTCTTCGCTATCGTCGAATTCATGGTTGCCGACGGTCATGGCGTCGAACTTCATGGCGTTCAGCACTTCGGCTTCAACGGTACCCTTGTAGGTGGTGTAGAACAGCGAGCCTTGAAAATTGTCGCCGGCATTGAGCAGGAGAACGTTCTTGCCTTGAGCCTTGAGCGCGTCCCTTGTCTGGTTGATTGCGGTCAAGAGGCGCGCGGCGCCGCCAAAGCATTCGTTTTTGCCTTCCTCTTCCGCTGAGCAGGTCGAGTCGAATTTATTGATCGATTCGATACGGGAGTGAAAATCGTTAATGTGAAGAATGTTGAGTTCGTAGTCGGCCAGAGCCGCTCCGGCTGAAAGCGTTATCGCGGAAACGCTCAGCATACTCAGTCTCAAAATTTTCTTCATGGTCCCTCTCTCCTGTTCAAAGCGGAAGCCTTGGCCGGTCGATCATCATCAGGCCGTGCTCATTCTCTAGTCTGAAAGTATGTCAGTCTTTCAAAGCGCGATGTTTCCATTTAGCGGCAGCTGCCGCAAGCGGAAATTGTGACAGTGGCGCAATAAAGCAAAACGCACGCTTGAGGCGTGCGTTTTAAAAGCTCATGCCATTGAAAAGTCTGTGTTATCAGCCCTGACGCGTTAGCGAGAACTGGCTGTTGCTGTCTGTCGTGCAATTCAGTTGCGACGGGGAGACGAGCGCGCAGTTGACGCGCGATTGCGTGTTGCGCACCAATGACGTCATGTTGATCTCATAGAGCGTCGGCGAAATCGTAACATAGGTGCCGGATGCGAGAAGCGTGTTGGTATCGGTCGAACGGGTGGAGAAAGCACCGTTCTGGAATGTCGATACGATGCCGTTGCGGTCGATCCAGCGGCCATCCACGGCCGGGCCGCGGGCAAGCGAGGGTGCCATCGACGTCTGCTGGGAGGGACCCGGCGCAACGCATGAAGACACCGCGATTGCGGCACAAAGCAAAGCAGCGCTTGTCTTGAAGTTCATGAGCCTGTTCTCCTGCGATTCGATGAAACCCTGATGTTTCGACCATGCCGTGAAGCGTTATTTATTTCAAGGCAACGTTGTTTGCTCTCCCGGGTTCCTGACATCCGTCATGAAAACACCTGCGTGACAAATATGAGACGCCATGCCCTCAGCGCACGAGGATGTTGCGGAACTGCCAGGGATCCGAGGTGTCGATATTGTCTGGAAACAGTCCCGGGCGACCGTCGAGCGGCGTCCAGTCCGTGTAATGTCCTTCGACCGGTCCAAGATAGGGACGCTGCACCTCAAGGCAACGGCGATAATCCATTTCATCCGCCTCGACGATGCCGGCTTGCGGATTTTCCAGCGCCCAGACCATTCCGGCCAGTACCGCGGAGCTGACCTGCAATCCGGTCGCGTTCTGGCTGGGGGCGAGCGCCCGTGCCTCCTGCAAGGTTAGCCGCGAGCCATACCAATAGGCATTTTTGTCATGGCCGTAGAGAAGAACACCCAGCTCGTCGGCACCATCGACAAGCTCGTCTTCGCCAAGCACATGCTGGATCGGCTGCGGCGTGCCGCCATTACCGAAAAGTTCGTGCAGGGAAAGGACGGCGTCGTTGCAGGGGTGGTAGGCATAGTGACAGGTGGGCCGGTAGATCAGATCGCCATCGTCATTGCGGACGGTGAAATAGTCGGAAATCGAGATCGCCTCGTTGTGGGTGACCAGAAATCCATATTGCGGCCCTTGTCCGGGACACCATGTCCGTACCCGCGTATTGGCGCCGGGCTGATCGAGATAGATCGCTGCCTTGCTGCCCTTTTTTTGTTTTTTCGCGTTTTTTGGCATCCAGTTTTCATGCGTTCCCCAGCCGAGTTCGGCGGGCTGAAAACCTTCGGCGATAAAACCCTCGACGGACCAGGTGTTCCAGAATGCGCCGAATGGCTTGGGATTTTTTGCCCGCTGCGTATCGCGCTCTGCCACATGCACGCCCTTGACGCCGAGCTGCTGCATGAGCTTTGCCCATGCCTGCTGGTCATGCGGTCGCGGCTCTTCGATGTCGAGACCGCTATCCTTGGCGAGATTGACCAGCGCCTGTTTTACGAACCAGGACACCATGCCGGGATTTGCGCCGCAGGTGGAAACGGCCGTTGTGCCGCCCGGTTTCCGAGCCTTTTCTTTCAGCATGGTCTCGCGCAGCGAATAATTGGTACGGGAGGCATTGTCGGCGTCTGCATCGAAGTAAAAGCCGGGCCACGGCTCCACTACGGTGTCGATGTAGAGCATGCCATGTTTGCGGCAGAGCCTCATCAGATCGACGGATGCGGCATCGACCGAAAGATTGACGCAGAAGCCCTGACCCTGAACCCCTTTAAGGAGTGGCTTGAGCACCTCCTTGTAGTTTTCTTTGGTCAGATGCGTACGGATATGGCGAATGTTTCTCTCGGCCAGATACGCTGCGATATCCTCGCGCGGGTCGATGACGACGAGCCTGGTCTTGTCGAAGTTGAAATGACGTTCGATCAACGGAAGAGTGCCGCGCCCGATGGAGCCGAAGCCGATCATGATGATGGGGCCGTCAATATCGCCGTAAATCGGATGGTTTGCGTCCGTCATTCGTCATTTTTCCTTTTTAAGCCAATAAGTAAGCTAGATCATAAAAGCGTGCCACAATAAAGGGCAGGTGCATGACGGACATATGACGGTGGCGCAAGCCCGGGATGCGAAAGTTGTGACGGGTTGGTGTGTGGTGATCCCGTTCTGCGCGGTTGCGATCCGGCGAGATTGAAGTCGAGACCTTCCGACCGCATTCTTCCCCTTCGCATTTTAGAGACTACGTTTATAATCAAGTTCTTCTTTTCGTGTATATGCCCTAGGGCTTGGGGGCTTTTGCAAGATGACGAAAAGGGGGCTTTTCGTCATCACAGGAGTGTTGCCTGTTGAATAGTCTTATCGAGCGTGTCGCAGCGCTTCAGAGCGCCACCCCCGTTCTTATTGCACTTTACGATTCCGAAGACCGGTTGCGGCATGCCAACCCGTCGTTTCGGCAGAGCTTTCAGCTTGCCGACGATGATTTTTCGACCTGGGCGGAAATCATGCGCTTGAACCACCGTCTGCGAACCGGCGTGGTCGTCAGAAACAGCGATTTCGAGGGCTGGCTTTTGTCGGCGCAGTCCCGGCGCGGCAAGCTGCCGTATCGTGCCTTCGAGATGGACATGTATGACGGCCGCTGGTTCTGGATGACGGAGACGGTGCAGCAGGATGGCTGGATGCTGTGTGTCGCAAGCGATGTCACCGAATTGCGCCAGGGCTACAGAACCCTGCGGCAGGACCGGGATCTGGCGGTGCGCGCCTCGCAGACCGACGAATTGACGGGAACGGCGAACCGGCGTTTTGTTTTCGCCAAACTCGCGCTACAGGTGGAGCGGGTCGGCAAGGGGCTTGAAGCACCCTTTTGCCTTTGCACGCTCGACATCGACTTTTTCAAGCACATCAATGATCGTTTCGGCCACAAATGCGGCGATGCGGTGCTGCGCGATTTTGTCGGGATCGCCCATTCCGTCGTCCGGCGGGTGGATTGTTTTGGCAGGATCGGCGGTGAGGAATTCATGCTCATCCTGCCGCGCAGTTCGGTTGTTGAGAGCCGGGAGATCGTCGAGCGGCTACTGCAAAAGGTGCGTCTTTCCAGACCTCTGGCCGAGTTTCCGGATTTTTCCTATAGCTGTTCCGCTGGAATGACGACCTATCGGATGGCAGAAAGTGCCGACGATGTTTTCATGCGCGCCGATCAGGCGCTTTACGCTGCCAAGGAAAAGGGCCGCGACCGGCTTTTGGCGGTGACGGTTTAGACCAGCTCCGCCGCAATCAGCCCATGCAGCGAATTTCCCACGAACAGCCGTCGACCGGCAATATCCTCCGGCTTCAATGCCTGCCCGCGTGCCTTGCGCTGGCGGATGAGATCGGCACGCAGAACGCCCGGCAGAATACCGCTGTCGAGCGGCGGCGTCAGCAATTGCCCGTCCGGCATTTCGACGAAGATGCTGGTCGATGATCCCTCGCACAACTCGCCGCGCTCGTTGAGCAGCAGAACCTCGTCTGCATCCCCGGCTGAAAATTCGGCGCGGGCGGCATCATAGGGTTCCCGGCGCGATGATTTGTGGCGATAGAAGGTGTCGGTGGAATCAAGCCTGGTTTGCGTCGCGATGCGGATCCGCCAGACGGTTCCCTCCTGCAACGGCCGAAACTCGGCCGTTTCGATATCGAGCTCACCCTTGTAGTTCATGACCAGCTTCACGCAGAGCGGACTTTCGCCGCCCACCTTCTTCTCCAGTACCTGAACCGCGTTGACCGGTGCTCGGAAACCGAGCGCATCGGCTGAGCGCAATAACCGGCGCATATGCTGGTCAATGCGCTGAAAACCCGATTGCGGCTCCCAGCGCAGCGTTTCTCTCAAGGTCAGATCGGCGGGTTTGCGTTTCATTGCCTTTGCTCGTCGCCTGTCATCGGTATTTTTCGGAGGCAATCAGGCCTGTTTGCTGTCAAGCGCTTCCAGTTCGTCGATCAGCCCTTCGATCATGGCAAGACCCTTGTCCCAGAAGGAAGGGTCTGTCGCATCGAGGCCGAATGGTTTCAGAAGTTCCGAATGGTGCTTGGTGCCGCCTGCTTTCAAAAGCTCGAAATATTTCTCCTGAAAGCCGGTCTCGGCCTTCTGGTAAACGGCATACAGCGAGTTCACCAGGCAATCACCGAAGGCATAGGCATAAACATAGAAGGGAGAGTGGATGAAATGGGGGATGTAGGTCCACCAGGTCTCATACCCTTCGGAAATCTTGATCGCCGGGCCGAGGCTCTCGGCCTGAATGGAAAGCCACAATTCACCGATCTGTTCGGAGGTCAACTCACCCTGCTTGCGGGCGGTGTGCAGCTTGCGTTCGAATTCATAAAACGCGATCTGTCGCACGACCGTGTTGATCATGTCCTCGACCTTGCGGGCGAGCATGGCCTTGCGTTCCCTGACGTCCTTCGTGTCGTCAAGCAATTTGCGGAAGGTCAGCATTTCTCCGAAAACGGAGGCAGTTTCGGCAAGCGTCAGCGGCGTCGCGCACATCAGCGCGCCTTGGTCGCCGGCCAGCACCTGGTGCACGCCGTGGCCAAGCTCATGGGCAAGCGTCATCACGTCGCGCGGTTTGCCGAGATAGTTGACGAGGACATAAGGATGGGCCGAAGGCACGGTCGGATGCGCGAAGGCGCCCGGCGCCTTGCCGGGCCGGGCGGGGGCGTCGATCCATTGCTCATCGAAGAACCGGCGGGCAATATCGGCCATCTCCGGCGCAAAATCACCATAGGCGGACAGCACGGTGTCCTTCGCCTCATCCCAGGGAATTATCGTATTCGATGTATCGGGAAGCGGCGCGTTGCGGTCCCAGTAGTTCATCTGTTCCATGCCGAGCCATTTCGCCTTCATGGCGTAATAACGATGCGAAAGGCGCGGATAGGCGTTTTTCACGGCGGCAGCCAGAGCGTCTACGACCTCGCGCTCCACACGGTTTGCCAGATGGCGGCTGTCGGCGATGTCTTCGAACTTGCGCCAGCGGTCGGAAATATCCTTGTCCTTGGCCAGTGTGTTGGTGATGAGGGTGAAGACCCGCAGATTATTGGTGAAGGTGGTGCTGAGCGCCTGCGCTGCCTTCTTGCGAGTTTCCGGCTCCGGCTCCTGAAGCATATTGAGCGTTACTTCCAGCGAAAGGCTTGCGCCGTCTATGTCGAAGCGCAGGTCGGCCATCGTCTCATCGAACAGGCGGTTGAACGCGCTGGCACTCGTCATCGATTTTTCGAGGAATAGCTGTTCGAGCTGGTCATCGAGCTGGTGCGGCTTGTCCTTACGCAAATCCACCAGCCACGGCCTGTAGTGCCCAGCTAAGGCATCGTTTGCCATGCAGGCATCCATTACGGCGTCGTCGATGCGGTTCAGTTCAAGCGTAAAGAACAGCAGATGGGCGGAAATATCCGTCAGTTTCGCCTGGGCGTCGCCGTAAAGCTTGCCGTTTGCCGGGTTGGAGGTATCTGAAAAATACGTCAGCCCCGCAAAGGAACCGATGCGGCCGATAAGATCGTCCAACGCTTCATATTCCTTGAGAGCAGCGCCGATGCCGTTGGCGCCCGTCGCCTTTGCAGCGTCTTCAAGCTTGCCCTTCCATTTATCCTCGAAAGCCGCCGCCAGCGCCGCCGCCTTCTCAATGTCGCCCTTGTATTCCGGCGAATCGCCCGAGGGATAGAGATCCGAGAGTTTCCAGCCGGGCAGGTCGCCAAGGGCAGGGCCGGAGGTTTCGGCAAGCGAAAATACGGGGTGCGGTGTTGGGCGATTGAGGGTCATCGAACGCGTCCTTGTCGTTATGCCTGCGCAGCATATGGGGCCTTTGTTTCCCGCAGCAATGGATAAAATGCAAGCAAATCTCAAAACTGGATGTTCAAATCTCCCGTGCCAGAGTGCGCCACAAGGGACCGCATGACGCAGGTCCATAAACCGGAAACCGGAGCCAAAAATGACCGCGCATGTTCTCGTGATAGACGATGATCCCGTCCAGCGCCGCCTGCTCAAAAATGCGGTGGAACGTTATGGGCATCTGGCCTTGCTTGCAGAAAACGGCAGGGCGGGGCTGGAGCTGCTCAAGCAATATAGCGGCGAGATCAATGTTGTCGTCCTCGACCTGATGATGCCGGAAATGGATGGCCTCGCCTTCCTGAAAGCCGTTGGCGAACTCGGCACCGACGTCCCGGTCATCGTCCAGACGGGGCAGGGCGGCATCGATACCGTCGTGCAGGCCATGCGCGCCGGCGCCTTCGATTTCGTCGTCAAGCCGGTCTCGCCGGAACGGATCGGCGCCGCCATCTCCAATGCCCTCAAGCTCGACAGGAGAGAGGCAAAGGCCCGCACGGGCAGGCGCGGACGGAGCAATGCCGTGAATTTTACTGATATCGTTTCCGCAAGCCCGGCCATGCTGAGGGTGATAGAACTGGCGCAGCGCGCCGCCCAGTCCAGCATTCCCGTGGTACTGGAAGGCGAATCCGGCGTCGGCAAGGAAATGGTCGCCCGTGCAATCCAGTCGGCTGGCGACAGGGCGAACAAACCATTCATCACCGTCAATTGCGGCGCTATCCCGCACAATCTGGTGGAGAGTATTCTTTTCGGTCACGAGAAGGGCGCTTTTACCGGAGCCACGGAAAAACACGTTGGCAAGTTCATGGAAGCCGATGGCGGAACGCTGTTCCTCGATGAAATCGGTGATCTGCCGCTCGACGTGCAGGTAAAGCTACTGCGGGCGGTTCAGCAGGGCGAAATCGAAACTGTCGGTTCCGCGCGTGTGCAGAAGGTGAATGTCCGCCTGATTTCCGCCACCAACAAGAATCTCATCGAAGAGGTGAAGGAAGGCCGCTTCCGCGAGGACCTGTATTATCGCCTCAACGTCTTTCCTATCACCATTCCGGCGTTGCGCCGGCGCAAGGAGGATATTCCCCATCTGGCACGGGTGTTCGCGGAGCGTTTTTCGGTGGAACAGAAATTGCCAAATCCCGTCGGCCTCGATGCTAGCGCGCTGGCACTGCTAACGGCCTATGACTGGCCGGGCAATATCCGCCAGCTTGAAAATGCGGTCTTCCGCGCCGTCGTGCTGTCGCAGGGCGAGGAACTGGCTGATTCCGATTTTCCGCAAATCGCGCTGCAATTGCCAGAATTCGCAGGTGGGGACGATGCGGGTGAGTCGATCCGGTCGCCGTCTGGATCGTCGCTGAAACTCGCCGCATATTCTCCGCCGCCGCCGGTCGCCGAAAGTCACGCCATTCTGGATGAGGCGTCAGATATTTCCACCACGATATACCGGGGAGGAAACCTGATCTCCAGCATGGACGACTCAGGCAATATCAGGAAGCTGGCCGAGATCGAAGAGGAGCTTATCCGTTTTGCCCTTCGTTTTTATCGCGGGCAGATGAGTCAGGTCGCAAGGAAACTTGGTATCGGCCGCTCGACGCTTTATCGCAAGCTGAAGGACTATGGCATTGATCCGGACGATCCGTTGCGGGATGCGGCCTGATTGCACAAACCGCCTGTTCGACGGCAGATAGCAAGATTCGTTAACTTCTGAGCAAGGATATCCGCTTACCGTCTATAAACCTCTTGTTAGTGGCTGATTCACTATATAGAGGAAGGTTGCATCTGTGTGGCAATTTTGCCATCGTGTCACCGTATTTGACGTTCATTTGAGGCAATGTGACAGAAATTGTCTTCCAGGCGGGGATCGAATTGCCATATCTGCATCGAAATATCGCGCTGTCGACCAAGATCGCGCGCGGCTTGATCAAGGATATATGCACGAAGCTGTCGGCACGCGCTGTCACTTTTGCCTGCTTGATGCTCGCCGCAATGCCATTCGCAGGTGTCTCGGCGACGGAAGCTTTCGCCGAAACGCGCAGTCTCAAACTGTATTATATCCATACACGCGAGAAGGCGGTCATAACCTTCAAGCGCAACGGAAAATACGACCAGAAGGGTCTGCAGGAGCTGAACCGCTTTTTGCGTGACTGGCGTCGTAACCAGCCGACGCGGATGGATCCGCGTCTTTTCGATCTTGTCTGGGAAGTCTACCGCCGCAGTGGCGCGACCGATTACATCAACGTTGTGTCGGCCTTCCGTTCGCCTGAGACTAACGGCCTCCTGCGCACGCGCACCAAGGGCGTGGCGGAAAAAAGCCAGCATATGCTCGGCAAGGCAATGGATTTCTACATTCCGGGCGTGAAGCTTTCCACACTGCGCGAAATCGGCATGCAGATGCAGATTGGCGGCGTAGGTTTCTACCCGACCTCGGGTTCTCCCTTCGTGCACATGGATGTCGGCGGCGTTCGTGCCTGGCCGCGCATGAGCCGTCAGGAACTCGTGCGTATCTTCCCCAAGGGCAATACGCTGCACGTTCCTTCCGATGGCAATCCGCTTCCCGGTTATGAACAGGCCTTGGCTGACTACAAGAAGCGCGTCAATTCCTCTTCCATTCAGGTTGCTTCCAGCGCCGGTGCCGGCCCTGCGTCCTCCGGTGGTGGCGGCAAGCGCAAGACACTGTTGCAGGCGCTCTTTGGCGGAGGCGACGAGGATGAAGATCCCGATAGCATCGCTACGCCGCAGCCCGCAGAACGTCCGGCTGTCGCTCGCCCTGCAACGCCACCGCCTGCTGCACCTGAGCCAGAACCGACGATCGCCGTTGCTTCCGCCCAACCGCTTCCCGGTGTGAGCACTGCGCCGCTGCCCATTGCACGTCCAGCTTTCGGCAACCAGCCTCCGGCCAATACGGGCCTTGCCACCGCGCTTTATTCTCCAGCCCGTAATGCGGCGCAGGATGCACTCCAGGCTGCGACAACACCGACGCCAACCTCTGCTCCGGCCGAGCGTCAGCAGTTTGCCGATCTGGCTGAGGTATCCGTGCCTGTGCCGACGCTTCTTGGGCCGCGTGGCATGCGTGGCGACGCTGAAGGATCGATCCTGACCGCATCCGCAGATGGTGCGACACCCGCAGCGACGGGCGAACTTGCGTCTATTCCGGTGCCGGCCAATCGTCCGGCTGTGGCGGAAGCCCTGCTGGCACAGGCCAATGCTGATCCGGAAGGCGACGAAGATCTCGCCGAAGAGCGGAAAGATACGCTTTCGCCGACTGTGGTTGCTGCTCTGGAACAGAGCGGTCAGGCCGCCCGTTCGCAGATCAATTCCGCTACCGTGCCGACAGCCGCGCCGTTCCCGGCTGCCGTCAACCACAAGGTTACAGTCGCGCCCGCCGAAACGGCTAAGGCTGAGCCAGAGGCAGGTTTCGGTGACGCCTTTGATCTGAAACCTTCCATCAATGGTGGGCTGACGGCCGGCTTACCGACCAAGGGCTCACGCCCGAGCAGGCAGGATGCCGCCGTTTCCCATCAGGCCATGGTCGGCGGTGGTCGTCTGACGCAGGATCTGATCTCTGACTGGGCGCTCAACCAGAACAAGGGCTCGACCGGCCGTTCGGTGAAGGCGCCGCGCGTCGTCGCCAACCGTATGCTCAGCCACGACATGTCGGCTTCCGCCACATCGGCTAGCTTCAAGCCCGGTGCAGCGGCGATCGAGTCCAGCCGTTTCAGCACGCCGGTGAAGATGCACTGAGCCCCGCTTTCTGCAATGCGGCCGAAAGGCCAACAAAAAACCCGCCGGTGACGGCGGGTTTTTTATTATGCTTGATATCGCGATATCAGACGCCGCTCTGGCCGTCCGAACCGATATAGGCGATGCGCACCATGTTGGTCGCGCCCGGGGTGCCGAGCGGCACGCCGGCGGAGATGATGATGCGGTCGCCCGGCTTGCCGAAACCTTCGGACACGACGATGCGACAAGCGCGGTTCACCATATCGTCCAGATCGCTGGCGTCACCGGTAACCACGCAATGCAGGCCCCAGACGACCGACAGGCGGCGTGCGGTCTGGATGATCGGCGAAAGCGCAATGATCGGAACCTGTGGCCGCTCGCGCGCGGCGCGCAGACCCGTTGTGCCGGACGAGGTGTAGGTGACGATCGCGGCGAGCTTCAACGTTTCGGCAATCTGGCGGGCAGCAAGCGAAATGGCGTCTGCACCCGTCGCTTCCGGCTGTGGGCGCTGCGCGTAGATGATGTTGGAATAATAGGGGTCCTGTTCCACCGTGCTGGCGATGGATGCCATGGTCGATACGGCTTCGATCGGATAATCGCCGGAAGCGGACTCGGCCGAGAGCATGATGGCGTCGGCGCCTTCGAATACGGCAGTCGCAACGTCCGAAACTTCCGCACGGGTCGGAACCGGAGCTGTGATCATCGATTCCAGCATCTGTGTGGCAACGACAACCGGCTTGCCGGCACGACGGCAGGCGCGGGTCAGCTGTTTCTGGATGCCCGGAACTGCTTCCAGCGGCATTTCCACGCCGAGATCGCCGCGTGCGACCATCAATGCGTCGGAAAGCTCGATGATTTCTTCGATGCGCTCAATAGCCTGCGGCTTCTCGATCTTGGACATCAGGCCAACGCGACCGCGCGAAATCTTGCGCACTTCGGCCAGGTCTTCCGGGCGCTGAACGAAGGAAAGGGCAACCCAGTCCACTTCGTTGGTTGCAAGAACGGCGTCGAGGTCGACGCGGTCCTTGTCGGTCAGAACGCCGACGCCGAGCAGGGTGTCGGGCAGGCTAATGCCCTTGCGGTCGGAAATCCGGGTGCCCGAAACAACAGTGGTGACGATGCTCTTGCCGTCGCTCTTCTCAGCGCGCAGATGCAGCTTGCCGTCATCGATCAGCAGGCGGTGGCCAGGCTTGACCGCTTCGAGAATTTCAGGATGCGGCAGGAAAACGCGGGTGTTGTCGCCGGGCGTATCGTTATTGTCCAGCGTAAACGTCTGGCCGGGAACGAGATCAACCTTGGTCTCGGCAAATTTACCGACGCGCAGCTTGGGACCCTGCAAGTCGGCCAGAATGCCGATGGGACGGCCGTTACGGCTTTCGACGGAGCGAATACGCTCAATCAGCGTCCGCATCACGTCGTGGCTCGCATGGCTCATGTTGATGCGGAAGAGATCGGCGCCGGCCAGATGCAGCTTTTCGATCATTGCCTCGTCGGAAGAGGCGGGGCCGAGAGTTGCAAGAATTTTGACTTTGCGGTTACGCTTCATCAGTTTTGATTTCCCTGTGTGCCTGGCGTATCGGAAAGCTGGACCATCCAGCTGCCCTGTCTGCCCGTGTCATATTCCTTGAAACCCATTCTCTGGAAGCTGCGGGCATAACAATCGTCTACGCCGGCGATTTTGAACTCGTTTTCCGCCACGCACATGTTGACGTCACCGGTCCAGCGGCCGCCGTGAGCGGCGTCCTCGGCATAAAGATAATAATAACGCGACTGCAACTCACCCTCTATCAGCGTTGCGCAGGTAGAGGAGGGGACCTGCCACCAACCTTCACTGACCCAGCCGTCCTGCGCCCGGTAGCCGATTGCGACCCCCACGAGGTTTTGCGTGCTGTTGCAGACGCGGAAATCCGCATGCGCGGCCTCCACGAAGACAAACGGGGTCAGAAACAATGCCGCTGCGGAGAAAAGACGGGCAAGATGCCGAAAGTGGCGAGGAAGAGCGAGAGATGACTGAGTCACGGCTTCCATCCGGATTCCATGGTTATAATGAACACACTTCTTGGCGTGGCCGCCAAAGAAAGTCAACGCGAGTTTAATCGATTATATTGTTCGTGGGATCGTGAGTGCGATAAGGTAGATGGCTGTTCTGTCGCCGAAACTTGCGCCCGGCCTCAAGCCATGCCATCAAGCTTTTCTCCTCAATCCTGCCCCAGAAAATTATCGATGAACGACTTCATACCCTATGAAATCATAGAAGGCGATTATGACAAAGGCATGGTTCTTCTGGCGGACCATGCCATGAACCTCCTGCCGGCACACTACGGCAAACTTGGCCTTCCGCAAACCGCTTTTCATCGTCACATCGCATTTGATATTGGCATTGAAGGGCTGACGCGCTCTCTTGCGGCCCGCCTCGGCGTGCCGGCCGTGCTTGGACGATTTTCGCGCCTCCTGATCGACCCCAATCGCGGCGAGGACGATCCGACCCTTATCATGAAGATTTCGGACGGGGCGATCATCCCCGGCAACCACCCGATTTCGGATGATGAATGGCAAAGACGGATCGAGTTTTTTCATCGTCCCTATCACAATGCCGTCGATCGCGTGCTCACCGGTGTAGCGCAGTCGTCGGGGGAAGCGCCGCTTGTTCTGTCGCTGCATTCGTACACGCCGTTCTGGAAAGAAACACCGCGTCCCTGGCATGCGGCGGTTCTGTGGGACACGGATAATCGTGCGGTCGATCCGCTTCTGGCGCATCTGCGCGCGACCGGCGACATTCTCGTTGGTGACAACGAACCCTATGACGGGGCGCTGAAGGGCGATACAATGTATCGCCATTGCATGATGAAGGGCATACCGCATGCGCTTCTTGAAGTTCGGCAGGATTTGATCGCGGATGAGGAAGGGATTGCCGAATGGTCGGACCGGCTCGCTCCCATTTTCGCCGCAATGAACGACGATCCCATTTTGCATGAATATGAGCTGTTCACCTCTCGCACCGGCCCCTACTGAGCCTGGAGCTGCCCCATGACGACACCGAATGACAAACAGCAGATTGAATTCGAGGCCGCCGCATTTCGCCGTCTCGTCGAGCATCTTCGCGAGCGTCACGATGTGCAGAACATCGACCTGATGAATCTCGCGGGCTTTTGCCGCAATTGCCTTTCCAACTGGTATGGGGATGCCGCTAACGAGGCCGGCGTTGCACTCACCAAGGAGCAATCCCGGGAAATCGTCTACGGAATGCCCTATGAGGAGTGGAAGGAAAAATATCAGGCGGAGGCGAGCGACGCCCAGAAAGCTGCCTTTGAGCAGAACAAGCCAACGGAATAACCCCCGATCGACGGAAACGACTTGACGTGAGGCCCGTCAGTGGGCAGGTCACAGGCCGGAATTTTTGCTGCCCGGCTGGCGGCGACCGGCGAAGGCTTCGCCTGGATTTAATGAACAAGGCTCACCCGAGCTGCTACCAATGAAGGATGATATGATGGACGAAACGAGCACCACCGAAACCGTCGCCGCCGCCGAACTGCGTCAATTCATCGAGCGCGTCGAGCGTCTCGAAGAGGAAAAGGCCGCCATTCAGGGAGACATCAAGGATGTCATGGGTGAGGCGAAGGGTCGTGGCTACGATACCAAGGCGATCCGCACCATCATCCGCCTGCGCAAGAAGGACGCCAACGAGCGTATCGAGGAAGAAACCATTCTTCAGACCTATATGGCTGCGCTTGGCATGGAATGATCGGTTGACGGTCCCACAATGAAAAATCGCCGCTTTTGCGGCGATTTTTGTTTGGATCGTCTGCGATATTCAGCTGCGAGTGCCAGCCAGCTTTTCAGAAAGGTCAGCGGCCTCTTTGCGGGCGTCCTTGTCCGCGGGATAGAGCGCGAGATAGCGTTCCCAGGCTTTCAGCGCCAGATCGTCACGGCCTGAGGCTTCGAGGATGTTTGCAAGGCTCGCCAATGCCGGAAAATAGCGCGGCTCCTTCTCCAGCGTCAGATTGATATCCGCCATCGCCTTTCGGGTGTCGCCATCCGCAAAATGCACCATGGCGCGGCGATAGGGCGCCTGCACGTAGTCCGGATCGAGTAAAATAGCCTGGTCGAGAAAATCGTAAGCGGCGGCGTTGCGCTTCTCGTCTGCGGCTTCGCCTGCCCATTGCATCAGGAGATTGATTGTCGCGCTGCCGGAATCGTTCCATTCGGAAGCGATCTGGTTGGCAATGCTGCGCGCCTTGACCGCATTCCGCTCTTTTTTCAGCGATGCGAAAAGACTGTCAACTGTCTTTGCAGGTGAAGGCGCAGCCTCCAGGGCTGCGGGAGGCTGACCATCTGCCGCATGACCAAGGGACGCCATTCCTGAAAGCAGGAGGCCCGAAAGCAGGAAACCCTGAGCGACGATGATAGCCGTGCAAAAACGATTTGGGCGCATGGGTTAAAGCTTAACCCGACTGCGCCCAATATCAAATGCAAAGTTCTGCACTGTCAACAAAGTGATCCGCGATGTGATCGCGAACCGCAGTGGCACTCAATCAGCCCTGACGAGCCTTGAAGCGCGGGTTCTGCTTGTTGATGATGTAGACGCGGCCCTTGCGGCGAACCAGGCGGTTATCGCGATGACGGGCCTTAAGCGCTTTAAGCGAATTCTTGATTTTCATTTTACTGGTCCGCAGTTTTGCACGGCTTTTACCGTGCTTATTCAAACAATCAAAAGCGCGCAACGGGGCGCGCTCTTTTCGGTTGGCAGGCAAATACCCGTTTGACCCCTGCCTGTCAACACTTCCAGACGTCTTTGCCTTAAAAGACTGAGGCTTTTCCTGTGTGCAAAAGCTCGGTCACATGGCCCATCTTGCGGCCAGGCCGTGCTTGTGTCTTGCCGTAAAGATGCACGAGACAGTCTTTTTTCGAAAGCCATGCTGGCACATCGTTGATGTCATCGCCGATGAGGTTCGTCATGACGCAATCCGAATGGCGGGCCGTGCTGCCGGGGACAAGACCGGAGACGGCTCGTATATGCTGTTCGAATTGCGAGACCACGCAGGCCGCTTCCGTCCAGTGGCCGGTATTGTGCACGCGCGGCGCCATTTCATTGGCAACGAGCGAACCATCGGTCAGGACGAAAAACTCGATGCCGATCACGCCGACATAGTCGAGCGCAGCCAGAAGCTTTTCCGCCGATTGCACGGCAACCGCCTTCGCCGCATCGGAGAGTGCTGCCGGCACCGTGGATGTATGCAGAATGCCGTTCAGATGAATGTTTTCGGCCGGATCGTAGCAGGTAACGGTGCCATCCCTGAAACGGGCGGCAATGATCGAGATTTCCCGCTCGAAAGCGACGAAGCTTTCGAGGATGAGCGGCACGCCACCGAGTGTTGCGAAGGCGCCTGCGATGTCCTCACCACCCTTGAAAAGCCTCTGGCCCTTGCCGTCATAGCCCATGCGGCGGGTTTTCAGCACACCCTTGCCACCAAAAGCGGCCAATGCCGCCTCCAGTTCTTCCTGATTATCCACGGCGCGGAAATCGGCGGTCGGAATGCCGCAACCGTTGAGGAAGCGTTTCTCCGTCAGCCTATCCTGCGAGGCGCTGAGAGCCTGCGGCGGGGGATAAACGGGAACAGAAGCGCTCAGCGTCTCGGCTGCGGTGACGGGTACGTTCTCGAATTCGTAGGTCACGACATCGCAAAGGCGAGCGAGTTCCGCAAGCGCCGTCTCGTCACCGTATTCCGCGACGATCTGGCTGTTGCAGACCTGCGCCGCCGGACAATCGGCTTGCGGTTCGAGAACGATGATGCGGTGGTTGAGGCGTGCGGCGGCCATTGCCAGCATGCGGCCAAGCTGCCCGCCGCCGATGATGCCGATGGTGAGATTGTTCGTATTCATCGTCATGTTAGAGGCTGTCACTGGGCGCTGTCCATGGGATATTCGGCAACGGCCGCTGACTGGCGCGCGCGCCATGCATCGAGCCGGTCTGCCAGGTCCTCGTCGCCCAGCGCCAGAACCGCAGCTGCCAGAAGTGCGGCATTGATAGCGCCGGCCTTGCCGATGGCAAGCGTTCCGACGGGAATGCCAGCGGGCATCTGGACGATGGAATAGAGGCTGTCCTGCCCGGACATCGTCTTGGATTGTACCGGGACGCCGAAAACCGGCAGCGGGGTCATGGCGGCGGTCATGCCCGGCAGATGGGCGGCGCCGCCGGCACCCGCGATGATGACCTTGAAGCCTTCGTCTTTCGCGCCATTGGCAAAATCATAAAGGCGATCAGGCGTGCGGTGGGCGGAAATGATGCGGGCTTCGTATTCCACGTCCAGCGCATCCAGCGTATCGGCGGCATTCTTCATGGTCTCCCAGTCGGACTGGCTGCCCATGATGATGGCGACGGGGGGTGTCTCTGCTGTCACTTCGCTTCTCCGGCTTACAGCATAGGCGCAAAAATCGATTTTGATTTCTGCAAGGCACGATGCGTAAATTCAATAGATTAGAGCGTCTCTCGTGCATCCGGCAGGAAGCACGGAAGCCACTCTAGGCAATGATATCGGGAATGACCTGATCTTCGATCTGGGTCATCTTGTCCTTGACGGCCAGCTTTTTCTTTTTCATGCGTTGTATTCTCAGCGCATCGCAGTTGGTCTGGATCATCGCGTTGATCGCAGCGTCATAATCCTCATGCTCCTGGCGCAGCCGCGCCAGCGTAAGCCTGATGTCCGCCTGGTCCTGATCGGGCATCTTGTCATCCCCATTTTATGCCAGCCGGAGAGCCTCCGGCGCGTATGTCATCGGTTCTCGAGCCTCTATCATCAAATCGCGGTAACGGGAAGTTATCCCTTGCGACCAAATTGCCCACTTATTGCCTTCATTTCGCCTTCGACAAGACCAACGATCCATGTCACATTGTCGTCGCAAACCTGAAACTCCAGCGATGGAGAGCTGGAGGTAGGCTTAAAAATGGAAGGACGTGCCGCATGACCATTCAGGCTCATATTGCATCGCTCGAAAAGAAACACGGTGCTCTGGAGGAGGAGCTCGAAAGTATTCTTGCTTCCCCGTCCTCTGACGATAGAGAGATCGCCGATCTCAAACGCCGTAAACTGCGCCTGAAGGATGAACTACAGAGGCTTCGCGCCTCCACAAGGCATTGATTGATGCCATTCCCCAGCCTTCGATGAAGGACTGACGGATTCTTTTTCGGCCCTGGCGGTACGTGCGTGCTGCCAGGGCTTTTTAGTGGCCGCCTTGGGTCTAGAAAGGCAGCCCGTCCCACAGCAGTTTCAGCGCCGCGATCAGCGCCATGGTATACATCAGCGGGTAGAACACTGATGGTTTCAGATATTTCACCACCCTTGCGCCGGCAAGCGTCGCCAGCATTGCCACCGGCAACAGGCTGGCCGATGTCTTGAGGTTGGTGGCATCAAGCGCGCCGAGCGCGAAATAGGGAATGAGCTTGATTGCATTCATGATCGCGAAGAAACGCACGCTCATGCCGGTATAGGTCTTGGGATCGAGCTTCAGCGGCAGAACATAGATCTGGAAGGGTGGGCCACCCGCATGGGCCACGAAACTCGCATAACCGGACAGGCTGGACCAGAGTGTTGCAGCCACCGGACGCTGCGGTCTGGCCGGAATCTCCTGCCCTTTGCGGCTTTTGAAGCTCTCCTGGAAATAACGCAGTACGAACAGGATCGTCACCGAGGCGACGACGAGGCGCATGGCGTCTGCCGAGATGAGGCTTGAGGTCGCCCAGCCGAGAGTAATGCCGGCAATCGCGCCCGGAAGCATGATGAGGAGCGTTTGCCGGTGGTTGTGGTGCCGCCAGGCCCATAGCGCCACAAGATCCATCACGATCAGGATCGGCAAGAAGATTGCCGCCGCCTGCACGGGCGGGATGGCAAGCGCCATCAGCGGCACGCCCATCAGTGCCAGCGCACCGCCCAACCCGCCCTTGGAAAGGCCGACAAGCACGACTGCGGGGATGGCGACGAGGAAAAAATGAAAATCGGTCAGCATGGATGAAGGTTGATCCTTTCGCCGGTCCGGTCTATCGGATTTATCATATCAAAACGAGTGCAGATAACGCCGAAAGTGTCTTCTGCCTGAAATGGACGAACCGATGACCAAAGTTGATAACCGTTGCCGCCTTGTTCTGATCGTCCCGCAATTGGACGACGCGCAAAAGCAGGCGACAGAATTGCAAGAAGCACTGCGAGGCGGCGATGTGGCTTCGGTCATCATTCCGCAATATGATCTGGATGACGCCACTTTCCAGAAACGCGCCGAATTGATCGTGCCGATGGTGCAGGAGGCTGGTGCCGCTGCCCTTATCGCGGGCGACAGCCGCGTTGCGAGCCGGGTGAAGGCGGATGGCCTGCATGTGGCGGGCAATGCCGAGGCGCTTGCGGAGGCCGTGGAAAATTTCGCGCCGAAGCTGATCGTTGGCGGTGGCAATGCCGATGATCGGCATAAGGCTCTGGAGATGGGTGAGTCCAATCCGGACTACGTGTTTTTTGGAAAGCTCGAAGGCGACATCAAGCCGGAAGCGCATCCCAAAAATCTGGCACTCGGCGAATGGTGGGCATCGATGATCGAGATTCCATCCATCGTCATGGGCGGCACCGATATCTCGTCGGTGGTTGCCGTGGCCGAAGCCGGCGTGGAATTCGTGGCGATGCGCAGCGGCGTTTTTGACAATGCCTCGGGTGCTGCCCAGGCCGTTTCTGAAATCAACGCGTTGCTTGACGAAAAAGCGCCACGGTTTGACGGTTGATACAGGCGATGTTGATGCGCTCGGTTCACGTCTGCCTTTCTATTTCGCTGCTGGCGCTGTCTTTAGGCGCGCCGGCGGGCGTTGCTTTTGCCCAATCCGGACCGCAAAGCGAAAGCAACGCGCTTTCCCGCCAGTTGGAGGATGAGGCGCAGCCTTCCCGTCAGGGCAGGGTGCAGTCCGAAGAGCAGAAGGACTTGCAACCGTCGCAGGGCGTCAACGTCTATCAGCGCATGGGCGCGGACCTGCCGGCCTTGCCGCCTGAAAAGGAGTTCAAGGGCCGGGTGGATGAGGCCTATGGGCATTTCCAGCGCGGCGAATATGTCCAGGCGCTCGACAAGGCGCTCAACCGTGCGCAGAACGGCGATGCGGCCGCCCAGACGCTGGTGGCGGAAATGATGTCGCGTGGTCTCGGCATCGCCCGCGACGAAAAGACCGCGGCCTTCTGGTACCAGCAGGCGGCACAGGGTGGCGATCCCGTCGCGATGTTCAAATTCGCCCTCATTTTGATGGAGGGCAAGTTCGTTACCCGCGACAAGGCGAAGGCCGACGATTACATGCACCGTGCGGCGGAAGCCGGCAATGCTTCGGCTCAGTTCAACTGGGGGCAGATACTGGTTTCGGAAAATCCCGGCGTAAAGGGATTGCTGATGGCCATGCCGTATTATGAAAAGTCCGCCGAGCAGGGCATTGCCGACGCGCAATATGCGGTGTCGCAGATCTACCACTCGGTCAAGGATGTGCCGGCCGAAAAGAAGGCCAAGGCGCGCGATTGGCTGACGCGGGCCGCAAAGGCAGGCTACGATACCGCGCAGGTCGATCTCGGCATCTGGCTGGTCAACGGTTTTGGCGGCGAGCGAAATCTGGATGAAGGCTTCCGCTGGCTTTACGGTGCTGCGCAGCGCGGCAATGTCGTGGCGCAGAACAAGGTGGCGCATCTTTACATTCAGGCGCTCGGCACACGGCCCGATCCGGTGGAGGCGGCCAAATGGTACGTGCTTTCCCGCCGCGCCGGGCTGAAGGATCCGTCTCTCGAGGATTTTTATCTCGGGATCACCGACGAGCAGCAGAAAAAGGCTATCGAGGCGGCAAATCGTTTCCGTCCGATGTGATGCAAGGCCGGTTGTTCGGCGCCAGCGTGCATGTGCAGGCTTTTTGCCTTGAATTTCCGCGCGTTTTGTGGTCTTGAACCGCAAACTTTCAATTCAAGAAAATAATGACGTTCCTGCCCGGCTAGCTTGCGGGTGGTTCGCAAGCTTTCCAGGAAACAAATTCGATGGCACGTTCAGCCCTTCTCAATGTGATGGTTCAGGCCGCCCTCAAGGCGGGTAAGTCTTTGTCGCGTGACTTCGGTGAAGTGCAGAACCTTCAGGTTTCGGTCAAGGGACCGAGCGATTTCGTATCGCAGGCGGACCTCAAGGCTGAAAAGATCGTGCGCGACGAGCTGATGAAAGCCCGCCCCACCTACGATTTTCTGGGTGAGGAAGGCGGCGAGGAAAAGGGCAGTGATGGTGCGCATCGCTGGATCGTCGACCCGCTGGATGGCACGACCAACTTCCTGCACGGCATTCCGCATTTCGCCGTTTCCATCGCGCTCGAGCGTAACGGAGAAGTCGTAGCCGGCGTGATTTTCAATCCCGCGACCGACGAACTCTACACCGCCGAGCGTGGCGGCGGCGCGTTCCTTAACGATCGTCGTATCCGCGTTGCCGCGCGGAAGGCCTTGACGGATTGCGTCATCGGCTGCGGTGTGCCGCATCTCGGTCGCGGCAATCACGGCAAATTCCTTGTCGAACTTCGCCATGTCATGGGTGAAGCAGCCGGCATCCGCCGCATGGGTGCTGCAGCACTCGACCTTGCCTATGTTGCAGCAGGTCGCCTCGACGGTTTCTGGGAAGCAGAGCTTTCGCCGTGGGATATGGCGGCCGGTCTGGTGCTGATTCGCGAAGCTGGCGGGTTCACCTCCGACGCCAAGGGCGGCGCGGATATCTTCGGCAGCGGCAGTGTTGCTGCCGGAAACGAATATATCCACAAGGCACTTGTGGAAGTTGCCAACCGTCCGATTCCGGGTCGTTGATCGATTTCGGCAGAAAACCTGCCGTTTAATCCAGGTTTTAGGCGCCCGGCGAACTATCGCCGGGCGTTTTTGTTTTTTCGGTCTTCGGTCAAGCCGGCTTTCGTGAAATGCCTGTGACGAAAGACAGGCTTTTCGCTTCAAATCGTCGCAATTTTCAAATAGCGTCCGGTTGATACGTGACCGAAGGGAATGCGAACGTTATGGCGGATTCGGAGTTGCTCGATCTCGGCGTGGAGAAGCCGGTGACCACACGGCAATACAGCCACAAGCTGTCCAGCCCCACACCGTTTCTGTGGACGATGGTTCTGTTTCTGATCCTCGTCGGCTTTCTGGCGGCCATTCTTTACCGGCAGGCGCACACGGCCTTCATGACGAATCCGGGCTTGAACGGCTTCATTCTCGGCGTTCTCGTCATCGGCATCATTCTGGTATTCACCCAGACCATGAGCCTGCGTTCGGAAGTCCGCTGGTTTAACGCATTCCGGGCCGCCGGCAGCGCCGAGAAAGTCGGCCGCGCTCCAAAACTGCTGGCCCCCATGAGCACGTTGATCGGCAAGCGTGGCGAAGTCCGGCTTTCTGCAGTTACGCAGCGGACAATTCTCGATTCCATCGCGACACGCCTTGATGAATCGCGCGATACTTCACGTTATCTTGTCGGCCTTCTGGTGTTTCTCGGCCTGCTCGGCACCTTCTGGGGTCTGATCGGCACCATCGGCGCCATCAGCAATGTCATTCAGTCGCTCGATCCCAGCGCCGGCACCAGCAACGATATTCTAAGCTCGCTCAAGTCCGGTCTCACCGCGCCGCTTTCCGGCATGGGAACGGCGTTTTCCTCGTCGCTCCTCGGCCTTTCAGGCTCGCTGATCCTCGGTTTCCTCGATCTTCAGGCCGGCCGTGCCCAGAACCGTTTTTACACCCAGCTCGAAAACTGGCTGTCGTCGGTGACGGATACGTCGGCGGATGGGCCAAAGGAATTCAACGCTGAACCCGGCGCAATGGTCAGCACTGAGCGCTCGCTCGCCGCCATGACGAGTCTTGCTGAAGGCATTCAAGGTCTGGTCAAGAACATGCGCAGCGAGCAGCAGATGTTGCGTGACTGGATCGAGGCGCAGCAGGAGGAATCGAAATCGCTTCGCCGCACGCTCGACCGGTTGTCGACACGTATCGACGGCGAGACAAAATCCTCCGGACGCACCCGGCACGATAACGGGAGCGAGTAGCCATGGCGCTTGCGCGCAACCGCCGCCGCGACAGGGGTGTGGATTATTGGCCGGGTTTCGTCGATGCGCTGTCGACGCTGCTCATGGCCATCATGTTCCTGCTGACGGTCTTCGTGCTGGCGCAATTTGTTCTGTCGCGGGAAATTAGTGGCAAGGACGAGGTGTTGACCCGCCTCAACAGCCAGATTGCCGAATTGACCGAACTTCTGGCCATGGAAAAGGGCAGCAAGCAGGATATCGAGGACGCGCTGGCGAGCCTGCAATCAACCCTTGCCGCATCTGAAAGCGAGCGCTCACGCCTGCAGTCGCTTCTCGATGCGGGATCGGGCAACAATGCAAGCGCCAATGCCCGGATTGGCAGCCTGACCGGCGAGCTGGATGACCAAAGACAGGCCAATTCCCGCGCCTCCGCACAGATCGAATTGCTCAACCAGCAGATTGCGGCGCTCAGGGCGCAGATCGCATCGGTGGAAGCCGCCCTGCAGGCGTCGGAAGCCAAGGATACCTCATCACAAGTCAAGATCGCCGATCTCGGCCGCCGTCTCAATGTTGCGCTGGCGCAGCGGGTTCAAGAACTCAACCGCTATCGTTCTGATTTTTTTGGGCGTCTGCGTGAAATCCTCTCGGATCGCGAAAACATTCGCATCGTCGGCGACCGCTTTGTCTTCCAGTCCGAAGTGCTCTTTCCATCCGGTGGCAACGACCTCAATCCGCAAGGGCAGGCGGAGATGGAGAAGCTGGCGGCCGCGCTGATCGATCTTGCCAAGGAAATCCCCACCGAGATCAACTGGGTTCTGCGCGTGGATGGCCACACGGACAATGTCCAGCTTTCCGGGTCCGGCCGCTTCCGTGACAATTGGGAACTTTCCTCGGCACGCGCAACCTCCGTGGTGAAGTTCCTGATCTCCAAGGGTGTTTCGGCCAACCGGCTGGTCGCTGCCGGTTTCGGTGAATATCAGCCGATTGCCGAAGGCGACACGCCGGAAGCACGCCAGCAGAACCGCCGTATCGAACTGAAGCTCACCGAGCGTTGACACCTTAAGCCGTATCATAGCGGTTGCCTTGAGCTGCAAGTGAATTTACGTTCGCGTAAACGTAATTCTGTCGCATCTGGGAGGAGCTGATGGAGCGATATGATGTGATCGTTGTCGGCGCGGGGCTTGCCGGTCTGGTCGCAGCGACAGAGGCTGTTGAGCGCGGTTTCAGTGTTTGCCTTGTGGATCAGGAGGGGGAGCAGAACCTTGGCGGGCAGGCCTTCTGGTCGCTGGGTGGTCTTTTTTTTGTTGATAGTCCCGAACAGCGCCGAATGCGGGTGCGCGACAATCTCGATCTTGCAAGGCAGGACTGGTTCGGCTCCGCCGGTTTTGATCGCTTGGAAGATCATTGGCCGCGCCGCTGGGCGGAGGCTTATCTCAATTTCGCCGCAGGCGAGAAACGTGAATGGCTGCATCGGCTGGGCATGCGCTGGTTTCCCGTGGTCGGCTGGGCCGAGCGTGGCGGTGCCCTTGCTCATGGCCACGGCAATTCCGTTCCGCGTTTCCATGTCACCTGGGGCACTGGCCCCGGTGTGCTGGCGCCTTTCGTTGAAAAGGCAAAGATCATGACGGCAAGCGGTCGGCTCACCTTTCGGTTCCGCCACCGCGTCGATCATCTGGATATCACCGACGGCAGGGTGACGGGCATTTCCGGTGTTGTTCTTGCCAGGGATCCGGTGTTGCGCGGGCAACCAAGCAGCCGGGAAGAGAAGGGTGATTTTGTCCTTTCGGCCTCGGCGGTCATCGTCAGTTCCGGTGGCATCGGCGGCAATCAGGAACTGGTGCGGCGCAACTGGCCGTTGGAGCGGCTGGGCAAGCCCCCCGCGACCATGGTCTGTGGCGTGCCTGCGCATGTGGATGGCCGTATGATCGCTATTACGGAAGCAGCGGGCGGAACGGTCATCAATCGCGACCGTATGTGGCATTATACCGAGGGCGTGAAAAATCACGATCCGATCTGGCCGGACCATGGCATTCGTATTTTGCCCGGCCCCTCGTCTTTCTGGTGCGATGCGGATGGAAACCGGCTCGGAGCACCCGCGATGCCGGGCTTCGATACGCTCGGCACGCTTAAGATGCTGGGCGAACGCGGCAGCGGTCACAGCTGGTTCATTCTGACCAAGGCAATCATCAAGAAGGAATTTGCGCTTTCTGGTTCGGAGCAAAATCCGGATCTGACGGGCAAGGATGTGCGGCTACTGCTCAAACGGTTGGGCAAGGAGCCACCGGGGCCAGTGCGGGCTTTCATGGAACGCGGCGAGGATTTCGCCGTCCGTGATACGCTGGAAGAACTCGTGGCGGCGATGAATACCATAAACGGGGACAATCGGCTGAATATTGACCACATCCGCTATCAAATAGAGGCACGAGACCGGGAGATCGAAAACGGTTTCAGCAAGGATGCGCAGGTTACGGCGATCCACGGAGCGCGACGTTATCTTGGTGATCGGTTGATGCGCACTGCAAAACCACATCGGTTGCTAGACCCGACAAAAGGGCCACTGATTGCGGTGCGTCTGCATGTGTTAACGCGCAAGACGCTTGGCGGTTTGCATACGGACCTAGAGGCGAGGGTGCTGGACGCGGCCGGCAACCCTGTTCCGGGCCTTTATGCTGCCGGAGAGGTGGCAGGCTTCGGCGGCGGCGGCATGCACGGATATAATGCGCTGGAGGGCACATTCCTCGGCGGTTGCCTGTTTTCGGGCCGTGTCGCGGGGCGTTGCGTGCTGGCTTAAGCCCACACGGCTCACGCTTGAGCGCGCAGCTCGTCCGGCCCTGTCTGGAATTGCAGCCGGGCAAGTCTCGCGTAAAGGCCGTTCTGGCGGATAAGGCTCTGGTGCGTGCCTTCCTCGATGATACGACCCTCATCCATCACGAGAATGCGGTCGGCCTTCAACACGGTGGCAAGGCGATGGGCAATGACGATGGTGGTGCGGGTTTTCATCAGCTCATCGAGCGCCTTTTGCACCAGCGTTTCGCTTTCGGCGTCCAGTGCGGAGGTCGCTTCGTCAAGAAGCAGGATAGGGGCGTTGCGCAGGATGGCGCGGGCAATGGCGATGCGCTGGCGTTGACCGCCGGAAAGCGTTACGCCGCGCTCGCCCACCTGCGTGTCATAACCATCGTTCAGCCGGGCGATGAAGCTGTCTGCCTGAGCGGCGATAGCGGCCGTGCGCACTTCTTCGCGTGTCGCAGCCGGCCGACCAAATGCGATGTTATCGTGGATGGAGGAGGCAAAGATCGCCACATCCTGTGGAACAATAGACAGTCGCGCGCGCAGATCGGCAAGGCTAACATCGCGGATATCGACGCCATCGATGGTGATGCGGCCCTCCTGCGGATCGTAGAATCGCATCAGCAGCGAAAAGACCGTGCTTTTTCCCGCCCCGGAAGGGCCGACGATGGCGACGGTTTCGCCGGCATTGACCTTGAAGGAGAGGCCGGAGATGATCGGGCCACCGGTTGCGAGTGGATAAATGAAACCGACATTCTCGAATGCCGCTTCGCCGCGCGGCGGCTGAACCATCGAAACGGGTGCTGACGGCTCTGCAACGGGCGAGCGCTCGTTCAGCAGTTCGGAAAGCCGTTCAGCCGCGCCGCCCGCCTGCGCCAGTTCACCCCAGACTTCGGAGAGCTGGCCAAGGCCGCTTGCCGCGATGACCGAATAAAGCACGAACTGGCCAAGCGTACCCGCCGTCATGCCGCCGGACAAAACGCTTTGCGCGCCATACCAGAGAATGCCGACGACGCTGCCGAAAACGAGCGCGATGGCGACGGCGGTGAGGATGGAGCGGGCGCCTATCGCCGCCCGCGCACCCTGATAGGCTGCTTCTACGGAGGCGCCGTAGCGGGCATTCGCAAGCGCCTCGGCGTTAAAGGACTGCACTGTGCGGCTCGCCCCGATAGTTTCCGAGGCATAGGCGGCGGAATTGGCCAATGTGTCTTGCGTATTGCGGGAGCGGGCACGAACCGAGCGCCCGAAAGCAATCAAAGGAAAAACGATGAACGGGATGGCCAGGAGCGCAAGGCCGGAAAGGCCGGGGCTGGTATAGATCATCATCGCCACCGCGCCGCAACACATGATGATGTTACGCAGCGCAACGGAAGCTGAGGAACCGAACGCCGAGCGAATCTGTACGGTATCCGCGGTCAACCGAGAGGTCAGCTCTCCCGAGCGGTTGGCATCGAAAAACTGCTGCGACAGCGTGGTGAGATGAGCAAAGACATCCCGGCGCAGATCGGCAACGACCCTTTCGCCGATGGTCATGACATAATAATAGCGCATGGCGCTGGCGAGAGCGAGAAGGACGGCAATGGCCAGAAGCACGGCGAAGTAGCTGTTGATCATGCCACCGTCCGGCGTCTGGAAACCGTGATCGATGATACGGCGAACGGCAAGCGGCAAGGCGAGTGTCGTGGCGGAAGAAAGCACAAGCGCAAACAGGGCCGCTGCCATCAGGCCGCGATACCGCCTGAGATAGGGAAACAGGCCAAGCAGCGGCTTCAGGTTTCTCTGTTTAGCCGCTTTCTGCTCTTCAATGTCTGCCACGTCCGCTACACTCCTCGTTCCGTGCCGTTTTTCGGCCTTTTGCGGGTGAATTTCCGGCGCGCGGTAAAATTCTAGTCCCTGCGGCTATCTCCTTTCACAAGGGGATAGCAGGCTCTTGTTATCTGGGCGACCTTCATGTATAGGCTCCGCATCGAATTGGGAAGCCATAGCCCATCAGGACTATGGCTTCATTTATTGAAATGGCTCAGTTGACGCAATTGCGGCAAATGGACCGCACGTCACTTAACCAGGAAGATTGTCATGAAGGCTGATATCCATCCCGCTTATCACACGATCAAGGTCGTCATGACCGATGGCACCGAATACGAAACCCGCTCGACCTGGGGTTCGGAAGGCGCAGTCATGAACCTTGAAATCGACCCCAAGTCCCATCCGGCATGGACGGGCGGCAACCAGCAGCTTATGGACCGCGGTGGTCGCGTTTCCAAGTTCAACAAGCGTTTCGGCGGCCTCGGCCTCTAATCCACTTGTGGACGTATCATTTAAAAAAAGCCCGGTTTTACCGGGCTTTTTTGTTGTCTGTCGATCCGGTGAAACGAGCCCATTGTAGGCCAAAACAAAAAAGCAGGCCCATGAGCCTGCTTTTCAAATTGTCCGGATAAGGTCGTCTTTTCTCAGTTGATCGAGAAAGCCGTGCGCAGAAGGTTAAGCTGCGCCTGCACGCTGTTTTCGTTGTCAGGTACCTTGGTGGCTTCGGACGGGCGGTAAATTTCACGGTCGAGAAGGGCAACGCGGTTCTGGAGGCGGAGCGACCGCTCGATGAGGTCACGGAAGGACTCAGGCAGGTCGTTCCAGCCCGGAGCGTTCCGATCGACGTTGAAGCTGTCGAGCCGCACCTTGCTTTTTTCGCTGAGAACCTGATCGCGTGTCATCTCGCCATTGTTGACGGCGCGCTGCAGAAGCAGCCAGGACGCCATCTGCATCAGGCGGGTGGTGAGGCGCATCGATTCTGCCGCGTAAAGGACAGACGCCATGCGCGGCAGAACCTTTGAAGCGGTACGACCGGCTCCATCAAGATAGCTCGCCGTTTCCTCAACCAAGGTCATGCCTTCGGTATAGAGGGTCTTGAACTGGTTGGAAGCAGCCGCGCGACCCGCAAAGCTAATGGTATTTAAAACCTGTTCCGACATTTTCTTTAAATCCCTGCTCACGCACCACACTGTCAGGCAACGACGACCGGTAATATTTTGTTCCGGCCTTTAGTGTTTTCAGGATGGTATCTTTACCTGAAATGCGCAAGGCAATTATTAAAGAAGGGTTAATACCCACAGTTTTACGAAATCCGGTGATCGGTAAAAAAAGAGCCGCGAAAGCGGCTCTCAAGGTAAAACAGGGAGAAAAATCAGACCAATTCGCCGTATGGAGAAGATGCCTGAGGCCCAGAAGAACTGGACATGTATAGTAATCTCTCAGAAAGCTTAATTTTTGGTTAATGGTAAACGAAAGACTGCATCAGAATCGTTAATCTCGTTTGCCTTTGTGGCAGCAGCTTATCGAGTTAAGACTTGGCCGGAGGTTTTGCTGAAGGCCGCCTGTCAGGACCGGAAGAGGTTCTCCGCCGCAAGCCGGCCGGCAGACTTCCTTTTCCTCTCCTCTTCAAGTCGGGTGATTTCCGTTTGAAGAATGTCGATGCGGTTGCTCAGCTCGTCCACCGAAAGAAGGCTGAGATCGCTGCCGATCTCATGCGCTACCGGTTTTTGCGGACGGTCATCGTCCAAGAGGCTCATATGCCTGCTCCTTTTTCAACATGGTCGCCATCGTCCTCGGGATATTGCGGCGCGCGCGGGTCAAGCGCAATGCTTTCCGGTGTCACGAGCGGTGAGGGCGTTGTCGGCATCATCGTCGAGAAATTGTCCTTTTCGGCGTTCGAAAGCGTGGCGCGCTGACGGCTTCTGATGATGGCATAGGCGGTGATCAGCACATGGGCGACGGCTGTCACCAGGAACAGTGCATAGGGGCCGGAATAGGTCATGACCGCACCGCCGAGCGTCGGGCCGATGATGGTGCCGATGCCATAAAGCAGTAGCAATCCACCGGAAACCTTGACGAAGTCTTCCGATGCCGCAAAGTCGTTGGCATGCGCCACGGCGATGGGATAAAGCGCGTTGGCGGCGGCGCCGTAAATGGCGATCATCGGAATGAGCACATAGACATCATGCGGCTGCACGGCCGCCACGGCCAGGCCCGCAACCGCGCCAAGCCCCGCCAGTCCGGCAAGCACATAACGGCGGTCAATCCGGTCCGAAAGGCGGCCTGCTGGAAACTGGGCGAGTGCGCCGACGAAAATCGTGACTGAAACCATGATGGCGATCATGGTCGGATCAAGGCCCGCCCGCGCGCCGAAAACGGCGCCAAGCGTACCGTAAGCACCATTGGCGATGCCGATCATCAGGATACCGACGAAGGAGACCGGCGAATTCCGATAGAGGGCGGGTAAGTCCAGCTTCACCTTTTGCAAGGGCTGGGGACTGGCAGCCTTAGAAAGCGTGGCCGGCAGAATGGCGATGCAATAGATGATGCCGCAGATCATGAACAGCGAGCTATTGCTGATATCGCCCATCGGCACGATCATCTGCCCAGCCACGACGCCAAGCAGCGTTATGGCGATATAGAGCGAAAAGATCATGCCGCGGCTCTCATTGGTCGCGCGCTCGTTCAGCCAGCTCTCGATGATCATGGAAGTGCCGGCGGTGCAGAAGCCTGTAAGCGCGCGGAGCGTAATCCACCAGACATCATCGATAACGAGGCCGGTCATCAGCACGGTCAGGCAGACAAGCGCCACGAAGGAGGCAAATGCCCGCACATGCCCCGCACGGCGCACGATGGCGGGCGCCACAAAACAGCCAATGACGAAGCCTGCCGCCCAGGAGGTGCCGAGAAAGCCCAGAATTTCATTGGAATAGCCTTCCGCCGAACCGCGCATGGGTAGCACGAGACCCTGAAGGCCGTTACCGAGAAAAAGAAACAGAGTGCTGGATAAAAGAGCGAATACGGGTAGAAGATTTCTGCTCATGAAGACACTCTCATGCGTTCGAACGTATGGTCGGCAGGCCATAAGACGGGGGTTACCCGAATGAGTTGCACTCTTCTGGTGAACGGTAAAAATGTCCAGCCTGTGACGATGCAGAAATAAAGAAAAGGCTCAATAAATGACAAAGGCGATCGGCCTTTTTTTACTGCTGGCGATGATTGTGCAGATCATCCGCCCCTTGGGCCTGCCCGGCCTCAAGAAAAGAGGCGATTGCTGGAAGATAGCGGTTGCCGCCTTCGTCATCTGGTCGGCGACGCTGCTTTTGCGCCCATAAAGAAAAAGCCGCCCAAGGGGCGGCTTCAATTTTTTATAAATGCCTGGGGCTATGCCTCAGGCAGCCTTTTCGAGTTCCTGCTTCCAGTTGCCCTTGGCAGCCAGGGTGTTCATCATCGCGCGGTGTGTGAAAGCACGCTGGCCGGCGGCGACATTTTCCTGTTTGCCGCCCCAAGCCTTGAGTGCGGTGTCCTGAAGGGCGCGGCCGTACGAATAGGTCAGCGACCAGGGCAGATCGTAACCGGCATTCATGGCGGAGAGATGCGCCGTCGCCTCTTCGGAGGACTGGCCGCCGGAAAGGAAAGCGATACCGGGAACGGCAGAAGGCACGGTCGCCTTCAGGACCTTCACGGTCTTTTCCGCCACTTCATCAACGGAAGCCTTGCGGGCATTCTTGCCGTCGATGATCATGTTCGGCTTGAGGATCATGCCTTCAAGGTTGACGCGGGCGTCGAACAGATCCGCGAACACGGTCTGGAGAACCCATTGCGTGACTTCCGCACAGCGATCGATATCGTGCGTACCGGGTTCGCCGTCCATCAGCACTTCCGGCTCCACGATCGGCACGATGTCTGCCTGCTGGCAGAGGGCAGCGTAACGGGCGAGCGACTGGGAGTTTGCCTTGATCGAACCCCAGCTCGGACGCTGATCACCGATGGTGATGACGCCGCGCCACTTGGCGAAACGCGCGCCGGCTTCATGGTACTTGCGCAGGCGCTCATATAGGCCGTCAAGGCCTTCGGTGATGAATTCACCCGGGTGGAAAGCCATCGGCTTGGCGCCGATATCCACCTTGATGCCCGGCAGGCTGCCGGCGGCCTTGATGATGTCCACGAATGGCGTACCGTCGGCGGCCTTCTGGAACAAGGTTTCTTCGTAAAGGATGACGCCGGAGATGCACTTCTTCATGGCGTCGTCGGAGCGGAACAGCATTTCGCGATAATCGCGGCGGGCGGTCTCGGTTGATTCCAGGTTGATGCTGTCGAAACGCTTCTTGATCGTTCCTGTGGATTCGTCGGCGGCGAGCAGGCCCTTGCCGTCTGCAACCATTTTGATTGCGATGTCTTCGAGACGTTCGGTCATTTGCTATTCTCCCAAGGCACAATAAATTTCCGATAACAGAAGTTCCAGGGCAGGGAAATGGCATGCTAACTCATTGAAACGATTGAAATCATTTCAATCGTTTGAAACTTTCCTCCCATGCGCACTTACCAAAAAACAAGGCCGGCCAAGCATCGCTTGTCCGGCCTCGTGTCAGGCAAGTGTGGGAAGTCTACTTGGCGGCAGTCAGGATGGCAACGCCCGGCAATTCCTTGCCTTCCATCCATTCGAGGAAGGCGCCGCCTGCCGTCGAGATATAGGTGAAATCGTCCGAGACCCCGGCATGGTTGAGTGCCGCGACCGTATCGCCGCCACCGGCGACGGAGACGAGCTTGCCGGCCTTCGTGCATTCGGCAGCATGTTTTGCGGCAGCAACGGTTGCCGCATCAAAGGGCTCGATTTCGAAGGCGCCAAGCGGGCCGTTCCAGACCAGCGTTTCCGCGCGCGAAATCCAGGCTTTGATGCTTTCGACCGATTTTGGGCCGACATCGAGAACCATGGCGTCAGCGGGAATGGCGTTGATATCGACGATTTCATTTGCCGCACCGGCCTTGAATTCGCGGGCAACCACGCCGTCTTCCGGCAGTACGATCGCACAGCCGGATGTCGCCGCCTCGATCATGATCTGTTTTGCGGTTTCGGCAAGGTCGTGCTCGCACAGGGACTTACCGACTTGTGCGCCACGCGCGGCAAGGAAGGTATTGGCCATGCCACCGCCGATGACGAGGGCATCGACCTTCTTGACGAGGTTCATCAGGAGATCGATCTTGCTGGAAACCTTGGCGCCGCCGACAATGGCGACGACCGGGCGAACAGGCTGGCCAAGGCCTTTTTCCAGCGCCTCAAGCTCGGCCTGCATGGTGCGACCGGCATAGGCGGGCAGATGACGCGCCAAGCCCTCGGTGGAGGCGTGCGCACGGTGCGCGGCAGAGAAGGCGTCGTTCACATAGATATCGCCATTGGCTGCCAGAGCCTCGACGAAGGCGGTGTCATTCTTCTCTTCGCCTTTGTGAAAGCGGGTGTTTTCCAGAAGCAGGATATC
This sequence comes from Agrobacterium sp. 22-3639C2, assembly GCF_053522105.1. Classification (NCBI taxonomy): domain Bacteria; kingdom Pseudomonadati; phylum Pseudomonadota; class Alphaproteobacteria; order Hyphomicrobiales; family Rhizobiaceae; genus Agrobacterium; species Agrobacterium sp. 22-3639C2. The sequence continues at coordinate 943,540 of NZ_JBNWDB010000002.1, read as the reverse complement.
GCCATCATTCATTTTCGCGACTGCGTCGGCTGCCGGCGCACCGATGCAATCGGATGCGAAGAAAACGGCGTGATCCAGCACTTCCTCGACCGCAGGCACGATCTGGGAGAGCGACATGTCGGCGACAGGTTCACCCTTGGGGCGACCGAAATGGGCGAGCAGAATGACTTTTGCGCCTTTTTCGGAAAGCTCCAGAATGGTCGGTGCAACCCGCTCGATACGGGTGCTGTCCGTCACTTTGCCATCCGCAACCGGCACGTTGAGATCAACACGGACAAGGACGCGCTTTCCGGCAATATCGTTAAGGTCATCGATGGTCTTGAAGGCGGGCATAGGTCGATCCTGATTTCGTTGCGAGTTCGGGACGGACCATACTATGCCTGATTGCCGACGCAAGCCGGTCAGGCCTCATTTTCTCTTGCCTCGTCTGAAGGCGCGGAAATGCCCTTGCCGGCAGCGGTGGAGCCCGACTGGCGCCGCTGCGCCAGATAAGCGCGCACGCGGCGGAGAATTTCCGAAAAGCTGATAAAGATCGGCAGGCCGATAGCCGGTTCGACCGGCTCAAGCGAAATTCCGATCCCGGTAATCGCCTCATGTTCGTCCAGCGCCCGAACGATGAGAACAATAGAACCGAGGCGCACCCGGTCGGCATAATCTGCCTTGCCAGAAAGGCGCGCCTCGATCAGTTCCGCGATGGTCATGGCATGCTCGTGGGCCGAAATAAGGCCGGGGCCGTAGGCGGCGTCAAGCTCCGTGGCCGGACGCGCGGGAGAGATTGCAAAGATTCCGAAGAAATCGGCGTCGTCATCCGCAACCGGCAGGGCGCTTGCAAACAGCCGGTCGATCAGCCGCGTATAACCGGGCGCGATAAAAAGATAGACGAGATCATTTTCGCGCAGGCGCCCGGCATATTGGTAGCGAATGGATTTGCCATCACGCACGACGAGCGAAGGCATCGCCCAGCGGGGAATTCGCTCGCCCTGCATGATGGCGCTGCCTTTGGCCACGCGGTAGGAAATCAGTTCGTGATTGGCAGTGCCGGGAAGGTCCACTTCCAGTTTGTCGACATCACCCATGCGCGGCGGCACGATCAGCCCGAGCCGTGTTGCCACCGGCTTGATGGTCCAGCCTTGCAGCAGAAGCGACACGAGCACGATGATGAAGGCGGCATTGAAATAGATTTGCGCATCGTCCAGCCCGCCAAGAATGGGCATGATGGCAAGCAGGATGGAAACCGCTCCACGAAGGCCCACCCATGCCACGAAGGAGGTTTCCTGCTGGGTATAGTTGAAGGGCATGAGGCTGAGCCACACCGCCAGCGGGCGGGCGACAAAGATCAGGAAAAGCGCAAGCAGCACGGCCGGAATGGCAATCGCTGGAAATTGCGATGGCGTTGCCAGAAGGCCGAGCATCAGGAACATGATGATCTGGGCAAGCCAGGTCAGCCCTTCATGGAAACGGCGGATGGTCTCCTTGGCAAAAATCCGGCGGTTGCCGGCAACGATGCCCGCCACATAGACCGCAAGAAATCCACTGCCGCCAATAGCGCCGGTGAAGGAGAAGACCAGCAGGGCAAGAGCCAGCACGAAGATCGGCGCCAGCCCGCGGTCGGCAGCGAAACGGTTGACGACTGTTGCGATCATGACGCCGCCGAGCAGGCCGAAGATAACACCGAGACCCATTTCCTCGACGAACAGCAGCAGGAAGCCGGTGTCGATGCCGGCCAGTCCCTGTCCCTTGGCGATGATCTCGACCAGCGCGACGGTGAGGAAAATCGCCATGGGATCATTGGTGCCGGATTCGACCTCAAGCGTTGAGCGGACCTGATCGCGGATATGAATGCCGCCGATGCGCAAGAGAAAGAATACGGCTGCCGCATCCGTAGAGGCGACGATGGCGCCGAGCAGCAGGCCTTCCAGCCACGACAGTCCGAGCAACAGGGCGGCAGCGCCTGCGAAAAACACGGATGTGAGGATGACGCCGACGGTGGCGAGGGCGACGGCGGGCGCTGCCGAAAGCCGGAAAGATTGTATCGACGTACCGAAACCGGAATCGAAAAGGATGACGGCGAGAACGAGCGAGCCGAGCATATAGGCGAGCGGATTGTTGGTGAACTGGATACCGAGGCCATCCACGCCTGCCGCAAGGCCAATCATCAGGAAGAGCAGCAGGAGCGGTGCGCCGAACCGGAAGGCGATGAGGCTTGAGAACGCTGCGACGAGAACCAGAACAGTTGCCACCAGCAACAGAAGATAAAATGATTCCACGTCCACCGCCTCTTTCAAACCGCGCTGGCCGTCGCAATCAATGCCCTGCACGTTTGCAGTCAATGCGCCACGGGTTGCGGTCTGTCAGCGCTGTTGTGGGTGGCGATGAAAGGCGACGCAAGGCGGGGTGTATCGAATGATACGGCAGGGCCGAAGTGCATTGCGCACGACCGTTGTCCCTGTTCTTCTTGTCCGTTTCAAAGTGGACCAGACGAAGGCAGGAAATGGGATTTTTTTCGGCGCCCGGGCGAAACGTTCATGGCGGGCAGCGCTGTGGATGTTCCGCGCAAACAATTCGCGTGCCGGCGTTTCGACGTAACATAGAGACAATGCAGCTACGTTAGTTGTCGCGTCCGAGTTGCTTTCACCATGACCGGAGCGATCGGATGAAACGGAAATCCATTACTATATTCGTTGCCTTGCTGGCGGTCGGCCCAATTGTTTCGGGCTGTTCGAGCACGGAACAGACGGCTGAAAACATGGCCGCCCAACGCGAGCGTTGCCGGGTGTTTGGTTACCCTGAAGGTTCGCGTGATTTCGCTGACTGCATGATGAAGCTTTCCATGCAGCAAAGCGATTTGAGGCAACAGACTTTCGATACGATCTGGAGCGGTAGCAGTTCGGATCAGATTATCATCAACAACAGGAAATAACGGGTTGTGCAGCTCATCAGACTTAGTCGGCTTGGTCTCATGCGCCTCTTGCCGGGCGATGGTTTTCGATCCGAAGCGCCCGCCTTGCTTCAGGAGCGATGCCGGCGGGTCCCTCGTCCGCCGGCAATTTTTTGGCAAAGAAAAACCGGCAGGATTGCGCCTGCCGGTTTTTCTTAATTCGCGAACCGTGGTGCCTGTTCAGATGGTCTTCGCAAATGCGACGGCCGTATCCGACATGCGGTTGGAGAAGCCCCACTCGTTGTCGTACCAGGAAAGAACGCGCACGAACTTGCCTTCCATGACCTTGGTCTGATCGATCGCGAAGATCGAGGAGTGGCTGTCGTGGTTGAAGTCGCGGGAGACCAAAGGCTCTTCGGTGTAGCCGAGAATGCCCTTCAGCTTGCCGTTGGAAGCGGACTTGATTGCTTCGTTGACTTCCTCAACCGTCGTGTCGCGCTTGGCGATGAACTTGAAATCGACGACCGAAACGTTCGGGGTCGGAACGCGGATCGACGTACCGTCCAGCTTGCCCTTGAGGTGCGGCAGAACGAGGCCAACGGCCTTGGCTGCACCCGTCGAGGTCGGGATCATGGAAAGGGCTGCGGCGCGGGCGCGGTACAGATCCTTGTGCATGGTGTCCAGCGTCGGCTGGTCGCCGGTGTAGGAGTGGATCGTCGTCATGAAGCCGTGATCGATGCCAACGACGTCATCGAGAACCTTCACAACTGGCACGAGGCAGTTGGTGGTGCAGGACGCGTTGGAAATGACCAGATGGTCTTTCGTCAGCTGATCGTCGTTGACGCCGAAGACGACCGTGAGGTCAGCGCCGTCAGCAGGAGCGGAAACGATGACGCGCTTCGCGCCTGCCGTCAGGTGGGCAGCGGCCTTGTCGCGGGCGGTGAAGATGCCGGTGCACTCGAGCGCGATGTCGACACCCAGTTCCTTGTGCGGCAGCGTTGCCGGATCGCGAACGGCCGTAACCTTGATCGGCTTGCCGCCGCCAACGATGATCGTGTCGCCTTCGACCTTCACATCTGCCGGGAACTTGCCGTGGATCGAATCGTAGCGCAGCAGGTGGGCGTTGGTTTCAACCGGGCCGAGGTCGTTGATGGCAACGACTTCGATATCGGTGCGGCCGGATTCGACGATGGCACGCAGAACATTGCGGCCGATGCGGCCAAAGCCGTTAATGGCAACTTTTACAGTCATTTATAGTCTCCCGAACAAGATATGTGCTTGGTCTTTGCGGAATGTGAGGGCTTGGGAAGCCCTCATGCAAGTTTTGCCTCGACTGCGGCGACGACAGCTTCCGCCGTGATGCCGAAGTGCTTGAAGAGATCCTTCGCCGGCGCGGACGCACCAAAGGAATGCATGCCGACGAAAGCGCCGTCGGAGCCGATGAAGTAATCCCAGCCCTGGCGGATGGCGGCTTCCACCGCAATTTTGACCGGAGCCTTGCCGATGATGGCGTTGCGGTAGGTTTCCGGCTGCTCCTTGAAGAGCTCGAAGCAGGGAACGGAAACGACGCGGGCGGAAACGCCCTTGTCCTTCAGCGTCGCTGCGGCCTTGAGCGCTACTTCCACTTCCGAACCGGATGCAAAGATCGAAACCTTGGCATCGCTTGCGGATACGAGTTCGTAGGCGCCGTAAGCGGAAAGGTTCTTTTCTTCGTATTCCTTGCGCGAAGGCGCAAGGTTCTGGCGGGTGAGCGCCAGCGCCGAAGGACGATGCTTCTGCTCAAGCGCCAGCTGCCAGCATTCCGCCGTCTCGGTTTCATCCGCCGGGCGGAAGACGAGCAGGTTCGGGATGGCGCGCAGCGCGGCGATCTGCTCCACCGGCTGGTGGGTCGGGCCGTCTTCGCCGACGCCGATGGAATCATGCGTCAGAACGTGGACGACGCGGATGCCCATCAGGGCAGCCAGACGGATCGACGGACGGCAATAGTCCGAGAAGATCAGGAAGCCGCCGGCATAGGGAATGAGACCGCCATGCAGTGCGATACCGTTCATGGCTGCTGCCATGCCGTGTTCGCGGATGCCGTAATGCAGGTAACGGCCGGAGAAATCCGTCGGGGTGATGGACTTCATCTGGCTGGTCTTGGTGTTGTTGGACGGCGTCAGGTCGGCAGAGCCGCCGATCATTTCCGGCAGAATGCCGTTGATGACTTCAAGCGAGTCTTCCGAGGCCTTGCGGGTCGCAACGGTCGGGTTGTTCTCGATGATCTTCTTCTTGAAGGCATCGATCGCGCTGTCGAAGTTGCCGGGCAGATCGCCGGCGAAGCGGCGCTTGAATTCGGCCTTCTTGCCGGCTTCGGTGGCTTCGAGACGGGCTTCCCAGTCCTGACGGGTCTTGGTAGAGCGCAGGCCGGCGAGACGCCATGCATCCAGTACGTCTTCCGGAATGACGAAAGCTTCGGCTTCCCAGTTGAGGCTCTTGCGGGCGGCGGCGATTTCTTCGGCGCCCAGCGGGTTGCCGTGAACCTTGTGGGTGCCCTGCTTGTTTGGTGCGCCGAAACCGATCACGGTCTTGCAGGCGATGAAGGTCGGGCGGTCGGATTTATGTGCAGCTTCGATCGCGGCGGCAATCGCATCCGGATCATGGCCGTCGACGCGTATGGTGTTCCAGTGAACAGCCTGGAAGCGGGCGATCTGGTCGGTGCTGTCGGAAAGGCCAACTTCACCGTCGATGGTGATGTTGTTGTCATCCCAGAACAGAACGAGCTTGTTAAGCTTCAGGTGGCCGGCGAGCGCGATGGCTTCATGGCTGATGCCTTCCATGAGGCAGCCGTCGCCACACAGCACATATGTGAAGTGGTTCTGCAGATCGGAGCCGAATTCTTCTTCCAGCTTGCGTTCGGCGATTGCCATGCCAACGGCGTTGGCGATGCCTTGGCCGAGCGGGCCGGTCGTCGTTTCGATACCGGTCGCGTGGCCATATTCGGGATGGCCGGCGGTCTTGGAGCCGAACTGACGGAAACGCTTGATCTCGTCGATCGTCATGTCCTCGTAGCCCGTCAAATAGAGCAGCGAGTAAAGCAACATCGAACCATGGCCCGCAGACAGCACGAAGCGGTCACGATCCGGCCACAGCGAGCTCTTGGGATCGAACTTCAAAAAGCGGGTGAAAAGAACAGTGGCGACATCAGCTGCGCCCATCGGCAGGCCGGGATGGCCGGAGTTGGCCTTCTCTACTGCATCCATGGCAAGAAAGCGGATTGCATTGGCCATCCGGTCGTGTTTGTCGCGAGAAATCATGGCTTTTCCGTCTGTTTCCGGGTGAAGGGAGATAGTTTTACGCAACTATCCAAAAAGCGGGTTGATCCATAGCAGGTGAGGCAGGCAAGTCAATAAATCCACGGGCAATTGCGGTTCTCTCAAGGATAAAAATCGTTTAGCAAAACGGGTGTCTCGAGAAAAATCGTGCGATATGTGTCGCCGTTTCCTCGTTCATCCACAGAGCAAAACGCCTCAATGCACTGGTTTGATTGACGTGATGATAAATCGGGTAATAACCTCTTGGATGTTGAAAAGGCCTGAAACCGGACGATTCGGCCGGTTACTTGCGAGTTGGAAAAAACGATGTCGGCTGAGAAGACCGTACAATCTGCGGTGACAGAGCTGAGCGCTGCCATCACAAATCTCGAAAATGCCATCGATATGCGTATCGAACGGCAAAGGGAGACGGGCGAAATCGATAACGAGGTCAAGCGGGTCCATGTCGATCGCGCAAGGCTCGCGCACGAGCTGGACCAGGCCGAGTTTCGCGCCAATCGTCTCGAAGAAGTCAACCGCGAGGTTTCCCGCCGTCTGGTGACGGCGATGGAGACGATTCGCGCGGTGCTGGATCGATAGGGAGCGGTTTCATGGCGCAAGTTACTGTTATGATCGACGGCAAGGCCTACCGCATGGCTTGCGAGGCAGGGCAGGAAGAGCACCTGACCGATCTCGCTACCCGTTTTGACCGTTATGTGGGGCATCTAAAGAGCCAGTTCGGCGAAATCGGTGATCTGCGCTTGACCGTCATGTCGGGCATCATGGTGATGGACGAACTTTCCGAGCTCAACCGCAAGATCGAAAAGCTGGAGGGGGAAATAGCGTCCCTTTCTCGCAACCGCGACGGTATGGCCGAACACAAGGCAAGATCGGACGAGATGGTTGCCGTTGCCATCAGCGATCTGGCCGACCGTCTGAACGGTATTACCGAAAAACTCCTGGCGCGGCCAAAGCCTGCGGCGCATTGATCGTCGGCAAAGCTTTCCAGCAACAAAATTCGTTCGCGGCCCTCTGGTGGTTTGGTTGGATACGTCCTATATCTAAGAGGCGTTCTGCGCTTCCCGACAGGAACCACAATCCCTGGGGCCATACTCGATCCAAAGGGAGCTGTCCCTGGCCAGTCCCGTGGGGCTGGACACATGGCGCCCACCTACATTTGTAGGCACCCAGGATCGTAAATCTCCATCGGTCGCCGTGGATCGCACTTGGAGCTTCGGGTCACTCCCCGATTCTTCTTCTGACTCATATAGTGTCGACAGTTATTTTTCATTGCTGCCGGAGACGGCTTTTTTATGCTGCTGTCATTGCAATGGCGGAACAATTCCCTATTATCTCAATTGGTATGTCTGTCATGCCCTTTTTTTGAAAGAGGGCGCTGCGGCCAAAACCGCGACGTGCCGTTCAACAGCCCAAAGAGCTAAACTTGTTTACTGAAATTATGATCGTGGTCCTGCTCACCGTATTGAACGGTGTGCTTGCCATGTCCGAGCTTGCCGTTGTCTCCTCCAGACCGGCGAGGCTCAAGGTGCTTGCCGCGCACGGCAGCAAGGGCGCCACGATGGCGCTCGGTCTTTCCGAAAATCCCGGACGCTTTCTTTCCACGGTGCAGATCGGCATCACGCTGGTCGGCGTTCTCTCCGGTGCGTTTTCCGGTGCCACCCTCGGCGCCCGGTTCACGGCATGGCTGTCGGTGCAGGGCGTCCCCGATCGGGTTGCCGATGCGTTGGGCGTGGGCTCCGTGGTCGTCGCCATCACGTATCTGTCGCTGATCGTCGGCGAACTGGTGCCGAAGCAGATTGCGCTGCGCGATCCGGAAAAGATCGCTGCCCGTGTTGCACCCACTATGGTGATGCTCTCCAAGGTCGGCGCGCCACTGGTCTGGTTTCTCGACAAATCCGGCAAGGCCATCCTTGCGCTTCTCGGCCATAGCGGCACGTCCAATGCATCGGTCACGGATGACGAAATCCGCACGGTTCTGGCGGAAGCTCATAGCGCCGGCGTCATCGAAACCGAGGAATCGGCGATGATCACCAGCGTCATGCGCCTTGCCGACCGTAATGCCCGTGGCCTGATGACGCCGCGCCGCGACGTGGAAGTCGTCGATATTGAAGACAGTGCGGAAGAAATCCGCGTTCAGCTTCGGGAAACGCAGCGTTCCCGCCTGCCCGTGCGCAACGGCGCCTCCGATGAAATTCTGGGCGTGCTTTTCGCCAAGGACGCTTTCGATGCGCTGGCATCCGGCAAGGAGCTGAACGTGCGCGAGCTTCTGCGCGAAGTTCCCGTCGTCTCGGATCTGACGAGCGCTGTCGATGTCATCCAGTCATTGCGCCGTTCCACCGTGCATATGGTGCTGGTCTATGACGAATACGGCCATTTCGAAGGTATCGTCAGCTCTGGCGACGTTCTGGAAGCAATCACAGGTGCCTTCCAGGAAGACAATGACGAGGAGCCGGCGATCGTCGAGCGCGAGGACGGTTCGTTCCTCGTTGCCGGCTGGATGCCCGCCGATGAGTTCGCTTACCGCATGGGCTTCCAGATCGACGAAGACGCCGAGTTCGAGACCGTTGCCGGTCTGGTGCTTGACGAGTTCCGTCGCCTGCCGGAACTGGGCGAACACATCACCCGCAACGGCTGGCGTTTTGAGGTCATAGACCTTGACGGACACCGTATCGACAAGGTGCTCGTGAGCCGGGCTGCCTGATGTCCGGCGACATCGCCGAAAAAGCAAGGCTGCGCGGCGAGAGGCTTGCCGCGCGTGATGCGTTGCCACAAGCCGAGCGTCAGCAAAAAAGCGAGGCGATGACAGCATATGGTGCATCTGCCATTCCGTTCTCGCCAGGTGCCGTTATTGCCGGTTTCATGCCCATTCGCTCAGAGGCCGATATTCGGCCGTTGATGGAGGCACTGCGGACAAGAGGCGGGCGCCTCGCCCTTCCCGTTGTGCTGAACCGGGAGACCATCATTTTCCGCGCCTTTGATGCGGATGCACCGCTGGTGAAGACGGGCTTCGGCACGACCGGTCCGGCGGAGGACGCAGAAGTTCTCGATCCGGATATTCTGCTCGTCCCGCTTTCCGTCTTTGACGGGCAGGGTCAGCGTATCGGTTATGGCGCGGGTCATTATGATCGCGCGATTGCGAGATTGCACGGCAAAGGCCGAGCGCCCGTTCTCATCGGCGTCGCATTTGATTGTCAGGAAGTGCCATCCGTGCCGGCGGAGCCGCATGACGTGCCGCTTCAGGCGGTTCTGACGGAGAGTGGCCTGCGCTGGTTTTCGGCTTAGCCGTTGATGACCGATGGGAAAAAGGCGTTTTAGCACTTTTTAAAAGATGGATTACCCGTTAGAGGGGACGGAATTTAGGAACATGCGCAAGATCGGGGCGGGTGAATGAGGCTTCTTTTTCTCGGAGATATGGTTGGCAAGACCGGACGCACGGCTGTCTGGGACAGGTTGCCCGGGCTTGTTTCCGATCTGAAGCTCGATTTCGTCATCGTTAATGGCGAAAACGCCGCCGGTGGTTTCGGCATCACCGAGGATATCTATCTCGAAACCATCAATGCCGGTGCGGATGTGGTGACGACCGGCAACCATGTCTGGGACCAGAAGGAGGCCGTTTCCTTCTGCGAGCGCCATGACCAGTTCCTGCGGCCAGCCAATTATCCCGATGGTACGCCTGGCAAGGGCTCGGGCATCTTTTACGCCCGCAACGGCGCGCGTGTGCTTGTCGCCAACATCATGGGCCGGGTCTTCATGCATCCGGAACTGGACGATCCCTTCAAATCGGCGGAGAACATTCTCGCTGCCTGCCCGCTGAAGGAGCAGGCCGACGCCATCATCTTCGATTTCCACGCGGAAGCGACGAGCGAAAAACAGTGTTTCGGTCATTTCGTTGATGGGCGCGCAAGCTTCGTCGTCGGCACCCACACCCATGTTCCGACTGCTGACGCCCAGATCTTGAACGGTGGCACGGCCTATATGTCGGACGCCGGCATGTGCGGTGACTACGACAGCTCGCTTGGCATGGAAAAGGAAGAGCCGATCAACCGCTTCATTTCCAAAATGCCGAAGGGCCGTTTCGAAGCCGCCAGTGGACCTGCGACGATCTGCGGCGTCGGCGTCGAGATTTCCGACCGGACCGGCCTTGCGGAAAAGATCGCACCGCTGCGAATTGGCCCGAGGCTCTCCGAAACCCTCCCGTCCTTCTGGGCGTGAGCTTTCGGCTTCTAGCGCTCATCACCCGTTCACAATGACGAGATCGTGAGCGTTCCGCCGCTGTTGGCGCTGGACGCCCTGCAAAACCTGCCTCATCTTCCTTTCTTCGCAAGTTCGAGGGAGTGGCATGATGCTGCGCGTGCTAATGCTTGCAATGGCCGGACTGGTTGCGTGCGCGGGAGCGGCCTTTTCCCAGGCTGGAAGCCGCCCTCCTGTGAGCCAGTGCCAGGCAATCGCCCGCAACATTCCCGGCGTCATGTTCGCCAGCTTCAAACCGGCAGGTGCCCAGCTGGCGCAGGCCACGGCTAAGGAAGAGGTGAAGATCAGCTTCATCGGCCATTCCACCTATCTCATCGAAAGTCCTGGCGGCGTGACGATCGCCACAGATTATAATGGCGTCTATCGCCCACCGGTCACGCCGACAGTGGTGACGATGAACCGGGCGCATATGACGCATTTCACTCTTAGTCCGGATCCGGCCATTCAACATGTGCTGCACGGTTGGAGCGATACGCCCGGAGAAAAGGCCGAGCACAAGCTTCTGGTTGGTGATGTCTATATCCGCAACGTCGCGACTGACATTCGCAACCGCTGGGGCGATTACGAATCCTTTCAGGAAAACGGCAATTCCATTTTCATCTTCGAGGTCGCGGGGCTGTGTATCGGCCATCTCGGCCATCTGCATCACGAACTGACGGACAAGCATTATGCCGAAATTGGTCGTCTGGATGTGCTGATGGTTCCAGTGGATGGTGGTTTGACGATGGGGGCCGACAGCATGAGCCGCGTGGTCAAGCGCCTGCGCTCCGCACTGATCTTGCCCATGCACCGCACTGGGCCTCCGTTGGAGCAGTTTTTGACGATGTTTGGGGAAAGCTTCCAGATCGCCTACGCAAAAGATGCGATCATCCGGGTCTCAATGAGAAACCTTCCCCGCCAGCCGCAGATACTGGTGCCAAAAGGCATATAGTAAAGCGACCGGCGAGGAAAGTCGGGGGAGTCGGTATCTCAGGCGAAGGCGAGGTGCTGGCGAACGCCGACATCAGGCATTTTATCGTCGGACATATTGGCCTTGGCGATTTCCCAGCCGAATTTTAGCGTGCTGTCAGTCGAGGCCCAGATTTCCGCGTCGTCAACATGCAGCGCCAGCATCGTCAGTTGCGGATCGCTCTTACCGTGCTCGTACCAGGCTGCGGTGACGGAGTTCCAGTATTCTTCGATCTTTGTCCTGTCGTCGCGCGCCTCGAGCACACCCGAGAGGCAGGCGTGATAATCATGGTCCTTGCCGACGACACAAAAATGAGCCCGCGAACCCGGCTTCAGCGTTTTGACGAGATCGGTGTCTTTCTTGGAGAAAAACCAGATCGTGTTGGTCTTGGGGTCGGCGTGCGGTGCCATCGGCTGCATATGATTGTGCAGGCCCTCGAGGCCAAGCATGCCGGCATGGACCGAATTGACCTCATCCCAGAGCTGGCGGGCAGGGTTTTCTCTTGCTTCAGTCAGACTGACCATGTGTTTCCTCCGTTGGGTTTGCTGCGGCGACCGGGAGGGTGAAAAATGTCCCGCTCTTCCGCTTTCATTGTCAAAACGAAAAGCGGATAAATCAGTTCCTTATATTCTTGCGGCCAAGAGAAAGCGCTTGCGGGCTTGAACGGCGGGCATATCGCACTTATAAGGCCCGCAATCTCCAAATTAAGACAATCAGGTTTTCCATGGCTGGTCATTCACAGTTCAAGAACATCATGCACCGCAAGGGCAAGCAGGACTCCGTTCGGTCCAAAATGTTTTCCAAGCTTGCGCGTGAAATCACCGTTGCGGCAAAGGCGGGCATGCCCGACCCGAACATGAACGCGCGCCTGCGCCTGGCAATTCAGAACGCCAAGGCCCAGTCCATGCCGAAGGACAATATCGAGCGCGCGATCAAGAAAGCTTCCGGTGCAGACAGCGAAAACTACGATGAGGTCCGTTACGAGGGTTACGGCCCGGGTGGCGTCGCCGTCGTCGTCGAGGCCTTGACCGACAACCGCAACCGCACCGCCTCCAACGTCCGCTCCATCTTCACCAAGGCTGGTGGCGCACTCGGCGAAACCGGATCGGTTTCCTTCTCCTTCGACCGCGTCGGTGAGATCACTTACAAGGCCGAAGTCGGCGATGCCGACAAGGTCATGGAAGCGGCTATCGAAGCTGGTGCCGACGATGTCGAATCTTCTGAGGACGGTCACACCATCATCTGCGGTTTCGAGGCGATGAACGAGGTTTCCAAGGCGCTGGAAGGCGTGCTCGGCGAAGCTGAAAGCGTCAAGGCAATCTGGAAGCCGCAGAACACGGTGCCGGTGGATGAGGAAAAGGCGCAGTCGCTGATGAAGCTCATCGACAATCTCGAAGACGATGACGACGTGCAGAGCGTCTATTCCAACTTCGAAGTTTCGGAAGAAATTCTCGCCAAGCTTTCCGCCTGACGGTTCAGATTTAAAAAAAAGCCCCGGCAGCGTCATCGCTCCGGGGCTTTTTGTTTAGGCGGCCTTCCTGATGGAGGTCCGCACATCGGCGAAGATCTCCACGGATCGCAGCCGTTTTTCGATATTGTGGATCGGCATCGAGACGATCAGTTCGTCGGCCTGCGTTTCGGCGAGGAAGCCGTCGAGGTGGCGTCCGATTGTTTCAGGCGAGCCGACGGCGGCGAAACGCAAGGTATGTTCCACCGAAAAACGCTCCATCTCGTTCCAGTGGTCGTCCATGCTGTAAACCGGCTTGGGGAACGGGACGCGTACATTGCGGCGCAGGTTGACGAATTGCTGCTGTGACGAGGTGAAGAGATATTGCGCCTCCTCGTCGGTATCGGCGCCGACTCCCATCACTCCAACCATCACATAGGGCTTGTCCAGCGTCGCAGAGGGCTGGAAGCGCTCGCGATAGATATGGATCGCCTCCATCAGCATGTCAGGCGCAAAATGCGACGCAAAGGAATAGGGCAGGCCGAGTGCAGCTGCCAGATGCGCGCTATAGGTGCTTGAGCCAAGCAACCAGAGCGGCACGTGCGAATTCATGCCGGGCACGGCAAGGATCGCCTGATCCTGCTGGGGCTGGCCAAGGTATTGCTGGAGCTCGATGATGTCGTGCGGGAAGTTCTCCGCACCGGCATCAAGATTGCGGCGCAGCGCCCTTGCCGTCCGCATATCGGTTCCCGGCGCGCGGCCAAGTCCGAGATCGACCCGGCCAGGCAACAGTGCCGCCAGCGTGCCGAATTGTTCGGCAATGACGAGCGGGGAGTGGTTAGGCAGCATGATGCCGCCTGAACCGACGCGAATATGTTTCGTGGCGGCACCAACATGGGCGATCACGAGCGATGTGGCTGCGCTCGCAATACCGGGCATGCCATGGTGCTCCGCAAGCCAGATGCGGTTGTAACCGTGGTCTTCAGCCTTGATCGCCATGCGGCGAGAATTCTCAAGCGCCTGGCTGACGCTCTCGCCTTCGCCGATTGGCGAAAGGTCGAGAATGGAAAAGGGGATCATCCAACGCTCCTACACAAATTCTGTCTTTGATGCGGATGTAAGGCGCGTGTCCCGATTTACCATAGAAGTCGCGCAGAATTGAAGGATGGTTCAAAAAAATTGGGGCCTCGAAAGAGGCCCCTTTTCATTTTTTTAGCCCGCTCGACGGAATTGCCGGGTTTCGCGATGGTCTGGAGGTTGCCGGTCGGAAGCGAGCACGAATTGTCCGAGCCTGCCGTCCATCTCGCCCGCCTCGGAAGCGAGATTGTGAATGGCCGCCGTCGTCTCCTCCACCATGGCGGCATTTTGCTGCGTCATGGTGTCGAGACTGGTGACGGTGCTGTTGATTTCCGCAAGCGTATGCGCCTCCTCGCGGGTGGATTCCATGATCTCTTCGATGCGGGAACTGATGGTCTGCACGTGCTTGCCGATGCCGGTTAGCGAGGCCCCCGCCTTTTCGACCAGTGCCACGCCGGTGGAAACCTCGTCGGTGGAGCGCTTCAGCAGGCTGGTGATTTCTTTTGCGGCGGCGGCCGAGCGTTGTGCCAGCTCGCGCACCTCCTGCGCCACAACGGCAAAACCCTTGCCGGCCTCGCCCGCACGCGCGGCTTCCACACCTGCGTTCAGGGCGAGAAGGTTGGTCTGGAAGGCGATTTCATCGATAACGCCGATGATCTGGTTGATCTGGCGCGACGAGGTCTGGATCGCTTCCATGGCGGCGATTGTTTGCTCCATGACGTGGCTGGACGCAGTGGCCTGCGTACTGGCGTCGCGGGCGATCCGTGTTGCCTGTTCGGCGCGTTCGATCTGGTCGCGGACGGCTTCGGTGATTGCCTTGATGGCGCTTGCCGTCTCGGTAATGGAGGCGGCCTGCCGTTCGGTGCGCTCAGCGAGCTGGTCTGCACCTACTCGCATTTCCTCCGAGCCGCCGCGAACGGCGGCGGAATTGCCGCCGATGGCCTGCATGGTCTCGCTGAGCCTTGCAAGCGCCGTATTGAAGTTGTGGCGCAGGCTTTCAAGATCGTCTGGGAAGACAGTCTCAATGCGATAGGCGAGATTGCCGCTTGCCAGTCGATCCAGCCCTTCGTCAAGAGAACGCACGACCATTTGCAGCGTGCCGGCCTCGGCCTCTCGTTCCGCAAGATGTGCGCGGCGTGCCATTTCGGCTTCCTCGCGCGTACGGGACGCGGTCGCTTCCATTTCCCTCTGCAAAATGAGTTTTTCGCGGAAACTGCCAAGCGCGCGCGCCATGCGGCCGATCTCGTCCTTGCGGTCCTGATTGCCGATCTCGGCATCGAGACGGCCTGCCGCCACTTCGCCGGTCAGCCCGGCCAGCTTCTCCAGCGGTGCGAACAGGCGCCGTGCAAAAAAGGCGGTTGCCGCGCACATGGCTGCCAGAACGCAAAGGCCGATGACGGCTAGCGTGCCGGCAATCGAAATGGAACCGGCGTTCAACTCGCTGCGCAACATGCTTTCCACCGCGAGGTATTTTTCACCGGCAAACGAAAAGGCGCGGGCATAGGCATTGGCTTCGCCGTCCGGACGGTTGATCTTGGCAATCGTCATACCGGACGTATTGAGTGCTTGTGCATGGAAGCCATAGATTGCCGGATTAAGGCTGACGAGACCGTTTCCGTCCACGCCCAGAACCTTGCCATCGGCGGAAACGATCGCGGATTGTTCGGAGCTGCCGGCGGAGATGCCTTTCGCGAGGATCTGGCTGAAGACCTCTTGTTTGACGCGGAAGAGAACGATGCCCTTGAACGCACCGAATTTGACTACCGGAATACCGAAATAGATGCCGGCCTCTTTAGTCGCGGCGTCGATGCGCAGACCGGAGAAACTCGTCTGCGCCACGTCGTTCACGGCTTTTCCTGCGTTGGTGGCTCCGCGCGCAAAAGCAGCCCCAAGGCCGCTATCCGCCCAGGCGCCACCCGTGACGGTTTCCCCGAAAGCCGGTCCTTTCAGATAGGAGTAATAAACCGTGCCGGCCGGATCGATGAATAGAACATCGCTGAATGGGGTTCCCTTGAGGTAGCCGCCGATATCCGTCTGGGTTTTTTCATGGGTGGAATAATAAAAGCCGCTCGGATTTTCGGGCTTGATGAGCTTTTCTTTCTCTCCGTAGGGGTTTTCCTTGACGAAGACGCGTTGCAGTTCCGCCTTTGCGTCGCCGGAACTCTTCTGCACGGTGCCCCAGCCGCTGCGCATGGAAACTACCGCCATCTGCAGGGATTCGATCTTGGCGATAGAATCCGCCTGCGTTTCAAGCTGCTCAAGGCGTTCCTGCAGCATATCGCCCCTGAAGACGAGAATGCTCTCCATGGATTTCGACGCCTGTTCCTCGAGAACGCCGCTGCTGCTTTGATAGCCGAGAAGCGTGAGAGCCCCGGTCGAGATCGTCATCAGCGCAAGGAAAATCACGAGCACTTTGGTGGATATGGAATGAAAACGGTTCAGCATGGCCGATGCAGCCCTCAATGCCGTATCACTTCCCGCACCATGCATTGATGGCGCCACCGGATGGCTGATATGGCGAAAATATTGCGCTGCGGATCATCATGTCCGCAGCTCCCCTTTTTTGATTTTGTGCGGGAACAATGCGGTACGCGGTTTAAGCAGAGGTAAATGCTGCACTGCAAATTTGATCAATGTTGTCGTTTTGTTCACTTATCGCTGGCAGGGTCGCAGCCGAAAAGATAGGGTGGCTTATGCAAAAGACGATTCGAATCATCGGTATCGACCCCGGGTTGCGGCGCACCGGATGGGGTGTCATCGAAACCTTCGGCAACAGCCTTCGGTTTGTCGCTTCCGGCACTGTGACATCGGATGGTGATATGGATCTCGCCTCCCGCCTGTGCCAGCTGCATGATGGGCTGGCGGATACCGTTCACAGCTATCAGCCCGATGAGGCGGCGGTGGAGCAGACGTTCGTGAACAAGGATGCTGTCGCCACGCTGAAGCTCGGTCAGGCGCGCGGCATTGCCATGCTGGTTCCGGCGAGGGCAGGGTTGCCTGTTTTCGAGTATGCGCCGAACGCGGTCAAAAAAGCCGTCATAGGTGTTGGGCACGGCGAAAAGCAGCAAATCCACATGATGCTGAAAATCCTGATGCCGAAAGCAGAATTCAAGGGTAACGATGCGGCGGACGCCTTGGCGATCGCAATCTGCCACGCCCATAATCGCGGCGGCGACAGGATGGCGCGGCTATTGGCAGCCGGTTGAATATTGAAGTCTCATTGCAGCGGGCGGCATCATGATCGGAAAACTTAAAGGCACCATTGAGGAAATCGGCACGGATTACGTGCTGGTGGATGTGCACGGCGTTTGTTACGTCGCCTATTGCTCGGCGCGCACACTCTCAAAAATAGGTTCCGCTGGTGAAGCGGTCGTCCTCTTCATCGAAACCTATGTGCGCGAAGACCAGTTGAGGCTGTTCGGCTTTTTGTCGGCACTTGAGCGGGAATGGTTCAATCTGCTCCAGAGTGTGCAGGGGGTCGGTTCGAAAGTGGCGCTGGCCGTCTTGTCTACCCTGTCGCCTTCTGAACTCGCCAATGCGATAGCGCTGCAGGACAAGGTGATGATTTCGCGTGCGCCGGGCGTAGGGCCGAAGGTGGCGGTGCGCCTCGTTACCGAGCTTCGCAACAAGGCGCCTGCCTTTGCAGGAGAAGCTTCGGCTTCCATCGGGCTCAAGCAGGAACTTGGCGAGGGTGTCGCCTCCGCGCCGGTGGCGGATGCCGTGTCGGCGCTCACCAATCTCGGCTATTCACGCGATCAGGCCGCAAATGCCGTTGCGGCCGCGCTGAAGAACGGCGGGGAGGGCGGCGACAGTGCCAAACTCATCCGGCTCGGCCTGCGCGAACTTTCACGCTAAGCTGCGCGCAGCAAGCGAACAAAGCCGGGTGCGATGCTGAATTTCGTGAAGCGCCTTCGTGCGACAGTCGTGATATAGCGGCGAAGACCATCTCTTGAACTGGTTAGAACAATGGAATGCCCTCTATGAGCGATGCGGACAGACTGATTTCGGCGGACAAGCGCGGTGAAGATATCGACACCACAATGCGCCCGCAGTCGCTGGACGATTTTACCGGCCAGGCCGAGGCTCGCGCCAATCTCAAGGTGTTTATCGAGGCCGCCAAGAACCGTGGCGAGGCGCTGGACCATGTGTTGTTCGTCGGGCCTCCCGGTCTCGGCAAAACCACGCTGGCGCAGATCATGGCCAAGGAGCTTGGCGTCAACTTCAAGTCCACCTCCGGACCGGTGATCGCCAAGGCTGGCGACCTTGCCGCACTTTTGACCAATCTCGAGGAGCGCGATGTGCTCTTCATCGATGAAATCCATCGTCTCAACCCGGCAGTCGAGGAAATTCTCTATCCGGCGATGGAGGATTTCCAGCTCGACCTCATCATCGGTGAGGGGCCTGCGGCCCGCTCGGTGAAGATCGATCTTTCCAAGTTCACCCTCGTTGCCGCGACCACGCGTCTTGGTTTGCTGACAACGCCGCTGCGCGACCGCTTCGGCATTCCTGTCCGTCTGGCCTTCTACACTGTCGACGAGCTGGAACTGATCGTTCGGCGCGGCGCGCGGCTGATGGGTCTGAACATGACCGACGATGGCGCACGCGAGATAGCAAGGCGTGCACGCGGCACGCCGCGCATCGCCGGACGGCTCTTGCGCCGGGTTCGCGATTTCGCTGAGGTGGCACGGGCGGAAGCCGTCACCCGTGAGATTGCCGACGAAGCGCTGACGCGGTTGCTTGTCGACAAAATGGGTCTCGATCAGCTGGACATGCGCTATCTGACCATGATCGCGGTCAATTTCGGCGGCGGCCCTGTTGGTATCGAGACCATCGCCGCTGGCTTGTCGGAGCCGCGTGATGCGATCGAAGACATCATAGAACCCTACATGATCCAGCAGGGTTTCATCCAGCGCACGCCGCGCGGCCGCGTTCTGACCGGCACTGCCTGGAAACATCTGGGCATGCAGCCGCCTAAAGATCTCGAGGCGGCGCAATTCCGGCTGACGCTGGAAGAGGATTGAGGGAACAAGCCCGGCGCTTTCGCATTTGATTTTCTTTGGTCAGGAAATGATGATGCCTGAATATCGCAAGGGTACGAAGGTTCGCTGGAAATGGGGCAACGGAACCGGCGAAGGAAAAATCGTCGAGACGTTTACTGATGATGTCGAAAAAACGATTTCCGGTTCCACGATAAAGCGCAAGGCCAGCAAGGACGAACCCGCCTATCTTATCGAGCAGGAAGATGGGGCGAAGGTTCTGAAGAGCAAGTCCGAGCTTGAACACGTCGATTGAAAAACGGCGTTATCAGGCGCCATGAGAAGGGACGTCGATGGCCTACGATCCGATGCGGGTTTTCCGCAAACTCGCGCGCAACAACCGGCTGGCTAATTTAAGGCTGCATCAGGCTTGTCTTCAGCTGTTGCAGGAGGAATTCGTGGCCGCTCGCGTCAGCTTCTTTCCAACCCTTCGGGCGACCCTGAACCACATCTACACCGTTGACCTGTTTTATATCGACGCTGTCAAAGGCGGGACGCTCGGCCTTGCCGCTTTTGAAGAAGAAGAGCCTTTCACCACCATGGCGGAGCTGCATGCTGCCCAAGCGAAACTGGACGAAGAACTGATCGATTTTGTCGACATGCTGGATGAGGACGGCCTCGCTGCCATCGTCAATATTCATCGTGGAATACGCATCCAGCAGGATCGCTGCGATGATGTGTTGTCCCATCTCTTCCAGCACCAGACGCATCATCGCGGGCAGGTGCATGCCATGTTGTCCGGCACCATGATCAAGCCGCCACAACTGGATGAATTCATTGTGGGAGACGACGCAAAGGCGAGAAAAGCCGAGATGGATGCGTTAGGGTGGACGGAAACCGATTTGATGTTTCCAGCCAGCAGGTTCAGTTAATGACGCAAGACACCACGGTGCAGGACACCCGTATTCGCATGAAATTCAAGCCGAAACGCATTTTCCAGATGCGCGTTGCGGGGCTGGCGTTTCGGGATGGCCACGTGTTGGTGCACCGCGCGTCCCATGAGAAATTCTGGACCTTTCCGGGTGGCCGCGCCGAAATGGGCGAGCGTTCCGAAGAAACGCTGGCGCGCGAAATGGTCGAGGAACTTGGCGTCGAAGCGAAGGTCGGGCGGCTTCTATGGGCGGTCGAGAATTTTTTCCATTATGAGGGTAAGGAGTGGCACGAACTCGGTTTCTATTACCTGATGGATTTGCCGGAGACCCTTGCCTTTCACCCGACGGATATCATTCACCGCGTTCAGGATGGCGATAACGAGCTCGAGTTTCGCTGGGTCGCCGCGACCCGTGATGCATTGACCGAACTCGATATTCCGCCCTATTTCATCGCGGATGAAATAGAACACCTGCCTGACACCACACGACACCTTGTCTGGTATGACGGCGACCTGGACGCCAAATGACTTCTGCCCCTGAGCGCCATATGATCCGGCTGGACCGCAAGCCGCAGCTGTTCAGCATGCGTGTGGCGGCGTTGATTTTCCACGACAACTATCTTCTCGTCCAGCGTGGCGCCAAGGATAGCTATTGGGCCCTGCCGGGCGGGCGGGCGGAAATCGGTGAAAGCTCCGAGCAGACCATCATCCGCGAGATCGGCGAGGAGCTCGACCGGGATTGCGCCGTCGAGCGTCTTCTCTGGTCGGCGGAGAATTTTTTCGCCTATGATGATTATGCCGCGCATGAACTGGCATTTTATTATCTGGTTTCGCTGCGCCAGCCTTTGCCGTTCCATGAAAGCGATATAGTGCATCGCGTGCTGGATGGCGTCGAGGTGGAGTTCCGCTGGCTGCCCGCGCAGCCTTCCGCGCTGCTGGAACACGATCTCAGACCCCGTTTCATTGCTGAGCGCATCGAGATGCTGCCTCAGCGCCACGAGCATCTTATCGTCCGCGAAGGTCGTTCAGGTGCGGCCGAACTTTCCAAGGAGATATCATGAGCGAGCTTGTGGTTTCGCTTTCCGGCGAACTCATCGAACATGGGCACCGCCTGACGCAGCGGGTCTATTATGAGGACACGGATTTTTCTGGCCTCGTTTATCACGCGCGCTATCTGCATTTTCTCGAGCGCGGTCGAACCGACTACCTGCGTTGCCTCGGCTGCGAGCAAAGCGCACTCCTGACCGCCGACGAGGAGGGTCTCGTTTTCGTCGTCCATCGTATGGAGATCGATTTCAAGAGCCCGGCCCGGATGGATGATGTGTTGACGATCACCACCCTTACCGAAAAGGCCGGGGGCGCAAAAATGGTGCTCAATCAGGAAATCCGGCGCGGCGAAACGCTGCTTGTTGCCGCCAAGGTCATCATCGCCGTCATCAATGCCAATGGCCGGCCAAGGCGCCTTCCGGAGACGGTGGCCGAAAAATTCCTGAAGTAAGTTCGGGGCTGGTCCAGTAAATCCATCAGACGTGGCGCGGTTGTAACACTCCTTTAACCATAATGGTGTCTTACTTTAGCAACTGGCATTTGTGCGGCGCACGCCTTCCTTTCACCAAATTTATTGGCAAGTAAGGCTTACTGGCAAGTATCGGGGTATGGCAAAGGGGTTTGCGGCTGTTGCTGCATAGCTTCGAGCGTTAACACGCGTTTGAATCGCCCGGTCCCGTACCGGGCGTTTGGATTCGGGGATTGGATATTTATGGAACAGGCAGGTTTGGCAGCGGCGACGCACGATGTAAGTCTCTGGGCGCTGTTTATGCAGGCGGGCCTCATCGTGAAGTTCGTGATGATTGGACTTATCGCCGCCTCGGTCTGGACGTGGGCGATCGTCTTCGACAAATACGTAAGCTTCGGCAAGGCAAAGCGCCAGTTCGACCAGTTCGAACAGGTCTTCTGGTCTGGCCAGTCGCTCGAAGAGCTTTACCGCACTCTGGCAGAACGCCAGAATGTTGGTCTCGCGGCAATTTTCGTTTCCGCCATGCGGGAGTGGAAGAAATCATTTGAACGCGGCGCCCGTTCACCCATCGGTCTGCAAATGCGTATCGACCGGGCAATGGACGTGACGATTGCTCGTGAAGGCGAACAATACGAGGCTCGCCTCGGTTCGTTGGCGACGATCGGTTCTGCCGGTCCGTTCATCGGCCTCTTCGGTACGGTCGTTGGTATCATGACCTCGTTCCAGGCGATTGCCGGTTCGAAGTCCACCAACCTTGCGGTCGTGGCGCCGGGTATCGCCGAAGCGCTTCTGGCAACGGCCATCGGTCTTGTCGCGGCTATTCCGGCGGTTATCGCCTACAACAAGTTCACGGCTGATGCGCACAAGCTTTCCGCTCGCATGGAAGGTTTCGCCGACGAGTTCTCCGCGATCCTGTCGCGCCAGATCGATGAAAAACTTCAGACGCGGCAGGCAGCCCAATAAGCGCGCCGCGCAGTAATTTGCCGCAAGGCAAAATGGAGTAGATGTTATGGGTATGTCAGCAGGTGGCAGCAGCGGCGGTTCCGGTGGACGCCGTGGGCGCGGCGGACGTCGCAGGGGCGGCGCGATCAGCGAAATCAACGTGACGCCACTGGTTGACGTCATGCTTGTGCTTCTCATCATTTTCATGGTGGCCGCACCGATGATGACGGTCGGCGTTCCGATCGACCTGCCGCAGACATCTGCCAACGCGCTGAATTCGGATACGCAGCCGATCACGATTTCCGTCAATGCCAATGGCCAGATCCATTTGCAGGAAACGGAAATCCAGGCGGCCGAGGTGGCCGACAAGCTGCAGGCAATCGCCACGACAGGCTATAACGAACGCATCTTCGTGCGCGCGGATTCCGTTGCCGCCTATGGCGTCGTCGCCGACGTGATGGCGCGTATCCAGGCAGCGGGCTTCAAGAATATCGGCCTTGTGACCCAGCAGAAACAGGATAATTGACGTCAGCGATGAAGGGCAGCCTTACCACATCCGCGATCGTGCACGCATCGCTTCTGGCTTTCGCCCTCGTTTCCCTGGGCTCGCCGGAGCCTCTTGACGTGTCGCAGGCTGAGGCACTGCCTGTGGAGCTGGTGCCAATCGAGGAATTGAGCCAGATCCAGCAAGGCGACAAGAACGCGCCGAAGGCGGAAAAGTCGGCCCCGGTTCCGACTACACGTCCGGATATCGTTCCGAACGCTCAGAATGTCGGCAACAACGTGGCCGATATAGAAGCGCCGCCGACGCCTACTACAAAGCCGAACGACAATATCAGTGCGGCCGCTCCGCCAAAGCAGGAAAAGCCGCAGCCGGTTGTCGACACCAAGGCGAATGAGGTGAAGGAAATCGTCAAGGAAGAGACCTCGGCTCCGAAGCCGCAGGAAATGGCCGCCTTGCCGCAGACTAAGCCCGAGATCGCGCCGCAACCGAAGACGGAGCCGCCGCCGCAGGAAACGAAAGCGGAAGAGCCACCCCCGGTGCAACAGGAACCGGCCGAAATTCCCGTGCCGCCGAATGTGCCGCGCCCGAATTCCCGCCCGGAGCCGCCGAAGCCGGAAGTGCCGAAACAGGCTGAGACCAAACCTGCCGAGCAGAAGCCCGCTGAGAAGCCTGCAGAGACCAAGCCCGATCAGGCAAAGTCCACGGACAAGCCTTCCGACAAGAAGCCGGGTGAGAAAAAGCAGGAAACGGCGAAATCCGCTTCGTCGAAGGAAAGCGATTTTAACGCTGACGATGTTGCCGCGCTTTTGAACAAGCAGGCGCCCTCCGGTGGTGGTGCAAAGCGCTCCACCCAGCAGGCATCGCTTGGCGGCAAAAAGACCACGGGCGGTTCGACGCTCAGCCAGACGGAAATGGATGCGCTGCGTGGCGCAATCCAGAAAAACTGGCAGATCATTCCCGGCATGGCGGATGCCTCGGACGTTCGCGTTCGGGTCACCATGAAGCTTGACCGTGATGGATCCATCATCGGCCGACCCGAGATCGAAGCAACGGGTGGTTCCGAGGGAACGCGTCGCGCCCTTTCCGGTGGTGCCTATCGCGCCATCATGCGTTCTGCTCCGTTCACGAACCTTCCTGCCGACAAATATGATGCATGGAACGAAGTCGTAGTGAATTTCGATCCCAGTGAATTGCTATGAATGCTGAAAGGCCTGGCAACATGAAGATATTTTCGCCGATCCGGCTGGTGCTCGCTGTCGCGGCCCTTATGTCGGTTTTCTCCGCACCGGCTTTTGCGCGGGTGGAAATCAACATCAACAAGGGCAACGTCGAACCCTTGCCCATCGCCATCACCGACTTCATCTCGGGTGACGGCATCGGCGCGCAGGTATCGGCCGTAATTGCTGCCGATCTGCAGCGTTCCGGCCTGTTTGCGCCAGTCAACAAGAGTGCCTTCATCGAAAAAATCGCCAACCCGGATCAGCAGCCGCGTTTTGAGGACTGGAAGGTTATCAACGCGCAGGCACTCGTAACGGGCCGCGTGACGCGTGAAAGCGATGGCCGTCTGCGTGCGGAGTTCCGCCTTTGGGATACTTTCGCAGGCCAGCAGATGACCGGGCAGCAGTTCTTCACGCAGCCGGAAAACTGGCGCCGTGTCGCCCACATCATCGCGGACGCCATTTATGAGCGCGTCACCGGTGAAAAGGGCTACTTCGATACCCGCGTCGTTTTCGTCTCCGAAAGCGGCCCGAAGACAGCCCGCAAGCGTCAGCTGTCGATCATGGACCAGGACGGCTTCAACGTCCGTAACCTCACCAATTCGAACGACATCGTCCTGACACCGCGTTTTTCGCCGAACCGTCAGGAAGTCACCTACATGTCGTTTGAAGGCCAGCAGCCGCGCGTTTACCTGCTGCAGCTGGAAACCGGACAGCGCGAAGTGGTCGGTAATTTCCCCGGCATGACATTCTCGCCGCGCTTCTCGCCGGATGGCCAGAAGGTCATCATGAGCCTTCAGCAGGATGGTAACGCCAATATCTACACCATGGACCTGCGCTCACGAACCACGACGCGCCTGACGAACACGTCCGCGATCGATACTGCACCGTCATTCTCCCCGGATGGGCAACGTGTTGCCTTTGAAAGCGACCGTGGCGGCCGTCAGCAGATATACGTGATGAATGCCGATGGTTCAGGACAGCAGCGTATTTCGTTCGGCGACGGGTCGTATTCCACGCCGGTCTGGTCGCCACGCGGCGATCTGATCGCCTTCACAAAGCAATCGGGCGGTAAGTTCTCGATTGGCGTGATGAAAACCGACGGTTCGGGTGAGCGCATTCTGACCAGCGGCTTTCATAATGAAGGCCCAACATGGGCGCCGAACGGCCGTGTGCTGATGTTCTTCCGCCAGAACGCTGGTGCTGGCGGTCCGCAGCTCTATTCGATCGACTTGACCGGCTACAACGAACAGCTGATCAAGACTCCCACCTTCGCTTCAGACCCGGCCTGGTCGCCGCTTCTGGACTGATATTGACTGCCATGACGGCGCCGGCCCAACCGGCGCCGTCATGTTTTTACATATGCCGTACGGGAAACTGCCTCTTTCTTGCCGCAAAGTGTTGTGAGGGAGCAAAAAAGTGGGACGTTTCCTTTCTGTTAACCATAAGCGTTTGTCGGCTATTAACCTCGATCCGTTAGTGTCTGGCAACGTTATTGCAATCCCAAGGAGAGACCGGCGATGAGCCGTACACACACTTCGGCACTCAGCCCGATGCAGAAACTGGCCCGTAATCCGGCTGTTATCGCCATGACGCTCGCTCTTGCTCTCGCAGGCTGCGCGAACAAGAAGAACATGCCGAATAGCGCCGGTGAGCTCGGTCTCGGCGGTGCGGGTTCTGCGACGCCCGGCTCCCAGCAGGACTTCACGGTTAATGTTGGCGACCGCATCTTCTTTGATACGGACTCGACGTCCATCCGTGCAGACGCGCAGCAGACGCTGCAGCGCCAGGCACAGTGGCTTGCCCGTTACCCGAAATACGCCATCACCGTCGAAGGCCATGCCGACGAGCGCGGTACGCGTGAATACAACCTGGCGCTCGGCGCCCGTCGTGCCGCTGCAACCCGTGACTTCCTGGCGTCCCAGGGCGTTCCGGCAAGCCGCATGAAGACGATCTCCTACGGCAAGGAAAAGCCGGTCGCCGTCTGCGATGACATTTCCTGCTGGTCGCAGAACCGCCGCGCTGTGACGGTTCTCGGTGGCGCAGGCATGTAATCGCCTGACGCTTTTGTGATCTCGAATGGAAGGCGGTCTATGGGCCGCCTTTCGTTTTTTTCATAGTTTGGCCGAAGTTAAGTTGCTTTTTCGGTTGATATGGAAAAAATCCGGCTTGCGCCATTCCGGTGCAAATCAGTTAAGGCAGGGCAAATGAGATGAAGAAACTTGTCGTGGCGGGAATGCTGGGGCTTGCAGCCTGCACCGGCTTGAGCGGCACAGCCGTTTCGGGTCCGCTGTTCGGTGCGGGGGGTAGCTTCGGCACGATCAACTCTCAGCAGGTCCCAATTGTGCGGGTTCAGGCCAATGAAGCCTATAAGGTTCAGCAGCTTGAAGAACAGATCCGGCAGCTCAACGGCCGTATCGAAGAAATGAGCTTCCAGCTTTTGCAGATGCAGGAAACGATCCGCAAGGCGCAGGAAGACAATGAATTCCGTTTCCAGGAACTGGAAGGCGGCAAAGGCGCGAGTACCACTGCGCCGAAAAAGAAGGCGGAGGCCACTCCGGCCGCTCCGCCGAGCGACGACGTTGCAACGATCATCGAAACGCCACCTCAGGGTGGCGCTTCCGTTTCGCCGTCCTCTTCCGCGAACGCGCCGACGAGTGCACCGGGAGAGACGACGCTTGGCTCCATCGAGCTTGATTCCAAGGGCATGCCGATCGGTGGCTCATTGAACCAGGGTGCCAACAATTCTTCCGGTAGTCTTCCGGGCGTTACCACCGGCAACGGTGCGCGCAAGACCGATCCGGTCAACACCGCAGCACTCACCAGCGAGGGCGATATCTATCAGGCTGCTTACGGCCATGTTCTTTCCGGCGATTACAAGCTTGCGGAGCAGGGGTTCCAGCAATATCTCCAGGGTTACCCGAAAGGCGCCAAGGCCGCCGATGCCAGCTTCTGGCTGGGCGAGGCACAATATTCGCAGGGCAAGTTCAACGAGGCCGCAAAAACTTTCCTGAACGGCCATCAGACCTATGGCAAGTCTCCGAAAGCACCGGAAATGCTGATGAAGCTCGGCATGTCGCTTGCAGCTCTGGACAACACCGAGACCGCCTGCGCCACGCTGCGCGAAGTGCCGAAGCGTTATCCCAGTGCTTCAAAGACTGTGCTGAACAAGGTTGCCAGCGAACAGAAGCGGCTGAGCTGCTGATCTTGCTCCTGCCATGGCGGCGGTCTTTCCATGCCGGTTGATGTCCGCATTTTGAACGAAAAGACGGTTGCGCCGCTCGCTGCGGCAAGGTCCTTTGTCGAAAATTTTCGCAAACCCGTCCATATTCTCATCGCAATCTCCGGCGGTAGCGATTCCACCGGTCTGTTGCTGGCAATGCATGAGGCGAGGGCGGAGGCAGACCCCGACCGGGTGCGGCTTTCCGCCGTCACGGTTGACCATGCCCTAAGGGCGGAATCCGCTGATGAGGCTCACAAGGTCTCCTTGCTCTGCGCGGAACTCGGTATCCCGCATACCGTGCGCCGATGGGATGACCCCAAACCCGCTTCCGGCATTTCCGAAGCCTCTCGCCTTGCCCGATATAGTCTGATCGCCGGTGTTGCGAGCGACATTGGCGCTGATCTCGTCATGACGGGGCATACTTTTGGCGACCAGCGGGAAACCGTGGCGATGCGTGCCGCCAGAAGCGGCAGCAGCGAAAATCTCGGCCTCGCCGGCATGGCGGATGCTGTATTATACGGTGGACGCCACTGGATCATGCGGCCGTTCCTGACCTGTGAAAGACAGGAGATCCGCGATTTCGTATCATCTCGCTCGCGTGGCTGGTTTGACGACCCGAGTAATGACAACGCGCACTACGAGCGGGTTCGTGTGCGGCAGTCGCTTTCCGACTCTCCGCCGCCGTTTGATGCGCAGGCCGCCGTCAAACGACAGGCATATTCCGAGAAAACCGCCTTTTTCCTCCAACAAAACGCAGAAGTCTTTCACGCCACGCTCGCCAGATTGTCGATTGAAGGCCTGATGCCCGATCTTCCCGAATTTCGGCACGGGCTAGCGGTGCTCATCGCTAATCTCGGTGGAAGGGTCTATTTCCCGGCGGCCAGCAGCATGGATCGGGTGTTGCAGTTTCTCAAAACCAGCGAGAACGGACGGATAACGGTTGGCCGCGTTCTTCTCGATCGCCGAAAGGACGGGCTTTATCTTTTCCGCGAGCACCGGAATATGCCGGAACTGCAAGTCGAGGCTGGTGGGCAGGGCCTCTGGGACGATCGTTTCCTTGTGAAAAACACGTCGGCTTTTCCGGTCAATATTGCGGCGGGCAGGACGGGTGGTATTGTGGATGCGGCAGCGCTTTTTCCAGCGGTGCCGCCAGGGATTGCAAAACAGGCGATGGCGATCCTGCCGCAAATTGCCACGTTGGTTCCCGGTCGAGCCTCTCCGGAAGGTGCCATCAGTATCGTGCCGAGGCTTGCCCCCTTCGATCTTTTTCTGCCGCGCTTCGACCTTGAGTTGGCGAATGCCATCGCGGTTTTATTCGGCCGTGCGGCCTATCCACAGCCGCCGGTTTAAATCCGGCCTCTTTTTCGTGAATTGCCTTGGAATAGTTTTTACACCAAAACGCATCAGATAACGCCCTTTGCCTTGGCAACGGCAGATGTCGTCCTTATGTTAGGGTCGAGTAATAGCGGGCAGCAAACATGTCCGTGTGAGTTCGGGGAGTTCGATGAACCCAAATTTCAGAAATTTCGCCTTGTGGGCCGTGATTGCCCTCTTGCTGATCGCTTTGTTCAGCATGTTCCAGACTTCGCCGACGCAAACGGGTTCGCGGGAAATTCCGTATTCCCAGTTTCTCCGCGATGTGGATTCCGGGCGAGTTCGCGACGTGACCGTCACCGGTAACCGGGTTCTCGGAACCTATACCGAAAACGGCACGGCCTTTCAGACCTATTCCCCAGTAATCGACGACAGCTTGATGGAGCGCTTGCAGAGCAAGAACGTCACCATCGTCGCGCGTCCCGAGAGCGACGGTTCTTCCGGTTTTTTGAGCTATCTCGGCACGCTTTTGCCGATGTTCCTCATCCTCGGCGTCTGGCTGTTCTTCATGCGGCAGATGCAGGGTGGTTCGCGCGGCGCGATGGGCTTTGGCAAGTCAAAGGCCAAGCTTTTGACGGAAGCGCACGGCCGCGTGACGTTTGACGACGTCGCAGGTGTGGACGAAGCCAAGCAGGACCTTGAGGAAATCGTGGAATTCCTGCGCGATCCGCAGAAGTTCCAGCGCCTCGGCGGCAAGATCCCGCGCGGCGTGCTGCTGGTCGGCCCTCCAGGTACTGGTAAGACGCTACTGGCGCGCTCCGTCGCGGGTGAAGCTAATGTGCCGTTCTTCACCATTTCCGGTTCTGACTTCGTGGAAATGTTCGTCGGCGTCGGCGCAAGCCGTGTGCGTGACATGTTCGAGCAGGCCAAGAAGAATGCGCCGTGCATCATCTTCATCGACGAAATCGACGCTGTCGGTCGTCATCGCGGCGCCGGTCTCGGCGGTGGCAATGACGAACGCGAACAGACGCTCAACCAGCTGCTGGTCGAGATGGACGGCTTCGAGGCGAATGAAGGCATTATCCTCATCGCCGCCACCAACCGTCCGGACGTTCTCGATCCCGCGCTTCTGCGTCCCGGCCGTTTCGACCGTCAGGTCGTCGTGCCGAACCCGGATATCGTCGGCCGTGAGCGCATTCTCAAGGTTCACGTTCGCAACGTGCCGCTGGCTCCGAATGTCGATCTCAAGGTTCTGGCCCGTGGCACCCCCGGTTTCTCAGGCGCTGACTTGATGAACCTCGTCAACGAAGCCGCCCTGATGGCTGCTCGCCGTAACAAACGCGTGGTTACCATGCAGGAGTTCGAGGACGCCAAGGACAAGATCATGATGGGTGCGGAACGCCGCTCCTCCGCCATGACCGAAGCGGAAAAGAAACTGACCGCTTACCACGAGGCGGGGCATGCGATTACCGCGCTGAAGGTTGCTTTGGCTGATCCGCTGCACAAGGCGACAATTATTCCGCGCGGCCGTGCACTCGGCATGGTCATGCAGTTGCCTGAAGGTGACCGCTACTCCATGAGTTACAAATGGATGGTGTCGCGTCTGGTGATCATGATGGGTGGCCGCGTTGCCGAGGAGTTGACCTTCGGCAAGGAAAACATCACCTCCGGCGCATCTTCGGATATCGAGCAGGCCACCAAGCTTGCCCGCGCCATGGTAACGCAATGGGGCTTCTCCGACGCTCTCGGCCAGGTCGCCTATGGTGAAAACCAGCAGGAAGTCTTCCTTGGCCATTCCGTCTCGCAGTCCAAGAATGTCTCCGAGGCAACGGCTCAGACGATCGACACCGAAGTCCGCCGCCTGATTGACGAGGCCTATACAGAGGCACGTCGTATCCTGACGGACAATCACGACGGGTTCGTTGCTATTGCCGAGGGTCTTCTGGAATACGAAACCCTCACGGGCGACGAGATCAAGGCTTTGCTGAGGGGCGAGAAGCCGGCCCGCGATCTGGGTGATGATTCTCCTGGCAGCCGTGGCTCGGCTGTTCCGAAAGCAGGCACCAAGAAGGATGGCCCAAGCGAAGTCAAGGGTGACGGCGAAGCCAAGGGCGACGGCGAGGCTGAAGGCGGCATGGAGCCACAGCCGCACTGATTGCCTGATCAAGACGACTATTGAAAAAGGCCATCCGGTTTTCCGGGTGGCCTTTTCAGTTTGGTAACAAGATATAAGCCATTTTTGCTGTAATTTACGTGCTGTTTATCGTGGTTTGTGGCATTTAGCC
Organism: Agrobacterium sp. 22-3639C2; assembly: GCF_053522105.1. NCBI lineage: Bacteria > Pseudomonadati > Pseudomonadota > Alphaproteobacteria > Hyphomicrobiales > Rhizobiaceae > Agrobacterium > Agrobacterium sp. 22-3639C2. The sequence goes on along the minus strand of NZ_JBNWDB010000002.1, from coordinate 912,715 downwards.
AAAAACGCTTCCGGTAGTTTTATGCTATGCCGGAATGCCCGAAAGATTTGGAGTTCAAATGGCACGCCGTTATTTCGGAACCGATGGTATCCGCGGACAATCGAACGTCTTCCCCATGACGCCGGATCTGGCGATGCGTGTGGGCATTGCGGTCGGAACGATCTTCCGCCGGGGCCATCATCGCCATCGTGTCGTGATCGGCAAGGATACCCGGCTTTCGGGCTACATGCTAGAAAACGCGCTGGTCGCAGGTTTCACCGCGGCAGGCCTTGATGTCTTCCTGCTCGGGCCCATTCCAACCCCCGCTGTTGCCATGCTGACCCGCTCGCTGCGGGCCGATATCGGCGTAATGATCTCGGCGTCGCACAACCCATTTTCCGATAATGGAATCAAGCTTTTCGGACCCGACGGATACAAGCTTTCCGACGAGCTTGAGCTGGAAATCGAAGATCTTCTCGACAAGGATCTCTATGCCCAGCTCGCCAAGCCGAGCGAGATAGGACGCGCCAAGCGCGTGGATGGCGATATCTACCGCTATATCGAATTCGTCAAACGTACCCTGCCGCGTGATGTGACGCTGAGCGGGCTCAGGATTGCCATCGACTGTGCCAATGGCGCTGCCTACAAGGTGGCTCCCGCAGCACTCTGGGAACTGGGCGCCGAAGTCGTTACCATCGGCAACGAGCCGAACGGCATCAATATCAATCTCGAATGCGGCTCCACCCACCCGGAAGCCCTGCAGAAAAAGGTGCATGAGGTGCGGGCCGATATCGGCATCGCGCTCGATGGCGATGCGGACCGTGTCATCATCGTCGACGAACGCGGCGAGATCGTCGACGGCGACCAGCTCATGGCGGTGATTGCCGACAGCTGGGCTTCCGACAATACCCTGCGTGGTGGCGGCATTGTCGCAACCGTGATGTCCAATCTCGGTCTTGAGCGTTTCCTTGGCGACAAGGGTCTCACCCTTGCTCGCACCAAGGTGGGCGACCGTTATGTTGTCGAACATATGCGCAACCACAATTTCAACGTCGGCGGTGAGCAGTCCGGCCACATCGTATTGTCGGATTACGGCACGACTGGCGATGGGCTGGTGGCAGCTTTGCAGGTTCTCGCCAAGGTCAAACGTTCGGGCCTCACCGTCAGCGAGGTTTGCCGCAAATTCGAGCCGGTGCCGCAGCTTTTGAAGAACGTGCGTATTTCCGGCGGCAAGCCATTGGAAAATCCGATCGTGCAGCAGGCGATCGCCGATGCGGAAAGCGCATTGGCCAATAATGGCCGCCTCGTCATCCGCCCTTCCGGGACGGAGCCTTTGATCCGCGTCATGGCGGAGGGCGACGATAGTGCGAAGGTGGAGCAGATCGTCAACGATCTCGTCGGGGTCATCACCAATGCCCGCTCGGCTGCATAAATTGCGCCACCAAATGTGAAAAGAAAAAGCCGGCTTTCGAGTCGGCTTTTTCTTTGAGTATTGCCTAATAAATATAGTGAATGATCGTGGTTAATCGGGACTTAACCATTTTACGCCAATCTCCGTGACTGAACAGTTCACTGGCATTTGCTGCCGCAACGGCAGGTGCCTCTTCTGGAGTGGAAGTCATGAAAAACGCTTTGGCCGGCATTCTGGCCGTTCTGATGACCGGCACGAGCGCCTTCGCTGCCGATCTTTATCAAGCTGAACCTGCGCCTGCCTATGTCGAGGCACCCGAAGTGCAGATCACGCAGGCAAGTGGTTGGTATCTGCGCGGCGACGTCGGTTATTCCTTCAACAAGCTTCGTGGCGCCAACTATTATCAGGGTGGACCGGGTGGTTATCTCGCCGATTTCGATACGGCTAATGTCAAGGATAGCTACATCGTCGGCGCCGGTGTCGGTTATCAGTTCAACAACTATTTCCGCAGTGACGTAACCTTCGATTACATGGGTAAATCGGATTTCCGCGGGTCTACCATCGGCGGCTGTGGTTCCGTGCCCGGTCCCTGCGTTTCAGCGGATCTCAGCTCACTTAGAGCATATACGCTGATGGCAAACGCCTATGTCGATCTTGGTACCTATGGCCGCATCACGCCTTATGTTGGCGGCGGTATCGGCGGCTCCTACGTCAAATGGGATAAGCTGCGCAATACTTCGTGCAGCACCAACGGCCTTGGCTGCGACCCGACCACCGAACATGGCGGCAGAGGCAAGTGGCGCTTCGCCTATGCCCTGATGGCCGGTGCATCGATCGATGTTACCTGTAATCTGAAGGCAGATGTCGGTTACCGCTTCCGCCAGATCAACAAGGGCGACATGTTCGATTTTGCGAATGGTGGCGGTCCTGGCCGCGACAAGGGTCTGTATTCGCATGAGGTTCGCGTCGGTGGCCGTTATGTCTTTAACGGCTGCGATACCGCGCAATACATGCCGCCTGCCGATATTCCGCTGCAGCCTGCCGTTTATAAATAAACGTCACGCCCGACTGTTAGCTTCAAGCCGCTCGCATCCTCCTCCGGTGCGGGCGGTTTTTGTTTTCAGCGGTATCCAATTCGTCGCATGACGCATATGGACTAAAATTCTCATGCGTAGCGACATATTCCGCTTGACGGAGGCCGGTGAGAGGAATAGCAACGGCGTCAGGACACCTCTCCCTAACGAGAGGCGCCTATCTGAAAGGGTAGTCAAATGACAGATATAGTGAAGCCGGACCTCCGTCCGGGTAATACGCATTTTTCTTCTGGTCCCTGCTCGAAGCGTCCCGGTTGGTCGCTAGATGCTCTCTCCGATGCACCGCTCGGTCGCTCGCATCGCGCCAAGGTTGGCAAAGCCAAGCTGAAGCAGGCCATCGATCTCACCCGTGAAATTCTCAATGTTCCCGCCGATTATCGCATCGGTATTGTTCCCGCGTCCGACACCGGCGCCGTTGAAATGGCCCTTTGGTCGCTGCTCGGTGAACGCGGCGTCGATATGCTTGCCTGGGAAAGCTTCGGTGCCGGCTGGGTTACCGATGTCGTCAAGCAGCTGAAGCTGAAGGACGTACGCAAGTTGGAGGCCGATTACGGCCTGCTGCCGAACCTGGCAGAAGTCGATTTCGACCGCGATGTGGTTTTCACCTGGAACGGCACCACCTCCGGTGTCCGCGTTCCCAATGCCGATTTCATTCCTGCTGACCGCAAGGGTCTGACGATCTGCGATGCCACATCGGCGGCCTTCGCGCAGGATATGGACTTTGCAAAGCTCGACGTCGTCACCTTCTCTTGGCAGAAGGTTCTGGGCGGCGAGGGTGGCCACGGCGTCATCATCCTTTCGCCGCGCGCTGTCGAGCGTCTGCTGAGCTACGCGCCGGCATGGCCGCTGCCGAAAATCTTCCGCATGGTCTCCGGCGGCAAGCTCATCGAAGGCATCTTCACTGGCGAAACCATCAACACCCCGTCCATGCTCTGCGTTGAGGATTATATCGACGCGCTGCTGTGGGCGAAGAACCTTGGTGGCCTGAAGGCGCTGATTGGCCGTGCCGATGCCAATGCCAAGGTCATCTACGACTTTATCGAGAAGAACGACTGGATCGCCAACCTGGCCGTCAAGCCGGAAACCCGCTCCAACACCTCCGTCTGCCTGAAGATCGTCGATCCCGACGTACAGGCGCTGGATGCTGCTGCGCAGGCGGATTTCGCCAAGGGCATCGTTGCCCTGCTTGAAAAGGAAAATGTCGCCCTCGATATCGGCGCTTACCGTGACGCACCGTCCGGTCTGCGCATCTGGGCCGGCGCAACAATCGAGACGGCCGATATGGAAGCCGTCATGCCCTGGCTGGCCTGGGCCTACCAGACGCAGAAGGCAACACTTTCCAAGGCTGCCGCCTGATTTTGATACCGGCCCTGCGTTGATGCAGGGCCGCCGATTTCCCGCTTTTAAAACTGCACCGTTTTTCAAGGAGCCCCTGAACCATGGCACCTCGCGTACTCGTATCCGACGAACTGTCGGAAACCGCCGTCCAGATTTTCCGTGATCGTGGCGTCGAAGTCGATTTCCAGCCGAAACTCGGCAAGGACAAGGACAAGCTGGCTGAAATCATCGGCAATTACGATGGTCTTGCCATTCGTTCCGCCACGAAGGCGACCGAAAAGCTGATCGAAGCGGCGACCAATCTCAAGGTCATCGGCCGCGCCGGCATCGGCGTCGATAACGTCGATATCCCGGCCGCTTCGCGCCGCGGTATCATCGTCATGAACACGCCGTTCGGCAACTCTATCACCACTGCCGAACATGCGATTGCGCTGATGTTCGCGGTCGCTCGTCAGCTTCCGGCTGCCGATAGCTCCACGCAGGCGGGTAAGTGGGAAAAGTCGAAATTCATGGGTGTCGAAATCACCGGCAAGACGCTCGGCGTCATCGGTGCCGGCAACATCGGCTCCATCGTCTGCTCGCGCGCACTTGGCCTTAAGATGCACGTTCTGGCCTACGATCCCTTCCTGTCGCCGGAGCGCGCGCAGGAAATGGGCGTGACGAAGGTTGAGCTGGACGAGCTGTTGGCGCAGGCCGATTTCATCACCCTGCATGTGCCGATGACCGACAAGACACGCGGCATCCTCAATGCCGAAAACCTTGCCAAGACCAAGAAGGGCGTACGTATCGTCAACTGCGCCCGTGGCGGTCTGGTGGATGAGGCGGCTCTTGCCGACGCCATCAAGTCCGGCCATGTCGCCGGTGCAGGCTTTGACGTTTTCGAAGTCGAGCCCGCCACCGAAAGCCCGCTTTTTGGTCTTCCCAATGTCGTCTGCACGCCGCATCTCGGCGCTTCGACCACGGAAGCACAGGAAAACGTTGCACTTCAGGTTGCCGAGCAGATGTCGGATTATCTGGTCAAGGGTGCCGTCTCCAACGCCATCAACATGCCATCGATCACGGCGGAAGAAGCACCGCGCCTGAAGCCCTTCATCCGTCTGGCGGATGTCCTCGGCTCCTTCGTCGGTCAGGTGCAGGAAAGCGCCACCAAGGAAATCGAAATCCTTTATGATGGTGCAACCGCCAACATGAACACCAAGGCGTTGACCAGCGCGTTGCTGGCGGGCCTTATCCGCAGCCAGGTTGCGGATGTGAACATGGTTTCCGCGCCTGTTATGATCAAGGAAAAGGGTGTTATCCTGTCCGAGGTCAAGCGTGACAAGACCGGCGTTTACGACGGTTACATCAAGTTGACGGTCAAGACTGAAAACCAGGTTCGCTCGGTTGCTGGTACGGTGTTCTCGGATGGCAAGCCGCGCTTCATCCAGATCAAGAACATCAACATGGATGCGGATGTTGGATCGCACATGATCTACATCACCAACACCGACGTTCCCGGCATGATCGGCTTCATGGGCACCACGCTTGGTGAGGCTGGCGTCAACATTGCCAACTTCCAGCTCGGTCGTGAAAAGGAAGGCGGCGACGCCATCGCGCTTCTTTATGTCGATGGTCCGGTTTCCGAAGACGTGCTGGACAAGCTGCGCGCCAACCCGGCAATCCGCCAGGTCAGGCCGCTGACATTCAACATCGACTGATACCTATCGTTCCTCCCAAGGGGACAATAAGGGCCGGTGCAGGGGAAACCCTGTGCCGGTTTTTTTGTTTCTGAACCGCCGGTTTCACCGAAATGTGTGCGTGTTTCTCTCTCTGGTTGCATATCACGAAAAATTTAAGGCGGGCATACTAAAAATGATGATCATGAGTTGCTATATCGCGTGCTGATATGCCGCTCATGGGAGGGTGGCCAACAGGAGATAGTGATGTTTGCTGCCTTTCGGCGCTTCAAAGGTTTGTTCGCAGTCGCCGCGCTTGGTATCGCGGTATCTTTCGTAGCCGTCGATATGGCGGAAGCACGCCGTGCGAGCGGCGGTTTCGGTAGCCGCGGCACAAGGACGTTTTCCGCGCCGCCGTCGACCAGCACCGCCCCCGGCCAGACCGCGCCGATCAACCGCAGCATGACTCCTAACACCCAGCAAAACCAGACGACGCCCGGTGCTGCACAGCCGGCGCGTCCCGGTGCGCAGGCACCGCAGCAGAGCCGTGGCCTGTTTGGCGGCATGATGGGTGGCTTGATGGGCGGACTGCTGATGGGTGGCCTGTTCGGCATGCTCATGGGCGGCGGTTTCGGCGGTATGGCCGGTTTCTTCGGTATGTTGCTGCAGGTGGCGCTGATTGGCCTTCTGGTCATGTTCGCCATGCGTTTCTTCGCATCGCGCCGTCAGGGCCAGCCGGCTTTCGGTGGCGCAGGCGGATCGCAGCGCACGGATCATTCCGGCTCCTCCTTTAATGGCGGCCCGCAGGCAGGTCCTTCCGCATCCTCGTTCAAGATTCCGAAGATCGGCGCGCTTGCCGGTGCTGCGGGCGGCGCAGCCGCGGCCACTGCCGCAACCGCAAAGCCGGTGGCACATGCCAATGCAATGTCCGAAGGTGACGAAATTGGCATTACCCAGAGCGATCTCGAAGTCTTCCAGAAAATGCTGCAGGATGTTCAGGCTGCCTATGGGGCAGAAGATTACGGCACGTTGCGCAAGCTGACGACGCCGGAAGCCATGTCCTATCTTGCTGAGGAACTGAGCGACAACGCGACGAGCGGCGTGAAAAACGACGTGCGCGACGTAACGCTGCTGCAGGGCGACGTTGCCGAAGCCTGGCACGAAGAGGGCCAGGACTATGCAACGGTAGCTATGCGCTACTCTGCCATCGACATTATGCGCGACCGCACCTCCGGCAAGGTGATCGAAGGGGACGAGCAGCATCCGTCCGAAGCGGTGGAAATGTGGACCTTCGTGCGCCGTGGCGGTAACGACAACTGGCAGGTCGCCGCCATTCAGGCCGCTGCCTGAGACGACGCGTAGTCTTGTCCGAACGAAACAGCCCGGAGGTTTTACCAACCTCCGGGCTTTTGCGTGCCGCGATGCGTGATGCCGCGACATTGTCTTTCGTCGATAATTCAGTGATCGCGGTGGCAGATCGCAACTCTCCAAAAAAATGACTGATAAATCTAACGGGTGATATCTGTATCGTCCCGCGAGTGGCTGTCCGCGTTTTCCCTGCCATGCAGGGGTTTGCGCCCTCTTCGTCGAGGTGTGGCGCTGGCGCATAGCTCTTTTGCTCCACGGAATTGCCGTTTTTCATTCATCCGGTGTTCAGTCCGTGCATCCTAACCAGCATGCGTACACGTCAATGTTACTTTTCGCGCCGGTTCTAAACCGCTTTGGGAAGGGAACCACAGGCGCAAAACAGCGTTGACAATCCAATTCCCGGCCCGCCTCCCGCAAGCCGGGCTGGGTGGCCGGGCAATGCACGGCCCGCGAGAACGGAGAGCTATCGAGATGAAACGCTTTGACCTGATCGACGGGATGCGTGGTTACTTCCTCGTCTTCATGCTGATCAACCATCTGGTGTTTGCAGGCGGTTTCTGGCTGGTGGAAATCAATCACCGCCAGTTTGCCTTCGTGGAAGACGCGCAGGGCTTCGTCTTTCTGTCCGGTCTGCTGATCGGCATGGTCTATGCCCGCAAGATGATGAAATATGGCTATGATGCCGGCAAACAGATGATCTGGAACCGGGCGATGGAGCTCTATCGCTATGCGATGGGTCTCGTCATCGCCGTGCTGTTCTTCCGCATGGTCATCCCGCATGCGCCGTACATCTGGTACAACTGGCTGGGCATGACGTCGTTCGACGATCCGCTGCGTCTGGCGGCGATTGCGACATTCCTCTTCCAGCCGACATTCATGGATATTCTGCCGCAGTACATTGTTTACATGCTGTTCGCACCCGTCCTCGTTAAACTCTGCCTCGACGGCAAATGGGCTTATGTCATGGCAGGCTCGCTGCTGGTCTGGATGGCCGGCCAGCTCGGTCTTCAGCAGATCGTGACGACGCCGCTCAATGAACTCGTCAAGGGTGCCGACGAGCAGGGTATCCGTGTCAGCTTCAATCTGCTCGGCTGGCAGCTGGTGTTCTACTCGGCGCTGGTGCTGGGCGCGATGACGGCGCAGAACCGCATTCCGTGGAAGGCGATCTTCTCACCGCAACAAACGTGGCTTCCGAAGGCGGCACTTCTCATCTGCCTGTTTTTCATGCCGCTTCGTATCGCAACCGCCTGGGGCCTGATGCCGGAATTCGTGATGGGCAAGTTCTCCACCATGGAAATCCGCGCCGATTTCGGCCCGGTCTACCTCATCAATTTCCTTGCTGTTGGTGTGGGTCTCACTTGGCTGGTGATCGCCGGTCCGAAGCATCACCGCCCGATCGTTCGCTCGATTGCGGAGGGCGTGATCTGGGTGCTCTCGCTGAAATTCCTGCAGCTGCTCGGCCGCCATTCGCTTCAGGTCTATGTCTGGCACGTGGCTATCGTCTATGGCGTCTATTATCTGGATGGCCGTACGGCCGAACTTTCGCAGGTCAGCAAGACGCTGATCGCCCTTACCGCAATAGGCTTGCTGGCTTTGCCGGCCCTGTGGAGGGAGCGCGACAAGTGGATTGGCAGCAGCGGCCAGAAGACGGCGGGCGCTTAACAACCGGTCACCACCTCACTCTGATGGCTTTACGGGGCGGATTTCCGCCCCGTACTTGCGTGCGCGGCCATTCCTTTCTATATGCAGCCCTTAAATCTGCATGATGGCGAGGCAGGACAGTCTTTTTCGACTAAGGCTTCCCGCAGCGGATGACCGACAGGCGGCGGGGCCTTTACCCCCGTTATGACTGACGATGGGAAAAAACGTGAATACGCTCGATTTTGACAAGAGGCCGGAAGACACCCGGATCGTTGTCGCCATGTCCGGTGGCGTCGATTCTTCGGTTGTGGCCGGTATCCTCAAGCGCGAGGGTTATGACGTCCTCGGCATAACTCTCCAGCTTTACGACCACGGTGCGGCTGTGCACCGCGCCGGCTCCTGCTGTGCGGGACAGGATATTGACGATGCGCGCAGGGTCTGCGAAACGCTCGGCATTCCCCACTATGTGCTGGATTATGAAGCGCGGTTCCGCGAAACCGTCATCAATCCCTTTGCCGAAGCCTATGCGATGGGTGAAACACCGATCCCCTGCGTTGCCTGCAACCAGACGGTAAAATTCGCCGATCTGCTCGCCACTGCTCAGGAACTCGGCGCAGATGCGCTGGCGACCGGCCACTACATCCGCTCGCGTCCTAATCCCGTTCCCGGCCAACCGGGACGCCGCGCGCTCTATCGCCCGATCGATAGTGATCGTGACCAGAGCTGGTTCCTGTTTGCAACGACGCAGGAGCAGATCGACTATCTGCGGTTTCCGCTCGGCGGTCTCTCCAAGGCCGAAACACGCGCGCTGGCGGAAGACATGGGTCTCGTCGTCGCCAAGAAGGCCGACAGTCAGGACATCTGTTTCGTGCCGCAGGGCAAATATACCGATATCATCAACAAGCTGAAGCCGAATGCGGCGTTGGCGGGCGATATCGTCCATCTGGACGGGCGCGTACTCGGCCGCCATGACGGTATCGTGCATTATACCATCGGTCAGCGCCGGGGTATTGGTGTCGCGACTGGAGAGCCGCTTTATGTCGTGCATCTCGATGCGCGTGGCCGCAGGGTGATCGTCGGTCCGCGGGAGGCGCTGGAGACCCGCCGTGTCTATCTGCGCGACATGAACTGGCTTGGCGATGGCGCGCTTGCGGACGAGGCCCGGCAGGGCTTTGCCTGCTTCGCCAAGGTGCGCTCCACCCGCCCGCCAACCGAAGCGATGTTGCATGCCGATGAAAACGGCATCTACGTGGATTTGATGACCGGCGAGGCGGGTGTCGCTCCCGGTCAGGCCTGCGTGCTCTATTCTGCACCGGGCGCTGATGCCCGCGTTTACGGTGGTGGTTTCATCGAACGTTCGGAACGCTCGGTGGACGCCGAGGCTTCGCTGAAGGCGCTTTTGGAAAAGCCGGTTGCTGCCTGAAACAATTCGGTTTTCACCGCCGTGTGGAAAGCGAATTTTTTGCGCGTCATGCGCTTGACACTTTGGGGAGCGGCACCTTATAAGCCGCTCATCCTGATGGAGCGGACGGTCACATGGCTGTCACGTTTTCCCTGTGGCGGGGTAGCTCAGGTGGTTAGAGCAGCGGAATCATAATCCGCGTGTCGGGGGTTCAAGTCCCTCTCCCGCTACCATTCATCTTCAATGAGAAAAGCAAAGTTTGCGTCGTCTTCTGGACGTACGTTGAGAATTTGCGGCATTCCTCGCACTTGCCTGTGGCTGGCCGGACGCCAAAAAAAGGGAAACCCGCTTGCCGTATCGAAACAGCCAGCGGGTCTCAACCTTTACCCCCTCCCACAAGGGCGAGCGAACAAAAGCACATCAAATGAATTATGACAAGATCAAGGCGACCATATTGTTGCGGTAGAAGACTCTGTTTGCCAGTTTAGCGGCGGATGGCAGAGAGTAACCACTTCCGTATGCCGCTCGTAAGGGGAGCGGTAAGACACGATATTCTCGTTGCAGCGTAAGGGCGCGCCGGCAGCATACACATTTGCAACGGCACGTGGATGATGGTGCACTTTGTATTTCGGGGCCGTTTCTCTTCCGTAAGTGATCATGTCGGCAGCGAAAGAAGCAGCCGGGATGGACAGGACGGCAAATACGGCAACCACACAAGTTCGTCTGAGATTTATGGACATGAGCTATCCCCTCGCGTTGAACAACGCAGGAAAACGCGATGCGCCCGGAAGCTGTTCCCTGTGCCAAATGGTATTTTCACGGGGTGACAAAAAAATGCCCGCTCGCGGCGGGCAATTCAGAGGGGAACTGAGGTTAGGAGCCTCGCGTCAAGAACGGATATCCTCGCCATAAGTTCCGCCTGATTACATGTCGTCCGATAAAAATCATGCACGCCAAGCCGACAGACCGGGAGCGGCGTCTTCATAAGCAATCGAAATAACGCAAATAACTGTGTCCTGGGAAATTTTGGAGCGGGCGAAGGGATTTGAACCCTCGACCCCAACCTTGGCAAGGTTGTGCTCTACCCCTGAGCTACACCCGCTCAAATCCATCGGTCCGGGGTAGTACGCTGAACCGTGGGCCACCGCAATGCGGCGACGGGCGCTATATCGCTCAATCGATTTTGGAATGCAACAGGGAAATGACAAAAACGCGAAAATTTCTTTGAGAAATGCGACAAGCGGCGGAAATGATTGGGAATTTTCGCGCCGTCGCTTTTTCACGCGTTGCCAAGCCGCGGTTGCCCCCTTAATCATGACGGAGAGGATATCGGAATCGGCAAAGGCAGGCGGCAGGATATGGCGGAAAATTCTCCGAAGACGGCAGCGGACTTGTTCGCGTTTCTGGACGGGCTCGGCATCGAGCATAAGACAAAACAGCATGAGCCGGTCTACACCGTTGCCGAATCCCAGTCGTTGCGTGATCTAATCCCGGGCGGCCACACGAAGAACCTTTTTGTGAAGGACAAGAAGGATCAATATTTCGTTCTGACCGTTGAGGAGAACGCGGTCGTCGATCTGAAAAGCGTTCACAAGACGATTGGCGCGGCAAGCCGCGTATCCTTCGGCAGGCCGGAAAAAATGCTTGAATATCTGGGTGTCGTGCCGGGATCTGTCACGGTTTTCGGCGCCATCAACGACACCGGTGGGCAGGTCACCTTCGTACTCGACAGCGATCTTCTGGAAAACGAGCTTATCAACGGTCATCCGCTTTCCAACGACCAGACGACGACGATAGGAAACAAAGACCTCATTCGCTTCCTGGAGGCGACCGGCCACACGCCGCTTGTCTTGAAAGTCAGCGAGTGAGATACGATCTTTGCTTCAACCAAGACAATACGACAGAGATTACGGGAGACCGGCATGAGCGGCACGAACAATCCTTACGGCAGTTCCTATGGCGGGCAGATGTCCGGCAACGCGCAATATAGCGGGGAGCTGAACGGCGCGTCTTCCGGTCACATCAAGGACACCACAACGGCGGCCTTCTCCAAGGATGTTCTCGAGGAATCGCGCCACCAGCCGGTTCTGGTGGATTTCTGGGCACCGTGGTGCGGCCCGTGCAAGCAGCTTACGCCGGTTCTCGAAAAGGCAGTAAACGAGGCGAATGGCCGCGTGAAGCTTGTGAAACTGAATATCGACGATCACCCGTCTATTCCAGGCCAACTCGGCATCCAGTCCATTCCCGCCATCGTCGCTTTCCTGGATGGCAGGCCGGTGGACGGCTTCATGGGCGCGGTACCGGAAAGCCAGATCAAGCAGTTCATCGACAAGATCGCCGGACCTGATGCGGGTGATCCGAAAGCTGAGATCGAAGCGGTTCTGGCAGAGGCAAAGCAGCTTCTGGCGGATGGCGATCATAATGGCGCGGCACAATTGTTCGGCGCGGTTATGCAGGCCGATCCCGAAAACGCCGCCGCAATCGCTGGTATTGCCGAATGCATGATTGCCGTTGGACAATATGAACGGGCAAGCGAACTCCTCTCGTCCCTGCCGGCGGAAGTGGCCGCAGATGCTGGCATTCAGCTCGTTTCGAAAAAGATCGCGCAATATGAAGAAGCCCGCAAGATTGGCGACCCGGTGGCGCTGGAACGTGATCTCGCGCTCGATCCCGATAATTACGAGGCGCGTGTGAAGCTTGCCAAGGTCCTCAATGCTCAAGGGCGGCGGGATGAGGCAGCGGATCATCTGCTCTATGTCATGCGCAAGGACAGGACCTTTGATGATGACGGCGCGCGCCGCCAGCTTCTGGAGTTTTTCGAGGCCTGGGGCTTCAAGGATCCGGCAAGTGTGGCCGGGCGCCGGAAGCTTTCGGCAATCTTGTTTTCGTAATGCGGGCATATCCCGGCCATGGCGGTTGATCCGCCGGCCGGGCAGCGGTGAACAGGGGGCTTGATCCCATGCATGTCGGAAATGCGAGATATGTGAAGAACAACGATTTGCCGGAAACTGTGCCGGTATTTCCATTGTCGGGCGCGTTGCTTTTGCCGGAAGGCCACCTGCCGCTCAATGTCTTCGAGCCTAGATACCTCGCCATGATCGATATGGCACTGGCCGGCCACCGGGTCATTGGCATGGTGCAGCCGGCCCTTCACGTCATTGAGGGGGGGCATGATGGTGGTGCTTTGAGCGCTGTCGGATGTCTTGGTCGCATCACTTCCTTTTCGGAAACCGGGGATGGGCGTTATGTCATTTCGCTCACTGGCATCTGCCGCTTCCGCCTGCTGGAAGAGGTGGATGTGGGCAAACCCTATCGCAGTTTCCGGCACGCGCCCTTCATCGCCGATCTTTCCGGCGAGTATGATGAGGACGCTGTGGACCGCGAAAATCTGCTGCGGGTATTCCGTGCGTTTCTGGATGCGAACCAGCTGGAAGCCGATTGGGAAAGCGTGGAGCGCGCAGGCAATCGTGTCCTCGTCAATTCGCTTTCCATGATGTCTCCCTTTGGTCCCGCCGAAAAGCAGGCGCTGCTGGAAGCGCCTGACCTGAGGACGCGGGCCGAAACATTGATCGCCATCACAGAGATCGTTCTTGCCCAGGGCTCGGGCGAGGCCGGTACTGTGCTGCAGTAGGATCGCCGCCATGGACGACAGGATGAGCAATGCCGATCCCAAGCTGCTCGAGCTGCTGGTCTGCCCCTTGACGAAGGGACGTCTTTCCTACGATCGCGCCCGCAACGAGCTTGTGTCCGAAAGCGCAGGGCTCGCCTACCCGATCCGCGACGGGGTGCCGATCATGCTGATTTCCGAAGCGCGCAAATTAGAAGACTAGCGTTAGCCCTGCCTGCCGCTCTCTCCACAGTGTCACGTCGCAAATTGACGATGATGCGTTGACAACCGTGCGTGGATTTGACCAGAGTCCCGCCCGACATGTCTGTTGCGGGGAGAAAACTGATGTCGTTGCGCGCGCTCGTCCGGATCTCGTTGATTGCGGTCTCAACCGCCATTACTTTTATTCCAGCTGTGGCGGCGGAACCTTCCCGCAAGGTGGTTACCACCAAAAATGGCGATTATTTCGGGTTCGATCTCAGAACCGAGCAGAATGTCTCGCTTGAGCAGTGCGGCGAGATTTGCGTCGGCGATACCGCCTGCAAGGCGTTCACCTACAATCCCAAGGTGCAATGGTGTTTCCTTAAATCGGATTTCAATCAGCTCAATGCCTTCCCCGGTGCCGTCGCCGGCAAGATCGTGCAGGTTGTCGCTGAAGCCGATATCGGTGCACCGCAGCGTCTTTCTTTCGTGACTGATAGCCTGCAGCAGGAAGCGCGCCGGCTGAAATCGGGCCTTGCGGCAAGCGCGGAGCAGGAGAGCCAGGGACTGGAGAACCTGCTGCAAACGGCAAGGCAGCAGGCGGCAGCCGACGCGATCGAAACCTACAAGGCGGCTCTTGCGATTTCGCCCGATGACGGTGCTCTCTGGGCCGAATTTTCGCAAAGGGCGGCGCAGGTTACCGACAATTACGCGATTGCGGGCCAGGCCGCTTCCGCTGCCATCAATGCCTATCAGTTGAGCCGCACGGTCAGTGCCCGCACCGAGGCGTTGAACCGGCTGGCCCAGGCTTTCGAAAAGACCCAGAATTATCGCGCGGCGCTTAATGCCTATAAGGAGAGCCTCACACTTTCCGATAATGCGCAGACGAAGGCGGCCTATGCCGATCTGCGCACGCGCCAGGGATTCCGCGTCATCAACAATACGATTGATACGGATAGTGTCAGCCCGCGCGCATGCGTGCAGTTTTCCGAACCGCTGGTGAAGAACGGTGTCGATTATTCCTCTTTCGTCACATTGGATGGTGCTGCACCCAAGGCGATCGAGTCGAAGGGCAGTGAGATTTGCGTCGAGGGGCTGACCCATGGTCAGCGTTACAAGATTGCGTTCCGCGCCGGCCTGCCGTCCTCGGTGGAAGAACCGCTGGAAAAGCAGGTCGATCTCGATATCTACGTGCGTGACCGTGCAGCGAGTGTCCGCTTCACCGGCGAGAACTTCGTGCTGCCGGGCACGGCGCGGCGCGGCATTCCCATCGTTTCGGTCAATGCCGAAAAGGCCGATCTGAAGCTTTACCGTGTTGGCGACCGTAACATCACGTCGGTCTTGGCAAACTCGCAGTTTTTGACGCAGATGGACGGTTACAACGCCGACCGTATTGAAAACGAGATCGGCGAGCTGGTCTGGCAGGGTTCGATAGACATTCAGCCGGATCTCAACAAGGACGTAGTGACGAGCTTCCCGGTGGACGAAGCCTTGCCAGAGCGGAAGCCCGGCATCTATGTGCTGACCGCCGTACCGCCCGGCACCGCACCGGAGACATGGGATTCGCGCGCCACACAGTGGTTCCTCGTTTCCGATACGGGCATCACCACCTATGCCGGCACCGATGGCCTGAACGTATTCGTGCGCTCACTCGGCAGCGCCGCACCGCTTGGCGGGGTGGATTTGCAATTGCTCGCCAAGAACAACGAAGTGCTCGGCACGGCAAAGACGGATGCAGACGGCAGGGCAGTATTTTCGGCAGGCCTGATGCGTGGCACAGCGGCGCAGGCGCCCGCCATCCTCACAGCGCGCAACGGCGACAAGGACTACGTCTTTCTGGACATGACGCGCGCCGGTTTCGATCTTTCCGACCGTGGCGTGACTGGCCGCGCGGCCCCCGGCGCCATCGACGTGTTCAGCTGGACAGAGCGCGGCATCTACCGCGCCGGCGAGACCGTGCACGCGGCAGCGCTGGCCCGTGATGTTGACGGCAAGGCGATCGAGGATCTGCCGCTGACCTTTATCTTCTCGCGTCCTGATGGCGTCGAGGACCGGCGTTTCGTGAGTGACGGCAAGGCGCTCGGCGGCCATGCGGTCGATCTGCCCTTGCAGGCGAATGCCATGCGCGGCACCTGGACGCTGCGCATTCATACCGATCCGAAAACGGCTGCGATCAGCGAAAAGAGCTTTCTGGTCGATGATTTCGTGCCTGATCGCACCGAATTTGATCTTTCCAGCAAGGTGAAACAGATCGAGCCGGGTGCGGAAACGGCAATCGACGTCGATGGCCGTTATCTCTACGGCGCGCCCGCAGCCGGCCTGACGCTGGAAGGCGAGGTCGCCGTCAAGCCGACCCGCACGAGTACCGACTTCGAGGGTTATTTCTTCGGTCTGGCCGATGAGGAAAGCGAAGAGGAAAATCGCACCGCGCTTGCCGATCTGCCGGCGCTGGACGAAGAAGGCAAGGCAAGCTTCAATGTCGATCTGACGGATTTGCCTTCCACCACGCAGCTGCTTTCCGCCAACATCACTGTTCGGATGCGCGAGGCCGGTGGCCGCGCCGTCGAACGATCTCTGACGCTGCCGGTGAAGGCGCAAGCACCTGTCATCGGCATCAAACCGCAGTTTTCGGGTGATCTCGCCCAGAATTCCGTTGGCCGTTTCCACATTATCGGCGTGACAGCTGATGGCGCGAAACAGGCGATGAGTGGCCTCAGCTGGAAGCTCATCAAGGTAGAGCGAAACTATCAATGGTATCGTCAGGGTAACTCCTGGCGGTACGAACCGGTGGAATATACCAAACAGACCGAAACCGGCACGGTTTCCGTCGATGCCAATGGCGGTGAGATTTCCGTGCCTGTCACCTGGGGCCGCTACAGGCTGGAAGTGGAAGGTGCCGGCAATGGCGCACCGGTTTCGAGCGTCGAATTCGATGCTGGTTTCTACGTCGAGGCAAGCTCGACAGAGACGCCGGATGCGCTGGAAATCGCGCTGGACAAACAAAACTACAAGATCGGCGATACCGCAAAACTCAAGGTATCGTCGCGTTTTGCCGGTCAGCTGATGGTCACGTCAGGTTCGGAAAAGCTGATTTCCGTGCAGAATGCTGAGATCGGTGAGGATGGCGGCGAGATCGACATTCCCGTTACCGAGGAATGGGGCGCGGGGGCGTATGTGACGGCCACGCTGTTCCGTCCGGGCGATGCGCGGGAAAGCCGCATGCCGATGCGCGCCATAGGCATCAAGTGGCTTGCCGTCGATCCCGCCGAGCGCAAGCTTGCGGTAACGCTAGGCGCGCCGCAGAAGACGCTGCCGCGTCAGCCGCTTGAAATTCCGATCAGTGTCGCCGGCGCGGGCGTGGGCGAAAAGGCCTATGTCATCGTCGCGGCTGTGGATGTCGGCATATTGAACCTCACCCGCTATGAACCGCCGAAGCCGGATGAATGGTATTTCGGTCAGCGACGGCTGGGGCTGGAAATCCGCGACCTCTATGGCCGCCTGATCGACGGTTCGCTTGGCGCCACCGGTCGCCTGAGAACGGGCGGTGATGGCGGGGGCGCAGCACTGCAGGGCAGCCCGCCCACCGAAAAGCTCGTGGCCTTCTTCTCGGGACCTGTCGAACTTGACGCAGACGGCAAGGCGACGGTGAGCTTCGATATTCCTCAGTTCAACGGCACGGCCCGCATCATGGCTGTCGCCTGGACGAAGACGGGCGTGGGACATGCGGTCTCCGATGCCGTCATTCGAGATCCCGTGGTGGTGACGGCCAGTGCACCGAAGTTCCTCGCGCCCGGCGATGTCTCGCAATTGCGGCTCGATATCGCCAATACCGATGGTGAGGCCGGCGACTACCGGCTGGATGTGACCAGCAACACGGCACTTACGGTCGATCAGGGTGAGATGTCGCAGACCCTGGCACTGCAAAAGGGCGGGAAGTCGTCGCTGACCGTGCCGTTGACAGGCGAACAGCCGGGCAATGGCGCAATCACCATCAAGGTCTCCAATGCCGCCGGTCTTTCGCTGGAGCAGGTATTGAATGTTCCCGTGCGTCCAGCCGTTCTGCCGGTCACGACGCGGCGTGAAATCAAGATCGCGCCCAATAGCAGCCTGACGATCAATGGCGACCTTCTGGCCGATAGCATGCTTCTCGGTTCGTCCGTCGCCGTCAACGTCACACGCTCGCCAGCCTTCGATATTCCGGCGCTGGTGATGATGCTCGACAAATATCCTTACGGCTGCGCCGAGCAGACGACGAGCCGCGCTTTGCCGCTGCTTTATCTCTCGGAAATGACCAAGGATAGCGGCATTGCCGAGGACCCGGATACCCGCCGCCGCGTGCAGGAGGCGATCTACCGGGTGCTGTCCTTCCAGTCGAGTTCCGGCAGTTTCGGCCTCTGGTCTCCCGGTTACGGAGATCTGTGGCTGGATGCCTATATCAGCGACTTCCTGACCCGTGCGCGCGAGCAGGGTTACGATGTTCCCGAACAGGCGATGGTGCAGGCTTTGAGCAACCTGCAAAACGGTCTTTCCTACGATAGCAACGTCAAGGATCGCGGCAACGAGATCGCCTATTCGCTTTACGTTCTGGCGCGCAACCGCAAGGCGGCGATCAACGATCTCAGATATTATGCGGATACGGCGCTTGCCGATTTCCCCACACCGCTTGCCAAGGCGCAGGTTGCCGCAGCCCTTTCGCTTTATGGAGATCAGGCACGCGCGAAGACTGTGTTCGGTGCCTCGCTCGATATGGCGAGCCGTGCCACCAAGGTTAGCTTCGCAAGGGCGGATTACGGTTCCGCCCTGCGTGATGGCGCAGCGACGCTGGCGCTTGCGGCGGAAAGCCGTCCGGTTCCTGCCGTCGTGCCGCAACTTGCAGGTGCCGTGGCGAAGGAATGGGAAAAGAAACCCTATACCAGCACCCAGGAACAGGCATGGATGCTGCTTGCCGCCCGCGCCGTCAAAGGTGAGGACAAGGATATCCGTCTTGATGTGAACGGCGATTTGCAGACCGGTGGTTTCGGCAAGCGGATGACCGGCGACGAATTGCTGGCGGCACCCTTGAAGATCGCCAACGCGTCGGCTGATCCGGTCACGGCGGTGGTCACCACGGTCGCGCCCCCGGCACAACCGCTTGCCGCCGGTGGCGAGGGGTTCACCATTACCCGTACCTATTATTCCATGGATGGCGAGGAGGTGAACGCGAGCGAGGTGGTGCAGAACGAGCGTTACGTGGCGGTGCTGAATGTCACTCCTAAAAATGACTGGCAAGCACGCATTCTCGTGACTGACCTTCTGCCTTCCGGTTTCGAGATCGACAATCCGAGCCTCGTCAATTCTGCCGCCCTTTCGAATTTCGACTGGTTGCCGGAAACCGAAGCTGCGCATACCGAATTCCGCTACGACCGGTTCGTTGCGGCCTTCGACCGCACGGCTGGCGACAGCTCGGAAATCACGCTGGCCTATGTGGTCCGGGCCGTCACCCCGGGCACTTATGATCATCCGGCGGCCTCGGTCGAGGATATGTACCGGCCGCAATTTTCCGCCCGCACGGCAACGGGCCGCATGGAGGTGCGTTCGGCAACCCCATGAGGCGAAAAAAGGCGATCATCGTCGGCATCGTGTCGGCCGCTCTGCTTGTAGGCGGTGCTGCCTTCGGTCTCGATGCGCTGGACAGGGCCTATCCGCCACCGCTGGAGGCTGCGCAGCAGCGGTCCTTCGAGGTGCTGGATAGAGACGGGCGGTTGCTGCGCGCATTTGCGACACCTGATGGCCGCTGGCGGCTGAAAACCAGCGCTGCAGAAGTCGATCCGCAGTTCCTGCGCATGCTGATCGCTTATGAGGACCAGCGTTTTTACGACCATCACGGCATTGACCCTTGGGCGCTGCTGCGCTCCGCCTGGCAATTGGCAAGCAACGGCCGGATCGTCTCCGGCGCCTCGACGCTTTCCATGCAGGTGGCGCGGCTGATCGAACCGCGCACCGACCGGTCGTTTTCGGCGAAATTTCTGCAGGGATTGCGAGCGCTCCAGATCGAAAGACGGCTCGACAAGGCGGAAATCCTCGATCTTTATCTGAATATCGCGCCTTATGGCGGCAATCTTGAGGGTGTTCGTGCCGCAAGCCTCGCCTGGTTTGGCAAGGAGCCCGCCCGGCTCGACACGGCGGAGGCGGCTCTTCTGGTTGCGCTGCCGCAATTGCCGGAGAAACGCCGACCGGACCGCTTTCCGGATGCGGCAAGGCAGGCGCGGGAGAGGGTTTTGCAGCGCCTTGCCGTAGAACGCGTGGTGGGTGAAGGGGAAGCAGAGCGGGCCACCCTTGCAGCCGTTCCCGCCAACCGGCGTGATCTGCCGGCCTATGCACCGCATATGGCGGCTGCCGCACGCGTGAAGTTTCCCAATGCCACCGAGGCGCACTCGACGCTCAGATTGCCGATCCAGCGGGAACTGGAAGCCGTTGCCCGCCATGCAGCGGAAAAGCTGACAGAAAAGGTCTCCGTCGCCATCGTCATGGCCGACGCGCAGACCGGTGATATTGTGGCTGAAGTTGGTTCCGCGGATTATCTCGATACTGCAAGGCGCGGTTTCGTGGAGATGAGCCGCGCCGTGCGCTCGCCGGGCTCCACCCTCAAGCCGTTCATCTATGGCCTTGCCTTTGAAAATGGTCTCATCGGGCAGGAAACCATCATCGAGGATCGCCCGGCGGATTTTTCCGGTTACCGCCCGCGTAATTTCGATATGCATTATCAGGGTGATGTCAGCATCAGGCAGGCACTGCAACTGTCGCTCAATGTGCCCGCCGTAAAGCTTCTGGATGCTGTCAGTCCGTCTGCGCTGATGGTGCGTTTCCGCCGCGTGGGCGTGAAGCTCGTGCTTCCCACCACCGAGGCGCCGGGGCTTGCCATTGCGCTAGGAGGTGCTGGTATTTCGCTGGTTGATCTGGTGCAGCTTTATGCGGGCCTTGCCGGCGGCGGCGACCCTGTGCGGCTGGGGGACGGTGTGCGCTCCGCGCCGCAACGGCTTGCCGGAGATCGGCTGTTTGCCGACGCTGCGATCTGGAACGTCTCCGACATTCTGTCCGGTGTGCTGCCGCCACTCGGCATGAAGCAGCGCGGCATCGCCTATAAGACCGGCACTAGCTACGGTTACCGTGATGCCTGGTCGGTAGGTTATGACGGGCGGCATGTCATCGGCGTGTGGGTCGGTCGTGCCGATAACGGCGCCGTCCCGGGCATTGCCGGTTATGCGACGGCAGCCCCGATCCTCTTCGAGGCTTTCGAGAAATCCGGCATAGCTATCACGCCAATGCCTGCTGCACCTTCTGGCGTCGCGCGGGTGGCCGTGAGTGACCTTCCCGCCAACCAGCGGCGTTTCACATTGACCGCAAGCGGCCTGCTTTCGGCCTCAAGGCGCGAAAGCGCGCCGCGCATCGTCTATCCACCGGAAGGGGCTAGGGTGGAGCTCTCCAGCCAGTCAGGCATTTCGCCGCTAGTGCTGAAGCTGCAAGGCGGCCGCGCGCCCTTCCGCTGGCTCGCCAACGGCAGGCCTCTCCCGGATGCTTCGCTCCGCCGCAACAGCGAATGGCGACCGGAAGGGCAGGGGTTTTCAACGCTGACCGTGATCGACGCCGATGGCCGCGCTTCGAGCGTGCGCGTTTTCATCGAGTGAATTTTTGACGGCTTGCGCACCACGCGGCTGAACGCCGCGTCGCAGGCAGCTTCTTGCCCGCGTCAGAGAAGTTCATTTGCAGAGACCTGACGCAACGTGGAAGGAGGAACGGCGATCACGCAACGTCGAGTGAATGACGATCGATACGCTCCTGAAGTGCGGCCACAACCGCATGCAGGAATTCTCGGCATCGAGGGTCGACGGTCTTCTCCAGTGTCATTTCCAGCCGGCTGCGGATCTTGTCCATGAACCCAACATGATCGAAGCTGTCGGCGGCGATATTTACCTCGACTTCTTCCATATAGTGCAACAGGTGCGGTTCCAGTGCGAGATTTGGGTCCATCCGGTATCGGGTGGCCATCTGCTCTGCAAGCGTTCCCATCTGTACGTATGGGCCATATTCGTTGATCATTCTGTCTCCTTCATCGGGTGTGAGCATCTTAGATAGGTGCTGTTTGTGGATGCACGAGATGTGTTTGCGATCAAACGCGCAAAAGACCGGAGCTAATTGGTAAAACGAACGTGACCAATCGATGCGGTCGCCGTTCGAAAATACCGGTGTGCACGCTGACCGAAACGGGACAGCTATTATGTTTGTCTAGGACTAGAGCCGCATGGCGAGCAGTGAAGCGGCTCACGACATTCCGCTCTTTTCTATATTATTGTTTTAAACTGAATTTACAGGAAAATGGTGTCCACGAGAGGATTCGAACCTCCGACCCCAGGATTCATACCACTTCGGCTTTAGCCGCCGCCCATCTCCATTGGATAGGACGTTCGTGGTCTGGACTGTCCCTTCACCATGAGCCTTTCGGCTTTTAGGTGCTGCCCATCCAGTCTCTACACCTTCACCGGATTTCTCCGGAGCTTGGCTCGGGATTGGCATGCTGGAAGACCAGCGAAGCTTTCCCCGACTTTGAGCAGATCGATTGCGTCGTTTCCGGGCGCAACCCCCAATTTGTCTTAGGAATCCTGTGCTCTATCCTGCTGAGCTACGTGGACACTGAATTGCTCTTTAACCTGCCGTAGCCGGCGGATCAACCGCGTTCTTTATCGCGGTCGATCTGTTCCTCTGCTTTCTTTGCGTCCCGGCAGTCAGTTCGTCAGGCGTTGCTCGGCAAGTTTCACCCAATAGGAAATGCCGTAGGCGATGGCGTCGTCGTTGAAATCGTATCCAGGGTTGTGAAGGCCGGCCGAATCGCCGTTGCCGATGAAGATGAAGGCACCCGGCCTTTCCTTCAACATGAAGGAAAAATCCTCGCCCGCCATGGAAGGGTCGACATCGGGGTCGACGTTCTTTTCACCAGCTACATCGCGGGCGACGCGGATGGCGTGGTCGGTCTCGTCCGCATGGTTGAAGGTCACCGGGCAATAACGCTCATAGACGACCTCGGCTTCCGCTCCATTTGCTAGCGCTATGCCTTCCGCCATCTGCTTGATGCGATCCTGCGCGAGATCACGCACCGTCTCGTCCAGACTACGCACCGTGCCGGCAATCAACGCGTCGTTGGGAATGATGTTGTGGCTCGAGCCGGCATGAAAGCGGGTGACGGACACGACCACGGATCGGATCGGATCTGCATTGCGCGAGGCGATCATCTGCAGATTGCCGACGATCTGTGCACCGATGGTGATCGGGTCGATCGTGCGGTGCGGCTGGGCTGCATGGCCGCCACGACCTTTGACAGTGATCGAGAACTTGTCCGGTGCCGCCATGATACCGCCCTTGCGGATGGCGAACGAGCCGAGCGGAATACCCGGCATATTGTGCATGCCGTAGACCTCATCGATGCCGAACCGCTCCATCAGGCCGTCCTCGACCATGGCGAGCGCACCCGCGCCGCCTTCTTCGGCGGGCTGGAAGATGACCGCGATGGACCCGGTGAAATTGCGGGTTTCCGCGAGATATTTGGCGGCGCCAAGCAGCATGGCGGTGTGGCCGTCGTGGCCGCAGGCATGCATGGCGCCTGCGGTTTTGGAAGCCCAGGGTTTGCCGGTTTCCTCAAGGATGGGAAGAGCATCCATATCCGCCCTAAAGCCGATGGTGCGATTGCCCGGAATATTGCCTCTGATGATGCCGACCACGCCCGTGCGGCCAAGACCGGTCACGATTTCGTCAACGCCGAAAGATTTCAGCTTGTCCGCAACGAAAGCTGCGGTGTTGTCGACATCATACAAAATCTCGGGATTTTCATGCAGGTGACGCCGCCATTCGCTGACTTCCTGCTGAAGTTCGGCGGCTCTGTTCAAAATCGGCATTCGTTCATTCCTGGGTTCATCGGTGCGGCATGGCGTAAAAGCCTATCCTCCGCGGTGGATAGTGCGCCGCATAATTGACGTAATCAATGTACTTTGCCATTGCTAGGACATATATGGTGAATATTGCCATTCCCTGACTGAAGACGGGAATTCGAGGATAAGCCTTGCCACAGAATCTTAAATCGCCAAACGCCGCCCGGCGGCTCTCCGCAGCCATTGCCATCATGACCGCCGGCCTTGTTGCCGCTGCACCCGTGGCGAATGCCAATCCGAAAATGGTGGTGGATGTCAAAACCGGCAAGGTGATTTCCCACCAGGAAGCGTTCCGCAAGTGGTATCCGGCCTCGCTGACCAAGCTGATGACCGCCTATATCGCCTTTTCGCAGATGAAGGCCGGCAAGCTCAGCCCGCAGACGGAAGTGGTGATGAGCAAGAAGGCCGCCGACCAGCCGGCCTCGAAAATGTATTTCAAGC
This sequence comes from Agrobacterium sp. 22-3639C2, assembly GCF_053522105.1. Taxonomy (NCBI): domain Bacteria; kingdom Pseudomonadati; phylum Pseudomonadota; class Alphaproteobacteria; order Hyphomicrobiales; family Rhizobiaceae; genus Agrobacterium; species Agrobacterium sp. 22-3639C2. The sequence goes on along the minus strand of NZ_JBNWDB010000002.1, from coordinate 888,622 downwards.
CCGGCCAGAAACTGACGATGGACAGCGCGCTGAAGCTGCTGCTCATCAAATCCGCCAATGATATCGCCGTGGCGATTGCCGAAACCATCGGCGGCACCAGCGATAATTTCGTGGCGCAGATGAATGCGCAGGCACAGCGGCTGGGCATGAGCTCCACCCGTTACATCAACGCCAACGGCCTGCCCGGCAAGGGCCAATATACGACGGCGCGTGACCTTGCGCTTCTGGCGTTGATCATCAAGCGGGAATTCCCGGAATATGCCCATTATTTCTCGCTGGAAGGTGTCACCACCGGCAAGAAGGACTACGCCAACTTCAATATGCTTGTTGGCCGCTTTGATGGCGCAGATGGCATGAAGACCGGCTTCATCTGCGCATCCGGTTTCAACCAGGTGTCCTCCGCCGTGCGCAACGGCCGTTCGGTCATAACTGTGGTGCTGGGGGCAGATAGCCTTGCCGGGCGAACCGACCAGTCCGCTGATCTGCTGCAGATGGGACTGACGGCGCCCTCGGGCCAAGGCGTTTCACTCGCCTCGCTGGCACCCTATGGCGATACCGCCGAGGTAAACGACATCAGTGCCGAAATCTGCAATCCGAAGGCAGCCAAGGTGCGCAGCGAAAGCCGCGACGAGACCGGCCGCATGGTCATCCATTCGCCCTACGTTACGGAAATGACCCGTCCGCCGGAATATTCTTTCGCGGGTCTCATTCCCGGCAGTGAGACGGTGGCGGTCAACACCGCCAAGGGTGCAAGCGCCAAGGGACAAGTGGCCAACGTGCCGATTCCCATCCCGCGTCCGACATTCTGATTTCGCCTAACCGCACTCTTTATGGATGAGGGCGCGCGCGAAGCCTGAACGCTGCGCGGAATGTGTATTCGCAGCTTCGGTTTGTTATGATATTACAGTGTCGCTCGTGGCCTTCAGGCCCCGGGCGATTTTTTGTGATTACTGCGCGGTTCCGGATCTAATCTCGTCCAACGATCTGCCGGAGCGGCCATCAACATACAGGCAAGACATGTCTCGCGATCGCATACCGGTTTCCATCATCACCGGATTTCTCGGCGCCGGAAAATCGACGCTGCTCAACCGGCTTCTCAAAGACCCCGATATGAGCGACGCCGCGATCATCATCAATGAATTCGGCGATGTCAGCATCGACCATATGCTGGTTGAAAGTGCAGGCGAGGGCATCATCGAACTGGCGGAAGGCTGCCTTTGCTGCACCGTTCGCGGCGAGCTGGTGGATACTCTGGCGGAACTGATGGACGGCATCCAGACCGGCAAGCTGAAGCCGGTGAAGCGTGTCGTGATCGAAACCACTGGTCTTGCTGATCCCGCTCCCGTCATGCAGTCTGTCATGGGCAACCCGGTGATTGCGCAGAATTTCGTTCTGAACGGCATCATTACGGTTGTGGATGCCGTGAACGGCCTGTCCACACTCGATAATCACGAGGAAGCGGTGAAGCAGGCGGCGGTGGCCGACCGGCTGGTGATGACGAAGCGCGCGCTTGCTGATGCTTCCACAATTTCCACGCTGACGGCCCGCCTTCAGGCGCTAAACCCGCGCGCGACGATCGAGGATGGTGACCGGGCCGACTGGAGTGCTGCCGCACTGCTGGATAACGGTCTTTACGATCCCGGCAGCAAAAATGCCGATGTCGGCCGCTGGCTGGGGGAAGAGGCGGAACACGATCACCACGACCACGACCACGATCATGACCACCACCATCATGGCGACCACGATGGCCACCATCACCACCACGATGTGAACCGGCACGACGCGTCGATCCGTTCCTTCTCGATCATTCACGACCAGCCGATAGCCCCGATGGCGATCGACATGTTCGTGGACTTGCTGCGTTCGGCGCATGGGGAAAAGTTGTTGCGGATGAAGGCCGTCGTCAAGCTGTCGGACAATCCGGACCGACCCCTTGTGCTGCACGGGGTACAGAACATTTTCCACACACCCGAGCGCCTCGCGGCATGGCCGGACCCGTCTGACCAGCGCACGCGCATGGTGCTGATTACCAAGGATTTGCCGGAGGCGTTCGTGCAGGACCTGTTTGCTGCGTTCACCGGCACGCCGGGCATCGACCGTCCGGACAGGCAGGCGATGACGGACAATCCGCTGGCGGTTTCGGGGTTGAGGTTTTAGGTCGCAAAACGGTGGTTGAAACCCGCGGGCGGGGCACCCCTTTACCTTGTCGAGTATCTCACACTCGAGGGGGAGATCGAGTGGAGTATTCTCGGCAGCGAGGGTAATTACGCTCCCTTCACGATCCTGAATCGGTGTCCTTTGGTCAACGTCGTAGTTTCAACCAGGCTATGCCCATCCTGGTTGCACATATGGGCAATATCGATAACCGCCAGCGGGTCGGTCGTCTCTACAACAAGAACATCGCCCGCTTGCAGGCCAGCGAGTTTTTTACGGCTTCTTAAAACCGGAAGGGGGCATTTAAGCCCCCTCAAGTCGAAAACTATGTCAGCCGTGTCGGTCATTCCTTGGCCCAGAACTTCCAGAACGGCTTCTTTTCCGGCGCTTCCACTGGCGGTGCTGCGGAAAAAGCGAGCGGGTTCATGGCCGGCACAGGGACCTGGGCGGCAGTTCCGTTCTGACCGGGCCCCGAAGCCGCAGGCGTAGCAGCGGCAACCATTGTCGGGGCCGCCGGGGCAGGGTTCGATTGCGGAGCTGCGGGCTGGGTTGCCGAAGGATGCGGGGTCCGCAGAGAAGACGCGGTTGCGGTGGTCGCCGGCGAAGACGAGGTCACCTGCTGCGCCTTCTTCTCCATCAGCGCGGCATATTCCGTTTCCTTCATCAGCTTGCCGGCCTTCAGCGCTGAGCCGGTCGGAGCATAAGCGGGTTCGCGGCCCTTGCGCTTTTCGGCAACCAGCGCTTTGCGCTCCGCCTCGCTCGGGTCGTACCAGGCCATCCCGTCATATTTCTTCATCGCCTTTTCATAGGCGAGATCATAGGTCTTTTCGTAGCTCGAAAGCGCGCTCACCAGTGCCGGCGGCGTGCTCATGGCGGGGCATTGCGCAGATGCGTTGAACGTGCCGCCTTCGGTCTGCTGGTTGAAGACATATTTCTTCTCGCAGACATTCACTTCTGGCGGGCGTTTCGTGACTTCGAAATTGTCGTAACCGACCTTCAGCATCTTCCAGAAATTGAGATGTTCGCTCTGGCGGTGGCGGGCCATGTTTTCCGCGGTCATACGGAAGGGAAAGGCCTGCAGCTGAACGGTCTTCTGGCCACCCTTGAAGGCGTCGCGGGCGAAACCGTAGATTTCAAGGATCTGCGCGTCCGTCATCGAATAGCAGCCGGATGACGAGCAGGCGCCATGGATCATCAGGTTGGTGCCGTTGCGGCCGTTGGCGGCATCGTAGCGGTTCGGAAAGCCGGTGTTGATGGCAAGGTAATATTTAGAGTTGGGATTGAGGTGCGCGGGCGTCAGGTTGTAGAAACCTTCCGGCGCCTGCCGGTCGCCCTCTTTCACCTTGGGGCCGAGTTTGCCGGACCAGGCGCAAATCTGGTATTCGGCAATCTTGTCGAAGCGGTTGTCGCGCTTGGCCTTCCAGATTTCCAACGCGCCTTCTTCCTTGAAGATGCGGATCATGATCGGCGAGGTGCGATCCATGTTCTTCTTGTCAATCTCGGCAAGAATGGACGGAGAAAGCGGGTAATCAACCTTGTTTTTAACGTGAGAGACGTCGCGTTCGACGGTTTCGAGCGTATCGTTGCAGCCGCTGAGAATGAGCGCGGTGCAGGCGAGAAGTGCAAAATGTGTCAAACGCATGATCTGATCCGAAAGACGATGGCACGGGCGACGGAGTTCTACACCGTCCCGCGTGTATTTTAAATACGGTATTAACCGTTTACATCTTCTTAACTCAAATCGGACCCGCCCCTGCGGCCGCCGATACATCTGTTGATGTGACCGGACTATGGCCGAGTTGGGGCGAGATTCAAGGAAAATAAGGCTGGAGCTAGATTGTTTTGGCTTTTCTTCGATCCACCAAAAAAATCTAACTCCCTCTTTTTGCGCATTTTCCGGACGTAAACCGCTGCGCACTTTTACTGGAAACGCTCTAAAGGTTTCTGCCGATATCCAGGAATTTCTGGCGGCGTTCGGCGCGCAGCTGCGTGCCCGAACGCTGCGAAAGATCGGCGAGCGCCTTGGCGATAACGTCGCCGGTGGCACCAATCACGGCCGCCGGATCACGATGCGCGCCGCCCATCGGCTCGGGAATGATGCCGTCGATGACGCCAAGCGACTTCAGATCTTCCGAGGTGATTTTCATGTTGGTTGCGGCTTCCTTGGCGCGGGTCGAATCGCGCCAGAGAATGGAAGCGGCACCTTCCGGCGAAATCACCGAATAGATCGCATGTTCGAGCATGTAGACACGGTTGCCCGTGGCGATCGCGATTGCGCCGCCCGAGCCGCCTTCGCCGATGACGACGGAGACGATCGGCACCTTGACGTTGAGGCACATTTCGGTCGAGCGGGCGATGGCTTCTGCCTGACCGCGCTCTTCTGCGCCGACACCGGGATAGGCACCAGCGGTATCGATGAGGGTCACGACCGGCAGCGAGAAGCGGTCAGCCAGTTCCAGCACGCGGATCGCCTTGCGGTAACCTTCCGGGCGCGGGCTTCCGAAATTGTGCTTCAGGCGGCTTTTGGTGTCATTGCCCTTTTCCTGGCCGATAATGGCGACGGGCTGGCCATTAAAGCGGGCAAGGCCTGCCTGAATGGCAGCGTCTTCGGAAAATTTGCGGTCGCCTGCAAGCGGCGTGAAATCCGTGAACAGCGCCTTGGCGTAATCGACGAAATGCGGGCGCTGCGGATGGCGCGCGACCTGCGTTTTCTGCCAGGCGTTCAGCTTGGAATAGATATCCTGCATCGCGTCATTGACGCGTGATTCCAGGCGATTGATCTCCTCCGAGGTGTCTATGCTCTCGTCTTCATCGGCAAGCTTCTTCAGCTCGATGATCTTGCCTTCAAGGTCCGAGATAGGTTTTTCGAAGTCGAGATAATTGTGCATGAGATCCGTTTCCGATCGTTTTGCGCAAGGTTTGAGCCGGATTATCCGGCGGTTCCGGTCGCTCTAATCAAGGTTTTTGCCCTGTTTGGCAAGGGGGTGATGTGTTTGTACCAGCTCTTGCAGGCGTTCTTCCAGCACATGTGTATAGATTTGTGTCGTGGAAATGTCGGAATGGCCGAGCAGTTCCTGCACGGCGCGCAGGTCGGCGCCGTTCTGCAGAAGGTGGCTGGCAAAGGCGTGGCGTAGGACATGCGGTGACACCGCCGAGGGATTGAGGCCCGCTCGAATGGCAATGTCCTTCAGGTCGCGGGCAAAAACCTGTCGCGGCAGATGACCTTCCTTGCTGTTTGAAGGAAACAGCCACGGACTTTCCGGACTGTCAGCCTTTTTGGGGGACGCGGGCGTCCTGCTTTTCTCAGGTACGAGCGACTTCCTGGCCGCGTCGTATTTTTCCATCGCCTCGATGGCCGCGCGAGACAGCAGCACCATACGGTCCTTGTTGCCCTTGCCGCGGATCATCAGGAAGCGTCCCTCCTGGCGCAAAACCTTGACCGGCAGCGAAACGAGTTCGCTGACGCGCATGCCGGTCGCGTAGAGAAGTTCGAGCAGGAGATGCATGCGGATGCGGGCAAGCTGGCCGGGGCCGGTTAAGGCGGCCTCTTCAGCAGCGATGCCAAGAAGTTTTGTCACGTCCGCGACGCTCATCGTCTTGGGCAGGGTGAGGCCCTTCTTGGGCGCATCGATGGTACCGGTCGGGTCGTCGCCGCGAAGTCCTTCAGAATAGAGGAACCGGTAGAATTGCCGCATGGAAGACAGGCGTCTTGCCTGCGACGTGGCTGCAAAGCCCTGAGTGGAAAGATGGGTCAGATAGGCCGACAGGTCTGCCGTTGCGGCTTCCATCAAGGATTGGCCTCGGCCACCGAGAAATTCACGCAGATCGGAAAGGTCGCGTTCGTAAGAAGAGAGCGTATTGGCGGCGGCACCCCGTTCGGCGCTCATCATTTCCAGAAAACTTTCGAGTCGCGCGCCGTCCCGCCCGCTCATCTCTTTGCTACTCATGGGGTGCGCCTTGCCGGCTCCGCCGACGGCGGGTTCAGCCGCTCGGAAGGAATGCGCACCGTCACCTCGCGATCATTGGGCTTGACGAACATGACCAGCAGCACCATGCCGCCATAGATCAGCCCCGCGATGGTTGCCAGTATCATCGTGAAGCGGAAGAGGGTTGGCATGGCGGCTCCGTGAGGGTGGCAGTCTGAATGTATATGCGGTGCAGCGAAAGCGGCGACAAGATCAAAAAGCGGTAGTCCGCTGCTGCCGCATGCGGCGATGAATGTAATTCAACGCAATTCAGTCAGCAATTTGGCTTGACGCTTCGTAAACATTTGCAGATATCCATGCCAAACGGGCTTTCAATTTTATGAATGAAAAGAATTTATCTGTCCCGGTCACACTCGGGGAGCAAGCGCGGGCCAAGCTCGCCGGCCGCAACGTCGTCTTTGTCGGACTGATGGGGGCTGGAAAGTCCGCGATCGGTCGCATGGTCGCCCAGCAGCTCAAGGTCTCCTTCATCGACACGGATGTCGAAATCGAGCGTGTTTCCCGCATGACGATAGCCGAACTTTTCGCCACCTATGGCGAGGAGGAGTTCCGGGCGCTGGAAACGCGGGTCGTCAAGCGGCTGCTGCGCGGTGGCCCCAAGGTCATTTCTACCGGCGGCGGCGCCTTCATCAACGACAATACCCGCCGGCACATCACGCGCGGCAGTGTGTCGCTGTGGCTGAAGGCCGATATCGAGGTTTTGTGGGAAAGGGTCAACAAGCGCGATCATCGCCCGCTTCTCAAGACCGAAAACCCCAAGGCCACGCTGGCGGCTCTGATGGAGAAACGTTATCCGATCTATGCGGAAGCGGATCTGACCATCGAATCCCGCGATGTCCGCAAGGAGATCATCGTGACCGAAGTGCTGGCCGCCATCGCCGGCCTTGAACAGAAAGACTGAGCATCATGACGCCTTCCGAAATCCACACCGACGAACGTCTTGTCCATGTGCCGCTCGGTGAGCGCGCTTACGACATTCTGATCGGGCCTGGCCTGATCGGCAGGGCGGGCGGCGAGATTTCGTCGCGGCTGAAGGGCAGGCGTGCCGCTATCATCACTGACGAGCATGTTGCACCGCTTTACCTCGAAGGCCTGATGGACGGCCTGCAGACGGATGGCATCGAAGCCGTTTCGCTGACCTTGCCCGCAGGCGAGAAGACCAAGAGCTTCGAACATCTGGTCACTGTTTGCGATGCCGTTCTCTCCGCACGGGTGGAGCGCAACGATGCGGTGATTGCACTTGGCGGCGGTGTTATCGGCGATCTCGCCGGTTTTGCGGCGGGCATCGTGCGTCGCGGCGTGCGTTTCGTGCAGATACCGACCTCGCTTCTGTCGCAGGTGGATTCCTCCGTCGGCGGCAAGACGGGCATCAATACCCGCCAAGGCAAGAACCTTGTCGGCGTTTTCCATCAGCCCGATCTGGTGCTGGCCGATACGGCGGTGCTCGATACGCTGAGCGAGCGCGAATTCCGCGCCGGTTACGCCGAGGTGGTGAAATACGGCTTGATCGACAAGCCGGACTTCTTCTTCTGGCTGGAAAAGAACTGGGATGAAATCCGCACCGGCGGTCCCGCCCGCATCCAGGCGATTGCCACAAGCTGCCAGGCGAAGGCCGATGTGGTGGTGGCCGACGAGAAGGAAAACGGCGTACGCGCCCTTCTGAACCTCGGCCACACATTCGGCCACGCGCTGGAGGCAGCAACGAATTATGACAGCAAGCGGCTGGTGCACGGCGAAGGTGTCGCCATCGGCATGGTGCTGGCGCACCAGTTTTCCGCCCGCCTCAACCTTGCAAGCCCTGATGATGCCGCGCGCGTCGAAGCGCACCTCAAGGCGGTTGGTCTGCCAGTGTCAATGAAGGATATTCCAGGTGAACTGCCGCCGGTCGAGATGCTGATGGCGGCAATTGCGCAGGACAAGAAGGTCAAAGGCGGCAAGCTCACCTTCATCCTCACTCACGGCATCGGCCAGTCCTTCGTGGCCGACGATGTCGCGACGTCCGAGGTGCAGTCTTTCCTGTCGGAAAAGCATCCCGGCTGAGGCTTAAGGCGCGCGTTGCCTAGAACCGCGTCGGCTCCCCCGGCGCCGCCGCCTCGATGGCGAGGGCATGCAGCCCGGCGTCGAGTTCCGGTTTCAAAAGTGCATTGATCGCCCGGTGGCGCTCAATGCGTGACTTGCCTGCGAAGCTTTCAGACACTATCTGAACACGCATATGCGTCTCGCCGGTGCCGGTTATGTCCGGCTGATGGCCGGCATGCATCTGGCTTTCATCGATCACCACCAGGCGTTCCGGCGAAAAGCTCTGCCGAAGCTTTGTTTCTATGCGTTCTCGCAGGGACATGCGATGGGCTCCAATCCTGTTGGCTGGTCTTTAAAAGGGGCTACCTAAAAGCCTGCAACATTCCGCTTTGTCAATTCTTGTTGTGCGCCTTTTCGCACCCCATAATCAGGGCATCATGAAACTGGATTCGAAATATTTCGACCGCATCCGTACACGCAGAAAAAGGGACAGGGAACCTGAGGTTCAGGCCCCGACCTGCCAGTGGGACGGATGCGACAAGCCGGGCGCTCACCGTGCACCTGTCGGCCGCAATGCCGAGGGGCAATTCTTCCTGTTCTGTTTCGAGCATGTGAAGGAATACAATAAGGGCTATAATTATTTCTCTGGCCTGTCTGACACCGAGATCGCCCGTTACCAGAAGGAAGCGATCACCGGCCATCGTCCCACCTGGACGGTTGGCGTGAACAAGACTGCGCGCGACAGCCCGCTGCACTCCACGCTGCGTTCCGGCGCGGCGGGCGCGGCCAATGCCCGCATCCGCGATCCTTTTGGCTTCACGAATGGTTTTGCAAACGGGGCAAAGGCCGGCGGCCAGCGCCTGCAGCAGGACCGCAAGTTGAAGACGCTGGAGGCGAAAGCCTTCGATACGCTCGGCCTTTCTGCGGGTGCAAAGCAGGAAGAGATAAAAAGGCGCTATAAGGAGCTTGTCAAAAAGCACCATCCTGATGCTAATGGTGGCGATCGCGGCTCGGAAGAACGTTTTCGGGCTGTTGTTCAAGCATATCAATTGTTAAAGCAGTCAGGTTTCTGCTAAGCCAACGTTCGTGTTTACCGCCTGATTGATGATGTGGCCGGGTGGCCGCCGCCCGCCTTGGAGACGTGATGAGCAAAATCGACCTTGATATTTCCAACCTGCCCGACACGACGGTGTCCGTGCGGGAGGTTTTCGGCATTGATACGGATCTGCGGGTTCCCGCCTATTCGCAGGGCGACGCCTATGTGCCCGACCTTGATCCCGACTATCTTTTCGACCGCGATACGACGCTCGCTATTCTTGCCGGTTTTGCTCACAACCGACGCGTCATGGTTTCCGGCTTTCACGGCACGGGCAAGTCCACCCATATTGAGCAGGTAGCTGCCCGCCTGAACTGGCCCTGCGTGCGCGTCAATCTTGACAGCCACGTCAGCCGTATCGACCTCGTCGGCAAGGACGCCATCGTCCTTAAAGACGGCAAGCAGGTCACCGAATTCAAGGACGGCATTTTGCCCTGGGCTTACCAGCACAATGTCGCGCTGGTCTTCGACGAATACGATGCCGGTCGCCCGGACGTGATGTTCGTCATCCAGCGCGTGCTGGAATCCTCGGGCCGCCTGACGCTGCTCGACCAGAGCCGCGTTATCCGTCCTCACCCCGCCTTCCGCATTTTTGCGACCGCCAACACGGTCGGCCTCGGCGACACGACGGGACTTTACCACGGCACGCAGCAGATCAACCAGGCGCAGATGGACCGCTGGTCCATCGTCACCACGCTGAACTACCTGCCGCATGAGCAGGAAGTGAACATCATTGCCGCAAAGGTAAAGAGCCTCAACAATCCGAAGGGTCGCGAAACCGTCTCCAAGATGGTGCGTGTGGCCGATCTTACCCGTTCGGCCTTCGTCAACGGCGACCTTTCCACGGTCATGAGCCCGCGTACCGTCATTACCTGGGCGGAAAATGCGGAAATCTTTGGCGATCTCGCCTTTGCGTTCCGCGTGACCTTCCTCAACAAGTGCGACGAACTGGAGCGCACGCTGGTTGCCGAACAATATCAGCGGGCTTTCGGCGTCGAGCTGAAGGAAAGTGCTGCGAACATCGTTCTCAGCGCCTGATCTTCCCCGGCTTGTCCGGAGAACATCACCGATGACTTGAAGACGCCGGCGGGCCGCGCATCCTTGGATGGGCGGCTCCGAAGCGTCGACAACTGACAGGAAAGACAATGGCAGCGCGCGGCGACAATTCCAGAGCAAAACCGGGTACGGCGGTCGATACCGAACCGTTGCGTCAGGCGATTGCCGGATGTGTGCGATCGGTTGCCGGCGATGCAGAGGTTGAGGTCGTTTTCGCCAATGAGCGGCCTGGCCTTGCCGGAGAGCGCATGCGCCTGCCGGAAATTTCCAAGAAACCCACCGCGCAGGAAATCGCCGTCACCCGTGGCCTTGGCGATTCCATGGCGCTTCGCCTTGCCTGCCATGACGCTGACACCCATGCGGTGATGTCGCCGCAGGGTGCCGAGGCGCGGTTGATCTTTGACGCTGTTGAGCAGGCGCGGGTGGAATCCATCGGTGCACTGCGCATGCCGGGCATGGCCTCCAACATTCAGGCCATGAACACGGAAAAATATGCCAAGGCGAATTTTTCGGGCATCAACACCAAGGACGATGCACCGCTTGCCGAAGCCGTCGCCCTTTTGGTGCGCGAGAAGCTTACCGGTGAAAAGCCACCGGCCAGTGCCGGCAAGGTTCTCGACCTGTGGCGCGACTTCATCGAGGACAAGGCCGCCGGCGACCTGAGCGACCTTTCCAAGGTGATTGGCGACCAGAAGGCTTTTTCGCGGCTGGTGCGCAAGATGCTGACCTCCATGCAGATGGCGGAGGAATTCGGCGACGACGATAACGAGCCGGAAAGCCAGGAGGCAGAATCCGACGAGGAGCAGCCGCGCACTAACGAGACCGAAGAAGAACAGGTCGAGGAAGAAGCCGGTTCCGATGCGACGCCCGCTGATGAAAGCGAGGCCTCGCAGGAGGAGATGGAAGAAGGCGAGATGGACGGCGCCGAGATGTCGGACGAGGAAATGTCCGACGATCTCGATGAGGATTCCGAGACGCCTGGCGAGACCCGCCGCCCCAACAGCCCCTTCGACGATTTCAACGAGAAGGTCGACTACCGCATATTCACCCAGGAATTCGACGAGGAAATCCACGCCGAGGAACTGTGCGACGAGGCGGAGCTTGACCGCCTGCGCGCGTTTCTCGACAAACAGCTCGCCCATCTTCAGGGCGCCGTCGGACGTCTGGCGAACCGGCTGCAACGCCGCCTGATGGCGCAGCAGAACCGTTCGTGGGATTTCGATCTGGAAGAGGGCTATCTCGATCCGGCTCGCCTCGTGCGGCTTATCATCGATCCCATGCAGCCGCTCTCCTTCAAGAAGGAGCGCGACACCAAGTTCCGCGACACGGTGGTTTCGCTCGTCATCGACAATTCGGGTTCGATGCGTGGCCGCCCGATCACGGTTGCGGCCACCTGCGCCGATATTCTTGCGCGTACGCTGGAACGGTCGGGTGTGAAGGTGGAGATTCTCGGCTTCACCACCAAGGCGTGGAAGGGCGGTCAGTCGCGCGAGCAATGGCTGGCCAGCGGCAAACCCGGCTCGCCGGGTCGGCTTAATGATTTGCGCCATATCATCTACAAGTCGGCGGATGCACCCTGGCGGCGTGCACGGCGCAATCTTGGCCTGATGATGCGTGAAGGCCTGCTGAAGGAAAACATTGACGGCGAAGCGCTGATGTGGGCGCATAACCGCCTCATCGGTCGCCCCGAGCAGCGCAAGATCATGATGATGATTTCGGACGGTGCGCCGGTGGACGATTCGACGCTGTCGGTCAATGCGGGCAATTATCTGGAGCGGCACCTGCGCGCCGTTATCGAACAGATCGAGACACGTTCGCCGGTGGAGCTTCTGGCGATCGGTATCGGCCATGATGTGACGCGTTATTACCGTCGCGCCGTGACGATCGTGGATGCGGACGAACTGGCTGGCGCGATGACCGAACAGCTTGCTGCTCTCTTCGAGGATACCAATACCGCCAGCTCGTCCCGCAAGGTTCGCCGTGCGGGATAAGCGGGGCCGGGCTTTTCTTTCCTGTAAATCGCTGGCGATGGCTGCAGTTCTTGCGGTCGCAGCGCTTGTTCCGGTTCCCATTGGCGCATCGACCATCGATGTTCCGGTCAGCGTCCGTCTGTTGTCAGGCTTCGAGGTCGGCACCAGCGCCAGGCGTTTCGGCAAGCTGGAATTTATCGGCGGCATGGTGATGAGCACGCCGGAAAAACTATTCGGTGCCATATCCTCCATCCGCTTTCGCCCAAACGGGCAGGAATTCGTTGCTGTGCTGGATACCGGCCACTGGCTCACGGGCAAGATCGCACGCGGCCCGTCGGGCGCGCTGTCCGGGTTGGCTGACGTGCGTATCACTGCCATGCTGGATGCCAGCGGCCGTGAACCTTCCCGCAAGATGGAAATGGATGCGGAAGGTCTGGCGCTGCGGGATGGCAAGGTATTCGTCAGCTACGAGCAGCGGCACAGGATCGATGCCTATCCCGATCCGGGGTTCGAGACCTCAAAGCCGCTCAGCCGCCTGCCTCATCTCATTCCCAACAGCGAACTACGCCACAATGGCGGCATGGAGGCCCTTGCGGTCTCGCCGGCCGATTCGCCGTTTGGCGGTGCCCTTGTCGTGGTGGCTGAGAAAAGCATCGATGCCGACGGCAATCTTCTTGCCGCCATACTGGAAGGCCCGTTGAAGGGCACATTCGCGGTCACCCATCACCCCTCATTCGACGTGACGGACGGTGCTTTCCTGCCCAATGGCGACCTGCTGCTTCTGGAGCGCCGCTTCAATTTCGCTGAAGGGGTGGGGATGCGCATCCGCCGCATCAAGGCTGCCGATATCAGGCCGGGCGCGGTGGTGGATGGCGAAATCCTGCTGGAAGCGGGCATGGTCTACCAGATCGATAATATGGAAGGCATGGATGTGGTGAAGGGGCCTGATGGTTCCACGCGTCTCATCATCGTTTCCGATGACAATCACTCATTTCTCCAGCGCAATCTGATGTTGGAATTCAAGCTGGTGGAGTGAGGGTTCACACCTGCTGCGCCGCCTTGTAGGCAGCCATCAGATCCTCGACGGGAATGCCGTCGATCTTCATCCCTGTCATTCGGCATCCTGTTATCTGCGCGCCGGACAGGTTGGCGTTGCTCAGTTTCAGACCGGAAAGATTAACATCGTTGATCGACCAGCCGGACATGTTGCTGTCAGTAAATGACGCGCCGGAAAAGTTGATCTGGTTGAAGCTGGTTCCGGCGAGATTGACGTCGTTGAACACCGTACCCGACAGATTGACGTCGTTGAAGGTGGAGCCTGAAAGCGTGGCGCTGGCGGCCTCCACAATATCGATAACGTCATTGATCTGCATATCGGCCTGCCTCTGATCTGTGCCACGGACCGCAGACTGCAACGCAGTCGGCTGGTTTGCAAGCGCGATTCGATCCACGCTCCCACCCCAGCCTTAAACCTGGATGACAAAGGTGTCAGCCCGATTTGGCGACCTTTGGCATCGGCTTCAGCGTGTTCATCAGTGCGCCGTAGGGCAGGAGCATCACGAGGCCAACGAGGATCTTCACCGAGAGGTCGCCGAGCGCCCAGGAAATCCAGCGCGGTGCCTCCAGAGCGAAGATGCCGAGCACGGGGGCATTTTCAATGGCGAAGGCATCGTTGGGACCGACGAAGGAGAAACTCGCAGCAAAGGCGATGGAGAAGAACAGCGCGGTATCCAGCACCGAACCCAGCATGGAGCCGGCAAGAGGTGCGTGCCACCAGCGCTGGCGGCGCAGGCGGTTGAATACGGAAATATCGAGCAGCTGGCCAATCAGATAGGCGGTGCCGGAGGCAACGGCGATACGCGGGATCGAGGTCCAGAAGGACAGTGTGACACCAACAATAAAACCGGCAAGTACGACGCGGCGCGCGACTGACGGGCCGAACTGGCGGTTTGTAAGGTCTGTGACGAGGAAGGCGACCGGATAGGTAAAGGCACCCCAGGTCAAAAGATCGCCGAGATTGACGCCGAACAGCGATCCGGAAAGCGGGTATTGCACCAGAATATTGGACGCGACGACCACCAGTGTCATCAGCAGAACGTAAATGAGCGTGTAGCGCAGGTAGGGCATTTTTTTATCCTGGGTGATGCCACCAGTTGGAGCCGAATTAGAACAAGCAAAAGGCTTGAGCGGCAAAAGCCATTCAAGCCTTCTGAATATCAGTGATGTCGAAACCGCTAATTAAGCAGCTTCGGCCGTCTTCTTGGCGATCTGGCGGCGCAGGAGACGAGCGCGCATGCTCAGTTCGTTTTCGCCGGACTTCAGAAGGAAGGCATCGAGGCCGCCACGATGTTCAACGGAGCGCAGAGCTGCTGCGGAAACACGCAGGCGGAAACGCTGGCCGAGAGCATCGGAGATCAACGTAACCTGGCAGAGGTTCGGAAGGAACCGGCGCTTGGTCTTGTTGTTGGCGTGGCTGACGTTGTTGCCCGTCTGGACGCCCTTGCCGGTCAATTCGCATACACGGGACATGGGTACACCTATTTCGTTTGTCTGTTTCACCACTGGCTCGCCACCGGCAAAACCGTGGTGGCAATCCAACTGGCCATGATTGGAAAGTTGCGGTTCTATAGTCAGACGGGACTTAACAGTCAAGCCGCTCGCGAGCAAATGAAAGGAAATTCCGGCGTTTTCAACCGGCATCCGCTTTTTTATTGCCACAAGTCGGCGTATATGATCGCCCCATAAGGCCGCTTCCGCGCCTCTTTTAAGGTGATATCCAAATGATTGCCAGAGGAAAAAGCATTTTCATGGCTGTGACAATGGCGTTTGCAGGCGTATCTCCCTCGCTCGCCGCCGAAGCCCGCCATACAAGCGAATACAGCATCAATCTCGGTATTCTACCAATTGCCAAGGCGAGTTTTTCGACTCGCATGAACGGCCCGAACTACTCGATTTCCGGTTCCTTCAGCTCAGCAGGGCTTGCAAGCGTTCTGGCGGATATTTCCGGCAAGACGACGATTTCGGGTGCCAAACGCGGCCATCGGCTGCAGGCGAACACATATTCGCTTGTTTACAAGGACGGCAAGCGGGTGCGGACCTATGATGTGGTCTATCGTAACGGCAACGTCACATCGACGACGGTGAAACCGGAGCCGAAGGCGCGGCCTGACAATTGGGTGAATGTGAAGGACGGCGACCTGCGCTCCGTCCTCGATCCAATCTCTGGCCTCATCATTCCCGCCGGCGGCCGCATCTGCCCGTCGCGCCTGCCGATCTATGACGGCGAATCGCGGCTGGATCTGGTGTTGAGCCCCAGCGGCACCAAGCCCTTCAAGACGAATGGCTTCAGCGGCGATGCCGTGGTCTGCAAGGCGCGTTACGTGCCGAAGTCGGGTTATCGCCAGGGGCGCAAGGATATCGAATACCTGAAATCAATTTCCATGGAGATCTGGTTCGCCAAATCCGACAATATGGATGTCTATGCCCCGGTCTACGCCGTCATTCCGACGCGGGTAGGCCAAGTCTACATCACCGCCACCAAATATGGCGGTTGATGCAGTTACGGCGTATCACCCGGCGACCAGCCGGGTTCGGCCATCACGAAGCTTGAAAAGGCGAAACCCGGCGAGACGGTGCAGCCGACGAGGGTGAAGTCGCCGAGGCTTTCGGCCGATTGCCAGCAATTGGCAGGCACGATCACCTGCGGGCGCTCGCCTTCCAGAATGTCGGGGCCGAGGGTAAAAGTCTGTACCTCCCTGCCATCTTCGGAAAGATGCAGGGTGATCGGAGCGCCGGCATAATAGTGCCAGACCTCCACCGCATCGGTGACGCGATGCCAGTGCGAGCGCGTCCCCTTTTCCAGAAGATAATAGATCGCCGTCGAATGGCCGCGCTCACCACCTGCCTTGTCGCGAAATGTCTGGTGGTAAAAGCCGCCCTCAGGGTGCGGCTCCAGTTCCAGTTCGCGAATGATCGCTGCCGAAGACAGATCGGCGCCCATCAGAAATTGTCCTTGCGTGTGCGGATTTCGGCAAAGACTTCGGCATCGGTTGCGCCTTCAAGGCCAAGATGACTGCGGATGCCGGCATCGGCCACCCGCATATAAGGGTTGGTCTGTTTTTCCAGCCCGATGGTGGTGGGAATGGTGAATTCATTCGCCTGCCGCGCCTTTTCGACGCTTTCGGCGCGCTCGATTAGAGCCGCGTTATCAGGATCGACGGTGAGCGCGAAACGGGCATTCGAAAGTGTATATTCGTGGCCGAAATAGACTTTTGTGTCATCCGGCAGCGCCATTAACTTCTGGAAAGAGTGCCACATATCTGTTGCCGTACGTTCAAACAGGCGACCGCAACCCATGGCGAAAAGCGTATCGGCAGCAAACAGAAGGCCGTCATCGGGAAGGTAGTAGCAGATATGCCCCGCCGTATGACCGGGTGTGGCAATGACCTGAACGCGCCGTCCGGCAAATTCGAACTCGTCGCCATCGGCCTGGGAACGGTCGAGACCGGGGATCGCAATCGCCTCATCATGTGGGCCATGTATTTCGCACTGGAATTTGTCCTTCAGCGCCAGATTGGCTTCCACATGGTCCTGATGGTGGTGGGTGGTGAAGATATGCGTGAGCTTCCAGCCATGCCCATGAAGAGCCTGCAGGATGGGGCCTTCCTCCGGCGCATCGATCGCGGCGGTCGCCCCGCTTTCTGGATCGTGCAGCAGAACGCCAAAATTATCACTGCGGCAAAGAAAGACGTCTATTTCCAAAGGTTTCATCGTGGTCCTCTCCATTTGCCGGCCTTAGCCGGCGCATTTGTCCGCCTGAATTTCAATGTAGGCGCAGACGCCTTGAAGTCCAACCGCCTGATGCTACATTCTCGCCCATGAACACCGATATCGTCGATCTGCGCGAATTCTATCATTCCCCGCTTGGCCGCTCGGCCGAGCAGGCGATCACCATGGCGCTTTCATCGCTCTGGCCGCCTTTGCCGGAGGAAAGGCTGGTCGGCCTCGGTTACGCCGTGCCGTTTCTGGAGCGGTTCCGTCATGACACGGAGCGCACCTTTGCCTTCATGCCGGCGGGGCAGGGAGCGGTGAACTGGCCGGCAGGCGAGCTTTCCTCCACGGCGCTGGTGTTTGACGAGGAGCTGCCGCTACCCGATTCGTCGATAGACCGGGTGTTGATGGTGCATGCTCTGGAATTTGCCGAAAATCCGCGCGAAACCCTGAAAGAACTCTGGCGGGTGCTGGCGCCCGGCGGGCGTCTGGTGATCGTGGTGCCGAACAGGCGTGGGGTCTGGGCACGCATGGAACACACACCTTTCGGCTCGGGCCGGCCCTATTCGCGCGGGCAGTTGACGGCGCTTCTGCGCGAGACCAATTTTACGCCGGGGGCAAGCGCCGAAGCGCTATTCTTTCCGCCCACCACCAGCCGCCCGGTACTGAAATTCCGCCGATACCTTGAGCTTACCGGCCGCAGGCTCTGGCCGCTGTTTTCCGGCGTTATCGTGGTTGAGGCACAGAAACGTCTCTATCAGGGATTGCCCGTTACCCAGCGCGCCTCACGCCGGGTTTTCGTGCCGGTCCTGGCGCCTCAGGGTGTGCCCACCACCCGCACCGCCGCAAAGCACGGAAAGCCGCGCTGACCCTCGACAAAGGGGCCATTCCGGTCTAATGCCTCCGGCATTGCTTTTGCCGGGCTCCCCGGCGCATTTCCGAAGGTCGATCAAATGAGTGCAGAGCTTAGCCAACCTCTTCCGCGTCCGGGTATTCTGGATATCGCCGCTTATGTTCCCGGCAAGGAACACGTGGATGGCGTCGCGAAGGTTTATAAGCTTTCCTCCAACGAAACGCCGCTCGGGCCAAGCCCGAAGGCGATCGAGGCATTCGCCGCCACCGCCAGCCATCTGGAAATCTATCCCGACGGACAGGCGATTGCGCTGCGTCAGGCGATTGCAGACGTGCATGGCCTCAACATAGCGAATATCATGTGCGGTAACGGCTCGGATGAGCTTCTTGGCCTGCTCTGCCACGTCTATCTGGGTACGGGCGATGAGGCGATCATCACCGAACACGGTTTCCTCGTCTACAAGATCCAGATCATGGGTGCGGGCGCAACGCCGGTGACGGTGAAGGAAAAGGATTGCGCCGTCGATGTGGACGCCATTCTTGCCGCCGTCACGCCAAGGACGAAGATGGTTTTCATCGCCAATCCCGGCAATCCCACCGGCACCTATGTTCCGGTCGCGGAAATCCGCCGCCTTCAGGCTGGTCTGCCGAAACATGTCGTGCTCGTGCTTGATGCGGCTTATGCCGAATATGTACGCAAGAACGACTACGAGGCCGGTCTCGAGCTGGTGTCTGGGAACCGCAACGTGGTCATGACGCGCACCTTCTCCAAGGTTTACGGTCTGGCCGCACTGCGCGTCGGCTGGATGTATGGTCCGGCCGCCATCATCGATGCGCTGAACCGGGTGCGTGGTCCGTTCAACATGAGCGCGCCGGCGATCGCAGCGGGTGCCGCGGCCATCCGCGATCAGGCATTCCTGGAAAAGGCGATCTCTCACAACACGCTCTGGCTGGAGAAACTCACGACGGTCTTCACCGGTCTCGGCCTCAAGGTCACGCCATCAGTCACCAACTTTGTCCTCATCCATTTCCCGGACCAGGATGGCAAGCGTGCACCAGATGCGGACGAGTTCCTGAGCCGCCGCGGTTATATCCTGCGTGCCGTGCGCGGTTACGGTTTCCCCAATGCCTTGCGTATGACGGTTGGTTCGGAAGAAGCCAATCTTGGCGTCATCGCCGCGCTCACCGAGTTCATGGGGCAGGCGTAATGGGCGAGATCATGTTTGAGCGCATCGCGCTTGTTGGCATCGGCCTGATCGGCTCGTCTATTGCGCGCGACATCAAGGAACTGGGTCTTGCCCGGCATGTCACGATTTCCACCCGCAGCGCGGAAACGCTGAAGCGGGCAGAGGAACTGGCGCTTGGAAGCGAGTATACGACATCCGCCGCGCAGGCCGTCAGGGATGCTGATCTTGTCATCGTTTCAGTGCCGGTCGGTTCATCCGGGGCGGTTGCCGAGCAGATCGCGCCGCATCTGAAGCCCGGGGCCATCGTCACCGATGTCGGCTCTACCAAGGCCTCTGTCATCGCGCAGATGGCGCCGCATATGCCTGACAATGTGCATTTCATTCCCGGACATCCGCTGGCGGGTACGGAAAAATCCGGCCCGGATGCCGGTTTTTCCGGTCTTTTCCGCGAGCGCTGGTGCATCTTCACGCCGCTGCCGGGCACGGATGCGGAGGCGCTGGAAAGGCTCAAGGATTTCTGGCGGGCGCTCGGCTCGCGTGTGGATGAAATGGATGCCGAACACCACGACAAGGTTCTGGCGATCGTCTCGCATCTGCCGCACATCATCGCCTACAACATCGTCGGCACGGCGGACGATCTGGAGACGGTAACCGAGTCGGAAGTCATCAAATATTCCGCTTCCGGCTTCCGAGATTTCACGCGTCTCGCCGCCTCGGACCCCACAATGTGGCGCGATGTCTGCCTGCACAACAAGGATGCCATCCTCGAAATGCTGGCACGGTTCTCGGAAGACCTTGCTTCGCTGCAAAGGGCGATCCGCTGGGGGGAGGGCGACAAGTTGTTCGAACTGTTTTCCCGCACACGCTCCATCCGCCGCTCCATCATCGAGGCCGGTCAGGACGTCGATACGCCTGACTTTGGGCGTCACGCGCTGGATCAGAAGAAGTAGGGCGCTGAAGTGATATTGATATCGGCGGCGACGGATGACGATATCGAATGGCTGCTGCGGGAAGACAAATGGATCGATGAGGATTGGTTGCGGCGTTGCGTCGGACGCCGCGAATATCTCGTCGCGAAAGAAGATACGATTCTAGTCGGTTTTCTGCGGTTCTCGATGTTCTGGGGTAAGATCCCCTACATGGACATGATCCGCGTCGTTCCCGAGTTTCGGGGACATGGCGTCGGCGCAACGCTTACAGTTTTTTGGGAAACTCTGATGCGTGAGCAGGGTGCCTCACTGGTGATGACGTCCAGCCAGCAGGACGAGCGGGAACCGCAGATGTGGCATCGTCGCAATGGATACAAAGAAGCCGGCATCCTGCATCTTTCAAAAATTCAGGATGCCGCTGAGGTGTTTTTTACAAAAGCTCTCTGTTAAATCGGCGGGATCTTCCCCAGCGGAATGAAACCGCTGACGGTGGCGCGGCCGCGATCCACCACGAGGTCGACGGACGCCCTGTCGCCGCCGCCGGCGAGTGCGCGGAGCATTTTGCGGGCGGTATCGATGGTGGATTGCAGCTGCGGAAACGCCTGCTTGGCATTGTCCGACCAGGCGTCGAGCTTTTCGATCTCCAGCTTGAACTGGCCGGAGAGATATCCCTCGTTATCGAAGGAGAAGGGGCCGCTGATACGCATGGTGCGGCCTTCGCCGATATCAGCTACCAGCCGGCGAAGCTCGCCGCTCGCACCGTAAAGCCCGGCCGTATCGCTGCCGTCTACCATGCCCGCCTTCCCGGCAAGGGTGACATCGGCGATGGCGTTGAGGCGCGGCAGAAGTTGCGGCCAGTCCTTTATGACGGTTGACGAGTCGGTCAACGTTATCGCGCCGTCTAGATCGGCGCCGTTCTGGCGCAGATGCATTTCCGTCTTGGCGGCATCGAAATCGATCGTCTGGCCAGTAACGGTGGAAACCGCCTGAGCCTTCAGGCCGTCGATGACAAGCGAGGTGCGGTCGATACCCCTAAGCTTGGTGACGATGCTCGACTGCATGTTCTGCCAGAGGGCTGAAACCGTCAGACCATGCGCGGTGCGGATTTCAGCCGGTGCATCCAGTTCCCAGACAATGTGGCCGGGATTGTAGACCTGCGCTGCGGAACGCAATTCTCCGAACGAGGCTGAAACGCCATTCTGCTTGTCGTCCACCGTTACCTTGGAGCAGAAAAGGCCGATGCGGAACGGATAACCCTTGAAGGCAATGTCGCCGCATTCGCCGCTGACGTTTCTGGCCTGCGAAGGCGAGATGACGTTCAGAACCGTCTGCTTCAGCTTGTCGGCGGCATAAAACCACCCGGCCGTGTAAAGTCCGATAACCAGCACGACGGCGATACCAAGCCAGAGGAATTTTTTGACCGTGCCGGATTGGCTTGACGATGCCATATTGATCTCCGATGAACAGACTTCAGATAAATTCGATTTGGCTTGGGATATGGACGATTTTTGGGTCTTTGGCTACGGTTCGTTGATGTGGAACCCGGGCTTTGCCTTTGAGGAAAGGCAGCAGGCGCGGCTGCACGGTTATCGACGCTCCCTCTGCATCAGTTCAAATGTGTACCGCGGCACTGAGGAGAAGCCCGGCCTTGTTCTCGGTCTGGAGCGCGGCGGCTCCTGCCTCGGCGTTGCCTTTCGCGTGCGCGGAGCGGACCATGGTCCGGTCATGGCCTATCTGCGCGAGCGCGAGCTGGTAACGAATGTCTACAAGGAACGCGTCGTTGCCATTGCGCTCGCCGATGGCACGCGCGGCAGTGCCGTGACCTATGTGGCCGATCCCGCCCACGAGCAGTATATTGGTGGTCTGGGTGTCGCGGAAGCGGCTACGATCGTGGCTGCCGCATCGGGCCGGTCCGGCCCGAATACCGATTACGTCTTCAATACCGTGCAGCATCTGCAGGATATGGGTATTCGCGACACGCTGCTGGAAAGCATTGCCGCCAGTGTCGGCACGATCGCGGTTTAGCCGGCGGGAGTGTCTTGCCCCTGAAGTTCTGCGATACGCTTCACGGCAGTCGGTGGCAGCGGCAGGTGCGGATTGTTGCGCGCGGTCTCCAGCAGCAACTCGTCGCTCGCCTTTTCCGTCACCTCGATCAATGTCTTGAAAAACACGTCCGGGTCCAGTCCCGGCTCGATGGCCGGCAAGATCCGCACCTTGAAATGGCCGGGATAACGCATTGTCGAGCGGCGTGGCCAGAAGAGGCCTGGATGCATGGCGACCGGAATGACGGGGACTTTGAGGTCGCGGTAAAGACGTGCGATGCCATAACGATATTCGGGCTCAGCGCCCGGTGGCCGGCGTGTGCCTTCGGGATAGATTATGAGTTCGCGGCCAGCCGCCATCTCCTCTCTCGCCCGCTCCATGACCTTCAGCATCACCTTGCCGCGCGCGGCGCGGTTGACCGGGATCATGCGCTGCTTCATCGCATACCAGCCGAACAGCGGGATCCACAAAAGCTCGCGCTTCAGAATATAGACCGGATCGGGAAGGTTGGGCAGCAGCGCATAGGTGTCCCAGAAGGACTGGTGTTTGGGGGCGAAGATACAGCCGGTTTCGGGAATGTTTTCCAGCCCCTCGATCTCGAAGGTGGTGCCGACAATGGTCTTCATCAGCCAATGGTTGGATCGCGCCCAGTTCTTGGGGATTTCATAGGCTATTCTGCGCGGCAGGATGAAATAGATCGGCGTGAGCACGATCATGCGGACAATCAGATTGAGATAAAACAGCGTATTGAAAAGAAAAGAGCGCAGCTTGAGCATCGACAGACTTCCCGGGTTGCAGCCGTTCCGAAGCTCAGGCGCGCCTCGATGCCGGATGCCGATGCCAGACGCCTACACGAAAACAAGGCTCCGCAGCAAGCGTGTTCTCTCCGTTCTTCCATTCACGGGGAGGAGGTTGCCGCCTTGATCGTGGGGTGATCGGCGCCCGCCTTGCGCAGACCGTCGCCCTTGCCGAGCCCGGTCAGGTCTCGTCCTGCTGCAATCACGAATTTCATGTATTCGTAGAGCATGGTTCGGACCACATCCGGCTCCGCGAACCAGTTGGTGCGGGCAAGGTCGGCGCTGATAACGGGATAGGCGATGAATTGGGTCTGCGGGCTGGCATTGTGCAATTCATGCAGGCTGCGATGCATATGGTAATTGTTGGTGACGACGACGATGGAGGAATAACCGTGGTCGCGTATCCAGCTCGCCGCCTCATTGGCGTTGCCGATGGTGTCTATGGCCTTGTAGCCCATGTCCACGCAGCAAGAAAACATGTCCGAAGAGCCTTGCGTCATCTTACGGATTTGCGTGCGGGTGGTGGCCGGATTGACGCCGGAAATCAGTAGGCGCTTGCCAACGCCGTCTCGCAGCAGGCCGACCGCCTGTTCGATGCGCTGATAACCGCCGGTCAGAACGATGATCGCGTCGCCCTTGGCGCCTTCGGGCGGACGCATGGAGGCGACCGAATCTGCGAACCACAAAAAACCGCCGGAAAAAGCCCCGAGAGTAATGACGCAAAGCAGGATGAGACCGCGAATAAAACGGCGCAGGCGACTTCGCCGCGACAACAGGCCCTTTTTTGCCTGTCGCGTGGTCGTCTGCTCCTGATCATGGTCCGTCCGACTCACAAACATTCCTCCTGAATACTCGCCGATTAAGGCAAGGAACAGGCATTTTTGTCCACCGTCCGCAAGTTACATCCGGCGTGTGAAGGGTGCAGTTTCCTCGCGAGATCAGGGAGACGGCGTCACGATGCGACACCGTCGCTTTTCGACGGATCGGAGCGGACGCGATCGATATCGTCGATCGTGCGGATGACGGTCACACGCGCGGTGATCGTGGTGAGCAGCGCGATGATGATCATCGTCGTGGCGATGCCGATATAACCACTGAGGCCAACGGAAAAGGAGCCGAAAAGCGCACTTGCCTGATCGCTTTGCGGCGTTGCAACCGTGCTCGATTGCCAGAAACCGGCGGCAAGGAAAACCACCGCGGCAAGGGCGCTGCCCGCTGCCGCACCTTTCAGGCTGATCTTCAGGAAGTGCTTCTGGAATTCCCGCGCGACGAAGCTGCTTTCGGCGCCGACGAAATGCAGCACCTCGACGATGTGCCGGTTGCCGGAAAGCGCGCCGCGCGTTGCAAACACCACCGTCAGCACCATGGCGGTGAAGACGAGGATCAGGACCCCGACGCCGATCATGACAGTGGTCCTGGCCATGGAGACGAGCCTGTCGACCCATGTACGGTGGTCATCCAGAAACGCCTGTGGAATTTCAGCTTTCAGCATATCGCGCATGGCCTGAAAATCGGGCGGGTGGTTTTCATCGATGGTAATCACGACGAGGCGCGGCACCGGCAGTTCGGAAAGATCGAGGCCACTGCCGAGCCACGGCTCCAGAAGACGCGCGGTGGCGGCGTCATCGAGGATCGTGCCATCCCGCGTGCCGACGAAAGTGAGCGCCAGAGAACGTGCCTTGGTGAGCGCTGCATTCATGTCCAGCCCGTCCTCGGGTTTGATCTGAATGGTGATTTCGCGGGAAATCTGGCTCTGCCAGGTGGCGGCGGTGGCACGCACCATGGAAACGGCACCAAGCGTCAGGCAGGCGAGAAAGGCCATGATGGCGATCACCACCATCAGCGCGTTGCCCTGAATGTTGGAGGGCGGCAGAATGGGTGCCATCGGGCGGATACGCATCGGCGGCCGCTTCGGTGCGGTCGCCTCTGGTCTTAACTGTTTGCGGTTGATCTCATTCATAGATGTCGAGCCGCCCTTCGGTGAGGATCATCCGGCGTGCGTCGATCTGGTCCATCAGGCCGAAATCATGGGTGGCGATGACCACAGCGGTACCCAGCCGGTTGAGCTCCAGAAAGAGGTTGAGAAGGCGCTTGGCCATCGGCGGGTCGACGTTGCCGGTCGGCTCGTCGGCCAGCAAGATTTCCGGCTGGTCCATCAATGCACGGGCAATGGCGGCGCGTTGCTTTTCCCCACCGGAGAGGATGGCCGGAAGCACATTGATGCGCTCGCCAAGCCCGACCCATTTCAAAAGCTCGATGACGTCGTTGCGGTAGGCGCTTTCTTCCTTGCCGCGCACACGCAGCGGCAGGGCGACATTCTCATAGGTCGTCAGATGATCGAGCAGCCGGAAATCCTGAAAGACGATGCCGACGCGGCGGCGCAGCATGGGCAGCTCGCTGCGCGGAATGCGCGACACATCGCGGTTGAACATGCGGATATTGCCGCGTGTGGGCTGCAGCGACATCAGCAGCAGGCGCAGGAACGTGGTTTTGCCGGCACCGGAAGGGCCGGTCAGAAACTGGAACGAACCCTTGGGAATGTCGAAGGTCATGTCCCTCAGGATTTCGGGGCCCATGCCGTAACGCAACCCGACATTTTCGAAATGGATCAACGGACTTCCAGTCTCTTCGTTTCGTGGTGGTTCGCAAACCGCTGGCGCGTGAGGCCCGGATGCGCCGTTTAACCCGGTTCCGGTGGCCTATGCGAGCCGTTTTTGCGAAGCATTAACCAATTAAATTTAAAACTTGGCAGGATTCGTTGCAATGCCCAGTTTTGCGGGCCGGAAAACCTCACCCAAGGAATTCTATGGCTATGTTCCGTTCATCTCGCCGGCAAGCGGCATTCGATTTCGACCTCCTGATGCCGGAAGCGCCAGTGCGCCGTACGGCGCGGGCAACCCACACCGGCCCCGATGTGGTAGACGCTGAATTTGTCACCATCAAGGAAAACCGTGTCCGTCAGCCCGGAAACGATAATCGCGGCGCGATGCGCCGGCAGATGGAAAAACCGCCCGTCACCGCCAGTGCTCTTGGTTACGCGTTCATCGGCTGGGTGGACCGCAAATTGTCGCGCCTGTCTGTGGATGCCTATTCGGCGTTGGTTGCGGCGCTCGTCATTTTTGTTTTCATCTGCTCAGGCGGCCTGTCGGTGGTCGTGCCGGAAAAGCCGGTCGTTGCGGCCGCAAACCCGCTTGCCATTTCCCATGTCACCATCACGCCGCAGGAGGCTGGCGGCATGGATGTCCTGCTCATCAACGGCATTGTGGAGAACAACGGTGCCGCTCTGGAAGAGGTGCCGGCACTTCGCGCCGACCTCTTCGTTGCCAAGGGGCAACTGGTCGCCAGCATGGTCATTGAACCGCCGGTCAGGCAGATGCAGCCCGGTTTCAGCCACGGATTTTCGGCAAAGTTGCGGCATCCCGGTGGAAAAACGCCTGAGATCAAGCTTTCCTTCGTCGAAGCGGGTGCTTCCGAACGTTGACTGTGCTAACGCGTGGTCTTCGTATTTTTACTGAAAGGTAAAATCGGCAAGGCGCAGCACAGGAGAAAGAATGCCCGTCGTCCGTGGAAAAAACATTGAGCCGCTTTACACCGCCGAGCAGATTGCCGAGCGCAATCGCGACATGGCCAAGCATATAGCGAGCGGCCCGACCAAGGATTTGCTGGTCATCGCCGTGCTCAAGGGATCGTTCATTTTCGCGGCCGATCTCATCCGCGCGCTGCATGACAGCGGCCTTGCCCCCGAAGTCGAATTCATCACGCTTTCGAGCTACGGTGCCGGCACCGTTTCGCAAGGGGTGAAGATCGTCAAGGATATCGACAGCGACGTGAAGGACCGCGATGTTCTTCTGATCGACGATATTCTCGAATCCGGCCGCACGCTGCGTTTCGCCAAGGAACTGCTTTACGAACGCGGCGCCCGTCACGTCACCATCGCCGTGCTGCTCGACAAGAAGGTCAAGCGCAAGGAAGATCTGGAGGCCGACTATGTCGGTTTCGAATGTCCCGATTATTTCGTCGTGGGTTACGGCATGGATGTGGCTTACGCCTTCCGCGAACTACCCTTCGTAGGCGTCGTCACGGGCGACGCCTGACGATTTCGTCCGTGCCGGGATTGGACATGCCGGAGACGCCTCATTAACCATTCACCCAGCGAAACCCTGGGTGTTTACCTCTTGAAAAGAGGAGCCTGCGATGTTGCTCACGGCTGGAAATGATGCCCAGGAGCAATGATTAATGGCGAAGATTCTGATTACCGAAGATGAGGATGCATTGCGGGCTTTCGTTGCCCGTGCGCTGCGTCTCGACGGTCACGAGACCCATGAGGCGGCAGACGGCGAGCAGGGGCTGGAGAAGCTTCAGGAAACCAATTTCGATCTCCTTCTTTCGGATATCCGCATGCCGGTCATGGATGGCATCGAGCTGGCGCACCGCGCCGCCGAACGCTTCCCGGCCATGCGCATCCTGTTGATGACGGGTTATGCCGAACAGCGCGAACGTGCTGATGATCTGGCAGAAAAGATCGTGGACGTGGTTTCAAAACCTTTTGCGCTTCCGGATATCCGCAAAGCCGTTGCGCGGGCGCTCGCGGCCTGAGCGATAAGGCTACAGAGATTTGAGAAAGGGCGGCCCTTTGGGCCGCCTTTTTTGTTGCGGAGTCGTCAACTCTCTCCGCCGTCATGCTCGGGACAAGGCCGAGGATGACGTTGAGTGTTTGATAAGCTGGCCTTTCCTCAAAAATGCGCGAGGTTAAACACGCCCGATCGCTAGGAATGGCGGCCTCCATCCTCACCGTATATCCAGCAACCGCTCCAGATAACGCCGCTCGATTTCACCCGGCGGGTTGTTGCCGAGTTTTTCGCGGATAGCCTCGAGAATTTCGCGGGCGCGCTGCACGTCGATCTCATCAGGCACCTTCACCTGGTCGCCGAAATCGGGGCCGGTTGTGCTGCGCGGGCGGCCGAGTGGATCGCGGCCGTTCTGTCCGCCTTGGCCCGCCATGCCTTCCTGCCCCTGTCCGGGCTGCTGTCCCTGCTGGCGCATGGCCTGCATGATCTGGCCCATCATATCCTGCGCGCCCTGTCGCAGCGCGTTCAGCGCATTGCCCTGACCTTCGACCGCCTGTTCGCCCTGGCTTTTGCCGAGTGCTTCGCCGGCGCCTTCCATTTCCTGCTGCGCCTTGCCGAAGTTTTCGCCCGGCTCCATGCCGAGATCACGAAGGCCCTGCTGCAATTCGCCCAGCTGCTTGCCCAGCGCGTCCTGCTGCGCCCTCAGATTTTTCAGCGCCTCGCGCAATTGTTCGGCGGTCATCTGCTCGCTCGGCTGCCCGCCTTGCTGGCCGTTTTCGCCCTGCTGGCCCTGCTGGCCCTGTTGCGGTGGTTCACCGTTTTCACCCGTCTGCGGGTTCTGGCCTTCGCCGCCATCCTGCGGGTCGCCGCGCTGCATGCGGTCACGCAGCGCCTGATCGAGCTTGAAGGTCTCGTCCATCAGCTTCTGCTGCTGTTGCAGAATTTCACCCAGCTTGTCGATCTGCTGGCGCATCTTGCTGCTTTGCTGCTGCCCCTGCTGGCCCTGACGTTGCGGCCGACCCGCCTGCAGGTTGTTCATCATGCGTTGCAGCTGCGAGAGCATTTCCTGTGCTGCGTCACGGTTGCCGGAGCGCGCTAGGTTTTCGATCTGGTTCATCATGTTTTCCAGATCGCGCTGCCGCAAGACGTTTTGTGCCTGCTGGTTCATGTTGGCTTGCGGCGCATTCTGCATGCGCTGCGCAAGCTCGCTCATGAACTGCTGCATCGCCTCACGCAGTTCCTGCATCAGCTTGGCGACTTCCTCATCGGAGGCATTGCGCTGAAGCGCCCCGGAAAGCGCTGTCTGCGCATCACGCAGGCGTTTTTCCGCCTGCGAAAGATCACCATCCTCGATGCCGAGCGCGATCTCCCAGAGATAATCGGCGGTGTTCTTCAGCATCTCCTCATTATAGGCGAGCCGCATGCGGGTCTGCGCCGATTGCAGCAGGAGATAGTGCGTGGTGTTGGGAATGGTTTCTTCCGGACGCAGACCAACCGCCTCGTTATAGGCGATCGCCTTTGGCATCTGGCGCGTGTCGAGCGAGAATATCTGCCGCTGTTCCGCAACCGAAGCCGCCAGCGGTTCAGAGAAATTGCGGCCCGGCAGCACCATTTCATGCGCGGGGCTGCGGCCGGTCTGGCCGGCACCGTCTGTTGCCACCAGCGTGATGCGCACGCGCTTACCTGCCATGGGATGTTCGGTCAGGTTGCGGCTGGTCAGCCCCTTGATCTCGCGGTTGTTCTGCCGCGGCAGGTCGAGCTTGAATTCCGGCGGCGGGTAAAGTGCTGTTGCACTCTCCGCAACGCCAAGCGGCTCGATGATGGCGTGGGCTTCCTTGATGCCATAGTCGTCCTTGGCGGTGAAACCCACCTCCAGCGCACCATTGACGGCGCGGCGCGGCATGTTGTCGAAGCCGATGCTCGGTGGCTGGTCAGGAATGACGTTGAACACCCATTGTTCGCCATTGGCGGTGATCATGCCGCTTTCGGTTACATCCATGGCAAAGGTGCGCGGCGTGACAGGTTGATCCGGCGGGCGTTTTTCTGTCTGTGCCGCCACATCGCCACTTGCGCTGTCGGCGCGCGCCGCTTCGGGGGCAAGCTTCTGCAGGGCGCCGGCGGTCTCAGGCTCGAAGGTCACTTCCTCGCCGCCATCGCCACCGGTCATGCGGATCGTCAGTTTGGAGGATTGCGGCACGGACACCGCGTCGTGGCCTGTCGCATCGCGCCCTGTCAGAAAAATCGGGGCGCGGCCGGTATAGGCGGGCGGCGTGACCCAGGCGTCGAGACGGATATCGGGATTGAGCGGACCGGCTGCCGGCCGGCTACGGAAGGCATCCGCAATCGTGCCTGCACCATTGGAATAGGAAAAACCGAAGGCGACAACCAGAAAAAGGGCGGGAATGGCGCGTAGTGCCGAGCGGTCGTAACGGGCGATATCGGGTTTCGGCAGGCCGGCGTTCAGCGCGGCGATGCGTTCCGCCATACGGATCTGGTGTTCTTTCCACAAGGCGCGGGAAATGGGGGTGTCCAACGCCGGTTCGTCTTCCTGCACACCGACTGGCTGGTGGGCGAGACCATTGCGTTCTTCCAGAAGGCGGGACGCGTCGTTGTCTGTCGGCCATTTCAGCCGGACGATTGGCAGGATGGTGCTGATGAAACCAAAAACCAGCAGGAAAACGATGCCCAGCCGCACGAAATCAGGCATTTGCCGGTAGAGGCCGAACCACGCGAGCGCCAGAAATGCGGCGGTGATGGAAAGCGGCCACAGCGTCTTCGGTGCTACTCTTTCCGAAAACAACACGATTTTTGCGAAGAAGCGTTTAGCCGCAACCCGGCGGGCAAGATCCGGCCGCTGCGCGAATGCGCCGGTTGGGCGCTTCCTGCCTGTCCTGTCCTCTCCGGCTGTGGTCATCAATCCGTTCTCCCGGTTCTGGCCACGTCAAACGCCATTCCCGGAACGGCGAGCTGCTTGTATTATGAGAAGCAAGGATAACATTCTTTGTGGCGAAGACGAGGGCAAGCGGATGCTCACCCCCATTTTTTAGGCAGCTTCGCTCAATTGTGATCGACCAAGCCGGATATATGGCGGATCAATCGAGCCAGGCGGGTACTGAATCGAGAGCGATCAGCTCCTCATAGGTTCCGCGCGGGCGGATGACGTGGAACTTGTCACCCTTTACCAGCACTTCCGGCACCAGCAGGCGCGAATTATAGGTGCCTGCCTGCACGGCGCCGTAAGCACCTGCGGAGCTGACGGCAATCAGATCACCCGGCTGCGGTGCGGCCATCTCGCGGTCCAGCGCCAGATAGTCACCCGTTTCGCAGACGGGGCCAACGATATCGGCCTTGATGCGAGGGGCGTCCACCGCGGGCTGCACGACAGGGCGGATGCCGTGATAGGCCTCGTAAAGCGTCGGGCGGATGAGGTCGTTCATCGCGCCATCGACAATCACGAAGTTCTTTTCGCCGCCATCCTTCACATAGATCACTTCAGTCACCAGAATGCCGGCATTGCCGACGATCAGGCGTCCCGGTTCGGTGATGATCTTGCAGTTGAGGCTCTTCAGCTCGTTCTTGACGATATGCGCATAGGCATCCGGCAGCGGCGGCGGATTATTGTCCTCGCGGTAGGGAATGCCGAGGCCGCCGCCGATATCTACGTGGCTGATCGTGTGCCCGTCCGTGCGCAGGGATTCCACCAGTTCGCGCAGCAAACGGAACGCATCCTCGAAGGGCTGCAATTCGGTGATCTGGCTGCCGATATGCATGTCGATGCCGGTGACTTCGATGCCGGGCAGCGTGGCGGCATGGGCATAGACCGCACGCGCCCGCTCATAGGAAATGCCGAACTTGTTCTCTTTTTTGCCCGTGGAAATCTTGGCATGAGTGCGCGCATCCACATCCGGATTGATGCGGAAGGACACATGCGCCCTTTTTCCGGCCTTGACGGCGCGCAGGTTGAGGACCTCAAGCTCCGGCTCGGATTCGATGTTGAAGCAGTAGATGCCGGCTTCCAGCGCGTAATCCATTTCCGCCACCGTCTTGCCGACGCCGGAGAACATGATGCGGTTTGCCGGTACACCGGCGCCAAGCGCGCGGCGCAATTCGCCGCCGGATACCACGTCGATACCCGCGCCAAGCTTTGCCAGCGTCTTCAGAACGGCCTGGTTGGAATTGGCCTTCATGGCGTAACAGACCATGGCGTCCACATCGGCGAAAGCGCCTGAGAACACCTTGTAGTGGCGCTCCAGCGTCGCGGTCGAATAGACATAGAACGGCGTGCCGACCGCCTTGGCGATCTCAGGCACGGGCACGTTTTCGGCGTGAAGCACGCCGTCGATATAGCCAAAATGGTTCACAGGCTTTTTCCCGTCAGAGAAGCTTGTCGAGGATGAACGGCCGCTCCGCCGTTGCCGGCTTCGTCTCGGTTCCGTCGGCATTGCGCTTGTTGCGCATTTCGACCGGCGTGCTCGGCGGATCGATATCGCCTTTTCGCCCGCAGGCACTGAGAGCAAGACTGACGGCGAGCGTCATGCTGATGGGAACGATGAGATTGCGCGCGGTTTTTGAAAGCATGAGCCTGTCCAAAGGAAATATGTGCTTCTCTGATAACGAAAAACAGGGCGCTTGTGCACCCTGTTTCTTGTGATCGCAGCGTAACGCAGATTTATGAGGGCGGCGGAGAAAAATGGAATCGTTTCCGCCGCCCATTTTAATTTGTCTGCGCATCGGATTTTCCGAAAACCGCTTCACACTTTTCGGTCCGATGCGTTAGTTGCGTCCACGCCACCAGGCGATCTGCTTCTTGACCTCGGAAGGAGCCGTGCCGCCGAAGCTGGTGCGGCTGGCAACCGATGCCTCGACTGAAAGGACGTCGAAAACGCCGCTTGTAATGGCCGGATGGATCGCCTGCAGGTCTTCCAGCGAAAGATCGGCCAGATCGCAGCCTTTCTTTTCCGCCAGTGCCACCGCATTTCCGGTCACATGGTGGGCGTCGCGGAAGGGCAGGCCTGCCTCGCGCACCAGCCAGTCAGCAAGATCGGTGGCGGTGGAATAGCCCGAACCGGCGGCAGCACGCATGCGGTCCTTGCGCACCTCAAGGTCGCGGATCATGCCGGTCATGGCGGCGATGGCCAGTTCCAGGCTTTCGGCGGCATCGAAAACCTGTTCCTTGTCTTCCTGCATGTCCTTGGAATAGGCGAGTGGCAGGCCCTTCATCACAGTCAGAAGCGCCACCAGCGAGCCGTTGATGCGGCCGGTCTTGGCGCGCACCAGTTCGGCGGCGTCGGGGTTCTTCTTCTGCGGCATGATCGACGAGCCGGTGGAAAAGGCATCGGACAGGCGGATGAAGCCGAATTGCGGCGTCGACCAGATGACGATTTCTTCGGCGAGGCGCGACAGATGCGTGGCGCAGATCGAGGCGATCGACAGGAACTCCAGCGCGAAATCGCGGTCGGAAACGGTGTCGATGGAGTTGCGGGTCGGCTCGCGGAAGCCGAGCGCCTTTGCCGTCATGTGGCGGTCGATAGGATAACCGGTGCCGGCCAGCGCTGCTGCACCGATCGGGCTTTCATCCAGATGTTCGATCGCGTGACGCACGCGGGCGCGGTCACGGCCGAACATTTCCACATAGGCCATGCAATGATGGCCGAAGGTGACGGGCTGGGCCGTCTGCAGATGGGTGAAGCCGGGCATGACCGTATCGGCATTTTCCTCGGCGCGGTCGAGGAAGGCGGCGATGAGCGCGGTCAGCATGCCTTCCGTCTTCTGCAGCTCTTCCTTGACCCAGAGGCGGAAATCGAGCGCCACCTGGTCGTTGCGCGAGCGGGCGGTGTGCAGGCGCCCTGCCGCCGTGCCGATGAGTGTGGCAAGCCGCGCCTCGATGTTCATGTGAATGTCTTCGAGCTTGCGCGAGAATTCGAAGCTGCCGGCCTCGATTTCTGACAGGATCGTGTTCAGGCCGTGAACGATCTTGTCTTTATCTTCCTGCGAAATAATGCCTTTTTCCGCCAGCATGGTGGCATGCGCTATAGAGCCGCGGATGTCCTGGGCATAAAGCTTCTTGTCGAAGCCGATGGAGGCATTTATCTCTTCCATGATGGCTGATGGCCCGGAAGCGAAACGTCCGCCCCACATCTGGTTGGAGGATTTCTGATCTGTGCCGTCAGCCATGTTCTGCGTGCCCTGGAGTATTCGATGACAGAAAAAAGGCCGTTCAGGCTTCCTTCCGCCAGATTGGTTGCAATTGCTGCCGTTGCCGGTGTCGTGTTCGGCGCGGGTGCGGTCTGGTTCAGGCATATTGGGTCTGAGAGCCCGGTTCAAGGGGCAGCGGTTGCCGAGGCCGGTTTATGTGAAGGTGCGGCAAACCGCATCGCCTCGCTGAAACCCCTCCTGAAGGGCCAGGTGGCGGCCATGTCGGCCACGGATACGCCGCGCGTCATCCCGCTGTCCTTCAAGGGTCCGCAAGGGTCGGACATGTCGCTTGCCGATCTCAAGGGCAAGGCGGTTCTCCTCAATCTCTGGGCCACCTGGTGCGTGCCATGCCGGGAGGAAATGCCTGCGCTGAACGCACTCGAGAAGGAAAAGGGCAGCGATGGCTTTGAGGTTGTTGCGGTCAATATCGACACCGGCGCGGACGAAAAACCGAAAGCCTTCATTGAAGAATACAAGATCGACGCGCTGAAACTTTATCGCGACAGCTCCATGGGCGTCTTCAATGTTCTGAAAAAGGAAGGGCTGGCTTTCGGCCTTCCCGCAACTCTTCTGCTGGACGAAAAAGGCTGCCTGATTGCCGCCATGAACGGTCCGGCAGCCTGGGACAGCGAAGATGCCAAGGCGTTGGTATCGGCAGTGAAGGCTAAATAATTGTCCAGTGCGGGAGGGACTTACCTCCCGTCATCTCGAATGATTTCAGAGGAATATCTCTTGCGCCTTAGCGCGTCGGAACCGGTGTCTCGCCACGGTAATCGTAAAAACCGCGACCAGATTTGCGGCCGAGCCAGCCGGCCTCGACATATTT
This sequence comes from Agrobacterium sp. 22-3639C2, assembly GCF_053522105.1. Classification (NCBI taxonomy): domain Bacteria; kingdom Pseudomonadati; phylum Pseudomonadota; class Alphaproteobacteria; order Hyphomicrobiales; family Rhizobiaceae; genus Agrobacterium; species Agrobacterium sp. 22-3639C2. The sequence continues at coordinate 854,174 of NZ_JBNWDB010000002.1, read as the reverse complement.
CACCAGCAGCGGGCAGGGGCGGTATTTGCTGTCGGCCAGCCCGTCATGCAGCACCTGCATGATCGACAAACAGGTGTCGAGACCGATGAAGTCGGCAAGCTGCAACGGTCCCATCGGATGGTTGGCGCCGAGCCGCATGGCGGTGTCGATGGCTTCCACCGAACCGACGCCCTCATAGAGCGTGTAGATAGCCTCGTTGATCATCGGCAGCAGGATGCGGTTGACGATGAAGGCGGGGAAATCCTCGGCGACGGTGATCGCCTTTTCCAGCGTCCGCACATAGTCCTTCGCCGCATCGAAGGTCTTTTCGTTGGTGGCGATACCGCGCACCAGCTCCACCAGCTTCATCACAGGCACCGGGTTCATGAAGTGGATGCCCATGAACTGTTCGGGACGATCGGTGGCGGACGCAAGGCGGGTGATGGAGAGGGAAGACGTGTTGGTGGCCAAAAGCGCTTCGGGCTTCAGTACCGGGCAGATCTGCGCATAGATCTTGCGTTTGATTTCCTCGTTTTCGGTAGCAGCCTCAATAACCAGATCCATGGGCGCCAGATCGTTGACGTCAGTCGAACCGCTGATGAGCGCGAGCGCATCTTTGCGGGCGTCGTCGGAGAGCTTGCCGTTGGTGACCTGACGGGCAAGATTGCCGTTGATCGTTGCAAGGCCGGCTTCGATGCCGTCTTTGGAAAGATCGTAAATGTGAACCTTGTAACCGGCCAAGGCGGAAACATGCGCGATGCCGCAACCCATTTGACCGGCTCCGATGATACCGATGTTTTTAAAGGGGGCGGTCATATGCTGGTCTCCTCATGGGATTTCATCTGCGTCATTTGCGGCGATGTTACGCATATCGCCGAAAAAGAGAAGGCGGCGCGTTCAAAAAACGCGCCGCCTTTGGCTAAAGGCTTAAAATCACAGAGCCTTCTGGAGTTCCGGCAGAGCTTCGAACAGGTCTGCGACGAGGCCGTAATCGGCAACCTGGAAGATCGGCGCTTCCTCGTCCTTGTTGATGGCAACGATGACCTTCGAGTCCTTCATGCCGGCCAGATGCTGGATGGCGCCCGAAATGCCGGCAGCGATGTAAAGCTGCGGTGCCACGACCTTGCCGGTCTGACCGACCTGCCAGTCGTTCGGTGCATAACCCGCATCGACGGCTGCACGCGATGCGCCGACGGCTGCACCGAGCTTGTCGGCAACCGGCAGGATCACTTCGCGGAACTTTTCCGAGGAGCCGAGTGCGCGACCGCCCGAGATGATGATCTTCGCAGAGGTCAGTTCCGGACGATCGGAAGAGGCGAGCGCGTCGGACACAAAGACAGAAACGCCGGGGTTCTCGGCAGCGCCGATGGTTTCCACCGGTGCCGAACCGCCTTCAGCGGCTGCCGCAAACGCGGTGGGGCGCACGGTGATGACCTTCTTGGCGTCGCTTGCCTGCACCGTCTGGATGGCGTTGCCGGCATAGATCGGACGTTTGAAAGTATCCGGGCTGACGACCTCGATGATTTCCGAGACCTGGGCCACATCGAGAAGGGCTGCGACGCGCGGGGCGACATTCTTGGCCGAAGCGGTCGCCGGTGCGATGATGACGTCATAGGAAGGGCTGAGCGAGACGATCAGCGCCGCCAGCGGCTCGGCAAGCGCGTTGGCATAGGATGCGTCGTCGGCAAGCAGTACCTTGGCAACGCCGGACAGTTTCGCCGCCGCGTCGGCGGCACCCTTCGCACCGGAGCCGGCAACGAGCACGTGGACGTCGCCGCCAATCTGCGTTGCCGCCGTCAGCGTCTTCGCCGTCAGGTCGGAAAGGGTTGCGTTGTCGTGTTCTGCCAGAAGAAGAATGGCCATAATGTAATCTCCCTTTTCCGAAACCTTAGAGGACGCCGTCGGCTTTGAGCTTTTCAACCAGCTCAGCCACCGAGCCGACCCTGATGCCGGCCTTGCGGCCAGCCGGCTCTTCTGTCTTCAGAACCTTCAGACGCGGCGTGACATCGACGCCGAAATCGGCCGGGGTCTTCTTGTCGAGTGGCTTCTTCTTTGCCTTCATGATGTTCGGCAGCGAGGCGTAACGCGGCTCGTTCAGACGAAGATCGGTGGTGACGACAGCGGGAAGTTTCAGTTCGACCGTCTGCAGGCCGCCATCGACTTCACGCGTCACAGCGACCTTGCCATCAGACGGTACGACCTTGGAGGCGAAGGTGCCCTGGCCCCAGCCGAGAAGGGCGGCCAGCATCTGACCGGTCTGGTTACTGTCGTCGTCAATCGCCTGCTTGCCGACGATGACGAGGCCGGGCTGCTCGGCTTCCGCCACGCCCTTCAAAAGCTTGGCGACGGCTAGCGGTTCGACCGTCTCGTCGGTCTCGATAAGGATGGCGCGGTCGGCACCCATGGCGAGCGCCGTGCGCAGCGTCTCTTCCGCCTTGGCAGGGCCGATCGACACGACCACGACTTCTTCGGCCTTGCCGGCTTCTTTCAGCCGCAGAGCCTCTTCCACCGAGATTTCGTCGAACGGGTTCATCGACATCTTCACATTCGCGAGTTCAACGCCCGAACCATCCGACTTCACGCGGATCTTGACGTTGTAATCAACAACTCGTTTGACAGGGACAAGGATCTTCATCGGCGGTTTTCCTCAAACTCCTGTCCGCGAGGCGACAAGACCGCGCGGACCTCCAAAAACAGGTTGGCGACATGGATAAGCATTTTTCCCGCAAATACAACGGAGCAATGTTCATTATCACATGCACGCAAGGCATACCTTACGTTGACGTTAACGTAAATAATTTATCTCTTCGTCAACGGCTCATCTGCTCCCGTCATAGCCCCGTTCGATTTGCGACAACCCCGCCGTTTGCGACGGATTCTTGAACTGCGCCGCCCTTGGCGGAACAATCGTGCGGTCGAACAGGGGAACGTCCGGCCGGCGCATGAAAATTACCATCACAGCCCCGGCCAATATGCCGCCCACATGTGCCCCCCAGGAAACATTTTCCTCAAGGCCAAGTGCCAGCATCAGAAATTGCTGTCCGATCCATAGCGCCAGCGGAATGAAGGCAGGCAAGGGCAACGGAATGCGCATGAACACCAGAACCCAGACGCGCACCTTGGGATGCAGGAGAAAATAGGCCGCGACGACGCCGGAAACAGCGCCTGATGCACCGATAAGCGGCCCTTCTGACATGGGTGCGACAAAGCCGTGCAACAGCGCGCCGGCTATGGCGCAGGCGATGTAAAAGATAAGGAAACGGAAGTGGCCGAGTGCGTCCTCGACGTTGTCGCCGAAGACCCACAGAAACAGCATATTGCCTGCCATGTGCCAGAAATCCAGATGCAGGAACGCATAGGTGACGACGGTCAGGTCATCCGGCACCACCTGCAAGGCGGGCTCCAGGTAGGCGTAGTCGAACACCACAGCCGGGATGAAACCGAGGCCGAGCGCTGCGGCATTGGCCTGGACGTCACTGGCAAGCACGCCGGTAAATAGCCATACCAGCACGTTGACCACGATCAGGCCGATCGTGACATATTGCAGCCGGATATGTTTGAGGGAATTCGCATCGTGCAGCGGTATGAACATCGAATGCCCTTCGTTTGTGCGAGAGATAGGCTTTAGCGGTTCTTGCCGGGAACCCACAATATGTCAGCCTTGCCCATGTCATTGGCAAACCGGGCGGCAACGAACAGGAAGTCGGACAGGCGGTTGACATATTTCAGCGCTTCCGGGCTGACGATCTCGTTTTCAGCAACCGAGAGTTCCACCATGAGCCGTTCCGCGCGTCGGCAGATCGTGCGCGCCAGATGCAGATTGGCCGCCGCCGCATTGCCGCCCGGCAGCACGAAGGAGGTCAGCGGCTCAATTGCGGAGTTGAGGTCGTCGATTTCGTTTTCCAGCCGCGTGACCTGGCTCTCGATAATGCGCAGCGGTTCGTAGGCTGGCGGCTCGTCGGTTTCCGGGGTCGCGAGATCCGCGCCGAGGTCGAACATGTCGTTCTGGATGCGGAACAGCATGGAATCCAGCTTTTCCATGCTGGCAATATCAGTGTTGGCGGTATGCAGCCGCGCCACGCCGATCGCCGAATTCGTTTCGTCCACCGTGCCATAGGCCTCGACGCGAAGATCGTGCTTCAGGCGGCGGGGACCGGACACCAGCGCCGTCGTGCCCTTGTCGCCGGTGCGGGTGTAGATCTTGTTCAGCTTCACCATGTCAGCGTCCACCGCCGGTGAGCCAAAGGGTCAGCATGATGAGCACGATGGCGATGGCCTGCAACAGAAGGCGAAGCTGCATCAACTTGTTGGAGCGGTTGGCGTCTTGGCCCTTCAGCATGTTGAAAAGGCCTCGTATCAGCACGATGACAACGAGGCCCATAACGATAAGGGCCAGAACAGTGGTGAAGCCGGACATTTAGGGGGTACTCCTCCTCAATCGAATCTGCGCAGCAGACGATAGAACAGTCCGGCAGGCAAGAGCCGTTTCAGCAACAGCCCCTGTTTGGCGGGAACGGTGACGGGATAATGCGGTTTTGGCTTTGCGGCGGTCAGGGCGTGTTTCAGCACGGCATAAACGGCATCGGGGCCAAGCTTGTGGCGGTTGACCGGGCCGGACCCATCCATCCGCGCCAGCTGACGCTTGTATTCCACAGCATGGGCCGAGTTTTCCAGATCGATCTTGTCCCTGACGTGGGCAAGCGCCGTCGTGGTGAATTTCGACGTGATCGGCCCCGGTTCGATCAGGCTCACATGGATGCCGCTGCCCTGAAGTTCCATGCGCAGCGTGACGCCAAGGCCCTCGATCGCGAATTTCGATGCGGTATAGGCACCACGATAACGATAGGGAACGAGGCCGAGAATGGAGGAGCAATGCACGATGCGCCCTGAACCGTGCTGGCGCATGAAGGGAATGACCCGCCGCGTCAGATCGTGCCAGCCGAAGACGTTGGTTTCGAATTGCTGCCGCAGTGCTTCCACCGGCAGATCCTCCACAGCACCCGGCTGGCCATAGGCGCCGTTGTTGAACAGCGCATCGATGCGGCCTCCGGTTCTGGCCGCAACCGTATCCACGAGAGCCGCGATGGTTTCGGGCTTGGTATAGTCCATGATCAGGGTTTCTATGCCCTGATTTTCGAGCGCGGCCATATCGACGATGCGGCGCACGGTGGCAAACACTCTCCAGCCGTCGCGGTGAAGCGCGCCGGCACAATGGGCTCCGATGCCCGAGGAACATCCGGTAATTATGATGACGGGTTTTTCAGGCATCTATGCCGCTCCGGAAAGCCGAATGTTGCGCTGGCCCGATGGTCCGGCCTGTGAAAATTGTATTGCGCAAAATCTGTATGCCTGCGGGAACCGAAAGGCGGGCTTGTGCGCTGTACAAAGTAGAGCTGACTTCCCATATTCGGGGCGAAGTTACAAATGAAATGCCGATGAATGGAGGCGACATGGTTGCCGCAGTGCGCCTGGCAGGCAAGGTTGCCTTCGATGCCTATTCTCATTTTGCCGAGGATGACGGCTGGGCGATGGCGAGCCACATGGCGCTTTCCATCCTGCTGGCGCTGTTCCCGTTCCTGATTTTCGGCACGGCTTTGGCCGGTTTTCTGGGGGCTGACCAGTTTTCCGAGACGGCGGTGCATCTGATTTTTGACACCTGGCCGGAAGCGATCGCAGGTCCGCTTGCTGCGCAGGTGCAGCAGGTCCTGACCATTCCGCGCGGCGGACTGCTGACGATTTCGGTGCTGGCGGCCGCATATTTTGCCTCCAACGGCGTCGAGGCGCTCAGAATCTCGCTCAACCGCGCCTATCGCGTCACGGAAACGCGCTGGTGGTACATCACCCGTCTTCTCAGTCTGCTTTATGTATTGATCGCAGTGGTAGTCTTTACCGGCATCAGTATCGTACTTGTTGCGGTGCCGGTCGCAACGTCCTTTGCCGAACAGCGGTTTCCCTGGCTGACGGATGCGCTGAACACGGTTTCCAGCCTCGGACTTTACGGCACCATCGTCGTTCTGACGGTCGGGCTGGTGGCGGCGCATCTGTGGCTTCCGGCCGGCAAACGCCGCATCTGGGATGTCTGGCCCGGCATTCTGCTGACAATGATCTTCTGGGTCATCGGCGCGGCGATCTTTGCCTATTACCTCTCCACCTTCGCCAATTATGCCGCCACCTACGCCGGTCTGGCCTCGGTGATGGTGGTTCTGGTGTTTCTTTACATGGTGGGTGTCATCTTCATGCTGGGTGCGGAAGTGAATGCCGCTCTGATGAAATACAAGGTCCGGCAGATCATCCGCCGCAATATCTCCGGCAACAGTGCGCGCCGCGAGCAGGTGCTAGAGGAGCCCGACAAGCCGGCGGATATCTGACGGCGTTTTTCCTTCCGCCCGAAGCGCTGAAAGGCCGGTGCTGCCTTCGCTTTTCGAGAGCTTGCGCCCATCAGCACCCAAAATCAGTCGGTGGTGGTGATAGGCGGGTGGCGGCAGGTCCAGCAATTGTTGCAGCAGCCGGTGAATGGCGGTTGCGTTAAACAGATCCATGCCGCGCACCACATGGGTGATGCCTTGCAGCGCGTCATCCAACACCACGGAAAGATGATAGCTCGAGGGGGCGTCGGAGCGCGACAGCACCACATCGCCCCACAGCGCCGGCAAAGCTTCGATTTCCCCGGTCTGCCCGTCGCCGCTCTCGCGCCAGAACAGCTTGCTGTGCAAGGTGCGGACCGCCTTTTCCATGTCGAGCCGCCAGGCGTGTTGCCTGCCTGATGCCAGAAGTTCGGCCCGTTCCGCCTGCGGCCTTTGCCGATCTATTGCGGGGTAAAGCGGCGCGCCGTCGGGATCGCGCGGCCAGAGCCTTCCCTCTGCCTCAAAGGCCCTGACAACGGCTTTCGTCTCACCCCGGCTTAAGAAGGCGGGATAGGCGAGGTCGGCCTCGACCAGCCTGTCGAGTGCTGTGCGATACTCATCGAAGTGCTCCGATTGCCGCCGCACCGGCTTTTCCCATTCCAGTCCCAGCCAGCCAAGATCATCATAGATCGCCTGCTCCAGCTCCGGAGTGCAGCGCGTCTGGTCGATATCTTCGATGCGCAGCAGAAAATGGCCACTGTTTTCCCGCATCATGTCGTGGTTCAGAAAAGCGGAAAGCGCATGGCCCAGATGCAGGGCGCCATTGGGGCTGGGCGCAAAACGATAAACCGGTTTTTGACGGACGGGCGAAGGCATGGTTTCTTCTGCCATGTTTTGAAGCGCCTCGCCACCCGGTGCCGGGCCAACGTGAATATGGGCTGTGCAGACATGAAAATCATCAGGGGCCTCGACGATATCAGCGAAGGTCTGGCGCATCTTGCCCGCCTCGATCCGGCTCTTAGCCTTATTATCGAAAAAGCCGGTCCGTTGGAGTTGCGTATTCACGAGCCCGGCTTTGCGGGCCTTGCCCATATCGTCGTGTCGCAGATGGTGTCGCGCGCCAGCGCCAAAGCCATATGGGTCCGTATCCTTGCCGGCACGGGCGGGGCGGTGACGGCGGAAAACTATCTGGCGGTGCCGGAAGAATTGCGCGCCACATTCGGCCTTTCCCGGGCCAAGGCAACAACGCTGGAAGGGTTGGCGCACGCGGTTGCGGATGGCCGCATCGATCTTGATGCCGTCAGTCGCAAGGAAGCGGATGTGGCCCTTTCTGAGCTGGTGGCGCTTCGCGGCATTGGTCCGTGGACGGCGGAAGTATATCTGATGTTCTGCGGCGGCCACCCCGACATTTTTCCGGTTGGCGATGTGGCGCTGCGGGCTGCGGTGGGCCACGCGCTTTCGCTCGAGGCACGGCCGGATGCGAAATGGTTGGCGGCGCGGGCGGAACTCTGGACGCCCTGGCGCTCCGTCGCCGCCCGGCTGTTCTGGGGCTACTATGCAAATATCATGCGGCGCGCGATGGTGCCGCTACCCTGATATGGCCGCGCGGCGCTAGAAGTCTGCGATCCGGTAGGGCAAGGCCCCACGTGAGAGATGATCGACATGTAGTTTGCGTTTTAGCGGCGGTACGGCGCGCTGCACGCAGTCGACCCTTTCGCAAACCCGGCAGGAAACGCCGATGGGCTTGAAGGAGGCGGCATTGGCGAGATCGAGTGTATCGGCATAGACGAAATTCTGCGCATGGGAAATTTCGCAGCCGAGCGCGATGGCATAGCGTGGCCTGTCCGTGTTGAAACCGGCGCCGGCTTTTTCGATCTGTGTGGCGATGGAAAGATAGCGCACGCCGTCAGGTGTTTCCGCCAGCTGGCGTACTATCCTGTCGGAGCTTTCGAAGGCCTGATGAATGTTCCAGAGCGGACAGGCCGCGCCGAAACGGGCAAATTGCAGCCTTGTGGCGCTGTGGCGTTTGGTGATGTTGCCAGCCCGGTCGATCTTGGCGAAAAAGATCGGTACGCCTTTCTGACCAGGGCGTTGCAAAGTGCTGAGCCTGTGGGCCACCTGTTCAAGGCTCGCGCCGAAGCGCACGGCCAGAAGTTCCAGATCGTGGCGCAATTCCTGCGCGGCCCGGTGAAATTGCCCATATGGCAGGATCAGCGCGGCGGCGAAATAGTTGTGAAGGCCGATGCGACAGATTTCCGCGGCTTCGGCGCTACGGAAACCGGCGCCGGCCAGCACTCTGTCCACGGTTGCTCCCGCATGAAGCTGGGCGATCTGAAGCGCAAGCTGAAAACAGCGGGTCGGTACTGCCATGTAGGAACTGAGCGCCAGCGTTTTGCCGGCCGGATCGAAATGCCGGATCAATCCGCCCGCCGCCTCCGTTCTGGTGATATGGACACCGAAGCGGCTGCGTAGATGGGCCGCGAGAATGCCGTAGGTCTCGCCGCCCTCTATCTCCAGTTCGTATGCAAGTTCTTCCGCCAGAAGATCGATCTCGGCAACGTAATTGTCGACGAAGTGGAAGAAATCGCGGACCTCTTCGTAAGGTGTTCTTTCCACCTGCGCGGTTCCCCGCCCCAGCCTGTCATCCAGCTGCACCAGCTGCTCGCTATTTTGCCGGTAGGCCTGGTGGGCGCGCAAAAGCGCATGGGCAAAACCCGGTGCGTTCTGCGCAATCAGCTTCAGCTCCTGCAGCCCGGGCTCGTAATTCAGGAACAGCGGGTCTTTCAGGGCCTCGCGCACAGCGGAAATTAGCCGGTCGTTTTCGCCGGTTGCCAGCTCCGTCACGTCGAGCTGGAATTTTTCCACCAGCGTCACCAGAACGCTGGCGGAAACGGGTCGCTGATTGTTTTCGATCTGGTTCAGATAACTGGCCGAAATGCCGAGCCGTTCGGCAAACTGTGCCTGCGTGGCGCGGGCGTTTTCGCGAAGGCCGCGGACCTTGCGGCCGATGAAGAGCTTTTCCATAGCCATGTTGCAACTTTGCAAAAGTAAATATTGCAAATATTTATGCCACGCATACGCGCACGATCAAGGCTTCTAGGCGAATGTTTTCTAAGCTATTGATTTGAGGAAACGCATGGAGGAAACATGCCCAGCATTCTGGAGCAATTGCAGACGCGCCGCGACGAAGCGCGGCTCGGCGGCGGCGTCAAGCGCATTGAGGCGCAGCATGCCAAGGGCAAGCTGACGGCGCGCGAGCGCATCGATGTGTTGCTGGATGAAGGTTCCTTCGAAGAGTACGACATGTACGTTACCCACCGGGCGGTGGATTTCGGCATGGCCGAACAAAAGGTGGCGGGCGACGGCGTCGTTACCGGCTGGGGCACCATCAACGGCCGGCAGGTCTATGTTTTCAGCCAGGATTTTACGGTGCTCGGCGGTTCGCTGTCGGAAACCCATGCCCAGAAAATCTGCAAGATCATGGATATGGCCGTGCGCAACGGCGCGCCCGTGATTGGCCTCAACGACAGTGGCGGCGCGCGCATTCAGGAAGGTGTTGCTTCGCTCGGCGGTTATGCCGACGTTTTCAAGCGCAACGTCATCGCCTCCGGTGTCGTGCCTCAAATCTCTGTCATCATGGGGCCGTGTGCCGGTGGTGCCGTTTATTCGCCTGCCATGACCGACTTCATCTTCATGGTGCGCGATACCTCCTACATGTTCGTAACCGGGCCGGATGTGGTGAAGACCGTAACCAACGAGATCGTCACGGCGGAAGAGCTGGGCGGCGCCTCCACACACACCAAAAAATCCTCCGTTGCCGATGGCGCCTATGAAAACGACATCGAGACACTTGAGCATGTGCGCCTGCTTTTCGATTTCCTGCCGCTGAATAATCGGGAAAAACCGCCGGTCCGGCCTTTTCATGACGATCCCGCACGGCTGGAAGCGCGCCTCGATACGCTGATCCCCGACAGTTCCAACAAGCCATACGATATGAAGGAACTGATCCATGCGCTCGCCGACGAGGGCGATTTCTTCGAGTTGCAGGAGGCGTTTGCCAGAAACATCATCACCGGTTTCATGCGTCTGGAAGGCCAGACGGTAGGCGTCGTCGCAAACCAGCCGATGGTGCTGGCCGGGTGTCTGGATATTGACAGCTCACGCAAGGCCGCCCGCTTCGTGCGCTTCTGCGATGCCTTCAACATTCCCCTGCTGACACTGGTGGATGTGCCCGGTTTCCTGCCGGGAACGGCGCAGGAATATGGCGGCGTCATCAAGCACGGCGCGAAACTGCTGTTTGCCTATTCCGAGGCGACGGTTCCGATGGTGACGCTGATTACCCGCAAGGCCTATGGTGGCGCTTATGACGTGATGGCCTCGAAACATATCGGCGCTGATGTGAACTATGCCTGGCCAACTGCGGAAATCGCTGTCATGGGCGCAAAAGGGGCAGCGGAAATCCTCTATCGCTCGGAGCTTTCCGATCCGGACAAGATCGCCGCGCGCACAAGGGAATATGAGGAGCGTTTCGCCAATCCCTTCGTGGCGGCAGAGCGTGGTTTCATCGATGAGGTCATCATGCCGCATTCCTCGCGCCGCCGCATCGCTCGTGCCTTTGCCTCGCTGCGGGGCAAGAACGTCGAAACCCGCTGGAAAAAGCACGATACCATTCCGCTCTGACCTGCCCTGGGGCTGGAAAAATACTTTGGCCACCTTACTATAATGATGTTCAGGCGCCCGACCTTCGGTGCCCTCCCGAAACGCACAAGGACTGATTTTTATGGCCGAGAACTCCTCCGCAGATAATTTTCCCGCCGGATATGAAGTGCCCAAGGTCTGGACCTGGGACAAGGGTAATGGCGGCCAGTTCGCCAATATCAATCGCCCGATCGCCGGTCCCACCCATGACAAGGAATTGCCGGTCGGCAAACATCCGTTGCAGCTTTATTCGCTGGCAACGCCGAATGGTCAGAAGGTCTCGATCATGCTGGAAGAATTGCTGGCCGCTGGCCACAAGGGCGCCGAATATGATGCCTGGCTGATCAAGATCGGCGAAGGCGACCAGTTCGGCTCCGGTTTTGTCGGCGTCAATCCGAACTCCAAGATCCCGGCGCTGATGGATCATTCGACGCCCGAGCCGACCCGGGTTTTCGAGAGCGGCTCGATCCTCGTCTATCTCGCGGAAAAATTCGGCGCTTTCCTGCCGAAAGAGGGCAATGCTCGCACGCAGGCGCTGAACTGGCTGTTCTGGCAGATGGGTTCCGCCCCCTTCCTCGGCGGCGGTTTCGGCCATTTCTACGCCTACGCCCCGATCAAGATCAAATATGCTATCGACCGTTACGCCATGGAGGTTAAACGCCAGCTTGACGTGCTTGACCGTCATCTGGCCGACAACCGTTATCTGGCGGGCTCGGAATATACGATTGCCGACATGGCCGTCTGGCCCTGGTATGGCAAGATCGCGCTCGGCCAGGCTTATGGCGATGCCGGTGCTTTCCTTGAAGCCGCCGGTTATAAGAACCTTATGCGCTGGACGCTTGAAATCGGCGAACGCCCTGCGGTCAAACGCGGCGTGATCGTCAACAAAACCTCGGGCGATCCGTCCGAACAATTGCATGAACGCCACGATGCCTCCGACTTCGAGCAGAAGACGCAGGACAAAATCGGCAAGGCATAACGAAAAGACTAGAGCGCTTCTGGTTTTGATAGGACCATGAAAGCGCTCTAATTATTTGAATTTACGCATATCCGGACGTAAAAGCGGACCTGCTTTTAATGGAAATGCTTCTGGAAGGACAAAAGATGGCGAACCTGCCCGAAATGACCAAACACAAGGGATTTCCCTCCGGCATGCCAAGTACGGGCATCCAGTTCACCATCCGCCGCGCCAATCCAAAAGGGGTAACGCCCATCAAGATGATACCTCGAAGGGCGCGGGACGATTCCAAGGAACACCGCATCGATGCGGCCTTCCTGCACTCGCTCTGGCACCATTTTGGTCCCGAGCCGTTCGAGCGCGGTAATCTCGACGCGGCCCGCCTCAGCCTGCTGTTCGGCCGCGAGGTCTTGCCGGCGGAAAAGAATTTCGATCCGCTTTCCTACCAGGCGATGCTTGTCATCGACGAGCGCGTCGCCCGGCAGAATTTCCCGGAATCCTTCGAGAACTTTTTCGAGATTTGAGTGTGCTGTCATCCGCCAATAGGGAATGAAATTCAATGTCGACGGCCACCAGCAAATTCCTGAGCTATGTTCTGCGACATGCGCCCGAAAGCATCGGGCTTACCTTGGATGCTCAGGGTTGGGCGGATGTCGGAGATCTATTGGCAAAAGCAAATGCGAGTGGCACGCTGCTCGACGAGGCCGGTCTGCGTGCGGTCGTTACCGAAAGCGACAAGAAGCGTTTCACCCTTTCGGAAGATGGGCACCGCATCCGGGCCGCGCAGGGGCATTCAGTAAAGGTCGATCTTGGTGGCGCTCCTTTAGAACCGCCGCCGCAGCTTTTCCATGGTACTGCGACACGTTTCCTAGATGCTATCCTGCAGGAAGGATTGCGACCGGGCAGCCGGCAGCAGGTTCACCTTTCGGCAGACAGCGTGACGGCACATGCGGTCGGCCAGCGGCACGGAAAACCCGCCATCCTAATGGTTGATGCCAGTCGGATGTTTGCCGCTGGCCACAGCTTTTTTCAAGCCGACAATGGTGTCTGGCTGACCGATGCTGTTCCCGCTGCGTATCTGACGCTGATTGAGAATCATACTTTTGAAGGCGATGGCAAATGATCAAGAAAATTCTCATCGCCAATCGTGGCGAGATCGCCTGCCGGGTCATCAAGACGGCGAAGAAGATGGGCATTGCGACGGTTGCCGTCTATTCGGATGCTGATGCCAATGCTTTGCATGTGAAGATGGCGGATGAGGCCGTTCATATCGGTCCGGCGCCCTCGTCGCAGTCCTATATCGTCATCGATAAAATCCTTGCTGCGATCGAGAAGACCGGGGCTGATGCGGTGCATCCCGGCTATGGCTTCCTGTCGGAGAACGCTGCCTTTGCCGAGGCGCTGGAGAAGGCGGGTGTGATCTTCATCGGCCCGCCGGTCGGCGCTATCCAGGCCATGGGCGACAAGATCACTTCCAAGAAGCTAGCGGCGGAAGCCGGTGTTTCCACCGTGCCCGGCCATATGGGGCTGATTGGGGATGCAGATGAGGCGGTGAGGATCGCCTCCGAGATCGGTTATCCCGTGATGATCAAGGCCTCGGCCGGCGGCGGCGGAAAGGGCATGCGCATCGCCTTTAACGATGCGGAGGCGCGCGAGGGTTTCCAGTCGTCAAAAAACGAGGCGAAATCTTCCTTTGGGGACGACCGCATCTTCATCGAGAAATTCGTCACCCAGCCGCGCCATATCGAAATTCAGGTGCTGGGCGATCAACACGGCAATATTCTTTACCTTGGCGAGCGAGAGTGCTCTATCCAGCGCCGCAACCAGAAGGTCATCGAGGAAGCGCCATCGCCCTTTCTTGATGAGGCAACGCGCAAGGCCATGGGCGAGCAGGCCGTGGCTCTGTCGAGAGCAGTCGGTTACCATTCGGCCGGAACGGTGGAATTCATCGTCGATGGCGAGCGCAATTTCTACTTTCTGGAAATGAATACGCGCCTGCAGGTGGAACATCCGGTAACGGAACTCGTCACAGGCATTGATCTGGTCGAGCAGATGATCCGCGTGGCATCAGGCGAAAAGCTGTCCTTCGGGCAGACCGATATAAGGTTGAACGGCTGGGCAATCGAAAGCCGGCTTTATGCCGAAGACCCCTATCGTAATTTCTTGCCCTCCATCGGCCGGTTGACGCGGTATCGCCCGCCCCAAGAGGGCGAGCAGGAAAACGGCACCGTGATCCGCAACGATACCGGCGTCTTCGAAGGTAGTGAAATCTCGATGTATTACGATCCGATGATCGCCAAGCTTTGTAGCTGGGCAAAGGATCGTGAAACCGCCATCGATGCCATGGGGCAGGCGCTGGATCGTTTCGAAGTAGAGGGCATCGGCCACAATCTACCGTTCCTCTCGGCTGTCATGCAGCACGAGCGTTTTCGGGCCGGCCGTCTGACGACGGGTTTTATCGCCGAGGAATTTCCGGACGGCTTTTCCGGGGTGGAGCCCGATGAGGCTTCCGCGCGCAAGCTCGCAGCCATCGCCACCGTTATCCACCAGCGGCTTCAAAACCGTGCGGTCGAAATTTCCGGTACCATTGGCAATCATCGTCGCATTGTCGGTCAGGACTGGGTGGTTTCGCTTGGTCAATCCCGTCGAAGCGTGAGCGTGGAAACCGGTGCTGAAGGCATGGCAATCCGTTTTGAGGATGGTGCCGCGCTGACGGTCGCTACCGGCTGGCTTCCCGGCCGCAGCCTTGGCCTGTTCACGGTGGCGGGCGAGGTGATCGCCGCCAAGGTCGATCTTGCCGGTGCGGCGGTGCGTCTGCGCTGGCGAGGCATGGATGTTCTCGCCCATGTGCGCAGCCCGTGCGTGGCGGAACTGGCGCTGCTGATGCCGGAAAAGCTGCCGCCCGATACGTCGAAACTGTTGCTCTGCCCGATGCCGGGCGTCATCACCGGGATCTCGGTTGGCGAGGGGGACGAGGTGGAAGCCGGTCAGGCGCTGGCGACGGTGGAGGCAATGAAGATGGAAAACATCCTGCGTGCGGAAAAACGCGGCCGGGTTGCCAAAGTGTCGGCAAAGCCGGGCGATAGCCTCGCCGTGGATGAGGTCATCCTCGAATTTGAATAGGGCTAGATACCGTTTTTGAGGAACGGATGAGGGGCGGAGCGGGTTACGGGGTAGGCTGGATTTCGGTCACGATCACCAGTCACAGTACTGAAAATGAAATGCAGAAGGGGAGATATGCATGTCGGGTGAAAAAACGGTGCGGGATTGGCTGCAGCTTGCCGAAAAGGAGCTGAAGCGTTCACCGGATGCACTCGTCTGGCATACGCCCGAAGGCATTGACGTCAAACCGCTTTACACGGCCGATGACCTGAAAAAGGCTTCACATCTCGATGGCCTGCCGGGCTTTGCACCCTTCACGCGCGGTCCGCGCGCCACCATGTATGCCGGGCGGCCATGGACGATCCGCCAATATGCCGGGTTTTCGACTGCCGAAGCTTCCAACGCCTTTTACCGCAAGGCGCTTGCCGCCGGCCAACAGGGTGTTTCGGTCGCCTTCGATCTTGCCACTCATCGCGGATATGACAGCGACCACTCGCGCGTTGAAGGCGATGTCGGTAAGGCGGGCGTGGCGATCGACAGCGTCGAGGACATGAAAATCCTGTTCGATGGCATACCGCTCGAAAAGGTCTCCGTCTCCATGACCATGAACGGGGCCGTCATTCCGGTGCTCGCCAATTTCATCGTTGCGGGGGAAGAGCAGGGTGTCTCGCGTGCCGCACTTTCCGGCACCATCCAGAACGACATTCTCAAGGAGTTCATGGTCCGCAACACCTATATCTACCCGCCCGAGCCTTCGATGCGTATCATTGCTGATATCATTGAATATACGGCGAAGGAGATGCCGAAATTCAACTCCATTTCGATATCCGGCTATCACATGCAGGAGGCAGGTGCCACGCTGGTGCAGGAGCTTGCCTTCACGCTGGCGGATGGGCGGGAATATGTGCGGGCCGCCCTTGCCAAGGGACTGAATATCGATGATTTCGCCGGCCGCCTGTCGTTCTTTTTTGCCATAGGTATGAATTTCTTCATGGAGGCCGCAAAGCTGCGCGCCGCCCGCTTCCTCTGGTCGCGCATCATGGAAGAGTTCAAGCCGCAAAAGGCGTCGTCGCTCATGCTGCGCACCCATTGCCAGACATCCGGTGTGTCTCTTCAGGAACAGGACCCTTACAATAACATTGTCCGCACCGCTTTCGAGGCCATGTCCGCCGTGCTGGGCGGCACACAATCGCTGCACACCAATTCCTTTGATGAAGCCATTGCCCTGCCGACAGAATTTTCCGCCCGTATCGCCCGCAACACCCAGCTTATTCTCCAGCATGAAACCGGCGTCACCAAGGTCGTCGATCCGCTGGCCGGTTCCTACTACGTCGAAAGCCTGACGGATGAACTGGCGCAAAAAGCCTGGGCGCTGATTGAGGAGGTGGAGGCGCTTGGTGGCATGACCAAAGCGGTGGCGGAAGGCCTGCCCAAAAGATTGATCGAGGAGGCGGCCACGCGTCGGCAGGCGGCCGTGGACAAGGGCGAGGAAGTCATCGTCGGCGTCAACCGCTACCGTCTGGAAACCGAGGAAGATATCGACGTTCTCGATATCGACAACGCCGCCGTACGCGCCGCGCAAATCCGCCGCCTTGAGGACACCAAACGTCGCCGCGACGGCGGGGACGTCTCGAAGGCGCTGGCGGCATTGTCTGAAATTGCCCGTAGCGGCAAGGGTAATATTCTCGAGGCGGCAGTCGTCGCCGCCCGCGCCCGCGCCACCGTCGGCGAGATTTCCGATGCGCTGCGTGCCGTCTTCGGCGATTACGTTGCCGTGCCGGAAGTGGTGGAGGATATTTACGGCGAGGCCTACAAGGACGAGCCGGAGCTTGCCACGCTCGCTACGCGGCTTTCCGGCGTGGCAGAACGGCTCGGCGTCAAACCGCGCATCATGGTCGCAAAGCTCGGGCAGGACGGGCATGATCGCGGCGCGAAGGTGATCGCATCGGCCTTTGGCGATATCGGTTTCGATGTGCTGGCCGGGCCGCTGTTCCAGACGCCTGCCGAGGCAGCCGATCTTGCGGTTCAGAACAAGGTGCATGTGGTCGGCATGTCGTCGCTTGCCGCAGGCCACAAGACGCTCGCGCCGCAGCTTGTGGAGGCGCTAAAGCAGAAGGGTGCCCAGGACATCATCGTCGTCGTCGGCGGCGTCATTCCGCGCCAGGATTATCAGTTCCTGCTCGACCACGGCGTTTCGGCGATTTTCGGACCCGGCACCAATGTCATGGATGCGGCCAACAAGGTTCTCGATCTGCTCGAAGGCGTCCGGCGCAACGCGTGAGAGGAATACGGCCATGTTCGGAAGATTGAACCACGTCGCCCTTGCCGTGCCCGATCTTAATGCCGCGGTTTCGCGATACAGGGCGCTTGGCGCTCAAGTTTCCGAGCCGCAATCCCTGCCCGAACACGGCGTGACAGTGGTTTTCGTTCAGGCTGACAATACCAAGATCGAACTTCTTCATCCGCTTGGAGAGAACTCCCCGATTACCGCCTTCCTTGAAAGAAATCCGGGTGGCGGCACGCATCATCTGTGCTTTGAGGTGCCGGATATTCTGGCCGTGCGAGACGATCTCGTCCAAAAAGGCATCCGCATTTTAGGTGATGGCGAGCCGAAGATCGGCGCGCATGGCAATCCCGTTCTCTTCCTGCATCCAAAGGATATGGGCGGCGTGCTTTACGAGCTTGAGCAGGTCACTCCGACACACGTCTGAAACACAGACCCCGTACCGACATCCCGAAACACGCTGGCGAAGTGATTCACCGGCGGCAGCTGCCGTTCGCTTGTGCTGGAAACATGGGTTTCGTTTGTTTTCTTTTGACATTCGTTTTGTTTTCGTTTTTATGACGATAATCTTTCAACGTAGGGGGAAATGGTCCCCGGCGCTGTCTTGGGAGGCTCTATGTCCGGCGAAAACATATTCGATCTTTTTGTCATCGGCGGTGGCGTTAATGGTTGCGGCATTGCCCGCGATGCCGTGGGTAGGGGCTATTCCGTGGCGCTTGCGGAAAAGGGCGATTTTGCCTCCGGTACGTCTTCGGCAGCCACCAAGCTCATCCATGGCGGCCTGCGTTATCTCGAACATTATGAGTTTCGTCTGGTGCGCGAAGCCTTGATGGAGCGTGAAATTCTGTGGGCCATGGCCCCGCACGTCATCTGGCCCATGCGCTTCGTCCTGCCGCTCCAGAAAGGCGGCGTGCGTCCGGCATGGATGGTCCGGCTTGGCCTCTTTCTTTATGACAACCTCGGCGGCCGCAAGCTTTTGCCGCCGACGCGCACGGTCGATCTTCGGCAAGACCCGGCAGGCAAACCTCTGAAGCCGGTCTTTGCCAAGGCTTTCGAATATTCCGACGGCTGGGTGGACGATGCCCGTTTCGTGGTTCTGAATGCGCGTGACGCGGCGGATCGCGGTGCGACGATCATGAACCGCACGCGGGTCGTTTCCGCACGGCGCGAAGGCGGCTTGTGGCTTATCGTGACGCTGGACGAAAAGACCGGTCGTTCAGCCACGCACAGAGCGCGCATGCTGGTGAATGCCGCTGGCCCATGGGTGGATAACGTGCTGTCCGGCGTGTTCGGCCGCAACGATGTGCGCAATGTTCGTCTCGTGCAGGGCAGCCACATCATCGTGCGCAGGAAGTTTTCCGATCCGCGCGCCTATTTCTTCCAGAACCCGGACAACCGCATCATCTTCGCCATTCCCTATGAGCAAGATTTTACGCTGATCGGCACCACGGACCGCGACTACAAGGGCGATCCGGCCAAGGTACGCATCTCCGAGGAAGAGATTTCCTATCTTTGCAATGCCGCCAGCGAATATTTCAGCGAGCCGGTGAAGCCGGATGATATCGTCTGGACCTATTCCGGCGTGCGCCCGCTTTTCGATGATGGCGCTTCAAAGGCGCAGGAAGCCACACGCGACTATGTGCTGAAGGTTGAAGAGGCAGAGGGCGAAGCGCCGCTACTCAATATCTTCGGCGGCAAGCTGACTACCTACCGGCGGCTGGCGGAACATGCTCTGGAAAAGATCGGCGCAGCCATCGGAGAAAAGGGCAAGCCCTGGACGGCGGGATCGTATCTGCCGGGCGGTGACTTCGGGGCGGAGAGATATGACGCCCAGGTGAGGGCGCTTGTCTCCCGTTACCCATTCCTTGATGGACGCCATGCCGAGCGGCTCATCAGAAACTACGGCACGAAGGCTGCGGAACTGCTCGGTGTCGCCACCGATGTTTCCGGCCTCGGCCGGCATTTCGGCGGCACACTTTACGAATGCGAAGTGCGCTGGCTGGTGGAACACGAATGGGCCTTTGCAGCCGAGGATATTCTCTGGCGGCGCACTAAACAGGGCCTGCGGTTGAGCAGGGACGAGGCTGCCGCTCTGGATGAATTCGTTTCCACGCTGACTGGTGTCAAGGAAAAGGGCGAAGCCGTGACGGAGCAGGCCTGAGCTTTTACGAGTTGTCCCGTCAGTTCCCCGAGTTCCTTGCCGCTCTTTCAGGGCCATCGGCGCTCAATATATAGTCGTCGGCGGCGGACAGAGCGTGTTCCATATGCCCTTCGAACACCAGTTCCGGTTCGTTGGGCGCGATGCCGATTTTTGGCATTCCGCCGAAGCGTACCGACTGCGATTGCGCAAGGCCATCGTGAAGGCCGATTTCCAGAAGATCGAAGTAGCGTGTGCCGGGGCCAGTGATGAAGACCGGCATATGGCCGTGCAGGCTGAACAGACGTGAAAGGCCGTTGCCGAGTGCAAGCCCGGCTGTGCGGAAGGCAAGCCGCGCCATGCGCCCGCCGGCGCGGGCGGAAGCGGCGATCTTGTCCACTTCGGCAATCGGCACGAATTTTGCCGGTTCCGCCTGCGGCGGGGCCTCGAATGCCGAACGCAGGATTGCATAAAACCCTGAATAGGCCTCGATACAGCCTCTGGTGCCGCAGCGGCAGAGGGCGCCATCGGCCAGATGCAGCATATGTCCGAAATTGGGGGCGCTAACCTCTATCCCGCCACCCGCGGCGCGGGCAATGCCGAGGCCAATGCTGTGGCCGAGCGACAGGGTGACAAGTGCCTCCGGTTTCGGGCCGTCCTTTGCCTGCTCCTGCATCCAGATGGCTTTTGCGGCCAGCAGCGTTTCGTTGTTCAGCGTCACGCGGATGCGGCCGTCCTGAGAAATGAGCTGCTGGAAATCTATCTTTTCGGTGCCGAGCACCGGCGACCAGACGAGCACCGCCGCTGCCGCGTCCACAAGCCCCTTGCTGCTGATCGACACCTGAAGAATGTCGTGCCGGTCGATGCGCGAACGGTCCGCAAGCCGTGCAAGGCCGGAGAGGATCGAGCCGCCGAATGACCCTTTTTCAGCCGTGATCCTCTGCTCGGTGAAGCGGTCCACCAGCTTGCCGGCATAGTCGACCAACGAATATTGCACGCTGTCGGACGAAATGATGACGATGGCGACGTGGCAGAAAGCACCATCAGGCCCAAAGAGGATGCGCGGCCGCCCGCGCCCGGCGGCGGCCAGCTGCTCTTTGCGCAGGATGAGGCCGGCCCGCTCGAGTTCCATGGTGATTGCGGAAACGGTGGCGGAGGCAAGCCCGGTGAAGGAGGACATGTCCGTATGGGAGAGGCTGCCATGAAGGCGCAGCGCTGCCATCACCGACAGGCTGTTTTTCTGGCGCACCAGTTCCGTGCTTGCAATGGCGGACATGGGCTGGGGTATGCTCCCTGAACGGCTTTTTTCCTGTCGTGCTTATCCCCTCTGATGGCGCACGCCACGAGCAAGATCAAGGCACCCGGATGCTGCCCGCAGCCGTTGTTGACAGCATGGGGAATCTCTGACATTAATTTTCTCGACTGTCGAGAAAATTGTGAAATCACAGAGCCCGACAGCTTTTTCCGGGCGTTTTCCCTGCATGGAGGTGCAGGCTTCGCCCTTACCGGGAGGACATCATGAATTCGTTTGCCAAGCTTTTGGCGGGTACAGCTGTACTCGTTTCCCTGCACACCGCAGCCATTGCTGCTGATCTCGTCGTTGGCGTTTCCTGGTCCAATTTCCAGGAAGAGCGCTGGAAGACGGATGAGGCGGCAATCAAGGCAGCTCTCGACAAGGCCGGTGCGAAGTATATTTCCGCCGATGCGCAGTCGTCCGCCGCAAAACAGCTGACTGACGTGGAATCGCTGATTTCCCAGGGCGCCAATGCGTTGATCATTCTTGCGCAGGACAGCGACGCGATTGGCCCGGCTGTTGAAAAGGCCGTCGCTGAAGGTATTCCGGTGGTGGGTTACGACCGCCTGATCGAAAACAAGAACGCCTTCTACATCACCTTCGACAACAAGGAAGTCGGTCGCCTTCAGGCCGCCGAAGTCTTCAAGGTCAAGCCGGAAGGCAACTACGTCTTCATCAAGGGTTCGTCTTCCGATCCGAATGCGGACTTTCTTTTTGCCGGACAGCAGGAAGTCCTGAAGGCCGCTGTCGACGCGGGCAAGATCAAGAATGTCGGAGAAGCCTATACCGATGGCTGGAAGCCGGAAAATGCCCAGAAGAACATGGAGCAGTTCCTGACCAAGAATAACAACAAGGTCGATGCGGTCGTCGCCTCGAACGACGGAACGGCCGGTGGCGCAATTGCCGCTCTTGCCGCGCAGGGCCTCGCAGGTTCTGTTCCCGTATCCGGTCAGGATGCGGACTTCGCCGCGCTCAACCGCGTAGCCCTCGGCACGCAGACGGTATCTGTCTGGAAGGATAGCCGCGAACTCGGCAAGGAAGCTGCCGGCATCGCGCTGGAACTTGCGGGCGGCAAGAAGATGACGGAAATCAAGGGCGTTGCCGCTTTTGATGGCGGTCCGAAAAAAGTGACGATGCAGTCAGTCTTCCTCAAGCCCATCGCCATTACCAAGGACAATCTGAACGTCGTCATCGACGCCGGCTGGATCAAGAAGGAAACGGCCTGCCAGGGTGTAAAGGCCGGATCCGTCAAGGCCTGCAACTGAGACCGCTAGGTTGATGTTTGGGCGCCGCGCCACTGATACGTGGCGCGGCGCCTTTCAGATGTAAGGAGGACCGGCAGTCCATGGCCGACATGACACAATCCAATTCCACAGCGTCCCCCAAGACGGAAAAGACGGGCTCGATTTCGCGTTTCATCAGTGCCACGGAGCTTGATACCCGGCTGCTCGGCATGGTCGGCGCGCTTCTTCTGATCTGGATCGGTTTCCATATTCTTTCGGGCGGGCTGTTCCTGACGCCGAGAAACCTCTGGAACCTCTCCGTCCAGACCGCTTCGGTCGCGGTGATGGCGACAGGCATGGTGCTTGTCATCGTTACCCGCAACATCGATCTGTCGGTCGGGTCGATCCTCGGTTTTTCCGGCATGATCATGGGTGTCATGCAGGCGGAAATCCTGCCGCAGCTCCTCGGCTTTGAACATTGGGCGACATGGATCGTCACGCTTCTGGTCGGCATTCTCGTCGGCGGAGCGATCGGCATGCTGCAGGGCTCGATCATCGCCTTCCTGAACGTGCCGTCCTTCATCGTCACACTTGGTGGTCTGCTGGTCTGGCGCGGTGGCACATGGTTCGTCACCAGCGGCCGCACCGTGGCGCCGATGGATTCCACCTTCCGCCTGATGGGTGGCGGCACCAGCGGCTCGATCGGCGCGACATGGAGCTGGATCGCAGCCATTGTCGCCTGCGTCGCCATTGTCGCGGCAATCCTGAATTCCCGCCACCAGCGTCGCCGTTTCGGTTTTCCGCTGCGGCCCGTCTGGGCGGAATATTTCCTGGTGGCACTTGGCTGCGTCGTCGTCGTCGGTTTCGTAGCTGTCGTCAACAGCTATCCCTGGCCGGTCAACATTGCCCGCAACTATGCCGATGCCAATGGCATTACCTGGCCGGATGGTGGTCTGTTCATTCCGCACGGCATTGCCATTCCGGTGCTGATGGCGCTTGCCGTCGGTGCTGTCATGACCTTCATCGCGACGAGGCTTCGCTTCGGGCGTTATGTTTTCGCCATCGGCGGCAACCCGGAAGCGGCGGAGCTCGCCGGCATCAAGACCCGCTGGGTTACGGTCAAGATATTCACGCTGATGGGCGTTCTATGCGCCATCGCTGCGGCAATCTCGACTGCCCGCCTCAACGCGGCCACCAATGCCCAGGGTGAACTGGATGAACTTTATACGATCGCGGCGGCGGTCATCGGCGGCACGTCGCTCGCCGGCGGCGTCGGCACCATAGCGGGCGCGATGCTCGGCGCGCTCGTCATGCAATCGCTGCAATCCGGCATGGTGCTTGTGGGCATCGATACGCCCTTTCAGCGCATCGTCGTCGGTGTGGTTCTGGTCGTCGCCGTCTGGCTCGACACCATCTACCGCGCCCGCGCCAAGTAAGAACCGAGGAGAACCCCAATGACGGAACAAGTCACGCCCCTCGTGGAAATGCGCAATATTTCCATTTCCTTCGGTGGTATCCATGCGGTGGAAAACGCCTCTGTCGATCTTTTCCCAGGTGAGGTGGTGGCCCTTCTTGGCCACAACGGCGCCGGCAAATCGACGCTCATCAAGATATTGTCCGGTGCATACCGGCGGGATGGGGGCGACATCCTCATCAACGGCGAGGATGCGGATATCCGCAATCCCCGCGACGCCAAGAAATACGGCATCGAAACCATCTACCAGACGCTGGCGGTGGCGGATAATGTCGATGCGGCGGCCAATCTTTATCTCGGCCGCGAGCTGAAGACGAAATGGGGAACATTGGATGATGTCGCCATGGAAGCTTCGGCCCGCGAGGTCATGGGGCGTCTCAACCCCAATTTCCGGCGGTTCAAGGAGCCGGTGAAGGCGCTTTCCGGTGGCCAGCGGCAGTCCGTGGCAATCGCCCGCGCCATTCTGTTCGATGCCCGCATCCTCATCATGGACGAACCGACGGCAGCACTCGGGCCGCAGGAAACGGCACAGGTCGGCGATCTCGTCAAGGAACTGAAACGGCAGGGCATCGGCATCTTCCTCATCAGCCACGATATCCATGACGTCTTCGATCTCGCCGACCGGGTGTTCGTCATGAAAAACGGCAAGGTGGTCGGCCATGCCCGCACGGAAGATGTGACGAAGGACGAGGTCCTCGGCATGATTATTCTGGGCAAGGTGCCGCCGGGTGCTGTGGCGGGTCCGGGCGCGGTCGTTGCCTGACGACAGAATTCTGTCGTCTTTACTTCCACTACAAATCGAGGCCCGGTAAAAACCGGGCCTCGACAAATGCTGGGAACAAAAGTTCTTGGAGTTGACTAAAAAATATATGCGTCCGGTGTGTTTCAGCCCAGCCGGAACCGCAGACGAAAAATGTCTGCGGCTCTGCGCAATTGCAGACGCGGTCGTTAAAAAGCGGTGTTTTAATGGAGTTCGGCGTGTGCGAAACCGCTGCCGTTCATTTCTGCGCCGGCCGGTAGCGAGCCATGCTGATTGATGTCCTGGGCCAGCGACAGCAATGCCATTTCCAGGAAATAGGTCGACATCCCCAGTTCCAGAGATTTGGAGCGCTGGCAAAGATAGGAAACCATCCGCCCGAGCGCCAGAATCTCGTCTGCATTGTCCTGTTCAAGTATTGCTGCGGTAGACGCCACCATGATTCCCTCTCGACAGTCGACAGTATGAAAACGCGTTGATCCCGCGTTGTTCATTTTCGACCACATCGAGCGTCACGCGAGCGTCACACCTGCGTCAATCGTCGCTCTTGTTTTCCGGCGCGCCGTTATTTTCCGCCGCTTCGGTAGCCGCAAGCGATGTCACGAGGGCAACGATGCTCTTGCGCACGGTTGCGCTCTTGATTCGGGCAAAGGCCTGATTGAGCGAAAATCCTTCATTCGACGCAACGAAAGACTGCATGGCATTGATCGTGCCAAGGGCGGGATTGGCGTTTCCGACATCCGGCGTCGCATTGGCGAACAAAGAGCTGACATCGACGCCGAGAACCGATGCAATGGCTTGCAAACGGGACGCGCCGACGCGATTGGCACCCTTTTCGTATTTCTGGACCTGCTGGAAGGTAATGCCCAACCGGCCCGCCAGCGCGCTTTGACTCATGCCGAGCGACTTGCGGCGCATTCGGATTTGTGTACCCACATGCACATCGATCGGGCTGGGTAGTTTGGCCTGCATCATGAACTCCTCCAGTTGTGAGGTTCTTAAATTGGATATTTATCAATTAATATTGTTGAAGGTAGACATTCAACACAATTTCCACGGGTATTGTGAGGTGTTACTGATAAAGTAAGGCTGTTTTCCGTCGGTATGCTGTGCTGGTTGACGGTTTATCACCTTTGTTGCACATCGCAATGCCCCGTTTCGGCTGGCAAAATGGCTCCAGCCGGCCACGCCGATGGCGTGAAAGCCCAGTCTTTCCCAAATTTTCCTGTTCTCTCGGTCGAAACCGTCGAGCGTTTCCGCATCACCGAAATGGGGAACCCAGACGAATGGCTTCTCTTGGTCGGAGCGCACGATATTTTCAACAAGCACGTTGTTATAAAGCCGAGGCAGGCATTTGTTGGTGTCGATGGCGGGTAAAACCGGAATGGGATTTCGCAGGATTGCGAAGCCCTGCTGTGCCAGCAATAGAACGGAGGCATCCAGTTTACGTTTCAAATCCATCGCATTACGGGCGTTGCATTCATGGGCCACCGGATCGGCAACCAGCAATAGCGGGTGGCCATCGCGTCTTAGACCTGTGACCGAAACGAACTGGTCGACGTGGAAACCGCATTGGTGGATTTTTCCTAAAGTGATCGCCGGAGGCGACGTTTTTGCCGAGGTAAGAGCGATTGAGGCCGAGGCATTGCCGAGGTCTTCCGGCCGATATCCGAAACTGCCCACGGTTCTGTAGTCGAGTGCCTGAACCCGCTGCCATTGTTGCGGCCGTTCGGTTGCCGCATTGTTTGCCATACCCCTGTCGTCCTGCAGGCTGGAATGGCCCACCAATCGAAAGTCCGGCCCGACCAGCTGGTTACCGCCCGGCAAAGTGACATGCGAAGCGTTGGCGGCAAGCCCGAGACGATTGGCGAGCTCGCCAGTGACGGCGCTTTCCGATGCACAAAGCAGTTCGGTTGCGATCCCATCAGCAGTCCGAACGTGGAACACGTCCTGTATCCACGGGTGCGAAACGCTGCTGGTTGCATCGAGCGGTAACAGTTCTGCGGTGCAGGTGGCTGCCAGCCTGCTGAGCCAGCTTTCAGCGGAGGCGAGACAGGGGCCATCGATAAGAACAAGGGCCGTGACGTCGGAAGGCAGAGCCGAAAGCAGGTTTCCGATCGGGATGAGCGGAGAGACGCCCCCTTCAGCCCTGTCACCCGCAAAAAACGCGGCGGGCAAGGCAAGCGCGATTGTCCGGATCAGTCCTCCGCAGTCGGGCAGCAGAGACGGGTGCGGGGCAGCGGTCAAGACGCTTTTTCTCCCGCCGTCTGCCGCGTGGCCAATTGCTGGAAAAATACCGTGTTCTGTAATTTCCACGATTGCGGCGGCGGGGATGGCAATTCTGCGCTGCCAAGCAGGCCTAAAAGCCGGGCCGCATCGTTGCGTTTGGCGGAAACCGCGTTTCCGGCCAGAAAATTTGCGGTCTCGAGGTTGAGGTTTGCCTCAGTTGCCATTGCACGCCATGTCCTGCGGTTAAAATGCAGCTTGCGGGCGGCGTTCAGCAAGGCGTCGTGTTCCTCTGGGGCGACAGCGGCGCGACACGCTTCGAGCGTCGCTTCGGCATCGACAAGCGCGATTGTAAGCGGGCGGTAGTCGAGTTCGCCGGGCGCGTGGCTGACTGCCACATCGGCGTCGGAAAAACGCAGCCCGTCCCGATAGGCTTCAAAGATTTCGCCGATGCCGATCATGCCGAAGGCCGCGCATTCCGCCGCTCTTAGCGCGCCCATGCTGGCGGCACCAAGAACAGTGACGCCGCCTGACAGCGCAAGCAGGATTTCCTTGTGCCACACGGCGGCGCAGTCACCGTAGAGGCCGTCGATCAGCCCGATTGTCCGGGCACCCTGCGTTACCGCGTCGAAAATATCGCCGCAGGCAGCCGGGCCACGAAGATCGAGGCCGGAAATCTGCGCGGGTGTGATGCCGTGGATGGACGGGCCTGCAAAAACCACCGGCTTCATCAGAGGCCTCCGAGGTTCAGGAACCGGTCGAGCGTCCGCTGGGATATACGTTGAAGGCCACCACCGGCAGGGGTGAGGCCGCTTGCCAGAACCCGGACGACGTGCAGACCGGATACGCCCGTTTCCAGCGCAAAGACATGGATGTCTTCGATCCCGGCGGCAAAAAGATGCTCTGCAAGCTGACGCCACGGCGGTAGAGCCGGATCGCTATTCGCAAAATCGAGACTGGCCGGGACCCGGTCCATCGGCCGCACCTCGGATGCCGCCGGTCCCGCCGCAAACATATCCCGCTGGTAGCGCAAAGGAGAGAGATCGTCCCTTGCGCCGCTGATGTCAGTCAGTCGCGACTGGATCGCTTCCAGCAGCGCGGCAATTGCCGCGTCATAGGTGCCAAACCGGCACGCTGCGCCGGCAGCGCTGCGGGTGGCAAGTCCGTCCTGCGCGTGGATTGACCGTGGCAGGCTCGCCATGACTACAGGCACGCCGAGCGTATTGGTGAGATCAAAGAAGCGGGGCGGCAGTCCGATATGTGAAAGGTGTTGAACAAGAGCATCGAAGGATGCGTCGACACCCATCGGCAACACGACCGGTTCCGGCGCGATATTGCGGGTTTCGAAGGTATCGACGAGAAAGCAGGCGTCGTTTTCGATGAGTTCGAGCAAGGCGTGCAGAACCGCGTGGTCATGGTCGAAACCCGCCGCAAGACCTTGCGAACTCATGAGAAAGGCCTGCCGGTCCCAGGGGAAATCCGCGCGAAAATCCATGCCCACCAGTTCATAGGGGGCAAAAACCTCCAGCTGCTGGCGTATGGATGTTCCCTTCACCCAGGCGCGTTCGTTTCGCAGATCAAGAGTGTCCGGGTCGACCCGGCCGATTGTTTCGAAAGGAACGAGAGGGGCGCCCTTGTCCCGCATCTCACGAATGGAGCCGAAAGTGGTGATATGTTTGCGGGTGTCTTCGGCGACGGCACCTTCGATCGCTTCCATGATCGCGGAAAGCCGTGCCTGCTCGGCGACAAGCCCCTTGCCCTGGGAGACCGACAGTCCGCGTGAATTGGGCCGCGTCGCGAACCAGACGGGTATGCCGATAATATCGAGACCGGTCACGTCTCCGACGCGGGTAATCCCGAACCGCCGAAGCAGTTCGGGATCGAAGAACGAAGCGTCCGGATGCCCTAAAGCCGCTGTCGCTGGAATATGTGCGCCGTCAGCGGTCAAGGCTGCGGGGCCGTAATCAAGGCGCCGCGTTGGTGTCGTCGGCAAGGATGGCGTCGAACAGCTCGCCGGTGACGGAACCCGCCGGACCAACAGCCTTCAGGGCCGATTCGATCGGTGCCTGCACCATGCGGTTGAAATCCCAGCCGGCGTCGATCACTTCGCCGACAAAGGCGAAATCGGCCTCGGAAACGACAGCGCCGCCGGCGACGAGGGCTTCGATGCCCTGGATCTGGACCTGATCCAGCTCGTTTTCGGGCTGGCCGTCCTGACGAACGAGCATGGATTTTGCTGCCGCAGCAACGCGCGCGTAACCGTCCACACCGGGATGGCTGGCTTCATAGACGGCAATCGTCTCATGCGAGACGGACGCAACCCTGAGCGGCGCCGTGCGAATGAAGAGAACGCCGAAACCCTTTTTTCCGACAATAAAGAAGTGCGAGGACATAATAACTCCTATTTGATCCCAGCTAATCGAAGTGCGTTATAGAATTTTTCATTCGCTACCGGGTCTCGGTCTGGGGACAGGCTGCTGATTTCCCTCGCCGTCATACCCGGATAGTTTTCCTGAAGCCTGCTGCCGGTTTCCCGGGCAGCGTCCAAATCACCGTGGAGCGCGTGGCTCGCGGTCAAGACGCGCAATGCCGGCTCGTCATTTTCCATGCGCGCACACAGTTCTACTGCCGCGCCGTAATCCTCACGCTTGAACGCGATGCTGGCGCCCGCCCACCAGTAGATGTCGGGTGCGAGCGGATTTAGGTCGATGGCTTGCTGAAACTTTTCCCACGCGGTTTCGGCATCGCCGAAATGGGCGAGCGCATCGGCATGCTGGAGCAAAAGGTCGGCGGAGTTGGGCGCAAGCGCCTCGGCTTCGAAGAACCTTTCGGCGGATATGTCGAAATCCCGCTGGTAGAGCGCCACGACGGCGCGCATCCAGTGGCCGACGCCAAGAGCGGGATCGATTTCGACGGAGGCGTCTGCCTCCGCCTTGGCGCGGTGCAGCAGGTGGGGGTCGTTGCCGCCCAGCATCAGCCATTCCAGTTGCAGGCTCTGCGCCACGCGGGCGCGGGCAACCGCCATGCTGTTATCCAGATCGACCGCCTTGCGGAACATCGAGCGGGCTCTTCGAAGAAGCGGCAGGTCGCACTTGCCGCGCAGAAGCTGCTGGCCCTCCAGCAATTGCCGGTAGGCCTCGCCGCTGTGGTTGCGGTCTGGTTCCACCTGAAGCCGCTCGATCTCGCGGGCAAGCCCCGCGGCCACCTGTTTGGACAGCAGTCGAAAAGCGGCATGAATATGCCGCGCGGTCAGCACAACCTCCAGCGACCAGACGATTTCTCCGGTCGCTTCCTCGATCAGCGCTACCGACATGCGGGCATCGTCGAAAACCGTGGAGACGATGCGGTAATCCGCCCGCAACATTGCATAACTGTCGTCGGTCCGGTCGTGTGTCGCTACAAAGGTGCTGTGCGTCGAAAGAACGGTGAAGGTCCGGTATCGAACGAGACTATTGGCGACATCCTCGACAAAGGCACTCATCACCGGCGATACCGCAAGCCCGTCCACCCGCACCGGACGGCTGAAGGCGACGCGTGGTTTTGCCATCGGTTTTCGGCGGCTACCCTCATCCGGTTCGGCGGGGGATACTATCGTCGAGGCCAGACTTTGTATCCGCCGTCGAAGCGCCACTGTCTCGGCCTCCGGAGGTCGGTCCTCCTGGCGGAGCTGTTCCATCAGAAGCTGGAAAATTCCCTCGCAGGCGCTGGTGTTTCCCACCCGCGCATAGGCCGCCATGGCGGCGCGGTAGGTTTCCTCGCGCTCCGGCTCGATCTTCAGCGCGCATTCGGCAAGCGATGCGATGTTGTTCGAACTGGCGCGGCCGAACCGCGTCAACTCCTCCAGAAGCGGTGTATAGCTTGAAAAGAACAGGTCCTTGAGACGGCGTCGCTCAGACAGCAGCCAGAGATAAAGGTGGTCCTGCCCAGCCTCCAGCCCCTCCAGCAGATCGCCGCCGAATTCGAGCAGGGCTTGCAGCCTCTGCATCGGGTCTTCTGCTCTCGCGCCGGCAAGAAAGATCGCAAGGTCGGTCCGCTGCGCCAGCTTTCCGGCCTTCAGGTCGTTTCCTTCTGTCAGAAGGATGGCATCGTCATCGCTCGACAGCTTCTGGAGGCGCAGGATCAGCTGCCGCAAATTGCCGAGTGCCCTTTTTTGCTCGACGTTTTCCCACAACAGCGATGCGGCCTGCTGGCGGGAAAGGGACTGGTTGGGAGCAAGGATCAGGGCGGCAGTGAGGGCAAAGCCCTTGGACGGGAAAAACGCTTGCCGCACCGCATCGCAGCGCGGGGTGCCAAAAAGCCGGATCGGTATCAGTTCAGCGTTCCCAGCCAATTTCGTTCCCTCATGAATCACCATCTAACAATGTGTCCGGGAAATTGAAAGTCATCATTGGCGTTCCATTTGACGCTGGTGTGACGCCGCTTGCCTATTGTCGTGAATAGAGGCGCGGGCGACGGGCGGAAAACATCAATCATGCATCAGGCAGGCATCGGGAATTTTCGAAATTGATAGCGTTTAACGGAAGCTACATGGCGTTCGAGCCGCGTACTGAACCTTACCAGCGTGCCGACGACGTCGGTTATGCGGTGTGTGAGTTCATGTGGTTCAAAGGGCGCCCGTTCTATCCGGTCTCGGCGCTGGCTCATGCGAAGGTTGCTCATGCCAGACTGTCGGCATGCGACGACGAAGATGAGGACAATCTCGATATTATTTTCCGCATGCCATTTGCGGCCGGTGGGCATTTTTTCGAGATCGTGCTGCGCTCCAACGAAGGCACTGCTTACGGTGGCTGGCTGTGGGGAGAAGAGCTGGAAATACTGAACGAGGTCGTCAACGGCTATCGCGTTCTGGCGGGGAAGTTCGAAGACAGGCTGATCCGGTTTGAATATTCCAAGCGGTCTCATCGCTACCGGACAGCCGAACCGCTGCCGGTGGAGAAATCCGTCTTCCTGATCCAGCGGGAGGTAAGGCCTTACGCGGGAAGGCACGATTTGCCGGGAAGCCCGGCACGTTAATGGCAGGGCTGATGCCGATGCGTTTCCGGGGGAGCGCAAAAGCGTGGGGCGAGAAGGGGTTCAACTGGCGCGGCGCGTATTGCGCGCATCGCAAATATGCCCGGTAAAGCCAAGGCTTTGTCGGGAGCAGCAGGTGAATTTTTTTATTTTTATTGTGTGGAAGATTTGTGATGCCCAATGGAGGTAACATGCGTAACAGGCGGGTGTCATCACAGCTATTAGCGGTGAGTTGCGCCTCGGGTGACGACGTGCTTTCCCTTGACGGGAGCGCCAACAACGACCCGCGTCCATCAGTTGCGAACGACAGGCTTTATGTCGTGGGCGAGCCGGTCTCCAGGAAGGTGCTGAAATCTCGCCCGCCGGAGAACCGGGTTGAGGAAGAGGCTTTTCGCGTGGCGGAAATCAGCAATACCGTCATCGATGTCGATATCAGGCTTGCTAAATGGGCCTGGGCCGTGCTGGTGATCGGGCATTGCTGGCTGATCTATTTCATGGTGACCAATCTCGGCTGAGGCCCCCCCCGGACATGCGCTCCGGCCTTTAACGCACTTCTCCGACGCCGTGCAGGATCATCGCCGCCGCACCGAAGGCCACGGGGTCTGTCGCAACCACATCCGGCAGCTGGATTTTCGGCTGTATCACCTTTGCGCCGTCGAACGGGTCCGAGCGTTCGTAATCCAGCCATTCCGCCAGCCGCTGTCGTACGATCCTTGGTAAGGTGCCGCCGACAAAGATTGCCGTGGGCGCCAGAACGGCGCTGACAGCGAAGGCGAGGCGCGCAACCTCGGGTCCCGCCCGTTCCAGCCACGCCTCAAACACGGCGGAATTGCGCAAGAGGTAATCCGTCCAGACCTCGGGTGCGCGACCCGAGGGTTTTTCTCCCACATGCTCCACGCACCATGCCGCCAGGTCTTCGAAGGAGGGCCGCGAAGTGCTGCGGCCGCGCAAGGCGCCGATCTCGCCGGCATTGCCGAGATAACCGCGATAAAGCTCATTTTTGATAATGATGCCGCCGCCGATCCCCTCGGAGAGATAGAGATAAGCGAAATTTTCGTGTCCATCCGCATTGCCAAGCGTCAGTTCACCCATGGCTGCGGCATTCGCATCATTTTCTATGATCACCGGACAACGCAGCGCCTCGCGCAGCATGGCGGAAAGGTCAGACCCGGCCCAGGAAATAACCTCTTCGGCAAGATCGAGCGACATGGCTTCCTTGCGAAAGCGGGTCGGCATGGCAATGGCCGCGCCGATCAGTTGGCTCCTGTTGATCGCATTTTTCGTCAGTAGTTCTTCGGATCCGTCCTGAAGCGCCCGTTGGACATCGGAAAACGCGTCATAGGAGCCGCGCATCTGCAATTCTCCAACGATCTCTCCGCCGAAATTCAACAGCGTCAACATCACCGAATAACGGTTGGCGTGCGCACCAAGGGCGTAACCGACGGTTTTTTTGAGCGTGAGGTCGATATGGGGTGCGCCACGGCCTTCCTGCCGGCGTGCACCTTCCTCGATGATACCGCGCTCAAGCAGATTTCGCGTCATCATGCTCACGGCAGCGGGCGTTATGCTGCAATAGTCGGCAAGTTCGACCCGCGAGGCCGAACCCTTGCGCCTGATATATCCCAGAAGCGCGCCCTGTGTTGCGCCAATGCCTGCCAGCCCGCCCTGCCGTCTCTCAGTCAAAGTTTCACTCTCCCGCGCTTTACCTAGGGAAATGTCATGAAGCTGTTAATTAAGCAACTTAATTAAATAATCAGTTTCAACGGGAATGGATCACATGTTCAAGTCTCTCACCCTGATGGCCACGGTTGCCCTCGGCGCGCTTTTGCCGGCTGTCGCCTTTGCCGAAGACATCAACATCAAGCTCTGGACGCTCGCCGACAAGAATGCGCCCGGTCGCGTCACCAACATCGAAGCTGCCGCCGGCATCATGAACGCGCAGTTCAAGGCAGCAGGCGTCGACAAACGCGTCGTCATCGACATCAACAACAGCGCCGTGCAGGGCTGGGACTCCTTCGCGCTCGACACGCTGAAGGCGTTTTCGGTGGGGCAGGGGCCGGATATCTACATCCTGCCGCATGAATGGATCGGCCAGTTCGCGCAGGACGGCTATGCCATGCCGATGGAAGACAAGATCGCCGCTGCTCCCTGGGTCTATGGCGATATCCTGCCGGTTCTGTGGAATTCGGCCAAGGCGACGGACGGAAAGATTTACGGCATTCCGCAGGACGCGGAAATCCGCATGTTCTTCTACAACAAGGACATGCTGCGCAAGATCGGCAAGGACGAAGCCTTCATCGAAGGTCTGCCGGCCAAGGTCGACGCTGGCGAATTCACGCTCGACGATCTGACGGCCCTGTCGAAGGAAGTGGTAGACGGCAAGGCCGCACAATACGGCATGCTGCACCGCCCGAATGTCGGTATCGACTATCTGATGGTGTTCCAGTCCTATGGCGTGAAGTTCATGGACGAAAAGACCGGCAAGCTGATGTTTCCCAAGGCCGAAATGGCCAAGGCGCTCGGCTGGTATGAGCGCAATGCCAAGGAAGGCGTGACGCCCGTCGACAATACCGCCATGAGCTGGGAGGCGATCCAGACGGCCTTCAAGCAAGAAAAGGCCTTCATCTTCCATCAGGGTGTCTGGGCGGTTGCCTGGCAGGTGGGGGACAAGAACGGCGCGACCTGGCCGACCGACGGCAAGGGATATTTCAACAAGATCGGCTGGATTTCCGCTCCGGCAGCCGAAAAAGGCGGCAAGCCGGCCAACCTGTCGCACCCGCTGCTCTACACCCTCAATCCGAAGAGTGCCAATGCCGATATCGCCGCCGATCTCGTGGCGCTTGCGACATTGCCCTATTTCAACAACGAACACGCGGTGACATCCTATCATACGGCCATCAGCAACGCCCAGACGGCCATGCCGAAATACCGCGATAACTGGGTACTCTCCGCTGCTTCGCCGATGATGAAATACGCGCAGTTTGTGCCCAACCACACCAAATTCGGCAGCTACAACAAGGTGCTGTTCAGCGGTCTGCAAGCGGTTGAGACAGGCAAGATGACGGCCGCGCAGGCGGTCGATTTCATCGCCGACGAGCTTGAGCTGCAATTTGGCGCGGAGATCGAAATCCGCGACGCCGCAAGCAACTGAGTTTGCCCGAAACCATGCCGCCCGGTTCTGCCGGGCGGCTTTTCCGCGTTCCCACCGGTATATCGTAATGTCTCAATTTCAGCTTCGGGCGCGTCGCCCGGCCCGGCCGATCTTTTATCTGGCTCCGGCTCTCGCCTTGCTTGGCCTGTTCTTTCTTGCCCCGATCGTCGTCAATCTGGTGATCGCCTTTACCGATATGGGCGCAAACCTGAGGGTCGGCAAATTCACGGTCGAGAATTTCCAGCGCATGTTTCAGCGCGACGTGCGCCTGCCGATGGTGTTGCTGACGACGCTGATCTATGTCGGCGCAACGCTGTTCATCTTCAATATCGGGCTTGGCGCGCTTCTGGCCGTTACGACCACGGCGATACCGGACCGGCTAGGCAACTTCTTTCGCGGCCTCTGGCTGCTGCCGCGCATGAGCCCCGCCGTGCTTTACGGCGTGCTGTGGATATGGATCGCCGATCCGACGTCTTCCGGCCTGCTCAACCAGTTTCTTGGCGCGCTCGGCGCACCCGCTCTCAACCTGCGCAACGACTTTCCGCTGTTTCTGGTGGTGGTGGCGAACGGTGTCGTCGGCGCGTCTTTCGCCATGGTCATCCTCACATCGGCCATCCGCTCCATACCGTCGCATCTGGCCAATGCCGCGCGCGTCGATGGCGCCAGCGAATGGGGTGTGCTTCGCCATGTCGTTGCACCCGCGCTCTCGGCACCGATCCGTTTCATCACGCTCTATCAGGCGCTCTCACTGATGACGACCTATGAATATATCCTGCTCATCACCGGCGGTGGGCCTGTCTACGATTCCACGACCTATCCGCTTTATATCTACCGGCGCGCCTTCGAAAACGGCGCCTATGCCTATGGTGCTGCACTTGCGCTTGGCCTGATGGCGATAGGCGTTGCCATCACCCTCATTCAATGGCGCATCAGCAATATGCGCTCGACTTTTGCTCCCGCCAAAATCGAGGTGCTGTGATGACGCTCGCTCACACCCACTCGCCTGCCCAAAGCAGGCGTGCCCTTGATCTGAAGCCGGACTGGACGCGTCTTGAAAGGCGCAGCCTTGCCCATCGCGCCGGTTTCGTTCCCGTCATTCTTGTGTTCCTGACGGTGGTTTCGGTTCCGGTTCTCCTGCCCTACCTGTGGCTGCTGGTGAAATCGCTCACGACTTCCGACGACAATCTCAGCCGACTTGTGCTGTGGCGCAGCGGCGCAATCGCCGCTTTTGCCTATGGCGGGGCGATAGCAGTTGCGCTTCTTTCCGCGCGCCTGCGCAATCCCGCGCCGCTATGGCTGGCATTTGGTGCCGTGGTTGCGGCGCTCGTCTTCGTGCTGGTGCTGCCGCATCTGACCATCGACAACTACAGTTTCCTCTGGAGCCGCGATATCGAGAAAACCGGCACCACGCGCATGGCGCTGATGCCATCCGTCTGGACCGCCATGCGCAGTTCACTGCTGTTTGCCGCTTCCCAGACGCTGATCGTCGCGCTGGTCGCCACGCCGGCCGCCTATGCGCTGTCGCGCTTCACCTTTGCGGGGCGTGAAAATGTGCTGCGCGGGCTTTTGCTGCTGCATGCCTTTCCGGCGCTCGCGCTCACCGTCGCGATCTTCGTGCAACTGCATTACATGGGCCTGCTCAACAATCTCTTCGGCGTCGTGCTGGTCATGAGTGCGCTTGAGCTGCCGTTTGCAATTTTTGTTCTCAAGGGCTTTTTCGACAACGTTCCCTGGGACATCGAAATGAGTGCCGTCACCGATGGCGCGACCCGCTTCCAAGCCTTTCGCATGGTGGTTCTGCCGCAGGTAAGAAGCGGGCTGATCGCGGTTGCCACCTTCACCTTTCTGCGTGGCTGGGAAGAATATGTTTTCGTCCAGACCCTGCTCATCGAAAAAAGCCAGATGACGATGAGCCTCTATCTCTTCTTCGTGGCACAGGACAGCGCCGGCGTGAACTACGGCATGATCGCTGCCGTAGGCATCATCTATCTGTTGCCTGTGCTGATCATTTACATCTTCACGCAGAAATACATCACCCAGATGAGTTTCGGCGGGATCAAAGGATAATCGCCATGGCCAGGATCACCCTCGACAATGTCACCAAAAGCTGGGGCGACACCCGCGTTCTGCAACCGATGACCCTCTCCATCGAAGACGGCGAATTCGTCGCCGTTCTCGGCCCGTCCGGATGCGGAAAGTCGACCACGCTTTTCCTGCTCGCCGGGCTCTACGCGCCGACCGCGGGTCAGATTTCTTTCGACGGCCACAACGTCAATCGCATCGATGCGCGCGACCGCAATGTCGGTATCGTCTTCCAGTCTTATGCACTTTATCCCAACCTGACGGTGCGGCAGAACATCGCGTTTCCGCTGCGCTTCAAGAATGTTCCGCGTGAAGAAGCAGCGCGGCGGGTGGAGGAGGCGGCAAGCCTCGTGCAGATCAGCGCGTTGCTCGACCGACGGCCCTCGCAGCTTTCCGGCGGCCAGCAGCAGCGTGTGGCGCTTGCCCGCGCGCTGGTCAAGGAACCGAACATCCTGCTACTGGACGAGCCGCTTTCCAATCTCGATGCGACCCTGCGCATCACCATGCGCGCCGAGCTGAAAAGCCTGCAGAAGCGCCTGAAGATCACCACGCTGATCGTCACCCATGACCAGATCGAGGCGATCACCATGGCGGACAGGATCATTTGCATGAACAACGGCGCCATTGCCCAGATCGGCACGCCCGATGATCTTTATCGCAGGCCCGACAATCTGTTCGTGGCCGGTTTCATCGGCACGCCGCCAATGAACCTCTTGAAAGGATGGGCGCAGGGCGGGCAGTTGCAGATTGGCGATGCCCTGCTCGACCTCAATGCCCGCTGTGACGGCGAAGTCACCTTTGGCCTGCGCCCGGAAGATATCGCCCTCGTCACATCGTCCGAGGCGCGGCTTGAGGGGCAGGTTACCACGGTCGAGCCCATGGGGCGCGAGGTGTTCTACACGATCGATACGCCTGCAGGGATGATCCACGCGCTCGAATATGGCGAGACGATACGCCACGCGCCGGGAGATCGTGTCGGGATCAGCTGCAAATCGGCGCTGACGCTCGTGTTCGATGCCGCCGGTAACCGCATCGCCGGGCTGCATGCCGATCTTTCCCACCATTCGACTATTCCGGCGCGTGAACCGGAAGCCGTAAACTGACAGGAATTTCCATGCCTAAAATCGTCTCCCATCGCGGTGCCAACCATTTTGCGCCCGAAAACACCTTCGCCGCCGCCGACCTCGCCTTACAGCAGGGAGCGGATTACATCGAGCTCGACGTGCGCGAGAGCGCGGACGGTGTGCTTTATGTCTTTCACGACGAAACGCTGGATCGTACCACCAATGGCACGGGTCCCATCGGCCACATGCTGTCGAGGGAGATCGATGCATTGGACGCCGGCAGCTGGTTCGGCGAAAACTTCAAGGGTGCGGCTGTACCGCGGCTCGATGCCTATCTCAGCCATTTGCGCGGCCGCTGCGGCGTCTATGTCGAGCTGAAATATTGCGATCCCGTCAAGGTGGCGGCACTGGTACGAAGCCTCGGCATGGTGCGCGATACCTTCTTTTTCTCTTTCTCCGAAGAAATGCGCCGGGGCCTGGCCGCCGCCGCGCCGGAATTCCGCAAGATGATGACGCTCGATATCGCCAAGTCGCCTTCGCTGGCTGCGGCTGTTCACCATGCCTCGATCATCGAGATCACACCTGCGCACATGCGCAAGCCCGGCCTTGTCGCGGCATGCCGCAAGGCGGGTCTGGAAATAATGGTTTATTATGGCGGCAATGATGCCAACCTTCATAATGAGATCGCATTGGCCGGGGTAGACTACGTCAATATCGACCGCCCGGACCTGTTCGATACGGCGCGCCGCGCCGTACGGCAGCCTGAACTCGCATGACCTTCCTTACCCTTGGAGATGATGACATGAGCAATCTTATTGGAACCGGCTTCAACGCCAGCTCGGACGACGGTGAACTGGCCACGCTGGAAAGCGATCTGCGTGCGCTTGCCGAAATTGGCTGCGACACCGTTGAAATCGCCGCAACGAGCCTTGATCTGATCGCAGGCGGTCGCATCATCGAGGAGCGCGCTCAACGGTTCGTGGCGCTGGCCAAAGAATTCGACTTCCGCTACACGGTGCACGGTCTTGTTTCGTCCAATTTCATGGACCCGGTAACGTGCCGCTACCAGATAGATGCAGCCAAGGCGCTGGCCGTCCTGTGCGATCGCATCGGCGCGGGCATCCTCGTTCAGCATGGTGGTGCCCTGCGTGCCGACCAGATCGCCGAGCGGGCCGATGCCGATGCCCGTGAGCGGGAGGCGCTTTTCGAGCTGGCGGAATTCTGCAAGCCCTATGGCGTGCGGGTCGCGCTTGAGAATATCTTCTCCACCGAACCCGGCCAATATCGCCAGACGCCTGCCGAGGTGGCCCAGACCGTTAAGGCCATCGGCCATGATAACGTCGTGGCGCTGATCGACTTCAGCCACGCCTATCTCGAATCCACCTATCGCGGGCTCGATTTTCGCGAACAGCTTCGTGCCATGGCGCCGGTTGCCGGCCATTTGCATGTCCACGATTCCTTCGGCCGGCCGCAGGGCTTTTATCAACCGTATTTCGACCAGGAAAATACCGCTCTCGGCATCGGCGATCTGCATATGCCGCTCGGCTGGGGAGATATCGACTGGCAGGGCATCTTCTCGGAGCTGACCTTCCTGCCGGATACCGTGCTGATGATGGAAATCGGCCGCCGCTACCGTGCCGAACAGCCCGCGAGCCTTGAAACGGCGCGTCATCTCATGTCGCTCTACACTGAGCGGATGCAGATCGCGGCTGAATGACTGAACTGAACAAGGCCCAGCCGACAGGCTGAGGTCTGAAGCGCCGGCAGTTCTGAACGCAACTGCCGGCGTTTTTCGTTACGCGGCCCAGTCGGAAAGCGAATAGGCTTTGATGTAATCGATCATCATCTGCGAACCGTCGCTGAAATCAACTGCCGACGGCGTTCCTGCCATGCCGCCGACAGCAAGATTGACGACCATATACATGGGGTCGTGCATGTCATCAGGCGTATCCGTCTGCGCCACGGCGACGTCGTCGAAATACCAGGTAATATGTTCCGCATCCCACAACACGCCGTAGGTGTGAAACCCCTCCGTGCTCGGCACGCTGACATTGTTGATGACCGAACTCTGTTCACCCGTCGCGTTGGAGTGGGTGGACATGATCAGCGTATTGGGGTTTTGCCCACGCATCTCCACGACATCGAGTTCCGGCGGCCAGGATCCATCTTGCGGCAAAAGCCAGAAGGCCGGCCAAGCGCCCCGGTCGGTCGGCATGTCGGCGCGCATTTCGAAATAACCATAGGTCTGGCTGAACGACGAATAGGTGTTCAGCATACCCGAGGTATAATCATAGCCCTCAACCTCGTTGGCGATCGATTGCGGGGTTTCCGCGGCGGTGATAGTCAGGACACCGTTGTTTATGCTGAAGGGATTTACCTCTGATGTGCCGGCATAAGCGGGGTTGATGTACCATTGCGCCTCGCCATTCGTCGTCAGCGAGCTTCCCTTTTCCGGTGCCCACCAATATTTGGCATCCCAAGTCCCCTGATCGCCGCTGCGAAGTGAAAGTGCATCGAATTCGTCGGCAAAGGTCTGGGTGAGGGATGATCGGTCGAGGCTGAGCTCGAACTGGTCGGCCTGAAGATCGTCGATGGTCGTTCCGGCAAGAACGACGGCCTCGCCGTTGGCGAAGTTCAGCCAGAGATTATCGCCCTGTTGGGTGGCATTGCTGACGAGCTGCTCGAAGGACGTGATGCCGTAACCGTTAAGCCGGATCGTGTCGTTGGCGCTGAAATCCATGATGAGATCGGTGCCGTTGCCGCTCGTAAAAACGAATGTATCCGCACCGCCGCCGCCGATCAGCACGTCGTTACCGCCCCCGCCATCAATGGTCTGGCTGCCCGATCCGCCGGTTATGATGTTGTCCAGCTCATTTCCGAAGGCATAACGACCATCTCCGGTTACCCGCAGGTTTTCGAAATTGTCGGGCAAGGTATAACTCATCCAGGTGTCGATGGTGTCGATACCCTCCCCGGCATTTTCGACGGCGCGGTTAATGCTGGAATAGAGGTAATAAATATCGTCGCCCGTGCCGCCCGCCATTGTCACATTGACGGAACTGTCGCCCCACATGGAATCATTGCCGGCAGTGCCTGTCAGCAGCGGTCCGGAACCCGTGGCGGAAAAAAATCCGGTGGAATTGTCGCTGTAG
The DNA here is from genome assembly GCF_053522105.1 of Agrobacterium sp. 22-3639C2. Lineage (NCBI taxonomy): Bacteria > Pseudomonadati > Pseudomonadota > Alphaproteobacteria > Hyphomicrobiales > Rhizobiaceae > Agrobacterium > Agrobacterium sp. 22-3639C2. Next base: position 813,239 of record NZ_JBNWDB010000002.1, on the reverse strand, counting down.
TAGAGTGTGTCTCCAAGCGCATTCAATACTGTCCGGGCCATTGACCGTCTCCTGTCCGTTAGCGTTGGCTTTCTCACTCCTCTTGGGCAATACCCTAACAGGGCGAAAAGCCTCCTGTTAGAGCCAGAAATGAGGGGTACATGGGCGGTTTCTGTGGTGCACGCTATTGCAGCATTGCAATGGGCGGTGGCAGGATTGGACGGAAAGGGAGATGCTCAAAGCGGCATCTCATGGGAATGGAGTGCCAGAATTGAGTGTAGCCTTTACCAAGGAAGATAGTGCCGAAACCGCAGCCGAAACGGTTCTGCCGGACCGGGTGATTTCGCCTCATCCCAATCTGGTGACGGAGGCTGGGCTGAAAGCGCTGGAGCAGCAGCTGCAATTGGCGCGCGAAGCCTGCGAAACGGCCAATGCCGTCGAAGACGTCAATGAAAGACGTCGGCTTTCAGCCAATCCTCTGCGGGACATTCGGTATTTCGCGGAGCGCGTTCGCACCGCCCAGCTGATGCCGAGCCCGCCTCTTGATGGCACCGTTGCCTTCGGCAGCGTGGTAACATTCAGCCGTGATGACGGGAGGACGCAACGGTTCCGGATCGTAGGCGAGGATGAAGCCGATCCGGCCACTGGATCGATGTCTTATGTCTCCCCGGTCGCAGGAGTGTTGATGGGAAAATCTGCCGGTGATGTTGTCAGCCTGGGCGGCAAAGAGATTGAAATCATCGAAGTGACCTAAAGCGCCCACTTGAAAACGGAACAAATTTTGGCAGCAAGGATGTGCGGTTTGGAGCGAGAGAACCTCGCCGTAATTTATGCCGGCCGTGCCGTCGCCAAAGCGTCCTCTTCTGCCATTCCTGCCATCCTCATCATCGTATTTTTCAGAAAGAACCTGAAATCCAGATCAATGAAAGTATAGGCGAGTACGAGCCCCATATAGGCCATGAAAACGGGATTGAAATTCAGCTCTTCAAATTGATAGACGATAACGATTCCGATCGCCGAATAGGCGAAGAAACCGACTTTTCGTTTCCGGAGGATCGCGTAAACAAGCGCAAAGGCGCTGAGAAGGCCAAATCCTATGCCGGATGCATAGGCCGTGGCGAGAAAGCCATTATGCGGCGTTCCGATCCTCGATATTCTCGACAGTTCTTCGTATCGAGCGGTAAAACCAATGCCTAAAGGGTGATGGAGCATCACCTGAAAGCCGCCAGTGAGCGTATCCCAGCGCTCCTGCGCATTGTTGCTGCTGTTGCTGTCCTCGAGAAACCGTTTTGAAAAGATCTGTTCCGCAAAATCGAAAGCGCCCAATGGCAAAACCGCTGCGATGACAAGGGCGGACAAGGCAAAACCAAAATAGGTGCTGAGCAGCATTTTGATGGAAAAATTTCTGATGTAGAAATAGACCCCGATGGCAAGAACCGCAAATACTCCGGACCGGTTGAGAGTAAGTGTGAAGCTCGCCAGATAGACCAGCAGAAATACGGCAAACAGCGCGGGACGTTTTTGCCTTTCGGCAAGATAGGCGACTGCCGCTCCCGCCAATGCAAAGGCAGGTCCGGCTGTGTTGCCCACCGGCCAGATTCCACCCGCTTTTTCGACACGCAAAAGCAACGGGCTCAATTCGCCTTTTGCCGCAGCTGCCAGCACGGCGGTTTCATCGAACATGAAAGAGAGGCCAAGGGAGGCGAGTTGGTCGTGAATGACGATGTCCAGAAAAAGCAGGATCGTCACCGCGATGAAGCCTGCGAAGATGCCCCAGCAGAACAGCTCGAGAAGGTTCTCCTTAAACAGCATATAGGCAAAAAACAGAAAATAGACCGCGTAAAAATATGCCATCGCGGTGGTGTAAAATTCACCTTCGCCACGTTCGTCGGCAAAGACAGCCGAAAGTGCAAAAAAAATGGTTAGCGGAACGAGATAAAGCAGGATGATCGAGGGCGTCAGACAGCGAATGTAAAGCAGGGCAATAACGGGTAGCGTCATCAGGACAAGCATGTCGGTGATGTTGAGGAAGCGTAGGCCCAGATTGCTGGTCAGCACATTGCATTGAATGAAAAAGCCAATGGAAAAAACGAAGATCGCCAGAAAGAGACCGGGCACCTGTATGGTTTTTGAAGGATAAAGAGGCATCGCCAAAACGAAACCCGGCAACGGGGATTGATGCGATGCCGCCATATTTGTGCTTCTGGTCATTCCCGGCCTGTATCCTTCACTGGCGGACCTTGGTGCGGCCCTGTGGGAGAGGACGTCATCACCATGAGGCGACAGGGTGATGACGATGAATAGTGGTCTTGATGACGTTGCCGCGCAAGACAATTTTCTATGGTTTTCAGTCGATCAGATTGCCTTTTGGCAGAGCGCCCTCAACGGCGATCACCCGCTGTATGTAAAGCGGTTCGTTGGAAACCGGCGCGCTCATGCCGAATGCCGGCATGATCCTCACATAGAAACCGTATCCGCTGGGGCTGATATCAGGATCGATCGCGATGTCGTTGGCTATGGCCCACATCCAGCCGCTATTGTCGAGGGCATTCGCACCACCGAATTGCAGGGCGGAGCAGCTTATCGTCCGGACCGCGCCGCCGCTTTTCGTAACCAGTGTGACATAGGGCGCTCGCTGCCCCTCGCTATTTTTGTAAAGCACCGCGAAGGAGACGGTTCTGCCAATCATCGCGGCGGCCTCTGCATTCCGGAAATAACGAAACAGCGCGGCTGACTGGCTGCCGTTTGCACGCAGATCCAGGCTGTAAGCGAAGGCCGGAGAAAAGGTCACTGCGGCGGTTTTGCCGGCAGAGGCCGGCGCGGTGAGATTCCAACCCGATGGAGCGGACCCCGTCCAATCGGTGAAATCGCCGTTGACGATAAGATTGGCGACGGGAAGTTTCGGCCAACAAGGTGTCTGAAAGGCGTTATCGGGCGCCGATGCCAGATAACAACTGAACAAGGTTCGGGCGATGAGCTGAGATCCGGTATCGTTCGGATGGACGTTGTCGCGGTAGAGCGCATGGTCCTTGCCTCTCGCTACAAATGACGCGTGTGTATCCACCAGTGTGAGGCCCGGGTGCGCTCGGGCAAGGTCAAGGATCGCATTATAGACCTTGTCGTAACCGGTGCTATCGCGCCAGGGGTTCTGGGTGGTGATGAGTTGGGGGGCACCCGGCCATTGCCACTCCATCATGCCAAGCGGTCCGAGCAGGGCGGCTCGTCCGGAGCTTAGGATACCACCCGGTGTCTCGAAACTCTGCATATTATGCCCATGATGCGTGATGCACAGGTCGGGACGCGGAATCTTCAACGCCGCCGCGCGCTGGTCCGCGAGCATGTAACCGGCCATGCCGCCGGGCAGTGCCGCAAGATAGACCGTGAGCGTTGGCCCCATGCCTGCGCGCAGCGTAACCGAATCCGCATAGGCCTTTGGCCCGGTGGGGGCGTTTGTCTGCCATTCTGCCCAGCGGTGCAGCACAACCCTTGTGTCGTGCAGATCGCCAAGCATCATGGCGAACTGCTGGAATGGTCCGGCATCGGCATAGGCGGTGCTGTCACCATTCACGAAGATCGTGGCATTCTGACCCGCAGTCAAACGCGCGCGCAAGGGTGAGAGCGCGTTCAGGGAAGGGACCATGGTGGGGATGTTTCGGGGGGTGATGCCGAGCGATACGCCGATCATGCCGGCACCTCTTCCGTTCCGGTCGTATATATGCATATGTTGCGTTTGAGCGGTGTCATCGTTCGTTCTCCTCGTCTGGCCCTAGGATAACTCCGCCGAAAGGCCGGGGGACAAAACGCAGGAAACGGGACGGCGAAAAGCAGTAAAATTATACGTCACGAATTTTTCTTCGATCTCTTTTAAAATATATAGATAGAATATTTTTCTTTTAATTTACGTATATCGGATTCTTATCCGCATAAAGGTTTGAATGTTATTTTTTCTAACCACAATCAAGCATTGTTGTTCTTATACTGAAATTGCCGGTGAAAATATCCCTGCCGTTGGCAAGTGCACTCGTCATTTTCACGGGCTGTCCATTCATGCCCGCAATTTAGGGCAATGGCAACTTGGGTGCTCTGATACTTCACAGGTGATGTCATGACATCCGCTCTATTTGTCAGTCACACAGGAGAGAAGGGTGGCGCCGAGCTTTTTCTGACGGACCTCGTCAAGGCCGGACCGCATTCCTGGCGAGCTTGTTTTCTCAGTGGCGGTGGTGCTGCTGATGATCTGGCAGCGGCCGGGAGGCCTCCGGTCATGTTATCCGCTGGCGAAAAAATGCTGTCGATCCGCCGTGACTCACCGTTTGGCGCAATGCTGCGTGGCGCGGCCGATGTTGTCGCCGTCGCTTGGCAATTGAGCCAGCAGGCGAGACATTACGACGTAATCTGCGCCAATTCGCAGAAGGCGCTGTTCGTTTGCGCGCTTGCCGCGAAACTCAGCCGCCGCCCACTTGTCTGGGTTTTGCACGATATAGTCACCGATCCCGCATTCAGCTCCGCCAATCGCCATGCCTCGCTGGCATTCGCGCGCCTTTTCGCAAGGCTGGTGGCCGTCAATTCGCAGGAAACCGGCCGGGCTTTCGTTGAAGCCGGCGGGCAGGCAGAAAAGGTCCGCATCGTTTATAACGGCTTCGACCCCGCAAAGGCTGTGGCCCACGATCCCGGCAGAGCTACGCGGTTGCGTATGGAATTGGGCCTTGGTCCTGAACCGCTTGTCGGATTGTTCGGCCGGCTGAGCGAATGGAAGGGGCAACACGTCTTTCTGGACGCGATCGCGGCGATGGATGGCGTTCAGGCCGTCATCGTTGGCGGAGCGCTATTCGGGCAGGACGCCTATGAGACGCGCATCCGCGAGCAGGCATCCCGTCTCGGTCTGGATGGTCGTGTCCGCTTCCTCGGTTTCCGGTCGGATGTACCAGAGCTGATGGCATCGATGGATGCCGTTGCCCACACCTCTGTTGTCGCCGAACCGTTCGGGCGGGTGGTGGTGGAGGCCATGATGTGCGGGCGGCCAGTTGTCGCTACACGCGGTGGTGGGGTTACCGAAATCATTAGGGACGGCGAAACGGGTCTTCTGGTGCCGCCGGGCGACGCATCGGCGCTTGCGGCAGCACTAGGCTGCATCCTGTCGCAGCCGGCTCTGGCGGAAAGGCTGGCGCAGCAGGGCCGCGAGGATGTGAGCCGGCGTTTTTCGCTGGAGGAGACCTGCCGGTCCGTTTCCGCTTTGCTGTCGGAAGCAGTGTGAGGGGCCTCTTGGCGATCAATTCGGGCAGAAAGTGCAGGCAAGCGGAAGGGTCAGGATGCGTATTCTCGTAAACATGCCGAGCCAGTATGGCGGCAAACCTTCCGGCGTCGCCCGCGTGACCTTCAGCCTGCTGGAGCGGCTGCTGGATCAGACGCGGGACGACTACATCCTGCGCTCTCCCTGGACGCGGGCACAGCTGCCCGAAAACCTGCGCGAAAGCCGCCTTCAGCTGATTGAGACGCCGCGGCCGCGTATCATGGTGTTTGATGTGCTGCGTCAGGCTATGACGTTGCCGGCACTTTGCCGCAAGCTCGGCATCGATGTGCTGTTCAACGCCGATCCCTTCGGAAGTCCCAGCGGCGGCAAACGGCGCGTCACCCTGGTTCACGATCTTTATTTCAAGACCATCCCCGAACAGATCGGCTGGCGGGCGACGTTGACGACGGATTTGATCTTTCGACTGATGATGGCTGGTTCGAACCGGATCACCTGCGTATCGGAAGCGACGCGAAAGGATCTGGCGCAGTTTTATCCATCGGCTGCTGGAAAAAGCCTGACTATCCATTCTGACAGCACCCTGAATGTCGATCTAGCGAGTTTAAACGGCCCGCCGCCAGTTGCCGCGCCCTACATACTGGCGGTCGGAAACGCGACGTCGAATAAAAACTTTTCGCTTCTGGGCAAGGCTTTTGCCGTGATTGGCAAGGTTAGGCCTGATTTGCACGTCGTGCATGTTGGCCGCGACGATGCCGAGGAAATCGGCAGCGTGCTCGATGATCCGGAGCTGAAGGCGCGACTGATCCGGCTTTCCGGCATAGACGACCATCAACTGGCAGACCTTTACCGCCACGCCGCCTGCCTTTGCGTGCCTTCCACATATGAAGGGTTCTGCCTGCCGGTGCTGGAGGCGCAGCAACTGGGGTGTCCGGTCGTCTGCTCCAACCGTTCCGCAACGCCGGAGATCGCCGGAAAGGGCGCACTCACCTTCGATCCCGCGGACTCTGACAGCCTTGTCGCGGCACTTGAGCGGCTTTTTCGGGAGCCGGATCTGGCAAGCGATCTTCGCCAGGCTGGTTATGAAAACCGCAAGCTGTATTCATGGCAGAAGGCGGCGGAAAGCTATGCGCAGATTTTCCATGAACAGACCTGACGTCTAGAAGTCATGTCCCCGGGGTGAAATCTTACGGCTCATGCCCTGATGCCGCTGCGCAGCTCCGAATACAGAGCTTCGTATGCCCCGATTACCCGTTCGGGCGCGACACCCTGCGAAATGCGCGCTTTGGTTTCCGGTGTTTCCGCGAGAATGGCGGGGTTGCGCATCGCGTCAGTCATGCGGGCGGCAAGCTCGGCGGCGCTGCCCGGCGTGAAAAGGCGTTCCGGCCGGTCCCGACCGATCTGTTCGGCGACACCGGCGAGATTGGCGCCGAGAACCGGCACACCGCGTAGAATAGATTCAGCGACCGTGCGCCCGAAAGCCTCTGGCCAGAGTGGTGGAACGATCAGACAATCTATACCGGCGAAGAAACTATCGGCGTCCACGTAGCCGGGAAATTCGACCGGAAGGTTGGCGGTTTTTTGCTCGTAGGCTTCGATGCCGCCCGGCGCGCGACCCGCCATGACCAGTCGCCAGCCCTTCGGCGGCAGGAGCGGCAGCGACTCGATCAGGAGATCTGCACCCTTGGGCGCCTCGATGCGGCCCAGATAACCGAAAACAAGCGGGTCCCCAGGCGCGCGTGGAATGCGCTGTGTCTGTGAAGCTGGCAGCGCGATGGCATTCCAGATGACCGTGCGGCGGCTTTCCGGTACATGGGTGAAAAAGCCGGCCTGCACATGGCGCTCGACAATATCGTGGCCGACACCGGCGACAGCGTCGACGGCGCATTGGCAACGCCGGTGCAGGTAAGAGAAGGCGCGGCATTTTTTGCTGGTGCCGTCGCAGATGTGCCCGTCGTGAAACAGGGAGCCGTTGGTGCACATGCTGGTGAAATCGTGCAGGGAATGGACGAGCGGAATGCCGCGCTTGCGGATCATCGGCCAGACCAGCGGTGTCAGCTCTGACAGCGAATGGGTGTTGACGACATCAGGCCGGAAATCATCAATGACGCGGGCAAGCCGGCGCAGGAGACCCGGATCCAGCTGCACGGCGATCTTGTAGTATTTTCGCTTCCATCCGGGTTGCTGTTCCCAGTCCCCGATAAAAAACGGCGTGGTATGTCCGAGGCGGTAAACGGCGAAATCATCCCGCAGCTCCACGGCCTGTTGTTTGCGGGAGATCGCCGCCACCGCTACCGTGTGGCCCTTTTCCGCCAGCCCGCGCGCGAGGTCTTCCACGAATATCTCCGCGCCGCCGACCCGGTCCGGAGAAAACAGCGACGTTATTTGCAATATCCGCATGCCCAAATTCTCGCGTCTTTGTGTGGTTTGTAATCGTTACAACTATTGCGCATCAGCGAAATGAAGGCTGCTGCCCATCCGGACTGATCTAGGCCGGCATTGCGGGATCGCTTGGAGATGGTTCGCGCCGCCGCGAACGGTCCCGTCCAACCCCTGGTGGGTTCAGGCAAAGCGTGGCGACGGGCGCAAGGAATACCGCGTAAGCCATTGCGAAGCCGGGGATCTGCAGCGAAAAATCGAGTGTCGAATGCAATGCGACGAGCAGCAGCCCGGCAAGGCCGAGATGGGAGGCGTAACGGTAGTTTTTGCGTTTGCGCGCCCCGCGAATAAAAATGGCGATTTGGACGAGCACGAAAAAAGCCGCATAAAATGGAAATGCGAGGCCGAGCGTCAGCAGTCCCTCGGCATAGACATTGTGGGCGTGGGTGACGATGGCGTCCACCCCGCATTGCGCCGCGTGATAGGGCGCGTAGGTTTCCGTAAAGCTTGCAAGGCCGGTTCCCCAAGGCCAGCTGTCAGAAATGGCACGCGCGATGCCCGGCATGTAGCAGAAGCGCATGTCGTCTTCCAATCGCGTTTCCATGCGAAGCGCCACGCGATTGGCGAAGAGCAGGAACAGGCCAAGCGTAATGGCGAGCACGATCGCCGCGCGGCGCTTCGTGCCGCGCCGCTTGCGACGCAGGGCAGCCGCGTTGCGGCCTGTTTTGATGGGTGAGTTGAAGACGGTCAGAAGAATGAGGAAACTCAGTGCCGCAAAGCTTGATGCGATGCCGGCGCGCGATCCGGTCAGCATCAGGGCGATGAAGCAAAAGGCAGTGAGCACGCCGATGAAGGCGGCCTTGCGGATGAGGCGTTTCTGGCCGACTGGAACGGTCAGGCGATTTGCCACCAGCGCCCTGACCATTCCCCAGTCTGGAGCCGTCAGCCGTTTGTGCAGCATCACGACGAGGGTCAGGAGAATGAGACCGAAGAAGGTGGCGGCGGTATTACGGTTGACGAAAAGGCCGGTCAGGCTGCCGAGATAGAAGCGCTTCTGAATGAAGCCGAGTGTTTCTGGAAAAAGCAGAAATTGCACGATTGACAACAGTGCCAGCCATCCGCCGGCAATTGCGAACCATCGCAGCGCTTTTGCCGCGCGCTCGTCGGTATCGAAAATGACGAGGCCGGCCATGAAGGCGCCGAAGGGCAGGGCGGCGCTTAACAGGCCGAGCCGATCATCCGCCGGGGTGAGCGAAACCGTGGCGTCGGGCGCGAACTGCATAAACATGGCGGCGGTCGACCAGGCGGGATTGGGTGGAGCAATACCCGGCACAGATGATTGCAGCCACATCTGGATGATGAGTCCCCCCAGCAAAAGGCAGGTCGCCACAAGTGCCAAGCTTGAACCAGCCCGGGGCGGCCCGAACAACAGGATGGCGGGCACGAGCAACAAATAAATTGCAACGGTGACGACGATACGGCTCTCGATTTCGGTTGCGCCGCGATTGAGAAGCGCAAGCAGGAAGATAGCCCAGAAGATGACTATGGCGGCCGTCCGAAAATAGTCTGGAAACGCAACCGGTCGCGGTGGCGATGAGGATAGCGGTTCTGATTGGGCTTCGATGGACGACATTGGCTTTCGGCTTTGCAATAACTGTTGCTGCGACGATGTCTAAGGTAGAGGACGAGGCAGGCCGCTATGTCACGGAAGCGGCACGGTGCGTTTCATGCCGGCCTGCGGCTGCTGCGGACAGATCTTCCGCAGGGTCCAGCGCAGGATTTCCCCCTCCTTCCCGCAGACGACTGCCGTGTCCGCATTGCGGGCCGCATCGGCCTGAGGCAGTGTGTCTTTTGGAAATTGCTGCCACATCACGAAGCGCCCGCGTATCAGGTTGGCGTCTGCAGGCCCGTAAAGTTGGGAAAAATTCATCAGAACGGCGATTTCCATTGGCGAGGCGTTACGCAGCGAACGAACCATGGCAAGACGCAGCCACACATCGCCATTTGCAGGCAAACAGGAGAGCGCGTGACGAATATAGCTTTCGGCAAAGCCGAGACGCGCCGTACCGGCCTCCGACGTCGCATCTTGGCCATTTGCATCGAGATCTGCGAGAACGAGCCGTAACCCGGCCTTGACGATATCCGAACGGCAGATTTTCTCCGCAACGACGGGGTGCAGCCCATCGACCGTCTTCGCCAGAAGATCGTGCGCCAGGCCGCTTTTGTCGTCGGCAATTCTTGCCAAGGCGACGACATCGGAAAACCGCCGAGTTTCGGAAAACGCCTGTGCGGCGACGGATAAAACAAACACGGAAAGGATGAGAACCGGCACGACCGCGAAGAATTTACGCAGGCCCGCCATTCCGTCCCGCCTAATCATGGTAATATCGCGTGTAGCGCGCGTGATAATATTCGCTTGAACCGTAAGCCCGGTAAAGCTTCAGCTTTTCCGTGTCCACCTTGTTGAGGATGACACCGAGACACTTCTTGCGGATCTGGACTTCGTTTTCAATTGTATTGCGTACCGCCCTGCGGGCGGTTTTGCCCCACTCTGTGACGAAGACGAAACCGTCGATCCGGCCGGCCATCGCGCGGGCGTCCACCACCGGCCCGAGAGGCGGCAGATCGACGATGATGTAGTCGAAGAGACTGCTCGCTTCGGCCAGCAATTTGTACATTTGCGCCGATGTCAGCAGCTCGGAGGAGTGCGGTACGCGCTGCTTGACGACCGTTGGCAGGAAAGCGAGCCGCGTCTTTTCGTCGTGCAGCAGCACATCGCGCATATTGCGGCCTTCTAACAGCACTTCGAGCAGGCCTTCTGCAGCATGGCGCCCCAAAGCGCGCGTGGCGCCCGGGTTGCGAATATCCGCATCCAGCAGAAGAACCCTTGCTCCTTGTCCGGCCAGAAGCTGAGCCAGATTGATGGAGATCGTCGATTTGCCCTCGCTCGGCAACGCCGATACGACGCCCACCACCCGCGCGCCGGTTTTCGGGGGAATGCCAAGATCTATCGCAAGCCGTGTGCTGCGCAGCGTTTCGGCGAAGGACGATAGCGGGTGATCGACAGTGTAGCGGGCAACGCTGGACGGGCGTGTGGCGGTAGGCGGCCCCTCCTGTCCCTTTGGCAACACATCCGTGCCCGGCTTGTTCTGGACGAGCGGGGTGTTGCCCAGAAATTCCAGCCCGAGAACGTCGCGAACCTGTTCTCCGGTGCGGAAGAAACGGTCGCGGAACTCGCGAAACATGGCGATGCCACCGCCGGCCGCGGCGCCCATGATCATGAACAGCGCCAAAAGTAGCGGTTTGTTCGGTTTGCTTGGAATGTTGGGCGGAACTGCCCTCGAAATCACGCGTGCTTCCGTTACGGGGAAGGATTGCTGCTGCATCGCTTCCTGATAACGCTGCAGGAAGGTCTGATACATGTTCTTGTAAGTTTCCGCCTCACGCTGCAATTCGCGGAGCTGAACCTGGGTCTGGCTGGCCGAGTTGCTGACGCTGGTAGCCTTGGCAACGCTCTCCGCAAGTGATTTCTCTCTTGCTTCCGAAACCTCCAAATCGCTCTTGTAACTTTGCGCAATACGGCTGATTTCCTGGAACATCAGCCGGCGGTATTCCTGCATTTCGTTGCGCAGACGCACCGCCTGAACATGGTTGCTGCCAAGCCTGCGGGTGATTTCCGTTTCGATCTTCGAGGATTCGAGATATTTCTTGCGCAGATCGTTTGCAACCGAGCTCTCGAGAATGTCGGTGACGACGGCGTCGACATCGTCTGTGGCAAGGATATGTTCGATGCGTTGTACCCGCGCTCGCGACCTGGCTGTTTCCGACTGCGCCAGAATAAGCGCACTGTTGGACTCGGCCAGTTGCTGATCGGAAAGCAGGCCGTTATTGCCGGTCTCGATCAAGCCGTGTTCGGCGCGAAATTTCTGTACGGCAAGGTCGGTGTCGAGTGCCCGCTGACGCAACTCGGCAATACGGTCGGACAGCCAGTCGCTGGCCCGCTTCGTCGCCTCGTATTTGGAGTTCAGCTTGTCCACCAGATAGGCCGACGCCACCGCATTGACGATCTGGGCGGCTAGAACCGGTGATGTCGAGTTGTAGGTCAGTTCCAGCGCGTAGGTACGGCCGATACGCTTGACGCTGAGACCGTCCAGCAGCCGGTCCGACAGCGCCCGCTTCAGGGTGCCGTCATCGATGACGGTCTCTTTTGCCGGCGAGAACCACTGCGAAACGTTAACGAGCGAACGGATGGTGCCGAATATCGAACTCAGAAGCGAGGCACGGTTTGCCCTGAATTCCTGATTTTCCGTGAGGTTCAAACTGTCGACGACGGCAATCCCGATGGTTTCCGATTGCAGGACCTCGACCTGGCTGAGAATGGAAGCCTCGTCCTCCACGACGCCGCCGATCGTCGATAGCTGCTCGACGACCTGGCTGTTGTTGCGGTCGATCAAAAGGGTAGCCGAAGCTGAATAGATCGGAACGGCCGTCGCGGCATAAGCGAGACCGATTGTCCCGGCAATGGCGACTGCCGCGAGAACGACGCGCCACTGTCGGCGGACCGTGGCAAGAACGGCGTCTATATCGATAAAGTCGGCTGTAAATCCGCTTTTGTCGATATCGGCCATAGTCAGGGGATCGTGCCTTTGCAACAACTGTCAGCCTCGCTCTTTTTGGCGGGCGTGGCACCCGCCAAGTCTCGGTTGCATGGTAGGACAGGCGGCCGCCATTCCCGCAGGAAGGGCGGCAAAACCGGGTTCAAACGGGACTTGTGCTGACTGGCGTGCTGGTGCTGCCGGTTGAAAGGGGCGCGGCAAAGAAGTTGTTGGTTGTGGTGGTTCCGCCGCTGCCGGTGCTGCCACCGCTGCCGCCACCGCCAACCGGTGCGGCTCCGCCGCCGGCCTGTGCCGTACCGGCTGGTGAGCCCGCCGCTCCCGAGCCGCCAATGCTGTTGCCGCTTGCAGGTGAAGAGCCTGCGCCACCGATCGGTGAGGCAGCAGCTGCAGCTGCCGCAGGCGCTGCCGGACCGGCAGCCGTTCCCTGAATATTTTCGCTAAAGGCGATCAGAAGATCGGAGGGCACGCCGACACCCTTGGTCTGCAACTGGATTGCGGCGGCAAGTATCGTGTTGCCCCTCTGCATCGCCGTAGAATAGGCGAGTGCCAGACCTTCGCCGACAACTTCGGAGAAGTCCTTGTTGCCGACCTTCTGGGCCAGTGCGACGATGGTGGGCAACTGGCTGGAGTCGCTCAGGATCAGGCCAGAAAGCTGTTCGGAGAACTGCGCCGCGCTGGTGGAAACGGCAATGATCGGAAAGCCGTTCGTCACCTTTCCCGCCATGTCGGCGTTTGCCGCATCGGTGCTGGAAGCGATGCCGGCCAGATCCTTGACCGTTGCCTGCGTCGGAGACTGCTTGAACAGTTCCGCGGCAGCAAGGGAAACCGTGTCCGGATTGGAGCTGTTAACGCGAGCCAGAAATGCGGCGTTGGTTTCGTCGGCGGCCTTTACGGGTGCGCCAGTTGTCGCAATCTGTACCGGCGGCGTCTGCTGCCCGGCAGCTGGCGGCGCTGGTTCCACGTTCTGGGCGTTGGCGACTGCGGAAAAAAGACCGAGGCTGGTGATCAATACCGCACCAGTGAGCGCCGAGCCAATACGAAGGCGGGACATCACAACTCTCCAAAATTTTTAAAAAATACGATTTTAAGTAAGCTGAAATGCTGGATATGGTTATCCAACATCTAAAATTTTCTTTTTAAATCGCACAGCCCTAGCTAACGATCAAGTGCTAAAATAAACTTGTGAACGGAACTTCGGGGTATACTTAATAGTAGACACTAGGACTTCTCTCTGGGCGTCAGGACACGGCGACTTTTCGCCGGGGTGTTATCAGCCGGTCACGAAGCCAGATATTTGCGGGCGTTTCGACAAGGACGTGAAATGCGTGGGCGATGACGATGGTGCTGGCGACGACGATGAGATAGACGACATTTTTCCACTCCTGCGGCCAGGTGATGCCGCCGGAAGCAACCAGGAATGCCCGAAAGATGAATGGGTGCAGAAGGTAAAGCGCGTAGGAGGAATCGCCCAGTTTCGCCAGTGGCTGCGCAAAACGGGGCAGGGAGATGCCCCTGGTCAGGGTTGCCGCGGCCATCAGGAAAATCGCGCCACCGCCAAAAACGAGCAGCCGGGTATAGGAATAACAGCCCGGATTGCATTGGAATTCGAACCTTTTCAGATCGATAAGCGTCCAGATCGCCACGCCGCAAAGGGCCACCGCAATCCCCAGCAAGGGCGGCAGGCGCACGCCGCGCAGGAAAAGCACGGCGAGCAACATTCCCGCCACGAACTCCAGAATGATGGGCTGAAACCAGAAACTAAACGGCAAGGCGAGACTGAAGTTGGAGCCGATGAGCACTGCGGCGAGCAGCACAGCCGCTGTTGTCAGCACGGCGCGTTCCAGCGGCAGGAAGATAAAAACCGCGAATACGACATAAAAAAACATCTCGTAATTCAGCGTCCAGCCCAGATCGATGATTGGAAACGGATAGGCGTCACCATAACCCATGCTATCATAGGGAATGAAGAGGTAGGAGGTTAGGACTGCCTGCAAGGACGGTAAGGTTTTGGCGCTGAGAAGAACGGCGACCGCGGCCATGGCGAGCCGCATGGTCAACACGAACCAGTAAAGAGGAAGGATGCGGAGAAGCCGGCGCACAAGAAAGGCCGAGCGCCCTCCCTCCGCTGCGAAATACGGCCGGGAGGCATAAACGATGACAAAGCCGGAAATGACGAAAAACAGATCGACGCCCGCACCCAGCCTCAGGAGATGGAGGTTGACGAGCGAGAACTCCCAGTTCACCTGCGCGTGCAGCGCAACAATCATGATTGCAGCCAGGGCGCGCATCATTTGAAGAATATCGAGACGCTGCGCCCCGGAAACAGGCGCTTTTTCAATTTTTTGCATCGTCATCATCTATAAAAAGAAAAAATTTATACAGTAATATTTTGCGCTCGCAGCAGCGAGCAAAAGTGCTCTATTTCAGAAGGCTATCATGCAATAGGCTGACACGATATATAAAATTTGTCGGCCGGAAATTTTCGCCCGCACGCCGTTCAGAAAACCTCCAGCACCGTAAGCTGGTCGCTGACGGAAAGCCGGTATTGCCCACCTTCCCTTGCGATCACCCGCTGGCTTACGGAACCGTCATCGCCGAACCGGTGCGCGATGACTTGGCTATGCGGGCCGGTTACCGAAAAGGCCGTTACATGTTCGGCTGGCGGATTTTCGATCCGCGCCGGCCATTGCCAGCCGCGTATGCCAAGCCACACCGGAGCGAGCAGCGCGCCGTCTGGTCTTGTCAGGCGCAGGGAAAACCTTTCGGAATCATCGTTGAGGAAAGCGAGGCTGCGTTCCGCTGGCTCTGTTTGTCGACTTGCCTTGCAAAGCGCAAGAAGGGCACGAACGGCCCCGTACGCAGGGGTCCGGCTCAGATCGTGGCGTAGCAGGCCGAAGGACGATTCCGGATTTGTCTCGTCTTCGGCAAAGCTGGAGACCATTTCATAGATGTAAGCCCGGCGGATGCCGCTGATGAAGGACCACAGGAGCGTGCGCGGCATGTAGCGCGCCTTGATGCCTTCGGTGACGGGAAAATGGGAGGTCTTCGGTTGCAGTGAGGTGTGGTACCCGATCTCAGTGGCGAGCACCGGCCGGCCGGCTGCTATATGCGCCGAGGCCGCGACAGATTTGGAGAGCGCCCCCGGCCCAGTCGTTTCGGGATGTTCCATTCCGGCGTAGGGGTGAATATTGCCGAAGTCGCATACGTTCTGCAGGTTTAGCGCCAGCGCCGTATTCGCCTGGATATAGCTTGGCGCGACAAGCGGTACGTTGCTCACGGCCGGAGTTGAGCGGATCGTTGCAAAAAGTGCAGCCTGATGCTCTGCCGAAATGCGCGGCGCATTGGCCGGGTCTTTCGTCAGCGTCGGTTCATTGCTGCCTTCGAAAACTTCGATGCCGCCGTCGCACCAGTTGTAGAAATCGGCAATCCTGTTCAGTGGCGTTGAGACGTAGGGGTTGAGATTGTCGTAACAGATGATCGTGAGGCGAACGTTGGCCGCCACAATCCTGCGCAGGCGCTGGAAAGCCGGGCTGTTGCGGCTGTCCCTTGCGGTAATCAGTCCCTCGTCACGCAGGTGGCCCACACCAAGCGCTTCCAGTTCAGGCAGGATGCGCTCGAAGCTTTCCGGATAAATGCCGTTCGTGCGGGCGAAATGGCCACACACGCCCACACTGTCCACAAAGGCTTCCGTGCTGGCCGAAAAAACGGATTGAGTCTGCGCGAAAGCGGGGCGCACACCCGTGGCGGCAACCAGTGCGAAAGGTGCGGCTGAAAGCAGGCCGCGCCGTGTCAGGTGGCCCATGGTGACCGGCTGTTTTCCGTTCATCTGCGTCTCCTGGTCCGGCGAGATTATAAAAAGCAGCCGCGATCATATCGGCGGCGCCTCTCAAGATGTCAGATTGTCCTGGAAGTTTTTGGCATCTTCATTCGCCATCAAATCCATGTTTCTGAAATGAAATAAATATATAAATTAATGATATTATATGCGGACGAAACAGAATTCACCGCTTCCGCCCGTACGTTTTTTCATATGAGAATGAAGCTAACACGGGACAGGTTCTTTTCGCAACACGGCATGACTTTTGTCGCGCCGCGAAAAAAAGCACTTGAAATGCCGTCAGTTCCCGTGCTTTTTGAAAGTGGATTTTTGGTTATTCATATTTTCAAGCGTTAAATCTGCTCTGCCTTTTGTGTTTTTTGCACATGTCTCATTGGTCCCGGAGTATCCGGCAACATGGGCGAGGCCAAGCGGAAGTCATAAATTTTCGATAAGGAAATAGAGCGTATCCGTATGCGAATTCTCCATCTTAGCAGCCTTTATCCGCCGCATATCGTTGGCGGGTGCGAACGCTCGGTCGAACATCTTGCCGAGGAACTCGTCTCCATGGGACATGAGGTCGGTGCCGCCTGCATAGAGCGGCAGGCGGAACCCAAAACGGTGCGCAATGGCGTCAGCGTCTACCGCATGTTCCACAATAACGATTTCTGGCTGGAGGACTGGCCACAATATACGCCGCAGCAAAGGCGTATGCAGAAGATCAAGCAGCAATGGAATTTCAACGTCGAGAAGCAGTTCGAAGCCGTTCTTGACGATTTCAAGCCGGATGTTCTCAATACGCACTCGCTGCTGGATGTGACGACGCTGGTGTGGCGGGCGGCGCATAAACGCAACATTCCGATCGTCCACACGATCTGCGAATATGATCTTCTGTGCGGTAACGCCGCCATGTTCAAGGGCGGCAAGCCCTGCGAACACATCCATCTCGGCTGTCAGGTGGTGAATTTCACCAAGAAATTCACGCAGCGTTACATCGGTGCGGTCGCAAGCGTCGGCACGGAAATCCTTAAAACCCATGTCGATCACGGGCTTTTCCATCACCTCCCGGAAAGCATGCGCCGCGTCATCTTTTATTCCTGCACGGTTCCGGAAGGCGACCCGGTCGCACGCAGGCAGATCGACCGAACCGGCAAGCCGATGACCTTCGGTTATATCGGCCGCATCAACACGGAAAAGGGCGTCGGCAACATGGTCGATGCCTTCAGGGAAATCGGCCACGGTAACTGGCGCTGTCTTGTTGCCGGCCACGCGATGGACGATTCCATCGAACGCTTCAAGGCACAGTCCGGCGACCTGCCGATCGAGTTCGTCGGCTGGGCAAAGCCGAAGGAATTTTTCGAAGAGATCGATGTGCTCATCGTTCCCTCCTTCTGGGCTGAACCTTCGCCGCGCACCATCTACGAGGCTTACGCGATGGGGGTGCCGGTCATCGGCGCGGCCTCGGGCGGCATTCCGGAACTGATCGGCGAGACCAACCACGACTGGCTGTTCGAACCGG
The DNA here is from genome assembly GCF_053522105.1 of Agrobacterium sp. 22-3639C2. Taxonomy (NCBI): domain Bacteria; kingdom Pseudomonadati; phylum Pseudomonadota; class Alphaproteobacteria; order Hyphomicrobiales; family Rhizobiaceae; genus Agrobacterium; species Agrobacterium sp. 22-3639C2. The sequence goes on along the minus strand of NZ_JBNWDB010000002.1, from coordinate 795,681 downwards.
GCAACGCCACGGACCTTGCCGCACGCATTCGCCGGGTGTTGACGCTTTCGCGCGAGCAATTGCCGACGGAGGCCGATTTCGGAAATATCGTCGAGGAATCCACCTCGCGCCGGGTGGGTGAGAACTATGTGAAGCTCTACGAGGACGTGCTGGCGAAAAGCAGGGAAAGCCGAACCTTACGCGCATCTTAGACCGGCAACGGACCGGGTCCGTTGCAAGCGTTTCTTCCAAGGAAAGAGCACATGGTAGAAAGCAATATCGGCAAAGTCCGTTTCCCCAAGCTGGACTTCGATCGTTTTCTGGCCGCTGCGGTGGTCGGGCTGTCACGACCGGCTTTGCAGGCGGCAGGTTGATGGCGGAGCAAAGTTCGATAGGCAGCGCCGCGATAACAGGCGTTTTCTGGTCCATCGTCCAGAACTGGGGTGGAAAGCTTTTTACCTCCATTCTTTTCATCGTTCTTGCCCGGTTCCTCAGCCCCACCGACTACGGCATGGTCGCCACGGCGGGCCTGGTTCTGATGCTCATCCAGATGCTGTCGGAGTTCGGTTTCGCAGATGCGATCGTGCAGAAACGAAATCTGGAGCCAAGCGACGTCAATCTGCCATTTTATGTGTCCGTTGCGCTGGCAACGGTGTTTGTCATCGTTGTTTGTCTGCTGTCGCCCAGACTGGAAAGCTGGTTCGAGGTGGAAGGGCTGGCACCGATCATCGTGGCAATCTGCATATTGCTGCCGCTGAATACCGCCTCGCTTTTTCAGGAAGTCAATTATCGGCGTGCGCTCGCGTTCAGGCCGCTGGCAATAAGAACCTTCATTTCGAATATTATCGGCGGTGGCGTTGCGATTGCTTTCGCCATCATGGGCCTGGGCGTCTGGAGCCTCGTCGTTCAGACTTATGTTGCAACCATTGTGACGCTGATCTGGCTCTGGCGCAAACCGCACTGGCTTCCGGGCACCACGCTCAAGCCCGACACTTTTTTCGAATTGCTTCGCTTCGGCTCGTCGGCTCTCGGTCTGCGCATCGTGGATTTCGGAGCCACGCGGCTTATCGACGTCATGATCCTGGGGCGTTACGGGGTTGCTCTCTTTGGGCTCTACACCGTCGGCAGCAGGCTCTATCAGCTTCTCATGCAGCTGCTTCAGGCGGCGCTATATGATGTTTCGTTGACGGTGCTGTCCCGCATATCGCACGAGCGGGAGCGCATGGCGGAACTGTACAAGCAATCCATCACCATATCTTCGATCTTTTCGACACCGATCTTCGTGCTCTCCGCTGCGTTGGCGCCAGAGATCTGCAACGTCCTGTTCGGCGCGCAATGGCAGGGTGCCGACGCGGTTGCGCGGCCGCTGCTGCTGCTGGGTGCATTGCAATGCGTCCAGTTTCAAAACGGCCCGTTTCTGTCCGCACGCGGCAGGCCGGATAAGGTGCTGATTGCCGGGACGGTCAAGGCAATCTCTACCATCCTGTTGATATTGCTTGTCCCGACGGAAAACATCCGGGAAATCGTCATCGTGTTTGTCTTCGGGCAGCTCACTTCGACGCCTTTCACATTTTATTTTGTCGCCCGGGAACTCGGCATCAAGCTGTGGAGAATTCTCCTCCTGCTTTTGCCAAGCTTCGGTTCCAGCGGTCTCTGCTTCCTGCTCGTTCAGTGGATGCGACCTGAAGTTAAAATGCTGGGTGCGGGCGACCTCGTATCCGGCATCCTGCTCGGTGGTATGTTTGGCGTCGCATATCTGTTGCTTTTGGCTCTGACCGCGAGAAGCGAGGCCCGGTCCGCCATCGCCCTCATCATGAGCAAAATAGGTTCTCGAAAGGAAAGAAAATGCGCAAGCTCGTGAAAAAAATACTCCCTGCACCACTGCGTCGGAAGCTGGTGCAATATAACGAGCGGCGCAATCTGGATAATGCGGTCCAGCAACTCTTCAATGATCTGCAAGCGCTGAAGCACAGTATCAAGCCTATCAACGTCGGAGATCGGCTGAACCGGCTTTTGATCGTGGCTGGTGATCCCATCACGCTGTTCGGTTCCGCCGGCGATGACGCGATGATCACGGCGACCGTGCAGAATGCCCGTGCGAGCAATCCCAGTGTCGAGATAGACATCCTCGTCGACGGAACGAATTTTGGCGACTCTGCTTTGCAGAGAGGCTTTGTTACCGTCGATATCTTTGGAAAGCCTGACTTCATCCAGGCCCTTGCCCAGCAATTCGCGATGCGGAAGTACGATTGCATCGTCGTTGTCGGCGCCGACGTGATGGATGGCTATTATCATCCGCTGGTCAGCGCAAAACTTCTGGCAAGCGCTGATCTGGCTGCCGCTGCCGGGATCAAAAACGTTATCCTCGGTTTCAGTTTTAATGAAACGCCGCACCCCGCTTTGGCGAAGTTCTACAGCTCCCTTCATCCGGGGGTGTCGCTCAATGTGCGTGACGTTGTTTCCCTCGAGCGTCTGAACGCCTTTGCCACGGCCAAGGCGGCACTGGTTTCCGATTCTGCATTTAGTCTTGTCCCATCGGAACCCGATGAAGATACGATCTCGTGGATCGCGCGAAAGCGCGCCGAGGGATACAGGGTCATGGGCTTCAATCTGCATCCCATGCTGTTCAAGAATGCGGATAGCGCGCAGATCGCGGCGATCATCAGGCGCGGGGCAGAAGCACTGGAGTTCGTTGCCGATGCAAGACCGGTCTGCTGGCTGGTCATTCCGCATGACTACAGGAAAGACGTGGGCGATCAGGCCTGCCTCAAGGCCATTACCGAGCTTGCTCCATCTTCACAGACGGACAGGGTTCGATATCTGGATGGCAGATGGCCAGCCCCGGTTTTAAAAGGCGTTGCCGGTAAACTCGATGGCCTCGTCAGCGGACGCATGCATCTTGCGATCGCTGCGCTGGGCAAGGGCGTTCCTGTGATATGCATTGCGTATCAAGGCAAGTTCGAAGGGTTGTACCAGCATTTCGGTCTCTCCGCGGCTGAGCTGCTTTCGCCCGCCAAGTTCCATACGGATGATGGCATCAAGAATGCCTTGATCAATTTCGTGGATCAGGCCGATGAGATTCGCGAAAAAGTCGGGAAAAAGCTGCCTGAAATTCTGGACCTTTCCAAAAGGAATTTTCAGGTGTTCGAGACCTTCGCCAAGCAGCCTTGAGTCATTTTCATGAAAGTCGCTTTTGTTTCCGTATTCCCTGCCGTTCCCGCCAACGAGGGTGCGCGGAACAGGATTCTCCAGCTGACACGCGCCGTGCGTAGCCTCGGACATGAAGTGCATTTCGTCTATGTCGATACTCCGATGATAGCTGATTTCGATCCCGCGGCCCATGAGGTCGAGTTTGGGGCCGGACATATGCACGTCGTGTCCAGGGAAACATGCGGGTTTGCAGCACGGCTCATCGACGACTTCAGGTTCGAGATTGGGTTGACCGCATTTCGAACCCGTCGGAAAATTCAACGGCTCCTTGGCCGCGACAGCGGTTTCTACAATTACCTCGACGAGTTCTATTATCCGGAAATAGGCAGGCAGGTCCTGGATCTTCAGCGTCGACTCGGGATTAACGCCGTTATCGTCGAATATGCCTTTCATTCGAGAGCTTTTCTTGGGCTGCCGGATGATGTGCTTCGCATTCTCGACACGCACGATTCCTTCGCCGATCGTCACAAGGCGTTCGTGAACACGGCCAACAGATTTGGGTACTGGTTCTCGGTTCCGCCGGACGTGGAATGCAAGGCATTCCGCCGCGCCGATGTCGTTGTCGCCATACAGGAAGAAGAGGAACGTTCGTTCAAGCAGCGGCTGGCAGGAGAGCCGCCGGCGGTTGAAACGGTGAGCCATATTCTGGATCTCGGCCAGAGAGTGGAAGACTTCACTTCCGCTGATTTTCTGTTTCTCGGTTCAGGCAACGACGCGAACGTCATTTCTCTCAATAGTTTCCTTCACAATGTCCTGCCTTTGGTCAGGGCGGCCCGTCCGGACATTCGCCTGGTGCTGGCGGGCAGCATATGTGGCAAGGTCGAGGACATTGAGGGGGTTCTCAAGCTTGGCCGGGTGGAGAACTTGAAGGATGCGTTCACACGCGCGCCACTTTCTATCAATCCTATCACGCTTGGCACGGGCATCAATATAAAACTGCTTGATGCTCTGGCTGCGGGTGTCCCAACGATCAGCACCCAGACGGGTGTGAGGGGGCTTTCAGAAGGATATCGTGGTGGCGTAATTGTCGTTGAAGATGGAGATCATCAGGCCTTTGCCAATGCCATTATGAGGCTCTCTTCCAGTCGGGAGCAGCGGCAGGAATTGGGAAACAATGCGTTCCTTGACGCTGTCGAATGGAACCGCCGGCAAATGACGGTGCTCGGCAATATTCTGAAGGGCAAATAAATCGCGATTGTGATGCGTCTGGCTGGTGCAACCTGATCCAACGATGGCAAGCCATCAGGCAATAAGTCGCGGCCCCGCATCCGTGAGCTTTAGAATGGTAAGCCTGCCCGTCGTAAACGCGCCGGTGTCGATGCCGATCCGTTGCGGACCTGTCTGTGGTTCCGGCGCCGGCGTATGGCCGTGGATGATGAGAAGGTCCAGTCCCGCCCCTTCCGACAGGAAGGGTTCCCTGATCCACAACATGTCCTCATCGGTCTGCGCCTCAAGCGGCACCCCGGGTTTGAGGCCGGCATGAACGAAAAAATAGGGTCCCATGCGGACGCAGATAGGCAGGCTGACTAGAAGTTGCCGATGGGCCTGCGGGATCGCGCCAATCAGCGCATCCCTGAACGGCTGAAGCCGCAGACGGCCGTTGTTCATGAAGTAGCTGATATCGACCCCGTAGGACAAAAGCGTCTGGCGGCCGCCGAAATCCAGCCAGTGCATGTTGTCTTGCGGATTTTCGAGGAAATCGCTGAAGAGCTGTTCGTGATTGCCGCAAAGCGAGATGCGGCGCAGGGGCGCCGGCGGTGGTTGCAGCAGATGCTGGAGAACACCGCAGGAATCCCGGCCACGATCGACATAGTCGCCCAGAAGAATAACCAGAGCGGGGGATGGATTGCTTGCGAGATCGGCAAGGATTTTCTGTTCCGCCTGCAAAAGCAGATCGAGGCTGCCATGGACGTCGCCAATGGCATAGATCGGAAAAGACGGAGATTTGTCGCCGAGGTCTATTCTGCGCCGCCTCCGGTCGTCGCGGGGGGCTGGCTGTTTACGACCGCGAATCCAGTTGAGCACTTTAGGCATAGATGCCGATACTGTCTCTCTTGCACGAGGTCAAGAGTGTTGAAAGCCAACGCCACAGAGCCCGTAAATCCTGGGTCCATGCAACGGCTGCGGCATCCGCCAAAGCCCTGCCGACAAAGCTATCCGGGGCAGGGAATTGCGAAAGCCGGTGTCGATTTTCGCAAGGCGCGCCGCGGCAATTGAAGAGGAACGGATCGCCCCTTTCCTGTTCGAAAATGACTATCCTGTGCGCGATAGACCTAGAGTTTCAGCCAGACACGCGGGTTTTCGTGTGACTGGATCTTGATCCATTTCAGGTCAACCGCTTTCCAAGGCTTGACGACGTTGGTGCGGTTGTCCAGCACCAGATCGCCCTGGCTGGTGCTGACGACCAGAACGGCGTGGCCTATGCCGGTGGGGGTGCGGGCGGTGGCAATGCGCAGGGCGCCCGAGGGCCAGCCGGCGCGCAGAAGGCGTTGCCGCTTGGTCACCGCGTAGTCGTCACAGTCACCGCTTGCGGGGTTCAGATTCCATTCGTCCTGTCCGTCCGCTTCGCTTGTATAGATTATCGATGTGTTGATCTCGGCGTTGATGCGCTGGAGTTCCGTGCGCTTCTGCTTGGTCAGTTCAACCGTGTCGCGATCGCCAATCCGGACACATTGGTCGGCGGCGTCGTCGCAAAATTTTGCGAAGGCGATGGGTGCAATTGTCGGGCGGCTTGTCGTCATGAACAGGCCGGGGCGCGATGCGGTCGGGTTCTGCGCCAGGCCCGCAAGCGGGGCGGCCGATGCCATTGTCGCGATGCTTGCCGCCACGCTGACGGCAACTGCCAAAGTCTTTGCCAGACGGATTTGTCTCTTCGCCATGTCTCTGCCTCTGCCTCTGCCCGGTTGTTGTCTCTTGTGCATGGCAACATAGCGACCCTTCGTTGCGGGCCGTTTAAGTCGATAGATAGCTTTTTAGCGAAATCCAATTTTATTAAAGCGAGATAGAACAGCGGGGAAACCGGTGCGATTGCGCTTACTTGCAGCGGGTGCGGCCCTCGGCATCTATAATACATGTCTGCTGTGGCACAGCGTTTCGGTACTCACGCCGCGTATCGGTTGAGTTGCTGCGACTTGCCGGCGGCCGGTCGTAATTGCGGTAGACCTCGAAATTGCGCCCGCCGATCGTTCCCTGCGCACCGCCACGGCCATCCGGCGTGACTTCGAAATTCTGATATTGCTGGGCAGAAGCGGAAGCGGGCAGGACCATCAGCACGCCAAAGGCGCCAGCCGCCAGGCCCTTCCATAACGCTGCCGTTTGGTGCCTGCGCAAGATCATGGCCGTTTCCTTCCCTCGACAGAACGACAGATACGCATTCTGCTTTCCCAATCGTTCGTCGCGTTGACTATATCACTGATCTCGCATTGAGGGTGAGAACGAATATAGCGTTCATCGGCAGGCGAATCGCTTCGGTACCGCTGGGGGCATCACCAGATAGTGGCCAGACGACTATCTCGCCGCCCGATTGTCCGGAACGCAAAAAAGACGTTTTTAGAGCTGAAAAATTAAGCTCTTCTCCGCTGCATTTATGGGCTTCACAATCCTGTAACAACGGACCTAATATACAAGTGCAGATGCCGAATCGATCAGGAGAAGCCCTTGACGATTGCAGTTTCACCACAGGCCCTGCCGGCGCTCGTTCTGAACGCAGACTACAGGCCACTGAGTTATTATCCCTTGTCGTTATGGTCCTGGCAGGACGCGATCAAGGCCGTCTTTCTAGACCGTGTGAACATCATTGCAGAATATGATCACGCGGTGTCGTCACCCAGCTTTTCCATGCGGTTGCCGAGCGTCGTCAGCCTCAAGACCTATGTCCAGCCCACCCGCAACCCCGCCTTCACACGCTTCAACGTGTTCCTTCGGGACAAGTTCGAATGCCAGTATTGCGGCACGCGGGACGACCTGACCTTCGATCACGTTATTCCCCGCGCCCATGGCGGCGAAACCACGTGGCACAATGTCGTGGCGGCCTGCTCTCCCTGCAATCTTAGAAAAGGCAGCAAGCTTCCCAAGCAGGCGGGCATGTTCCCTGCGCAGAAGCCCTTCCAGCCGACGGTTCAGGACTTGCACAATAACGGGCGGCTGTTCCCGCCCAACTACCTGCACGAAAGCTGGATGGACTATCTTTACTGGGATACCGAGCTGCAGCCCTGATCCTGAGGACTGCAACGCGGCTTTTCCGTTTAACGGCTTTTCCGGCTCGCGCCAAAAAAGGCAACGGCCGCAAGCGCAACGCTTGCAATGACATTCCAACCGGCAAACGAAAGGCCGAGCACCCGAAGTGCAGCGTCGTTGCAGGAGGGTGCCTTGATGGCATTCAGATTGCCAAGCAGGTCACCGGCATTGGTGGTGATGGATGGCGCACCCGTGGCGCAGGTGATAGGCCCCGCCCAGAAACCCCATTCCACACCAGCGTGATAAACACCAAGCCCGGCGCCGATCAGCATCGCCACGCCAATGAGGGCTAGAAGCAGCCGCGTGATCTGAACCGGCAGCTTGAAGATGCTGGTCGCTATGGCCAGAATACCCAACGGAATGGCGTAGTAATAGGGATCGCGCTGCAAAAGGCACAATGCGCAGGGCGTATAACCGCCAATATGCTGGAAACCGAGGGCGGAGCCGACAGTAAAGATCATTCCCGCCGTTACGCCAAGAGCGGCGAGCGTGCGGCTGTTGTCGGCGGTTGTTGCAGTGGCCATGATGTTTTCCCCAAACTTCACGAAGAAGCAGATATCCCGAACGGGCTTTCAAAAAGGCGGGCGTGATGGCGAAATTAAGTCGCCGGTTCAACGGTGTATTCCCGGATTCGTCTAATCCAGTCCTTTGCATCTGGCAAATGAAAGCCCGGTAATATTCGAGGGGCGAATGAGCAAAGTTTCGTGAGTGTCTTGATGGCCGCGAAGCAATCGACCGGTCTTTTTGAAAGACCGGAATAAAACGAAGAAAATCAATGCGGTTTTGGAAATGGTACCCCAAGCCGGGATCGAACCAGCACTCCTTGCGGAACCGCATTTTGAGTGCGGCGCGTCTACCAATTCCGCCATTGGGGCAACGGTGGTAATGCCACGGCGTCTATCACGGCCAATGGCATGCGTGCAACCCCAAAGCTGATTTTTCCTGTCTAATGAGGTGCGTTTGCAGCCTTCATTTCAGAGCTTTTACCGGGCGGGAATGAAAGGAGAGTGGCGTTTGTCCGTCCCGTATCGGTACACCGACGGTTGTGGCGTTAAAGCAATATTAGATACCACTAATAAATTAGAATATACACAATTGCTAATTGAATTATGATGTTTGCGTGGAGTTTCCACGCGGGGCGGGAGAAGCCAGAACTCATAGGAGGAAATTATGAGGGCGCTTTCTCGCAATTTGTTACTGTCTGCCTGTCTGATTTTACCGGTCAACGCCCACGCGCTGGATATCGGGATTGGCGGTGAGAACGGGGTGAATGCCAGTGTGGGCGGCAATGGCAGCGGTGGGCTCGGTGTCGATGCTTCCGTTGGTGGCAGCAATGGCGTCAATGCCAGCGCTGATGTCGGTGGCAGAAGCAGTGGCGGACTGGGCGCGGATGTCAACGCGTCGGTCGGTGGCAGCAGCGGGGTCAATGCGGATGTCAACGCATCCGTCGGCGGCTCGAGCGGTGTCAGTGCGGGCGCCAATGCTTCGGTTGGCGGCTCCAGCGGCATCAATGCCAATGTTGGTGCGAATGTGGGCGGATCGAGCGGTCTTGGCCTTGGTGTCGGGCTTGGCATCGGCGGCTCCAGCTCACCAGGCAATCCGGGGAACCCCGGTAATCCGGGCAATCCTGGAAACCCCGGCAACACGGGGCCGGTATCGCCCGGTGGCATGCGCAATGCCATACAGGCCTATAACGACATGTCGCGAAACGAGCAGATCAAGCTTGCCCGTCGTTGTGTCGATATTCTCGGCGGCGGATATGACGCCGCACTGACCCAATTGTGCAAGATGATCCGGACGGCCTCGCGCTGACGCAGCGTCAGCCCCGTGGATAGTCCGATACCAAACCGAAGGATGCAGCGGCATCCTTCGGGATTAGCTGTTCTTGCGCCCGAAGGAGAGGATTTTCTGGCGCAGGCTGCGGGCGAGGTTGCGGGTGTTGCGATACATGTCCACCTGCGTGGAAACCTGTCGCACGTCACGGTCGCTGTTCTGCGCAAGCCCGACGACAAGAGTGCCCATTTCCTGCCGTTCCTGCCAGAAGCGGCTCATGATCGGATGATCGGGCACTGCGCAGCTGTCGCTGCGCAGAATATTGGCGTCGTCCAACTGCCAGTCGGTCAGTTTCTGCACCAAAAGTTTGCCGGGTGAAAACCGCGAATAGGATTCGTCAAAGGCGGTCTTCCACGTATAGGCCTCGCCAGCCGTCATGAAGACGATCATGGAGGCGATGGCGCTGCCATTGAGATCGATGGTGTGAATGCGCACCGCATCCGCTTCAGCCAGATTTGTGATTGCCTCACGGGCGAAGGCGGCGCGATAGCGGTCGTTCACCAGCGCGCTGCGTTTGCGGCCTTTCCAGCCACTCGCTTCCAGCGCCAGGAATTCCTCCATGCGGTAGCGTATGTCCTTCGGTTGCCGGGTAACGGTGTAGGAAAGGGCCCCGAGTTTTTCGAGCTGTCGCCACTGCCTGCGCATCTCCCGCAAATGATGCGGCGCAAGTGAATTACGCAGATAGGCTTCGCCGTCCAGAAGGCTCTCCAGCATCGGCCGCTGATAGTTACCAGTCGTCGTCACCGGCAGGTTGCGGCTGATTGCTATGGCCTTGAACATCCGGGCAAAAGGCCCTTCAAGCCGTACATCCGGCAGTACCAGAACATTCGGCAGGCGCATTTCCCGGTCGGAAAGCGCATCGAAAAGATTGTCGAGCGTCTCTGCGGCACCTTCGGTGTCGACCAGCGGCGTGCCGAGAGGGCCGAAGGGGTTGGCCCAGCCACGGATGATGGAGGGACCGATGGAAAAACCCGGCTTTTCCACGGTGAAGGGCATCAGAAAGCGCATGCGGCTTCTAGCGCCGTTCTCGTCGCGAATAAGGGCGAAGCGCACGGACTTGTCATCGATACGTGGCATGGCGGGTGCAAGAAGCCGCCCTGTGAAGAAGACATTTGCCTCCATGACGCGGTTGGACAGGAAGTCGAGTTCTTCCTGCATGTCGTAACCGAGCCGGCCAGGATAGATGCAGAATTCGCGGCCGTCGCGTCCCACGCGCCGGCTGCTGTCGGCCACGGGGCGGTCACGCTCCGTAGACGCCATCAGCGCAGCGATGCGCGGGTCCTGAAAATCCGGATTCTTTGGGTCGCTGGACATGCTTATCGTTACACCGCCTTCCCAGTGTCTTGACCCGCCCGGGGATCGTTGAAGGCAAAAAGGACGATCCCGAGTGTGCGGCGAATGGCAATATGCAATAGCACAGCTTCTATGCACATTGCTATCGCGACAGCTGCCGCAGCGCCTGTCAGACCATAGACCGGAATCAACACCATGTTGAGTATAATGTTACAACCGAAGATAATAATATAAAGAGCTACGCACAATTTTTGTTTGCCGGCCATATTCAGCAGCGTTTCTCCCGGGCCGATCAGTGCTTTTGCGAGGAAGCCGGCAAAGAGGAAGAACATCAGCTTGTAACCCTGTACGAAGCCGGGACCGAACAGGGACAGCAGAAACGGCCCTGCCAGAAGCACGAGACAGCCAACGGCAAGCGATGGCCAGAAGGCCCAGCGCGCCGCCTGGCTGGCGAACCCGGCCAGCCCCTGCCTGTCATTGGCAGCAATGAGCGCGGCCAGACGTGGGGCCGCAGCCGCCTGCACGGAAAAAAACACGAATTGCATCAGCACGATGGTTTTTGCCGCGGCAAAATAGATGCCGACCTGATCCGGCGGCAGATATAGACCGACGATTACCACATCTGAATTGGTCATCAAAAAACCGATGCCGTCGATCAGGAACATCGGAAAGGCAAACCGTATCCACGGACGGAAATGCACCCTGCGGGCAACGCTGCGGAAATGCCGGTTGAGCCGGCGGTTCATGAACACGAAGTGGAAAAGCGTGGTGACATAGGTGGCCAAAAGGGCCGCAAGCATCGCTGTCGTTGCGGTTTTTTCCGCGCCGAGAAGGATCGCCACCAGCATGAACAGCAGGATCAGCACCGGGCGGATGATATAGGTGGGGCTGAGGGCTGAAACCGCCCAGCCGTTGGCACGCGCGGTTCCGTTCAGCACATCGCCAAGCGCCACCATCGGCAGGGTGAAAAGCGCCAGCGAAACCGGAATGAGGTAATAGGCAGAGATGCGCTCGCCGAAGAAATACAGGAAGACGAAACCGAAAAATGCAAGCGCGCTGGCCGAAAGCATGGCGAAGAGGCGCGCTGTCGAGGTCAGACCCATGATCTTGTCATGGGCATCCTCCAGGCGGTAGCCGGGCAGAAAGCGGATGACGGTGGTGTGAAAGCCGAGACAGGAGAGGTTGCCGAACAGGATGACCAGAACCCAGACAAAGGCGAACAGGCCATATTCGAATTCGCCCATCAGGCGGGCAAGGATGATCTGGGAGATGAAAGCGATACCGGCGCTGATGATGCGCACCGCAAAGGCGACGAGCGCCATGCGCTGGGCCCGGGAGACATCGTCTCTGCCGGAAACGACGACGGCGATTTTTGCCCCCAGCGGCGCCAGTTTAGCGCGCAGGCCTGCGGGTAAGGCTTTTTCCGCCGTGTTGAGGATAGCCATAATCCACACGCCATCATTTCCAGTTGAGTAGGCAACTGGATTATAAGCACCTTATCATTAACGAAGGGTTTGGGAGACAGGCACCTGTGTGCCGATATTGGCCACCTGCCTCGGTTTGCGGATCCCGTTGAAGAGAAAAAGGGCAAGCGGACTACGGCGTATCGCCTGATGCAGCAGATAGGCCGTTATCGTGGTGGCGACGACGATGATGGTGAATTCCAGGATCGGCGGCAGCGAGATCAGGATGAAGAGGGTGCCGAAGGCATAAATCAGCGGGTGGTGAAACAGGTAGATGGTGAAGGAAGCGTCGGTCATTCTCTTGGCATGCCGGCTTGGCCGGTCGAAAAAGCGGCAGGCGATGTCGATCAGCAGGCGGCTTGCCGCCACGGCGGCGATTGTGGAGACGAGTACCAGCAGGGCCGAGTTCGAAAAAGGATATTCCAACCGCAGCGTAACCGCTGCCGCGATCGCGGCAAACGCGATGACGCCCGTGAGGATGCCCGTCTGGCGGAAGCGGTGAAAAAGAGCCCGATCGCGATGAAGCAAAGCCCCGATAAGGAAGAACGGTACGTAACGTGCGTAAGGGTCGGAGGCTCGTTCATAGAGAACGAGAAGGCTGTTCCCATTTTTGCCAGCAAGCAGGCCCGAACCGTAAACCGTCAGCTCCCATAAAACAGGGAAGGCGCAGAGCGCTGCGAAAAACGCGGCTGGATATTGACCCCGCATCCTGCCGAACCAGTCTCTTGCATAGGCGAGGGGCGGGCGCCCCGCCAGAAATAGCAGGCCGGCAAGCAGACCCGAATAGGCGATAAGGGCGGGTAGGAACCATAGATGCATGATCCATTGCTCACCCGGAAGCAGCAAATCCGGCAGGTTCGCGAGCAGCCGGTCGGCGGGAATATTACCTTTGGCGATACCTGCCAGTTTCAGCAGGAAAAGCTGCGATGGCCCAAGCAGGAGCACGGCCACGATGAAAGGGACGCCAAGGCGAAGGAAGCGCTGTCTGAGCCATGGCATCTTGCCCTTCCTGCCGATGACCATGGTGGAAAAATAGCCGGCCACCAGAAAAAACGAAGGCATGCGGAAGGTGACGAGCGCTGCCCCAAGCGCGGTCAGGACTGGGCTGGTCTCGAAATCCTTGATGTCCCAGGGCAAAGCATAGCTGTAGAGCAGGGAGGCGTGATAGGGTATGCCGAGCAGCATGAGGAGTGCCCGCAACGGGTCCCAATAATGCTCATAGTCTGATTTGCCCGGTTGCATTTTCCCCTCGCGTGACGAACGCGATCCCGCCTGATCCGTAACGATCAACACGACTATTGGTGGAAAACGCTAATAAACCCTTCATGCACCCGACGGGGTGGGCGGGGCCTTTTTCTTGGGCATGAGGTCAAGCACCAGTGCGCAGCCCAGAATGATGATGCCGGCACCGAACAGCTGGGGAAGCGACAGCGGTTCGTCGAGCACCAGGGCGCCAACAAGCACCGCCACAACGGTGACGGCAAATTCCACGCTGATCGCCTTCGTTGCGCCGATCGAGGAGACCAGCTTGAAATAGGTGATGTAGGTCAGGCCGCTCATGACGACCGCCTGTATCAGAAGATAACCGTAATCGACGAGATCGGGCGTTCCGGGCAAGGGCACCGCGAAAAGAAGCGGCAAGGTCATCAGGCCGCCTGTCAGGAAGGAACCGATGGTTATTTCCCAGGATCCAACCCCCTTGAGGTGCAGGCTCGCAAAATTGCTGCCATAGGCGGCACAGATGCAGGCGGCGACAGCGGCAGCACAGCCAATGACAAAGCCGTATGTGACAGGAACAGCGGGAAAACCAACGAGCAGGACGATGCCGGCAAAGCCGATGACGAGACCTGCAATACCCTGCCGCGTCAGGCGTTCCAGACCCCAAATCTGCGAGATTAGCATTGAAAAAAGCGGGATGGTCGCCACCAATATGGCTGCCATCGCAGTGCCGATCTGAGGCGTCGCATAGGACAGGCCGATGAGTTGCCCGGCGACCGTCGTTGCGCCGACGATTGCGAAAGCGCGCCAGCTTGCGGAGAATGCCAGCTTCCGGCGTGCCGCACGCGCAATGAGAAAGAGTGCTACAGCGGTTATGAGCGAGCGAAGCGTGACTGCGCCAATCCAGCCGAAGGCTGAGACGACATGTAGAAGCAGCAGGAAAGACACGCCCCACGTAATCGCGAGAAAAATATAGGCGGCAAGATCGCGAGGGGCCATGAAAGCAGTTTCCGCAGGATGATCCGGCTCCCATATGGAAAGTGCCGATACCAGTCAACACCCCGACCAGCAGCAATGATCCTGCCCAAACAAAATCGCCCGTAACGCAGGTTACGGGCGATCGATTGCTGGCATAAAGCCCTGGCCTTTTACGCCTGTTCGTAAACGCCGTGGCAGTGCTTGTACTTCTTGCCCGAGCCGCAGGGGCACATTTCGTTGCGGCCGATACGGCCCCAGGTGGCGGGGTTGTTCGGGTCGCGGTCCTCGGCCGGTACGAAAGCGACCGGCACGCCCTGCGCCATCTCATCTTCCCCGGTGACGGGGTCGAGGTGATGCGCGGTCATTTCCGGCAGCTCCGGCTGCTGCGGTTCCTGCTGCACCAGTTCCACGCGCATCAGCTGGGCGGTGACGGCTTCACGCAGGTTGGTAAGCAGCGACTGGAACAGCTCGAAGGCTTCCGCCTTGTATTCCTGCAATGGATCGCGCTGGGCGTAACCGCGGAAACCGACGACGGAACGAAGGTGATCGAGGTTGACGATGTGTTCGCGCCACAGATGGTCGATTGTCTGAAGCACGACCGAGCGCTCGACATAGGTCATGATCTCCGGGCCGAAACGTTCCGCACGTTCAGCGGCGTACTTGTCCGCGGCCTCGGTAACGCGCTGAAGAATGTCGTCCTCGGCGATGCCTTCTTCCTTCGCCCATTCCTCCACCGGCAGGTCGAGGTTCAGGAACTGGGCGATACCGGCCTTGAGACCGGCGATATCCCACTGTTCGGCATAGGCATTTTCAGGAATATGCTTGGTGACGAGCGCTTCGATCACTTCGTGGCGCATGTCGGCTGCGGTTTCACCGATATTGTCGGATTCCATCAGCTCAAGGCGCTGCTCGAAGATGACCTTGCGCTGGTCGTTCAGCACGTCGTCATATTTCAGCAGGTTCTTGCGGGTCTCGAAGTTACGGGCTTCGACCTTCTTCTGGGCGCGTTCCAGCGCCTTGTTGATCCACGGATGGACAATGGCCTCGCCGTCCTTCAGGCCGAGCTTCTGCAGCATGCTGTCCATGCGCTCGGAACCGAAGATGCGCATCAGGTCGTCCTGAAGCGACAGATAGAATTTCGAGCGGCCGGGGTCGCCCTGACGGCCGGAACGGCCACGCAGCTGGTTGTCGATACGGCGGCTTTCGTGGCGCTCGGTCGCGATGACGTAGAGACCGCCAGCGGCAAGCGCCTTTTCCTTGAGAACCTTGATCTCTGCGCGGATGGCCGCTTCCTTCGCATCACGCTCCGGACCCGGCTCCATGCCTTCCAGCTCGCGCTCCAGACGCATCTCGACGTTGCCGCCGAGCTGGATGTCCGTACCACGACCGGCCATGTTGGTGGCGATGGTGACCGCACCGGGAACACCGGCCTGCGAAACGATATAGGCTTCCTGCTCGTGGTAACGGGCGTTCAGAACCTGGAAATCGGTAAAGCCGGACTGGCGCAGCATGTGGGCCAGAAGCTCGGATTTCTCGATGGAGGTCGTGCCGACGAGAACCGGCTGACCACGATCATGCGCCGCCTTGATCTCGGCGATGATGGCGAGGAACTTCTCTTCGCCGGTACGATAAACCTCGTCGTCCTCGTCGATACGCTGGATCGGCAGGTTGGTCGGCACCTCGATGACATCGAGACCGTAGATGTTGCCGAACTCTTCCGCTTCCGTCGACGCCGTACCGGTCATGCCGGCAAGCTTTGCATACATGCGGAAGTAGTTCTGGAAGGTGACGGAAGACAGCGTCTGGTTTTCCGGCTGGATCTGCACCTTTTCCTTGGCTTCCAGCGCCTGGTGCTGGCCTTCGGAATAACGGCGGCCCGGCATCATGCGGCCGGTGAATTCGTCGATGATGACGATTTCGTCGTTGCGGACGATGTAGTCCTTGTCGCGGGTGAAGAGCTTGTGGGCCTTCAGCGCATTGTTGATGTGGTGAACGATGGCGACGTTTTCGATGTCGTAAAGCGATTCGCCCTTGAGCAGGCCCGCCTGCCGCAGCAGGTTTTCGAGCTTCTCGGTGCCGTCTTCGGAGAAGTTGGCCGAACGCTGCTTCTCATCGATTTCGTAATCTTCCGGCGACAGAAGCGGAATGAAAGCGTCGATGGTGTTATAGAGATCGGAGCGGTCGTCCAGCGGGCCGGAGATGATAAGCGGCGTGCGCGCCTCATCGACCAGAATGCTGTCCACTTCGTCGACGATTGCGTAGTTGTGGCCGCGCTGCACCATCTGGGCGCGATCATATTTCATGTTGTCGCGCAGATAATCGAAGCCAAGCTCGTTATTCGTGGCGTAGGTGATGTCGCAGCCATAGGCCTCGCGGCGCTGGTCGTCATCTAGCCCGTGCACGATCACACCGGTCGTCAGACCGAGGAAACGGTAGAGCTTGCTCATCGTGGCCGCGTCGCGCTGGGCGAGGTAGTCGTTGACGGTTACGACATGCACGCCCTTGCCGGCCAGCGCATTGAGGTAGACCGCAAGGGTCGCCACCAGCGTCTTGCCTTCACCGGTCTTCATTTCAGCGATGGCGCCCTGGTGCAGGATCATGGCACCGGTCAGCTGCACATCAAAGGGTCGCATGTGCAGAACGCGGCGCGACGCCTCGCGGGCGACGGCAAAAGCCGGGATCAGCAGATCGTCCAGCGATTTGCCGTCCGCAAGCTGCTGGCGGAACTCCGCCGTCTTTGCCGCCAGCGCGTCGTCGGAAAGAGCCTTGGTGGCTTCCTCCAGCGCATTGATGGCTGCGATCTTGCTTTTATAGGAGCGGACGCGGCGTTCATTTGCCGAACCGAACAATTTGCGGGCTATTCCGCCGAGGCTGACCATCTTACTGGCCCTTTCTGAAATTCCGTTTTCGCAGGCGGTTTTTTCCATCACGCCGATTTCGGCAACAAATGACGGACTTCGCCCTTCAACGTATCTGGACGCGAGGTTGCGTGACAGATAAGAGGGGGGGCAAATGATGTCAACGGTTCTGCCCGTTACAGAATGGCCACAATCCGGTGTTTGGAAGTTTTTTCAGAGCCGGAAACCATGTCTGGAGCCGGCATTGTCCCCGAAAGGTTCAAAATGTTGCGCTATAATAAAATTGCGGCTGCGGTGATTGTGGCCACGCTCGGCCTCCAGTTTCCTGCCTTTGCACAGGAAGACAAGGTTGTCGCCAAGGTTGGCGATCTGGAAATCCACCAGTCCGAACTCGACCTTGCCATGGGCAATCTCGATCCGCAGCTCGCACAGCTTCCCGACGAGCAGAAGAAGGTCGCAGCCCTTTCCGGCGCGATCGACGTCAAGCTTCTCGTGAAGAATGCCAGCGCCGAAGGTCTGGAAAAGACCGAAGACTTCAAGAAGCGCATGGAGTTCATTCAGGACCGTGAGCTGCACAACGCCTATTTCCGCAAGCATGTGGTTGACGCTGTCACCAATGAAGAGGTGAAGGCGCGCTACGACAAGGAAGTCGCAGCCTTGCCGAAGGAAGAAGAAATCAAGGCAGCCCATATTCTGGTTGCAAGCGAAGACGAAGCCAAGGACGTCATCAAGCAGCTTGATGCGGGCAAGGATTTCGCAGCACTTGCCAAGGAAAAGTCGACCGACTCCAACAAGGATGATGGCGGCGATCTCGGCTGGTTCGGTAAGGGCCGCATGGTTCCGGAATTCGAAGAGGCCGCTTTCGGTCTCGAAAAGGGCGCCTACACCAAGACGCCTGTCAAGACGCAGTTCGGCTTCCACGTCATCAAGCTGGAAGACAAGCGCATCGCACCGCCGCCGGCTTTCGAGCAGGTCGAGCCGCAGGTTCGTCAGCTTGTCATGCGTGACAAGTACGTTGCCCTCATCGAGAAGGCAAAGGCTGACCAGAAGATCGAAATCATGGATGAGACGCTGAAGAAGGGCTACGACGAAGCCACGAAGGAACAGCAGGCACAGCCGCAGCAGTAATAAAACCATGTTACGGGGCGGCCACAGGCCGCCCCGCTTCATCTCAGGCACTTCCAAACCTTCCCCGTTTCCAGAATCTCAGGCGCTTTCCCATGTCCGTTGCCGTTTCCCCGCTCGCTCCGAAATCCTATCCCGACATGCCCGCGCTGCGTGGTGTTCGCATGGCGACGGCTGCCGCCGGCATCAAGTACAAGAACCGGACCGACGTTCTGTTGATGGTGTTCGACAAGCCGGCAAGCGTGGCTGGCGTTTTCACAAAATCGAAATGCCCCTCGGCCCCCGTTGATTTCTGCCGCGCCAATCTCGGCGGCGGCGTGGCACGTGCCGTGGTGGTCAATTCCGGTAACGCAAACGCCTTTACCGGCGTCAAAGGCAAGGCCGCGACCGAATTGACGGCGAAATCCGCAGCCGCTGCCGTCGGCTGCTCTGAAAATGAAGTGTTTCTGGCATCGACCGGCGTAATCGGCGAACCGCTTGATGCCACCAAGTTCGCCGGGGTTCTGGGCGACATGCAGGGCATGGCCGAAGCCGATTTCTGGCAGGAAGCCGCCAAGGCAATCATGACGACCGACACTTATCCCAAGGTCGCGACCCGCACGGCCGAAATCGGCGGTGTCGTGGTCACCATCAACGGTATCGCCAAGGGTGCCGGCATGATCGCGCCCGATATGGCGACGATGCTTTCTTTCGTGGTTACGGATGCCGATATTGATCCGGCCGCGCTGCAATCACTGCTTTCCGCCGGTGTCGGCCCGACCTTCAATTCCGTGACTGTTGACAGCGACACCTCCACCTCCGATACGCTGATGTTGTTTGCGACAGGTGCGGCGGCTGAGGACGGTCAGGTCAAGGTGACGCGCACCGATGACGAGCGGCTTTCCTCCTTCCGCGCCGCCTTGAACGATCTCCTGAAAGATCTGGCCCTGCAGGTGGTTCGCGATGGCGAAGGCGCACGCAAGATGGTCGAAGTCACCGTTACCGGCGCGGAAAACGATGTCGCTGCCAAGAAGATCGCCCTTTCGATTGCCAACTCACCGCTGGTGAAGACCGCGGTTGCCGGCGAAGATGCAAATTGGGGTCGCGTCGTCATGGCTGTGGGCAAATCCGGTGAAATGGCCGACCGTGATCGCCTTGCCATCTGGTTCGGCGGCGTGCGCGTTGCCGTCAATGGCGAACGCGATCCGGATTATTCGGAAGCGGAAACCACCGCCGTGATGCGGCTGGAAGACATCCCGGTGAAGGTTGACATCGGTCTCGGTGAGGGCAAGGCCACCGTATGGACGTGCGACCTGACCAAGGAATATGTTGCGATCAACGGCGACTACCGGAGCTGACCGTTGGAGCCGAAGAGAATGCAGGACAATAAAATCGTCAATCTGCCGCTGGTTCGCCGTCTGGAAGCAGTCAGCTTTCGGGCATGGCCGGCCTCGTCGGTGATTTATGACGGTAGCTGGCAAATCCGCCTGACGGGGTCGCATCCATCCAAACGCATCAATTGCGTGGTGCCGCTCGATCCTTCCGATTATGGAAACTGCGCGGTGCGGCTGGAAAAGGCGCGCAAGCGCTTCGAGGATTTCGGCCGTCCGCTGGTGGTGCGCGAAACGACGCTGATGCCGCCGCAGCTCAAGGATTTTCTGGTAAAGGACGGCTGGTCCATGGTTGAGGAGGTCAAGGTCATGACGGCCGATCTCGCTGGCATGGAACTGCCGGAAACGCTGGTCAGCCTGCCGAGCCACGATATTGGCCGTTTTGTCGAGGCGAGCATCAAGGTCAGCGATGGCGACCCGACCCTGCGCCCGGCGATCGCTGAAATCCTCAGTTCGATCAAGCCGACCCTTGGCCTGTTCATCAACGAAGAAGCAGGGGGCAGCGCACTTGCCACCGTTATCTGCGTGCAGGATAACGATCTTGCCGGCATTCTTTCCCTCGATGTCGAGAAGTCGCAGCGGAAAAAGGGCCTCGGCACGCAGCTGCTGGCGTCAGCACTGCGCTGGGCCCGCATCAGCGGCGCCAAAAGCGCCTGGTTGCAGGTCGTCTCCACAAATGCGCCCGCGATTGCACTTTATGAAAAATTCGGCTTCACCGAGGCCTATTCCTATCGCTACTGGCGCAAGGCTGGTGAAGAATGAGCGAAGCGGGCAAAAAAATCCTGCTGGTTGCCGCCTGCGCCCTTCTCGATCAGGACGGCCGTATTCTTCTGGCGCAACGACCTGAGGGCAAGTCGCTTGCCGGCCTGTGGGAATTTCCAGGCGGCAAGGTGGAACAAGGCGAAACACCGGAGGAGACCCTTGTCCGCGAGCTGGACGAGGAGCTGGGTATCAAGACCAAGATAGCCTGCCTTGCGCCGCTGACGTTCGCCAGCCATACCTACGAGACTTTTCACCTGCTGATGCCGCTTTACGTGTGCCGTCGTTATGAAGGCATGGCCCATGGGCGCGAAGGACAGGCAATTAAATGGGTAAAGCCGCAGGCTCTGCGTGATTATCCGATGCCGCCGGCCGACGAGCCGCTCATCCCCTTCCTTCAGGATTTGATTTAAAGCGACCTACCTGGCGGGTTCCATCCCCTCGCGCAGCCTGTTGAAAACATCCCGTAACTCCGCTTTACCGTGCCAAAACGAGGCTGTGTTAACAGATCGTTCAGCACCCTCTGGCAGATTGTTAAGCTAAAGAAGCGGTAAACTGCGCGTATGAGGTTGGCTATGAACGAGGATTTCTGGAAGACGGTGGAAGGTCGTCAGTCTTACTCCAACAAATCCCGTCGCACCGGCGTTCTTAATGTCGCGCTGCTTTTCGGGACGGCTGTGATTGCTCTTTCCTTGATAGTCACCCCCATGCTTGCCGGAAAATCATCAACGCGCGTCGCGCAGTTCTCCGACAATTACGACATGATAAGCACCGGCTCCATCAAGAAGACCGATGCCGGCAAGACCTATTCCATCCGCCGCAGCATAACCCAGCCGATGCCCGAGATGCCCTGTGTCGTGACGGGCTATAGCAGCGAGAGCGGTTGCTGATCGTTTACCATCATCGGTAACGGATTCCTCATGCCCGTGGCATAGTATAAATTCGATTTTAGCAATATATAATGCCGGTTAGCGTAATCACCGGATGGCGGATGGCGGATGGAGAATATCCCGTGCTGCATTGTTTTATTCGTTTCTTTAAAGACGAAAACGGCGCGACCGCAGTCGAATACGGCCTGATCGTCGGCGTTATTTCCGCCACCATCATCGGTGGCGGAGCCACCATCGGCAGCAACATCAATGCTGTATTCCAGTTCCTCGCCGATACTTTTGCCAACATCTGAGGCCTGCGCTACGCCTATCAGGAAAGCTTGACTTCGGTCGTCTTCAAGGCATCGGCAAGGCGCATTTTGGCGGAACCAGGTTTCAGCGGTTTCTGCTGGCTCTCGTGCGGTGCCCAGCCTGAGACATAGATGATGGAAAACGTGGCTCTGATCCGCCCGTCCGGATCGGAATAACGTTCGGCGTAAAGCTCCGCTGCCCGCAGGAAAAAAGCGCGATTGAGCGGTTTTCTGCTGCGGCTTGCCAGCGGATTGGCCATGCCCATGGCGCGCAGATCGCGCATCAGCGGAAAAATCGAGTCGTAACGCACCGTATAAGTTTCCGCGTCGGTGACGGGAAGCGCAAAACCGGCACGCTGCAACAGTGCGCCAACATCGCGCACATCGGCAAAGGGAATGACGCGCGGGCTGGCGCCGCCGGTCAACTCGGCTTCTGCCGTCAACAGCACGTCGCGCAGTTCCTGCAATGTGCCGCTGCCGGGAATGGCTCCGAGAAACAGCCCGTCCGGCTTTAACGCCCGCCTTATCTGGATCAACGCACCGGGGGTGTCGTTGGTGAGGTGGAGGGCAAGCGGGGAAACAATGAGATTGGCGGAGGCTTCTTCGAGCGGCAGATGCTCCATGGAGGCCACCTGCGGCAGATTCCCATCCGTCGCAAAGGAGGTATCCGTCTCGATACGGCGGATAGCATCCACCTTGCCCGTCTCAGTCACACGCCGGGCGGTGATGCCCGTCCCGCCGTGCAGTTCGATTGCGGTCTCGAAACGGCGCTCGACGATGGCGAGCCTGTCGGCAAACTCGTCGGCGGCCATGTCGAGAAGAAACAGGGCCTTGTCGTCACGCCGGTTCCACGCCCGGCGGCGATTTTGTTCGATCAGGGCCTGGTCAAAGAGAATATCCATCGTCGTGCCTGCTCGGCCTGTAGCGCCTTTGGGATCGGCGGGCCGCATCGTTGCTGTCATGCCGCTTCGGGCATTGTTTTTCCGGTCAGAGGCCGAAACATATCTCTCTCGCAAAGGCACCCGTTCGGCGCTAAAGTCAACCTCATGGGCGCTGGTGAAGATTTGTTTTCGGGATTGCTGTCGAAGTCCGCGACGGTGTCGATGGCGGCACGCAGCGTGTTGCACTCGGCCTTCCGCATGGTCTATCCTCCCACTTGCGCAGGGTGTTCCCGCATGACCGGCGGCGAGGGTGCCCTGTGTGCGGATTGCTGGCGGGATGTGGCCTTTATCGATCGGCCTTTTTGCGAGGTTCTGGGTATCCCCTTCGCCCGGGATCACGGCGCGGGTATTGTGAGCGCACAAGCCATCGCCGACCCACCGCCTTTCGACCGTTTGCGTGCTGTTGCCAGCCATGAGGGAACCGCGCGTAAACTCGTACACCGGCTGAAATATCAGGACCGGACCGATCTTGCGCGTTTCATGGCGCTGTGGATGCTGCGGGCAAGCGACGGAACGGTTGATAGCTGCGACTGTATCTTGCCGGTTCCGCTGCATCGCCACCGCTTCTGGCGTCGCCGTTTCAACCAGTCCGCTGAGCTCGCACGGCATCTGGCCAAGGCCACCGGCAAACCGCTGCTTGCCGGCACGCTGTTGCGCGTGAAGCCGACCGAGCGGCAGGTGGGGCTTTCAGCGCTTGCCCGGCAGGACAATGTGCGGGGTGCTTTTGCAATAGCGCCCGGCCGAAAAACCGATGTTTATGGCAAGCGAGTGGTGCTGGTGGATGATGTTTATACCACTGGTGCGACGGTGGGCGCGGCAAGTCGCGTCTTGCGGAAGGCGGGTGCCACGGATGTGACCGTTTTGACCTTTGCAATGGCCATTTCCGGCCCTATATGAAGCCTGAATGAAACGAGGATATCGTGCGTTTCAGCACACGTTTGCGAGGCTTCGAAATACATGGCACCGGTAACGATCTATACACGGGATTTTTGTGGTTATTGCGCGCGCGCCAAGGCGTTGCTGGACAGCAAGGGCGTCGATTACGCCGAATATAACGCGACGACGACGCCGGAATACCGGCAGGAAATGATCGAGAAATCCGGCGGAACCACCTTCCCGCAAATCTTCATCAACGGCCAGCATATCGGCGGTTGCGACGATCTGCATGCACTGGAGCGTGCTGGCAAACTCGACGTTATGCTTGCCGCTTAATCGGCTCGATTTTCGATACGGAGGACGTGATGATTTTCAAGGCTGCCGCCATTCAGATGCGCTCGGGTGTCGATACGGTGAAAAACGCCGCCGATATGGAGCGCCTGGTACGTGTTGCTGCGGCTGCGGGCGCTGTCTATGTTCAGACGCCGGAAATGACCGGCGCTCTCCAGAAGGACAGGCAGGCGCTTCGCGCCCAGCTGCGTGACGACGATGGCGATATCATCGTTGCGACCGCCGCCCGGCTGGCACGCGAACTCGGCATCCATGTCCATGTCGGCTCGACAGCGATTGCCCGCCCGGATGGCAAGATTGCCAATCGAGGTTTTCTGTTTGCGCCTGACGGTTCGCGTATCTGCAGCTATGACAAGATCCATATGTTCGATGTCGATCTCGACAATGGCGAAAGCTGGCGCGAAAGTGCGGCTTACGAACCCGGCGCTGTCGCTCGCGTTGCCGAACTGCCGCTGGGGAAATTCGGCTTTGCGATCTGCTACGATGTGCGCTTCCCGCAGCTTTTCCGGGCGGAGGCACTCGCCGGCGCCGAGGTTCTGACGGTTCCGGCCGCCTTTACCCGCCAGACGGGTGAAGCCCACTGGGAAATTCTGCTGCGTGCCCGCGCCATTGAAAACGGCGCTTTCGTCATTGCCGCCGCACAGGCCGGCCTGCATGAGGACGGGCGGGTCACGTTCGGCCATTCCATCATCATCGACCCCTGGGGCAAGGTGCTGGCAATGGCCGGTGGCGCCGGGGAAGAGATCATTTTCGCAGAGATCGACACGTCTCTCGTGGCTGCCGCGCGCGGAAAAATCCCCAATCTGCGCAATGCCCGCGAGTTCGGACTGGACACGGTTATTCCTGCTGGAGGTGAGGCGGCGTGATCCGTTATGCGCTGGCCTGTGAAAAGGGCCATGAGTTCGAAGGCTGGTTTTCCGGGAGCGACGATTTCGATAATCAGTTGCAGCGCGGCTTCCTGTCCTGCCCGATGTGCAATTCCCCGCAGGTTTCCAAACTTCTGATGGCGCCTTCGGTCTCCACCGCCCGCAAAAAAGACGAACGCCAGTCGCTCGCCATGGACATGGCCAAAAAAGAGGCTATCGCAAAAATCCGCGAGGCGGTCGCAAATATCCGCGCGAATGCGGAAGATGTCGGCGATAAATTTCCCGAAGAAGCCCGCAAGATCCACTATGGCGAGGCCGACGAACGCGGCATCATCGGCCACGCGTCTGCCCAGGACGCGAAGGCCCTGATTGACGAGGGCATCGAGATTGCACCGTTGCCAGTGCTGCCCGATGATGTGAATTGAGTTTGCCTACGATTTTGATGACGTCCGCCACTCAGGGCGACGTCATCCGTCGTTCATGACCGGAGAATTGGGTGCGCTAGCTTTACGCGGGTCTTTTCGCCAGCATCATGTAGTTGACTTCCATGTCCGGCGAGAGGTTCCAGCGGTCCTGCAATACGTTGTAGAAGACGCCGGTACGGTGGACGATATCCATGCCGCTGGCCACCAGCGGTCGTTCAAGCTCATCCGGGCGAACCAGCTTCTCATATTGGTGGGTGCCGCGCGGCAGCCAGCGCAATACGTTTTCGGCGGCAAAGATCGCGAGCGCGCGGGCTTTCAGCGTGCGGTTGATGGTGGCGGCGAACATCAGCCCGCCGGGACGCACCATTTTCGCGCAGGTGGTGACGAAGAGATCGACATTGGCCACATGCTCGACCACTTCCATGTTGAGGACGACGTCGAAGGTTTCGCCCGCCTCCAGCAACTGTTCGGCGGTCACGGCGCGGTAGTCGACGCTGACACCGCTTTCACGGGCGTGGGTGGAGGCGATGCCGATATTCTTTTCTGAAGGGTCGGCGCCCACCACGTCCGCGCCCATGCGTGCCACGGGTTCGGAAAGCAGGCCGCCGCCGCAGCCGATATCCAGCACACGCAGCCCTTCAAGCGGGCGGTGCGCCTTCGGGTCGCGGCCGAAATTATCGCAGATGCGGTTGCGGATATATTCAAGCCGCACCGGGTTGAATTTGTGCAGCGGCCGGAACTTGCCCGTCGGGCTCCACCATTCCGCAGCCATCGCGGAGAAGCGATCCACTTCGCTCTGGTCGACGGTCGTCTGTGCGGTTTCGCTCATGGTTATGCTCCATATTGCTGTTGCATTGAAGTCGGATGATTGATCCCCGAAGTCAAGACCGGCGGCACATTCCGTCGGCAAATTCCCGGGTGCTTCATTGCCGCAGGTGGAACTGAAACGGGCTGCGATTTGTTTCATGCTGCGTTCATGGAACACGGCGTATTTTCCAGCCATGGCAGTATGTGGAACGCATGCTCGTCCATCGAAATCGATGGACGCCGACAAGGGCAAAGCGGGCTTTTGCTTGAGGAGAAGTAAGTGAAGAAAAAACTGTTTGGCGCAATTGCGCTGGTGGCCATGCTCGCCGCGCCGGCCCTTGCCGAAGCTGCGACTCGCGGCTTTGCCACCGCGAATGTGAATATGCGCTCCGGTCCGAGCACAGCCTATCCGGCCGTGGTCGTGATCCCGGTCGGCGCACCATTGACGGTACATGGCTGCCTGTCCGATACGCCGTGGTGCGACGTCTCTTTCGTCAGCGGTCGTGGTTGGGTCGCCGGTCGTTACATCCAGACGACGTTCAGGCAGAACCGGGTCTACGTTGAACCGCGTTATTACCGCGATCTCGGCGTTCCCGTGATCACCTTCGAAGCCGGTCGTTATTGGGACCGTTATTATCGTGACCGTGACTTCTACCGCGAGCGTGACCGCTGGCGTCGTCCGCCGCCATCAGGCGGTTACTGGAATGCTGCGCCTCCGCCGCCGCGCGGTGACTGGGAACGCCCGCGTCCGCGCGACGAATGGCGTGATGGCCGCCGGGATGAATGGCGCGATCCGCGTCAGGGCGGTGGACCGAATGATGGCCGCTGGGAGCGCCGTTACGGCGACTGGAACCAGGGTGACAGAAACCGGGGCGACGGAAACCAGGACAGGCCGCGTCGAGATGGTGACCGTCCTCGGTTCGAGGAAGAAAATCGCGACCGCAATCGTGATCGCCAGCCAAATCAGGACGAAGGCCAGCGTCGTCCGGAGCGCCGCCAATGGGATGATCCACGCCGCGCGCCCGCCTCGGAAAACTTTCAGGGCGGTTGCCGGGTCGGTGATCCCGGTTGCGATCCGCGATAAACAGACAAAGCCCGGCGAGATTTCGTCGGGCTTTTCATTTGCCGGTTCAGATTATCACGAGAGTACTTTTATTTCGCGGTTGCTGCCTTGCGTGCACGGGCCTTGGGTTTTGCGGGGGCTTCTGCCTCCGGCTCTGCAGCAGCGGTCTTCGGCGCTGCTTTCTTGCGCTGGGCAGGCTTTGTCGCCTCCGATGTCTTCAGCAGCGAAAATTCATGCTTTGCCTGTTCCCAATGGTCCGCGTCACGGCCATGTGGATGGCCTTCCTTTTCCCAAAGTGTATAGGCCCGTTTGCTGATCCACTCTTGTTCCGAAACCTGCATGCTCGTCTCCCGTTGCTGTTGACAACGCCTTTGACAAGGCGACATTCCGCTTGGTCCGGCACACGCTCGACAGGAATCAATGCCGGCATTTCAAACTCCATTACATGCCATGATTTTCCGGGCGTCAAGCAAACATGCTGCATTGCGAAAGCGGATTTCAGGCATTTTACGCGGGTGAAAGCGGTTTGAGCGAAAGACGTTCCTGAAGGACAAGATCAACGTTGCGTGATCGCGCCCGGACCTCCAAGATGGGCTGGTGAACGGTAGCGGAGGAGGCGACCTTGGAAGTTGCAACGGAAGCGGAGACGCAGGTCGTCATCGGAAGACGGGGAGGGGCCGGCATCATCCACCTGAACCGTCCGAAAGCCATCAACAGCCTGACGCTGCCGATGGTTCGTGCCATGCTCCAGGCGCTTCACCGTTTCGAGGATGACCCTGACGTTTCCTGCGTGGTGCTGACAGGGGAAGGCGACAGGGGGCTGTGTGCGGGGGGTGACGTTCGCATCATTCACGATCTCGGCAAAGCGGGCGATCCGCAGGTGCTGGATTTCTGGCGCGAAGAGTTTCCGCTGAATTATCGTATTGCCCGCTTTGGTAAACCTTATGTTGCGTTGATGGACGGCATCGTCATGGGTGGCGGCGTCGGCATTTCCGCCCATGCCAGCCACCGCATCGTCACCGAGCGGACGAAGCTTGCCATGCCGGAAACCGGTATCGGCTATTTCCCTGACGTCGGCGGTACATGGCTTTTGCCCAGAGCGCCGGGCGAATGCGGCACCTGGCTGGGGCTGACAGGCAATGCGGTCACTGCTGCCGATGCGATCTATGCCGGTTTTGCCGATTGTTTCGTCCCTTCTGCGCGCCTTACAGATTTGGTGAAGAATCTATCACAAGCGCTCGATCCTGATGGTGTCGAGGCGGTAATCGGAACTTATGCCGTCGAAGCTGGTGAGGGGGTCCTGTCGGCACACCGTGAGATCATCGACGCGGCATTCCGTTTCGACACGGTCGAGGAGATTTTCGCAGCACTTTCGGAGCGTGACGATACGTTTTCGCGCGAGAGTCTGGAAATTCTCAAAAAACGCTCCCCTACCAGTCTCAAACTAACCCTGAAGCTGCTGCGCCTGGGGCGGGAAAGCGCCAGCCTCATCGAATGCCTCGAACGGGAATTTGCCGCCGGCACGGAGATATTGCGGGGTCATGATTTTTATGAGGGCGTGCGTGCGGCCCTGGTCGACAAGGACCGCAATCCGCGCTGGCGACCGCCACAGCTGGAAGAGGTGCGTGAAGAAGACCTTCTGCCATATTTTACCAAACATTCCGGTAATCTCTTTCCCGAGCACCGCCTTTAGATTGCGCAACGCAAAAGAAATCCGGCTTGCGGACATATATGAAATCATCACCTTTCGAATTGATGTTGCTTGGGTGAAATTTCTAATGCCCTTCTGCTTAACGCACGGCTGTTGCTCGCAGGCGTTGTCGCCCCCCGTTATGTTGACGACCATTCGATTTTCCGGGGGTATTCATGAAACGTCTTCTCATCATCGGCACTGCCATTGCCGCTCTTTTTGCAGGTGCGGCGCAGGCGCAGTCTCCGACCACCATTCTCAACGCCTCCTACGATGTTGCCCGTGAGGTTTTCGCAGCCGAGAACGAGGCTTTCATCAAGCTGCATCCGGGTATCACGGTTGATCAGTCGCACGCCGGCACCTCCAAGCAGGCGCGTGCCATCGTTGAGGGTCTGGAAGCTGATGTCGTCACCTTCAACCAGGTAACGGATGTCGATTTTCTGGTGAAGCAGGGTTTCGTTTCCGCCGACTGGCAGAAGGATTTCGCGAACGACGCCTCGCCGTTCTATTCCTTCCCTTCCTTCCTCGTGCGTGCCGGTAATCCCAAGCACATCAAGGACTGGGACGATCTTGCCCGTGACGACGTGAAGGTGGTTTTCCCCAATCCGAAGACCTCGGGTAACGCCCGTTACACCTATCTCGCCGCCACGGCCTATGCCAAGGAGAAGTTCAACGGCGACGAGAAGAAGGTTCAGGAATTCGTCAAGAAAATCTTCGACAACACCCCTGTTTTCGACACCGGAGGCCGCGCCGCCACCACCACCTTCGTGGAACGTGAAATCGGCGACGTGCTGATCACCTTCGAAGCCGAGACCCGCGGCATTGCCAAGCAATATGGCGCCGACAAGGTTGAGGGCGTGGTGCCTTCCGTCAGCCTGCTCGCCGAATTCCCGGTCGCCGTGGTGGACAAGGTGGTCGACAAGCGCGGCTCGCGCGATCTGGCGAAGAGCTACCTCGATTTCCTCTACACCGAAGAGGGCCAGCGCATTGCTGCCGAATTCGGCCATCGCGTTCACAACGAAAAGGTTGTCGGCGAGTTCAAGGACAAGTTCCCGGCCATTCGCCTCGTCAATGTCAATGACGTCTTCGGCGGCTGGAATAAAATCCAGAAAGAGCATTTTGCGTCCGGCGCGACGCTTGATACGCTCTACGGCAGCCGTTAATCACGACGATATGCAACAGGTAAAAGACCCGGCGGGAAACTGCCGGGTCGCTTTATGATGAATTGGGGGCGGGGTTTGAAGCGGAATGTTCTGCCGGGGCTTAAATTGTCCCTCGGCGTTACCCTCACTTACGTCGCCATCATCGTGCTTCTGCCGCTCTCGGCGCTGGTGTTCAAGGCGGCGAGCCTCGGGCCAGCCGAATATTGGGCCATTATCTCTTCGCCGCGCGCTGTTGCGAGCTATCGCGTCACGGTGCTCTGCGCTCTCGCCGCGACCTTGTTCAACGTCGTTTTCGGACTGGCGCTCGCCTGGGTGCTGACGCGTTACCGTTTCCCCGGCTGGCGCCTTGTCGATGCCATTGTCGATCTGCCTTTTGCGCTTCCCACCGCCGTTGCCGGCATTGCGCTGACGACGCTGTTTGCGGGTAACGGCTGGTTCGGCTCGGTGCTTGCGCAATTCGGCATCAAGGTTGCCTATACGCCGCTCGGCATCATGGTGGCGATGGCCTTTACCAGTCTACCCTTCATCGTGCGCACCGTGCAGCCGGTGCTCGAAGACCTCGATCCGGCATTGGAGGAGGCGGCGCAATCGCTCGGCGGTTCCGATCTAGAAATCTTCCGCAAGGTCATCCTGCCGCTTCTGACGCCAGCTCTGCTGGCCGGTCTCTCGCTCTCTTTCGCGCGCAGCCTCGGTGAGTTCGGCGCCATCATTTTCATTGCCGGCAACCAGCCGTTTTCAACGGAAATTACGGCACTGCTGATCTTCATCCGGCTGGAGGAATATGATTATCAGGCCGCCGCCGCCATCGCCTCCGTGCTGCTCATCGCGGCCTTCGTCATGTTGGCGGTGACCAATTACCTGCAGGCGCGTGCGCTTCGTTATACGGTGAGGAGCTGAGACATGAGCGCCATTTCCTCGCATCGCAAGCCACCGCGCGTCGGTGACGCGCCCTGGGTTCGCCGTAGCCTGATCGCTTTTGTGCTCGTCATCGGCGCGTTCCTGGTTGTCGCTCCTCTGACCATCATCGGGGTCGAGGCTTTTTCGCAGGGGTGGAAGGTCTATTCAGCGACCATCACCCACCCCGATACCCGCCACGCCATCATGCTGACGGTGCTGACGGCGCTGATTGCGGTGCCGATCAACACGGCCTTCGGCGTCGCAGCCGCATGGGCGATCACTAAATTCGATTTTCCCGGCCGGCGCTTCCTGCTGGTGCTGATCGAGATACCCTTCTCCATCTCGCCGATCGTCGCCGGTGTCGCCTATCTCTTCGTTTATGGGCTGCAGGGGCTGTTTGGGCCGTTCCTCGATGCGCACAATATCAAGATACTCTTTGCACTACCCGGCATCGTCATCGCGTCGATGTTCGTCACGGCACCCTTCGTGGCGCGCGAGCTGATCCCATTGATGCAGGCGCAGGGCCGCGATCTGGAGGAGGCGGCCACCTCGCTTGGCGCATCCGGCTGGCGCACCTTCTTTTCGGTGACGCTACCGAATATCAAATGGGCACTGCTCTACGGCGTCGTTCTGTGCAACGCCCGCGTCATGGGTGAATTTGGCGCGGTGTCGGTCGTGTCAGGCAATATTCGCGGCCAGACCAACACGCTGCCGCTGCATATCGAGCTGCTTTATCACGATTACCAGACGGCGGGCGCCTTTGCGTCGGCCTCCATCCTCGCTCTGCTCGCTGTCATCACCATCATCGCCAAGGTGGCGCTGGAACGGCGCGGCGCCGGGCGCGGGGCCAAGAAGACCAGCGGCGGTGCCGCCATCGCCACGGAGACCTGATTCCCATGAAAATCCGCCTCGAAAATGTGGTGAAGACTTTCGATACCTTCCGCGCGGTGCGCGATGTTTCGCTCGATATTGAAAGTGGCGAGCTTCTGGCGCTGCTCGGCCCCTCCGGTTCAGGCAAGACGACGATCCTGCGCATGGTCGCCGGTCTCGAATATAGCGATGGCGGCCGCATCTTTTTTGGAGACGAAGACGCCACCAATATTCCGGTGCGCGATCGCGGCGTCGGTTTCGTGTTCCAGCACTACGCACTTTTTCCGCATATGACGCTGCATGAAAACATCGCGTTCGGCATGAAGGTGTCGAAGGTGAAGCGCGACAAGGCCGCGATCGATGCGCGGGTCAGGGAACTGTTGAACTTGGTCAAGCTTGACGGTCTGGGCGACCGGTTCCCGGCGCAGATTTCCGGTGGGCAGCGGCAGCGTGTGGCGCTGGCCCGTGCGCTTTCGGTCGATCCCAAAGTGCTTCTACTGGATGAGCCCTTCGGCGCGCTGGATGCCAATGTGCGCCGCGACCTGCGCCGCTGGCTGCGTGAAATTCACGGCGCGCTGGGCATTACCACGATTTTCGTGACGCATGATCAGGAAGAGGCACTGGATCTCGCTGACCGCGTCGTCATCCTCAATCAGGGCGAGATCGTGCAACAGGGCACGCCGAAGGAAGTCTGCCGCCAGCCGAACAGCGCCTTCGTCATGCGCTTTCTCGGCGATGCCAACCGTGTGTCCGGCGTGGCGCGCGGCGGAAAGGTCTATGTCGGTGACAACGAACTGCCTTTCTCCTACGGTCAGGCAGATGGCGCCGTCGAGATCTATGCCCGTCCCTCCGACCTGGAATGGGAAGATCTGCACGAGGGCATTCCAGCCTCGGTTTCGCGGGTTCTCGACCGGGCAGGCGAGCGGCGGGTGATCGCCAGCACAGATGGCGGCGATCTCCTGGAATTCGACGTGCCGCCGGAAAATGATGTCGCGGCAGGCGATCGCGGTTCCGTCATCATCCGCCGTGCGAAGATTTTCCCGGCGGCTTGAGGGACGCTCTCGCCAGCTTCATATCAGCAGTTCGAAAGAGGCCTCGGCCGCCAGCCTGCCGTTGACCATCAGGTCAACCTTGTGAACACCCGCATAGTGCTTGCGGGTGGTGAAATCACGCATGGCGCGGCTTATCGAGAGCGCGCATGTTTCGCCCGGCTGCAACTCGATTTCTTTCCACTTGAAGACTTTCGCGGAGGCGTCACCGCTCTTTTTCACGTAATGCACGGCATAATCGATCACCAGCTTCTGCGGGCTTTCTGCCGTCGAGGTGAAAGAAGCTGAAATCCGCACCGGATTACCGAGAGCGACCCTTTCAGGAGAAACCTGAAACGCCGAGAGTGCGATCTGAGCCTCCTTATGGGCACCGAAATGGGCGAGCGCGGCAGCGTCACC
The DNA here is from genome assembly GCF_053522105.1 of Agrobacterium sp. 22-3639C2. Taxonomy (NCBI): domain Bacteria; kingdom Pseudomonadati; phylum Pseudomonadota; class Alphaproteobacteria; order Hyphomicrobiales; family Rhizobiaceae; genus Agrobacterium; species Agrobacterium sp. 22-3639C2. The sequence goes on along the minus strand of NZ_JBNWDB010000002.1, from coordinate 762,782 downwards.
TTTCTTGACCAGAGTGCGCAAGGCCTGCCGCACGATCCAGCGTGTATGCGGGTTTTCCTTCGGCCATGTGTCGATGAGCGCCAGCACGAAAGCGGGATTGTCCTTGGTGATGTCGTTCAGATGATTGGCGACGGATTTGCGCACGTAAAGCGCCTCGTCAGCTTTCATGGCATCAAGGATCGCGGTGACCGGTGAGGGATCATCGATCAGGGCTTTGAGCTGGAACGACCAAGGCAGGCGCGGCCGGCAGCCTTCGCTCGCCAGCCTCCGCACATGCTCGTTGTCATGTTGCGACCATGTTTCCATCACGGCAAGTGTTCGGGCCAGATCCCTTTGCAGGAAATGGCGGATGGCAAATTCCGAGGAGCCGAAACGGGTGAAATATTGCAGCGCCTGCATGGAAAGATCGAAATCGTCGAGACCGTAAAGCGCCACATATTCTGGCAGCGAAATGGATGCGAAACCGTTGCCTATTCCGGGTGCTGCGGCTGTCAGAATTTCGATGTTGCGGGCATAGTCGCCGGGAAGCGTGGCGTGCAGGCTGGTCGCCACCTGCCGCATGCGCTGCATGATGCCCAGCGCTTCGAGATTTGTCGTGGCAAGCGCCATGAAGGCGGGAACATCGAAAGGCGCATGAACGGCTTTGGTCTGATCGGCGATGTGTCGCAGTTTTTCGTGGTTGAAGATTTCCTTCAACGCGGGTGCCGCTGTCTCGCTCATAGTGCCTCTCTAAGTTCACTTTTTGTTCTTTTAGGGCATGATGAGGACGGAGGCAAGGGAAGGTGGTACTACCGAAGAAAAGACATAGCAGATCTTGCTTCTTCACAGATTGACGAAGGTCTTTCACTCCGTCATTCCGGGCTTGATCCGGCATCCGGCCACTGGGCGCCTGCGCGGTGAGTAGTCTTTTGCGGTCAATGACTTGATCGCGCTGGACCCCGGATCTAGTCCGGGGTGGCGACGCGTGGAGATTCCGGGTTCGCCAAATTCAGGTTCAGGGCGGATATTGTCACCCGCCCTGAGCTTGCATCCAAAGCTTCAGCTCATCTGGCTGACGAATTTCGTCTCCAGATAGGCCTGAACCGCCTCCGAACCGCCTTCCGTGCCATAACCGGAATCCTTGACGCCGCCGAAGGGGACTTCGGGAAGGGCAAGGCCGTTGTGGTTGATGGTCAGCATGCCCGCCTCGACCTGGTGGCCGAGCGCATGCGCTGTCTTGACCGAGCTGGTAAAGGCGTAGGAGGCAAGGCCAAAAGGCAGGCGGTTCGCTTCGTTGATGGCATCATCGAACGTCGAGAAGCGGTTGATGATGGCGACGGGACCGAAGGGCTCGTCGTTCATGATCTTGGCTGTCACTGGCACGTTGGCGAGCACCGTGGGCTCGAAGAAGTTGCCCTTGTTGCCGATGCGGCGGCCACCGGTCTTCAGTTCCGCGCCATGGGAAACGGCGTCGTTGATCAGGCCTTCCAGCGCTGGGATGCGGCGCTCATTGGCGAGCGGCCCCATGACGACACCTTCTTCCAGGCCGTTGCCGACCTTGATCGCCTTCGTGGCTTCCACGAAACCTTCAAGGAAGCGATCCGCCACACCGTCCTGCACGAGGAAGCGGGTGGGAGCGACGCAGACCTGACCGGCATTGCGGAACTTGGCAAGCGAGGTCACCTCGATCGCTTTTTCGATATCGGCATCGTCAAAGATCATCACTGGCGCATGACCGCCGAGTTCCATCGTGGCGCGCTTCATGTGCTTGCCGGCAAGCGCTGCCAGATGTTTGCCGATCGGCGTGGAGCCCGTGAAGGAAATCTTGCGGATGACCGGATGCGGGATCAGATATTCCGAAATCTCGGATGGCACGCCGTAAACGAGACCGATGACACCCGCCGGCACGCCCGCATCCACAAACGCTCGGATCAGTTCCGCCGGCGATGCCGGTGTTTCTTCCGGGGCCTTGACGATGATGGAGCAGCCCGTGGCAAGGGCAGCCGAAAGCTTGCGGACGATCTGGTTGATCGGGAAGTTCCATGGCGTAAACGCCGCGACGGGACCAACCGGCAGCTTGATGGCAAGCTGGGAAACGCCGGTTGCGCGCGCCGGGATGACCTGGCCGTAGGTGCGACGTGCTTCTTCGGCGAACCAGTCGATCGTATCGGCGGCGCCCATGATTTCGGTTGCCGATTGCGACAGCGGCTTGCCCTGCTCGCGGGTCATTATATAGGCGATCTTGTCCTTGCGCTCGCGCAGGATATCGGCTGCCCTGCGCATGATCTTGGAACGCTCGAAGGGCGAGGTGTCGCGCCAGACCTTGAAGCCACGCTCGGCGGCGGCAAGTGCCAGATCGAGGTCCGCCTTTTCGGCATGGGCGATCGCGCCGATGATTTCGTCGGTCGCTGGGTCGGATACGGCGATCGTCTTGCCGGAAACGGCGTCTCGCCATTCGCCATCAATGAGAAGTTTGATGTCGGGATAGGTGTGCATAGGGACTACCTTCATGATGCGGCCGATACGGCAGGGTGCCGTCCAGCCCGGAGACGTGAACAGAATTTTCCTGACCGGACTATATCCGGTATCGCCGCTTGCGCTGCGCGGAACGGGCGTCTGGGCATTTCCGGCAAGGGGAAGCAGAAAATGCCGGAAACGGAAATGACAGCTCTTATATTAAGTTGCGTACGGTATGTTTCAACCGTTCGCTCTGGCAATCGCCATGATTTTTCTGTGATGCGAAACTTGTCTCTCGGCTTTCCTGCCTGACAGGCAGGCGGATGCCGAACGCGCATTGGTCTTGTCCGATACGCGCGAATCATGTGTCGCTATTATTAAGCAATCACGCATATGCCGCAATTTGGCCTTTGTCGCACCAGACGGATTGATACGAAGACGTAACTTGTAGTGTTGCTTGCGTCATAACAGGGCGTGAAGTGTAAAAAAGTACAATAAGACGGAAAAATTATCCAAACGGTTTACTCAAAACCTAGAGAAAATACGGATAAAATCTCACTAAGGATATAACATTCATTCCTGATATATATTGCGAGCGTCGGTTCCCTTGACCCTCAGAGGTTGGCGAAAACCCCTCGACCTGAACGCTAGATGGAGAAAGAGTATGAGTTTCGCCCGGGTACTTCTCAGTGCGTTTCTGTCGCTCATGTGGCTTTCCTGTGCCGAGGCCGGGACGATCGCCAAGCCGCAAGGCAAGCCGATATTGACCATCTCCGGAAACATCACCAACACCAATGCCGATGGCGCTGCGGTATTCGATCGCGACATGCTGGAGGGATTGGGCATGGTGACAGTGGAGACCACGACGCCCTGGCACGATGGCCGCGTTCGTTTTGACGGCGTGTCACTGGCAAAGTTGATGGATCTCGTCGGTGCAAAAGGCACCAGCGTAACGGCAGTTGCACTCAACGATTATGTGAGCACCATACCGGTTGAGGATTTTAAGAAATTTAACGTTATCCTCGCGATCAAGCTGGATGGCAACTACATGACAGTTCGCGAAAAGGGTCCGCTGTTTGTCATCTATCCCTATGATAGCGACCCGGAATTGCAGAAGCAGACCTATTATTCGCGGTCCGCATGGCAAGTTGCCAAATTGATAGTGGAATAAAGGTGCCGTTTGCGAAAACTTGTGGCGGTGATCATCTGTTGCTTCGTCCTGGCAACGGGCTATATCGCTTTCGTCATTGCCGAGCGTCAGACCGCTCTGCAGAAATTTGCCCGCTATAACGATTCGTGGGCGGTCAGTCAGACCGTGGCGGAGTATCTCCGCCTTCAGAACAAATTGGCCGTTTTTGCGCTCAGTCCCGGTGTCATAGACCGGGACGAATTGCAGCTGCGCATGGACATCATGCTAAGCCGCCTGGAGCTCTTGAAGCAGGGTAACCTCGGCGCTTTCATCAATGAAAAACAGCAATGGCGGGATCTCGTAACCCGCCTTGACGCGGTTCTGGCCCGCCTGGAACAGCAGATGAACACCCTGGAGCCAAGGGATGTTCCGGATCTGCTCTCCGAGATGAGCTCGCTCGATGCGCCGATGACGACGCTGGCTTCGTCGTCGGTCGCCTATGACGTCAATCTGATCGATACGGCCCATGAGGACGTGCGCAAGCTGCATATCGTCTACACCGCGCTTGCGGGCGGATTGATCCTGTGCGGCATCGCGCTGGTGATATTGCTGCTTCGCCAGAACGATCTGTTGAACCGTGCGCAGAAAAGCATGCGCGGGCTGACCGATGATCTGCGCGCCGCCACGCTTGAATTGCAGGCCAAGAATGTCCGGCTGGAGCATGATGCCTATCATGATGCGCTGACGGGCCTTCCGAACCGCTCGCTGTTCCGGCAGGAACTTATCGAGCGGTTGCGCCGCTCTTTCGGCGGCAATGGAACGACGGCCATTCTTCTGCTTGATCTCGATGGGTTCAAGGACGTCAACGACACGCTTGGCCACGATTCGGGCGACGCCTTGCTTCAGGCCGTGGCACAGCGCCTTTCGGGGATCGGCGGTGATTACGACATGGTTTGCCGCCTTGGCGGCGATGAATTCGCTGTCGTGTCCGATGATCTCAATGAGGACACGGCGCGCCGTCTCGCCTCCAAGCTTATCGAGCAGATCAGCCGGACCTACCAGCTAGGCGAGCAGGAGGTGAAAATCGGCACCTGCATCGGCATCGCCATATCGCATGGTACCGTCGATGCGGATGAATTGTTCAAGCGCGCGGATCTGGCGCTTTATGAAGCCAAGGCCATCGGCCCTGGCCGGGCGAGTGTTTTCAAGGTCCGCATGCAAAAGCAGCTGACCGAAAAGAAATCCTTCGAGGCCGATCTGCAGACGGCGCTGCAGAACGACGAGATGGAGGTCTATTACCAGCCGCAGGTGGCGACGCAGACCCGCAAGCTTTGTGGCTTCGAGGCACTTTTGCGCTGGAAACATCCAGTGCGCGGCGATGTTCCGCCCAGCGTGTTCATTCCCGTTGCGGAACGAACCGGCCTTATCCATTCGCTCGGAAAATGGGTGATGGAGACTGCCTGCCGCGAGGCGATGCGATGGGATGAGGACATGAAGGTGGCGGTCAATCTCTCGCCGGTTCAGTTCCACAGTACCAACCTCATTCAGAACGTGATGGGTGCCCTTGATAAAAGCGGGCTGGAGCCGAGCCGGCTCGAGCTTGAGATCACCGAATCGATCCTGCTGAACAAGAGCGACCAGACGATCAACACGCTGACGCGGCTGAAGGCCGTCGGCATCCAGATCGCCATGGACGATTTCGGCACCGGTTACTCCTCGCTTGCGAATTTGCGCGGCGTGCCGTTCGACAAGATCAAGATCGACCGGTCATTCCTGCGCGATATCACCAGCGACCGCGACGCGCTGGCGATCGTCGAATTCGTGGTCGGCGTCGGGCGCAGCCTCCGAATGACCACCATCGCCGAAGGCATCGAGACGGAGGAGCAATATGAGCTGGTCAAACGTCTGGGATGCGATCTGGTACAGGGCTATCTGATCAGCAGGCCGTTGCCGGCCAAGGAGCTTGTGGCCTGGAGTTCCGTTTGAACGGGTTTGCTTTCGAACAGGGCAAGCCATGTTAAATTTCAGTGGGATACATCGTTGACGGCGAAAACCAATACCGGTTGTCGCACCGATACTGTAGAGCATTCGCGGTCTATGCGGGATCGTTCTGTTGACGAGGCCGGGTTTTGAGAAAGGGCTTGGGAAATATGGAAATTCTGGATGTGCATGGAGTAGCCCTGCCTCTTTCTTCCGATGAGGTATCGCCCGTCATATGGCAGGCGCTGACCGACGGCAGCTATGAGGCGAAAGAGGCCCGCAGCGTCCTGAAAGCCATCAAGCCCGGCGACCGCGTATTGGAACTGGGGTCCGGCATCGGCATCATAACCTCGATCATTGCCGGTATTCAGGATGTTTCCGTTTGGGCATTCGAGGCCAATCCGTCCACAGCGGCGCTGGCGGAACGGGTGATCAAGGCAAATTGCCGTGGCAATGTCGTGTTTTCCCAAGGACTTCTCACGGCCGACGAGCCGCGTACCTATCCCTTCTATGTCCGCAAGGATCTCTGGATGTCGTCCATGGACGAAAATCAGGGTCCTTATGAAAGGCGCATCGAAATCTCGTCCGAGAATATCGATGCGTTTGTCGCCAGCCGGGGCATCACGGCGCTCGTGATGGATATCGAGGGCGCGGAACGCGATCTGCTCGGCAATGCCGAGCTTGCTGGCGTGGAGCGGATATTCGTCGAGCTGCACGATCACCTTTATGGCCTCGAAGGTGTTCGCGACATCATGCAGGCACTGACCGCCAAGGGATACGCCTATGATCCACGCGGTTCACGCGGCCCTTGCGTGTTGTTTTCCAAGGACGACAGCCCGAGGGAATACGATCCCGACGTGGATTGAGAGTTCGAACAACTTAGCGAGTTTCGTTTCCGGCGGTGTGCAGTCGCGACCGCGCCCGTGCGCCGTTGATTACAATTTAAACCGCAACTTATCCGGTTGGTTATTTCAATCCGTTTGCGTCTTCTGTCGCAACTTTTCGGTCGCGGTGCCGTTTAGCGCCGGTAACGGGGCATAAGACAGCGGGCGGCACGGCCATTATTACCAGATCAGCAATTCATTCAGAATTATTGTTGCAATTGTTGCGGATGTTTTCCTGCGTCATCATCCCTCCATCAAACCGGCGCACAACATAGATCGCACCGGAAGATGCCAACGCAACCGAAGGAGAAACAATCATGGGCTTTGTTAAGACGACAGATGGAACGGACATCTTCTACAAGGACTGGGGCCCGAAGGATGCTCAGCCCATCGTGTTTCACCACGGCTGGCCACTCAGCTCCGACGACTGGGATGGACAGATGCTGTTTTTCCTCTCGAAAGGATATCGTGTCGTCGCCCATGATCGCCGTGGTCACGGCCGCTCCGCGCAGGTTTCCGAAGGTCACGATATGGACCATTATGCCGCAGACGCCTTTGCGGTTGCAGAAGCGCTGGACCTGAAAAATGCCGTGCATATCGGTCATTCCACCGGCGGTGGCGAAGTGGCGCGTTATGTTGCCAGACACGGTGAACCCGCAGGCCGCGTCGCGAAGGCCGTTCTGGTTTCCGCCGTGCCGCCGCTGATGCTCAAGACCGAGGCCAACCCCGAGGGCCTGCCGATGGAGGTTTTTGACGGCTTCCGTTCAGCACTTGCCGCAAACCGCGCGCAGTTCTTCCGCGATGTGCCCTCCGGCCCGTTCTACGGCTTCAACCGCGATGGAGCGACCGTTCAGGAAGGCGTGATCCAGAACTGGTGGCGGCAGGGTATGATGGGCAGTGCCAAGGCGCATTACGATGGCATCAAGGCATTCTCGGAAACCGACCAGACCGAAGACCTGAAGGCCATCAGCGTGCCTACACTCGTGCTGCACGGTGAAGATGACCAGATCGTGCCGATTGCGGACTCTGCGCTGAAATCGGTGAAGCTCCTGAAAAACGGTACGCTGAAGACCTATCCCGGCTTCTCGCACGGCATGCTGACCATCAATGCAGACGTGCTCAACGCCGATCTTCTGGCCTTCATCAAGGCTTGATCCTTTTGCAAAACGGAATGCGGCTGGATACCCGGCCGCATTTTGTCGTCTTGCGTCAAGCCAGACGGGCCTGCCATTCGCTGTGATAGGCGGGAAGCCCTGCAATGGCATCGGGAGCGAAATGACGCTCGCGACCGGCAAGTGGTTTGATACCGGTGAGGAGTGCTGCCCCGGCACTGGTGCCTGTGGAACCGCTGACGGCGATGACCTCAGTTTCGGCAAAACCTGCCAGCGCCTTGAGATAAAGCGCATTGCTGGCGAATGGCCCTTCGACCAGTATCGGGCCTTTCCGCCCGATGAGCGATAGGCTGAACTCCGTCATCAGGGCGAGATAAAGCGCCGCTGCCGCGTGCCGTTCCGCAACAGTGGCATTGTCGTCGGCAATCCAGCGCGCTGTTTTGCCGGGGAAGGGGCCGGAACCGCTGACGACGCTGGGCAACAGCATCATGCCTCTTGTGAGCACGCCGCCGAGAGCGGCTTCGGTTTCTTCGCCCGGAGCAGGCCCGAATTGGTGCGTCAGCATTTCATATTCCCTGCCGCCCATGAAGCGGGAGGAGGGAACGGGACGCCCGAGGGCATCGACATTCAAAAGCGTATCACGGGCGGGATCCAGCGCCTCTGCCGTACCGCCGATGGCGAAATTCACCACCCAGGTGCCGGTGGAGACGACCGAAAAATCACCCTGCCGCCGCAGCAGATGCGGCAGGAGCGAGGCGTTGGAATCATGGATGCCGCAATAGACCGATATATCCCCCGAAAGCCCGGTTTCCAGCGCCACCGATTCGCGGACTGGCCCGAGTACATCGAAGGCGGAGCGCACCGGCGCCATCAATTGCGCAATGCCCAAGCGCTCGACCAGCGATGAAAACGCCTTCAGCCGCGGATTCCACAAATCCGTATGGCAACCGAGCGAGGTCGTCTCGGTGGCCTGAACGCCGGTCAGCCGCCCCGCCCAATATTGCGCGTAGGTGACGATGCTGCGCACCCCAGCGAATTCCTGCGGAAAGGCGGTTTTCTGGAAATGGATTTGTGCGCCAAGGTTCAATCCGGCTGGAAGCGAGGGCGAGCCGGTTTCAGCAAAATCTGGCCTGATGCGGAGATAGGCTTCCGCAACGCTTGCGGGGTAGCTGTGCTCGTAATCCAGCACAGGCATGGCAAGATCGCCGTTTTCGTCAAGAAGTGCGGCAGACGCGCCATGGGTCGTGATGGAAATCGCGTCGAAACCCGGCTCTTCCGCGAACCGCCGCAGAGAGGCGAGAATGAAGCTCCAGAGCATCTCCACATCGTAATGCGGATAAATGCCGTCACGAAGGACAGGGTTGGAACGTCTGTCACCGGTTATCTCTTCGCCGCTTCGGGTGTCGATGACAACGACCTTGGCATTGGTCTTGCCTATATCGATGACCGCGACGCGGCGTGGCTTTGTCATGTCATTCATGGCAGTTGGAACACTGTCACAAGGTCAGTCGCGACAGGCGAACTATCGGGGTTGCTTTCCATGATGTCAGCCATATGCGCCCACCATTTCTTCATCACGGGATGCTCGGGCAAAGCTGCCATACCGTGGTTCTTCGGGCGGGTCAGCACGCCGAACAGGATGTCGGTTTCCGGGTCGAGGTGGATTGAATAGTCGCTCACACCCGCTTCGTGCAGTAGAGCAACCAGTTCCGGCCATATCTCGTCGTGGCGCCGTCTATATTCGGCTTGCTTGCCGGCGAAGAGTTTCATCTTGAAAGCGTGTTTTTCTAATTCCGGCATGGCTTAGCCTCTGATGGCGCGAAGGCGGCGCACAACGATGGGTATGGCGATGGTGATGATCAAAAGCAGGCCGACGAAGATCGACATGACGATGCCAGGCACGTTCAGAAGACCGAGGCCGAAGGTGACGAGGCCCATGACGAAGGCAGCGATGACGACACCTGCAATGGTGCCGGAGCCGCCGAGAATGGACACGCCGCCGAGCACCACCATGGTCACGACTTCAAGCTCCCAGCCTTGAGCAATCGAGGGGCGGGTGGAGCCGAGCCGCGAGGTGAGGCAGATGGCGGCGATGCCGCTCATCAGGCCGGTCAAAAGGAAGAGGATGAATTTCACCCGCTCGACGGGGATACCGGAAAAACGGGCGGCAAACGGATTGTTGCCGATCACGTAGACCTGCCGGCCGAAATTGGTGGCGTGCAGCAGAATGGCGAAGATGACGGCCATGGCGAGGAACAGCACGAATTCGAAGGAGATGACCGAGTATACGTAACCCTGACCGAAATAGGCGAAATCCGCCGGATATTTGCCATAGGCCTGGTCACCCAGCACCATATAGGAAATACCGCGAAACAGGCTCATCGTGCCGATGGTGACGACGATGGATGGCAGTTTGAGGCCAGCGACGAGAAAGCCGTTGAACGCCCCACAGAGTAGCCCGGTTCCGATGCCGATGGCGACGAGTCCCGGCGTGCCAACACCCATCTGCACCGCCGCACCCATTGCGGTGGAGGCGAGAGCGATGACGGCGGCGACTGAGAGATCAATCTCGCCAGCGATGATCAGAAGCGCCATCGCAAAGGCGATGATCGCCTTTTCGGTGAAGTTGAACGTCGCGTCGGACAGGTTCCAGGCATTGAGGAAATAGGGCGAGGCAAACGAATTGGCGATGAAGATGAGGATCGCGACGCCGAGCAGCAGCACTTCCCAGCTTGCCAGGAGACGGCGCAACGGCGTGCCGAGCTTGTCTGGAATGATACGTGGCTTCTGCGCCGGTTGAGAATTCGTACTCATGCTGCGGCCTCCTTGGCCTGATCGCTTGCCGCCCGGTCGCGCAGGATGATGCGCCCTTTTCGAGCTTCGGCGCGGGCGTTGAAGACGACGGCGAGCACGATAACCACGCCGGAAATCGCCATTTGCGCGAAGGGAGAAATGCCGATGACGGGCAGGGCGTTCTTAATGACGCCGAGAAACAGTGCGCCGAGCACAGCGCCTGCCACCGAGCCAATGCCGCCGGCAATGGAGATGCCGCCAATCACATTTGCCGCAACGCTATCGAGTTCGAAACCGGCGGCGATATCCACATAGGCAACGGCATAACGCGATACCCAGAGATAGCTTGCAAGTCCTGCCAGTGCACCCGACAGAACGAAAGCCAGAAAGCGCGTGCGGCCGACATCGATGCCGGCATAGACCGCAGCGCCCGGATTACCGCCGGAAGCGTAGGCGGAGCGGCCGAAAGAGGTCCGGCTGAGCACCAGCCAGGCACCGGCGATGATGAGGATGGCGACCCAAGATAAAACCGGCATGCCGAGGATCATGGTGCGCGGCACGTTGAGAAAAGTCGGCGAAAGCTGGTGCGCATTCACCCAGCCGCCGCCCGACAGCACGAAGGCCATGCCGCGATAGATGGTGAGCGTGCCGAGCGTGACGACGATGGGCGGAATGCCGAGCCACCAGACGAGAATGCCGTTGATCGATCCCAGAAACGCACCGATGCCGACCGCCATGGCGATGAGAAGCGGCAGTGGAATTCCCGGGAAGGCGGCATTGGTCATCGCCACTGCCATGCCGGTGAAGGCGAGGTTGGCGGCAACCGAAAGATCGATGGATTTGGTGAGAATGACCGCCATCTGGCCAAGCGCCAGGATGATGAGGATGGAGGTATCGTTGAAGATATTGACGAGATTGGCCAGCTTACCGAAACCGGGCGCGCGCAGCGCAAAGCCTGCGATCATGATGACGATGATGCCCGCCAGCAGCCATTCGCGATTTTTGAGAAAACGTTGCATGGTTTTGCCCCTCTCAGGCGTTGCCGGTGGCGGCGCGCACCAGCTTTTCCGGAGAAAAATCGGCGCGTTCGAACTGACCTGCCATCAGGCCTTCGCGCATGACGATGGCGCGGTCGGACATGCCGAGAATTTCGGGAAGTTCGGATGAAATCATGATGATGGAGAGACCTTCGGCTGCAAGCTCGCTGATGAAGCCGTGCACGGCGGCCTTGGAGCCGATATCGATGCCCTTGGTGGGTTCATCGAGAATAATGACTTTCGGCTGCGTGGCGAGCCATTTGCCGATCACCACCTTCTGCTGGTTGCCGCCGGAAAGCGTGCCGACGGGCACGGACAGGGCGGCGGCGCGCAGGTCGAGGCGGGAGGCATATTTGCGCGCCAGAGCAAATTCGTTTGCTGCGGCGAGAAAGCCCTTGCGAGAGGTGCGGGCAAGAGAGGGCAGCGACATGTTCTGGTAGATCGGCATGTCCAGCGCCAGCCCATGCCGTCCACGCTCTTCCGGCACATAAACGATGCCGGCGCGGATCGCATCCTCCGGCGAACGGATGACGAGCGGTTGGCCGTTGAGGGTAATCTGTCCTGAGGCTGGGCGGGTGATGCCGAAAAGCGACTGGCACAGTTCCGACCGCCCGGCGCCGATCAGCCCATAAAGGCCAAGAATTTCGCCTTTGCGCAGATCGAGAGAAATATCGCGAAATTCCGTCTGGTGTGAATAATTTTGGACCGAAAGAACCGTCGGGCCGAGCGCGACCGCCTGCTTGGGAAAGGCGTTCGTGACGTCGCGGCCAACCATCAGGCGCACGATCTCATCCTGCGGGGTGGCGGCGAGATTACCCGCGCCGACCATCTTTCCGTCCCGGAATACGGCGTAATTTTCAGCGATTTCATATACTTCATCGAACTTGTGGCTGATGAACAGGATGGCCTTGCCCTGCCGCTTCAGGTTTTCAACGATGCGGAACAGATCATCGATTTCCTTGCGGGAAAGGGCGGCTGTCGGTTCGTCCATGATGACGATGCGTGCCTCGACGGAAAGCGCTCTGGCGATTGCCACGAGGTGGCGCTGCGCGATGGAAAGGTCCTTCAGCCGAATGGACGGATCGATGGTGCTTTCGAGCTGTTCAAGCAGGACCCCGGCGCGCGCATTGATGGTCTTCCAGTCAATGAGGCCGAAACGGCCTTTGGGCGCATGACCGAGGAAGATGTTTTCTCCCACGGAAAGCTCGTCGAACAGCACGGTTTCCTGATGAATGGCGGTCACGCCGGCATCGATGGCATCCTGTGCGCCGTGAAAGGTGACGGGCCGGCCATCGAGAAGGATTTCCCCTTCATTCGGGCGGTAGATTCCGGTGAGAATTTTGACGAGCGTGGATTTTCCAGCACCGTTCTCGCCGATCAGCGCCGTGACCTTGCCGGGATAAAGCGCGATATCGACGCCATCCAGCGCCTTCACGCCGGGGAATATCTGGCTGATGCCGCGCATTTCCAGAATGGGCGTCGCGCTGTAAGTCTCGGTAACGTCTAAGATTTTGGTTTCAGCACGCATCATTCCGTCTTACCGGTTGGTTTTGAGTGAAGCGGCGAGAGGCACCCCCCTCTGCCCTGCCGGGCATCTCCCCCACAAGGGGGGAGATCGGCAAGCGGATACACCCTGCCTATGGAACGAGCGGGTGCGGCATATCGATCTCCCCCCTTCAGGGGGAGATGTCCGGCAGGACAAAGGGGGTTAGCCTTCGCACTGCCGGAAATTATTCAGATCAGAAAATCTTCGAGAACTGATCGATGTTCTTGGCGTCATAAATGAAGGGATCGGCCATGGCCGCTTCGCTATTTTCGCCAACCTTGATCTTGCCCATGCGGCCGGCTTCGATTTCCGAGCCCGGTTTGCCGTCTGCTTCACCCTTCACAAGGCGGTAGGCAATCTGGGTGGCGGAATAACCGAGGTCGATCGGGTTCCAGATGGCGAATTCCTTGGTTGCGCCTGATTTGATGGCGCCAGCCATCTCCGAGGGCAGGCCAAGGCCCGTCACAAAGACCTTGCCGATCTTGCCCGCATCCTTCACGGCCTGAGAGGCCGCAAGAACGCCAACCGTCGTCGGTGCGACGATGACCTTTACATCAGGATGGGAGGAAAGCAGGCCCTGTGCTTCGCGGTAGCTCTTGTCGGCAAGGTCGTCACCATAAACGGTGGTAACGAGGTTAAGGCCGGGGAAGTCCTTCAACTGCTTCTTCATCTCATCGATCCAGATATTCTGGTTCGTGGAGGTGGTGGTGGCCGAAAGGATGGCGAAATCGCCCTTGCCGCCTTCCAGGTGCGATGCGGCAAGCTGCAGGCACATCTTGCCGATCAGCGCGTTGGACGAGGGGTTGAGCTGCAGAATGCGGCCTTCAGGTGCCACGCCGGAATCCCAGGAGATGACCTTGATGCCGCGCTGCGCCGCCTTTTTCAGCGCCGGAACTACGGCGTCCGGGTCATTGGCGGAAATGGCGATGGCATCCACGCCCTGCGCGATCAGCGAATTGATGACCTCGATCTGGCCTTCCGCAGTGGTGCTGGTCGGGCCCGTATAGATGATCTCGACGCCACCGAGGTCTTTTGCAGCCTCCTGCGCGCCCTTGTTGGCGGCTTCGAAAAAGCCGTTGCCAAGTGATTTGACCACCAGCGCGATCTTCACATCGGCTGCTTGGGCAACGCCGCCAAGGCCCGCGACGGAGAGCGCCGCGCTAAGTGCCAGGACGCTCGTCAATGTTCTGCGTGTAAGTTTCATGTTCCTTTTCCTCCCGTTTTTGAACCTGTTCCTCTCTTCGGTGCTTCCTCAAGCGACCGAAGAGGAATCCTCCTCATCAGGCGGGTTGGCTATCTTGCCATCCCCCGCTGCGCCGGCGATCAGCAATTCGACGCCGGCATTTTCAACCATCCGCGCTGCCTCATCCGAAATCCCGTCATCGGTGATGATGGTCGAGACGTTTTCGAGTGGGCATAAAATCAGGCTGGATCGTTTTTTGAATTTCGAGGAATCCACCATCACGATCAGCTCTTCCGCCTGCCGCATCAGCTTCTGCTCGCTCTGGATCACCAGCGCGTCCGATTCCATGATGCCGAGTGCGCCGATGCCCTGCGCGCCGAGAAAAATTCGCCTTGCGTAAAAATTGCGGATGGCATCGTTTTCGAAGGGCGACAGGATAAGGCTTTGATCGCGATAGATTGCGCCACCCGGCACGCTGACATTGCATTTGGAATGTTTGACCAGATGCTCCGCAATCGCGAAGGAATTGGTCATCACCTGCAGCCGTCGCGCCGCCATGTAGTGCACCATCTGGAATGTGGTCGTGCCGCCATTTAAGATGATCGCATCACCGTCATTACAGAGATCAACCGCCTTGCGCGCAATTGCGCGTTTCTTGTCGATGTTGACCGATTCGGACACGCGGAACGGTCGCGCGGCCAGATTACCCAACTGCGGTGGATGCACCGCTTCGGCACCGCCACGCACGCGTCGCAACTTTCCCTGAACATGCAGGGACGCGATATCCCGGCGGATCGTTGCTTCCGACGCATCCGTCAGTTCGGCAATATCCTGCACCGTCACGACAGCTTTTTCCTGTGTGGCGCTCAAGATGATGCGATGGCGTTCGCGTTCGTGCATGTGGTCCTCCTGATTGTGATTATTCGCAATCTCTTTACGTTGTCAATCAAGAACGATCAAATTAATCAATATCGCGCTGCAACATGAAAATTTATGATCGTTTTTGATTGACATTACGCTTTTGTATGCGCGATATCTGCCGTCAACGGAGGCGGACCGATCTCGGCACCCGCGAATGCAGACTTGACTTGGGAGGAAGACATGACGGGAAAATCCCGCCTTCTCGAAAGCCGTTGGGACGATGCCTATGCCAAAACGCTCGATGAGCCTGGCAAGCTGCTTTATCGCTCCAATCTGCTTGGCGCCGACAAGCGCATCACCAATTATGGCGGCGGAAACACATCCGCGAAGGTGCTCGAAACCGATCCGCTAACGGGCGAGAAAGTCCGCGTCATGTGGGTTAAAGGGTCCGGCGGCGATGTCGGTACCATCAAGCTCGATGGTTTTGCGACGCTTTATCTCGACAAGCTGGAAGCGCTAAAGGGCATTTACAAGGGTGTCGAGGATGAGGACCGCATGGTCGGCTTCCTGCCGCATTGCACTTTCAACCTCAACCCACGCGCCGCCTCCATCGATACGCCGCTGCACGGCTTCGTGCCTTTTGATCATGTCGATCACATGCATCCGGATGCGATCATCGCGATTGCCGCCTCCAAAAATTCGAAAGAACTGACGCAGCAGATCTTTGGCGATGACATCGGCTGGCTTCCTTGGCGCCGTCCCGGTTTCCAACTGGGTCTCGATCTCGAGGCTTTCGTAAAAGCCAACCCCGAGGCCAAGGGCGTTGTGCTGGAAAGCCACGGTCTGTTCACCTGGGATAACGACGCCAAAACATGTTACGAACTGACGCTCGCCATCATCAACAAGGCAATCGAATGGTTTGCGGCCAAGACCGAAGGCAAGACGATTTTCGGCGGTGCCGTTGCCAGGAGCCTGCCACTTGCCGAACGCCGCGCGATTGCTGCGCGGTTGATGCCGGAAATCCGTGGTCGGATCGGCCGCGAGGAGCGCAAGCTCGGCCATTTCGATGATCAGGACGCGGTTCTGGAGTTCGTCAATTCGAAGGATCTGAAGCCGCTCGGAAATCTCGGCACCTCCTGCCCGGATCATTTCCTGCGCACGAAAATCCGCCCGCTGATCCTCGATCTCGATACAGCAAATCCCGATGTGGATGCGCTGACAGCCGCTCTCGACAAGGCGCTAGAGGCCTACCGCGCCGACTACGTCAGATATTATGAGGCGTGCCGCCATGATAATTCGCCTGATATGCGCGACCCGAACCCGGTGATTTTCCTGATCCCCGGAGTCGGCATGCTGTCCTTCGCCAAGGACAAGGCGACCGCCCGTATGGCCGGTGAATTTTACGTCAACGCCATCAACGTCATGCGCGGCGCTTCCACCGTGTCCGAATATCAGGGCCTACCCGAACAGGAAGCCTTCGATATCGAATATTGGCTGCTGGAAGAGGCAAAGCTGCAGCGCATGCCGAAGCCGAAAAGCCTTGCCGGACGTGTGGCCTTTGTCACCGGTGGCGCCGGCGGCATCGGCCGGGCGACGGCGGAAAGGCTGGCAGCGGAGGGCGCCTGCGTTGTTCTCGCCGATATTGACGAGGCGGCGCTGGAAGCGGCCAAGGGCGATTTCGCGAAGCGCTACAGTGCTGATGCGGTGCGCAGCGTCAAGCTGGATGTGACGCAGGAAGACGCGGTCATTTCCGCCTTTGCGGAAGCGAGCGTGGAATTTGGCGGCGTGGATATTCTCGTCTCCAATGCCGGCATCGCCTCGTCTGCACCGGTGGAAGACACGACGCTTGCCATGTGGAACAAGAATATCGATATTCTCGCGACGGGCTATTTCCTCGTGTCGCGGGAAGCATTCCGGCTACTCAGGCGTCAAAATCTCGGTGGCAACGTGGTGTTCGTCGCCTCTAAAAACGGTCTTGCCTCTTCGCCCAATGCTTCTGCCTATTGCACGGCCAAGGCGGCGGAAATCCATCTTGCCCGTTGCCTTGCTCTGGAAGGGGCGGAAGCCGGCATTCGCGTCAACACCGTCAATCCCGATGCCGTTCTGCGCGGTTCGAAGATATGGAACGGTGAGTGGCGCGAGCAGCGCGCGGCCTCGTCGAAGATCGAGGTGACCGATCTGGAGGAACATTACCGCAAGCGCTCGATGCTGAAGCTCAATGTATTCCCGGAAGACATCGCCGAAGCGATCTACTTCCTGGCGTCCGACGCGTCGGCCAAATCAACCGGCAATATCATCAATGTCGATGCCGGCAATGCGCAGAGCTTTACGCGGTAGGAATTTCGGCACGTCTCACCTCCGTCATCCCGGCTGAATGCCGGAATGACGGAGGGGGCGATGATCGAGCATGCACTGGACCGATTCCGGGGAGGAAGAGATGACCGACACCAAAATCGCCGCCGATGTGATCGCGGCCGAAAACGACAAGCGCGCCGCCGCGCTGAAGGACGACTACGATGCGCTGGGCAACCAGCTCGCGCGCCGCAACATCGATATCGATGCTGTCACCGCCAAGGTCGCGGAATTCTTCGTCGCTGTTCCATCCTGGGGCGTCGGCTCCGGCGGCACCCGTTTCGCCCGCTTTCCGGGCGAAGGTGAGCCCCGCGGCATTTTTGACAAGCTGGATGATTGCGCCGTCATCAACCAGCTGACACGGGCGACCCCGAATGTCTCCCTGCATATTCCGTGGGACAAGCAGGACCCGAAGCGTTTGAAGGACCATGCCGACACGCTGGGTCTCGGCTTCGACGCCATGAATTCCAACACCTTCTCGGATGCACCGGATCAGAGCCATTCCTACAAATACGGTTCGCTCAGCCACACCGATGCCGCAACGCGGGGCCAAGCCGTGGAGCACAACATCGAGTGTATCGAGATCGGTAAAGCCATCGGTTCCAAGGCGCTGACGGTGTGGGTTGGCGATGGTTCCAACTTCCCCGGCCAGAGCAATTTCACCAGAAGTTTCGAGCGCTATCTCGCGGCCATGGCCGATATCTACAAGGCGCTGCCGGATGACTGGCGCATCTTTTCCGAACACAAGATGTTCGAGCCGGCCTTCTATTCCACCGTCGTGCAGGATTGGGGCACCAATTACCTCATCGCCAATACGCTCGGTGAAAAGGCGTTCTGCCTCGTTGATCTCGGTCACCATGCGCCGAACACCAATATCGAGATGATCGTCTCCCGGCTCATCCAGTTCGGCAAGCTCGGTGGTTTCCACTTCAACGATTCGAAATATGGCGATGACGATCTGGATGCCGGCTCCATCGAGCCTTACCGCCTGTTCCTCGTCTTCAACGAGCTGGTAGATGCCGAACATCGTGGCGTGAAGGGCTTCCATCCCGCCCATATGATCGACCAGTCGCACAATGTGACCGACCCAATCGAAAGCCTGATTTCCAGTGCCAACGAAATCCGCCGCGCCTATGCGCAGGCGCTGCTGGTGGATCGCGCGGCTTTGGATGGCTACCAGCAAGACAATGATGCGTTGATGGCCTCCGATACGCTGAAACGGGCCTATCGCACCGATGTCGAGCCGGTTCTCGCTAAAGCAAGGCAGTTGGCGGGCGGCGCGATCGATCCTGTTGCCACCTACAGGGCCAGTGGTTATCGCAAACGGGTTGCGGCGGAACGCCCGGCTTCGGTCGGTGGCAGCGGCGGGATTGTTTAGGGGTTGGGGTTTGAGGGGATAGGCGGAGAAGCCGAGCCTACTTACAAACCTTGCCGCAAACGCGACGTCACCCTCGGCCTTGTGCCGAGGATCTGCCGACATTTCACAAAATAGATAGGTAGCAGATGCTCGGGACGAGCCCGAGCGTGACGAAGGTGAAGGTGTATGTCACCACCTCACCAACTCATCTGCGCCGTTCCCTCACTCCGCCGAAGGCGATTGCCTGCGGACCTGAAACGTGTGCTCCGGCCCCGGAAACGCACCGGAGCGCACCTCTTCGGCATAACCTGCCGCTGCCTGTGAAACGGTCGCACCCAGATCGGCGAAACGTTTGACGAATTTCGGTTTGAAATCGGTGAAGAGACCCAGCATGTCGTCGGAAACCAGCACCTGCCCATCGCAGGCCGGTGATGCGCCGATGCCGACAGTCGGGACGGAGAGTTTTTCGGTCAATTCGCGCGCAAGCGGCTCCACGGTACCCTCCACGACAATGGCGAAAGCACCGGCCTGATCGACCGCAATCGCATCGCGCCAGATTTTCTGCGTTTCCGCATCTGAATGTCCAAGAGAGCGGAAACCTCCGGCGGTGTGGACCAACTGCGGCATCAGCCCGACATGGCCGAACACCGGAATGCCGCGCGCCACGAGAAAGGCGATGGTTTCGGCCATTTCCTCACCGCCTTCCAGCTTCACGCCATCACAGCCGGTTTCCTGCATCAGCCGCACGGCGTTGCGGAACGCCTGTTCCTTTGATTCCTGATAGGTCCCGAAGGGGAGATCGACGATGACGCAGGCGTGTTCCACACCACGCATGACGGCGCGGCCGTGGGCGATCATCATATCCAGGGTGACGCCGACCGTCGTGTCCATGCCATAAAGTACCATGCCGACTGAATCGCCAACCAGCAGCAGGTCGCAATGCGGATCGAGCAGGCGGGCAATCGGCGTCGTATAGGCAGTAAGGCAGACGATGCGCGCGCGTCCTTTCATCTGCCGGATGGAGGCTGTCGTCAGCCGCTTCTGTTTCGCGTGCGTGCTCATCGTGCAGCCTCCTGTTTGCCTGTTTTATCACGTCCGATGACGCGGTTGTCGAGAAGGCGGGTGCTGCCGACCCGCACGAACAGTGCCACTAGCACAGGCCGCGCCTGCAGCGAAGCCACGGGGGCCAGCGTGTCGGGATCGCGCACTGCCACGACTTCGGGCAACGCCAGCTTCTCCTTGGCGATGAATTTTTCTATTGCTGCTTCGAACGCGGCCGGGTCGTCGCATCCCTCATTATACAGCCGCTCGGCCTCATCAAGCGCGCGCGGCACAATTACGGCGGCGGCACGCTCTTCAAGGCTCAGGTAGACATTGCGCGAGGAGCAGGCGAGCCCATCCGCCTCACGTACGGTGGCGACGGGAACGACGCGGACTGGCTGGGCGAGATCGTCCACCATGCGCCGGATCAGCGTTACCTGCTGGTAGTCCTTTTCTCCGAAATAGGCGGCATCCGGCTGCACGAGATTAAAAAGCTTGGTGACAACAGTCGTAACCCCGGCAAAATGCCCCGGCCGTACCGCACCTTCCAACTGGCTTCCCAGTTCCGGCACATCCACCACGGTCTGCATCGGGCGCGGATACATCTCCGTAACCTCGGGTGCGAAAAGAATGTCGACACCTGCCTCTTCCAGCAGCGCGCTATCGCGGGCGAGATCGCGGGGGTAACGGGTAAGATCCTCATTGGCTCCGAATTGCAGCGGATTGACGAAGATCGAGACCACCGTCACGTCGTTCTCCGCCTTCGCCCTGGCAACCAGCGTCAGATGGCCGATATGCAAAAAACCCATCGTCGGCACGAAGCCGACGGTCTTGCCATCGCGACGAAACGTGGCGGTCAGACCGCGCAACTCGGCGACGGTTTTTACAAGGCGCATAGGTTCTCCTCCGGCTCCCCGATCGCCCTCCGGCGAAAGGTGGTGGATAGAACTCGATTTGCCGAACGGGGTCAACGCGGCTGTGGGCATTATATCGATTAAGACCTTGAGCGGTGGTTCAGGACCCGCCAGCCCAGAGCGGCGGGCGTTTTCCAGCGAAGGCGTCTCTGCCTTCGCGCGCCTCCTCGCTGCTGCTGATCTTCGCGATGACGCTTTCGGCAAAGGCGAGCCGTTCACTGGCCGGCATGTCGCGCATCGTCAGCAGCGCTGCCTTTCCGGCGGCGACTGCGCCCGGCGCGTTCTGCCGCAAGCGGGCGAGTACTCCCTCGATCACGCCATCGAGTTCGGCACGTGGCGCCGTGCGGTTGATGAGGCCGATGCCTTCGGCCTCTGCGGCGGTGACCGGTTGCCCCAGATAGGCCATTTCGTGGAGGCGGCTCAGCGGTATTTTGGCCAGAAGTTTCGCCGCCACCATGGCCGGGAAAAGCCCGACGCGAACTTCCGGCAGGCCGAACTCAGCATGATCGGCGGCATAAGCGAGATCGCAGGCCGCGATAAGGCCTAGCCCACCCGCCAGCACCCGGCCATTGACGCGGGCGATGACGATTTTGTTGCAGGTCTCGATAGCGCGCATCACATTGGCGATGGGGTTCGTTCCGTCTCGCGAGAGGAACATGCCACCAGCGCTTTCCTTCAGATCGGCCCCTGAGCAGAAGCTACGGTCGCCCGCCGCCGTTATCACAACCGCACGCAGGTCGCCGTCGCTGGAGGCCGTCCGGACCGCATGCGTCAAGGCGTCCGTCATCGCGGCGTTCATGGCGTTGTGGACGTCCGGCCGGTTAAGCGTCAGCCACAGAACGTCCTTGCGCTTCTCGCTCAACAGCTCACCCACCATGTGCATTATCCTCCATCTTTACGGCAAGCAGTGCTTTACCTGCGCGTGCAGCATTTGCCCTGCCGAGATGGCGACTTATCCAGTCTCCCGTTCTCGCCACCGCCATCAGGTCGATGCCGGTTTGGATGCCAAGCCCGTGCAGCAGATAAACAACGTCTTCGGTGGCGACATTGCCGCTTGCGCCCGGCGCAAAGGGGCAACCGCCGAGCCCGGCCACGGAGCTGTCGAACACACAAATACCTTCCTCAAGCGAAGCCAGCACATTGGCGACGCCCTGCCCATAGGTGTCGTGGAAATGCATGGCGAGTTTTTCGCGCGGGATGCGGGTCGATACATGTTGGATGAGCTTGCGGATTTGCCCGGCAGTGCCGACACCAATCGTATCGCCGAGCGAGATTTCGTAGCATCCCATGGCGACAAGCGCTTCGGCCATCGCCGCCACATCTTCGGGTGCGACTGCGCCGTCATAGGGGCAACCGGCGATGCAGGAGACATAGCCGCGCATGCGGATGTTACGGCTGGCCGCTGCCTCCGAAACATCGCGCAGGCGCTCGAGGCTTTCGGCGCGCGAACAGGCGATATTGTGCTGGCTGAAGCCTTCGGATGCGGACACGAAAACGGCTATCTCCGTCACACCGGCTTCAACGGCGGCCTCGAAACCCTTGATATTGGGAACGAGCGCCGGATA
Source organism: Agrobacterium sp. 22-3639C2 (assembly GCF_053522105.1). Taxonomy (NCBI): domain Bacteria; kingdom Pseudomonadati; phylum Pseudomonadota; class Alphaproteobacteria; order Hyphomicrobiales; family Rhizobiaceae; genus Agrobacterium; species Agrobacterium sp. 22-3639C2. Next base: position 740,592 of record NZ_JBNWDB010000002.1, on the reverse strand, counting down.
GCCGGTATTAGGATGTCGTTTGAGGCCTAGAAGCACCTCCTTCGACCCTGCCATTTGCGGAACTTTTTTTGGCGAAACGAAGGCTCCTGCCTCCACCGCCGCCAATCCGGCCGCAGCCAGCCGCTCGATCAACCTGATCTTGATGGCGGTGGGAACCTCAGCAGTTTCGTTTTGCAGGCCATCACGTGCGCCGACCTCGACGATCTTGACGGTTTTGGGCAAGGCCATCTCATGCGCCCTCCGGTTCGAAATCCACCAGCATGGCGCCGGCTTCGACCATATTACCTTCGGCGCAGTTGATGGCGGTGACGGTGCCTTTTGCTGGCGCACGGATAGTGTGCTCCATTTTCATCGCTTCCATAACCACAAGCGCGTCACCGGCCTCAACCGCTGCGCCCTGCTGGCTTAGAATGGCGCGGATGACGCCGGGCATCGGGGCTTCCAGACCGCCGGTATGGGTGGAGGTATCCGCTACATCGACGGGGTCGGGCTGGCTGATGTGATAGTGCTCGCCATCCAGAAAAAGCGCGTGGCCGTTATCGCTGGCAAAGAAACGGCACTGTCTTTGCCTGCCATCGACGGTAGCCCGCAGTGTGCCGTCTTGTGAGATGCTGCCATGTGCGCGGATAGCCCGCGTGCCGATCTCCAGTGAAAAACCATCTTGCTCATGTGTAACGGCGACATCGACCGGCCGTTGATCCAGGACGAAACGCAGGGTTTCCCTCGCTGGCGCATTGAGGCGGAAAGAGTTCGTATTGTTCCAAGGGCTATAAGGATCGGCCTGCGGCTTGGCCCCGTTCCGGCGTGAGAGAAGCAGGCCGAGCGTGGCCAAAGCTATTTCGTTCTCGCTCGTGGCTCCGGGGGCAAAAAGCGCCGCTTCGTTGCGGGCTATGAAGCCGGTATCGAGTTCGGCGGCGGAGAAAGCATCCAGCCCCGCAAGCCGTGTTAAAAAGGCGGCATTGCTGGTGACGCCGCAAATAGCCAGTTTTTCGAGTGCAAGACGCAGACGTCGCACGGCAGACGGACGGTCGTAGTCCCAGACGATCAGCTTGGCGATCATCGGATCATAGTGCACGCTGATGGCGTCGCCGGTGCGTATGCCGCTATCTATCCTAAGGTGAGGTCCTTCTTCCGGAAAGGCGAGGTGGCTGACCGTGCCGATTGACGGCAGAAAATCATGCGCCGGGTCTTCGGCGTAAATCCGTGCCTCGATGGCATGGCCGTTGATGCGCAGATTGCCCCAGTCGTCCGGCAGCGCCTCTCCATTCGCAACACGGATCTGCCATTCGACCAGATCGAGCCCGGTAATATATTCCGTGACCGGATGCTCGACCTGAAGCCTCGTGTTCATTTCCATGAAATAGAACGCGCCGGACGGGTCGAGCAGGAACTCCACCGTTCCAGCCCCGCGATAGTCGATGGCGCGGGCGGCGGCGACCGCCGCGTTGTACATGCGTTGCCTGAGCGTATCGGGCAGGCCGGGGGCAGGGGCCTCCTCTATGACTTTCTGGTGCCGGCGCTGGATCGAGCAATCGCGCTCGAAAAGCGAAAGACAATTGCCATGGCCATCGGCAAAGACCTGCACCTCCACATGTCGCGGCCGTTCCAGATATTTCTCGATCAGCATACGGTCATTGCCGAAGGCGGCGAGCGCTTCGCGTTTTGCGCCGGCAAGCTCTGCCGCAAATTCACGCTTTTCACGGACAACGCGCATGCCCTTGCCACCGCCGCCAGCTGAAGCCTTGAGTAAAACCGGATAGCCGATGGCTTCTGCCTCGCCGGCAAGCTTTTCGTCGGCCTGATCCTCGCCGTGATAGCCGGGCACCACGGGAACGCCCGCCTGCGCCATAAGCGCCTTCGCCTCGCTTTTTCCGCCCATGGCGCGGATGGCATCGGGTGTCGGGCCGATGAAAATGATGCCGGCAGAGGCGCAGGCTTCGGCGAAACCGGCATTCTCCGAGAGAAAACCGTAACCGGGATGAATGGCTTGCGCGCCGCTTGCCTGTGCGGCGGCGATGATCTTTTCAGCATCGAGATACGACGAGCGGGCAGGTGCAGGACCGATCGCAATGGCCTCGTCGGCCAGCGCCACATGCATGGCGTCGCGGTCGGCATCCGAATAGACCGCGACGGTGCGGATGCCCATCTTGCGGGCGGTGCGGATGATCCGGCAGGCGATTTCGCCGCGGTTGGCGATCAGTATTTTTGAGAACATTGTCGCCTCACATCCTGAATATGCCAAAACGGGTGGGTTCAATCGGCGCGTTCAGCGCGGCCGACAGGCCAAGGCCGAGCACGAGGCGGGTGTCCTTCGGGTCGATGATGCCATCGTCCCACAGCCTTGCACTGGCATAATAGGGGTGACCTTCCCGCTCGTATTTTTCCCGGATCGGCTGTTTGAACGCCTCCTCGCCCTCCTTGGACCAGTGGCGGCCATCCGCCTCGATACCGTCGCGCCGGATTTGCGCCAGAACGGATGCCGCCTGCTCGCCGCCCATGACGGAAATGCGGGCATTAGGCCACATCCACAAAAAGCGCGGCGAATAGGCGCGCCCGCACATGCCGTAATTGCCCGCACCGAAGGAGCCGCCGATAATGACGGTGAATTTCGGCACTTTAGCCGATGCAACGGCCGTAACGAGCTTGGCGCCATCCTTCGCGATACCATCAGCCTCATAGGCCTTGCCGACCATGAAGCCGGTTATGTTCTGCAAGAAAACCAGCGGAATGCCGCGCTGGCAGCAGAGTTCGATGAAATGCGCGCCCTTCAGCGCCGATTCCGAAAACAGAATGCCGTTATTGGCGACGATGCCGACGGGATAACCGTGGATATGGGCGAAACCGCACACAAGCGTCGTGCCATAAAGCGCCTTGAACTCGTCGAATTCGGAACCATCCACCAGACGCGCGATGATCTCGCGCACCTCGAAAGGCTTGCGCGTATCGGTGGGCACGATGCCGTAAAGCTCCTCCGATGGATAAAGCGGTTCTGCGGGTTCGCGAATATCCAGCTCCACGCGTTTGCGGCGATTGAGGGTGGAGACGATCCTTCGGGTCAGCGAAAGCGCGTGGCGGTCATCGTGGGCATAGTGATCAGTCACGCCGGATTGCCGCGAATGCACATCCGCGCCGCCCAGTTCTTCCGCGCTCACCACTTCGCCCGTTGCGGCCTTCACCAGCGGCGGGCCGCCGAGGAAGATCGTGCCCTGATTTTTGACGATCACGGACTGGTCGCTCATAGCAGGTACATAGGCCCCGCCAGCCGTACAGCTTCCCATCACTACTGCGATCTGGGCGATGCCTGCCGCCGACATATTGGCCTGATTGTAGAATATGCGGCCGAAATGATCGCGGTCGGGAAAAACCTCGTCCTGATTGGGAAGGTTCGCACCGCCGGAATCCACCAGATAAATGCAGGGCAGGTGGTTGTCGGCAGCGATCTCTTGCGCGCGCAGATGTTTCTTGACCGTCAGCGGATAATAGGTGCCGCCTTTCACCGTCGCGTCATTGGCCACGATGACGCATTCACGGCCTGCGACCCGGCCGATGCCGGTGACGATGCCGGCGGCCGGAACGGGTTCGTCGTAGACCTCGTATGCTGCGAATTGCGAGAATTCGAGAAACGGACTGCCGGGATCGAGCAGTGCCTCTATCCGGTCGCGCGCAAGCAATTTGCCGCGTGACAGATGCCGTTCGCGCGCCTTGTCGCCGCCGCCCTTGGAGATTTTTTCGACATGCTGCCGCAGGTCATCCACCAGGCCCGACATGAAGGTGACGTTGGCGGAAAAGGTAGGATCGCGGTTCAGACTGGATGTAAGCTTCATCGCATTCCTCACCCATTGCCTTTGACCAGTTCGCGGCCGATCAGCATCCGGCGGATTTCGCTGGTGCCCGCGCCGATTTCATAAAGCTTGGCGTCCCGAAGCAAGCGACCCGCCGGGCTTTCATTGACATAGCCGGAACCGCCGAGAAGCTGGATCGCATCCAGTGCAACTCGCGTCGCCCGCTCGGCGGCAAACAGGATCGCACCTGCCGCATCCTGCCTTGTGATGCGGCCATTGTCGCAGGCGCGCGCCACGGCATAGACATAGGCGCGGGAGGCGTTCATGGCCGAATAGATATCGGCAAGCTTTCCCTGCACCAGCTGGAATTCGCCGATCGGCTTGCCGAATTGCTTGCGCTCGCGCGCATAGGGCAGCACCAGATCGATAGCCGCCTGCATGATACCAACAGGGCCGGCAGCCAGAACGGCGCGTTCGTAATCAAGCCCGCTCATCAATACCGTCACGCCGTCGTTCAAACGCCCGAGGATGTTTTCCTCCGGTACCTCGCAATCCGTAAACACCAGTTCGGAGGTGGGTGAGCCGCGCATGCCAAGCTTGTCGAGTTTTTGTGCGGGGCGAAAACCCTTGAAGCCTTTTTCGATCAGAAAGGCCGTGATGCCACGCGCACCGGCGGACATGTCCGTCTTGGCGTATACAACCAGCGTGTCTGCCTCGTGGCCGTTGGTGATCCACATCTTTGTGCCGTTCAGCACATAGACGTCGCCCTTACGTTCCGCCTTCAGCCGCATCGAGACGACATCCGAGCCGGCCTCCGTCTCGCTCATGGCGAGCGAACCGACATGCTCGCCCGACACCAGCTTGGGCAGATATCGCCGCTTCTGCTCTTCCGTTCCCCAGCGATGAATCTGGTTGATGCAGAGGTTGGAATGGGCGCCATAGGACAGGCCGATGGACGCGGAAGCGCGGCTTATCTCCTCCATCGCCACGCAATGAGCGAGATAGCCCATGTCAGCACCGCCGAATTCCTCCGAAACGGTAATGCCGTGCAGACCGAGTTCACCCATCCGCGGCCAGAGCTGGCGCGGAAACTGATCGTTGCGATCAATTTCTGCGGCGAGCGGCGCTATTTCATCGTCGGCGAATGCTCTTGCGCTGTCGCGCAATGCTGCGATTTCCGGGCCGAGATCGGCATCGAAAATGGCGGCGAGGTTCAAACTCATCGCGTCTCCTCCTCCGGACGGCCGTTTATCTCCGTCCCTCTCGTCAGCGGCCGGCACCTCCTCCGTGCTGGCAACTCTCATTTATGGCGCGTCACCTCCGGTGAAGGCGGCGGAACGGCGCACGAATGTCTTGATGGCGAAATTGGACTGGATGCGCGACACACCGGGAACCGTGGTCAGGAAATCCAGAAGCTGCTGATAATGCGGTAGATCCCGCACCATGGCATGAATGAGATAGTCGGAACTGCCGCTCGTCTGGTAGCCGCCCACCACTTCCGGAATGGAGGCGACATGGTGCTCGAACGTCGTCAGCGCTTCCTTGATCTGCCGTTCCAGCGTGACGGAAATGAAGACGCCCATATTGCCGAGCAGCCGGTTCTCATCGAACACGGCGGTATAACCGCGAATGATACCTTCTTCTTCCAGCTTGCGCACGCGGCGCAGTGTCGGCGTGAAGGAAAGCCCGATCCGGGCCGCCAGATCGCGCCAGCTCACACGCCCGTCATCGCCAAGCACATGGAGAATCTTCTGGTCGAAACTGTCGAGCTCAATCATGGATCATTTGCTCTATGATATGACTAATTGTTGGATCAAAGATATCGCCAATCAAAAAACTGTCAATCAAAATAGCTTTGAAATGAATTCGAGATAGTGATAGCGTTCACGTCAGTCGCGGTCTGGAGGAGATAGCGATGACGGTCGTTCTCTCGGTGGGAGGATGGCCAAGGGAGGTGAATTTGGCTGTGCATGACCCTGTCGTTATCGTCGGGGCCGCCCGTACTGCTATGGGTGGGTTCCAGGGCGAATTCAAATCGGTGGCGGCGTCCGATCTTGGGGCGGCGGCAATCCGCGCGGCCGTCGAACGGGCTGCAATTTCTTCCGCTGACATTGACGATGTGCTGATGGGCTGCGTGCTCTCAGCCGGGCAGGGACAGGCTCCTGCCAGACAGGCAGCGATTGCCGCCGCCATTCCCAACTCGGTTGGCGCAACAACAATCAACAAGATGTGTGGCTCGGGCATGAAAGCGATCATGCTGGCACATGACCAGCTTGCGGCGGGAAGCTCTTCCATCGTGCTTGCAGGTGGCATGGAAAGCATGAGCAACGCCCCCTATCTGCTGGACCGCGCCCGCAACGGCTATCGTCTTGGCCACGGCAAGCTCACCGACCACATGTTTCTCGACGGTCTCGAAGACGCCTATGACAAGGGCAGGCTGATGGGGACTTTCGCTGAAGATTGCGCGCAAGAGTATCAATTCACTCGCGCGATGCAGGATGATTTTGCGCTCGCCTCACTGGAACGGGCACGACGCGCCATAGAGGAAGGTGCGTTCGAAGCGGAAATCGCGCCTGTTGGCGATGATGGCGTGGACGAGTTGCCGGGGAAGGCAAAGCCGGAAAAGATACCGCAGCTGAAGCCCGCCTTTCGCGACGGCGGAACGGTGACGGCGGCGAATTCCAGTTCCATCTCGGATGGTGCAGCCGCTCTCGTTCTCACGCGCCGTTCCGAAGCGGAAAGACGAGGCCTTTCACCGCTGGCGACCATAATCGGTCAGGCCTCCCATGCGGATGCACCCGCCAGATATCCGACGGCTCCCATCGGCGCGATGACAAAGCTGTTCGAAAAAACCGGCTGGTCGGCGAAGGATGTCGATCTGTTCGAAATCAACGAGGCCTTCGCGGTTGTGGTGATGGCGGCCATGCGTGATCTCGATCTGCCACATGAGAAGGTGAATGTGCATGGCGGCGCCTGCGCGCTCGGCCATCCCATCGGGGCTTCCGGTGCACGCATCGTCGTCACGTTGCTGGCCGCTTTGCAGCGTCACGGACTGAAACGCGGCGTTGCCGCCGTCTGCATCGGCGGCGGCGAGGCGACTGCGCTTGCGGTCGAGCGGCACTGAAGGGAGGCGGAGATGATCCTGAACGAAGCCCAGCAACAGATCAGGGACATGGCCCGCGATTTCGCCCGCGAGCGGCTCACCCCCGGCGCTTCCGCGCGCGACCGGGAAAGCCGGTTCCCGAAAGACGAGCTGAAAGAAATGGGTGAACTCGGCTTTCTCGGCATGCTGGTCTCGGAGGACTATGGCGGGTCGGAAACCGGTGCTGTCGCCTACGCCCTGGCGCTGGAGGAAATCGCTGCCGGTGACGGCGCCTGTTCCACCATCATGAGCGTCCACAATTCGGTTGGCTGCGTGCCGATCCTGAAATTCGGCACGGCAGAGCAGAAGCAGCGCTTCCTCCCCAAGCTCGCCTCCGGCGAATGGATCGGCGGTTTTGCGCTGACCGAACCGCAGGCCGGTTCCGACGCCTCCAATCTGAAGACAAAAGCGCGGCGCGATGGCGACCGCTATATCATCGACGGCGCAAAACAGTTCATCACGTCGGGCAAGAACGGCGATGTCATCATCGTTTTTGCCATCACCGATCCGGCTGCCGGCAAAAAAGGTATCACGGCCTTCATCGTGCCGACAGATACGCCCGGTTACGAGGTAATCAGGATCGAGGAAAAACTCGGTCTGCATTCTTCGGATACCTGCCAGATTGCCTTTACCGACATGGCGGTCCCAGCCGAATTGCGGCTCGGTGAAGAGGGGCAGGGGTATCGCATCGCGCTCGCCAATCTGGAAGGCGGTCGTATCGGCATTGCCGCACAGGCGGTTGGCATGGCGCAGGCGGCTTTCGAGGCGGCGCGGGATTATGCCCGCGAGCGCAAGGCCTTCGGGCAAGCAATCATCGAGCATCAGGCCGTGGCGTTCAGGCTTGCGGATATGGCAACGCGCATAACGGCGGCGCGGCAACTGGTGCTGCATGCGGCGGCGCTGAAGGAAGCGGGCGAGCCCTGCCTTTCGGAGGCCTCGATGGCCAAGCTTTTTGCCTCGGAAATGGCAGAGCGTGTCTGCTCGGACGCCATCCAGATTCACGGCGGTTATGGCTACATGGCAGATTATCCGGTGGAGCGGATCTATCGCGATGTACGCATTTGCCAGATTTACGAGGGAACCAGCGATGTCCAGCGCATGGTCATCGCGCGAAACCTCTGAAAATTGTTTCGTCGTCTGGAGGAGATGGCGATGGGAGGAGTAGAATGGATATTACCGAAACCACGCATCTCAGCCTGCATGTTCCCGAACCAGCGGTGCGGCCAGGCGACCAGCCGGATTTCTCCAATGTGAAGATACCCAAGGCCGGCTCCGTGCCGCGCCCGGAGGTGGACGCAGCACCTGAAGACATGCGCGATCTGGCCTATTCCATCATCCGCGTCCTCAATCATCAGGGTGAGGCTGTCGGCCCGTGGGCCGGGCTGCTTTCGGATGAGGATTTGCTCGTCGGCCTGAAGAACATGATGCGGCTGCGGGCTTTCGATGCCCGCATGCTGATGGCACAGCGGCAGGGCAAGACCTCCTTTTACATGCAGCATCTGGGTGAGGAAGCGGTCAGTTGCGCCTTCCGCAAGGCGCTCTCCAAAGGCGACATGAATTTCCCGACCTACCGGCAGGCGGGTCTGCTGATCGCCGACGATTACCCGCTCGTCACCATGATGAACCAGATCTATTCCAACGAACTGGACCCGCTGCATGGGCGGCAATTGCCGGTTCTTTACTCCTCGAAGGAGCATGGCTTCTTCACCGTGTCGGGCAATCTTGCCACGCAATATGTACAGGCGGTCGGCTGGGCGATGGCATCTGCCATCAAGGGCGATACGAAGATCGCGGCAGCATGGATCGGTGACGGCTCAACGGCGGAATCGGATTTCCACTCGGCGCTCGTCTTCGCCTCCACCTACAAGGCGCCGGTCATCCTCAACATCGTCAACAACCAATGGGCCATTTCCACCTTTCAGGGTATCGCGCGCGGCGGTTCCGGCACCTTTGCGGCCAGAGGCCTGGGCTTCGGCATTCCGGCGCTCCGGGTCGATGGCAACGATTATCTCGCTGTTTATGCCGTGGCACGCTGGGCGGTGGAGCGGGCGCGGCGCAATCTCGGACCGACGCTGATCGAATATGTGACCTACCGTGTCGGTGCGCATTCCACTTCCGACGATCCGAGCGCCTATCGCCCCAAGACCGAGTCCGAGGCATGGCCACTGGGTGACCCGGTTCTGCGGTTGAAGAAACATCTCATCCTGCGCGGCGTCTGGTCGGAGGACCGGCACCGGCAGGCGGAAGCGGAAATTGCCGACGAGGTGCTTGAGGCGCAGCGTGAGGCGGAAAGCCACGGTACGCTGCATGAGGGCCGCAAGCCGCCAAAGAAGGATATTTTCGAGGGCGTTTACGCCGAGATGCCGCCGCATCTCGCCCGCCAGCGCCAGAAGGCAGGGTGGTGAGACATGACAAGAATGACGATGATCGAAGCCGTCCGCAGCGCCATGGATGTGTCCATGGAGCGCAGCGACGATGTGGTGGTTTTCGGTGAGGATGTGGGCTATTTCGGCGGCGTGTTTCGTGCGACGCAGGGCTTGCAGGGCAAATATGGCAAGACCCGCTGTTTCGACGCGCCGATCAGCGAATCCGGTATTGTCGGCACGGCCATCGGCATGGCCGCTTATGGCCTGCGCCCCTGCGTCGAAATCCAGTTCGCGGATTACATGTACCCGGCCTATGACCAGATCACCCAGGAAGCGGCGCGCATTCGTTATCGCTCCAATGGCGATTTCACCTGCCCCATAGTCCTGCGCATGCCGACCGGCGGCGGCATTTTTGGCGGGCAGACGCATAGTCAGAGCCCGGAGGCGCTTTTTACCCATGTCTGCGGGCTAAAGGTGGTGGTTCCCTCCAATCCTTACGACGCCAAGGGGTTGCTGATCGCCTCGATCGAAGACCCGGATCCGGTGATGTTTCTGGAGCCGAAGCGGCTTTATAACGGTCCCTTCGACGGCCATCACGACCGGCCGGTAACGCCATGGTCGAAGCACGAGATGGGCGAGGTGCCGGAAGGGCATTACACCATTCCGATCGGCAAGGCCGAAATCCGCCGCGCCGGGCAGGATGTCACTGTCATCGCTTACGGCACCATGGTGCATGTTGCGCTCGCCGCAGCGGAAGAAACGGGCGTGGATGCCGAGATCATCGATCTGCGCAGCCTTTTGCCACTCGATCTGGACACCATCGTGAAGTCCGTTGCCAAGACCGGCCGCTGCGTCATGGTGCATGAGGCAACGCTCACGTCAGGCTTCGGCGCGGAAGTCGTGTCGCTGGTGCAGGAACACTGCTTCTATCATCTGGAAGCACCGGTCGTCCGTGTGGCTGGTTGGGATACGCCTTATCCCCACGCGCAGGAGTGGGATTATTTTCCGGGGCCGGCCCGCGTCGGGCGCGCTCTCGTCGAAGTCATGGAGGCCTGAAGATGGCGGAATTTGTTATCACTATGCCTGATGTCGGCGAAGGTGTTGCGGAAGCCGAACTGGTGGAATGGAATGTCAAACCCGGCGATCCCGTGCACGAGGATATGGTGCTGGCCGCTGTGATGACCGACAAGGCGACGGTTGAAATCCCATCGCCGGTTGCGGGCGTCGTCACATGGTTGGCAGCGGAGGTGGGTGATACGGTGGCGGTTAAGGCGCCGCTGGTGCGCATCGAAACCAATGCCTCCGCTGTTGCTGCTGCCCCCGCGGATGTGACCGAGCCGGAAGCGCCATCCGACATGACGGAAGAGCCGCCAGCGGCTGAAATCCAGCCCGCCCGCGAAATACAGGATGCGCCGCCTTCCCCTGAGGTGGAACACCATAAACCTCTGGCGTCGCCAGCCGTTCGCCAGCGCGCCGACGATCTCGATATCGATCTCGGACAAGTGAGGGGAACAGGGCCGGACGGGCATATCACCCACGCCGATCTCGATACATTTCTGACCGCACGGTCGCAATCTGAGCGGCCCGCTGCGCCGATAGCTTCCCGCGATAGCGCTGTCGAAGAGGTGAAGGTGACAGGGCTGAGGCGCAAGATCGCCGAGAAGATGACGCTGTCCGTCTCCCGCATTCCCCACATCACCTATGTCGAGGAAATCGACGTGACCGATCTGGAGGATTTGCGCACGACCATGAATGGCAACCGCCGGTCAGGACAGCCGAAACTGACGATCCTGCCGTTCCTGATGCGCGCACTTGTGAAAACGGTCGCCGATCATCCCGGCATGAATGCCACCTTCGATGACGAAAAAGGGGTCGTCAGTCACTACGAAGCGGTGCATATCGGCATAGCCACGCAGACACCTACGGGGCTGATGGTCCCGGTCGTTCGCCACACGGAAGCGCTCGGCCTTTGGGAGTGTGCTGCTGAAGTTGTGCGCGTGGCCGAGGCGGCGCGCACCGGCGCCGCGCAACGGGACGAGTTGACGGGGTCCACCATCACCATCAGCTCGCTTGGCCCCCTTGGCGGTATCGTTTCGACGCCCATCATCAATCACCCGGAGGTGGCGATCATCGGCGTGAACAAGATCGTGACGCGACCGGTCTGGGATGGCAGCGGTTTCGTGCCGCGCAAGATGATGAACCTCTCCTCCAGTTTCGATCACCGGGTCGTCGACGGCTGGGATGCCGCCGTCTTCATTCAGGCTATCAAGGCGCTGCTGGAAAAGCCGGCGCTGATCTTCATCGACGGCTGAGCTTCGTTCGAAAAGGATTTTCTTCCGTGAAGCACTTCAGCTTCACGGAACTGTTTCGGTGTCGGTATAGGCTTGCGTTCGCGATCTTCGAGTATAGAAGAGAAAGAACGAGAAGCGTGTTTTCTCATCATGATCATAGTGGCGGACGGGGGCGCTCCGGTGCCCAGCGCTTCGCTGTTCATCGGCAACCGAATGAAGAAGAAGGTCCTTTCATGAGCACTCCCAAACCCGTTGTCCTGACTATTCTCGATGGCTGGGGACTGAGCGAGGACACGTCCAGCAATGCGCCGGTACTGGCAAACACGCCCACCATGGATCGGCTTTTCGCCACCTGCCCGAATGCGCGGCTGACCACCTTCGGCCCGAATGTCGGCCTGCCCACCGGGCAAATGGGCAATTCGGAAGTTGGACACACCAATATCGGCGCCGGTCGCATCGTCGCCATGGATCTTGGCCAGATCGATCTGGCTATCGAAGACGGCAGCTTTTTCAGGAACGCTGCGATGCTCGATTTCGCCGCCAAGGTGAAGGCTGCGGGCGGCGTGGCGCATGTGATGTGCGTCGTTTCCGATGGCGGCGTTCACGGCCACATCGTCCACGGTCGGGCGGCGGTGAAGCTGCTGACCGATCTGGGTTTGAAGGTCGTCGTGCACGCCATCACCGATGGTCGCGATGTCGCGCCGCAGTCCGCGGAAGGCTTCGTCGCCGCATTTGCGGCAAGCCTGCCGCAAGGCGCCAGCATTGGCACGGTGATCGGCCGTTATTATGCGATGGACCGCGATAATCGCTGGGAGCGTGTTGAAAAGGCCTATGACGCCATGGTTCTCGGCCGGGGCGAACATGCGCCGGACGCGGTGAGCGCCGTTGCCGCAAGCTACAAAAATGATGTTACGGACGAATTCATCCTGCCAACGGTCATCGATGGTTACGAAGGCTTCAAATCGGGCGACGGTCTCTTCTGCCTGAATTTCCGTGCCGACCGCGCTCGTGAAATCCTGCTTGCCATCGGTGCGGATGATTTCGACGGGTTTGTCCGTGAAAAGCCAGTGCTTTCGGCGCTGCTTGGCATGGTGGAATATTCCACCAAACATGCGACCTTCATGACGACGGCTTACCCTAAGCGCGATATCGAAAATACGTTGGGCGCGTGGGTTGCCAAGCAGGGTCTGCGGCAGTTCCGACTGGCCGAGACGGAAAAATATCCGCATGTCACTTTCTTCCTGAATGGTGGCAAGGAAGAACCTGAAGTGGGCGAAGACCGCTTCATGCCGAAGTCTCCCAAGGTTGCGACCTACGATCTGCAGCCGGAAATGAGCGCGCCTGAGGTGACGGAGAAATTCGTCGAGGCGATCGGCAAGGGTTACGATCTCATCGTCACCAATTACGCCAATCCCGACATGGTGGGCCATACCGGCGATCTGCAAGCCGCGATCAAGGCTTGCGAAGCCGTGGACCGGGGGCTCGCCGCAGTCGTTGCCGCTCTGGAAAAGGTTGGCGGCGCCATGCTGGTGATTGCCGACCACGGTAATTGTGAAACCATGGTTGACCCGGTAACTGGTGGCCCGCACACCGCGCACACCACCAATCCGGTGCCGGTGATCCTGTTCGGCGGACCTGAAGGCGCGAAGCTGCATGACGGTATCCTTGCCGATGTCGCTCCCACGCTGCTGCAATTGATGAATGTGCCGCTGCCTGCGGAAATGACGGGCAAAAGCCTGATCGACCTGTAATCCAGCGATGATGCGCGAGAGCCTGCTGCTCTCGCGCATGTCCAGGCAAGGCGGAAATGCCTACCGTTTGGCGTAGATTCGCTCGTGAACGAGCATGCCGGCGATCATGGCGCAAACGAAGAGAATGACCGGCATTAGGCCGAGAGCAAGCGCCGATATCGCCGGGCCGGGGCAGAAACCGGCAAACCCCCAGCCTGCGCCGAAAATAGCCGAGCCCACAACCAACGGCGCGTCGACCCGAGTTTTGGCGGCAAGGTGAAATTCCGCACTGAGAACTGGTTTGGCAAGGAAACGGCACAACAGAACGCCCGGCACGGCGACCAAAACCGCACCGCCGAGAACGAACATCAGGCTCGGATCCCAATGGCCGCTTGCCACGTCGAGAAAGCCTGAAACGCGGGCAGGATCGATCATGCCGGACAGGGAGAGGCCAAATCCGAACAGTGCCCCGGCCGCAAGTGCCACCACGAAACGCGCCATGACCTGATTTTTCATGACAGCGCTCCGGTTATCGTAGCGGCAAGGATACCGGTGATCAGGAAGATGGCAGTGGCGGTGATGGAGCGCCGGGAAAATCGAGCAAGACCCATGATGCCATGGCCGGATGTGCAGCCGGATCCCATGCGCGTACCGAACCCCACCAGCAGCCCAGCAATGACGATCAGCGGCCAGGGTGCAGATATGGTGAGCGCGGGAAAGCGGCCGAATGCGGCGGCGTAAAGATACGGGCCTGTCAGCAAACCTGCGACGAAGGCCACATCCGTCAAGCGCCGTTCCTTGCCGAGCACATTGCCCAGGATGCCGCTGATACCGGCGATGCGGCCGTTAAAGAGAAACAGAAGAATACTCGCGAGGCCGAGCAGCATACCGCCGAATAGAGAGGGCCAATAGGCTGTCACGGGTTTTCCTCCGGCGCACAGAAGATGGTATAGAGAGCCTCGATCAGCTGCGCCGCTTTTTCCTCGGTTAACCGGTAGAAGATCTGTTTGGCCTCGCGCCGCGTTTCAACAACGCCCGCCTCACGCAAAACCCCAAGTTGCTGGGAAAGTGTGGGCTGGCGGATATCCAGCTTGGCTTCCAGCTCGCCAACAGAAAACTCCCCCTGCGCCAGCGTGCAGGCGAGCATCAGCCGCGCGGGATGGGCAAGTGTCTTCAAGAGTATGGCGACCTCGACTGCGCGTTCCTCCATCTCGGCAAGCGGGATTTCGGTGATATCAGGTATCTGTTTCCGCATGTTTTCCTTTACCATGTGCTGCCCTCCAGCACGTCGAGCGGGAATTTCAGATAACGTTTGCCATTGGCCTCCGGCTCAGGCAGGCGCCCGCCACGGATATTGACCTGCAAGGCGTGCAGAATGAGCTTCGGCATCGGCAAGGTGCGATCCCGCGCCTCGCGCAGCTGAATAAAGCCTTCCTCTGTCATGCCAGCCAGATGCGGATTGCCGCGTTTCTGTTCTCCAACAGTGCTTTCCCATTTGGGCGCGCGGCCACCGGGTTGATAGTCGTGGCCGGTGAAAAGCCGCGTTTCGTCGGGAAGGGCGAGGATGTCCTGAATGGATGCCCAGAGTTCTCTGGCGCTGCCGCCTGGAAAATCGGCGCGCGCCGTGCCGGAATCAGGCATGAAAAGAGTGTCATGCACGAATGCGGCGTCGCCCACCACGTAGGTCACGGAGGCGAGCGTATGTCCGGGTGAAAACAGCACGCGAGCTTCCAGCGAACCGATGTTGAACCGGTCTCCCGCTTCAAACAGCCGGTCCCATTGCGAGCCGTCTGTTTCAAGATCTGGCCAGTTATATTTCTCCTGCCACAGCCGCTGCACACCGGTGACCTTGGCGCCGATTGCCGTTTTCGCGCCAGTTCTTTGGCTGAGATAGTGGGCGGCGGAAAAATGGTCGGCATGCGGATGCGTGTCTAGAACCCATTCCACCGACAGGCCTTGCTCCTTGACATAGGCCAGAATGGCATCGGCATTCACCGTGCCGGTCGCCCCCGATTTCTCGTCGAAATCGTAGACCGGATCGATGATGGCGCAGCGCCGGGTTGCGGGGTCGGAAACGACATATTGCACGCTCGATGTGCTCGGATCGAAGAAAGCCTTGACGTGCGGCTTTGCCGCAGCCTGCCGCTCCAGCCAGCGGACGGCGCCGGAAAGATCGAAACCATGCTGTTGGCCGAAAGTCGCGATCTCGCTTTGTTTCATGCGCCCGTCCAGCGCTTCGCCAAGCACATAGAGGGTCAGCGCTCGCGCTCCACCCTTGCAATGGGCAAATACGGGGCCTTTTGCCTCGGTCATCGTCTGCTGAAAGGCACGAATATCGGCTTCGGTAATAGTCGGGCCATTGACCGGAATGAAACTGTAGGCAAGACCCGCAGCATTGGCGGCGCTTTTTTCATGTTCATTGCCCGGCTGGCCGGGCTCTTCGCCATCCGGCCGGGCATTGATGATGCTTTTGTAGCCCTGATCGGAAAGCGATGAAAAGTCGGAGATATCCGGCTGGCCTGCGACCGTCAGACGTTCGTTGATCCTCACGGCACTCATCGGTTTCTCCTGTTGTTCTAAATTAATATACGTTATCATATAATGTATATTGTTCGGCGGCAACGGACGGAAGAGAAAATTTCAGAGGTGGCGATTTCCTGTGTTCGCGACGAAATCACAAGCTTGCCCGAAGGGGATCGAGCAAGTGTGCTTTTCCGGGAAGCCCGCAGGTAAGTGTGGGCGGGGGCTGGCTTCAGGCTAAAAGCTTGCGGCGCGTCGCTTTCCAGCCAAGACAGATTGCCGCAACAAGCAGGGCGAGTTGAGCGACAAGGAATGGTGGTTCGTTGCCATTCGGAGCCAGTGCGTTCAGTGCCTCGACCTTGAGAAAGGACTGAACGATCAGCACGAACATATTTAGATAAAGGCCCATCGTGGCGGTGATCGAATAAACAGTTCGCGCCCTGCCATTGAGACCGTATCCGTAAAGCGCGACCAGCGCGACCGCCAGAATGATGGTCGAGATGATGCCGACGCCGAGTGCCGGTGTGAAGTTGCCGATCGGAAACAGGAAGCCGGTGAGCGTTGTGGCGAGCGTGGTGACGAGAAACAGCGCCATCATGCGCGGCATCCATCGCCCTGCCGCATAAGCGGGAAGGGCGATCAATCCGGTTACGATGCCTATGAGGCTCAAGGCAACGTGCAATGTCGTGAATTGGGGAATGGTCAGTCCGAGGATCATGATGCGTCTCCCTCTATTCAGTTTGGGTTGCACCATACCGGCTGGCGGCATGTGCATGCGATAGATTGGGCCTCAATGCAGCGCGGGCCGCAAGGAAATTTTCAAGGTCTGCCGTATCCGGCAGGGAAGGAATGGTCAGCGTCTCGCCCAGATCAAGACCGGCCAGGGCTGCATCCACCATCTCGTGGGCATCCATGACCATGGCGGCGGGAATGACGTCGAGACGTTCCTCTTCCCAGATGGCCGTACGGGTGATGCCCGGCAGGACACCTTGAACCCGGACGCCGGAAGGGGAAAGCTGCGCGTGCAGCGCCTCGGTGAAGGCAAGCACAAAGGCTTTGGTCGCCGGATAAACGGCGGTAAATGCCGCCGGCATCAAGGCAGTGACCGAGGTGATATTGATGATCGTGCCCTTTCCATCTGCTGCAAGACGCGGTGCGATCGCCGCTGCAAGCCGGGTGACGGCAAGGATATTGAGATTGATCATCGTCGTGACATGGGCCGGGTCCAGTTCCGTGATAGCGCCGTCTCCGGCAATACCGGCATTGTTGACGAGACCGATGATCCGCCGGTCCTCGCGCAGCCGTGCCTCTACCCTTTCGAGGTCTTCCGCTCGTGAAAGGTCTGCTGCCAGGACCTCGACAGCGATCTGGTGATCCTTCTCCAGCCGCTCGGCCAGCGCCTTCAGCTTTTCGGCGCGTCGCGCCACGAGGATAAGATCGTGGCCGCGTTTTGCGAGGCGCTCGGCATAAACAGCGCCAATGCCATCGGACGCGCCGGTGATGAGAAACGTATTCTGTGTCATGTCCCGTGTTTCCTTTGTCTGATGGTTTCAGGCGTTGATGAAAGCAAGAAGGTCGGCGTTGAACCGGTCCTGATGGGTCTGTGTCAGTCCATGGTCGGCGCCCTCATAGACCTTGAGGGTCGCATGTTTGACGATCTTGACCGTGGAGAGCGCCGAAGCGCCGATCGGCACGATCTGGTCGTCGTCGCCGTGCAGTACGAGCGTTGGCTTGTCGAAAGCCTTCAGGTCCTGATGGAAATCGCTTTCCGAAAAGGCGCGGATGCTGTCGAGCTGGCCCTTGAGGCCGCCCATCATGCCCTGCCGCCAGAACTCGTCGCGAATACCTTCAGAAATCACAGCACCTTCACGGTTATAGCCGTAGAAAGGAATGGTCAGATCCCTGAAGAACTGGCTGCGATTGTCGTAGGTACCCTTGCGGATGCCGTCGAAAACATCGATCGGCAGGCCGATGGCATTGCTTTCCGTCTTCAGCATCAGCGGCGGTACTGCGCCGATGAGGGCGATCCTGGCGACGCGGGCCGTACCATGGCGGCCGATATAGCGCGTTACCTCGCCGCCGCCGGTGGAATGGCCGACGAGAATGATGTCGTGAAGATCGAGCTGTTCGATCAGCTCGGCCAGATCGTCAGCATATTGATCCATGGTGTTGTTGTGCCAGACCTGGTCGGAGCGGCCGTGGCTGCGGCGATCATGGGCAATGGTGCGGAAACCGTTATTGGCAAAGAATACCATCTGCGCGTCCCATGCATCGGCACTGAGCGGCCAGCCGTGGGAAAAGATGATGGGCTGGCCGTCTTTCGAACCCCAGTCCTTGTAGAAGATGTGCGTTCCGTCTCTGGTGACTATCGTTGTCATGGCTCTCTCTCCTGTTGCGGGTGGTTTGCTTGCGTCCCGTGGGAATAGAGATACTCTGGAGACAGCCGGGGCTGGATTGGCGCTTCTGACAGAAAACGAGCCGAAACTGACAAAACGGGGATGTGGGGCATGGCGGGTGTTGCGGGAAGTGCGCTGGAAGTCGGTCTGGTTCTCTACCGGGACTGTCAGGTCGCCATGGTGCACGGCATCACGGATCTTTTTGCCATCGCGTCGGTCTTCTCAGAGGATCGTGGTGGGCCGAAACTGCGCGTCAGCCACTGGAGCATGGGTGAGGGCGGGGAGTTTTCCCGTTGTCATGACACCGAGCCGGGCAGGCCGGGGCATCCCGATATCTTCGTCGTACCCGGCCGGCTGACCGGGCCAGCCGAAATCGACGAGGCCGGGCCCTATGCCCGCTGGCTGCTGGACCGGCATGCGCAGGGCGCGACGCTGGCCGCCAGTTGCGGAGGTTCCTTCATCGTCGCTGCGACAGGTCTTTTGGCCGGCCGCCCGGCCACTACCCACTGGCTGTTTGCGGAACGGTTTCGCGAGCGCTTTCCCGATATCCGCCTGGAGATAGACAAGATCGTC
This sequence comes from Agrobacterium sp. 22-3639C2, assembly GCF_053522105.1. Taxonomy (NCBI): domain Bacteria; kingdom Pseudomonadati; phylum Pseudomonadota; class Alphaproteobacteria; order Hyphomicrobiales; family Rhizobiaceae; genus Agrobacterium; species Agrobacterium sp. 22-3639C2. The sequence continues at coordinate 721,792 of NZ_JBNWDB010000002.1, read as the reverse complement.
ATCGAAGACGGCGATATCATCACGGCGGGTGGGCTGATGGCATGGACCGATCTTGGTCTGCGCATTGTTGACCGGCTGCTTGGGCCTTCGGTGATGATCGAGACCGGTAAGTTCCTGCTGATCGACCCCTCCGGTCGGGAGCAGCGACATTACAGCAGTTTTGCGCCGCGGTTGACGCATGGCGACGAGCCGATCCTGAAGGTGCAGCACTGGCTGCAGGCGCGCGCGGGGAGGGCGACCAGTGTCTCCGATATGGCCGCACATGCCGGGCTTGAGGAGCGAACCTTCCTTCGCCGCTTCAAGGCCGCCACCGGTATGAAGCCTATCGAATATGTCCAGCATCTTCGTGTCGGCAAGGCGCGGGAACTGCTGGAATTCACCCGTCGTTCGGTGGACCAGATCGCCTGGTCGGTGGGATACGAGGATGCCGCTGCCTTCCGTCGTGTGTTTCACCGTATTCTCGGCCTCTCGCCGGGCGAGTACAGAAACCGCTTTTCCAGCGGTTCGGCCATGGTGGCCGCCTGAGGGCAAATCCCGCTGTTGCGACATTGCCGCTTCGCAACGAGGTTGGTGCGAGAAGCGCGGCCCTTGCAATGTGGCGGGTGTTTGCTAACATGCCAGACAAGTTTAAAACAGGTGGGCCGGAATGGACGTTGAGAGCAGCACGAAGCCGGGAATATCGCTCGCGGCGAAAATCAGCTCCGCATTGCGGCGGGATTTGTCTGAAGGCGTGTTCCGTCCCGGCGACCGTCTACCGAGTGAGAGCGCGCTGACACGCGAATATTCCGTCAGCCGCACCGTGGTGCGGGAGGCCATCGCCATTCTGCGCGCGGATGGTCTCGTAGAGGCCCGCAAGGGAGCGGGCGTTTTTGCCATTGAGGTGAAGCCGGCCAAGGAAGTGCCTTTCAATGATCTCGCCGTGGGGCGGATCTCCTCGGTAATCGAACTGCTGGAATTGCGCACCGTCTTCGAAGTTGAGTCCGCCGGGCTTGCGGCATCGCGCCGTTCCGCCGTGCAGGTGGAGTCGATTGTCGATGCGCATCGGCGCGTTGGCGACTGTCTCGCCGCCGGGTTGCCGACGCGGGATGCCGATTTCGAGTTCCATCTGGCCATTGCACAGGCGACGCAGAACAGGCGATTCCCCGAGTTTCTTCAACTCATCCGCTCCGGCATCATCCCGCGTGGCGAATTACAGGGGGCGGCGCCCGGTTCCCGTCCGAAGGACTACAATCTTCATCTCCAGGAGGAGCATGCGAAGATCGTTGACGCCATCATCGAAGGCGATGCCGATGCTGCCCGCCAATATATGGCGGCGCATCTGCGCGGTAGTCTTGAGCGCTACAAGGTGCTTTTGCGCTCCCGTACAGCCGCTGAATAACTAGGAAATTTCAGCTTTCTCAGCAGGTTAAGCGCTCGCCCGTCGGTAGAAAGCCAGAGAGGCGGCAAGCGTCAAAAGTGCGCCGCCGCAAATGCGGTCGAGCCATAACGCCCCTGACTTCCGCAACAGTCTGACGGCCTGCGAGCCCAGCAGGGCATATCCGAACATGACGATGAAATCGATGCCGGCAAAAACCAGCGCAAGCACTGCATATTGCTGAATCTGCGGTGCTGCCGGATCGATGAATTGCGGCAGGAAAGCCGAAAAGAACAGATATCCCTTGGGGTTGGTCACGGCCACAAGGAAGCTTTTGAGGAAAATCGAGCGGGCGGAAGTGGCCCCGGAAGTGTCTGCCGATTGAAGAGCGCCATCGAGCGAGCCTCTGGAGCGCAAAAGCATGACGCCCAGGAAGGCGAGATAACAAACGCCGACCCATTTGACGACGCCGAACCAGAACTCCGAGGCGGCGAGCAATGCTCCCAATCCCAGTGCAACCGCGCCGATCAGGACGAAATCTGACAGCACCGCACCAGCCATGCCGGTCAAGGCACGGCGGACCCCGAAACGCGAGCCATTCGCAAGCGCCAGCAAAACCGTCGGGCCAGGTGTGGCAATACCGATAAAGGCAACTATCGCAAATGCCAGAAGTGTCATTTCCGCCATCTCTTCCTCCCCCTTGAAGCAGGAGATATGCCGGTGCCGGACCGGCATCTCCACAGGCAGTTCGAAGCGAAGAATACAGGCTTTTGTCATCGCGGCAATATGTGTGATTCCTTTCTCCGGCAAAGCAAAGAACCGCTGGTTTTCGGATGAAATCTCGGTCTTGAAAGGCAGCGTTGTTGCCTGCTTCAGTCATCTTCCAGGCCTGGCGCAGGACCAATTTTATCGGCATATGCTTGACAGCTCTCCACACCTGTGACAACTTGCGAATAGTTGTCAGACAGGATTGCGCCTTTGTTATTTTGTGCAATCGACTTCTGGCAAGGGAGGAACCATGCCAAAAAGACGCCTTTCGCTGTATGGCCTGTCCGGCCAGATCGGAAGTATTGCGGTCACGCTGCTCGGATTGCTGCTGCTGACCTTTTTCATCGGCCGCCTGATGCCCGCTGATCCGGTGCGGGCCATCGTCGGCGAGGACGCGACCCGCGAAACCTATGAGCAGGTTTACCATGCGCTCGGTTTCGACCGTCCGCTCTGGCAACAATTCATCTATTATCTCGGCGATGTGTTCACCGGCGATTTCGGAACCTCGATCCGCACGGGCCAGCCCGTCATCCAGGATATCATACGCGTCATGCCGGCGACGATGGAGCTCGCGACCTTCGCGATCCTGATCGGTGCCGGCCTCGGGATTCCCATGGGGGTTTATGCCGCCGTCAAGAAAGACCGCTGGCAGGACCATTTGGTCCGGGTGCTCAGCCTGTTCGGCCATTCCATGCCGATTTTCTGGACCGGTATGATTGCGCTGATCGTTTTTTACGCTCATCTCGGGCTTGTCGGCGGCGGTGGCCGCATGGACCAGTTCTATATCGGTCTCGTGGAGGAACGAACGGGCTTCCTGCTCATCGACAGCCTGCTGGCGGGCGATATGGAAGTCTTCTGGTCGGCCATCAATCACCTCATCCTGCCCGCCGCTCTGCTTGGTTATTCATCGTCGGCCTATATCACCCGCATGACGCGCAGCTTCATGCTCGACCAGCTGGGGCAGGAATATGTGACGACCGCGCGCGTCAAAGGCCTGTCGCAACGCCAGACGGTGTGGTTGCATGCTTTCGGCAATATCCGCGTGCAGCTCGTCACCATCATTGCCCTTGCTTACGGCTCACTGCTGGAAGGCGCTGTCCTTATCGAGACCGTCTTCGCCTGGCCGGGCTTCGGCCAATATCTCACCAGCAATCTTATCATCGGCGACATGAATGCCGTGATGACCTGCGTACTTATCGTCGGAGTCATCTTCATCGGGCTCAATCTCCTGTCCGACATTCTCTACCGCTTTTTCGATCCGAGGACCCGCTGATGACGGCTCGTGCAGAAACTTCCTTGCGTCTTCCCGTGCCATTGAACGCGCTGAAGAACATCATTGTCTTCCTGCTGAAAAGCCCGACATCGGCCTTCGGCCTGGTGATATTGCTGCTTCTCGTCATCGCGGCGATTTTCGCGCCCTGGCTTGCGACGCATGATCCTTACGTGCAGGATCTCGCCAAGACGCTGCAGCCGCCTGGTAACGGCCATTTCTTCGGCACGGACGAGCTTGGACGCGATATTTACAGTCGCCTTCTGTGGGGCGCGCGCATCACTCTCACCATCATCACGCTGGTGTCGATCATCGTCGGTCCGGTCGGTCTGCTGGTCGGCACGGCCTCCGGTTATCTCGGCGGCAAGTTCGATACGGTGATGATGCGCATCACGGATATTTTCCTGTCGTTCCCGAGCCTCATCCTGTCGCTCGCCTTCGTGGCCGCGCTCGGACCCAGCCTCAACAATGCGATCATCGCGATCGCGCTCACCTCATGGCCGCCGATCGCGCGGCTCGCACGCGCCGAAGCGATGACATTCCGCAAGGCGGACTACATTGCCGCCGCAAGGCTTCAGGGTGCTTCGCCGCTGCGCATCATCATAAAATCGATCATGCCAATGTGCCTGCCTTCGGTGCTGATCCGTCTGACGCTGAATATGGCGACCGTCATTCTGACCGCCGCAGGCCTCGGCTTCCTAGGCCTTGGCGCGCAGCCGCCCCTGCCTGAATGGGGCGCGATGATCGCGACCGGACGCCGTTACATGCTCGACAGCTGGTGGCTCGTCACTTTCCCCGGCGTTGCGATCCTTTCCGTCAGCCTTGCCTTCAACCTTCTGGGTGACGGCCTGCGGGATGCGCTCGATCCGAAGCAGATGAACCGGAAATAGGGCCATGGAAAAACCAATCCTCGACGTCGAAAATCTTCGCATCCGTTATGGCGGTTCGCCCACCGAGGCCGTGCGCGGCATCTCCTTCACCCTTGGCCGGGAGCGTCTCGGCATTGTCGGCGAAAGCGGCTCGGGCAAGTCCACCGTCGGCCGGGCTTTGCTGCGCCTCCTGCCATCGGCGACGATAACGGCCGACAAGCTTGATTTTGATGGCCTCGATCTTCTGTCGCTCAGCGAGAAGGAGATGCTGAAGGTTCGCGGACGGCGCATGTCGATGATCCTTCAGGATCCAAAATTCTCCCTCAATCCCATCCGCCGTGTCGGCGATCAGGTGACGGAGACCTATCTGCGCCATTTCAAGGCGTCGAAATCGGAAGCCCGGGAAAAGGCGCTCGCCATGCTCGATGCGGTTAAAATCCGCGATGCCGCGCGCGTCTACGAGCAATATCCGCACGAGATTTCCGGTGGCATGGGCCAGCGCGTCATGATTGCGATGATGCTGCTTGCCGATCCTGATCTGGTCATTGCCGACGAGCCGACCTCTGCGCTGGATGTGACGGTGCGGCTGCAGGTTCTGAATATTCTCGATGGCCTCGTTCGGGATAGAGGCATCGGTCTCATCATGATCAGCCACGACCTCAATCTCGTGCGCAATTTCTGCGACCGGGTACTCATCATGTATGCCGGCCGGGTGGTGGAAACGCTTGCCGCGCGCGACCTCGATCAAGCGCAACACCCCTACACGCGCGGCCTGCTCGCGGCGCAGCCGCGGATTGGCGGCACGCGTGCGCCACTTGCGGTGCTGGATCGCCGCCCCGAATGGCTGGAGGAGAAAGTATAATGGCCGTTTCCGTTGAAACCCGCGATCTCTCCATCACCTTCGGCAGCGGCCACACGGCGCTGAAAGTGCTGCCTTCGGTGTCCTTTCGCGTCGAGCCGGGCGAGTGTTTCGGTCTGGTCGGTGAAAGCGGTTCGGGCAAATCAACAGTGTTGCGCTGCGTGTCGATGCTGAATGATTTCTGGAGCGGCGAAATCCTCATCAATGGAAAGTCGGTTCGCGACATGCCGCTGATCGAGCGATGCCGCACGTTGCAGATGGTGTTTCAGGATCCCTATGGTTCGCTGCATCCGCGCCAGTCGGTGCGCACCGTTCTCGGAGAATCGCTTGCCATCCATAAACTGGGCGATCGTGAAGAGCGCATGCGCAAGGTAATTACGGATGTCGGTCTGCCCGTGTCGTTCCTGGACCGCTTCCCGCATCAGCTTTCCGGCGGCCAGCGGCAGCGCGTGGCGATTGCGCGTGCGCTGATCCTTGAACCGTCGCTGCTTCTGCTCGACGAGCCGACCTCGGCGCTCGATGTTTCGGTGCAGGCCGAAATCCTCAACCTGTTGCAGCGCCTGCGCGAAGAGCGCGGCTTCACCTATATCATGGTGACGCACGATCTCGCCGTGGTCGACCACATGTGCGACCGCTTCGCCGTGATGCTGCGCGGCGAAATCACCGAAATCCTGCCGCGTGAGGCAATCGCGGGCAATGGCGCGACACATCCCTATGCGCGCGAACTGATCGGCGCCTCGCTGGAATATGAAGGCGCATGACACCTCCCAAAGCGTGATCGTCCTCCTCCGGGGCATCACGAATAATAAAATCCTCCTTCCTCGCCCGGCCTCCAGTGCCGGGCAATTTTTTTGGATGGCTACGGCGGGAGGGCGGGCCGCCAACTGCGCTTGGGCTGCTCACACAAGACCCCGGATCTCTTCCGGCGTGACAGAGTGCGGAGGCTTCGCTTGCGCCTAACACATTGGGTGAATGGAGCTTCACTACAGCAAAAAGGCGCGGGGTTAGCCGCGCCTTCTCCTACTTGCAGATATGGCAGCCGATCAGCGCTCCTTGCTCACCTCTTCAAAGCGCGAGAGCCAGGGGCTGACGATCATACCCTTGATGTCGCTGCGGAAAGCGGCGGTGTCGACGACTTCGGAGAATGGTTGAATGGACATGACGATTTCGTCCATATAGGCCTGAAGGTCCTCGTAGAGCTTCGTCTGTTTCGCCACGTCGCGCTCGACAAGGGCTTCCTCGATCATCTTGTTCAGCTTTTCATCGAAGAAGCTCGTGCGCCAGCTCTGATAGTTGGTGAGCTTGGCGTCGTCCGCATTGTTCGGATTATAGGCGATGGAGCGCAGGTTGTTGTCTGGATGCGGCTGCTGACCGCCGCCGCCGCGGCCAAGAAGCAGTTCGAAGTTGCGCTCGCGCATGGCGCCGTAAATCTGGTCGCCGGAACCGCTGATCAGTTCGGCCTGGATGCCGGCCTGGGCCAGTGTGTTCTGGATGGCCGTTGCCGCTTTCATGAAGGGGTCTTCCGAGAGCACGCGCAACGTCGTCTTGAAACCGTTTGGATAACCGGCTTCAGCCAGAAGCGCCTTGGCTTTTGCGATATCGAGCTTGTAGCCCTGATCCGGCAGCGCGCCCATCACACCGGTGCTGAGAGAGCGCTGATGCAGCTTGCCGTAATAGGGCATGACCGCCTTGTCGAGACCGTCGTAGTCGATCAGGTAACGCAGGGCTTCGCGCACTTTCTTGTTCGCAAAGCGCTCGTCTTTCATCGAAACGCTGAGGTAATAAAAACCGGAGCCGGGTGTGGATTCGATGGCGATGGTCTTGTCGGCTTCGAGCGACTTCAGGTCCGGCGCCTGCAGGGAATAGGCGACATCAATATCGCCCTTTTCCAGCATCAGCCGCTGCGATTGCGATTCCGGCAGATGGCGCATCAGGACGCGCTTCATCTTGGCTTTTTCACCCCAGTAATCGTCGTTGCGGGTGAGAATGATATATTCGTTGGATTTCCACTGGGTTAGCTTGAACGGGCCGGAGCCCGCCGAATTGAGCGTCAGCCACGCGCCACCGAGATCGCCGTCCTTTTCGTTGGCAAGCGCCGTCTGGCTGTCGATGATCGAGCCGGGCCCATTCTGTGCAAGGATCATCAGCAGCAGGTTGGGATCATCAGGCTTCGGAATATTAAGCACGAAGGTCTGGTCGTTTTCGGCGACGAAAAGCTTGTCGGCATCCTCCAGCTTGAAGCCGCGCGTTTTGAGGAAAGACGATTGCGCCAGATTGCGGGCGAGCAGACGTTTCAGGCTCCATGCCACGTCCTTTGCCGTCACGGCGTTACCGGACGCGAACTTGGCGTCGGCGCGCAGGTGGAAGCGGATCGATTTCCGGTCCTCGCCGATTTCCCAACGTTCGGCAAGGCGGGGCTGGACGCTGCGATCTTTGGGCGAAAGCACGACCAGCGTGTCGTATATATTATTCAGAACCTGCACCGTCTCGCGGCCGGTAATGGCGGCTGGATCAAGGGTCAGGATATTGCTCATGGTCGTGGCGACGATGAGCTGGTCCTTCGGCGTTTCGGCAAAGACGCTGAGCGGCACGGCGCCGATCAGCAGTGCACCGAGGGCTGCGGTTGCAAGAAAATGTCTCATTTTTCCTCCCATACGACCGGTTCATACGGCCTTCCACGTTTCGATCCGCGCGCCTGTTCCTCCACAGGCTTCGTGTGATCAGCCAAGAATGTCTCTGACCGGAGCGGCGAGCGCCCGGCCGATTGCCGCCGTTGCCGGCGCTTCCAGATGCACGCCATCCACTGGCGAGGCGCTGGCGACCGATCCGGCATCAAAGAAGTGATGCCCAAGTTCGGCGGCGAGTTTGTGATAGAGCGGCGCAAGCCGTAGCGATTGACCAATATCGCGGCCGCCCGCCGGTTCTCCGGCGGGGCCCGCGACGCAGGGCGGTGGCGCGACGATCAGAAGCTTAGGCACTGCATCTCGCGGCTTGTAGATGAAGGTCTCGACGATTTGCGCCAGCCGCCGCATGCCCGAAACGGCGGCTTCCGCGCGACCGCCATGCACCGGCTTGATGTCGTTGGTGCCGAGCATGACGATGACGAGATCAAGCGGCATGTGGCACGAAAGCGCGACTTCAAGCGCCCGTGCGCCATTGCGGCAGGCCGGGCCGGCATGGTCGTCATAACAGGTGGTGCGCCCGCCAAGTCCTTCGGCATGAACCTTCGCCTTTCCGGAAAGCTCGGCCTCCAGCACCTCCGGCCAGCGATGCTCAGGCCGGTGGCGGAGACCCGTTGCCGGGTCTGCGCCCCAGGTGAGGCTGTCTCCAAAGGCGAGCACGGTTTTCATAGCCTTATCTCACCCGGTTGTTGTCGATGAAATCGAAATCGATATCCTCGCCAAGGCCCGGCCGGTCGGGAACGTGAACGAACCCATCGCGGTCCATCGGGTCGGACAAAGACTTCAGATAGTCGTGGCCGTCATCATATTCGAGGAAGGGATGCAGGAGGCCACGCTCGTACCAGCGGCAATTCTTGGTGGCGGCGACCACATGCAGGTTCATGGCCGTATTGCCATGCACCTCGCATTCCATACCGAAGGCTTCGGCCAGATGCATGGTCTTGAGCGCCGGCGTGATGCCGCCTACATCGTTGACGCCTGTGCGAAGAATATCGCAGGCGCCGGCCTTGATCCATTCTGCGCGGTGCCAGTGCTTGCCAGCTGCACTTTCCGGGCCGACGACGGGAATATCGAGATTGTCGGCGAGCCACTTGTAGGAGGAGAGCGACTGCTCATCCATCGGCTCTTCGATCCAGTCGAAGCCGAGCTTTTCAAGGCCACGTCCCAATGCCAGCGCGTCGGTGCGGGAATACCAGTGAAAGGCGTCGATCATCAGGCGGATATCGGGCCCGACCGCTTCGCGCACGGCCGCGCAGGCCTTGAGGTCCATCTTCACATCCGGCGCCCAGCTGACGGGCGGCATCCAGGTGTGAAGCTTGATGCCCTTGTAACCGCGCTTCACCAGCGTTTCGGCGAACCGGCCGTAGTCTTCAGGCGTTGCAAGGCCGCCTTCCAGCTCGTCCCCACACATGATCGAGCCATAGGCGAGCACCTTGTCGCGATAACCACCAATCAACTTGTATACAGGTTGTCCGAGGCTGCGACCGGCAAGGTCCCAGAGCGCGCAGTCCACCACCGCCAGCGTGCGGTCCGTCAGCTGCGCCGCCGAGCCGCGTTGCCAGTGAGCAAGGTCCTGCCAAAGGCGTTCCCGGTCGCGATAATCCTCGCCGATCAGCACTTTCTTGACGAATTTTTCGATGACATGCGGTCGAACGATTTCCGGCGCTGTGAAGGAATGGCCTTCTTGCCCGTCTTCCGTGCGGATGGTCAGCATGGCCTGTTCAACCTGATGCGCCGGACCCGGATGTGCGTGACCGGCACTGTCCGAGTGCCGACGGGTCGTCGTGCGGAAAACACGGACCTCGACGTCGGTGATGATCATAATTCCTCCCTCATGCAGGTATCGCAGCGTTCGTGGTGGCTGCAATGTCATACATGTATGCATTATTTGTCAACATGTATGATAATCTGTATTACATGTCGGAGAGGAAAATCAAGGGCATTCGCGCGGCGCTCGATACGTCGGCGTATTTACAAGGATGGAGAGGGGACAAAGCGACCGCTCCTTGAGGATTAATCTATAATTTCAGTAGACTATTGAATCGCGCAACGATCTTTCAAAAATCGCCGGGACTATAAAAGACCATGCCGCGCCAGCGATGCCGGTCATCGTGCATTCTGCTTGGGTATGCGCGGTACAGGATGATGGCCGCACCTGCGCTGTCTGAGCTTCATCATGCCTCAACAAACATTCCCGGATGCACACCATGCCTATTTCCCATATCTCGCATTTTGCTTTTCTGGTTCCCGGCAACTATCACGATGATGATCCTGCGCAGGGGCTGGAGGAAACTCTGCAGCTTTTCGAAGCCGGCGAGGCGCTGGGTTATGATAGCGCCTGGGTCCGCCAGCGCCATCTGGAACGCGGCGTGTCCTCGGCCGCCACCTTTCTCGCGGCGGCGTCGCAGCGCACCAAGCGGATTGGCCTCGGCACCGCCGTCATTCAACTGGGTTATGAAAACCCTTTCAGGCTGGCGGAAGATCTCGCCACCGTGGATGTGCTGTCACACGGACGGTTGAATGTCGGCGTCTCTGTCGGCGCGCCGCCCTTCGCCCATCTGATTTCGGATTATGTCGATACGGCGCCCGATGCGGATTACAGCCATGCCCGTGCCGAGAAGCTCGCCAGGGCCTTGAGATCAGAACCGCTGTCCAGCGAAACGGAGGCGGGCAATGCAGCGGGCGCGCAGGTGCCGCGCCTTCGGCCCTTCGCCAAGGGGTTGACCGACCGGCTGTGGTATGGCGGCGGATCGCAGAATTCCGCTCACTGGGCGGGGAAGGCCGGATTCAATCTGCTGACCGGCAATATCGTCAGCGGTGAAAATACCGATGATTTTCTGACGGCGCAGGCGGCCCTCGTTGCCCGGTTCCGGCAGGAATGGGCGCATGAGCGCCAGCCGCGCGTCGCCCTTGGCCGCGTGATTTTACCGACGGACAGTGCCAGCCCTTCGACACGCCGCCGTTATGCGGAGTTTGCGGCCGAGCGCGACAAGCGCACGCATACGCCGCATGGTGCGCGCCGCACGCTTTTTCTGCCTGATATTGTCGGGACGACGGATGAAATTCTGGAGAAGCTGTCGCGCGACCCCGTTCTGCCGTTTGTCTCGGAATTCCGTCTGGAACTGCCCTATGAATTCCAGCCGGAAGATTATCGCCAGATCGTGACGGATTTCGCATCTGTGCTGCCGCAGCTTTCCGGCGAAAGGCCGGTTTTGAAAGTGGCAACAGCTCAATAGTGCGTTCACAACGTCGCCATTCCTGCGCCGAGCGTGGGAATGGCGAACGAGGCGAACAGCGTCAGTTTGGTTGAGGCAGGTCGTATCTCTCGCGTATGGTCGTGCCTTCGTATTCGCGCGGATAAACGCCGCGGTCTTGCAGCACCGGCACGACTTGTTCGACGAATTCGGCGATATCGTCAGGGGCACGGGGCGGCTGCAATGTGTAGCCGTCAACCGTTCCGTCCTGCCAGAGATCGATGATACCATCCGCCACCTCTTCCGCTGTGCCAAGCAGTAGCCGGTGATGCCCCTCCGAGCGCCGCACGGCCTCGCGGGCGGTGAGCTTTTCATGGGTCAGCAGTTCGGAAAGGCCAAGCCCCATGCCGACAGCCCATTGCCGGTTCTGGTCGGGAATGAAGCGCTCGCCATCCAGTTTCGCATCGGGATCGAAATCGCGGGGATCGATACCGTTTTCCTTGGCGAAGCGTGCCAGAAGACCGTCTTCCGAGCCGGTTCCGCTGTAGAGTTCGTGTTTGCGCAGCGCTTCCTCGCGCGTCTCGCCGAGAATGACGACGAGGCCGGGAACGATGCGGATGCCGGAGGGATCGCGGCCGAAAGACACTGCGCGGTCACGGACCTTTTTGCCAAAGGCCTGGCCGGCGGGACGGGACAATATGTTGCAATAGATAATCTCGCCATGACGTGCCGCCAGATCGATGCCGCCCTCGGAAGCGCCCGCCTGGGCGATGACGGGGTGCCCCTGCGGTCCACGAGGGACGTTGAGCGGGCCTTTGACATGAAAATATTGCCCCTCGTGATCGATGGTCTCGGCCGTCGCCGCATCCCAGAAGCGGTCTTCCGGCACCTCGCCTTCGCGGCGCGGATCCCAGCTCGACCAGAGCTTTTTCGCGACATCGAGAAATTCCGTGGCCTTGGCATATCGCTCATTGCGCGGCGGCAGCGGGTCGTTGCCGAAATTGGCGGCGACGTTCGGATTGAAGGAGGAGACGATGTTCACGATCAGCCGACCGCCCGTGACGATATCGATGGATTGCGTTCGTCTCGCAAAATTATAGGGCGAGTTATAGGTGGAGGACACGGTCGCCACGAACCCGATGTCCGGCACCTGTGCGGCAAGCGATGTGGAAAGGATGAGCGGATCGATGGTGTGAAATGGCCGGCTTGTCGGGTCGGTCAGCAATGCCGGGTGATCCGAAAGGAAAACGGCGTCGAACCGGCCTTTGTGAGCCAGTTCCGTCAGTCGCCGGTAATAGCCGATATCGTTGATATCGTGCCGGTCTCCGCTTCTGTATTTCCAGGCATTGGCGAGGTATCCGGTGGTATTGATGCCGACATTGAGATTGAGCCGGCGTTTGTTCGTGCTCATGCTGCCACTTTTTCTTTCAGGTCTGTTGGATTGCCGGCTTGCGGGTCCGACACAATTGCGGGGAAGCGTAACAGCCGGGGTTCCGGTCGCGAGTTAAAAATCCTTGCTGTCAGGAGAAGAAAAACTTCCCAGCCATGGCCGAGGCTCCCAAGGAGAGGTTCACGTCGAGTGCCGCTCTCCGCCGAAGTATCGCGCGAGAATGATGCCGTTTCCGAAAGGATATTTTACCGGAAGTACGAAGCCATGCTGATATGGAAACGAATTTCCTCAATGGCCTCTCAAATAGTACACTTTATCTATAGAAAATATTTTATGGCGTGTAGCGTGTCGTAGAGATCGCAATTGAGAGGACGAACGCCATGGCTGATGCGGCCCTTCGCCAGGTAACCCACCCTGAAACCGTCTGGTACACGCGCTGCCCGGCGCCCACGCCGCTTTCCATCGCGGTGCAGCTTGGCTGGATCGAGGAGAGTTTCGCCGGCCACGGTATTACTGTGTCCTCCATTCGCGATGCGGCGGATCCGGCAATTCGCCAGAGCCATTTCGATCACCGTCTGGACTGGTCCTTCCGTCAGGGCGGCAATATTCCGCCTATCTGGGCAAAATCCGGCGGACGCCAGACGCGTCTTGTCGGGTTGACCAGGACCGACGAGTTTCAGGCGGTCATAGCGCTGCCAGCCAGTGGTATAACAAAGGGCGGCGAGCTCAAGGGCCGGCGCATCGGGCTGCCGAAACGACCGAACGAAACCATCGACTTCCAGCGCGCCACATCGCTCAAGGGCATCGTGTCGGCACTGACCGTCTCCGGCCTTTCCGTGGCGGAGGTCGAGCTGGTCGATCTCACCGCAACCGAGCCGGTGCTGCTCGGACCGGCTGACGACAGGTTCCATGGCCTGCGCCGACGGCTGCCCTATGGGGAGGAGATCGCGGCATTGCATCGCGGAAAGATCGATGCGTTTTTTGTCAAAGGGGCGGAGGGCGTCACCGTCGCCAATCTCATTGGCGCGCACGTCGTCGTGTCGACCGGGTTTCACCCCGATCCGAAAATCCGCATCAATAACGGCACGCCACGTCCTTTGACCGTGGATGCCACCTTTGCCGATGAAAGGCCCGATCTCGTCGCCGACCTCGTGGCCACGGTACAGCGGGTTGCCGGCTGGGCGAATGACAATCCGGCGGAAGCGGTGCGTTTCATCGCCCGCGAGATCGGCGTCAGCGAGGAAGCGGTTATCGTCGCCAACGGGGCGGATGTGTACCGTAACCTGAGGCTCGATCTCGATCCGGCGGAGCTGGATGCGCTCAGCCACTTCAAGGATTTCCTGCTGGAATGGAAATTCATCCCTGACGATTTCGATGTGAACGACTGGGCCGATCCGCGCGCCCTTTCTTTACTGCAACAGGCTGCGGCGAAGTGAGGGCGTCATGACAGCAACCATTCTTGTAACGGGTGCAACCGGCAAGCTCGGCCAACGCGTCGTCAGCCGCCTTTTGCAGAAAGAGGCGAAGGTTAGGGTGCTGACCCGCCGGGGTGAGGACGCGCTCAAGCTTTGGGGCGACAGGGTGGATATTTCGGAGGGTAATTTCTCCGATCCGGCGAGCCTGAAAGAGGCCTCACGCGCAACAGACACGGTGTTCCTGCTTTCCCCAATCGGTGAAACGCTGGCGGCGGACCAGAAAGCGGTCATCGATGCCGCTCTCTCCGCCAGCGTATCGCGGATCGTGAAAATATCCGGCTCCGACTGGACCATCGCCAATGCCGCACGCTCCATCTCGGGTGCCGCCCACGCCAAGGTCGAAAAACATCTGGCCGGGAGCGGCATTGCGCATACGGTGCTGCGGCCGAATGCCTGGATGCAGGTGGCGCTGGAACCCGTCGTTGCAGCACTACGCCAGGGGGAGGATGTGCCCGCCCGTTTCGGCGATGCAGCCGTTTCCTTCATTGATGCCGACGATATAGCCGATGTGGCGGTTCACGCCTTGACTGCGAGCACGTCTGTTTTCGGCGCCTTGGTGCTAACCGGCGGTGAAGCCTTGACGGCACTGGAAATCGCCCGCATCGCGGCCCGTATCCTGCATCGCCCCGTGGGGATATCGCATCATTCCGCTTCCGTTTTTCCGCCGCATATCGGAGCGTTCGAACAGAAGGCGATTGGTGAATTCGGCCAACTTATCCGCGAGGGCCTCGCGGCCTCCGTCAACGACAACATCGAGCGGATTACCGGTCGGCAGCCCCGCAGCGTGGAGGCCTATTTGCGCGCCCGGCTGGCAGCGACCACCCCGCAGGGTAATCATTCCGAGGGAGAAAAGACATGGCGCTGACTGTTTCACTGCCTGAAGGTCCCGAACTGAAAAGCCCCACTGATTTCGAAGACAGCCCGCTCAGCCGCGCGGTGAAGCAGCCACTGATGCTGGGGCTGTTCCTCAATCTGCAGGACATCAACTTCTCCAGCCTGCCAACCAGTAATAGCTGGACCTTCGACTACAATGCGGAGCTGGTGAAGCGCGCGGAGGAGCTTGGTTTCGAAATAGCCTTCAGCCGCACGCAATGGCTGCCCAAGGGCGGTTATGACGGCGAATCCTCGCTCGACAGTTTCATTGCGCTGGGCGCCATGGCGGCGGTCACCAAGAGCATTCTTCTGATCTCCACTATTCATGTGCTTTACGGTCCCCTGCATCCGCTCCATCTCGCCAAATATGGCGCGACGCTGGATCATATCGCCAGGGGACGATGGGGCATCAACATCGTCACCGGCCATCGCGCCATCGAGCATGAAATGTTCGGCTGGCAGCGGATCGACCATGACAAGCGCTACGACATGGCGGGGGAGTTGTTCGATGTGCTGCATCGCCTGTGGGGAGAAACCGAAAACTTCTCCTATGAGGGCAAGCTTAACCCCTGGGCCATCAACAACGGCTGGATAACGCCAAAGCCCGCCTTTGGCCGCCCGCCGCTGGTGACGGCGACCGGCTCGCCGGCCGGTATCGATTTCGCCGCCCGCCATTCCGATCTGGTTTTCGTTACCTCGCCCGGCGGCGCGCATATCGACAGCGCGCTCGAAACGCTTCCCGATCATATCGCCACCATCAAGAACCGCGCCAGGGCCTATGGCCGTCAGGTGAAGACGCTCATTAATCCGATCATCGTCAGCCGCGGATACGGAGAGGCAAGCGATCGCCTATGCCGACGCCATCGAGGCGGGAAAACCGCAACCCGGCACCCGTGCCTTTGCGACCAACAATTACGACAGCGACGCCCATGCCTGGCGGGGTCGCGGCGATGCGCGCCACAAGCAGGGGCGCAATCTCGGCGGCAATATCGAAATCATCGGCTCGCCGGAGCAGGTGGTCGAGCAGCTTGTCGGCTTGAAAAAGGCTGGCATCGATGGCGTGCAGCTAAATTTCTACGATTTCCGTGAAGATCTCGAATATTTCGCTGAGCGCATTCTGCCCTTGATGAAGGAGGTTGGCCTGAGGCTCTGACGCCTCTCCCGCCTCAGATTTCCAGTTCTGAAGCTTAGCACTTCGCAATCACAGAGATTGCGAGAACGATCTTTTTTGCCCTGAGGAGATACCGTGAATATTGCCGTCGATCCCGTCAAAACGCCCGCGCCGAAAGTCATAGACCGGATCGGGACCTATGTTCCCGAACTCGTCTCCATCCGCCACGATCTGCACCAGCATCCGGAAATCGGTTTCGAAGAGGTGCGCACCTCCGGCATCGTCGCCGAGAAGCTCACCTCCTGGGGCATCGAGGTGCATCGCGGTTATGGCAAGACCGGCGTGGTCGGCGTGCTGCGTGGCCGTCATGCTGGCAACCGTTCAATCGGGTTGAGGGCGGATATGGATGCCCTGCCGATGCCGGAAGAAACAGGGCTGCCTTATGCATCGGTCTATCCCGGTAAGTTCCACGGCTGCGGGCATGATGTGCACACCACCATCTTGCTTGGCACCGCCCGTTATCTGGCGGAAACCCGTGATTTTGCCGGCACGGTGATTTTCATTTTCCAGCCCGCCGAGGAAGGACTGGGTGGCGCACGCGCCATGATCGCCGATGGGTTGTTCAAGGATTTCCCCGTCGATGAAATTTACGGGTTGCACAATTCCTCCCATGCAGCACCCAACCATCTGAAGGTCTCGCCCGGCACCATTCTGGCAGGCGCCGATTTCTTCGATATCCGGCTGAAGGGCAGGGGCGCGCATGCGGCTCACCCGGATGTCTCGCGTGATCCGGTGCCGGCGACGGGTGAACTCATCCAGGCATTGCAGACCATCGTCAGCCGCAATGTGCCGCCGACCGATCCGGCCGTCTTGTCGATCACCCGCATCGAGGCGGGATCTGCCTATAACGTCATCCCCGAAACGGCCTCGATTGCAGGCACGGTGCGGGCCTTCTCCGACAGCGTGCGCGAGACCATAAGGGGCCGAATCCGCACGATTTCCGATCACATTGCCGCCGCTTACGGGCTCACCGCCGAGGTGGATATTCGCGACATATTCTCGGTTCTGACCAATGATGACGCATCGGTGGAGATTGTGGCCGGGGTGGCGCGCGAAGTTCTCGGAGACGAGCGCGTTTCCACCGAGCCCAGCCGCTTCATGGGCAGCGAGGATTTCGCCGACCTCCTGAAACATGCGCCCGGTGCGTTTTTCACCCTCGGTCATTCCGGCACCGTGCCAGCCCATAATCCCGGTTTCATTGTCGACGATGCCATCCTGCCGGTCGGCGCCACCTTGTTTGCCCGGCTGGTCGAAACCCGGCTGAAGCCTGCCTGAAAATTTGAAAACAAGCCTGCAAGAGGAAACATCCATGGATATTACAAGACGTAAGACATTGCTTTTGAGTGCTGCGCTAGGTGCGGCCATGCTGCTGCCATCCGTGCCGGTGCTGGCGGCAGAAACGCCGAAAAAGGGTGGTATTGTCACCCTTGCGGGTCTCGGTGAGCCGACGACGCTTGTGCCGCTTTCCGATTCCAATACGCGAACGCGCGCGATTTCCACCAAGATCCTGGAAGGGTTGGTACGCTTCGACAGCGAGTTTAAGCCGCATCCGGTTCTCGCCGAAAGCTGGGAAACCTCCACCGACGGGCTGCGCTACACCTTCAAGCTGCGCAAGGGCGTCAAATGGCATGATGGCAAGGATTTCACCGCACAGGATGTGAAATTTTCCCTGCTTGCCTTCAAGAAGGTGGGCCCACGCGGCCGTATCACTTTCGCCAATGTTGCTGATATCGAAACGCCCGATCCGCTGACGGCGGTAGTGGTGCTTTCCAAACCTGCGCCTTATCTTCTGAGGGCGCTGACTGGTGGCGAAACGCCCATTTTGCCGGCCCATGCCTATGCTTCGGAAAACTACAATGAGAGCCCGAACGGCAACGCGCCCGTTGGCACTGGCCCCTTTGTGTTTGAGGAATGGAAACGCGGCAGCTATGTGAAGCTCAGGAAGAACCCGAACTACTGGCAGGCCGATCTTCCCTATCTCGATGGCTTCGTGGCGCGGTTCGTCGCTGACGCGGCCTCCACCACCATCTCGGTGGAAACGGGCGAGGCGGATTATACCGCCGATGTCTCCTACAGCGATCTGGAGCGTTTGCGGCAGAATCCCAAGCTTTCGGTGGAGGTATATACCGACTCCTATCTCAATAACGCCGCCATATTCGAGTTCAATCTGGAGAACCCGATCCTCGCGAAAAAGGAGGTGCGGCACGCGCTGGCACATGCCATCGACCGCAATTTCATCAACGACGCGATCTTTTTCGGCACGGCGAAACCCGCCGGTTCGAACATTCCAGCGGTATTCACCGCCTATAATGACGAGAAGCCCTTTACCTATCCCTTCGATCTGGCCAAAGCGAACGAGCTGCTGGACAAGGCGGGGTATCCGAGGGGTGCGGATGGCACGCGTTTTTCGCTGCGGCTGGCCTTCCTGCCCTCCGACGTTTTCCGCAAAACCTCCGAATATCTACGCTCGTCCTTCGGCAAGCTCGGCGTGAAGGTGGATATCGTCGAAGGCGATCTCGCGACCTTCATCAAGCGCGTCTATACGGAGCGCGGTTTTGACCTGACAGTGAACGGCATCAGCCGGTTGTTTGATCCGACAGCGGGCGTGCAGCGGCTCTACTGGTCCGATGGCATCAAGAAACCCGCGCCATACGTCAATGCCGCCCACTACAACAATCCCAGGGTGGATGATCTTTTCCGCGCCGCTGCGATTGAAGTGGATGAAACGAAACGGGCGGGGCAGTTCCACGATATCCAGAAAATCACCGGTGACGAATTGCCGAATTTCTCTATCGTCGCCCTGCCGACCGTCATTCTGCGCAACACCAGCCTGCAGTCTCTCGTCACCACCATCGACATTGCCTATGGCGATCTGTCGACGGCCTGGAAGAACGAGTGAGCGTTTTGCATATGGCAATAAAAAACCCGGCAATTTTGCCGGGTTTTTTATTGCTGAAAACGGCCCTCCGGCCTTTTCCCACTATCGCGGGATAACGGCGTTTTCGGGAAAAACGTTGCCTTTGGAACAGGCCGGCAGGAACGGTGATGCCAATTATCGGAACTCTAAAAAAATCAATTTCTTCAATAATTTAGGGCGAAGGAATTCTTCGTTTTGCGGGAAGAATAGCTTTCTGGACCTCTGATTTCTCTGCCTGCACTGTGTCCATGAAATCTCACCCGCACACGATGGATGCCATGGCCAAGGATACGCTTTTTTTGATCGCCCCCGGTTTTGAAGACCCCAAGCACCCCGGCGTCCGGTTCGTCTGCCCGCATTGTAACCAGATCGAAGGCCTGCTTGCCACCTTTCCGGACCTTGTCGCCGGGATCGATATCCACCGGGTCGGTTTTCAGCGTCCGCGCGAAGCGGTCATCGCCGTCCTGGGTGAGGAAAACCAGTCGTTGCCGCTGTTCGTCTTTACCGGCGATGCACCAGCCGATGCGACGACCAGAGGCGACACGCACTTCATTCAGGACACGAAACGCATTTTGCAAATCCTCGCCGAGCGTCACGGGTTCCCGCAACTGCACTGAGATGCCGCACCCCGCACATCGGGTTTTTATCGGAGACAGACATGACCTTTTCCAGACGCCAGTTTCATAAAATTGCACTCGCCGCCGGCGCTTTCGTGGCGCTTCCAGGTGGTTCTTTCGCTGCTGCTGAAGAGCCGGTTTCGGGCGGTACGCTCAAGATCGTCTATTTTCCCGAGCCGACGCAACTCGTGGCAATCAATACCAGTGCGGGCGGTCCGCAGTTCATCGGATCGAAGATTTATGACGGGCTTTTGACGTACGATTACGAACTTTCGCCCAAGCCGAGCCTTGCCAAAGAATGGAGCGTTTCCGCCGACGGGCTGGAATATGTCTTTCATCTGCAGCCGAATGCGAAGTTCCATGACGGCAAGCCGGTGACATCGGCGGATGTGGAGTTCTCGATCCTGCGGCTGAAGGAAGCTCATCCGCGCGGCCGGGCGACTTTCTCACATGTTGAAAGCGTCGATACTTCCGATCCGCTGGTCGCGAAGGTGAAGCTTTCCAAGCCGGCGCCGGGATTGATCACCGCGCTCGCCTCGTCGGAATCGCCTGTTGTGCCAAAGCACATCTTCGAGACCTTCAAGCCGACTGACAATCCAAAACCCGCCCAGATCATCGGCAGCGGTCCCTTCGTCCTGAAGGAATGGGTGCCGGGCAGCCATATTCTTCTAGAAAAGAATGCCGACTACTGGGACGCGTCAGGTCCTTATCTCGACCGCGTCATCATTCGCCTCATCAACGATGCGGGCGCTCGCGCGGCGGCGCTGGAAACCGGAGAGGGCGACATTGGCCCGAACCCTGTGGCGCTTGCCGATCTGGAACGACTGAAATCCATCCCGACGCTGAAGGTGGATGACCGCATCTACGCCTATGCCGGCCAGCAGAACCAGCTCGTCATCAACCTTGAGAACGAATATCTCAAGGAATTGAAGGTGAGGCAGGCCATTGCCCACGCGATCGACGTTCCGGCGCTGATCGATACCGTGCTTTACGGTTACGCCGTGCCATCGCCCACGCCGATCAGCCCCGGCCTTGCGAAGTTCCACAATCCGGATATCGGTTTTGCCAAATTCGACGTCGCGCTGGCGGAAAAGCTGCTGGATGAGGCGGGCTTTCCGCGCAAGGATGGCGGCAAGCGCTTCAAGCTCAGGGTCACCACCAACCCGTTCAACCCGCAGACCTATTCGGATTTCATAGCGCAGGCGCTTTCCAAGATCGGCATCGAGGCGGATATCCAAAAATTCGATTTCGGCACCTATGTGAAGGTCGTTTATACCGATCGCGCCTGGGACCTTTCAGTCGAATCCCTCTCCAATACCTTCGATCCGACGGCCGGCGTGCAGCGTGTCTACTGGAGCAAGAACTTCAAGATCGGCCTGCCGTTTTCGAATGCCAGCCACTACGCCAATCCGGAAGTGGACCGGCTGCTGGAAGCGGCCGCGGTGGAGCCGGATATCGAAAAGCGCGCAGCCTTCTTCAAGGAGTTTCAGGCCGTCGTCGCCAAGGATCTTCCCGTCATCAATCTCGTTTCGCCAATCCAGCCGGTCGTCGGCAGCATCCGCATCAAGGATTACGCGACAGGGGCGGAGGGTCTCAGTGGCAATCTCGCCAAAGCGTGGGTGACGAAGGAGGCGTAAGCGCATCCTCACCTCTCGTTTAAAGCCGCGTCAACGTTGAAAAGGGTTCATCGCCATGAGCAGAAAATCCGAGAAGCTGGTCCTCAATGCGTTCATCTATCCGGGTGGGCACCATGAAGCAGCCTGGCGCCACCCCGAGTCGGAGCCACTGCGCGTCACGGATATAAGGCTCTACCAGGATATCGCCCGCAAGGCCGAGGCGGCAAAGCTGGATGCCATTTTCTTTGCCGATGCGCCGGTGCTGGACGCCAATATCCGCTATGCCGCCCGGCACCGGCTGGAACCGATCACCATGCTGGCGGCCTTGGCGGCCGTCACCGAAAAGATCGGCTTCATTGCGACGGCCTCCACCACCTATTACGAGCCTTACAATCTCGCGCGGCTGTTCGCCTCGGTCGATCATATCAGCGGCGGCCGGGTGGGCTGGAACATCGTGACGACCTCGGCCGATGCAGCGGCCGGAAACTTCAATCTCCAGCAGCATCCGCCGCATGCCGACCGTTACCGGCAGGCGACTGAGTTCGTCGATGTGGTGACGAAGCTCTGGGACAGCTGGGAAGACGATGCCATCGTCGCCGACAAGGAGAGCGGTCTTTTCGCCGATACCGACCGCATCCATCCCGCCAGTCACGAGGGCGAGTTCTACCGGGTGCGGGGCGCGCTCAACCTGCCACGCTCGCCGCAGGGCAGGCCGGTCTATGTGCAGGCCGGCTCTTCGGAGGACGGCCGTGGCTTTGCTGCCCGGTATGCCGAGGCAATCTTTACCGCGCATCAAACTCTGGAGAGTGCGCGGTCTTTTTATTCCGACATCAAGAGGCGCGTGGCGGCCACGGGGCGCAATCCCGCCCATGTGAAAATCCTGCCGGGGATCAGCCCCTTCATCGCCTCCACCGAAGAGGAGGCGCGAAAGCTAGAGGCGAGTTTCAACAATCTCATCCAGCCGGCCTTTTCGCTTGGGCAGTTGCAGCGCATTACAGGCATTGATCTCTCATCGGCCGATCTCGATCAGCCGTTGCCGAAGGAGGCGGTGGAAGCGACGCGCGCGCAGGCGGATAGCAGCCGGCATCAATTGGTTCTCGATGTCATCGACCGGGAAAATCCGACGATCCGGCAATTGTTGCACCGGCTTGCCGGCGGGCGCGGCCACAAGGTGATTTCGGGAACGCCGGAACAGGTGGCAAACTGGATAGAGACCTGGTTCCGTGAAGGTGCTGCCGACGGCTTCAACATCATGCCGCCATGGCTGAATGGCGGGTTCGATATTTTCGTCGACGAGGTCGTGCCGATCCTCAAACAGCGCGGGCTGTTCCGCGAGGACTACGAGGGCGACACGCTGCGTGATCATTACGGCCTGCCCCGGCCGGAAAACATCCATACGACCAGGGAGTTGCAAAGGGACCGCGCCTGATGTGGGACGGGCGTGTTCAGGCGGCGGCTTCGAGAGAGCGTGTGTCCTCGCGCAACAAGGCGAGTAGAGATGCGACTTCCGGCAGCCGCCGCCTGTCAGGACTGGTCAGAAGATGATACCGGCTGGCGGTCGGCTGAGGTGCGCCGAAAGGTGCGATCAGACGGCCGGTTCGAAGCTCTTCGGAAATGAGCGAGTGGCGCGCAAGGCCGATGCCGTGGCTGGACAAGAGTGCCTCTATCAGCGCGGTCTGACGCGAAAAGCGCGGTCCGGTTGCCGAAAGCCGAAGCGGAATGCGGCAGGCGCGCAGCCAGTTTGCCCATTCGAAGGCAGCATCGGCGCCGTTGCCGCGCAACATCGCAAAAGAGATATCCCGAAGCCGCTCGGGTTCACCACCAAGCTGGTGGCGGGTGGCAAAATCCGGGGTGCAGACGGCACTGACGGCGTCGGCAAAAAGCGGTTCGTGAATGAAACCGGGGATTTGTCCGTGGGTCGCGACGATCGCGCAATCGGCATCGAAATGCGTGAGGTCGATGGTATCGCCCTCGAGAGATTCAATCGAGATATCTACGTCTCCAAGGGCTGGAACGATGGTTCCCAACCGTGGCGCCAGCCATCGGGCCGCAAAACAGCCTTCCGCCAGAACCTTCACCTGCCGCCGGCCGCCGGAGGCCATGAGATCGGAAAGGCTGCCGATCATCGTCTCGAAAGCGTCCGCAAGGCCGGGGTAAAGCGTGCTTCCGGCCTCGGTCAGCACCAGCTCGCCGCGCTGGCGGCTGAAGAGTGTTTGCCCGAGATGGGTTTCCAGAATGCGCACCTGCTGGCCGATTGCGGCAGTCGAGACATGCAGTTCTTCCGCGGCCCGCGAGAAGCTGGCGTGACGCGCGGCCACGACAAATGCGCGCAGGGCCGTCAGCGGCGGGAGCCGGGAAAGCGTCGGCAACCGGAAAGCCGCTCTTGCGACCGAAGGAGGGATGAATTCCGTTCTCATGCCCGTTTTCCCTTCATGGTTAGAATACCCGGCCTTCCCTGAGGTGCGTCGTAGTGCCGTTGAGATAGTAGTCGCCGATGACACGCGCCTTGTGGGCAAGCGGATTGTGGTTGTAGACCGTGCGGATGTTGCGCCAGTGGCGGTCGAAATTCCGCTCGCTGGACGTCGCCGATCCGCCGCCGAGTTCGTAAAGGTTGGTGGCGACCGTCAGTGAAAGCTGCGATGCGATGATCTGGGTACGGGCGGTGGCGAGAGAACCTTCCAGCAAAGCCGCTTCTATCGCCTCTTCGTCGCCGCTGGAAAAGGCGGCGGCGGTCCTGTCGAGCGTTCTTGCCGCCTCGCGGATCAGCGTCTTGACGGCGAAGGCACCGGCGCTGATCTCGCCGAGCATCTTCTGCACAAAGGGGTCCTGATTGGCGGTTTCGGCGCTGCTGTGGAGCGTGGTGCGCGCCTGGCGCAGAACATAGTCGATGCCATCGTTGAGTGCACCCTGAACGGCACCGGCGGCAGAGGCAGCGAGGTGCAATTGTCGCATGGCCGAGCTGTGGCGCCCGATCTGGCTGCCGAGCTTGCGGGTCGTCAGTTCATGCGGGAGCACCTCGACATTTTCAAGCAAAACGCCGCCGCTTGCCGTCATGCGCTGGCCCATGCTGTCCCAGTCGTCGAGAATGGTGATCCCGGGCCGATCAAGCGGAATGAGGACGCCGATCGGCTGTTCGTCGTCGCCGACAGCGCTAAAGGTGCCGAAATCTGCGAAGGCGGTGCCGGTCGCATACCATTTGCGGCCGTTCAGACGATAACGGTCGCCATCGGCGCTGAGGCGCGTGGTGATTTCGCCGGGGCGTTTGGTCCCCTGTTCCGTGCTGGCGCCCGCAAAGAGCTTGCCGGTGAGGACATTTTCGAGGTGCCGCCGATCCTCAAGCTCGATCGGTGTGAGAGCGAGGTTTTCGGTGAAATTGAAATGGCTGCGGAGTGCGTGCGGAATATTGCTGTCGGCTTCCCCGAGAATCATCAGGACTTCTATATAGTCCGCAATCGAGCCTCCCGGCCCGCCTTTGGCCTCGGGGATGCGCAGCGTGCCGATCTTGGCTTCTTTGATCAGGCCGAAGATTTCGAAGGGAAGTTCCCGCTGACGCTCACGGCGAGCGGCATCCTTGGCGGCAACAGCCCCAATGTCCCTGGCGCGGGCCAGAATGTCGTCTCGGCTCGGCACGCTGGAATTATCGGTGGTTGCGGTCTGTATTTTA
Source organism: Agrobacterium sp. 22-3639C2 (assembly GCF_053522105.1). Taxonomy (NCBI): domain Bacteria; kingdom Pseudomonadati; phylum Pseudomonadota; class Alphaproteobacteria; order Hyphomicrobiales; family Rhizobiaceae; genus Agrobacterium; species Agrobacterium sp. 22-3639C2. The sequence goes on along the minus strand of NZ_JBNWDB010000002.1, from coordinate 697,074 downwards.
GGATTGGACATTGCGGATTTTCCCTGAGCGGATGTGATGACCTGCGGCACGGTCGCGCCGCAGGCATTTTCTTCTGGACGATCAGGCGACCGCGCGCGGCTTGACGACCGGGCGGGGAGCCGGTTCGATATTGCGCGGCACGCGGCCTTCGACGGGATGGCTCGGATCGTTGAAGCCGGGTGTCGAGGGATGGCCTGTCGTCACAAGGCTGTCGACCAGCGCCTCGTCTTCCGCATCGATCTTCACATCGAGGGCGCGGACGTAACCGTCCCAATGGTCTTCAGTGCGCGGGCCGGTGATCGCGGCGGTGACGAACTTGTTGTTCAGCACCCAGGCGAGCGCAAAATCCGCTGCCGAAACACCCTTTGATGCGGCGTGCGCCGCAACCTTCTGGGCGATTTCGACCGACTCGGGGCGCCATTCGGTTTCCAGAACCCGCTTGTCGCCACGGCCGACACGGGTATCTGCGCCCGGCTGCTCACCCGGCTGATATTTGCCGGTCAGCACGCCACGTGCCAGCGGCGAATAGGAAACGACGCCCAGCCCGTAATTATGTGCCGCAGGCAGCTGCTCGGCTTCGGCCGTGCGGTTGACGATGTTGTAGAGCGGCTGGCTGGCGATAGGCCGGTCGATGCCGAGCTGATCGGCCAGATGCGAAATTTCGGCGATGCGCCAGCCCCGGAAATTGGAAACGCCGAAATAGCGCAGCTTGCCCGCACGGATGAGATCGGCAATGGCGCGTACCGGTTCTTCCAGCGGCGCGTCGAAGACGGCGCGGTGGAAATAGAGGATATCGATGTAGTCGGTGTTGAGACGGCGAAGCGAATTCTCGACGGTCTCGATCACCCATTTGCGCGAATGGCCGCCAAGGTTCGGACCCTTGGTGTGGGAATTGACGAATTTCGTTGCCAGAACCCAGTGATCGCGACTGGTCTTGATACCGCGACCAACGACTTCTTCCGACTTGCCGTCGTGATAGACATCGGCAGTGTCGATGAAGTTGATGCCCTGCTCGCGTGCCTTGTCGATGATGCGGAAGGCCACGTCATCCGGCGTCGGGCCTCCGAACATCATCGTGCCGAGGCTCAGCGGTGAAACTTTCAGCGCGCTGCGTCCGAGATAGCGATAGTCGACCATTATGGTTGCTCCTTCAGTTTATTGGGCATGGTGGCAAGCCACGGCGTGGTTCTTGCCGAAAAGGGTGTAATCCGGCGCTTTTTCGCGACAGAGATCGGTGGCGAGCGGGCAGCGGGTGTGAAACCGGCAGCCGGATGGCGGGTTGTGGGGGCTCGGCAGGTCGCCGGAAATGGGCGCTGCCTGCTTGCGGCGCGCGGGATCGGGAACGGCTGCGAGAAGCGCACGGGTATAGGGGTGTTTCGGCGAGGCCCAAAGCTCCGCGGTCGGCGCGCTTTCCACGATCTTGCCGAGATACATGACGAGAACGCGATCGGAAAAATAGCGTACGACCGAAAGGTCGTGGGATACGAAGAGATAGGACAAAGAAAGCCGTTTCTTCATCTCCACCAGAAGGTTGAGGATCTGCGCCTGGATGGAAAGATCGAGCGCCGAGACAGGCTCGTCGCAGACGACCAGTTCCGGCTCGAGAACGAGCGCCCGGGCAATGCCGATGCGCTGGCGCTGGCCGCCGGAAAACTCGTGCGGATAGCGGTCGAGTGCATCCGGTGGCAGACCCACCTGCGCGACGATCGCCTCGACGATCTCCCGCTGTTGCGCCCTGTCGCCAATGCCGTGCACCTTCAACGGCCCGGTAAGGATAGTTCGCACCGTCTGGCGTGGATTGAGCGACGCGAATGGGTCCTGAAAAATCATCTGGATGCGGCGGCGGATGCCGCGCAACTGCGACGACGACATCGCCGTGACATCGGCGCCCTTGAAGGTGATCCTGCCGGAAGTGGGCTCCACCAGCCGCATCAGCGACTTGCCGAGCGAGGATTTGCCGCAGCCTGATTCACCCACCAGCGCCACGGTCTCGCCCGCCTCGATGTCGAGCGACCCATCGTCGACGGCGCGGACTGTTCCGCGTCCTCCCGAATAGTGGGTGGAAAGACTATGCACTGACAAGAGCGTCATCGGATACCTCTTGGGATGTGGGGGATACGAAGGGGCAGGCGGCGTAGCGGCCTTCCGAGACGAGCCTCAGCGGCGGTACGAACTGCCCGCAGAAACCGCGGGCGCTCGGACAGCGTGGCCGGAAGGCGCAGCCGCGCTCCCCCGTGGCGGAAACGATTGAACCCGGAATTTCGATGAGTGGCCCGTCGCGATAATGCTGGCCGTCTTCGGCGCGCGGAGAGGCAGCCAGCAGGCCGCGCGTATAGGGGTGGTAAGGATTGGAGAAAACCGGTTCAGGCAATCCTTCTTCCACCTTGCGGCCGGCATACATGACCATGACCCGATCGGCCCATTGCGCCACAATGCCAAGATCGTGGGTGATGAGGATGACGGCCATGTTGAGATCGCGGCGCAGATTGTCGAGCAGCTGCAGGATCTGCGCCTGTATCGTCACGTCGAGCGCGGTCGTCGCCTCGTCGGCGATCAGCAGTTTGGGATTGCAGGCAACGCCGATGGCGATCATGACGCGCTGGCGCATGCCGCCGGAAAGCTGGTGCGGATAATCGTCCACGCGGCGCTGGGCGTCGGGAATATTGACGAGGTCCAGAAGCTCGATGGCGCGTTTGCGCGCCTGGTGCCTGTCGATCCTTTCATGGATGCGCAGCACCTCGACGATCTGTTCGCCCACCGTCAGGACCGGGTTCAGCGATGTCATCGGTTCCTGAAAGATCATGCCGATATCGCGGCCGCGAATGCCGCGCCATTGCCGCTCGGAAAGCGGCAGCAGATCGCGGCCTTCGAGCAGAACACGCCCGCCGGTTTTTGCATGCGACGGCAACAGGCCGATCAGGCCGAGCGCAGTCAGCGATTTTCCCGAGCCGCTTTCGCCGACGATTGCAAGCATTTCGCCGGACTGCACATCGAAGCTGACGCCCTTGACCGGTTGGGCTGAGCCGAAGCTGACGGAAAGATCGTGGACTTCGATAAGTTTGCTCATCGGCGTTCCTCCGAAAAACGGGGGTTGAGCGCATCGTTGAGACCGTCGCTGATGAGGTTCAGCGAAATGACGGTGAAGACGATGGCGAGGCCGGGAAGGGCGGTCAGATACCAGGCGGTGCGAATGACGTCGCGTCCCGACCCGATCATCGAACCCCAGGAAACACGGTTGGGGTCGCCAAGTCCCATGAAGGAAAGGGCTGCTTCCATGAGGATCGCACCCGCCACCATGACGGAGGAGGTGACGATGATCGGCGGCAGGGCGTTGGGCAGAATTTCCTGAAACACGATACGCGCATGGCCATAACCGAGGCTTCGTGCGGCAAGCACATAGTCCTTCTCGCGGATGGCGCGGAATTCGGCGCGGGTCAGGCGCGCAACAAGTGGCCAGGTAATGATGCCGATTGCCGAGGTTACCGTGGTGACCGAAGGCTGGGCAATGGCGACGAGCACCACCAGCAGCACGAAGTTCGGCAATGTCTGGAAGATCTCGATGATCTTCACGAGAATATCGTCGATGACGCCACCGAAATAACCGGCGAAAGCACCGATTGTTATGCCGATCGTCAGCCCGATCAGGGTGGCGACGACACCGACGGTGAGCGAGATGCGTGCGCCATGCACGATGCCTGCCAGCACATCACGCCCCATGGAATCGGTGCCGAGCGGATAGGCTGGATTCTGGCCGGGCCAGAGGAAGGGGCGGGCCACCATTTCCAGCGGATCGCCCGGATAGATCAGCGGGGCCGTGACAGCGGCGATGAGGACGGTGGCAAGAAACAGCAGCCCAACGATGGCGTTGGGATTGGTCAGGAAAATCTTCAGTTCCCGCCGCAAGCCGCGCCGCGGCACGGAGACGGAGCGGGCTGAAAGCGCGTCCGGCGCATGAATATAGGGCCAGACCTTTTCTTCAGGTTTTTTAGGTTTGGGATTGCTCTCTTCGGCACTGAGTTCGGCCGCGTCGAGAACTGCTGATGTCTGGGAGGAATTCATCGGCTTTCTCCGATGCGGGGGTCGAGCCATGCCTGCAACAGGTCCACGGCGGCATTGACAATGATGACGACAAGAGAAGAGAGAAGCAGAATGCCGAGTAGCACGCTGAAATCGCGGGCCATGACGGCCTCGAAAGCAAGACGGCCAAGGCCTGGCCAGCTGAAGACGGTCTCCACCACGACCGCACCGCCCAGCAGGCCGCCAATATGCATGCCGGCCATGGTGGTGATCGGGATGAGCGCGTTGCGCAGAATATGGCGTGTGGTGAGCCGGAAGGGTGAAACGCCTTTTGCCCGTGCCGTGCGCACATAGTCCTGGGATTTGACTTCCAGCATCGCCGCGCGGGTGAGGCGGGCATAAATCGCCAGAAAATAAAGCGCCAGCGAAAGGGCGGGGAGAACGATATAGCGCAGCCTGTCCAGAAAAGCGTCGAGGCCGGTGAGGCTGCTGCCGATGGTGCTGTCGCCGCCAGACGGAAGCCAGCCGAGCTTGACCGAGAAGGTGAGGATAAGCATCAGGCCGATCCAGAAGCCCGGCACGGAATAAAAGATTAGCGAGCCAATCGAAATGATCCGGTCCGGCAGCTTGCCGGAAAAGAGCGCCATGATGGAGCCGAGGAAAACGCCGACGAAAATCGCAATGCCAAGTGCTGCTCCCATCAGCGCCAGCGTGCCGGGCAATCGCTGGCCGATAAGATCGGCGACCGGCATGCCGTAGCGGGGTGAAAAGCCGAGGCTGAACTGGGCCAGATTGCCGAGATAGTTCATGAGCTGATGGACGACCGGCAGGTCGAGCCCGAAGCGTGAGCGAATTTCGGCCATGGTCTCGACGGTCGCCGAACCCGCTTCCGCGGCCAGCACGTCAGCCGCATCACCAGGCGCCAGCTGCAGCAGGAAGAAGTTCAGGATGACGATACCGAGAACCGTCGGGACGGCCTGAATGGCCACCCGCCTTGCCTGCGATAAAATCCGTTTCGAATTCGACATCGGCTCCAGTCCATTCGCTTGAAAACATGAAATCGGCCCGTAAAGGCGTTGGTATTAGTTGACTAATTTTATGGAATTTGTCAAAGAGTAATAGAATTATTTTCTGAAACTTACGGAAAAATGCGCCATAAAGAAAAGATAATTCCTATTTATGAGAATGGTTGGTGCTTCATGCCAATCTCACTCTCGTCTGCGGAACAAACTTCTTCCCAAGCGCGGCCGTTCAGTTTTGCCGGTTTTTCGCCGGTTCAATTAAGGAGAGGTATCGCATGACTGTTTTCAACCAGACGACGCGCCGCGGATTTCTGCTGGCGTCGGTGGCGCTTGGCGTGGTGTCGTTGCCGGGGCTGAAGCTCAACGCAGCAGAGCCGGCAAGCGGCGGAACGGCCACTTTGCTCATCTCATCGGAGCCGCCGGTTCTGACGACGATCGCGCACACGGCCTATAATTCCGTCTACATATCGCCCAAGGTCACCGAAGGGCTGCTGACCTATGATTTCGACCTCAATCCCAAGCCGCTCCTGGCCAAATCATGGGATGTCAGCGGCGATGGCCTGCGTTACACCTTCAATCTGAGACCCGGTGTAAAATGGCATGACGGCAAGCCTTTCACATCTGCCGATGTGGCGTTCTCCATCAACACCATCAAGGAAGTGCATCCGCGCGGGCGCAATACCTTCCTGAACCTCACCAGTGTCGAGACCCCGGATGATCTGACGGCCGTGCTGGTTCTTTCCAAGCCTGCGCCGTATCTGATAACGGCGCTTGCCGCTGCTGAAACGCCTATCGTGCCCAAGCATCTTTATGAAGGCACGAAAGTTACCGAAAATCCCATCAATCTCGCGCCTGTTGGCACCGGCCCGTTCAAGTTCAAGGAATGGGTGCGCGGCAGCCATATCGTTTTTGAGCGTAATGCCGATTATTGGGATGCGCCGCGCCCCTATCTCGACAAGCTGATTGTTCGCTTCATTCCTGATGCTTCGGCCCGGGCGATTGCCATCGAAACCGGTGAAATCGATCTCGCGCCCAGCACGCCGGTCGCCTATAGCGATCTCGACCGGCTGAAGGAGCTGCCGAGCCTCGGCTTCGAGACCAATGGCTATCAATATACCAATTCGATCAGCCGCGTGGAGTTCAACCTCGAGAAGGATGTGTTCAAGGATGTCCGCGTCCGCCGCGCCTTCGCGCATGTCATTGACCGTAACGTCATCTTCAACACGGTCAATTTCGGTTATGGTGCGACGATTACCGGACCGATCAATCCGAAGCTGACGAAATGGTTCGTGGACGATCTGAAGACCTATCCGATCGATCTGAAGCCGGCGGAAGCGCTGCTGGATGAGGCCGGATACAAGCGCGGTGCGGATGGCATCCGTTTCAAGCTCAATCTGGACTATGTGCCGAGCACCGAGGCCTATCCGCGTGGCGCGGACTATATTCGCCAGGCACTGGCAAAGGTCGGCGTGGATGTGACGGTGCGGACGCAGGATTTCGCCACCTACACCAAGCGCATCTATACGGATCGTGATTTCGACTTTGCCTATGAGGGCATGAGCAATCTCTTCGACCCGACAGTCGGTGTGCAGCGGCTCTACTGGTCCAAGAACTTCAAGAAGGGTGTTCCCTTCTCAAATGGCGCCGCCTACAGCAATCCCAAGGTGGATGCGCTGCTGGAAGCTGCCGCTGTCGAGATCGATCCGGACAAGCGCGTCGCGCAATGGAAGGAAATACAGCAGATCCTCGTCGATGACGTTCCTGCCATCGACATCGTTGCGGCACCTGAAATCACCATCTTCAACAAGCGCATTGCCGATCACACGATCGGTGCAGAAGGCGTCGCGGGCAGCCTCGCCTTCGCGCATATTGCGGCATCCTGATCGTCTCGCCAGACCCTGCCCGCCGTTTGCGGCGGGCAGGGACATCTCCCTTTCGTCGACGGGCACCGCAGCATCGCTTTCTGGTGTCATCGTTTTCATCGAGGCCAAAGCCATGAGCACGACACTTTCTGAAATCTGGTACACACGTTGCCCGGTGCCCACGCCCGTGGGGCTTGCGGCGCAGCTCGGTTATCTCGCGCAGACCTTTGAGGATGTGGGGATATCGCTGAAATCCATCATCGATTCACCGGATCGTTCTGTGCGGCAGAGCCATTTCAACCACACGCTGGAATGGTCCTTCCGCCACGGCGGTAATGTGCCCCCTATCCGCGCCCGCTCGGAAGGGCGCAATACGCGTCTTATCGGCATTACCTGGACCGATGAGTTCCAGGCGATCATCACCCTTCCGGAAAACGGTATCCGCTCGCTTGCCGATCTCGTCGGCCGCCGTTTCGGTGTGCCGCGCAGACCTGATGGGATTGTCGATTTCATGCGAGCGACAGCATTGAAGGGCATCGTTTCGGCGCTTTCGCTGGAGGGGCTGAGGGTCGAGGATATCGAGCTGAAGGATATCGTGATCAAGGATTCCGTGCTGGCGACACAGGAGGGACCATCCCTTTTCGGCCTGAAGCGGCGACAATCCTTCGGTGAGGAGATCATCGCGCTGTTGCGGGGTGAGGTCGATGCGATTTTCGTCAAGGGTACTGCCGGTATCGCCGCCGCGAACCTGATCGGCGCCGTGCAAGTGGCGGAATTCGGTTTTCACCCCGACCCGAAGATACGTATCAACTCCGGCTCTCCCCGCGTGCTGACAGTTGACGGACGACTTGCCGATGAGCGCCCCGATCTGGTGGAGCGGCTGGTTGCCGCCATTGCCAAAGCCTCGCTCTGGGCGGAGCAGCATCCGGAAGAGACCCGCCGTTTTATCGCGCGCGAGGCGGGTGCGACCGAAGAGCAGGTTCTGGCCGCCAACGGCCCGGATGTCCACCGCCATCTAGGTCTTGGCCTCGATGCAGACCTCGTCGCCGCCGTCGGCCATTACAAGGATTTCCTGCATCAATGGGGTTTCCTTGAAAACGACTTCGATCTCGCTGCGTGGATCGATGACCGTTTCGTCACGACCAGTGAAAGGGCGGTGGCATGAGCGGCGCTTTATCCGCCGTTCCGAGCCCGGAGCAGCACTTGAATCCCGTCGCCATCGCAACCGCGCTCGCCGAAGATTTCAGCCTGACTGCGGCGGAGTATGACAAAAGCGGCGAATTCGCCGCCGGTAATTTCGAGGCGCTTTTCAAGTCTGGCCTGCTTGGTCTCGTGACGGCTGAAAAGGACGGTGGCTGGGGGGAGGGCATGGAAACCGCGCATGCCGTCATCGCCGCCATTGCCAAGGGTGATCCGTCAACCGCCCTTATCCTTGCCATGCATTACAGCGTTCATGCTGCCATCCGGCGCGGCAGGTGGCCGGCAGATCTCGCGGCAAAAGTGCTGGCCGCCAATAACAGGGAGCGGGCGCTTCTGAACAATGCGCAGGCAGAGCCGGGGATCGGTTCCCCGGCCCATGGCGGCCTGCCGGAAACGACGGCGCGGATCGAGGGCGATTTCTGGGTGGTCAATGGCCGCAAGAGCTTCGTCACCGGCCTGCCGGGTCTGAAATGGGCGATTGTACTTGCCGTCACGACGGAAGAGGTGCCGCGCCTGATCCAGCTTCTGGTCCCGCTCGATGCGCCGGGCATCGGCCGGGAAAAGGCATGGGAAGCGACCGGAATGTATGCCACCGCCAGCGACGATCTCCTGCTTGAGAATGTGAGGGTGCCGCTCGCCGATATCGTTGCCGAACAGCCGGCGGACGAGCCGTTGCGGCGGGATGAGGCGGACGGTTACAATTTCTTCGTGCTGCTGGCCTCCGTCTATCACGGTGTCGCGCTTTCGGCGCGTGACGCCCTCTTGCGCCATCTGACAGGCCATGTTCCGGCAAGCCTCGGCGCGCCGCTGTCATCCATTCCCCGTATTCAGGAAGGTCTGGGCGAGATCGAGGTGCTTCTTGCGGCCAACAGGCGTCTGCTCCGCTCCGTCGCGCGTGATATCGATGCGGGTGAGAAGGTAGGCACGGATGCGCTCGCCGTTCGTCATGTGGTGATCGACAATGCGGTGGCGGTGACGGATCTGGCGCTGGAGCTTGGCGGCAATCGCGGCCTTCGCCGGGATTATAATCTCGAGCGGCATCACCGCGACGCCATAACGGCAAGGGCGCATGCGCCGCAAAGCCACATGATCCGAACTATCCTCGGCCGTCAGAGCATCAAGGCTGTCGGCGGCTGACCGTAGAAGACATGGGCGGCTTTGTTTGGCAGGCCGCCCATGTTGACGCCGCCCGCATCAGTCCCGGAGTAGCGGCAACAGCTTGTCGCCCTGCCGTTCAATTTCCTGAAGATAGGGCGTGTCGGAAAGCACGAAATGGGTGATGCCAAGCGAGCGGTATTTGCGCAGCGACGCGGCGACGTCTTCCGCCGAACCGACGAGCCATGTCGTTGCGGCACCGCCTCCGCCAAATTTGCCGGGTGCGGTATAAAGATTGTCGTCCAGCACATCGCTCTGCGTGTGCAGATCCAGCAGGCGGCGCTGGCCGACTGCGACACCTTGCAGATGATCGTTCCAGCGCACGCCATTGTTAGCAGCCATCTCCGCTACCTTTGCTTCCGCATCGCGCCAAGCCTCAGCCGTGGTTTCGCGCACCAGCGTGGTGATCCGCAGACCGAATTGCAGCGGCGGCAGGTCACGGCCGAGGGTCTCACTGAAATATCTGAGACGTTCTATCCTTTCGCGCACGCCGGCGAGCGGTTCGCCCCAGAAGAGCTGGACATCGGCTTCAGTTGCGGCAACCTGTTCGGCGGCCTCGGACGCGCCGCCGAAATAAAGTTTGGGATGTGGCCGGCCGGCACTCTCACTGATGCGCGGCGAGACGGTGGAGTTCTTGACCCGGAAATGCTCGCCATCGAAAGTGACGTTTTCCTCAGTCCAGAGCCGCCGCACCAGCCGCATGAACTCCTTCGTGCGCGCATAACGCTGCGCCTGATCGCCTTCTTCGTCGCCATAGGCCGCAAGCTCGTCCCGGCCGGAAACGACATTGATTCGTACCCGGCCACCAGAAAGCTGATCGAGCGTGGCGGCGGCCGATGCGAGATTGGCCGGCTTCCAGTAGCCGGGGCGGATAGCGATCAGTGGCTCGAAAGTGGTGGTACGCGCGGTAAGCGACGCCGCAACCGTAAAGGTATCCGGACGCCCCCAGCCGGTGCCGATCAACGCGCCCTTCCAGCCATGGTTTTCCAGCGCCCTGGCATGGGTAGTTAAAGTATCGAGGCTGTTGTGGTTTTCGCTGACGGCGTCGCCCCGATGTCCGGGTTTGACGTCATTGGGGATGTACCAGAGAAATTCGCTCGTGCTGCTCACATTATCCGCCTGAATTTTCGCTTTATGTCGCGGTGGAATGGCCCTGCCGAGGCTCGGCATCTGCCATTTTGGGGTTCGGGAGGTTGAGGTCTCCGATAGTGCGAGAATGACAAACCGGCGGCGGCACGGCCAAGCAGCGGCGTTTCTTTTCGGATGCGGCAGAGGAAAAGCTTTCCGCGTCTTTTGCTCAATTAGAACATATTTTCTATGGAAAATATTTTAGGCAATGATTCCACATGTGCAGTTTTGCGGCCCGCCGCCGAGGACGTATTTTTTGCCAGAATGGAATTGCGTGGATCGATTTTTCTCGAGTTCGGAAAAGCTGAGCAAGGCAATAGTCGACTAAAATTGCGAAATTCACCATTCTTGGCACACCCCGCCCGCAAACCACGGAGTAGGCATGTGTACCACCTTGATTGTCCCCGGCCTCAACGGTTCGGATGAGGGGCATTGGCAGCGGCACTGGCTGCTGGAAGATTCGGAGGCGCAGCTGGTCGATCAGCAGAATTGGGAATGCCCGGTTCTTGAAGACTGGCTTGAGCGTCTGGAAGCGGCGCTCGCCGCAACCGAAAGCGCCTATATTGTCGCCCACAGCCTGGGTTGCCTGCTTGTCGCCAATATGGCGACACGACCCGTGGCCAGCAAAATCAGGGGTGCGCTTCTGGTGGCGCCCGCCCATCTCGACAGAGTGGAGGCAATGCATCCATGCATCGTCCGCTTCGGCGCATTTCCTCGGTCGCCGCTCGCCTTCCCCAGTCTCGTCGTAGGTAGCATGAACGACCCCTATATGAATCCGGACGAGTTAGCCCGCACCGCTGCTGACTGGGGAAGCGATATCGTCAATCTCGGCTCCGTTGGACACATCAATATTGCCGCCGGTTTCGGCCGGTGGTCCGAGGGCTATGCTCTTTTCGCACGCCTGAAAGCGGCGTCCGAAATCAAGGCCAGCAGATCGAGGAAGCGCGGATCACCCGTTCTGCACGGTGCGCTGCTGCAGGGTGATGCCGGCGCTCTATAGTCTTTTCGTCCCAAGTCCGTGCTTTGAGCGGCCATCGCGTCGACGCCATTGCGATGACCCCTTTATTGGCGGTTCGAAACGGAATTTTTCCCGCTGCCGCAACCTTAGTCCACGTTTGCCGGCAATCCGCCAATTATAGAATAGTAATTTTATGGAAAATATTGACCAATCTGGGCGCTCGCCGGAGGATAGAGCGAATTGACCAAAGGAGGCGCACATGCCGCAGGGACTTCATGCGTTTACTGTCGATCTGTTCGGTCTGGCCAGGCGTAGGCCGCGAGGGGATGATGAGGGCAGGCTCCAGCCGCTGGATCATTCCGGTCGTATCAAGCGGGAAAAGAGCGATCTCGACCTTGAGCGGGAAGAGATTTACGAAATGAATTTCGCGATGCTCGGACTTTATCCGGTCCTCTGACACAGGGAGGCGAAAGGTTTGTTTTCGCTTCCCAGACCTATTTCCCAGCGGAGATAAACTCTCCTTGCGGCACGGAAATTGGAACAAAATTTCTTAAACGCGGCGGGGAATTGGCTACCCTTTTAGTACCAAGCCGAATTGCCCGATGGGCGGATTGCAAAGGACCTGTCGATGAGTACAGCTGACAAACCACTCGATTTTCTGTGGTTCATACCCACCTCAGGCGACGGCAGCTATCTTGGCTCCGACGATCTGTCACGTCCCGCCGATCCCGGCTATTTCCGGGAAATAGCGCAGGCTGCGGATCGGCTCGGTTATTCCGGGGTGCTTATTCCTACCGGCGTCGCCTGCGAGGAATCCTTCATCCTCGCGGCCAATCTCGCCGCCTATACCGAGAAACTGAAATTCCTCGTCGCCATCCGTCCGGGCGTTGCCTCGCCGGCCTATTATGCGCGGCTGGCCTCCACGCTGGACCGTGTTTCCCATGGTCGGCTGCTTCTCAACATCGTCGTTGGCGGCAGCGCGCAGGAGCTGGCTGGTGATGGCATCTTCCTGCCGCACGACGAGCGTTACGACCACGCTGACGAGTTCTTCCAGGTGTTCAATTCGTTGATCGAAACTGGCAAGGGAGATCTCGACGGCAAATATATCAAGGCACAGGGTGCCAGGCTCGGCCTGCCACCGGTGCAGGAACCGCGTCCGCCGCTTTATTTCGGCGGCTCCTCCGATGCCGGGATCGAGTTCTCGGCCGGTATCACCGACAAGTATCTGACCTGGGGTGAGCCGCCGGCACAGGTGGCGGAAAAAATCACCAAGGTTCGCGCCGCCGCAGCGAAAAAGGGGCGAGAAGTGACATTCGGCATTCGCCTGCATTTCATCGTGCGCGAAACCGATGAGGAGGCCTGGGCCGATGCGGACAAACTGATTTCCAAGCTTTCCGACGAAACCATCGCTTCCGCTCAGGAGGCCTTCTTAAAGGCGTCGGATTCGGTCGGTCAGGCAAGGATGCGGGCGCTGCATAATGGCCGGCGTGACCAGCTTGAAGTCTCTCCGAACTTGTGGGCGGGAATCGGTCTTGTCCGCTCTGGCGCCGGCACCGCGCTGGTGGGTTCGCCGAAGACAGTTGCGGCACGGCTGCGGGAGTATCAGGCGCTGGGCATCGATACCGTCATCGCATCGGGCTATCCGCATCTGGAGGAAGCCTATCGTCTATCCGAATTGCTGTTTCCGGAAATCGGGCTTGATGGGCCACGTAATCAGATCCGTTCGTCTTTCGGCACAAAACAGGTTTTCGGCGGCGGCGGCCACGGCGGTAACGTCAAGCTGGTATCCGGCTCGTGATCAATCGCCGGAAGGCGGGCGACCCCCTTCCGGTTAGCCTTTCCTATGGGCGTCATTCGGCGGAGCGTTCACAGGAGAGCGGCATATAAAACATTATTTCCATAGAATATAAGTATTATGGAAAACGATGTCTATTTCACGCCCCGCCGCCGCTGCTAACTATTGAGCAACAAGCTGTTTTCAGGAGCGATCGATGACATTGCAATATGCGGCCAAGGATCAACAATTCATCAATCTCCGCGATCCCGTCTCTGGCAAGGCGCCGGATGCCGATAGCCTTAAGGCGGCGCTCAGGACGCTGGGCGGCGGTGTCAGCGTCATTACGGCGGGCGAGGGTGATGCGCGCACGGGTGCTACGGTAACATCCGCCACAGCCCTGTCGGTCGATCCGCCAAGAATTCTGGTTGCGCTCAACCGCTCCTCCTCCACATGGCCTGTGGTGCAGCGCTTCGGCCATCTGGCGGTGAATATTATCGGCCCGAACCATCAGTTCATCGCCAACCAGTTTGCCGGTGTTGGCGGTCTGAAAGGTGTGGACCGTTATCGCGGCGCGGAATGGACCCGTCTGGCGAGCGGCGCGCCCATCCTCGAGGACGCCGTTGCCGCGATCGATTGCACAATCGAGGAGGCGATCGAGCGCCACAGCCACGTCATCATCATCGGCAAGGTGGAGGCGATCCGCATCGGATCGGGTCACTCGCTGGTCTATCAAAACGGCCGTTATCATTCGCTGGACTGAGCTCCGGCCTTTCCGGCGCTTTCACTGGGTCATTCTTTGAGGGAGTTGAGCATGGGATCTGTCACGCCGCTCGGCGAAAGAATTCGTTTCGTGTCTCCGCGTCTCGGCGCGGATGGGGATGTACTGACCGTTGCCCGGACGATTGCCGAAAAATGCGCGGTGGAAAGTGCCGCACAAATCCACGCGCGGATTGCCCGTTCCGGCCTTCTCGCCCTCTCCGTTCCAAACGATCTGGGCGGGGCGGACATCACAAACGACGTTCTCTCGCAAGCTCTCTCGATTATTTCCGCGGCGGATGCGGAGGCGGCGCATGCGCTTGCCGAACACTTCACGGCGCTCGAATTCATCAGGAACGCCGGTAGCGAAGAGCAGCGCATAACCCTCTTCGCCCGCCTCGATCTTGGTGAGACTTTTGCGCTTGCCTCATCTGACGCCGGCGTGGATCAGGCGGTTCTGTTGACTGGCGACGACTATGGCTTGCGGCTGCCCGATGACATTGCCCGATCTGTTACCTCAGATGCAGACTGGATCGTTGTCCCGGCAGTCAACGCGGCAGGGCAGGCCGTGCTCGTTGTTCTTCGCAATCGCCCGGATACATCATGGGACGGCCTGCTGCGCGCCGATCAGGTCGCGTTTCTTGCGCAGGGCGCTGGAAATCTGGCAGCCTCCGTTTTCACCCTTCTGAAGGCCGCCGTGGCTCTGGGTGAGAAACAGCGTGAGCTTTCAGCGTTGCTGATTGACAGATTGGCCGAGGAAGGTGATGCGCGCCCCCTTATCGGCGAAATATTTCTCGCAATCGAATTGCTGAAGGCACAGATTTCCCGCCTCGCGGCCAATATCGATGCGGCGCAGGTGGGGGCGGAAAGCGTGACCTTTCGCTCTGTCCGCAACAATGCCATCACGCTGGAAATTCTAATGGCCCGTCTCGGACTTATCGATGGTGCAAGCGAATCAGGGCTGATTGCGACCCTGGGCGACGATCTGCGCCGACAGTAAACGGCGCTTATTCGCCTGCCGGAATAAATTGCGCGTCTTGTCCGCCTTTTGCCACGAATTGTGCGAGCGTCATATTGTCCAGGATTGTTGCGATGGCGTCCCGCACGTCCGTCATCGAAACCCTGACCTGACAGGTCTCGGGATCGTCGCAGTCGTCGCAGGCTTCAAAAGCGGTGCGGCTGGCACAGCGGATGGGTGCCAAGGGCCCGTCCAGCGTGCGGATGACCTGCCCGATCATGATTTCCGATGGCATTTTCGACAGCGAATAACCGCCATTCGGTCCCTTCTTGGAACGCAGAATGCCGCTGTTGCGCAGTTCCAGAAGAATAGTATCCAGAAATTTTTTCGGAATATTGTTGCGGGTTGCAATCTCGGTCACAAAGGCGGTCTCGCCCTGGGGCAACCGCGCCAGATCGACAAGAGCCTTCAGTCCGTATTTGCCTTTTTTGGTCAACATCGCATGATCCGCAAAGAGGGCCAGCACCTTCTGAGTGCCGGGTTATGGTGTTCTCAACTTACTAAGTAGTTTTTACCGAATTCCCGCGCAAGTCCGTTTCGTCCCGGCTCGATGCACAAAGCGGCTTTACACCATCGTTTTTCGCCCTGTTTCCTCATCGTTTCGGATTGCTTTGCCAAAGACGCCTGCCGAAACCATAGCGGGAAACAATATTTTCTCTGATCGCGTCGCAACGTGGAACGAACGTCCTTTATTACTGTATAAAATCAGTAGACAAAGTATGCATCAAAAGACATGCGAGGTGATGATGTATACTCTCAGTTTGCTGGACAAGAGCCCTGTTCCAACGGGTGAGAACGCGGCAAGCGCGTTCCGCGACACGATCAATCTCGCCAAACGCGCCGAAGAACTGGGCTATCGCCGATTCTGGGTGGCAGAACATCACAATTCGCCGGAGCTTGCCGGTTCCGCGCCGGAAGCGCTGGTTGCATGGATTCTGGCGAAGACCTCTCGTATCCGCGTCGGCTCGGGCGGCGTGATGCTGCAGCATTACAGCCCCTACAAGGTTGCCGAGGTTTTCAACGTGTTGTCGTCGCTCGCCCCCGGTCGGGTCGATCTCGGCGTCGGCAAGACACCGGGCGGGCTGCCGCTTGCGACGTCTGCCCTACAGCAGGCCTATGATCCCGCCCGCAAGCCGGATTTCGAAACGGCTTTCGGTGAGCTTACCACGTTTCTCTCCGGTGCCGCGCCGCAGGGGCATGCGCAGGCCGGGTTGCAGGCAACACCGGTGCCGCCGGTTGCGGTGGAACGGTTTCTGCTCGGTGCCAGTCCGGAAAGCGCAAGGCTTGCAGCTTCCAAAGGATGGAATTTCGTCTTTGCCGGCCACCTCAATGGTGATCCGGAGGTTCTTCGCAGCAGCCTCTCGGCTTTCCGTGAGGAGAGCGGCGGAAGGGCGCCGATCCTTGCCCTCTCCGTCTTTGCCGCCAGTGATCCCGACCACGCGGCGCGGCAGGTGGAAGGTCAGCGCATCTACCGGGTGTTCCTGAGCGACGGCAAGGCGTTCAACCTTGGCCGCCGTGAACAGGCGGAAGAATTTGCCCGCCAGTCCGGCGATACCGATTATCGCATCGAGGAGCGTAAGCCCAACGTCCTGCATGGCGGGCCGGACGATATTCACAATGCGCTGCGCGCGCTTTCCGATGAGCACGGTATCGAGGAATTCATCGTGGAACCGCCGCATGTGGGGGCCGATCAGAGGCTCGCCTCGATCGAATTGCTGGCCACACACCGCCTTTCCAGGGCCGCGTGAACTTGTCCTCAGGAGGAAATGACATGACGAAAAAGACAATCCGTTTCGGCATCATGCTCCAGGGCCCCGGCGGGCACATGAACGCTTGGCGGCACCCGAAAAGCCCTGTTGATGCCAGCGTCAACTTCGATTTCTTCAGGAAGAACGCGCTGAAGGCAGAAGCCGCCGGCATCGCCTTCGCCTTCGTTGCCGACGGGCTTTACATCAACGACAAGTCCATTCCGCATTTCCTCAACCGGTTCGAGCCTTTGACCATCCTTTCGGCGCTCGCCTCCGTCACCTCGAAGATCGGTCTTGCCGGCACGGTTTCGACCTCCTACAGCGAGCCCTTCACCATCGCGCGCCAGTTCGCCTCGCTTGATCTTCTGAGCGGTGGCAGGGCCGGCTGGAATGCAGTGACGACGCCACTCGAAGGTACGGCGAAGAACTACAGCCGCAACCATCCCGAACATGCGCTGCGTTACGAGATCGCCGATGAATATCTGGAGGTGATCAAGGGCCTGTGGGACAGCTGGGACGACGATGCCTTCGTGCGTAACCGCGAGACGGGACAGTTCTTCGACAGGCAAAAACTCCACACGCTCGGCCACAAGGGTCGCTTCTTCCAGGTGGAAGGCCCGCTGAACATCCAGCGTTCGCCGCAGGGGCAGCCGGTGATTTTCCAGGCGGGGTCTTCGGATGCCGGTATCGGGCTTGCGGGTAAACATGCCGACGCCGTTTTTACTAATTCTGCGTCGCTCGAGGAAAACCAGACATTCCTCAAGCGCGTGAAGCAGAGTGCTGTCGCGCAGGGCAGATCCGCAGCCGACGTGAAGATTTTCCCTGGCATCGGGCCGATTGTGGGCGAGACGCAGGAGGAGGCGGAAGCAAAATACGACATCATCCGCAACCTCATCACGACAGAGGATGCGCTCGCCTATCTCGGCCGTTTCTTCGACCACCACGACTTCAGTGTCTATCCGCTGGATGAGCCTTTCCCCGAACTTGGCGAGATCGGCAAGAACAGCTTCCGTTCAACGACCGACCGCATCAAGCGCCGTGCGAAGGAAAAGAGCCAGACGTTGCGCGAAGCGGCGCTGGAGGCGGCGACCCCGCGCGAAGGTTTCATCGGAACTCCGGACAAGGTGGCGGACGAGATCATCCGCTGGGTGGAGCACGATGCGGCCGACGGTTTCATTCTGGGCTTCCCGGTGATTGCCGAAGGGCTGGATGATTTCATCCGCCTCGTCATACCGGTGCTGCAACGGCGCGGATATTTCGAACCGCATCTGGAAGGCACAACGCTGCGTGAGCATCTTGGCCTGCCTTTCAAGGACAGCATCTATTCCCACGCTGAAAGCGGTTCCAACAAGGCGATCGCATAAAAGCGGGGTCGGGCGGCAGCCATTGCCGCCCGGAGAGAATTTCAAGGTGCTGTGCGGGTAAAGCGCAGCGCAGGAGACCAGAACCATGAATATCCGCATTGACGGTGCGCGTCCGCAGGACGACGCCGAACGGGGAATCCTTGCCTTCATCGAGGAAAGCATCGCCATCCGGCACGATCTTCACCGACATCCGGAGCTTTCTCTTGGGGAAAAGCGCACGGCGGCGCTCGTTGCCCGTTATCTCCTCTCCTTCGGATATGAGGTGACCGAGGGTGTCGGGGGCCATGGCGTCGTCGCCACCTTGAAACGTGGTCATGGTGACAAGCGTCTGGGTATCCGCGCCGATATCGACGCCCTGCCCATCGTCGAGGAAACCGGTCTTGCCTATGCCAGCCAGACACAGGGTGTGATGCATGCCTGCGGTCATGACGGTCACACGACTATCCTGCTCGCCGCTGCCCGTTATCTAGCTGAAACATCGAGTTTTTCCGGCACGCTGACGCTGATTTTCCAACCCGCCGAGGAAATCGGTGCGGGTGCTAGAGCGATGATAAAGGACAGGCTTTTCGAGCGGTTTCCCGTCGATGCCGTGTTCGGGCTGCACAACTGGCCGGGTGTCGAAACCGGACAATTCGGCTTTGTCGAAGGGCCTGCCATGGCCTCCGTCGACAAGGCGAAGGTTCGGATCATCGGCAAGGGCGGGCACGGGGCGGCGCCGCATGAAACGGTTGATCCGGTTCTTGCCTCGGCAAGCTTCGTCACCGCCTTGCAGAGCATCGTCTCGCGCAATGTCGACCCGCGAGACATGGCGGTGCTGACGGTAGGCTCCATCCATGGCGGAACTGCTTCCAACGTCATTCCCGAGAGTGTCGAACTGCAGATTACCGCGCGGGCCTTTTCGCCCGCCGTGCGCGACAGACTGGAGGAGCGGCTTCCCGCCCTTGCCAAAGCACAGGCGGAAAGCTTCGGCGCAAGCGCCGATGTCACCTACTCCCGTGGCTTCCCCCCCGTCATCAATCACATCAGGCAGACAGCTTTTGCCCGCGACGTCGCCAAACGGCATTTTCCAGCCGAACAGGTTGCAGAAGGCTTTCAGCCGCGTACGGCGAGCGAGGATTTCGCCTTCATGCTTCTGGAGCGGCCGGGCTCCTATCTCTTCGTCGGCAATGGCGACAGCGCGCCGCTGCACAGCCCTCACTACGATTTCAACGATGCGATCATTGCGCCTGCGGCACGCTTCTGGGTGCGCCTGGCCGAAGCATACCTCTCCTGATGCAACGAGTTTAGGACAATGAGATGAGCGACAGTTTTCTCTACACATCGGTCAAGGATCCGCTCGCAACTCCGCTTCTGGAGGAGTTGCTGTTCGAATATGACAGCCGCTACGGCACATATTTCAACGCGGAAGGCGCCAAGGCGGAACTTAACAAATATCCGCCGGAGGCTTTCAGCCCGCCGTCGGGCAATTTCCTGCTGCTCTTGCGTGGCGGCAAGGCGATCGCCGGCGGTGCCTTCATGCGCTACGACGAGGAAACCGCCGAGTTCAAGCGGGTCTGGACCCATTCGGCCCACCGTCGGCAGGGGCTTGCCAAAATAGTGCTTCAGGAGCTGGAGCGGCAGGCGATCCGGCAGGGTTACGCCCGTGTCTATCTGACCACGGGCTTCCGCCAGCCGGAAGCGGTCGGCCTATATCTCACCAACGGTTATCGCGCGTTGTTCGATACGTCGGCCGATCCTGAAACGATCAGGTCGCTGCCTTTCGAAAAATGGCTTGCCGATAGCGCCTCCGCCTCCGTTGCGGAAGGCGCTTCGATACCGGCGGCCCGGCCGCATTCTTCCCCGGCCCACCCGTGAAAGGCTTTTTCAGATGACGATAGCCTCTGATTTTCCGCATGTTGCATTGAACGACCAGAAGGGTGAACCGATCAAGGGTGGGTATTCCCATTTCCGCATCGTGCCGGCCCGCTACCCCTTGCGGACCGTGGGAACAGTCTTCTCCGTACTCATCATTGCGGCCGTTCTGCATTCCGTTTTCGGCAATCCGCGCTGGGGCTGGGATGTCTTTGCGGAATGGTTTTTCGCTGAACCGGTGTTGGTCGGCTTAGGACGGACGCTGCTGCTGACCGCGCTCGGTGCGGTGCTCGGCTTCGCGCTGGGAACGCTGCTGGCGCTTGCCCGCGTTTCACGCTCGCCACTGCTGGTTGCCGTATCCTGGACCTATATCTGGATTTTTCGATCCATTCCGCTGATCGTGCTTTTGCTGATCCTCAACAACCTCGGTTATCTCTATGAGACCGTGACGATCGGTGTGCCCTATACGGGCATCAACTTCTTCAGCTGGAATACCACGCAGCTGATGACGCCGTTTGCGGCCGCCGTTCTGGGGCTGACGCTCAATCAGGCCGCCTTCGCATCCGAAATCGTCCGTGGCGGCATTCTCTCGGTTGATCAGGGGCAGCTTGAGGCTGCCGCAGCACTCGGCCTTCCCCGGCGGCGGCAGGCGTCCCGCATTGTTCTGCCGCAGGCGATGCGCTCCATCTTGCCCACCGCCTTCAACGACATCATCGGCCTCGCCAAGGGGACTTCGCAGGTCTATATCCTTGCCCTGCCGGAGCTGTTCTACACGATCCAGATCATCTATCGCCGAAATCTGGAAGTGATCCCGCTGCTGATGGTCGCGACCGTCTGGTATCTGGTGATACTGACGGCGCTTTCGATCGTGCAGCACCATATCGAGCGGCATTTTTCACGCGGTGCACTGCGCAATCCGCCGTCGTCACTGTTCGCCACGATTTACCGCACCTTCCTGCCGCGCAAACCCTTGCCTGAAGCCGTGGAAACGGTGGCCACGACAGCCGTAAGGCCCGAGCGTTCGGTGCCTGCCCGTGCCGTGAGCTTTCAGCTCGGAAATCGTGGCGGGTCGGTCAATATTCATGGCGTTTCGAAATCCTTCGGGTCGCTGAAGGTGCTTGATGATATCAGCCTTTCCATTCCGGCAGGCAGTGTTACCACCATTCTCGGCCAATCCGGCTCCGGCAAGTCCACATTGCTGCGCTCCATCAACCATCTCGAGCGTGTCGATGACGGTTTTATCGCCATAGACGGTGAATTGGTCGGTTATCGTCAAAAGGGCGATACGCTTTATGAGCTGAAGGAACGGGAAATCCTCAAGCGCCGCGCCGAAGTGGGCATGGTGTTTCAGAGCTTCAACCTGTTCCCGCATCTGACCGCGCTTGAAAACATCATCGAAGCACCCATAGCCGTTCGTGGCATATCGAAAGAGCAGGCGCAGACCGAGGCGCGCGATCTTCTGGCTCGCGTCGGCCTTGCCGAAAAAGCTGGCGCTTATCCCCGTCAGCTTTCCGGCGGTCAGCAGCAACGCGTGGCGATCGCCCGGGCGCTGGCGTTGCGGCCGAAGGTGTTGCTGTTCGATGAGCCGACATCCGCGCTCGATCCTGAACTCGTCAACGAAGTGCTTGATGTTATCAAGGAGCTTTCCCGCTCCGGCGTCACGCTCATCATCGTTACCCATGAAATCGGTTTTGCCCGTGAAGTCTCCGACAGGGTCGTCTTCATGGAACAGGGCCGCATCATCGAAACAGGCACGCCGGACCAGGTGTTCAACAGCCCGGAACATCCCCGCACCGCCGAATTCCTCGCAAAAGTTCTCTAATCAAAACAACAAAGGAAACACTCGCATGGCTTTTTCATCGAAATTATTGTCGTTGCTTGCAGGCGGTCTTTTCACCGCTACCACCGCGCTGATACCGGCTGCGCATGCGCAGGAAATCGACCTGTCGCCGGAGCAGAAGGGGCGAGTGCGCGCCGAGAAGGTGGAAGAAGCGATCAAGCTTCTGCCCGCTGGCCACAAGTTCGTCGCGGATGGAAAGTTGACGGTCGCGACCGTGCCGTTTCGGCTGCCGCTGGTCGATTATGCCAGCGATACAAAAACGCCTATTGGCGTGGAGCCGGATATCGCCCAGCTGGTTGCTGACAGTCTTGGCCTTGAACTTCAGCTAGTTCCCATCGCCTGGGCCGATTGGCCGCTGGGCCTCACCTCCGGCAAATATGATGCCGTCACCTCCAACATCACGGTGACGGAAGCCCGTAAGGAAAAATTCGACTTCTCCAGCTACCGCAACGACCTGCTCGGCTTTTACGTGGGCAGCAACAGCAAGGTGACGAGCATCAGCAAGCCCGAGGATGTTGCCGGGTTGAAGGTTATCGTCGGCGCTGCCACCAATCAGGAGCAGATCCTGCTGAAATGGATCAAGGACAACAAGGCCAAGGGTCTGGCCGACACCGATGTGCAATATTACGACGATCAGGCCGTGCTCGATGTCGCCCTGCAATCCGGCCGCGCGGACGCCTATCTCGGCCCCAATGCGACGTCAGCCTTCCAGGCAGCAAGCCAGAAGAAGACCAAGCTCGTTGGTACCTTCTCCGGCGGTTGGCCCGAAGCGGCGGAAATCGCCGTTGCCTCCAAAAAGGATGCCGGAATTGCCGCAGCCATCACGGCGGCACTGAACGCCCAGATCAAGAACGGCAATTACGGCAAGGTTCTCGCCCGCTGGAACCTCGGTTCGGAAGCCATCACCGAATCCCGGACCAATCCGCCCGGTCTGCCCAAGAGCTGAGTGCTGGTTTGCTGCCAGAAAGCTGAGTTTCCACAAAGCTGAGTTGAAGGTGGGACATCACTCAGCCGGTAGCGCGGGCCTCCTCCCGTCCGCGCTACCTCCGTCCCGCAATCCATTTTATCGGGGAGCCAGAATGGCACTCACCTCTCGTCTTGCCACAGTCACGTTCGGCGTTTTTCTCTCTATCGCCGCTTTCGGGTCGGCTTTCGCAACTGATGTCTTCGATCTTTCGCCAGACCAGCCTGGCCGGATCAGGGTAGAAAAAGACCCCGCAGCGATTGCCGCCATCCCGAAAGATTTCAAGTTCATCACCCCGGGCAAACTCACGGTCGCGGTTGCACCTGGCGGACCACCGCTCGCGACCTATGCGACGGACGCCAAGACCGTGGTGGGTGCCGATCCGGACTATGCGCTTGCGGTGGCTGATAGTCTCGGCCTTGAGCTTGAGCTGGTTGCTGTCGCCTGGGCCGACTGGCCGCTGGGGCTTGCCTCCGGCAAATACGATGCTGTCATCTCCAATGTCGGGGTGACCGAGCAGCGCAAGGAGAAGTTCGACTTCTCCACCTATCGTCAGGGCCTGCACGGCTTTTTCGTGAAGTCCGACAGCGGCATCACCGCCATAAATGAGCCGAAGGATGCAGCGGGCCTGAAGATCATCGTCGGCGCTGGCACCAATCAGGAGCGTATTCTGCTGAAATGGAATGACGAGAATGTAGCTGCCGGTTTAAAACCGCTCGAGCTGCAATATTATGACGACGAGGCCACCCGGCTTGTCGCGCTTTCTGCCGGGCGGGCGGATGTGATCGTCCAGCCGCATGCGCAGCTGGTCTTCATCGCCGCGCGTGACAAGACCATCAAGCGTGTCGGAACACTCTCCGCCGGCTGGCCGGAACGTTCGGATGTCGCCATCACCACCCGCAAGGGTTCGGGATTGGCCGATGCGCTGACGCTCGCCACCAACGATCTGATCAAGAGCGGCGCTTACGCGAAGATACTGGAACGCTGGCAGCTTTCGGAAGAGGCCTTGCCGGAATCGAGAACCAACCCACCCGGCCTGCCAAAAAGCTGACCGGTCGAATAAATGCGGTGGACGGCAGCACCCGCAGGTCATGCCTGCGGGTGCTGTTTTGATACGTCTGTTGGCCTGCGTAGAACAATCAGAAATCCGCGACCTTTCCCCATGACGAGTCAAGGAAACGGCTGGGATGATACGGGGCGGGGTCAACGATCGGGGTTGAACCCGTCACGATATCGGCGATCAGGTGGCCAGCGCCGGGGCCGATGCCGAAACCGTGGCCGCTGAAACCGGCGGCGAGGATGAAGCCGGGCAATTCGCTGGTCTCGCCGATGGCGGGCACACCATCCGGCGTGCTGTCGATGAAGCCGGCCCAGGCAGCGGATATCTGGGTTTTGCGGAGTGCAGGCAGAAGTTCCAGCGCCCTTTTGTGGGTCTCACGGATGGCGGCGGCATTCGGTTTCGGATCGAGAATACGAACCCGTTCCATCGGCGTCGGCGCATCGAGCCGCCAGTGCTTCAGCGTTTCGTGCCCACCGCGAACCCCTTCCAATCCACCCGGCCGCAGGCTGCGCCAGCGCTTGAGGAACATCGGAACGAATTCGCGTGCAAACCGCATTTGCTGCGCGGTCGGGTCGATGCGACCGAGGCCGCTGATGGCGAGCGTGTAACCGCCGTTGCTCCGGCGTGTTACAGAAACGGCTTTTGTATGCAGCGCATCCGGCAGTCCTTCCGCACCTGCTGTGACGGACAGGATTGAGGAGCGGACAGCGGCCTGCGGAAAACGAATTCCGAGCTGGCGGCAGAAGGACGAGGCCCAGGCGCCGCCGGACATGATGGCGGTTTTGGTGCGGATCGTGCCTTTTTCGGTAACGACGGCGCTAACGCGACCACCTTCCGTCTCCAGACCGCGCGCGGCGCAATTCTGGTGCACCGTTCCGCCCAGTTTTATGAGGGCACGCGCGACGGCCGGCGCCGCCATCGAGGGATCGGCGGTGCCGTCCGTTGGCGAAAAGACGCCACCCTTCCAGCGTTTTCCAGTTGCGCGTCCGCGGTTGCTCGCCTCATCCGCGCTCAACATATGCGTCGTCACGCCTGCGGTGATGGCAAAGTCGCGCCAGCGCGCCCAGCCGGCAATTTCAGCTTCGTTGTCGCTCAGGTAGAACAATCCGCAGCGGCGGAAACCGGTGTCTTCGCCGCTTTCTGCGGCAAACCGTTCCCAGAGCGTCAGGCTCTGCGTTGAAATCGGCAATTCGCGGGCGTCGCGGTTCTGCTGCCGGCACCAACCCCAGTTGCGGCTGGATTGCTCCGCGCCAACAAGACCTTTTTCGACAAGAGCCACTTTCAGGCCACGCCGGGCGAGGTAATAGGCTGCGAACACGCCGACGATACCGCCGCCGATAATGACGGCGTCCGCCGATTTCGGCAGTTCCGGTGATGTCGTGATCTGTTGCAGCGGCGCAGGCATGGTGGGGCTCCTTGTATTCGTCTTAATTTACCTTAGTCGCCGGGTAAACGCTGCCAGACTGCGCCGATTGCCGGAATCTCCTGCTGTTCGTAGCCATGTCTGCAACTCTTTATGCTGGATGAAAAAAACATCCCCGCGTCGACAGGGCACGCTCATGTGATAAGATTTCCATGGCCGCGTCAGAATTTTATGCCGCGTGCACGAAAAAATATAAAAGGGGTTCCGCACGTGATGAAACTTGACCGGATCGACATCAAGATCCTTTACGAACTCCAGAAAAATGGTCGCATCACCAATGTCGAGCTGGCGGAGCTTGTCAATCTCTCGCCAAGCCCCTGCCTGATGCGCGTCAAGAAGCTTCAGGCCGAGGGCTATATCGAAGGTTATTCGGCACAGATCAACATCAACAAACTCGGCCAGACGCTGACGGTATTCACCGAGATCACGCTCAAGAACCACCGCCAGATCGACTTCGCCCGTTTTCTCGGCGTTATCGAAAAGATCGATCAAGTGGTAGAATGCCACCTCGTTTCAGGCGGTTACGATTACCTCCTGAAATTCGTCACCTCCGGCATCGTCGAATATCAGTCGATCATGGAGCGGCTGACGGACATGGATGTCGGTATCGACAAATATTTCAGCTTCGTTGTGCTGAAATCTCCGATCATCAAATCGCATATGCCGCTGACCAGCCTGTTTCCGCTTTGAGGTGGAAGACGTCCCTTAGCAGGGGCGCCAGAGTATCGAGATACGTCGCTTCATACTCAACGTCATCCTGGGGACGAGCCCGAGGATGACGAAAGTGATGTTGTCACCTCTTGGAAAACGCCCGCACCAACTCTGCATCCTGCTGAAGATTGTCGAGCCATTTCGGGTCGAGCTTCGGTACCGAGGAGAACAGGAGCTTCGAATAGGGATGGGTCGGCGACTTGATCGCTTCCGTTGCCAGATGCTCCACTTTCTGCCCGCCATACATCACGACGATTTCGTCGCAGATGGTTTCCACCACAGAGAGATCGTGGCTGATGAAGATGTAGGAGAGGTTCAGCTCTCGCTGGAGTTCGCCGAGCAGGTCGATGATCGCGGCTGCGACGACCGTATCAAGCGCCGAGGTAATTTCATCGCAAATGATGAGCGATGGTTCTGCTGCGAGCGCGCGGGCGAAGTTGACGCGTTGCTTCTGTCCGCCCGACAGGCCGGAAGGATGGCGGTGGCGAACCGAGCGCGGCAGCTTCACCATATCCAGCAACTGGTCGATCCGGGCGTCGCGCGCCTTGCCTCTCATGCCGTGATAAAAGGTCAGCGGCCGGCCGAGAATATCCTCGATGGATTTGGCCGGGTTGAGCGCCGTATCGGCATATTGGAAGACGATCTGCATGCGGCGCAACTGATCGCTGGTGCGTTGGCGGGCATCGGCGTCCAACTGCCGACCTTCGAAGATGACATGACCGCTGGCGGCGGGCAGAATGCCGGCAATGGCGCGCGCCAGCGTCGATTTTCCGCAACCGGATTCGCCGATGATGCCGAGATTGCGTCCGGGATAGACTGCAAGGCTGACGGAATCGACCGCACGCACCAGCGGCATATGGTCTTCGCCTTTCGTTCCATATCCGGCGATCAGCTTCTCGATATCCAGCAGCGGCTTCGCGTCACTTTGTTTTAGCGGCGCTACGGTGCGTACCTTGTCGTTAAAAGCGGTGAGCAACTCCCGCGTATAAGGATGCTGTGCATTCTCGAGAATATCCGTGGTCGTGCCGGTTTCCTGTATCTCGCCGCCTTTCAGCACCACGATCCGATCGGCAATCTGGGCGACGACTGCGAGATCGTGCGAAACATAAACGCCGCCGATACCGCCCTTGCGCATCGCTGATTTGAAGGCGCGGAGAACCTCGATCTGTGTCGTTACGTCGAGTGCCGTAGTCGGTTCGTCGAAAATGACCAGGTCCGGGTTGCCGATCAGCGCCATGGCGGCGGAGAGACGCTGAAGCTGGCCGCCGGAAACCTGGTGCGGATAACGGTCGCCGATGGTTTCGGGATTGGGCAGTGACAATGCCTTGAACAGTTCCACCGCTCTTTGGCGCGCCTCCTGCGGCGGCATCAGATCGTGGATGCGGGTGACCTCTATGACCTGGTCGATGATCTTTTGCGCCGGATTGAAGGCGGCTGCGGCGCTTTGAGGGACGTAGGAGATTTTCGTACCGCGAATCTTCGCCCGTTCCATTTCGGAAAGCTGTACCATATCGCGGCCTGCCACCGTGACGCTGCCGCCGGAAATACGGCAGCCTGGGCGGGCATATCCCATCAATGTCAGTGCAATGGTGGTCTTGCCGGAGCCGCTTTCGCCGATCAATGCGACGATCTCGCCATCGGCGATATCGATGTCTACACCCCTGATGATTTGGATGCGGCGGCCGGAATCGGTGGTCGCCTCGACTTTAAGTCCACGGATTTCAACAAGATTTGTCATTATTCGCTCCTGTCGCGGATTTTCTGCGGCAGATTGTCGATCAGCAGATTGACGCTGATCGTCAGGCTGGCAATCGCCAACGACGGAAAGATCACGGCTGGCGCGGCAAAGGGCAGACCGCCGATGTTTTCACGCACCAGCGCACCCCAGTCTGCATTCGGCGGCTGCAGGCCAAGACCGAGAAAGGAAAGGCCCGAAAGAAGCAGCACGATGAACACAAAGCGCACGCCGAGATCGGCCAGCACGGGACGGATGATGTTGGGCAGGATTTCGGAGCTGATAAGGTGCAAGAGGCTCTCGCCGCGCACGCGGGCGACGGTGACGAAATCCATGGTGTTAACATTGACGGCGAGCGCCCGGGCAAAGCGATAGGCGCCGGGCGTATAGATTACCGACAGGGTGACGATCAGCACAGGAATGGAGGAGCCAACGGCAGCGACAACCACAAGCCCGAAAAGCTTGCTTGGAATGGAGTTCACCGCATCGAGAAAACGGCTGAGTGCCGCATCGAACCAGCCGCCGACCACGGCAGCGCTCATGCCGAGAACGACGCCCGACACGCAGGCGATCGTTACGGCGGCAAGCGAGATGCCGACCGTGAAACGCGCGCCCATGAGAATGCGGGAAAACACGTCGCGGCCGAGATAGTCGGAGCCGAGCCAGAGATCGGAGGTCATCGGACCGAAATAATCCAGATCGACGATTTCACCGACGGGATGCGGGATGAGATAGGGCGCAAAGATCGCAACCATGGCCCAGAGAAAAATGACGAGAAAGCCGAAAACGCCGACGACGTTGATTTTGTAACCCAAGCGCGAGGTCCCCGAAGTTGTTTTGATATTGTCGGTCATCAGCGCAGCCTCGGATTGGACATGATGGCAATGATATCGGCGGTTGTGATGAGGAGGAGATAACCGACGCAGAAAATCATTGCGCAGCTCTGGATCAGCGGCAGATCACGGGTCGCGACGCCATCAACCATCAGCTTGGCGATGCCTGGATAATTGAAGATAGTCTCGACGATGATGACGCCGCCGACGAGATAGGAGAGCGAAAGGGCCACCGCATTGACGATGGGGCCAAGCGCATTGGGAAGTGCGTGGCGAAGGACGATGCGCATGCGCGGTGCGCCTTTCAGGAGCGCCATTTCCACATAGGGCGTATCGAGCGTCTCGATGACGGCGGCGCGGCTCATGCGGATCATCTGTGCCGACACGACGAAGGTGAGCGTGATGACCGGCATGGCGTAAACCCGCAGCACATCGAATACGGTATGCACCTCGCTGACCAGCGACAGGGCTGGCAGCCACTTCAGATATACGGCGAACAGCAGAACCGCGAGCGTCGCGATCATGAATTCCGGCACCGAAATGACACCGATGGTCAGGATGGTGACGGCGCGATCATAAAGCGTTCCACGCAGCATGGCGGAGCTGATGCCGAGCGTCAGGGCCAGCGGCACGGCGATAACAGTGGTGATGCCGGCAAGCTTCATGGAGTTGACGAAACGTGGGCCTATGAGGTCGGCGATCGCCATATTGTTGGCGTAGGACGTGCCGAGTTCGCCGTGCACCAGGCCAAAAAGCCAGCGGACAAAACGCAGAAGGGCCGGGTCGTCGAGATGCATGGCGGTGCGCAGACCGGCCACGGCCTCCGGCGTTGCCGACTGGCCAAGAAGGATCGTTGCCGTGTCGCCGGGCAGCAGGCTGGTGGCGGAAAAGACGATAAACGATACGATAAGCAGCGTCGTCAGCATGACGACCAGCCGCCTGGCGATAAGGGAGAGTATCCGGCTGTTCATTTACATGCTCCTGCGACCTGCCTGGATCATGATGATTTCAGGCCCGATCGACCTGAAATCATCATGATCCAAATTATATAGCTGTAGCGAGATATCAGGCGAAAACCGCTTGTTTTTCAAAGTGTCGCTCCAGCTGTGGAGGCTTCCCGCACCGGCGGAAAGGTTGCCGGGCGCATCGGCGCCCGGCCCCTTGGTCTATCAGGCCTCGAGCCAGACGTATTCAGCAAACGCGTAACCCATCATGCCGCCGAGCGGATTGGCTTCCAGACCCTTCAGCTTGGAGGTGATGGCGTCGACATTGGTGATATAGGCGGGAATGATGGTGCCGGCTTCGTCGGCGATCATCTTTTCCATTTCGAAGTAGATCTGCTTGCGCTTGTCCATGTCCAGCATACCGCGTGCTTCGAGCATCATCTTGTCGAACTTCGGCGACTTGTACTGGCTTTCGTTCCACGGCGCGTCGGAGGCGTAAAGCAGCGAGAACAGAATATCCGGGGTTGGGCGCGGGTTGATGTTGCCGAAGTGAATAGGCGCCTTGAGCCAGTAATTGCTCCAGTAACCGTCCGAGGGAACGCGCTGCACATCCAGCTTTACACCGATTTCTGCGGCCGACGCCTGGATGATCATCGCCATGTCCACGGCAGAGTTTGCAGCATCCGAGGTGATGACCGGGATGGACTGACCGATAAGACCCGCTTTTTCAAAGTGGAACTTCGCCTTATCAGGATCGAAGGCCTTCGGCTTGAGGTCCGGATTGTGGTAGGGACTCATGGGCGGCACGGGCTGGTCGTTACCGACTTCACCGAGGCCACGCAGAGCCGCCTTGACGATCTGCTCGCGGTTGACGATCGACTTCATGCCGGCGATGAAATCGGCATTGTTGCCGGGCGTCTGGTCCAGCCGCATATTGAGGTTGGTGTAGTTGCCGGACGTTCCCTTTGACAGAACGATGCCTTCCTGCTTGTCGAGCAGGCGCAGCGAACGCGGATTGATAGCCGCTGCGAGGTGGATATCGCCCGAAATGAGGGCGTTAACGCGGGCATTGTCTTCGGCAATCGCGAAAAATTCGAAGCTATCGACGTGCGGACCACCCTGTTTCCAGTAATTGGTGTTTTTCGACATGATCGAGCGGACGCCGGGTTCGAATTTCTCCAGCTTGAAGGCACCGGTGCCGTTCCCCTTGGAGAAATCGGTCGCGCCATCGGCAACGATCATGAAGTGATGCAATGCCAGGATGGCCGGCAGGTCTGCATTCGCGTTTGCCAGCGTGATCTCGACGGTGCTCTTGTCGATCGCCTTGAAGCCGGTCATCTGGGCGGCGATCTTGGCGACCTTCGAACCGACGGCCGGGTCAAGGTGACGCTTCAGCGAATAGACCACGTCATCGGCGGTCAGTGCCTTGCCGTCATGGAAGGTGACGCCGGAACGCAGCTTCACGGTCCAGGTCTTGGCGTCCTTCGTTTCGATGGATTCGGCCAGCTCCATCTGGGGCGTGCCGGAAACATCGAGGAAGCTCAGCCGGTTATAGAGCGCGCAGCAACGAACGTAATCCGTCGAAAGCGAGGCTTTTGCGGGATCGAGCGTGTCGGCCGTGGAGGAGGACCAGCCGGCCGCCTTCAGCGTGCCGCCGGAAACGGGAGTGGCCGCCAGCGCCTGCGAGGCGCGGCCGAGAATGGCCGAACCGGCGGAAAGTGCTACGCCGCCGGCCAGCATCATGTGAAGCAGCTCTCGCCGCGTCGCGCCGCGACGGATAGCCTGTTCAACGGCGGCATCGTCAGAGCGGGTCCAATTTGTAATCCTGTCACTCATGGTCTTCCCCTTTTGTATGATTTGTTGAAATGGCATCTGCAGTAATTTTCGGTATCCACGCCCCAGTGCGCGTCATGCCACAGGCGGTTCAGCGGCCCGAGTGTCTCGTGGCCTCGGCAAGGCCGGCCATCGAGGTGAAGTGGTAGTCCGGTTCGGTAAAGTTCTCCGGCTCGATGGTGCCGCCATATCCCTTCTGGGCGTGGCGGCGCTCTATCCAGCAATTGGTCATCCCGAGTTTCCGTGAAATGCCGATATCGTGGTACTGGCTCTGCGCAACGTGCAGAATGTCGTCCTTCGATGCGCCTTCGCTTTCAACGAAGGCGAAAACCTTCTCGAAGAATGCGGGATCCGGCTTTTCCGTGCCGGTATCATCCGCTGTGAAAGCGGCGTAAAAGGGACTACCGAGTTCCTTCGAGAAATACTCGAAGGCCCAGCGCTGGGCGTTGGTCATGGCAATGAGACGATGCGTTTTTGCAAGCTCGGCCATCGCGGCACGACTGTCTTCAAAGCCTTTCCAGTTTTTTGCTGCGTCGCGCAGGCGCTCACCCAGAGCGCGCTCCGCCGGCAAACCGAGTTCCGGAGCGATGATCAGGTAGACGCGGACGAGATCGTCCGGAAAAAGATCGGTGGCGTCGGAGTAACGCGCCGCGCGGTAAAGGCTAAGCGCCTTTTCACCGTCGACGTCAACGCCGTTTTCAGCGCCGATCTGGATCAGGGTCGATTTCAAGCCACCTTCGAAATCGATGAGAGTTCCCACCACGTCGAAGCTCATATATTTGAAGTCGCTCAGTTTCTTGGGCAATGTCGGTCTCCGCTTTGCCGCGCAGAGCCCTTGGGAAGGCTGCGGCATTTTATTCTGTTCCCGGACGGGATCCTTGCCCCGTTCCCATTCTTGCTAACGCCCTTTTTTATGGCGTTTAGTGCTTTTTCTGTTGATAGTTTGGCAGTTCCAGCGCGCCGGATTCTCCGAAAAAGATCGGGTCTTCGGCAGAATATTGCGAATATGTGCGGCGTTGCGACATTTCGAGAAGGTGCCGCAACGCCATCCACTGTTCGCCTCAGGCCATGGCGGCCCGCACTGCCGGGTCCTCGAGCGTCTGGTCGAGGGTTTTCCGCGTCCGCTCTATAATGGCGTCGATCTCGTCATCGGTGCAACACAGCGGCGGCGCGTAGCCGAGGATGCCGTTGGCGAAGGCGCGCACGATGAGGCCGTTTTCCCAGGCGCGGTCAAAAACCTTGCGTGCAGGGGCCGCTGCAGCCGGCAGCGGGGTTTTCTTCTCTTTGTCGGTCACGAGTTCGATAGCGGCAAGCATGCCCCGGCCACGTACATCGCCAACCAGCGGATGGCTTCTCAATCCTTCCAGCCCGGCCATCAGCCGCTGACCGGCGCGCCGGCCGTTTTCCAGCAGCCCGCCCTCGTAAAGTTTCAGCACTTCGAGACCAACGGCGGCACTGACGGGATGGGCGGAATAGGTATAACCGTGCCCGACCGCGGCATCGCCGGCGAAGTCCGCTATTGTATCATAAACATGGTCGGCCATGAAGACGGCGCCCATCGGCACATAGCCCGAAGTCAGACCCTTGGCGGCTGTGATGAAGTCCGGCACGATATCTTCGTCGGCACAGGCAAACAGTGGTCCCGTGCGGCCGAAGCCGGTGATGACTTCGTCGGCAACGAAGAGAATGCCGTAGGAACGGCAGAGTTCTCGCATGGCCTTGATCCAGCCAGGCGGCGGCACCAGAACGCCACCGGAGCCCTGAATGGGCTCGGCATAAAAGGCGGCGACCCGCTCCGGGCCGATAGCCTCGATCTTGTCCTTCAGGATTTGCAGGGAAGAGGCGATGATGGCGGCGGGGTCGCTGCCGACCGGATTGCGATAGGCATAGTGAGACGGAATTTTGTGCTGCCAGTCGTAAGGCACGCCGAAACCTGCATGGAAGGCGGGCAGCGCAGTCAAGCCTGAACCGGCGGTGGTGGAGCCGTGATAACCCTGTTCGATGGAAATGAACTGGTCGCGCTGCGGCTGGCCTTTGGCGTGCCAATAATAGCGGATGAAGCGGATGGTGCTGTCCACCGCGTCGGATCCGCCAAGCGTGAAGTAGACGTGGTTGAGATCCCCGGGCGCGCGGTCGGCGAGTTCGGAGGCCAGGCGGATGGCGGGTTCGCTGCCAATGTCGAAATAGGCAGTGGCGTAGGGCAGTTCACGCATCTGCTTTGCCGCCGCTTCCACGATGCTGTCATGGCCATAGCCTGCATTGACGCACCAGAGGCCGGCAAAACCGTCGATCAGCTGGTGGCCGGTCATGTCGGTAATCGTGGCACCCTTTGCCGATTTCAGCACGCGAACGCCAAGCTTTTCATGGCCGCGGAAGGAAGAGACAGGGTGCACCAGATGGGCGCGGTCGAGCTCGATCAGTGAATTGCTTAACATGGGTCTCTCCGGATTCAGCCCAGCGCCTGGCTGGTCAACGCGAATGTTTTCAGTTTTTTGTCGGCAGAGGTTTCCGCCTTCGGCCGGCGCATGGCGATGCCGCCACCGACATGGGCAAGACCGTATTCGGCAAGCCAGGGACCGAGTCCCGTCTCGGTGGTGGTGTCTACGCGCAGGAATGCGCCGGGGCGCTCGGAAACTACGAAGGCAATCAAATCCTTTGCGATTTCAGCAGTTTCCGCGACAATCGGGCCGATGACTTCACCACGGCCAAAGGCGCGAAGGCCTGCAAAGCCCATGATGGCGCCATGCTTTTGAACCACCGCAAACCGTGCCCTATCCGCAAGCTCGGTAAAGAGTGCCGTACGATCCGCACCGAATGCCTGCGCGTCGAGTGCGGCAAGCTCGGCCGGTACAATCGTTTCTGCCCATGCCACGTTAGCGGGCTTATCGGCGGCCGTAGGAATTCCCTGGTGCTGACGCACCTCGCCGCATGCGACGAAACCCATCTTCTCATAGAGTGGGAGGCCTTCAGCGGTGGCGGTCAGACGGCACTCGCGATTTTCCGCAGCATCGACGACCGCCTGCATCAGCTTGCGTCCGAGACCACGGCCGCGCATGGCCTCGTCCACGATCACCATGTTGACGGTGGCGCAGGTGTCTCCGAGAAGCGTGGCCATTGCGGTTCCGACGACGCGACCGTTTTCGATAGCGACGAAACCCTTGCTCAGTGAAAGGACGAGCGCCCAGTCTTCCCGGCGGTGTGGCCATCCGGCCTGGCGGGAAAGCTCGACGGCGGCGTCGAGGTGTTGCGGCTCAAATTTCTGGATATCGATGAGGCTGGCTTGCATGGCCCAACTCCGTTTTATTCTTCATGTTCATTGATAGACCGGCGGCAAAAGAACATTGTCCCGACGAATGGCAAGGTTCGATATGTTTCACTGTTGCTTTTACCCGCCGCCGCATCTTATGCCGCACATCATCTGCTTCCATCCGCAGAACGGGGGTGGGCGGCGGCTTCCGGTTTTATCGCACGCAACTCTCTGCCAAACTGGCGGCTGCATACGCAACAATCTGCTTTCGCGAATGGCAATTGCAGTGCGTCGACCGGGCAAAGGCCTCTATGATCTTGTTATTGCAGCCACCACCCATCCCCAAGCAAGGACGACGACGACATGACCATCTTCCGCCCGAAATACATCACTTTCGATTGCCACGGTACGCTGATTCATTTCCAGATGGCAGAAGCTGCCCGCGATCTCTATGGTGATCGTCTGGGCGAGGCCGAGATGCAGCAATTCATCAAGGACTTCTCTGCCTATCGCCTGGACGAGGTCATGCATGACTGGAAGCCTTACGCCGAAGTTGTCCATAACGCCCTGTCGCGCACCTGCAAGCGCAACGGTGTGGCCTTCAAGGACGAAGATGCGGTAATGGTTTATGAGCGCGTTCCGACATGGGGTCCGCATGCGGACGTTCCGGCCGGTCTGGCGAAGGTTGCCAAGGAAATTCCGCTGGTCATTCTGTCTAACGCCATGAATTCGCAGATCATGTCGAATGTGGCAAAGCTTGGCGCGCCGTTCCATGCTGTCTATACCGCCGAACAGGCGCAGGCCTACAAGCCGCATTTCAAGGCTTTCGAATATTTGTTCGACATGCTCGGCTGCGGCCCGGAAGATATTCTGCACGTCTCGTCCTCCTTCCGCTACGACCTGATGTCCGCGCACGATCTCGGCATCAAGAACAAGGTCTGGGTCAACCGCGGCCACGAACCGGCAAACCCCTATTACGGTTATACGGAGATCTCCGATATTTCCGGTCTCGCGGGCGTCGTTGGACTGTAAGGAAGGACCGGATCATGAAGCTCGTCTCCTATTGGCACGACACGGCGCCCCTGTTTGCGGGGGCGGCGCAAGGTCCTGTCGAAGGCCATTACGATGTGGCCGTCATTGGTGGCGGCTTCACGGGTCTGGGTGCTGCGCGCCAGCTGGCAAAAGCGGGCGCGCGCGTGGTTGTTCTTGAAGGACAGCGCGTCGGCTGGGGTGCTTCCGGGCGCAATGGCGGTCACCTCAACAACGGGCTGGCCCACTCCTACCTCTCCGCCAAGGCGGAACTCGGTAAGGAGCGCGCCATCGTGCTCTACAAGGCGCTGGATGCCTCGATCGACACGCTGGAA
Organism: Agrobacterium sp. 22-3639C2; assembly: GCF_053522105.1. Classification (NCBI taxonomy): domain Bacteria; kingdom Pseudomonadati; phylum Pseudomonadota; class Alphaproteobacteria; order Hyphomicrobiales; family Rhizobiaceae; genus Agrobacterium; species Agrobacterium sp. 22-3639C2. The sequence continues at coordinate 661,264 of NZ_JBNWDB010000002.1, read as the reverse complement.
AGCCTGATCGCCGAGGAAGGGATCGATTGTAATTTCCGCCGCGCCGGCAAGCTGAAAATGGCTTCGAAACCGCAGCATTTCGAAAGTCTGGCGAAGAATTTCGAGGCTGTTCATGCCGAGGTGGATCCCGACACGGCGCTTCTGTCGGTTGACGATCTCAAGGCGGAAATCGGCTCTCCCTTTTATGGCGCCATGCTGTCCAAGAAGAGCGCTATGATGCATATGGGCCGCTATGTGGCCGGCCTTGCGCAGGCTGCCAGCCGCCATGGTGCGGTCATCTTCGAAAATGCGGCGGTGACGAAACAAACTCAGAACGGCAAGACACACACGCTGGAAACGGCGCGCGGCAAGGTCACTGCCGATAATGTTCTTGTGGCAACCGGCGCCTACACGCCCTCCGGCTTCGGCTATTTCCGCCGCCGCATCATCGCAGTCGGCAGTTTCATCATCGCCACGCGGCCGTTGACGGATGCCGAGATCAAGGCGTCCGTCCCGGGTAACCGCACCTACGTCAACACCATGAATATCGGCAATTATTTCCGCCTCGCACCGGACAACCGGTTGATCTTCGGCGGCCGCGCGCGCTTTTCCACGACATCGGACCAGCGTTCGGATGCCAAAAGTGGCGCGATCCTGATGGATAGCCTTCACCGCATATTCCCGCAGCTTGCGCATGTGCCGATCGATTATTGCTGGGGCGGACTGGTTGATATGACCAAGGACCGTTATCCCCGCGCCGGTTTCCATGACGGCGTCTGGTACGCCATGGGCTATTCCGGCCACGGCGCCCAGCTTTCCACCCATCTGGGCATGATCATGGCTGACGCCATTCTGGGTCGCCCGGACAACAACCCCCTGAAGGGGATGGACTGGCCGGCGGTGCCTGGCCATTTCGGCAAGCCCTGGTTTCTTCCCTTGGTGGGGCTTTATTACAAGATGCTGGATAAGATTCAGTAGCGCGTGAGTTCATTTCTTCATCATGCCGGACTTGATCTGGCATCCAGCCACTGCGCGCCTGCACGGTGAATAGTCTTTTACGATCAATGACGTGATCGCGCTGGACCCTGGATCTGGTCGGAGGTCACGACACGTGAATGCCGTGGCTTTGCCAAACCAATTCATGCCTCCGGATTTTTCTTCCACCCCTGGAAATGCTGCATTTTCAATTTCGCACCAAAAAAGAAGGGCCGCAGAGCGGCCCTTTAGGCGGGGAGAAAGAAACAGTCTTCAGGCAAGCCCACCGATGTGGAACGTCTTCATTTCCAGATATTCCTCGATGCCGACCTGTGCGCCTTCGCGGCCGAGGCCGGATTGCTTGACGCCGCCGAAGGGGGCGACTTCGGTGGAGATCGCGCCGGTATTGAGGCCGACCATGCCGAACTCCAGCGCCTCGCCCACGCGCCAGGCGCGTTTCAGGCTTTCAGTGTAGAAATATGCGGCAAGGCCGAAGGGAGTGCCGTTGGCGATCGCAATCGCCTCCTCTTCCGTCTCGAAGCGGAAGAGCGGGGCGACTGGCCCGAAGGTCTCTTCGCTCGCCAGCCGCATGGCGGTTGTTGCGCCCGTCAGCACCACCGGTGCGGTATATTGCGAACCTTCAGGCAGATCATGAGGCTTGGTAATGATCTCGGCGCCCTTGGAAACGGCGTCATCGATATGCGCGCGGATTTTTGCGATTGCCGGCTCATTGATCATCGGACCGATGGAAACACCTAGCTCCGTTCCGGGTCCGACACGCATGGCATCGACGCGATCAGCCAGTTTTTTCGCAAACGCATCGTAAACGCTCGCCTGAACGAGAATGCGGTTGGCGCAGACGCAGGTCTGACCGCCATTGCGGAATTTCGAAACGAGCGCGCCTTCGATGGCGAGATCGAGATCTGCATCGTCGAATACGATGAAAGGGGCATTGCCGCCGAGTTCCAGCGACAGTCGTTTTACACTGTCGGCCGCACCGCGCATCAGCAGCGAACCGACACGGGTAGAGCCCGTGAAGGAAATTTTCCGCACCGTCTCATTGGCCATGATCTCGTTGCCGATCTCCGTCGGCATGCCGGTGACGATGTTGATGACGCCAGCCGGAATGCCTGCACGTTCGGCGAGAACGCCGAGCGCTAGGGCCGAATAGGGCGTGAATTCCGAGGGCTTGATGACCACGGTGCAGCCAGCCGCCAATGCAGGTGCGACCTTGCGGGTGATCATGGCGTTCGGGAAATTCCACGGTGTGATGATGCCGCAGACACCAACCGGCTCCTTCAGCACCACGATACGGCGATCCGGCGTCGGAGAGGGAATGGTGCCGCCGCTGATGCGTCGGCCTTCTTCCGCAAACCACTTGACGAAGGATGCTCCGTAACGGATTTCGCCCTTGGCCTCTTCGAGTGGCTTGCCCTGTTCGATGGTCAACATCAGGCCGAGATCGTCGATGTGTTCGATCATCAACGCGAACCATTTTTCCAGAAGCGCCGCGCGCTCCGCGTGCGTTTTCTTCTTCCACGGCCCGAAGGCAGCGTTGGCGGCTTCGATGGCCGCGCGGGTTTCCACGCTGCCCATATCCGGCACGGTGCCGATCACCGCCTGCGTCGCCGGGTCGATCACGTCGACCGTCCTGCCTGATGCGGCCGCTTTCCATGCGCCGCCGATCAAACCCGTTTGGCGAAAGAGTTCCTTATCCTTCAAGCCCTGCATTATCTGTCTCCGAAATCAGTCGAGAGCCGCGAGAACTGCGGCAGTTATTACGTCTGTCTTGTCCTTGCCCGGCACGGTGCCAATGCCCTGGCCGGTCGCCTTTTCCAGCGCCGCCATGACCCGCCTGGCCGCATCCGCCTCACCCAGATGCTCCAGCATCATGGCGCCGGACCAGATGGCGGCGATGGGGTTGGCAATGCCGAGATGGGCGATGTCAGGGGCCGAACCGTGCACCGGCTCGAACATGGAGGGTGCCGTGCGGTTGGGATTGATATTGGCGGAGGCGGCAAAACCCAAGCCGCCCTGAATGGCTGCGCCGAGATCGGTCAGGATATCGCCGAAGAGGTTTGAGGCGACCACGACATCAAGGCTTTCCGGTGCCATCACCATGCGCGCCGCCATGGCGTCGATATGGTAGCTGGAAACTTCAACATCCGGATATTCGGCGGCGAGCTTTTGCGTCACCTCGTCCCAGAACACCATCGAATATTTCTGGGCGTTTGATTTGGTGACGGAAGCCAACTTGCCGCGACGCTTTTGCGCCTGCTCGAAGCCGAAGCGCAGGATGCGTTCCACGCCCTTGCGGGTGAAGATGGAGGTTTCGACAGCGACCTCGTCTTCGGTGCCCTGATGCACGCGTCCGCCGGCACCGGAATATTCACCTTCGGTATTTTCGCGGATGCAGAGAATGTCGAATCCATCCGCTTTCAACGGTCCCTGCACGCCGGGCAGAAGCCGGTGCGGGCGGATATTGGCGTATTGCACAAAAGCCTTGCGGATCGGCAGAAGCAGGCCGTGCAACGACACCGAATCCGGCACCTCCGCTGGCCAGCCGACCGCGCCCAGCAGAATGGCGTCGAAGCCGCGCAGGGTCTCGATGCCATCCTTCGGCATCATCGCGCCGGTCTCCTTGTAGAAGGCGCAGGACCAGGGGAATTCGGTGCCTTCAAGCGCAAAACCGGAGCTTTTTGCTGCGGTGTTGAGAACCTGCCAGGCGGCATCAGTCACGCTTTTGCCGATGCCGTCTCCGGGAATGAGTGCGATGCGATGCGTTTTCAAGATGTTTCCCCTGTTACAGTCCGATCAGGACGCTTTTGCTCTTGCGGTTGGCGAGATAGGCCTCCCGTCCGAGATCCTTGCCGATGCCGGAACGTTTGTAACCGCCGGTCGGCAGGATATGGTCGCGGGAGCGGCCATAACGGTTGACCCAGATCGTTCCTGCCTGGATGGCGCGAGACAGGCGCATGACGCGCGAGATATCGCGGCTGAAAAGACCCGCGGCAAGACCGTAGGTCGGATGATCGGCGAGCGCCAGCGCCTCTTCTTCCGTCTTGAAGGTTTGCAGGGTCAGCACTGGCCCGAATATCTCTTCTGTGACAGCAGGGGAGGTCTGGTCGACATTTGCGATCAAGGTCGGCTGGTAGAAATAACCCGGACCGTCCATGATCGCGCCGCCCGTCAGGCATTCGCCGCCATGGGCGACAGCCGCCTGCACGATGCCGTCAATGCGCTGGCGCTGCACTTCGGAGATGATCGGCGAATACTGTGTTGCTTCGTCCCAGGTCGGGCCGGGCTTCACCGTCTTCATGCGGGCGATGATTGCGGCGGAAAGCGCCTCTGCGACACTCTCTTCAACGATGATGCGCGAGCCGGCAACGCAGGCCTGCCCGGCATTGGACAGAATGTTGCCGGCGATCGCGGCGGCGGCTTTTTCGATATCGGCGTCTGCAAAAACCAGCTGCGGACTTTTGCCGCCCAGTTCCAGCGTCATGGGCTTGACGCCGGTACGCGCGATATTTGCCATGATGGCCGAACCTGCTGCCGTCGATCCGGTGAAGCTGACCTTGGAAATTTCGGGATGGCCGGTGATGGCATTGCCTGTCACTGGCCCGTCACCCAGCACGATGTTGATAAGCCCGGCGGGCAGCCCTGCCTTGATGGCCAGTTGCGCCATGAAAATGCTGGAGAAGGGCGTCATCTCCGATGGCTTGAGCACCACGGCATTGCCGGCTGCGAGTGCCGGGCCAAGCTTCCAGCCCGCCATGGACACCGGAAAATTCCAGGGCGTAATGGCGCCCACGACGCCATAGGGCTCGGTCATGATCATGCCGACGCTTGTATCGTCGGTCGGCACGAGATCACCGCCCTCCTTGTCCGCAAATTCGGCAAAGAAGCGGATCTGTTCTGCAGTGACGGCGATATCGCCGGCAATCAGGTGGCCCACGGGCCGGGTTGAGGAGAGCGCCTCGATTTTCGCCAGCGTCTCGGCTTCCTGCTCGATCAGGTCTGCCCAGCGTTGCAGCACCCTGGTGCGCTCACGCGGGCGCACGCCGCCCCAGTTACTGCTCTTCAGTGCGGCTTTGGCGGTTTGCACCGCCTCATCGACAAGTGCCGCATCCGCCTTCGGGCAACCGGCATATTCGATGCCGTCCGAAGGACGATGCATGTCGATGCCGTTTTTAGCCGGGATCAGCCGGTCGCCGATGAAATGGCCGATCGGCAGGGACAGGCTGTCTGGATCGAAGCTGAGCGTCATGGATGATCCTCTGTGGATATGCGCCAAAGCTACTCCCTGATGGCAAGCAGCATCGACCGACTGCGGCGGGGGCGGTGAACGAAAATCCTGTTTTGCTGGTGGCCCACAGCGCAATCTTCGGCGGGCAGGAAGACCGCGCCGAAAACCTTGCGGCGGGTCCGATCGAGGGCCGTAAATCCGGTCGAAAGGCATCCGGGCAGGATACCCATGTAAACCATGGCTGGCATCCGCCTGCGGATTGCCAGCCATCGCTTTTCTCAAAAATGCCTCTCCATCAGCCGGGATGCCAGGCATGCTGTTCGGCAAATCATCCGTTCACGGTCACATAGATCTTGCGCACGGTTTCGATTGTCTTCCAGACGCCAACGAAACCGGGCTTCATGACGAAGCTGTCGCCCGCCGTGTAACGCAGCGGCGCGCCGCCCTCCGGTGTGATCTCGATAACGCCTTCGAGAATGTGGCAGAACTCGAATGTCTCGCCCTTGATCGAGCGGCTTTCGCCGGGGGTCGCTTCCCAGATGCCGGTATGCACGGTGCCATCACGGGCTTCATCTAGCGGCCAGGTTTTGAACGACGGGTCGCCGGCGATGAGGCGTTCGGGCAGGGCCTTGGAGGCTTTCGGTTCAAAGGCGGGATTGGTGTCGATGGTCTTGAGGAGAGACATGGGTGTCCTTTCTTGGAACGGTAGGATCAATATCCGCGGCTACGGTCAACGAGGCCGAGCGGTTCGAGACCGGATTCGTATCGTTTGATATTTTCGACGACGGTGCGGGCAGCGGAATGGGGCTGGGTGACGCTGGCAATATGCGGCGTCAGGAGAATTTTCGGATGGGTCCAGAAGCGGTGGTCTTTGGGCAGGGGCTCCGGATCGGTAACGTCAATCACCGCACCTGAAAGCCTGTCGCTGTTGAGTGCATCGAGCAAAGCGTCATGATCGAGCTGTTTGCCGCGCCCGGCGTGAACCAGAGCAGCCCCTTCGGGAAGCATCCCCAGACGCTCGGCGTTCAGAAGCCCCGTGGTCTCGTCGGTGAGAGGCAGCAGGCAGACGAGAATATCGCTGGTGGAGAGAAGGGATTTGAGGCCGTCGTCGCCATGATGGCAGGTGACGCCATCGATCTGACGCTGTGAGCGGCTCCAGCCGGAAAGCGGAAAGCCGAAAGGTTTCAGCCGCTCCAGCGCCGCAACGCCCAGCATGCCGAGGCCGAGAACGCCCACCCGGCACTCTTCCGCCTGACGCTGGGGCAGGGCATTCCACAGTTGCTGGCGCTGCTGGTTTAAATAGACCGGCAGGTTGCGGTAGAGGGAAAGTACGCCGAGGCAGATATATTCCTGCATCATGCGGATGATGCCCTCATCCACCATGCGTACGACCTTTACCGTCTCAGGGATCGCCTCGATGTGAAACTGGTCGACACCCGCGCCGATCGAAAACAGGACTTCGAGATTGCGGTAACGGGCAATGTCCTGCGGTACCGTCCAGGTGATGAGGTAACGGACTGCGTCGGGATCGACAGTTGATGCATCCATCGAAAACGGCAGATCAGGCAGTTCTGCAGCTAGAGCCTGCCGGAAAATCTCGCCGCGCTTGGCGTCGGAATTGAAGAGAAACGTCATCTGAAATCTATGCTTCCCGAAGGTTCAAGCCGTACAGTGGATTGCGAGTGTTTCCAGCATCGACTGGCAGGCCGATAGTTCGCCCGTCGTTATGAACTCGTCCGGCTTGTGGGCGCGACCGATATCTCCTGGTCCGCAGATGATGGCGTCGATGCCCGCCGCCTGGAACAGCCCCGCCTCCGTGCCGTAGCTGACGGCGGCGAGACAGGGGGTGCCGGTCAATTCCTCCAAAAGCAGAACAAGCGGAGCATTGGCTGCAAGCGAAAGCGCCGGATAATCGCTCATAGGCGTCCATTCGATATCGACACCCTTTGCTGCAAGAGCCTCGACGCTTGCGCGAACCGGCCCGAGCAGTTCAAGCGGCGATGTGCCGGAAATCGCCCGCGCTTCCAGCTCGATGGCCGAGAAATCGGGGATGATGTTGATCGCCTGTCCGCCCTTCATCGTGCCGATCTGCAGCGAGGAATAGGGTGGCTCGAAGGTCGCTTCAAAAGGGCCTTTCGTCAGCTCATGTGCCGTCTCCACGGCCTTTGCCATGATGCCGGTCATCAGGTGAATGGCATTAACCCCCTGATCAGGGCGGGATGAATGGCCGGAACGACCACGGATGGTAATGCGAGCTGCTGCTTTACCCTTGTGTGCACGAACCGCCCGCATATTGCTGGGCTCGCCGATGATTGCGCCCGCCGGTGCGGCGCAAAGTTCAGGCAATCTGGCGAGAAGATGCGGAACGCCACGGCAACCCGCCTCCTCGTCATAGGAAAAGGCGATATGCACGGGACGTTTCAGCGCCATGCGCGAAAATGCAGGCGCCGCGGCGAGAACCGTGGCCAGAAAACCCTTCATGTCGGTGGTTCCGCGCCCGTAGAGACGATCATCTTCCGCCCGCAGTGTAAAGGGATCGGAAGACCATTCCGGCTCGCTGGCGGGTACGACATCCATATGGCCGGACAAAACATAGCCGGCGCGATCGGCCGGGCCGAAGGTGGCGAAGAGATTGGCGCGGTCGCCCTCCGGTCCCGCAAGCAGAGATACTTTCGCGCCGTGGCTTTCAAGATAATCGGCGATCCAGCCGGCAATATCGCCATTGGCGGTTCCAACGACCGACGGGAAACCGACGAGACGCTCAAGGATTTCGATTGCGTTCAATGGTCGTCTCCGCTGACCGGATTGTCATCCCGAAAGCTTAGAATGGACTGCGACGTTTATCTGCTGAAATGCGAATGATTTCGGTAGATTGTTGTGACCTTCCAGTGCTTTCAGAAAATTCGTGCTGGCGTAACCGGCTACCGTCGGATGTCGTGGGCTAGGCCGGGACCGGATGAAGGTTGTGAGCCGTAGGGGATGAGGGCCGTTGGTTATGGACCTGCTCAAAGTCGATAGTTTCGAGCTGCGGACCGTGGATATCGCGGACGTGGATGCCGATCATCTGCATGCACTCTCCATGGCCGTCGGATGGCGATATCACGCGAATGAATGGTGTTTTCTGCGGCAATGCGGCGTGGGTCTCGCTGCGCTCGATGAGATCGACCGTGTTGTCGCAACCGCGATGCTCTTTCCCTATGATCAGGGGTTTGCGACGCTTGGCATGGTCATTGTTTCCCCCCGTTTGCAGGGGCAGGGCGTAGCACCATGGCTTGTGCAGAAACTTGTCGCGAAATTCCCCACTGTCTCCCTGCGGTTGAACGCGACGGGAGCGTCGCGGCGGTTGTTTTCAAGGTTGGGTTTTGCCGGTGATACGGAAAAAGTATATCTGTTCCGGGGAAGGGCGAATTGCCTTTTCGAGATACCGCCGCCCGGCAGAAAACAACGAATAGAGCCGTTATCCGCAGGTCATCTGACTGATGTGGTGGAACTAGACCGGGCGGCTTTTGGCGTTTCGCGCCGGAACGTTTTGCAGCGACTTTTGACGCAGAATGCGGGTTACGGTGTGTTTGAGGCGAACCGTCTTACCGCTTTTGCGCTGCGCCGTGCGGCAGGGCGGGGCCACATTATCGGTCCGGTCGTTGCGGGTGCGGACATGGATGCGATTGCGCTTGTGAGGCGGCATTTTACCGATCTGGACGATGAGCTGGTGCGTCTCGACACCATCAGCGACAATAGTCTCTTTATTGATTTTATTGCGCAATCCGGGCTGGTGGTGATTGAAACCCTTACCACCATGTCCAAAGACGCGCCGCAACCGGCGCCTTCCGGCGCTACAAAAATTTTCGCGTTGGCGGGTCCGTCTTTGTGCTGAGCTGCGGCACTATCGCAATTGACGCCCCGGCGCTTGCCCCTTATGTCAGAAAGCGACGGTTCCTGAAGCCGAAGGGCCAAGGGATTAATAGGGAACATGGTGCGGGTGATTTCTATCGCCCAATGCCGTGGCTGCCCCCGCAACTGTAAGCGGATTGCCGCTCATCCTCGTGACGCCTGAAAAGCGTCATGCCACTGCACCCTTCAAGGTGCGGGAAGGCAGATGAACGGCGTATATTCGTGAGCCAGGAGACCTGCCGTCATAATATTGACCATCGTTACGGGCGGGGATGCCCGGAAGAGGAGCTGATTATGACCTTTCCGTCCGCGGAAACGTATTTAGAGTCCCGTTCTCCATCTCCACACTTGTTGTCGCTCTGTCACTACGCGTTTTGACGCGCGGCCTGCGGATCACGCCACTTTATTTAGACTGGAGAACATATGTTTCATTTCAAAAGCCTGCCGGTTTCCGCCGGTCTTCTGGCTGTCGCACTAGCGGCCTTGCCCGCCGGTGCCGCTCAGGCTGCCGAAACCACCTATCCGCTGACGATCAATAGCTGCGGCCACGAAATCACCTTCAAGCAGGCGCCCGCCCGCACAGTATCGGTCGGCCAGAGCACGACCGAGGTTCTCTATCTGCTCGGCGTGGCCGACAAGGTGGTAGGCACGGCGCTGTGGATCGGCCCGGTTCTGAAGGGTTACGAAGACGCCAATGCCAAGGTGGAGCGGCTTGCCGACAATGATCCGAGCTTCGAGGCGGTGGTTGGCAAGAGGCCAGACCTCGTGACGACGCAGTTCCAGTGGCAGATCGGTCCCGAAGGCGTTGTCGGAACACCGGAGCAATTCGCCGAACTCGGTATTCCCGTTTATACCTCCCCTGCCGATTGCATGGGCAAGGACAATTCCGGCGGCGGCGACGGCGTGCGCAAGTCCGTTTTCACCATGGACCTGATCTACCAGGAGGTCCGCGACCTTGCGAAAATTTTCAACGTGCAGGATCGCGGCGAGGAAGTCGTTGCCGACCTGAAAAAGCGTGAGGAAGCCGCCCGCGCCAAGATCGCTTCGGCGAATGGCAAGATTTCAGCAGTCTTCTGGTTCTCCAGCGCCGAGCTGGATATCGATCCTTACGTGGCGGGCCGCAATGGTGCGCCGGGTTACATCATGTCCGCGCTCGGGCTGAAGAACGTTATCGAAAGCGATGAGGAATGGCCGACTGTTGGCTGGGAAACCATCGCCAAGGCCAATCCGTCCGTGATCGTTGCCGGCAAGATGGACCGCCGGCGTTTCCCCGCCGATGACGTCGCCGTCAAGCTCAAGTTCCTCGCTACCGATCCGGTTGCCAGCATCATGCCCGCCGTCAAGGCGGCCCATGTCTTCGAAATGGACGCGCAGGCGATGAACCCGACCATCCGCACGATCGAAGGCATTGAAACGCTGGCCGAGGCGATTTCAACAGCCGGTCTCGCCAAGTGAACGGTCTTTCCGTCAATCTTGGCAGGGCGGGTCTGGCTTTTGCCGCACTCGCCCTGCTGCTCGTCGCGCTGATGGCCGGTGCGGCCATCGGCGAGACTGCCATTCCGTTCGACGTGGTGGCAAAGACCATTGCCAATCGTGTCTTCCATGCGGGTTATCCGCTGGAGCCGCTGGATGAGGGCATCGTCTGGAGTTACCGCCTCAGCCGCGCCGTTGTTGCCGCGTGCTGTGGCGCCTCGCTGGCGCTGGCCGGTGCGGTGCTTCAATCACTTCTGCGCAACCCGCTCGCCGATCCCTATATCCTCGGTATTTCAGCAGGCGCCTCAACCGGTGCCGTGGCCGTGGCGCTTCTGGGCTTCGGGGCGGGGTTCCTGACGATGCCGGCCGGCGCCCTGATCGGGGCTTTTGTGGCTTTTTCGCTTGTCAGCCTTCTGGCGGTGCGGGCAGGGCACGGCAACAGCGCCATCATCCTGGCGGGGGTCGCCGGTTCGCAACTGTTCAACGCCATGACGTCGTTCATCGTCACCAAATCCGCCAATGCCGAACAGGCGCGCGGCATCATGTTCTGGCTGCTGGGCAATCTTTCGGGCGTGCGCTGGCCGGATGTCTGGCTGGCTTTGCCGGTCAGTATTGCGGGTCTTGGGGTGTGCCTCTGGTACGCACGCGCGCTTGATGCTTTCGCTTTCGGCGGTCAGGCAGCAGCTTCGCTCGGTATTCCGGTGCGCCGGGTCTATGCGGTGCTGATCTCGGTTTCGGCGGTCATGACGGCAGTCATGGTGTCGCTGGTCGGTTCCATCGGCTTCGTCGGTCTCGTCATCCCGCATGCGGCGCGCATCTTCGTTGGCGTTCGCCACGGCATGTTGCTGCCGGTGACGGCGCTGACCGGTGCAATTTTCATGATCATCGCAGATATTCTCTCGCGCACCGTCATTCCGGGGCAGGTGCTGCCGATCGGCGTGATCACTGCGCTGGTCGGCGCGCCCGCCTTCGCCTTTATTCTCGGGCAGAAGAGAGGCCGGTCATGAAATTATCCGCCCACGATCTGCATTTCCATGCCGGCAATCTCGACATCGTGCGCGGTGTTTCGCTGGAGGTCGCCACGGGCGAGTTTCTGGGTATCATCGGGCCGAACGGTTCGGGCAAAAGCACGTTGCTTTCCATGCTGGCCGGCATTCGCATGCCGCGTCGGGGTCATGTCATGCTTGGTGAGGAACGGCTTGCCACATTCGGGCGGCGCGAACTTGCCCGCAGGCTGGCCTTTGTGGAGCAGCAGGCCGAAACCACCGAGCGCATCAGCGCGCGACAGGCCGTGGAACTGGGGCGCACGCCCTATCTCGGCCCGCTTTCCGCATGGTCGCCAAAGGACGACGCCATCGTCGATGCGGCGCTCGGAAATGTCGATATGGCGGACAAGGCCGAGCGAAACTGGCATCACCTTTCCGGCGGCGAACGCCAGCGCCTGCACATTGCCCGCGCATTGGCGCAGGAGCCGCATATTCTGCTGCTGGACGAACCGACCAACCATCTCGATATAGGCCACCAGATCGGTCTGCTCGATCTGGTGCGCAGGCAGGGACTGACGGTTGTGGCGGCGCTGCATGATCTCAATCACGCCGCCATGTTCTGCGACCGCGTCGCCATCATGCATCGCGGTGAAATGATCGCTGTCGGCCCACCGCGCGAAGTTCTCACCTCTTCGACCATCGCCGATGTGTTCGGGGTGCAATCCGTCGTCACCACGGATGAAAGCGGATTTTCACATATTCGTTTTCTGCCGGCCCACGGTGCGGCCGATCACGCAAGGAAAGCAACGGCACGATGATGAAATTGAAAAGACTTGCAAATCTCCGCTTTTGCGCCCGACAGCTTTGCGTTTCCGCGGGACTTGCCATGGTTGTGGCCACAGGGTTTTCCATTCAAGCCGGAGCCGAGACCTTCGAGGTGAAGATGCTGAACCGTGGCGAAAAGGGGTCCATGGTGTTCGAGCCCGATTTTCTGAAGATCGCTCCCGGCGACCGCGTGCGCTTCGTGCCGAGCCACAAGAGCCATAATGCCGCGACGATCGATGGTATGGTTCCCGAAGATATTGAAGGTTTCAAAAGCCGGATCAACGACGAATTCGAGACCGGTTTCGAAAAGCCAGGCTTTTACGGCATCAAATGCTCGCCGCATTACGGCATGGGCATGGTCATGCTGATCAAGGTGGGGGACGCGGTTTTGCCGCAGAGCTACAGGACGGTAGAGGTCCCAGGCCGGGCGAAGCCGCGCTTTGAGGAGCTATTCGAGCGGGCGGAAAAATGAGGTGCCTTCGTCGCGTTTTCATGCGTCATGCCGGACTAGATCCGGCATCCAGCCAAGGCGCGTCTTCACCGTGAGAAACTATTATTACGCGATCAAGGACTTGGTCGCACTGGACCCCGGATCACATCCGGGGTGACGGTGAGCTGGGCGGCAGCTTGTGGGCTTTGGTCGCCCTATCCCTTGTCGGACGTGTGCGGCTTCACGGCACATACTGCATAACGGTGCTGCAATCCCCGCAAGATGCCTTTCAGCAGACTGAAATTTTTTGCCTGGGCACGATGAATGGCCTGAAGTTCCTGATCGATGGCAACGGGCTCGAAGCCGGTTTCACGCAACAGCGCTGCAACGTCACCAGCTCTTGCACCCTGTGAAAAATAGACCCGCGATAGAATGCTGTTGAAGGTGTTTTCCGGATCCGCCGGCTTGTGCGGCTGGTCCGGCTTCACAAGGCCGATGCTTTCCAGACCCGCCGCCAGCTTCTTGACCAGTCTTTCGCGCCAGCCGGTGTTGACGAAATCGCCATCGACGATCAGCAGGCGTCCGCCGGGTTTCAAGACACGGAACCATTCGGCAAAGCTTGCCTTCGGGTCAACCAGCGTCCAGACCAGATGGCGGGTGATGATGACGTCGGCGCTTTCGTCCGGCTCCATCGTGTTTTCGGCGTCGCCGACAAAAAAGCGGATATTGCGCCCGCGGGTTTTCGCCTTCGCCCTTGCAAGCTCCAGCATGGTTTCCGACCAATCCATGCCGGTGACCTGAAAACCGAGATCGTCCATCAGGTGCGAGATAACGCCGGTGCCGCTGGCCAGATCCAGCGCCTTGCGGCCTTCTCCCTGGCCCAGATGCTTCAAAACCAGCGCGTGCCAGGCCTCGCGCTCTTCTTCGGAGAAAATCTCATGACCCGGGGAAAGGTCGAAAGTCGCGGCGCGGCCGGACCAATAGGTTTTGATTTCGTCTCTCAGACTGTCGTTTTTGCCATAGTGGATAGTGTCGATCATCGGTCTTCAGCTCACATACCGGTCAGTTAAGAATGGCTCTAAAACATAAAACTTGACTAGTATAGTCAGAAAATAATACAGCCGCGCCAGTCAACACTGGAGAGCAATATCCGATGCGCATCTCAGCCAAATCCGCGGCACTTGCCCTTGGCCTTCTCGTATCCGCAGCGTGGCCTGCATTGGCCGAAAAGGTCACCGTCAAGGATGTGACCGGCCGCGACGTGGAAGTCAATGTGCCCGTTTCGCATGTGATCCTCGGCGAAGGCCGTCAGATCTATTTCCTGGCGGCGCTCGACAAGGAAAACCCTTTCCAGCACGTTGTCGGCTGGCGCGACGACCTGGCGAAAGCCGACCCGGAAACCTATGCGGCCTATCTTGCCAAGTACCCTGATATTGCCAAGCTGCCGACCTTTGGCGGCATGAAAGACGGCACCTTCGACATCGAGCAGGCCATTTCGCTGAAGCCAGACGTGATCCTGATGAACATCGACGCGAAGACCGCGACGCAGGAGGCCGGTTACATCGAGAAGCTCGAAAAGGTCGGCATCCCGCTTGTTTACGTCGACTTCCGCGAAAAGCCGATGGAAAACACCGAGCCGAGCATGCGTCTGATGGGCCAGCTGACCGGCAAGGAAAAGATCGCCGAGGACTTCATCAAGTTCCGCGCGGACTCCATCGCCAAGGTCACCGATACGCTCGAAAAGGCCAATCCGAAGAAGCCCGTCGTGTTCGTCGAACGCGCCGGCGGTTATTCCGACGATTGCTGCATGTCCTTCGGCAACGAGAATTTCGGCAAGATGGTCGAACTCGCCGGCGGCATCAACATGGCCAAGGACATCATTCCCGGCACGTTCGGCAACGTCAATCCGGAACAGATCATCGCCTCCAATCCGGAACAGATCATCATCACGGGTGGCAACTGGAACGGTTATGTTCCCGGCGGCAACTGGGTCGGTGTCGGTTATGGCGCGGATATGAAGGAAGCCCACCGCAAGCTTGAAAACCTGACCAAGCGCCCGGCTTTCACCGGGGTACAGGCGGTCAAGAACGGCAATGTCCACGCTATCTGGCACCAGTTCTACAACAACCCGTATCAGTTCGTGGCCATTCAGGAAATCGCCAAGTGGCTGCACCCGGACCTCTTTAAGGATCTCGACCCCGAGGCGACCTTCAAGGAGCTGCATGCCCGCTTCCTGCCTCTCGACTACAAGCCCGGTTACTTTGTGTCGCTGAAGGACACGAAATAAGACAGGGACGGTGAAGGGGAGCGCCGTCCGATCGATGGATGAAGCCGCAGCCATGCGGCTTCATCATTTTCTTTTGGAAATAAGAGGATTTCTCATGCGGCTTAACGCTCTCAGGCATCTTGCGGTGCTGGCTTTGTCTTTTCTCGCTTTGCCGGCTTATGCCGGAGAAATCACCGATGTCACCGGACGCAAGGTCGAGCTGGACCTGCCGGTCAAACGTGTCATCGTCGGTGAGGCGCGCCAGATCCACGTCATCGCGGCGCTCAAGGGCGACCAGACCTTCGACACCATTGTCGGCTGGCGTGACGATCTCCTCAAGAAGGACCCTGACAGCTACGCCGCCTATGTCGAGCGCTTTCCGCAGATCGAAAAACTGCCGCGCTTCGGTTATGTGCCGCAGGGCGATTTCAGTCTGGAAACGGCCATTACCCTTTCGCCTGACGTGATCACCCTCAATCTGGAAGCGGAAAAATCCGCCAAGGAAAGTGGTTTCGAAGAGAAGGCCGCCGCCGCCGGAATCAAGATCGTCTATCTCGATTTTCGTATCGATCCCGAAAAGAACAGCGAAGCCTCGATTGAAATTCTCGGGAAAATGTTTGGCGCGCAAGAGCGTGCAAAGGAATTCATCGCCTATCGCCGTGCAGAAATCGCCCGCGTGACCGACCGGCTAGCCAGCGTCAAGGACCTGAAGCGTCCCGGCGTCTTCATCGAGCGCGCGCCCGGCATTTCCGGTGAGGACAATTGCTGCCGCACCTTCGGCCCGGTCAATTTCGGCGCGATGGTCGATCTCGCTGGCGGCCATAATATTGCCGACGGCATCATCAAGACGACGTTCGGCGATCTCAATCCCGAGCAGCTCGTCGTTGCCGATCCGGATCATGTCATCGTAACCGGCTCAAACTGGGCAGCTGAATCCGATATCAACCAGTTCGTTCCCGTTGGACGCGGAGCCGACATGGCTCTTTCCCGGAAAAGACTGGCAAACCTGATGAAGCGCACGCCGTTTCCGGAACTGAAGGCTGTCAAACAAGGTAATGTCCATGCCGTCTGGCACCAGTTCTACGGCGCGCCCTACGAGTTCTTTCCGATTCAGCAATTCGCCAAATGGTTCCATCCCGAGCTCTTCGCCGATCTCAATCCCGAGAAGAATTTTGAGGAATTTCACCGGAAATTCCTGCCCGTCACCTACAAGCCGGGCTACTTCGCATCCCTCGAAAAAGGTTCGAATGAATGAGTTCGTTGAATGAAATCGCCGTTGGCGTGAGTGGGCGCGATCAATATCGCGCCCTTGCCGCACGAAGGATCGTTATTCTCTTCGGGCTTTTCATCGCCCTTTGTTTCAGTATGGCTGCCGACATGGCACTTGGTCCGGCGCGCTACACGATATCAGAAGTTCTGGCGACGATTGCCGATCCGGCTGCTGCTGCAAACCAGCTTCGGGTGGTGATATGGGATATCCGCATGCCGATTGCGCTGATGGCGGTCACCGTCGGCGCGTCGCTTTCGGTTGCGGGCGCACAGATGCAGACCATCCTGTCCAATCCTCTCGCCAGTCCGTTTACGCTCGGCATTTCGGCCGCTGCCAGTTTCGGCGCCGCGCTGGCCCTTGTTGGCGGCGTTGCGATCTTTCCCGGTGCCGTCCAGTACATGGTGCCGATCAACGCCTTCATCATGGCGATGATTGCCGCCCTGTTCATTCATTTTGCCTCGACGATGCGCGGCGTAACCGTGGAGACTATCGTCCTTCTCGGCATCGCGCTGGTGTTCACCTTCAATGCCGCATTGTCGCTGCTTGAATATCTGGCTTCCGAACAGGCGCTCGCCGCCGTCGTTTTCTGGACCATGGGCAGCCTTACCAAGGCCACGTGGGAAAAGGTCTATATCACCGGTGGTATTCTTCTCGTTACGGTGCCGATGTTCATGCGCAACGCATGGGCGCTGACGGCGCTTCGGCTGGGTGACGACAAGGCAGCCAGCATGGGCATCAATGTGCGTCGGCTGCGGCTGCAGACCATGCTGACGGTCAGCCTTCTGGCCGCGATTCCGGTTTCTTTCGTTGGTACCATCGGTTTCGTCGGGCTTGTCGGCCCGCACATAGCCCGCATGGTGGTGGGCGAAGATCAGCGGTTCTTCCTGCCGGGCTCGGTGATCTGCGGGGCGCTGCTGCTGTCGGCGACCTCTGTTATCAGCAAAATCCTCATTCCCGGGCAATTCTGCCAATCGGCGTCATCACGGCGCTGGTTGGCGTACCGTTCTTTTTCGCGCTCATTTTCGGCAACAGGAGACGCGCATGGTAGCGCTCGCATTGAAGGATGTCGGCGCTGCCTACGGCCGCACGACTGTTCTCTCCAAGGTCGGCATCGATACGCTGGAAAGCGGCAGTGTCACGGCGGTCATTGGCCCGAACGCTGCCGGCAAGTCCACGCTTTTCAAGCGCATCGCCAGCCTGATCTCCGGTCCCGGGCTTGTCGAGTTGTCAGATACGGCACGCGGCAACCGGGCCATCTGCTACATGCCGCAGGACACCGGCGCCAACGCCGTGCTGACGGTTTACGAATCCGTGCTTCTGTCCGCCAAGCAGGGCGGCGGGTGGCGTGTTCACGACGATGAGCTGTTTGAGATCGACGCCATTCTCAAGGCGCTGAAAATCCACGATCTCGCCTTCCGGGGGCTCGGCGAATTGTCTGGCGGTCAGCGGCAGCTTGTGTCCCTGGCGCAGGCGCTGGCCCGCAAGCCGGAGGTACTGTTGATGGACGAGCCGACATCTGCTCTCGACCTCCACCGGCAGGTCGAGGTTCTGGGGTTTGTGACCGACCTTGCCCAGAAGACTGGCATGATCGTGCTGATCGCCCTGCACGACCTCAATCATGCGCTTCGTTATTGCGAGAATACGATGGTGATCGCGCGCGGCGAAATGGTGGTGAGCGGCAGCACCGAGACGGTGATAACTCCGGCCATGCTGCGCGATATCTACCGCATCGATGCGCGTATCGAACCCTGTTCGCAGGGCAGGCCGATGGTTATAGTCGACGGCGCTATCTGACGCTATCACAGGGCCCGGCCGCGCCTGCCGCCGGGTCTGCGAGTCTCTGGCTGTTGCAGGACCCGCGACCGCACAAATTCTTGATAATAATAGTCATGAAATAGCTGTTCGGTCGAGAGTTTGGGTGCTAGAGGTTTAGACGGGAAAACTGCTTTGTCGTTTGGGGGCTTGCAGTTTCGTTTATCCTTGAAATTTCTCTCGGTTGAGACATGGGCATACGGGAAGATGACAAGCGTTATAACGCTTACGTCGCGCACAGGGTTGACCTGATCAAATACGCCACGCTTATTTTAGGGTCGCGGGCGGACGCGGAGGACGTGGTTCAGGAGGCATTCCTGAAATTCGTTCCCGAAGGTTCCGGCAATCCTTCCAACCTCAAATCCTATCTTTTCCGCATCGTCCGCAACCTCGCCCTCGATAATCGCCGCCGCAACCGGCAGGACCTGCGGGAGCGTCCCGACGATACCCCGTTCTGGGGCATACCGCAGGGTCACGGCACACCAGAAGAGCACGCCCTGTTCTGCGACGAGGTCCGACAGATGCAGATTATTTTGGCCTCTCTGCCGGTCCAGGCGCGTGTGGCATTGGAAATGCATAGATTTGGCGGTTACAATATGGAAGAGATCGCCCGTCACCTCGGCGTATCCGTGGCTAGCGCCCACCGTCTGATTAAGAGTAGTATTGCCGCCATTACCAAAGAAATGCAGTAAAATAGCCTTTATTGTTTCATCTTGTGAAAAAAAGTTCTCCCTCAAACGTCTTTATAGCAACACGGAAGACGAGGCATCTCCTCCGCCCAGTCAAAGGAACTGACCGGCTCAATGACAATTGATCCCGATAAAAAAATAACATTGCCGACCGGGAAGGCGGAGGAGGCTGCCGACTGGCTGATACGCCTGCAGACGGGTTCGGCGGAACCGAGGCTGAAGGCGGAATTTGATCAATGGTTGGCTGCTTCGCCGGCAAATCGTCTGGCCTGGGAGCGGACATGCAAGACTTGGCGCAATCTCGGTCTGGTCGAGCCGGGTTTAAAAAGCCTCTGGGAAGACGCGCCGCACCTGCCTGACGTTGCCGGAAAACAGGCATCGCGACGGCGCTGGTCCTTGCGGCATTATGCCGGCATGGCGGTGGCAGCAGTGTCTCTCTGTCTTGCGGTACTGTTCGTTCCCACGCTTTTCGTCCATATCAAGGCCGAATATCAGACCAGTACCGCAGAGAGCCGCACCATAACCCTTGAAGACGGCAGCAGGGTGCAGCTTGCCGCGGCAAGTGCGCTTACCACTGATTTTGCCAATGGCCGCCGTAATGTGAAGGTGCTGAAGGGCGAAGCTTTTTTTGATGTCGTGCCGGATAGCGACCGTCCCTTTGTCGTGGAGGCGAAAAACCTGACCGTCCAAGTGCTCGGCACGGCTTTCGATGTCGACATGACGGATGGCGTGACGCAAGTCGCTCTTGCGCATGGTTCCGTGGAAGCTTCCTTCCGCAACGCGCCACCAACGCGGCTGGTGCCGGGTGAGATGCTGGTTGTCGACGCCTCCGGTACAATCCGGAAAGAGACCGTTCCCGTCGAGGATATTGGTGGCTGGCGCAACGGCGAGCTTTACGTTGTGGATGCGACGATCGGTTCTGTCGTCGAGCAAATCCAGCGGTATCATCCCGCATGGCTGACGATGGCGGACAAGACGCTTGCAGAGCAGCGTGTGACTGGCTTCTACAATCTTCGCGATCCGGACCGTGCGCTGGAAGCATTGGTGGAACCCTATAAGGGCAAGGTTCATGCAATTGCCAATACTGCCCGCATCATCACCCGTTTCTGAAGCGCCATAAAACAAAAAATCGTATTTATTTTCAGTCGTTTATAAAAAATTCTCCGAAACCCTGAAAAAAACCGCCGAGGCAATCGTCTTTTTGTTGAGTAATCCGGTCAAGATATAGCCGGAGCGAAGACAGGAAGACAAAAGCAGTATGCGCCTCCAGATACGTATGAACGGTTCAGGGAAAAACGCGGCAAAGCCGGCACGTATGACCGTGCTTTTGGCGACAACGGCGGTGGTCGTTTCAATGTCGGTACCGGCTTTTGCGCAGAGCGGACCGAATGCCGCCAATGGTCAGCGCTCCGGTGGCGAGCAGGGTGCAACGCGGCCTTTTAATATTCCCGCCCAGCCGCTGTCCTCCGTTGTCGGCGTTTTCGGGCGGCAATCCGGTCTGCAGGTTACGCTTGCCACGCCGTCCGCCGGCAATGTGCGCACCAATGCCGTTACCGGCAGTTTTACGGTGCGGGATGCGCTGTCCCGGCTTCTGGCCGGCACGGGCGTGAATTTCCGGTTTACCGGAAGTGGCAGAACCGTCGTCATCGGCTCGGGCCAGGCCGCTGCCGATCTTTCCGAGGCGGAAGGCACCACCGTTCTGGAAGAAATTACAGTGACCGGAAAAACCGGACGCAATTCCATTGCCGGCACCGGTTATCAGGGAACGCCCGACTGGGTTTATGAAACACCCGCCAGTGTCAGCGTCGTCAGCCGCGAGGCGATCCAGTCCGCCGGCGTGCGCAACACGCGCGATGTCTTCAACCGCGTCTCCGGCGTCTACGCCGGTGAGGGCAACGGCAGCTTCCCGACCGTTTCGCCCAATATACGTGGCTTGCAGGAAAGCGGCCGCGTGGTCGTCTCCATCGATGGTGCGCGGCAGAATGCGCAGCGTGGTTTCAGCACCGGTGGCGCCTCGATTTATTCTGCCAATAACGGCCAGGCCTATGTGGATGTGGCCTTCATCCGCGCCGTCGAAGTGGAAAAAATGACCAATGCCACATCCGGCAATGCCGGTTCGCTGGGCGGAAAGGTCGAGTTCCGCACCGTCAGCGCCGTCGATCTCATCCCTGAGGGTGCAAACAAGGGCGGAGAGGTGAATGTTTCCCACGGCACCAATGGTTACGATTTTCAGGGTTCGGTTCTGGCCGCAGTTCGTGAGCCGAATGGCCCTCTCTCCCTTGTTGCCGGTTACAGCCGCACGATCTTGGATGAATACAAGATTGGAACCAAGGGTGAGGCCCGAAGCACCGCTTTGACGATGAAGGACCTACTCGGCAGGGACGGTTGGTCGACCTTTTTCAAGGGCGAAGGTGACTTCGGGGATGTGCAGACTTCGTTGTCATGGATGCACCAGCAGAATGACTTCGTGCAGGGTGCCGCCGAACAGATAGACCGGGAGAGCGTGCGTAACGACAGTATCGTTGCCAAGCTGGACTGGGATCCTGAAAGCGAACTCATAGACTTCAAGTCGTCGCTGTGGCTTAACGACAATATGACGCACGAGTTGCGGTCGGCGCGCAAAGGATATGCTGTTGAAACGAACCTTGATATGGGCCTGCGCAGTTTCGGCGGCAGTGTCGAAAACACCAGTCGCCTCGATACGAAGGTGGGTGCGCTCAGCCTGAACTACGGCGCGGAAGCTTTCAGAGACATTTCCTCATCGGTTGCCACGAGTTCTGCCATTGCAAACAATCCCGCCTTTGCCAGCAGCTATACCGCTTTCAGCCCGCCCGGGCGGCGTGATGTGGCGAGCCTGTTTTTGAACGGTGAACTTGAGCCTGCGAACTGGGTAGTGATAAGCGGCGGCATACGGTACGACTGGTCGCGTCTGAAGGGCAATTCGACATATTACGATGAAATTTCGTATTTGCGGACGATCACCGTTGCATGTGATCCGATTGGAAACAATTACACAGCATCTCAATATTATTACGCTGTTTTCCTTCCGCAGAATCCCGGCACCAATATTACCGAGGCGAGGTTTCTTAGCCGGGTCTGGAGCACCGTTTCTTCCACCTGTATGCCGGGAACCGGGCCATCGGCTACGCGATACGATCCCGTCGTCGAGAATCCCGCCTATGAGATGGATATCGACCGTACCTACAGTGCGTGGCTGCCCTCCGCCACGATAGAACTCAAGCCGTTCGACTGGTTCCGCCCCTATGTGAGCTATTCCCAGAGCCTGCGTCCGCCAACAACTCTTGAGGCTTTTTTCGCCGGTGCGCGTCCAGGGGATTCCGTTGGTTACGAGTATGCGCCGAACCAATTTATGAGAGCCGAAAAAGCCACAACCTATGAAATCGGCGCGAATATGAGTTTCGACGGTGTGCTACTGGACCACGATTCCGTGCGCATCAAAATGGCCGCCTTTCGCCGTGAGGTTAAGGATTATATCGCTCTCGGTCACCTCGTCACGGATCAGGTGGCGAACCGTACCTATACCAGCTTCATCAATCTCGACGGCACGACCTATATGCGCGGGCTTGAATTCGAGGGCAATTACGATGCGCGAAGCTTCTGGCTTGGTGGCTCAGCGACGCTGCTGAAGACCGATTGGCCGGACAAAACCCAGGTTTTCTCTAACGGCACGACCACGACAAGCGGCGAGATCGTCGCATGGCCGGGTGACGTTGCACCCAAGGTGAAGCTGACGCTCGATGGCGGCATGCGTTTCTTCGAGGAAAAATTCTCTTTGGGCGCACGGCTCAACCATGTCACGCCGACGCAATCGCGGACGCTCGATACGGAGGGTAATCTGCGGGAGGTAACCGATCCCTACACGACGGTAGACCTATACGGCTCCTATGCCTTCAACGAAAAGGCGACGCTTCGTTTCGCGGTCAACAACCTGACCGACCGCAAATACATCCCGGCAGCCAGTGCCTATACCGCACCGGGCCGCACTTTTATCGCGACGATGAACGTGAAGTTCTGATGCGCGGAAGAAATTCTCCGGGCTGGGGTTGCAGCCCGTCCCGGAGATGAAACGCCTTCGTCACATGACCAAGGTATCCCTATTGGCCAGCAAAGGAGTACACCTATGGCTACCACAATTCAACTGACGCAGTCCTCCTCCGACCTGATCGGTTACCTCAACGGTTGGACGAGCGGTTTCGGTTCGACCTATGGTGCGTTCTACGACGCTCAGACCAGCTCTCTCGCCACGACCACCATCGATCCAAACACCACCTATGAGGCTTGGGGCGATGGCAGCAACGGCGGCAAGGGCATCGTCATGAGCGGCGCTCTGCAGTACTCCCAGGGCAACCTGACGGGTTCGGTCGACAGTATCGTTCTGGGTGCCGGCTACAGCCAGTCCACCAGCGGCATCGCCGTCAGCCAGCAGGAACTGTTGATCGATCCTGATAGCTCCTATTCGCTTGCGGGTGCGCGCGATCTGCTTGACCTCGCCGTTTACCAGCTTGCGCGCTTCGGCTCGCTGGCCGGTTTCTATGACTACTTCGCTGCCACTGGCACTGTGATCGAGGATACTGCCTCCTCGAACACGCTGACCGGTTTTGCCGGCGCTGATACTTTTGTCTTCTCGGGCGGTAACGATATCGTAACCGCAGGACCAACCGGCACCTATGGTTATCAGGATGGTACTGATAAGCTTGACGTATCTGGTTGGGGTTCGACCTCGGTCGCTGACCTGTTCTGGTATAACCTCAACGGTAATGCGGTGGTAGAATCTGACTCCAGCGCGTCAGTTTCGATCACACTCGTCGGTGTCGATGCAAGCGTACTCGACGCATCGGACTTCATTTTCGCCAGCGCATCGGCGCTTGCCGCTTAAAGGAAAATCAGGCTGTGGGCTTTCAAAACCACCAGCAGACACCGCCGCAGTCCCTCACTGCGGCGGTTGTTTCGCCCCTTAAAAGCACGTTTTTCGGTGTGGCGCTCGTCAGCGGTGTGGTCAACATCCTGGCGCTGACGTCGCCCCTGTTCATGCTTCAGGTTTACGACCGGGTGCTGGCCAGCGGCAGTCTGCCGACACTGGTCGGGATCGCCATTCTTGCGCTCGGCCTCTACGGCTTCCAGTGCCTGCTCGACATCATCCGCGCCCGGGTCCTGATCCGTATCGGCGAGGACTTCGACATGCGCTATTCCGGCAAGGTGCATGATGCGGTGGTGCGCCTGCCGCTCGTCAACCGTATGCCGGGGGACGGCCTGCAGCCGCTGCGCGATCTCGACAACGTGCGCGGTTTTCTGTCCGGCACGGGGCCCACCGCCTTTTTCGATCTGCCTTGGATGCCGCTCTACCTTGGCATATGTTTTCTGTTTCATTTCTGGATCGGCGTGACGGCTCTTGCCGGTGCCGTTCTGCTCATATCCCTCACCATCTTGACCAATATGTTCTCGCAGAAGCCAATCCGCGACACCATGGTTGAAAACATGGCGCGCAACCGGCAGCTGGAAGCCTCGCGCCGCAACGCCGAAGTCGTGCAGGCCATGGGGCTCGGCGGCCGGCTTGGCAAACGCTGGCAAATCTCCAACGAGGCTTATCTCGCCGCCAACCGCAAGGCGGGCGATGTGGCCGGTGGCCTCGGCAATATCGCAAAATCCCTGCGGATCGTGCTGCAATCGGCCATTTTGGCGGTCGGCGCATGGCTGGTCATTCAGCAGGAGGCCTCAGGCGGCGTGATGATCGCCAGTTCGATCATGATGGGTCGGGCTTTGGCGCCCGTCGATCTTGCCATATCCAACTGGAAGTCCTTTGTTGCCGCCCGCCAGAGCTGGGCGCGGCTAAGGGAGCTTTTTGCGCAGATGCCGGTAACGGCGACCGCAATGGCACTGCCGAAGCCTGAGAGAGAATTGAAAGTCGAAAACGTCACTATCATTCCACCGGGAGAGAGAAAACCGACCGTCGCGGGCCTTGGTTTCGTCATGACCGCCGGGAATGCGCTCGGTGTCATCGGCCCATCCGGCTCGGGAAAATCCACCCTCTCGCGCATTCTCACCGGAGCCTGGATGCCCGCCGCCGGTAAGGTGCGGCTTGATGGTGCGAGCTTCGATCAATGGGATCGCGAAGCCCTCGGCCGCCATATCGGTTATCTGCCGCAGGGCGTGGAGCTTTTCGACGGCACGATCGGCGAAAACATTTCCCGTTTCGAGGACAATCCCGATCCCGACGCAATCATTGCTGCTGCGAAAGCCGCCGGTGCGCACGAACTGATCCTGCGCTTCGAAAAGGGGTATGACAGCGATATAGGTGAGGCCGGTTCCGCGCTTTCGGCAGGACAACGCCAGCGTATCGGTCTCGCGCGTGCGCTTTATGGCGATCCCTTCATCGTCGTGCTGGACGAGCCGAATGCCAATCTCGATGCGGAGGGCGAAGCCGCCGTTGTCAGGGCGATTGCGTCGGTTAAGGCGCGCAACGGTATCGCCATCGTCGTCGCGCATCGGCCCAGCGCGATCGGTGCCGTCGATTTCATTCTGATGATGGAGGAAGGGCGGATGAAGGCCTTCGGTCCGCGCGACGAGGTTCTCTCTAAAGTGCTGCGCACTCCGAATGCTCAAGCGGCGAAAGGTTTCACTGCATCCGCGCACACGGTTTCACCATTGCGTGTCGTCGCGAATACCCAGCCTAAGACGGTGGCGCTGCAAGAGATTGGCGAAGAGAACAGGCAGGAAGGAGATACGGATGTCAAAAATTGACCAGCGCACGCAGGTGTCCCGCTCCATCCGCAAACATCTTCTTGCCGGTCTTGCCGCAAGCGTCGCACTGCTGGCCGGCGTCGGCGGATGGGCAGCGACGACAAATCTTGCTGGCGCGGTCGTGGCGTCCGGTCATCTTGTGGTCGATTCTTATATCAAGAAGGTACAGCACCCCAAGGGTGGCGTCGTCGGTGAAATTCTGGTGAGCGAAGGTGGCAGGGTAAAGGCTGGCGACGTCGTCATGCGTCTCGACGCCACCCAGACCCGCGCTAATCTCGCCATAGTGACCAAGCGGCTGGATGAGCTGAGCGCGCGCATGGCAAGGCTGGAGGCCGAACGGGACGATCTGCCGGAACTCGTTTTTCCACAGGCTCTGGTGGCGCGCAAGGACGATCCCGATGTCGCTTCCGCCATGCGTAGCGAAACCAGGCTGTTCGAATTCCGCAAATCTTATCGCGAGGGGCGCAAAGCGCAGCTTGTGGAGCGTATCACCCAGTTCGAACATGAAATCGAAGGATTGAGGGCACAGGAAGTCGCCTACGACAACGGGCTTGCGGTTTTGCAGGCTGAGATCACCTCGCAGAAATCCTTGCGGGAGCAGGGCATCGTGTCCGTGCAGCGGCTGAACAGCCTGCAGACCCAGGCCGCGACATTTGGCGGTGAGCGTGGCGAAAAAATCGCCTATCAGGCGCAGACGGCGGGCAGGATCACCGAAACGAAACTGCAGATCCTGCAGATCGATCAGGAACTGCGCACCGAAGTGGGCCGGGAACTGCGCGAGATACAGGCGCAGACGGGTGAATATGTTGAGCGGAAGGTCGCTGCGGAGGACGAGCTGAAGCGCATCGATATCATCGCGCCGCAATCCGGCATGGTGCATGAAATGGCGGTGCATACCGTGGGCGGCGTGGTGACGCCGGCCGACCCGATCATGCTCATCGTGCCTGATGGGGACGAACTGGCACTCGAGGTGCAGATCGTGCCGAAGGATATAGACCAGTTGCAGGTAGGGCAAAAAGCGATGCTGCGGATGACCGCGTTCAACCAGCGTGTCACGCCGGAACTGGAAGGCCATGTCAGTCGCATCGCCGCCGATATCACCACCGATCAGAGGACCGGCCTCTCCTATTATCTGGCGCGGATTTCCATACCGGTTGCCGAGCGGGAAAAGCTGAACACTGCGCCGCTGATGCCGGGCATGCCTGCCGAGGCCTTCATCCAGACCAGCGAGCGCACCGCGCTGTCCTATATCGCCAAGCCGCTGACGGACCAGATCAACCGCGCCTTCCGGGAAGAGTAGCGGGCTTTTCTGATCGGCAGTCACGACTTGAGATCAAAGCCAGCCCAGCGCTTTCGCTGCGCGGATCGCTTCCGCGCGGCGTTTGCAATCCAGCTTGCGGAACAGGTTTCCGAGATGGAATTTTACCGTCACTTCCGAGATGTTGAGGGTCTGCGCGATCTTCTTGTTAGACATGCCGCTGGCCAGCAATTGCAGCATCTGTGCTTCCCGCTGTGAAAGCCCGCCATGCAGGGCGCGTGCCTGCGGCGAGTTGACCGAGGCGCCGAAAATCGACAGCGCGTTCCGGACATCGGAAGAGGTTTCGATGAAACCGCGGATACGGCGATTGTTCAGAAGCGGCGACAGGAATATGCGCTCCTCCGACAGGACGCCGTTGCAGCCAAGGCGCGTCGCCGATTCAAGTGCGTTGAGGATATGGGCGCGGGCGCCGGCACTGTCACGACGCTGGTGTGCGGCATAGCTCTGCCATATTCTGAGCGCGACCTTTTCGCGGTTGGTGACCTTGGGGTTGGCGATCATTGCATCCATCTGCCGGGCGAGATAGGCGCGCGGCGTGAAAAGATGTACCGCGTCGCGGAGCCAGGCCATCACATAGGCGATTTCCTCGCGCCGTGTGAGCCGGGCAAGGTCCTCATTCGCGCTCTCCACCCAGTTGCGACCCATCGGCATGCGAATTGCCGATAGCGTCGCTGCCGCATCCGCCCAGCGGTTGGCGTTCTGGTAGGCAATGGCCGTTCTGATCTCCATCATCGCATGGAATTGCAGGCCTTCCGAAAGGTGAATCCACAGGCCGTCGAGAAAGCCCGGACGAACGGTCATCGGAAAATGATCGATCAGCACCTGCGAGGCATAATGCAGGGCAAACTGCATCAGGCTCGGCCATATCTCGGCGGCGGCGAAGTGGTCGAATTCATGCTCGACGAAGTGCAACAGGTCGCGCGGTTTTCCCGCCTCATAGGCAAGGCAGGCTTCCGCCAGCCGCAGCATTCGGAACTCCTGCGCGGCGTCGTGTGGCACCTGTTCCAACCTTGTGCGCGCATCCTGTGCCGCGCGACGGGCCAAGAGCACATCACCGCTCATCAGTCGCAGGACGATCTGGTGCAGATGGATGAAGAATTCGAGCAGCGGCTGCCCGCCCATCTTGCGCAGATAGATAAGCGCGCGGGCGGCGGCGGCCTCGGCCTCGCGAAAATTACGGCGGCGGATTTCGAATTCCAGCAGCGCATTGTAATAGGCCGCCCATTTGCCGTGATCGTCCATGGGGTAATCGGCCATGAATTCCCCGAGGCGCGTTATCACAGCGTCATTGGGGGTCAGGTCCTCGGCAATCATCAGGTTCAGCCGGAAGGTGCGGGCGGCAAAGGAAAAACGCGAACCGCGGGCAAGCACCTTGAGTGGATCGAGATAATCCGAACCGAGGCTCTTGCCAAGCAGATGGCGCACGCGTTGCAATTCGCCCTGTTTCAGCAATGCGCGGGTGACGGCGAAGAGGACTGTTTCATTCGCCGCGATCATGTCCTGCGAAAACCGCATGATGATCTCACGAAACCTGTCGACGCTGCTTCGGTAGATCAGTTCGCGCCCATGGGCGCGTTCTAGGATTTGCGCGGCGTGGGTCTCATAACCGCGGTCAAGCAACATGGCCATTGCCGCAAGCGCCCGCCCTTCCTTCTCGAATGCGGAAGCGACCTCTACCACTGCCCTGCCAGCCTGTAATGTGGCGAGACGTTCTCCCGCTGCCACGGTCAGAAGCCTTATCAGTGTGTCGTGTTTTTCGGGGTTTGCGATCAGGAAGGGCGGCAGAAGTTCTGCCCATTCAGCGTCGGGTTCTGCCGAGGGATTTTCCAGCCAGAGCGAAAGCGCGACCGTCTGGGCCGGTGACAGATGCGGCAGATAATTTTCCCGCAGATAGTCGACGCATAGTTTTTCGTCGGCGAGGCGAGCGAGAGACAGAAAGGCCGGCCACCCCGCATAATCATGGAGCGCCAGACGCTTCTGTTCTGTTGGAAGGCCCGCGGTCTCATCTTGGCCAAAGGCCAGTTCATTTGCTCCGATCGTCAGCGAACCACGATGCAATATTTGCCGCGCCAGCCCGCTGATACGTTGATCCGGACGGCAGGCGATGACCACGAAACGCACGGTTTCCAGAATAGGGGCGGGCATGCGGACCGCGCGTGCGAAGACCGGCACATCCCATAGCAGACAGCCTTTTGCCGCCTCATCACTTCTGGGCTGGTGCGTCCGGCATACCTCGGTCCCCAGCTCTTGTGCCAGCAAGTCCATAAGAACGCTTTTCCCGGCGCCCGCCGGCGCGCGCAGAAAGATCACGCCTGCGGTTTCGCTGGCGATACGGCGGCAGAGTGTGGTGCGCGGCAGAAGCGTCATTCAGACAGGGATAGGAGATCTGAATTCAAAAACCTATACTCATTTATCAAAAAACTATACCTTTCTGCGATTGTTCAAAAGGACATGTGGTGAAAACTTGTGCTCAGGAAACTGATGCACAAGGAACGGTCCACCGATGCAGCAACATCCGCTGGTCGCGATTTTGAACAGGCTCGGCGCTTTCGTACTGGTCATGATCGCCCTGTCCATCATGATTTTTGCTCTAGCCCGTGTGGTGCCGGGTGATCCCGCGCGCATGGCGCTCGGGCCTGCGGCAACACAGGAACAAGTTGATGCGCTGCGCGGCGAGATGGGTCTCGATAAGCCGCTCGCCGCCCAATACCTCGACTATATCGGCAACGCCCTGCACGGTGACCTGGGCTTCTCGCTGGTTTCCCAGCGCCCCGTCACCACCGATCTGGCCCAGACCGTTCCTGCGACCGTCGAACTGGTTCTGGTCTCAGTCATCTTCATGTTTGCCGTCGCCATCCCGCTTGGCGTCATCACCGCGCATTACCGCGACCGTCCGCTCGACCATATCGGCCGTATCCTCTCGCTCACCGGCGTGACGATCCCGAGCTTTTTGTTTGCCATCACGCTGCAATTGCTGGCCGCTCGCTTTCTCTCCGGCTGGCCGATCATCGGTAGGATCGATCATTCACTTGGCTGGCAGGGTGGCCCGACGGGCTTCATCCTGATCGACGGTACGCTTGCCGGACGGTTCGATGTGGTGCTGGATGCGATGAAGCACCTTGCGCTGCCGGCCTTTGCGCTCTCCATGGCCGGTATCGGCCAGATCACCCGCATCACGCGTTCCTCGATGATCGAGAACCAGCGCAAGGATCACGTGCTCACCCTGCAAAGCTTCGGCGTGCCGGAGCGGGTCATCATCTTCCGTTATCTGCTGAAGCTTTCCTCCATCGCGCCGCTGACGATCATGGGGCTCGAATTCGCCTCGCTGATCGGCAATGCCTTCGTGATCGAAATGGTCTTCGCCTGGGGCGGATTCGCGTCCTACGGGCTGAACGCCATCCTTCAGAAAGATCTCAATGCCGTGACTGCCGTGGTGCTGGTGGCCGGCCTGTTCTTCATCGTTGCGAACCTGATCGTTGATGTCCTGATCTCGATCATCGACCCGCGCCTGCGCCGCAAGGAGGCTCGCTGATGGCTGATATGAAAATGCTCGAACCTACCGATCGGGGCTTAAGCGCCGGTTACATGATGTGGTACCGCTTCAGCCGCAATCCGGCAGCGGTCATCGGTTCGCTGATCCTGTTGTCGGTGCTGGTTCTGGCGATCTTTGCGCCCTGGCTTACACCCTATCCCAAACATATCGGCGCGGTCGTCGATTTCCGTGCCCGCCACATGCCGCCGGATCTGGAGCACTGGTTCGGAACCGACAAGGCCGGACGCGACATCTTTTCCCGCACTGTCTTCGGGCTCAGGGTCTCGCTTCTTCTCGTCATCGGCGTGCTCGGCATCTCGGTCCCGGTCGGCACCGTGCTTGGCCTGGTCGCCGGTTATTTCGGCGGCTGGACCGAGAAAATCATCAGCGGCCTGACGAACGTGATGCTGGCCATGCCGCCCCTCGTCATGGCGCTGGCGGTCTCCAACCTGCTGGAACCCACCTTGATGAACGCCATGATCGCGATCACGCTTCTATGGTGGACCTGGCATGCGCGGCTGATCTATTCGGTGTCGAAATCCATCGCATCCGAGGACTACATCGAAGCGGCACGTCTTGCAGGTGCGGGTCCGCTGCACATTCTCTTTCGCGAAATTCTGCCCAATTGCGTCTCGGTCATATCAGTCAAGACGACGCTGGATGCGGCATTCGTCATCCTCTTTGGCGCGACACTGAGTTTCCTCGGTTTCGGCGTCAAACCGCCAACTCCCGATCTCGGCTCGATGGTTGCCGATGGGCGCCAGTTCATGCCGGATTTCTGGTGGGAAGTCCTCTGCCCCGGCGCGGCCGTGCTTTACGTGACGCTGGGTTTCAATCTGCTGGGCGACGGCCTGCGTGACATGTTCGACGTGGAAAGCTAAAGCCATGACTGAACCGCTTCTCAAAGTCGAAAACCTCAACGTCACCTTCACCAACTACGGTCGCACGCGCCAAGTGCTGCGCGATATCGCCTTCACAGTCTCAGCCGGCGAGCGGGTGGCGCTGATCGGCGAAACCGGATCGGGTAAATCGGTCACCGCCAAGGCGATCATCGGCACTTTGCCGAAGAATGCCACTATTGCCTCCGGCGCCATTGTCATCGACGGGCGGGATGTGCTCGCCATGCCGCGAAGGGAACGCGAGGCGCTTAAGGGAACGGCGTTTTCGCTGATCATGCAGGACCCGCTGTCTTCCTTCAATCCGGTCTTTAAGATCGGCACGCATCTCGATGATGTCATGCGCTTTGCCGACAAGCGCAACGGCATCAACTCGTCCAAGGCAGAGCGCCGCACCCGTATCGCAGCGGTTCTGCGCCGCGTGCAGCTTGGCGATACCGAGCGGGTCATGAATGCCTATCCGTCCGAGCTTTCGGGCGGCATGCGCCAGCGCGTGTTGATCGGGCTTGCGCTGCTGCATCAGCCGAAGCTCCTCATCGCGGATGAGCCCGGCACCGCGCTCGACGTCACCACGCAGGACGAAATTCTCAATCTCATCAACCAGCTGGTTGCCGAAGAAAATATGGCGCTGCTGATGATCACCCATAATCTCGGTGTCGTACGTAAGGTGGCGGATCGGGTCGTGGTTATGCACCATGGCGACATCGTCGAGACCGGTCCCTGCACGCAAATCCTGCACGCTCCCGCTGCGGACTACACGCGTTCGCTGCTGGATGCGGTGCCGCCGCTCTACGGTCCGCGTGTCGCCGATCTGGCGCAGAGCACACGCTCGCCGATCGTTACCATCGAGGGCCTGAACAAGATTTACGGCAGACGCAACGGTTACCACGCCGTGCGCGACGTGAACCTGACGCTGAAGGACGGCGAAATTTTCGGTCTTGCGGGCGAGTCCGGTTCTGGAAAAACCTCGGTCGCCCGGATGATCATGGGACTTTCTCGCCCGACCTCCGGCAATCTTGTCGTCGACGCCCCGTCTCCCAGCCGTGGCAAGCGGTTGACGCAGATCGTCTATCAAAATCCGGGCACTTCCCTAAATCCGAAGCGCACGGTCAGGCAGACGCTTACCCTACCGTTGAAATCCATCGGTATGGACGGTGAGGCGCGCGAACGCCGGATGCAGGAACTGATGGGGCTGGTGCGATTGCCGCAATCCTATCTCGGTAAATATCCGCATGAACTTTCCGGCGGACAGAAGCAGCGTGTCGCCATTGCCCGTGCACTCGCGGCTGAACCGAAGATCCTCATCCTCGACGAGCCGACGGCGGCGCTTGATGTCTCCGTGCAGAAGACCGTTATCGACCTTCTGCTGCAGCTGCGGGAAGAGCTTGGCCTGACCTATCTGATGATCTCGCACGACCTCTCGCTGATGCGCAATTTCTGTTCGCGCATCGCCATCATGCTGCGTGGCGAGATCGTCGAGGAAGGGGTGACGTCTGCGGTTTTCGCCGAGCCGAAGCATCCCTACACCCGCGCCCTTATCGCGGCGATCCCCGTCGTCACCGACGAGGAAGAGCGCCTGAAACCCACCGTGACAGAGGAAGAGCGTATGCGCTTCCTCGTAAAAACGACCGATTGATAAAAGAGGAGCCTGACGTGTATCGCGTTGGAATTGACGTCGGCGGCACAAATACCGATGCCGTTGTGTTACAGGAAAAGACTGTTCTGGCGGGGGTGAAAGCCTCCACCACCGAAGATGTGACGTCCGGTGTCATCGAAGCCCTTGAAAAGGTGATCGAGGCGTCGGGCATCGACAGGGCACACATCGGTGCCGTGATGATCGGCACCACGCATTTCACCAATGCGGTGATCGAGCGGCGGCATATGGACGAGGTCGCCGCCATCCGGATCGGCCTGCCGTCCGGCGCCGGCCTGCCGCCGATGGTCGACTGGCCGGATGACCTCCGGGAAATCGTTGGTAACCACGGTTATCAGGTCCGCGGCGGATATGAATTCGACGGTCGCGAAATCTCAGCCCTCGATGAGGACGAGATTGTCCGCATCGCCGCCGATATCCGCGCAAAGGGCCTGAAGGCCGCGGCTGTCACCTGCGTTTTCAGCGGCATCAATGATGCGATGGAAGTGCGGGCGAAGGATATCCTGCAGGAGCGCTGCCCCGGCCTGCCGGTGGTTATGTCCAAGGATATCGGCCGGCATGGTCTGCTCGCCCGCGAAAGTGCTGCGATCATGAATGCCAGCCTTCTTTCGCTTGCGGACCGCACCGTTGCCGCTTTCGGCGAGGCGCTGAAGGCAGCGGGCATAACCTGCCCGTTCTACATCACCCAGAACGACGGCACGCTGATGGCGGCGGATGTGGTGCGCGGCTTCCCTGTGCTCACCTTCGCCTCCGGCCCGACGAATTCCATGCGCGGCGCTGCTTTTCTCACCGGCCTCAAGGATGCCGTGGTCGTGGATGTCGGCGGCACCACCTCCGATGTCGGCTCGCTGTCGCACGGCTTTCCGCGCCAGGCGTCCACGACGGTGGATATTGGTGGCGTGCGCACCAATTTCCGCATGCCGGATGTGTTCTCGATCGGTCTCGGTGGCGGCTCGCTGGTGGTCAATGGCGAACATGGCCTCACCGTTGGCCCGAAATCAGTCGGTTACCGCGTCCGCCGTGAGGCGCTCTGCTTCGGCGGTACGACCCTGACTGCAACTGATATCGCTGTCGCCTCCGGCAAGGCGGACGTGGGCGAGAAGGCTCTGGTTTCCACTCTGGACAAGCGGCTGGTGGATGCCGCAGTCAAAAAGATCAACGACATGCTCGAGTCCTGTGTGGAGCGCAGCCGCATCTCGTCATCACCGGTGCCGGTGATCGCCGTTGGCGGCGGCTCCATTCTCATGCCTGACCGTATCGGTGATCTGGATGTCATCCGCCCCGAGAATTTCGCGGTGGCGAATGCCGTGGGTGCAGCGATCGCGCAGATTAGCGGCGAGACGGACCGCGTCTTCTCGCTGATCGAGGGGCGCACGCGTGAAAGCGCGCTTGCGGAGGCGGAGGCCGAGGCACGCGAAAAGGCGATTGCGGCTGGTGCAGTGGCCGAAACGCTGGAAGTCATCGAGCGCGAGGATATGCCGCTTGCCTATCTGCCCGGCAATGCCACCCGCATTCATGTGAAAGTCGTTGGAGAAATGGGAGCCAATCATGGCTGAGACGCGCAAGCTGAAATATGACGAAGCGGCATTGCGTACGCTGACGAGGGAAGATCTCGACGCGCTGGAAATCGGTGCGGGCATTCTCGGCACCGGCGGCGGCGGCAATCCCTATCTGGGCAAGCTGCTTGCACTCGAGGCCATGAAGGCCGGTTACGAGATGAAGATCCTTGCGACAGACGCCATCGAGCCGGACGCGCTTTGCATGTCCATCGGCGGCATTGGCGCCCCCGTTGTCGGCGTGGAGCGCATTCGCGAGGGCCGTGAGGGTCTGCGTTGCCTGCGCGCCATGGAAGAGCTGATCCGCACGCCGGTAGACGCCATCGTCTGCGAGGAAATCGGCGGCTCGAACTCCATGAACCCGCTGGTGACGGCGGCGCTTGGTGGCCTGCCGATCCTCGATTGCGACGGCATGGGCCGGGCTTTCCCAGAGATGCAGATGACGACCTTCTCCATCTATGGCCACAGTTCGACGCCATCGGTGATGTGCGACCTGCACGGCAATGCCGTGATCTTCAGCCACGCCGTTTCCGAAGTCTGGCACGAGCGCATGGCCCGCGCCTGCGTCGTTTCTCAGGGCGGCGGCGCAATGCTGGCGACCGCGCCGATGCAGGCCCACTACGTGCACCAGTATGGTATTCCGAAAACCTACACCAAGGCGATCGCGCTCGGCGAGGCGGTGATCCGTGCCCGCAAGCAGCAGGAAGACCCGATTGCGGCAGTCTGCGCGCTTGAAGGCGGACGGCGCATCTTCAACGGCAAGATCACCGATCTGAAACGCCATCTGCGCGGCGGTTTCGCCGTGGGCGATGTCGAGCTTTCTGGCTTCGACGATTGCTCGGGTCAGACGGCGAGCGTGGCGATCCAGAACGAATTCCTGCTGTTCCGCCGTGACGGCAAGGTGGAAGTGACCGTCCCTGATCTGATCGTCTTGCTCGATGTCGATACCGGTTACCCGATCACCACCGAAGTCCTGCGTTACGGCCAGCGCGTGGCCGTGGTCGCGATCCCCTGCCACGATCTGCTGCGCAGCGCCCGCGCGCTCGAAGTCGTTGGACCGGCGGCTTTCGGTTACCCGGACATTCCTTTCTCACCGCTGCCCGTCCCGGTCGGCAAGGCTGCCTAACCATAAGCGGGGCAAATGACCCGCAATAAAGAGGAGAACGATAATGAAAATGCCAGGACTTCCTTCCCGCCTTGCCGTGCTTGCGCTCGGCACGGCAATCGCGTTGCCGCTTGTTTCTTCCGCTGCTTTTGCAGAGGACAAGGTTTCGGTCGCGGTCAACACCATGCAGATATTCAGCTCGCTCGACCCGGCGAAAGTGACTGACTATACCGGCTACATGGCCATCGTGAACATGTATGACGGCCTGACCACGGTGAATGCCAAGGGCGAAATCGTGCCGCATCTGGCAAAGTCCTGGGATATTTCTGAAGACGGCCTGACCTATACCTTCCATCTGCGCGACGATGCGAAGTTCCAGGATGGCACGGCGGTCAAGGCTGCCGATCTCGTCTGGTCGGTGCAGCGCCTGCTCGGCATCAACAAGGGTCCGTCGAACCTCATCGTCGGCGTGCTGAAGCCCGAAAACGTCAGCGCGCCTGATGATGCGACGCTCGTCATGAAGATCGAGCGTCAGTTTTCGCCCTTCATGGCCTCCACGCCGCTGATGATGGCGTTGAACAAGACGTTGATCGAAGCCAATGCCAAGCCCGAAGACAAGTGGGGCGAGTCCTATGTGGGCGAACATTCCGCCGGTTCCGGCCCATACAAGCTCGTCAGCTACAACCGTTCTGCCGATATGGTCATTGCCCGCAATGCGGACTATTTCCTTGGCTGGACCAAGGGCAAGCCGATCGACGAAGTACGCTTCGTCCAGACGAGCGACGACGCTACCGTCAAGGCGCTGGCTGAAAAGGGCGAACTTGGCCTTTCCTCGCACGGCCTTGGCAACGACACCTATGAATCCATCGGCCGGATGAAGGGTTACAAGCTGATCCAGACCCGCACCGCCGGCGGTTTCGTCATCAAGCTCAACACCAAGGTTTACCCGACCGACGACGTTCACGTTCGTCGCGCCATTGCCTATGCGACGGATTACAAGACGATCCAGGAAGTGATTTATCCCGGTTTCGACATGCAGGGGCCGCTATCCGACGCTTTCAAGGACGCGCATAACGGCGATATTCAGCCCGGCGTCTACGATCTGGAAAAGGCGAAGGAAGAACTGGCGAAGTCGAAATATGCCGGCCAGAAAATCACGCTGGTCAACAGCTATGTCGCTTCGCTGGCCTTCGAGGCGGAAGTGGCGCTGCTTTTGCAATCCAGCCTCGAGCAAATCGGTATTACGCTCGATATCAAGCCAGAGCCGTGGAACCGTATTGTCGAGCTTTCCTCCAAGCCTGAAACGACGCCTGCGTCGACGCAGGTGAATATCTCGCCGACCTATCCATCTCCGGATGCGATGTTCTACAACCAGTATCACTCCAAGGCATCAGGCACATGGATGTCGATGGAATGGCTGCAGAACGCGGAAATCGACGGGTTGATCGACAAGGTCCGTGCCACGACCGATATCAGCGAACAGAACGCAACCTACAAGGAACTGCAGACCAAGATCGCCGATCTTCAACCGGATGTCTGGGCGGTTGCGCCGAACCGCCGTTATGCGGCGAACAAGTGCCTTCAGGGTTACGAGTTCATTCCCATGCAGAGCTGGGACCTGAACTTCTCCAACTTCCATTGGGACTGCAAGGCGGAGTGATCTCCGTCCCATGAAAAGCGGTCCCGCCGCAGGGCGGGGCCGATGAGACTTGGAACGATAAAGGGAAGGAGCATCGCTTGCGCCGGAAAGGCTGCGGCATGCCCGAGGATGACGCATGATCCAGGAATTTTCCGAAGACGATATCGAACCTCTTGCCACCGGCGCCTGGATTCTGGGAACGGGCGGTGGAGGCAATCCCTATATCTCGACGCTCAATCTGCGCCGTCTTTATGCCGAAGGCAGACGGGTGAAGGTCATGGACCCCATGGCGCTTGCTGATGACGACATGGTTGCGGTCGTCTCCAAGATGGGTGCACCGCTTGTTGGTCAGGAACGGCTGGGAGACCCCGTTCATCTTGCCCGCGCGGTCGAGGTCATGGAAGATTATCTCGGCAAGCCTTTCCGGGCGATCATGAGCGTGGAAATCGGCGGCTCGAATGCGTTATCGTCCTTCCTCGCCGCCGCCATGCTCGACCGGCCCGTCGTCAATGCCGATGCCATGGGGCGTGCTTATCCCGAAGCGCAGATGACCTCATTCGCCATCGGCAATCTGCCGATGTTTCCGCTGTCGCTCGTCGATGTACGAGACAATGAGGTGATCGTGACGCGCGCTGCATCGTGGAAATGGATGGAGCGCATCTCGCGCAAGGTCTGCACCGAAGTCGGCTCTACCGCCGCCACCTGCAAGGCGCCGCGCACCGGCAAGGAAGTGAAGGAATGGGGCATTCATTACACCGTCACAAAGGCGACCGAACTCGGGCGCGCGGTGATGGAGGCGCGTGCACGCCATGATGACCCGGTTCAGGCGGTTCTCAACCATGAGGGTGGCAAACAGCTGTTCCGCGGTAAGGTGGTGGATGTCGCCCGCGAGACCACCGGTGGCTTTCTGCGCGGCAGTACGACCATTGAAGGCATCGACGCCGATCGCGGCTCACGCATGGAACTTGCCTTCCAGAACGAGTGGGCGGTCGCCTTCCGCGACGGCCAGCCGGTCGCCATGACGCCGGATTTGATCTGCCTTCTCGACACTGTTTCGGGCAGCGCCATCGGCACGGAATCGGTGCGCTATGGCCAGCGTGTCACGGTTATCGCCCTGCCGGCGCCGGAACTCTTGACGACGCCTGCCGGCATTGCTGCCGTTGGTCCGCGTGCCTTCGGTTATGACATTGATTTCAGATCGGTATTCCCATGAAACGCATCGGTATTGACGTTGGCGGCACCAATACGGATGCCGTTCTGATCGATGGAGACGCCATCGTTGCCTCGATCAAGGTTCCGACCACGCAGGATGTCCTGTCCGGCGTGAAGGCGGCCCTCGCTCACGTGTCTGGCCATGTCGGCGCGGCAGATCGCCCGATCGATGCGGTCATGATCGGCACCACCCATTTCACCAATGCTGTCGTGGAGCGCGCACGGCTGGAGCGAGTTGCGGCCATCCGCATAGCGCTGCCGACTGGTTCTTCACTGCCGCCCATGTGCGACTGGCCGAAGGATCTCTACGAGGCCGTCGATCCGCTGATCTTCATGGTTCACGGTGGCCATGAATACGATGGCAGTCCGCTGGTGCCGATGATCCCGGATGAAATCCGTGAAGCGGCGATGAAAATCCGCGATGCAGGCATTACCTCGATCGCCATTTCGGCAACCTTTTCGCCGCTGACCACGGAGTGCGAGGTGAGGGCGGCGGAGATTGTCCGTTCGGTGATCCCCGATGCACGCATCACGCTTTCCCATACGCTGGGCCGTATCGGGCTTCTGGAGCGCGAAAACGTCGCACTTCTGAATGCCGCCTTGCAGACGCTTGGCAGGACCACGGTACAGGCATTTTCGGATGCGCTGCGCGAAGCAGGTGTAAAGGCGCCGTTCTATCTTACACAGAATGACGGCACCGTGGCGCTTGCGGATGTAGCTGCCGCAAACCCCGTGCACAGCTTCGCTTCCGGCCCGACCAATTCGATGCGTGGTGCGGCTTTTCTCACCGGGCTTTCCGATGCCATGGTGGTGGATGTCGGCGGCACCACCTCCGATATTGGTTGCCTTGTCGGTGGTTTTCCGCGTGAGGCAAATAATATTGTCCATATTGGCGGGGTCCGCACCCTGTTCCGCATGCCCGATCTTCTACCTGTAGCACTGGGCGGTGGCACCATTGTCGACCCGCAGACAGGCAAGATCGGCCCGCGCTCGGTTGGGTATCGCATCCTGACCGAAGCCCGCGTTTTCGGCGGCGAGACACTGACGGCATCGGATATCGCTGTTGCGGCAGGCCTGATTGAGATGGGCGACAGGGATCGTGTGAAGGGCCTCGATCCGGCATTCGTGCAGGCGACGCTCGGCCGTATCCGCGACATGGTGGCCGACAGTTTCGACCAGATGAAGACATCAGCCGAAGACGTGCCGCTGGTTGCGGTCGGCGGCGGCGCATTCCTGATACCGGAGCAGGTGCCGGGCGCATCCGAGGTGCTGCGTGTGGAAAATGCTGGCGTTGCCAATGCGCTCGGCGCAGCGATGGCGCAGGTGTCCGGTGAGGTGGATCAGGTCTTTTCCGGGTTGAGCCGCGACGAGGCCCTTGCGAAAGCCGAGACCGAAGCGCAGGACGCAGCGGTCGCTTCGGGAGCGGAGCGCGCGAGCCTCAAGACGCTTGAGGTGGAGGATATTCCCATCGCCTATTTGCCAGGCGGCGCTCGCAGGGTCCGCGTGCGTGTTATCGGCGATATAGCCTTTCATTGAT
Organism: Agrobacterium sp. 22-3639C2; assembly: GCF_053522105.1. Classification (NCBI taxonomy): domain Bacteria; kingdom Pseudomonadati; phylum Pseudomonadota; class Alphaproteobacteria; order Hyphomicrobiales; family Rhizobiaceae; genus Agrobacterium; species Agrobacterium sp. 22-3639C2. Next base: position 621,214 of record NZ_JBNWDB010000002.1, on the reverse strand, counting down.
GGTAAGAGGCCCTGCCTGCGGCGGGGCAACAGTGGAGTGAGGATATGACGAAGATCGCACTGGCCATTCACGGTGGTTGCGGGGTTATGCCGGAAGACAGCATGACTCCGGAGGAATGGGAAGCGGCGCGCCACGATCTGGCGGCGGCACTGCGCGCCGGTTATGGTGTGCTCAAGGCTGGCGGAACTGCGCTGGAAGCGGTTGAGGCGGCAGTCGTCGTTATGGAGGACAGCCCGCATTTCAACGCAGGCCATGGGGCGGCGCTCAACGAGAATGGCATTCACGAACTCGACGCGTCGATCATGGATGGCAAGACCCTTGCGGCAGGCGCAATCAGCGCCTCCCGCGCCATCCGCAACCCGGTGAAGGCGGCCCGGGCGCTGATGGAGGATGAACGCGCAGTCTATCTCACCGGTGAAGCGGCTGACCGGTTTGCGAAGGAGAGAGGGCTTGCCACGGAGCCTCAATCCTACTTCACCACTCAAAAGCGTGTCGAGGCGCTGGCGGCCATGAAGGCCCATGCCACCGCAGGTACGGAAGCGACGGAAAACGAAAAACACGGAACCGTCGGTGCCGTGGCACTCGATGCGGCTGGGCATCTCGCAGCCGCGACATCCACCGGCGGCTACACCAACAAGCCTGACGGCCGGGTGGGTGACAGCCCTGTGATCGGGGCGGGCACCTATGCACGCGACGGCGCCTGCGCCGTTTCCGGCACCGGCAAGGGTGAATTTTTCATCCGTTACGTCGTCGGCCATGAGATCGCGTCCCGTGTCGCCTATCTCGGGCAGAATCTGGAAACCGCCGCCGGCAACCTCGTCCATAAGGACCTGGCGCCCTACGATATCGGTGCGGGTCTTGTCGCCATCGATGCCGAAGGTGGCATTGCCGCACCCTATAATACGCCCGGCATGTTCCGGGGCTGGGTGACTCCATCAGGAGAGGCCCGTGTTGCCACCCACGACAGGGTCTATGACGTGGAATTGTAACCGGCGACCGACCGGGCCGAATGACAATGCGAAAAAAACCGGTGACATGAAGGCCTATCGGCGGCAAAAGGTCTGAACCGAAACCGGCTCGTCTTTTCATCCCATGGTGCTGGCCTCATGAATATCAAGCAGCTCGAAGTCCTTCGCACGCTTCTTTCCACCGGCTCGACCATCGCCACCGCCAAGGCCATGGGGCTAAGCCAGTCCGGTATCAGCCGGCTTCTGGCTCAGCTCGAGGCGGACCTGTCGCTGACGCTGTTTGCCCGTGACAAGGGGCGGCTGATCCCGACGCCGGAGGCAGCGCTTCTCGCGCGTGACGCGGAAAATGTGCTGCTTGCTGTCGACCGCATGTCCGGCCACGCCGAAGATCTGCGCAATGGTGCTGCCGGTCCGGAAATCGTCCGCATCGGCCTGCCGAGCAGCATGTGGGAGAACTTCGCGCCCGCCATGCTGATAGACTATGTCAGGGATTTCCCCGGCGTGCGCATCGAGACTTTTTTTGAAACGACCACCGCCATCAACAGGCTGGTTGGCGAGCGGGTGATCGACCTCGGTTTCCTGCGCATGGAAGGTGAGATTGGACCGGGCATTGATGTCGAGCGTGTCGCCACCGGCAAAAGCGTCTGCGTGGTCCGTCAGGATCACCCTTTAGCCGAGCTTACCGAGATAACGGTGAAGGACCTGCGCAACATTCCGCTCATTCTGATCGGCCGGCAGCGGCCGAACCGCATGGCGCTCGAGCAGGTCTTCAAGAAGGCGGGCGTCAAGCCCATGGTGAAGATCGAGACCCACACCAACAGTTCCGCATGTGCCTATGTCGCGCATGGTCTGGGCGTTACGATCATCAGCAGTTTTTATGCTAACCTCTACAGGCACCTCCCCGTCGTGGCGCTGCCCTTCATTCCGCAATCAACGCAGGAGTTCGGTCTTGCCCGGGCATCGGGCGCACCGCTGTCCATCGCGGCGCAGGCACTGAGCGACGCCTTGAAGCAGCAAATCCAGCTTTCGCAAAAAATCGACTGAAAACAGGGTTTTTCGCGAGAAATCTCATTGCCCCTATCAGGATGAAACGTGCCACCATTCTGCATAGGCATATGACGTTTATGCATAATATTGCGCGTTATTTATCAATCCGTCATAGTCATTCGCAACGAAACCGATAGAGGCGGGAGCACGTTCCCGGCCATCAATCGTGGGGAACCGATGATAAGATTCATACTGAGCCGTCTTTTGATGGCGCTGCCGACGATCGCCTTTGTGTCGATCACGGTCTTTGCGCTCATCCGCTTCATTCCGGGTGATCCGGCCGCCCTGATGCTGGGCGACATGGCGCAACCGGAACAGATCGAGGCGATGAGAACAGAGCTTGGTCTCGACAAGTCCATGCCTCAACAGTTCGTCATCTGGGCGGGCAATGTGGTGCAGGGCGATTTCGGCCGGTCCATCGTCAACGACGAGGCAGTATTGCCGCTGGTCGTGTCGCGGTTCCTCGTCAGTGCTGAGATCGTCGTCGTCGCCGTTCTGCTGGCCAGCCTGATTGCGGTTCCGGCAGGTGTGATCGCCGCCTGGAAACAGAACAGCCTGACCGATCTTGCACTGGTTGGAACGGCAACCCTGCTTTTGTCCATACCGACATTCTGGCTCGGGCTTCTGCTTCTGTTGTTCTTCGGTCTAAAGCTCGGCTGGCTGCCGGTGCTGGGATACGTGTCGATCAGCGACAATCTCGTTGGCGGCATGCTCTATCTCGTCCTGCCTGTCATGACGCTGGTGATCCACGAAATGGGTGTTCTGATCCGCATGGCCCGCGCCTCCACGCTTGAAGTGCTGCGGCTGGATTACATTACCCATGCCCGCGCCAAGGGACTTTCGGAGAGCGCCGTCCTCTGGCGGCACGCCTTCAAGAATGCCTTTGGTCCCACATGGACGATGATCGGCCTCATCCTCGGGAATCTTCTCGGCGGCATCGCCGTCATCGAGACGGTCTTTACCATTCCAGGGCTCGGGCGGCTGATGGTCGACAGTATCTTTGCGCGTGACTACCCCGTCATACAGGGCTGCCTGCTGTTCGTTTCCCTGTCCTACGTGCTGGTCAATCTCTTCGTCGACCTTCTTTATCCTCTCTTCGATCCGCGTGTGGTTGCCGAATGAAAAAGTTCACACTCAACGGGCTTATCGGCGGCGTTCTCATCGGCCTCCTGCTCATCACCGCCATTACCGGCCTGTTCTGGACGCCCTATGATCCGATGAAGCTCGGTTTCGCCTCGCGGCTGGCCGCGCCCGGTCCCAGCCATCTTCTCGGCACCGACGAATTCGGGCGCGATGTTCTCAGCCGCCTGATGGTCGGCGCGCGTGCCAGCGTCTGGATCGGCTTCCTGACGGTCAGCTTCGCGACGATCTGCGGCACTCTGATCGGTCTTGTCAGCGGTTATGCGCGCGGCTGGATTGATGGCGTCATCATGGCCATCAACAATGCGCTTCTCGCTTTTCCCGGCATTCTCCTGGCGCTTGGCCTTCTCGCGGTCTTTGGTGCCAACCAGTACGGCATCATCTTTGCGCTCGGCATCGCCTACACGCCATCCATGGCCCGCGTGGTGCGTGGCGCGGTATTGTCGCTGCGTGAGCGCGAGTTCATCGAGGCATCGCTGGTGATGGGCAATGGCGAGATCTACACCATGTTCCGCCACATCCTGCCCAATTGCATCGCGCCGATCACGGTGCTTGCCACATCCATGTTCGGCTGGGCAATCCTCTCGGAAAGCGCACTGTCCTTCCTCGGCCTTGGCGTGCCACCGCCGGCCCCCACCTGGGGCAACATGCTGGCCGCTGGCCGGCCCTTCATCCAGCAGGCCGTCTGGCTCGGGCTTTTCCCCGGTCTCTGCATCGCGCTGACACTGCTCGGCATCAATCTTCTGGGCGATGCCCTTCGCGACAGGCTTGACCCGCGCATGAGAGGTCTCAAATGACGGACAATACTCTTCTTACCGTGCGCGGCCTTTCGCTGGAGGTCGCGGGAAGCGGCCACCGGGTAGTCAAGGATGTTTCCTTCGATATTGCGCCTGGCGAAATCTTCGGCATCGTCGGCGAAAGCGGATCGGGAAAGACGCTGGCCACCCGCGCACTCATCTCGCTTCTGCCCCCGGCAATCGCCGTCACCGGTGGATCGGTCATCTACAAGGGAAGGGACGTGATGTCCCTGCCGGCAAGGGAACTTCGCCGCCTGCGCGGCGCGGAAATCGGCGTCGTTTTCCAGGAGCCGATGACCTCTCTCAATCCGTCGATGACGATTGGCCGGCAGTTGGAAGAAGGCCTGATCCTTCACACCAAGTTATCGCCGGAAGAGCGCCGCGAGAAAATTCTCGAGATGCTGAGACGGGTCGGTATCCGCGATCCCGAAGGGGCGCTTGCTGCCTATCCGCATGAGTTTTCCGGCGGCATGCGCCAGCGCATCATGCTGGCCTCGGTTATGCTCCTGAAACCGGCGCTGCTGATCGCCGACGAGCCGACGACGGCGCTCGATGCCGTCATCCAGCGCGACGTCATGGAGCTGATGGTCGAACTGACACGGGCGGAGGGAACAGCCGTCCTTCTCATCAGCCATGACCTGCCGATGGTGGCCCGCTATACGAGCCGTATCGTGGTTATGGAGAAGGGCGCGATTGTCGAACAGGGTCGCACCGAAGACCTGCTCGATGCGCCGCAGCATCCCTATACGAAAAAGCTGCTTTCCTCTTTGCCCTTCCGGGGCGAGCCGCGTGTCGTCGACACCAGCAAGGCGCCGATGATTTCAGCCCGAAACATTGTTGTCGATTATGCCGGACGCAAGTCACTGCTGAAGAAAGCCAAGCCGAAGCGGGCGCTGCATGGGGTCAGCATCGATATTCACGAAGGTGAGGTCGTGGCACTGGTCGGTGGCTCCGGCTCCGGCAAGACCACGCTTGGCCGCACCATTGCCGGTCTCGTAAAGGAAAGCGAAGGGCAGATCCAGTTTCAGGGGCGGGAACGCAAAGAGGACTGGAACGACTATCGCCTGAATTGCCAGATGGTGTTTCAGGATCCCTATTCCTCGCTCGATCCGCGAATGACCATTCAGGCGCTGGTGGAGGAGGCGTTGCGTCTCGTCCCCGGCCTGGATCAGGCCGCCAAGCGCAAGCGGGCGCTGGAAACGCTGGAAGAGGTAGGGCTTGGCGCAGACTATGCCAGCCGTTATCCGCACGAGCTTTCCGGCGGCCAACGCCAGCGCGTGGCGATTGCCCGTGCCATTGCCCGCCGTCCGCGGTTCCTGATCGCCGACGAACCGGTTTCCGCCCTTGACGTGACGGTGCGGGCGCAGGTGCTCGATCTCTTTTCCGATCTGCAGAAACGTTACGGCTTTTCCTGCCTGTTCATCAGCCACGATCTCGGCGTGGTCGAACAGGTGGCCGACCGTGTCGTCGTCATGCAGGACGGCCGTATCATCGAAGAGGGCGACCGCGACACGATTTTCGACAGCCCGAGAGAGGCCTACACACGCCGGCTCCTCTCGGCCATTCCCGCCCTCGACCAGAATGAAAAGGGCGGTGTGACACTCAAATGGCGTCTGGAAGAAGAAGTTTAACAGGAACATGACAATGACTGTGGCTGCCCAACTGAATGCTATCTGTGATGCACAGCCTTTTGTGACGCGCTTCATGGTGCGCAATCTCCTGACCGGCGAAGAGATCGGAAGGGGAGAAAACGAGGAGACCCCGTCGGGCAGCACCCGCAAGACGTCGATCATGATGGCCGTGCTCAAGGCTGCCAGCGAAGGGCGGCTCGATCTCGACCAGCCGGTCACCTACGAGAAGAGGCTGGCGGAAGAGGTGGCCAGCGGCATGTTCCGCTATCTGACGCCGGGCATCGTCATTTCCCTGCGCGATGCACTCGCCGGCATGATGGTGCTGAGCGACAATGTCTGCACCAAGATGGTGCTGGAGCGGCTGACGCTTGAGGAGGTGGACAGCTATTGCAAGACGCTCGGCATGGCTAATACCCACCACCGTTTCCTCATTCCACCGTTGGCGCTGGCGGCCGATCATCCGCTGAAGACCGTCACCACCACCTCGGCGGCGGACCAGGTGCTGCTGCTTCAGACCATTCTTGATGCCCAGTCCTCGCCAGAGGCGCAGGCAAAGCTCGGCTGCAGCCCGCAATTGTGCGGCTGGGCAATGCAGACGCTGAAAAACCAGATATTGCGCTACGGAATCCGCTCCCGCCTGCCATTCGAGGCTGTGGTGGCGAGCAAGAGCGGACGCGGCAAGCGCGGGCGTATGGACGCCGGCATCGTCTACAGAAACGGCGCGCCGTCTTTCATCATCACCGCCTATACCGATGAAGTGCCGCAGGTGATGCCTGACGGCACGCCGGGATACACCATCGCGCTCGAAACGATCGGCCGGCTGGCGCAGGCCTGCTGGGACGGCTTTCAACAATGATAATCAACGACAACAAAGAGGGTAGAACAGTGAACAAACTTCTTCTCGCAGGCGCGGCCCTGCTCGTAACAGCCAATATCGCGGCGGCTCGCGACATCACCATTGCGCAGAGCTCCGATCTGCGCAGCAGCAATCCCGGCGTCAATCGTGACGGCAATACGGACGGGGTGATCCTGCACATCGTCGAAGGCCTCGTCGGTTACAACAATGGCGGCGAAGTAAAGCCGCTGCTTGCCGAGAGCTTCGAGGTTTCGCCAGATGGCCTCACCTATACGTTCAAGCTGCGCGCGGATGTAAAATTCCATAACGGCAAGCCGCTCACCGCAGAAGATGTCGTCTGGAACTGGACGCGCTATCTGAAGCCCGAAACCAAATGGGCTTGCCTGAATGATTTCGTGGAAGGCGGTGCCGCGCATGTCACCGGCGTCAAGGCCACGGACGCCTCCACGGTTCAGATTACGCTTGAAAAGCCGTCAGCCGTTTTCCTCGGCCTGATGTCGCGGCCCGAATGCGGTTATACCGGCATGATCTCGCCGGAATCCATTGCCGCTGACGGCAGCTTCGTCAAGCCCATCGGCACCGGTCCGTTCCAGTGGAACGAATGGAAGAAGGGTGAATATATCCGTCTCGCCAAATTCGCGGATTATGTTTCGCCTGTAAATGACGGCAAGCCGGATGGCATGGTCGGCTCCAAGCGGCCGCTGGCCGACGGCATCAAGTTCATGGTTATTCCGGACGCCTCGACCGTGAAGGCGGGCCTCGAATCCGGCGTGCTCGACACCGCCGAGATTTCTCCCGATCTCATTCCGGAGTTCAAGACGAATGAGAAGATGCAGCTCATTGTTGCCCGCAACAACGGCAAGAACCTTTTCTATATTCAGACCCGCGACAAGGTGCTGAGCAATCCCGGCGTGCGCCGCGCCATGGCGATGGCGCTTGATCTCGATGAACTGGTCGCCGCCGCATCGAACGGTACGGGCGAAGCCAACGGCTCGATGGTTTCGCAGGACTCGGTCTATTTCGATGAAACCCAGAAGAAGCGTCCGGCCTATGACATCGAGGCAGCCAAGAAGGAACTGGAGGCAGCCGGTTACAAGGGCGAGCCGATCTCTATCATCGCCAACAAGCGCGGCAATGTGCCGAGTTTTCCGGCAGCCGTCATGGCGCAGGCCATGATGCAACAGGCGGGTCTGAACGTACAGATCGAGGTGCTGGACTATGCCACGCAGGTGGATCGTCGCCGTTCCGGCAATTATCAGGTGATCTCGCAGTCTGTCGCGCCGCGTCTCGATCCGGCCCTGATGTATGCATTCTACGTCGGTAACAAGGACAAGAACGCCTCCCTGATGTGGGATGATCCGAAGGCGATCGAGCTGATGAAGGCTGCCTATGTTGAGGCCGACCAGGCGAAGCGCCAGAAAATTTTCGACGAGTTCCACGAACTGATGCTGAAGGAAATGCCGGGCATCTTCCTTTACGACATGGTCGATGTCTGGGGCGCGACCAAGAAGCTCAAGGGTCAGCCGGTGTGGCAGTCGAACGCCCGCCTCTGGGAAGTCTCGGTCGACAACTGATCCAATATTGCCCGCGCCGGAAGCAAAGCCCGGCGCGGGCATTTGCCATCATGACCGTAATGATTTGGCGGCCCCCCGCCGAAGCGTTTGCGTGCGCCCTTAAAGGGCAGGAATGCGAGGACAAGCCATGAACCGTGAAGCCGTGATGTCGATTGCCGCCGAAATCGAGTCAATGAAGCCACATTTCACCACTTTGAGCGACAGCATCTGGGATTTTGCCGAACTCAAATTCGAGGAGAAGCAATCCGCCGGGGTTCTGGCGAACACGCTTGAGGAAAACGGCTTTGTGGTCCGCCGCGGTGTAGCTGGCATGGACACGGCCTTCATCGGTGAATTCGGCCACGGCAAGCCGGTTATTGCCTTCCTAGGCGAATTTGACGCGCTTGCTGGCATGAGTCAGATGGCCGGCGTGGCTGAGCCAAAACCGCTTGAACCCGACGCCACCGGCCATGGCTGCGGCCACAATCTGCTCGGCGTCGGCTCGCTGATGGCCGCCATCGCACTTGCCCGGCATCTGAAAGCCAACAACCTGCCCGGCACGGTGCGTTATTATGGCTGCCCCGGCGAAGAGGGCGGTTCCGGCAAGACTTTCATGGTGCGCGCCGGTCTGTTTGACGATGTCGATGCGGCTTTGACGTGGCATCCCGCGCCCTTCAACGGCGTACGCTCCACCAACAATCTCGCGGTGCTGGAATATTTTTATCGTTTCAAGGGCGTTGCTTCCCATGCCTCCAACGCCGCCCATCTTGGTCGCTCGGCGCTAGATGCTGTCGAATTGATGAATGTTGGCGTCAATTTCCTGCGCGAACACATGCCGCAGGATTGCCGGGTGCATTATGCGATCACCGATGCCGGCGGCAAAGCGGCAAATGTGGTGCAGGCAAAGGCCGAAGTGCTCTATCTGATCCGCGCACCTGAAATGCGCCAGGCGCTCGATCTCGCAGCCCGTGTGGACAAGGTCGCGCGTGGTGCGGCCATGATGACCGAAACAGAGGTGGAGATCGTCTTCGATACCGCCTCCACCAATCTCCTGCCCAACATCACGCTCGAAACGGCGATGCATGAAAACATGGTGGCGCTTGGACCCATAGCCTTCGACGAGGCCGATCAGGCCTTCGCCAAGGTCATTCAGGACACGTTCACGGAAGAGGCGATCAAAAGCAGCATCCGGCTCTACCAGATCAAGGGCGACGTCTTTTCCAACGGGAAGATCGACGGGTCGACGCCGCTGCATCTCGGCCTGCGCGATTTCGAGGGGCAGTCGCATTTTCGTGCCGGCTCGACCGATGTCGGTGATGTCAGTTGGGTGACGCCGACAGCGCAATGCTGGACGCCCGCATGGGCAATCGGGACCAATCCGCATACATGGCAGGTGGTGGCGCAGGGCAAAAGCCCGGCCGCCCACAAAGCCATGGCACACGCTGCCAAGACGCTCGCATCGACGGGTCTTTCGCTGATGACATCGCCCGAGCTGCTTGAAAGTGTCAAAAAAGAATGGCTGGAGAAAACCGAGGGCAGTGATTATGTCTGCCCCATTCCGGCGGAGGTGATGCCCGGTTTTCACGATTAAGACGTGGCGCGTCTTTCGCGCCCGTCCAACTCTTCCACTTGTCCGTGATGTTTTATCGCAGGCAGGCCATCGACTTCCGCGAAAGTGCTCAGCAAGCGCATGAGCCCCCTCCGCCCACGCCAGGGCGAAGGGGGCTATCCCCGTTTTCTCTGAAAACTCCTGGTCATCACCGCCTTGTGTGCCGTCTCGCTTCACGGCCACGAAGAAAGCATTGACGTTCGAACCAAAAATGGAATAAATATATCGAACAACAGAAATTCGGTTTCATTATTCCGTTTTCTGGATGTGAGGAGTTAGCGGCGGGCTCTCGGGTCCGTTTCCGGCTGGGAGAGGTGGCGCTGGACACCGAGGAGGAGAAAACAATGAAAAAGCTTATTATCAGTGCGGCTATGTCTGTGCTTTTGGGCACGGCGGCACATGCCGAGACCGTCGGTGTTTCGATGGCCCTGTTCGACGACAACTTCCTGACCGTGCTGCGCAACGGCATGCAGGATTATTCCAAGGAGCTGAAGGGCGTCACCCTGCAAGTTGAGGACGCGCAGAACGACGTTGCCAAGCAGCAGAGCCAGATCCAGAATTTCATCGCCTCCAAGGTCGATGCGATCATCGTCAATCCGGTTGATACGGATGCGACGGCGGCCATGTCGAAACTTGCTGCTGAAGCCAAGATTCCGCTGGTTTACGTCAACCGCCAGCCGGTAAACGTGGATTCCCTGCCAGACGGCCAGGCCTTCGTGGCATCGGAAGAAACTGTGGCCGGCACGCTTGAAACCAAGGAAGTCTGCCGCCTTCTCGGTGGCAAGGGCAAGGCCGTGATCATGATGGGCGAGTTGTCCAATCAGGGCGCGCGCATGCGCACGCAGGCCGTTCACGATGTTCTGAAAACCGATGAATGCAAGGGCATTTCCGTGGTTGAAGAGCAGACGGCCAATTGGCAGCGCACGCAGGGTTCCGACCTCGTCACCAACTGGCTGTCCGGCGGTATCGAGTTCAATGCCGTCATCGCCAATAACGATGAAATGGCGATCGGCGCTATCCAGGCTCTGAAGGCCGCGGGCAAGGACATGAAGGAATATGTCGTTGCCGGTGTGGACGCCACGCAAGACGCTCTTGCCGCCATGCAGGCAGGCGATCTCGACGTGACGGTCTTCCAGGATGCGGCTGGCCAGGGCAAGGGTGCTCTCGATGCCGCACTGAAGCTCGTCAAGGGCGACAAGGTTGACAAGAAGGTCTACATTCCCTTCCAGCTCGTTACCCCGGAAAACGTCAAGGACTACGTAGCCAAGAACTGACGACCCTTTACCGGCATTTGCGACCGTTTCAAGCAATATCGGAAGCAAATGCCGGTTCTGGATGGCAGTCGGCGTCTCAGACGCCGAGTTGAACCAGGCTAGAATAGTATTTCAGTGAATTCAAAGTTTTACAGCGCTTATGTGTGTCTTGATCGGCACGGCGCTGTAGGCCTCCCCGGAGGATGGGCGCCTTTTGGCGAAACCTCTTCTCCGGTCATTTTTGTCTATCGTGGAGGATAAGATGGTCGTCAGCCCATCGACAATGGCCGCCGTGCGCGCCAGCGGCGCCGTGCCCAATGCAGAATATCTTCTCGCAGCGGACGGCATACGCAAGGAATTTCCCGGCGTTGTCGCGCTGGATGACGTTTCGTTCCACCTCAAGCGCGGCACCGTGCATGCGCTGATGGGTGAGAACGGCGCCGGTAAATCGACGCTGATGAAGATTCTGGCAGGTATCTACCAGCCGGATGTCGGAGAAATTCGCCTGAAGGGCGCTGCGATACGCCTCGATTCACCGCTTGATGCGCTCGAAAACGGCATTGCGATGATCCATCAGGAACTCAACCTGATGGCCTATATGACGGTGGCGGAAAATATATGGATTCGCCGAGAGCCAAAAAACCGACTGGGCTTTATCGACCATGGCGAAATGTATCGCCGCACCCAGACACTGCTCGAAAGGCTCGGTATCGATCTCGATCCGGAAATGCGTGTCGGCGAACTATCGGTCGCAAGCCGGCAGATGGTCGAAATCGCCAAGGCGGTTTCCTACGATTCCGACGTTCTCATCATGGACGAACCGACGTCAGCGTTGACGGAGCGCGAGGTGGAACATCTGTTCCGCATCATCCGCGACCTCAGGGACCGCGGTATCGGCATCGTCTACATCACTCACAAGATGAATGAGCTTTTCGAGATCGCCGATGAGTTTTCCGTCTTTCGCGACGGCAAATATATCGGCACCCACGCGTCCACCGATGTGACGCGAGACGACATCATCCGCATGATGGTGGGGCGCGAAATTACCCAGATGTTCCCGAAGGAAGAGGTTCCGATCGGCGATGTGGTGCTGTCGGTCAAGAACCTGACGCTGAACGGCGTCTTCCATGACGTGTCATTTGATGTTCGCGCCGGGGAAATTCTAGGTGTCGCCGGCCTTGTCGGTTCTGGCCGCTCGAACGTGGCGGAAACGGTGTTCGGCGTTACGCCGGCGTCTTCGGGCACTGTGGAAATCAACGGCAAGCCTGTGTCGATCGCAAGTCCGACAGAGGCGATCCGTCACCGCATGGCGTTCCTGACGGAAGACCGCAAGGATACCGGCTGCCTGCTGATCCTCAATATTCTTGAGAACATGCAGATCGCGGTTCTTCAGGACAAATATGTCGCCAACGGCTTCGTGCAGGAAAAGACGCTTTCGGAAGCCTGCGACGACATGTGCCGCAAGCTCCGGGTCAAGACGCCCAATCTTTACGAACGCATCGAAAACCTGTCGGGCGGTAATCAGCAGAAGGTGTTGATCGGGCGCTGGATGCTGACACAGCCACGCATCCTCATTCTGGATGAGCCGACGCGCGGGATCGATGTTGGCGCAAAGGCCGAAATCCACAAGCTGGTTGGCGAGATGGCGCGCAATGGCGTCGCCGTCATCATGATTTCCTCCGAAATGCCGGAGGTTCTGGGCATGAGCGACCGTATCATGGTCATGCATGAAGGTCGCGTGACGGGCTTCCTTGACAGAAGTGAAGCCACACAGGTGAAGGTGATGGATCTCGCATCGCGGTGAGGCGCGCCGGGATTTCTCGAGGAGGAATGACTATGAATACGAACGCCGCCGCCAACGCAGAGTTGGATGCAAAATCCGGACGCAAGCCGCACAGGCGCATACCGCCCGAAGCAAATATATTTTTCGTGCTGATTGGCATCGCGCTGGTTTACGAAATTCTTGGCTGGATTTTCATCGGCCAGAGCTTTCTGATGAACCAGCAGCGCCTGACGATCATGATCCTGCAGGTGTCCGTCATCGGCATCATCGCCGTCGGCGTCACGCAGGTCATCATCACCGGCGGCATCGATCTGTCCTCCGGTTCGGTCGTCGGTCTGACGGCGATGTTGTCCGCCAGCGTGGGGCAGTCGTCCACATGGCCGCGGGCGCTTTACCCGGGTCTGACCGATCTGCCTTTCTTCATGCCGCTGGCTGTCGGCATTCTGGCTGGCGCTTTGGCCGGTTTCATCAACGGGCAGCTTATAGCACGCACGAAAATCCCGCCCTTCATCGCAACCCTGGGCATGATGGTGACGGCGCGCGGCCTTTCCAAATGGTACACCAAGGGCCAACCGATTTCCGGTCTGACCGACGGTTTCACCTTCATCGGAACAGGTGTCTGGCCGGTCGTGGTTTTCCTCGTCGTCGCGGTTATTTTCCACGTCGCGCTGCGTTACACCCGTTACGGCAAGTTCACCTATGCCATCGGCGCCAACCAGCAGGCCGCCCGCGTTTCCGGTATCAATATCGAGGCGCATCTGATCAAGGTCTATGCCATTGCCGGCATGCTGGCCGGTCTTGCAGGTGTCGTCACCGCTGCCCGTGCACAGACGGCGCAGGCCGGCATGGGTGTGATGTATGAACTCGACGCCATCGCCGCGGCCGTTATCGGCGGCACTTCGCTCGCCGGCGGTGCTGGCCGTATTACCGGCACAGTGATCGGCACCATCATTCTCGGTGTCATGACATCCGGTTTCACGTTCCTCAGGGTCGATGCCTATTACCAGGAGATCGTCAAGGGACTGATCATCGTGGCCGCCGTCGTCGCTGACGTCTACCGCCAGAAGAAACGCGCAAAACGCTAAGCACTCCTCCTCCCGGACCTGGGGCAGGCCTTCAGGCTTGCCCCTTTTTTTGTCCTATCGACAAGGACCTGAATGGCCTTGGAGGGGAGGGGTCGGTTTCAGGTCTTGCTGTTGCGGTACTCGTGAACTGCCTTGCCGAAAGCTTCGAACAAAGCGCGCGAGGGTGCGTCTGTCTCGGCCCAATATTCCGGGTGCCATTGCACACCAACGGCAAAGCCCTTGGCATCGATGACGGAAACGGCCTCGATCGTGCCGTCTGCCGCCGTCGCCTCCACCTGCAGGCGTGGCGCGGTCTCGGCAATTGCCTGCCGATGCAGCGAATTGATCTGGATTTCTCCCGACATGCCAAGATGCTGTGCAATGCAGGAGCCTTCGCGCACATGCACCGGCTGGCGGATGGCGAAGGCCACGTCGCGGTCCTCATGTTCCGGCTTGCGGTGGTCCCAAATTCCGGGCTGTTCCTGAATTTCGGAAGCAAGCGTGCCGCCCAGCGCGACGTTCAGCTCCTGAATGCCGCGACAGATGGCAAGCATCGGAATGCCGCGTTCCAACGCCCGGCGGATCAGCGGCAGGCTGGTGGCGTCGCGGGCTGGATCGAACGGGCCGTCACTCTCCTGTGCCTCTTTTCCATAAAGAGAAGGGTGAACATTGGTGGCCGAGCCGGAGACGAGCAGGCCATCGACCCGGTCGAGGATGGCATCGACCTCATTGCCGTCCTCAAAGGCCGGAACGATGAAGGACATGACATCAGCCACCTTCAGCGCCGCGGAAAGATACTGGTTCTGCGCGGCGTGCCAGTCGGCTCCGGTGAAATGCCGGATGTCGGCGGGGACGGCGATAATCGGTTTTGGCATGGTGGCTCCGGGGGCGAATCTTCGAAAATTTGTGCGACTGCAAGCGGGCCAAGTCAAGCATGTGTTTCGTCCTCGGAACGCAATATATGCGGCTAAAGTATAAGGCGGCGTCGCGATATTTCAGTTGCAAATAAAATAGCGAAGAGGCCGCCGAAAAAATCCTGATATGGCTGGTTTTCCGGCAATTAATTCTTGGCGCGGGTGCTTGTCAGCTGGGCGGTAACCGTGCTTACTTTGCTGCGATGCCTGAACAGCACGAGGGGAATTCAAGCTGCGGGCAGCGTTGATATCTGGGAGGATATAGATGGATCGCCGTTCCTTTATGAAAAAAGGTGCGCTGGCGGGGGCTGCTGCGACAGCCTTGGCTGCGCCCGCAATTGCACAACAGAATACCAAGATCACCTGGCGACTGACGTCGTCGTTTCCGAAGTCGCTCGATACAATCTATGGCGGCGCCGAGGATATTGCCAAACATGTGGCGGCCGCTACCGACGGCAATTTCACCATCCAGCCCTTTGCTGCTGGCGAAATCGTGCCCGGCCTGCAAGCAGCCGATGCCGTATCATCGGGTACGGTGGAAATGTGCCATACCTGCTCCTATTATTACGTCGGCAAGGATCCGACCTTCGCTATCGGCACGGCGATACCGTTTGGTCTTAATGCCCGCCTGACCAATTCCTGGTTCTACGAAGGCAACGGCAACAAGCTGCTCAACGAGTTTTACGCCAAGCATAATCTCTACGGCATGATATCAGGCAATACCGGCGCCCAGATGGGCGGCTGGTTCCGCAAGGAAATCAACACCGTCGACGATTTCAAGGGTGTGAAGATGCGCATTGCCGGTCTTGCCGGCAAGGTGGTGGAAAAGCTCGGCGTGGTCCCGCAGCAGATCGCTGGCGGCGATATCTATCCGGCGCTGGAAAAAGGCACTATTGATGCCGCCGAATGGGTTGGTCCGTATGACGACCACAAGCTCGGTTTCCAGAAGGTGGCGAAATATTATTATTACCCGGCCTTCTGGGAAGGCGGACCGGTCATCCATTCCTTCGTCAATCTGGACAAGTGGAACAGCCTGCCGAAGAACTACCAGACGGTGCTGCAGGATGCCTGCGCTTTCGCCAATACCAGCATGATGGCGAAATACGACGCGAAAAACCCGATCGCCATCAAGCAGCTGGTTTCGGAAGGTGCCGTGCTGCGGCCCTTCAGCCAGGAAATCCTCGAGGCCTGCTATAAGGCGGCGTTGGAAGTCTATGCCAATATTTCAGCAACAAACCCGGACTTCAAGAAGATCTACGAGGATCAGGTCGCCTTCAAGCGCGAGGGTTACCTGTGGATGCAGCTTGCGGAATATACTTTCGATACTTTCATGATGATCCAGCAGCGTAACGGCAAGCTCTGATTATTCGGTGCGGCGGACCGGACAAAAGCCTCGGGGACTTCGGTCCCCGGGGTTTTTGTTGTGCCGTCGCGCCTGCATCCGCCCGATAGGAAAGGGCGATTGACGATTGGGGCTGTCGGAAGCAAAAGCAGCAGGCTCAGTGACCAGGCGCAGTCTCGGCAATGATTGGCCACGCTGACCTCGGAAAAACCGGACAGGCTGGTCGATGACTGTCAGGTTCAATTTTCACACAGAGTAAATGGAAGGCAGGGGTGCAACCCTGTCTTCCACTCAGCAATGATCAGTTCTCCGAAAAATCCGTAAAAGACGCCGGTTAAGGCCCGATCTTCGGTGGTTCACCGAGGTTAGGCATGCCTGGCAACCCACCCGGCTGGCCTCCTGGCAGGCCGAAATTGGGCATGGTGTTGCCGCCCTGATTGCCGAAGGCAGGCACTTCGATCTTGATGGAGTTGAGGTCCACCTGGGGTGCTTTGTCCAACCAGTAGGTGACGGATTCCGGCCAGAAGATCACGATGGCGACGAGGATGAGCTGCATGCCGAGCCAGGGAATGGCACCCATGTAGATATCCGAGGTCTTGACCGTGCGCGGCGCGATTGAGCGCAGGTAGAACAGCGCGAAACCGAAGGGCGGGTGCATGAAGCTGGTCTGCATGTTGATGCAGATCAGCACGCCGAACCAGATCAGGTCGATGCCGAGCGCCTGCGCGATGGGTGCGAGCATCGGGATGACGATGAAGGCGATCTCGAAGAAATCGAGGAAGAAGGCGAGAAAGAAGATGAAGATGTTGACGAAGATCAGGAAGCCGATCGGGCCGCCCGGAATGCCCGACAACATGTGCTCGATCCACAGCGAACCGTCCATGCCCTGAAAGACGAGGGAAAAGCAGGTGGCGCCTACCAGAATGAACACCACCATGGACGTGATGTGCATGGTGGAATGCATGCCCTGCTTGACGAGATCCCAGGTGAGGCGGCGGTGGGCTGCGGCCAGCGCCATGGCGCCGACGACGCCGAGCGCGCCGGCTTCCGTTGGTGTTGCAAGGCCGAGGAAGATGGTGCCGAGCACGAGGAAGATCAGCACGATGGAGGGCACCATGCCCGCCAGCACGCGAAATACCAGTGCACGGTTGAGTTCGCCCCGCGCTTCTGGCGGCAAAGCAGGCAAATCCTTCGGCCGCACGATCGACATGAACAGGATGAAGAGCATGAAGATGGCGACTTGCAGGATCGACGGGCCAATTGCGCCGAGATACATGTCGCCGACGGATTTGCCGAGCTGGTCGGCAAGAACGATCAGCACGAGCGAAGGCGGAATGACCTGCGTGATGGTGCCCGACGCGGCGATGACGCCGGTTGCAAGCCGCGGATTGTAACCATATTTCAGCATGATCGGCAGCGAGATGACGCCCATGGTGATGACGGAGGCGGCAACCGTGCCGGTGATCGCGCCAAGGATTGCGCCGACGATGATGACGGCATAGGCGAGGCCGCCCGGAATGGCGCCGAACAGCTTGCCCGTGCCTTCAAGCAAATCTTCGGCAAGCCCGCATCGCTCCAGGATCGCGCCCATGAAGGTGAAGAACGGAATGGCGAGCAGCAGGTCGTTCGAGACGATGCCGAAGATGCGCAGCGGCAAGGCCTGAAGGAAGGCCGGCGAAAAATGCTCGGTGAAGATGCCGATGACGCCGAAAACCAGACCGACGGTGGCAAGAGAGAAAGCAACCGGAAATCCGTAGAGCATGAAGATGATCATGCCGAGGAACATCAGTGGCGGAAGAATTCCATATTCGAACATTGGAAATATCCTGAAGGTTCAGATCGCGGCGATCATTGCAGGGGTTTTTCGTACTTCGTATCGAGCGCATAAAGCCCGTTGAGGGCGCCGATGCGCTTGATGAGTTCGGAAAATCCCTGAAGAACCAGAAGGGCGAAACCGGCGAAGATGATGAGTTTCACCGGCCAGCGGATAAGCCCGCCGGCATTGGAGGACATTTCGTTCTGATGCCAGGAAAGCATGAACATCGGCCAGGAAAGCCAGGCCAGATAAAAGCATGCGGGCATAAGAAAAAGTACGATGCCGATGATGTCCACCCACAGGCGTGTGCGAGACGAGATAGCCCCGTAGATGATGTCCACCCGCACATGTTCGTTCATGCGCAGCGTGTAGGAGGCACCCACCAGCACGATGAAGGCAAACATATACCACTGGATTTCGAGCCAGCCGTTTGAACTATAGTTGAAGGTATAACGCACCATGGCGTTTCCGGCGCTGACGAGGCAGCAGACAAGCACCAGATAACCGGCGACCTTGCCCAGAGCTTCGCTGACAAGGTCGATCAGCGCACTTAATTTCAAAAGCGGTTTCATGACTTTCCCCTCTTCCCTTGCCGGGCCCTTTGCGGGTTATGGTGGCAAGCAAGCCGGTCGGCCATCGTGACGGGCACGCCTCCACGCGTATCCGCACAGCCAAATTCCGGCGTTCCTCCCCACAGAATCCCGTGTATGGGCAGGCTGTCCGAAAAGCAACCGAAACCACTATTAAACCGGCCGCATGGCCGCCGTTTTCAACCGTTTACAAAAGAATGTTGCACGACGGCACGCTTTGCACGGCATACCGTTTGCCCCGCTTGTCATCGATGTTCTTTCGTGTGGAACGCATTGCACTTTTCGCCGACTTCATGTTACCTCTGGCTCCGGAGAATCCGGCATGGGCCCGTTATCGTCCGCAGGGCAAATTGTCTTGTGCGGCGGGTATGGCGGATGGAGCAGAAGGGGAAGCGGAATGAGCGAACACCACACAGGTCCGGTTGAAGTTGGCGCCGAGATGAACTACGCCGAGCATGAAAAGACCTACAACGCTTTTCTTGCCATGACGAAGTACGGCACGATGCTGGTCTGCGTGCTGATGCTGGCCATGGTCGCGGGTTTCTTCACGTCCGTGGGTTTCCTTGGCGGCCTTATCGTTTTCCTCGTGCTTTCGGCTGCGGGTTTCATTCTGCTGCGCTGAGCAACGCTGTTCACAAGCGTGTCGCGGCGCGGACGTTGCGATGCCTTGCAACAGGCAAGCCCAAACCCGGAAAGGCGAAGCAATGAAACGCCTGTTTGCTTGGCTGTTATTGCTGGCGGTGATGTCGCATCCCGCTTTGTCGCGCGATCTTTTGCCGTCTGAGCAAGACAAGCTGCAAACACAGATAGAGCGGTTCAGCGCCGCCTTGAATGCGCAGGATTTTGATTTTGTCGGCCGGACGGTGCCGCCGAAAATCTTTGAATTCATTGCAAACGACGCGGGTGTTTCCGTCGGGCAGTTGCGTAGCGCTCTGACCACGCAGATGCAAATGGCGCTTGCAGCGGTCAAGATCACCGAATTCACCATGAACACGGCGGCGATCAGTGTGCAGCAGACGCCTGATGGAACGCCCTATGCGCTCGTTCCGACGAAAACGGTGATGGAAACCGGCGGCCAGACGATCGAAGCGAAATCCCATACCCTGGCGCTTATCGACGGTACGCAATGGTATTTGCTGCGTGTGAGCGATCAGCAGCAGGTGACCATCCTGCGAAAGGTCTATCCATCCTTCGCCACGGTGGAGTTTCCGGAAGATTCCTTACAGCAGGTGAAATAGCGTGCAGGCGTCCGCTAAACCGTAGAAACTCTAACCGGCTTGAAACCGGATTTCCGCATTGTCAGGAAAAACGCCCCGGACGGAACGGATCGACCGATATTGCGGTCTCCTCGCCGTTTGCCAGTTGGGTCACGAGGCGGGCGGTAGCTGCCGATTGCGTCAGCCCCAGATGGCCGTGGCCGAAGGCATAGATGACGGAAGGTGTGGTGCGCGCCGTGCCGATGACGGGAAGACAGTCCGGCATCGAAGGGCGGAACCCCATCCATTGCTGGCCGCCTTCAACCTTGAGACCGGGCAGGAAACGCCCGGCTTTCTTGAGCATGGCCTCGGATCGCTTGAAATTCGGCTTCAACTCCAAACCGCCCAACTCGACTGCGCCGCCAACGCGGATGCCAGACGATAGCGGTGTAACGACAAAACCGTGGTCGTTGAAATAAAGCTGGCGCGTGAGGTTGAAGGCGCCGGCGGGCAGGGTGGTGTTATAGCCGCGTTCGGTTTCCAGCGGCACGATGTTGCCAAGTGTTGCGGCAAGCGGCTTGGACCACGCGCCGCAGGCGATCACCACCTTGTCGGCGTCGATCTTGTCGCCGTTTTCCAGGGTCACGATCGTACTTTCGCCGACGGCGTCGATGCGTTCTGCCTCGCCCTTGCGCAGCTTTCCGCCACGGGCGATCACCAGGTCGAAAATGGCACGGGTGAAGTCGTAGGGATCGGAGACCTGCAAGCCATCAGGCGAGAACATGGCGTGGCGGAATTGCGGGGCAAGACCCGGCTGCAATTCGTCTATCTCGTTGCGGGCGACACGCTTGGAAGAGAAGCCTGCCTGTTCCTTTTCATCCCAGTCCTTGCGGGCAGCGTTGAGGCTGGCTTCGCTGTCGTAAAGATCGAGCGTGCCGGTTTTCGCGACAAAGTGCGAGAGCTCCGGCATGGCGGCGACATGGGCCATTTCGGTGGCAGACAGCCGGTTGATCTCGCTGAGCGTTCTCAGGCCGTGGCGAAAGTTGCGCTCAGCGCTGGCGCGCCAGAAACGCCACAGCCACGGCGCGATCTTCGGCGCATAGGCAGGCGGCACGCTGAGCGGGCCGAGCGGATCGAAAAGCCAGCGCGGTGCTTTTCTCATGATGCCGGGGGCGGGAATGGGGATGATTTCGGGAAAGGCGAGGATACCGGCATTACCGGAGCTTGCGCCCCGGGCAACTTCACCGCGCTCCAGAAGAAAGACCTCACGCCCGGCATTTTGCAGGTAAAGCGCCGCCATGGAACCGATAATGCCGGTGCCGATCACCAGCACGTCGCATTTCAGGGTTTTGGTCATCGGCGCTCCTGCAACACAAATCTTTCAAGCCCGCCATAACAATGAATGCCGTACCGATGAAAGCCCGTATCGCTCTGCGGCGGCAGAAATATCAGCACTGTGGCAAATAAGCGGTTCTCATCCGGTGCGGACGGGTTGGTAAAGGCAGCTCGGTCTGAAGTATTCTTGCCAACAGTTTCGGTCATTGGACCAATAGTTATGTGTCATCATTAATTGCTATTTAACAGTGTCCGGCTAGGTTTCGCGTACACGCAGACCGATCCTTTATTTTCATCTCCTTGGCATCGAGGAGGAAAGGTCCGCATACAAGTTATTGTTGGGAGTTCAAAGACATGTCTCAATTTTTCAAACTCGGTACGGACGCATCTGCGGTACTTGATGCCCTAAGCCGCTCGCAAGCCATCATTGAGTTCGATCTGACTGGCAAAATTCTGAAAGCGAACGACAATTTCTGCAAGGCGGTCGGCTATCAGCAATCAGAAATCATCGGACGTCCCCATAGCATGTTCCTGTCCCCCGAAGATGCAGCGTCACCCGAATACAAGGCCTTCTGGGCGAAACTCTCACGCGGTGAATACGATCAGGGCCAATATCGGCGGCGGTCGAAAACCGGCGACGACATCTGGATTGAAGCCTCCTACAATCCGGTTTTTCGTTTCGGCAAACCTTACAAGGTGGTCAAGATCGCTTCCGATATCACGGCGACGAAGCGCCGAAGCACCGAGGATAACGGCAAGCTGGCAGCGCTTTCGCGTGCGCAGGCGATGATCGAGTTCACTCCCGAGGGGAAAATTCTCTCCGCGAATGAGAACTTCCTGACAGCACTCGGCTACACGGCGGAAGAGATCATCGGCAATCATCATTCGATGTTTTGCGAGCGTGGCTACGTGCAGTCCGAAGAGTACCGCAATTTCTGGAAGGATCTTGGTAAGGGAGAGTTCTCGACCGGTCAGTTCATGCGGCTCGGCAAGAACGAAAAACGCGTCTTCATCCAGGCGTCCTACAACCCGATCATCGACGAGCGGGGAAAAGTCGTCAAGGTGGTGAAATTTGCCTTCGATGTAACGGACCGCGTGCATGCGGTGGAAGAACTGGGCGCGGCGCTTGAGCGTCTTTCCCAGTGCAACATCCGCGTCACGCTCGACAAGCCTTTCGTGGGTGAGTTCGAGGGGCTGAGACGGGATTTCAACAAGTCCATCGCCGAATTCCAGAAAACCCTGGAAAATGTTCTTGGGCAGACCGATGACCTGACCAGAAGCAGCCAGGAAGTCAGCGAAGCCTCTGTTCATCTCGCTGAAAGATCGCGTGAGCAGGCCGTGGCGCTGGAGGAAACCTCGGCGGCGCTGGAAGAAATCACCGCGACCGTACGGGCATCGACGGAAAACACCAAGGAAACCCGAAAACTCGTTCAGAGTGCGCGGACGTCAACGGCGGCTTCCACCGAAGTCGTTGGGCGTACCGTCAACGCCATGCAGCGCATCGAGACGGCATCGCGGGAAATCAGCCAGATTATCGGCGTTATCGACGAAATCGCCTTCCAGACCAACCTTCTTGCCCTGAATGCGGGCGTCGAAGCCGCGCGCGCGGGTGATGCGGGCAAGGGTTTTGCGGTCGTGGCACAGGAGGTGCGCGAACTTGCGCAACGCTCCGCCAGTGCCGCCAAGGAAATCAAGGCGCTCATCAACAATTCCGGCACCGAAGTTATGGAAGGCGTGCGGCTTGTTGGCGAGACGGGTGAGGCGCTGAAGCAGATCGATGCGCTGGTGAAGCACATTGACGGCAATGTCGATATGATCGCCAAGGCCGCCGATGAACAGGCCTTAGGCATCAGCGAAATCAACCGCGCAGTCAACCAGCTCGACCGGATGACGCAGGAGAACGCGGCGATGAGCGCGCGCACGACCGCCATTAGCGCTACACTTGCCCAGGGTGCGGATGTGCTGGCGCAACTGGTCAGCCTGTTCAAACTGAACCGCCGCGCGACCCAGCGCGACGACGGGGCATCCATTTCATCCAACTCGTCGCGGACGAGCCACAGTGTGAAACTGTCGGGAAGGAAAGCAGCCTGACGGATCGGCGACAGCCTGCTTCCACGTGAGCCTCTTGTCATACGGATGCCCGTCGCCGGGCATCCGTTTTTTATGCCCGCAGGGCAGGCCTGTTGATGCCGAGATGGTCGCGCAACGTCGAGCCTTCGTATTCCTTGCGGAACAGGCCACGTTCCTGCAAGAGCGGCACGACTTCGCGGTTGAATTCTTCCAACCCGCCGGGGAAGAAGGGCGGCATGACGTTGAAGCCGTCTGCCGCGCCGTTCTCGAACCACTCCTGCATGCGATCCGCAACGTCCTTGGCCGTGCCCATGACGATATGGTGGCCACGACCAGCTGCAACGCGCAGCGCCAGTTCCCGGATCGTCAACTTTTCGCGGCGCGCCAGTTCTGTCAAAAGTTCGGCGCGGCTGCGCAACTGGTCGGAAATAGGCAGGTCCGGCAGCGGGCCGTCGAGATCATACTCGGTAAGGCTATGGCCGATGCGTTCCTCAAGCAACGGCATGGCGCTCTTGATGTCGGTCCAGCGGTTCAGCTCCTTCAGCTTCTCGCCGGCCTCTTCGAAGCTCTTGCCGATGATGGGCATGAAACCGGGCATCACGGCAACGCTTGCGGGATCGCGGCCGAATTTCTCCACTCGCGCCTTTAGGCTGGTGTAGAAGGCCTGCGCCTCGGAAATGGCCTGCTGGGCTGTGAAGACGATATCGGCAGTGCGGGCGGCGAGATCCTGCCCCGGGCCGGAGGAGCCGGCCTGAATGAGAACTGGGTGACCCTGCGGCGAACGCGGAATGTTCAGCGGCCCCTTCACCGTGAAATATTTGCCTTCGTGATCGAGAATGTGGACCTTCTGCGGATCGACGTAGCGGCCGCCTTCCTTGTCCTTGACGAAGGCGTCGTCGTCCCAGCTGTCCCACAGGCCACGCACGACGTTCACATATTCTTCCGCAACGGCATAACGCTCGTCATGCTCGGGATGGCTCTTGGAGAAGTTCGCCGCCGTGCGGGCATAGGAGGTGGTAACGATGTTCCACGCCGCACGTCCGTGGCTGAGATGGTCGATGGAGGCGAAGGCGCGTGCGGTGTGGTAGGGCTCACCATAGGTGGTGGAGGCGGTGGCGGCCAGTCCGATCTTGTTTGTCACCATGGCAAGCGCCGCAAGCAGGGTAAGCGGCTCGAAACGGGCGATCATCGAGGGATGGGCGTCGACGCCGCTTGTGAGGCCATCGGCCAGAAAGACCATGTCGAACTTGGCATCTTCGGCCATTTTCGTGACACGGGTCAACAGGTCGAAATTCTCGCTGCCGGCTTCCGCATCCGGGTGACGCCAGCCGGAAACGTGGTGGCCGGCTCCTTGCAGGAACAGGCCAAGATGCATCTGTCTTTTGCGGGTATTCGTGGTCATGGTGATCATGCCTTTATTTCGGTCGTGTTATATTTGCGTTGCCAGAAGCGCTTCTAGCTTCTTGAGGTCGGCTGAGGTTTTCATGGTCCGCACCAGTGCCGGAATTCCGGCGAATTTTTCATTGCCGCCGGTGGCGTCGGCAAATTTTTCCGTGGGGTCATCAATGCCGGGAAGACCGTCAATACGGCGCGACAGCACCGTGCCATCCTTCTTCGTCACGTCGATGACCACGAAACGGGTGGTAGGATCCGGCGAGAGGCGGCGGGCGGTCTCGTCGTGCCGGCGCGAGACTTTTGCGGAAAGTCCAAGCAGGTCGGCGCGTGCAGGGCGTTCGTCGAAATGGCTGATGCCGAGTGCGCCATCCGTCAGTGCGGCGGCGAAGACATATTCGGCGCTGAAACGCGCATCGATGCCCGTGGCGGGTGTGGCCGAACCCACAAGAGCGGCATCGCCTCCCGGGGGGAAGGTGATGACGACAGTTTCGATTTCATCTGGTGCCAGATCACTGGCGCTGCGCAGTGCAAGCGCACCAACGGCAACAGGGTGGCTGGCGGTGCAGCAGGGAAATGCCTTGAGCGTCAATCCGGGAGAGACGATCTGCCAGGGTGTACCCCAGCCGGACAGGAGCCGTTTCGGCTGTTCCGCGCCAAAGGCGAAGGCGGAATAAAAGCCGATAGGGTTTTCCAGAAAATCCGGCGCGCCCTGAAAACCTGATCTTGCCAGCTGCGCGGCGGTGAGGCCAGCGCGTGTCGCAAGCCCGGCATGCAGGGGCTTGGCATCATAACCAAATTGCAGGCGAAGTCCGGCCGACTGCGTGGCGGCAAGGCCGAGTGCGATAGCGGTCGTCTGCGGGGTGAATTTGAGAAGATGGGCAATGGCCGCCGCCGCACCGATGGGGCCGAGGGTCGCGGTGGCGTGGAAGCCATTTTCGTAATGCTTTGTACCGAGCGACAGGCCAAGCCGCGCCATGGTTTCCAGCCCGACAATATAGGCGGCGATAAATGCATCCGCCGTAGAGCCTTCCTCGACCGCAACAGCCAATAGAGCGGGAACGATGGCGACGGTGGGGTGGCCGCGCACGCTGCCATGGACGTCGTCATAATCCAGCACGTGCCCCGCATGACCATTGATGAGTGCGGCCGTGAAAGCATCCGTGCGCAGATCATGGCCGACAATGCCCGCCGTGCCGGATGTGCCTGACGTAAAGCTGTCGATGAGGATTTTCGTGCTTCGGTCGTAAGCGCCACCCAGCATACAGGCAAAAAAGTCGATCAGCGCCGTGCGGGCGATCGTCACAGCCTCTTCGTCGCGGAGCGGATCAGAGGCGGCGATGGCTTCTGCCAGATGAAGGGTGAGTTTTTCGTCGGCGGTCATGGCGTCAGATCCCTTCGCCGTCGGCGACCCGTGCCACCTGTCCGCCGAGGCCCTTTACGAAGGCGTTGATACGCGGATTGGTCGACTTGTAGAAGATGTGCTCCGGCGTGCCCTGATCAACGATCAGGCCGTTTTCCGTGAAGACGATATTGTCGCTGATTTCCTCGGCGAAGCGCATTTCGTGTGTCACGAGAATGCTGGTCATGCCGTCATTGACGAGATCGCGGATGACGGCGAGCACTTCGCCGACGGTTTCCGGATCAAGTGCGGAGGTAACCTCGTCGAACAGAACCAGTTCAGGCCGCATGGCAAGCGCGCGGGCAATGGCCACACGCTGCTGCTGGCCGCCGGACAGCTGACCGGGATAGGCATCCACCTTCTGCGACAGGCGGACTTTTTCCAGCAATTCGCGGGCATGACGCTCGGCTTCCGCCTTCGGCGTGCCGAGGATTTTAATCGGCGCGATGTTGATATTTTCCATGACAGTTAGATGCGGGAAGAGGTTGAACTGCTGGAAGACAATGCCGATGCGCTTGCGCAGCGTTATGCGCTCAGCTTCCGTTTTCAGCTGATCGACGCGGGTGCCCCCCACGGTGATCTTGCCAGATTGCGGAATGAGCAGGCCGTTGATGCAGCGCAGGATCGTGGATTTGCCCGAGCCGGAAGGGCCGATGATGGAGACGGCGTCGCCCTTGTTGACGGTGAGATCAATGCCTTTGAGCACTTGATTGTCGCCGAAGGACAGGTGCACGCCTTCCAGTTCAACCAGAGCTTTGGCGGCGGTTTGGGGGGCGGATGCGGACATGGTGTATTCCAATCAGCGGGAAGCGAAGCGCCGTTCAAGGCGCTGCGTGAAACGGGACACGGGATAGCAGAACAGGAAGAACGCCATCAGGACGGTGAGATAGACCACGACGGTGAAATCGTTGCGCTGCACGGCGGTGCTGGCATCGGTTGCGGCGTGGAGAAGCTCATGCACGCCGACCAGCGAGGCAAGCGCCGTGCCCATGGTGATGGAGGCGTAAAGGTTCATCCACGGCGGCAGCGAGCGCTTCACGCATTGCGGCAGGATGATCCAGCGCAGCGTCTGGTTGCGCGAAAACCCGAGGCCCTGCGCCGCTTCCCATTGTGCGGTGGGAATGGACTGGATGGCGCCCCGGGTGATTTCGGCGATGTGGGCGCTGGCCGGAATCGCAAGCCCGACCACGGCCTTGATCCAGTCTGGAAACGGAATGTAGTTGCCGAAGGCGACGATCTCGAAGGGGAAGATGTAGGTCGCGGCGAAAATCAGCACCAGATGCGGGGCGTTGCGGAAGATTTGCACGTAGGTGAGCGCCGGCGCGCGCACGAGCCGATAGGGCGCAAGCTCCATGATGCCAAGCACGACGCCGATGATGGTGCCGATGGCAATCGCCAGGATGCTGATCAGCACATTCATGGCAAAACCCTTGCCCAGATAGGGCAGCCATTCCAGCAGCACCTGTCCGAGCGAGGGATCGAGAACCAGCCACAGCACGACGGCAACCAGCACGCCGCACAGAAGAATGGTGCCGAAAGGCAGCTTCTTCGCCGCCTGTGTTGGAGAGACCACCGCGCTCATTGACCGAACCCCGGAACCGCAAGACGCCGCTCAAGCCACAGGCCCGCCCTTGCGACGATGAAATTGATGACACTGAAAAAGATGAGGATCACCAGCATAAGTTCGACCACATTGTCGCGCTGCGTCCAGATCAGGATCGAGGCATAGGTGATTTCACCGACCGCAATCGCCGAGCCGACGGTGGTGAGCTTCACCAGATTGATGAGATTGTTGATGATGGAAGGAAGTGCCGTGCGGATTGCCAGCGGAAATTCCACGTAACGTAAAATCTCGAAAGAGCTGAAACCGATGGCCCGTGCCGCCTCGATGGTGGTAGCCGGCACCGCCTCGATACCGCCGCGCAAGGCTTCCGCATGGAAGGCGGCAACGTGCAGGCCGGTGATGGCGACGACCCAGAAGAACGGGGTGAGCGGATTGTTCTGCGCGCCGCCGAGCGCGTTTGAAATCAACATGTTGAGCACAAGGAAACCACACATCAGCTGCACCAGCGTCGGCGTGTTGCGCGTCAATTCCACATAGGCGCGCACCGGACCGGCGAGCCAGCCTTTGCCTGACGTGAGCATGGCGGCGAAAATGAAGCCGAAAACGAGGCTGAGCGGCAGGGTGACGGCGACGAGGATGAGCGTCATCTTCATGCCGTCGAGCCAGATCTGAACCTCGTAGCCGCTGTTCAGAAAGTCATAGTTGAGGCCTATATGTGCGGCCAACTCTATGAAACGCGCTGTAAATCCATCCTGCATCGGATATCCATGCTGTTGTCGCGGCTGCCGCCCGGCAGGCGGTGCCAGAATGACCTGTCTTGCTATAAAGCAGAAAAGAACGGCGGGCGAAACCGGCCGTTCTCAGTGGTGAGGGGAAATCTCCGTGATGGCAGATGCCCCTACGACATGCCGGTCCCCCGGACCAGTTCCGGAGTGACGGAGCAAGCGGGATTGCCCAGCCGTTACTGCGCCGCGGAGAGCTTCGTCTTCTGCTCTTCCATGAAGCCGATGCTCGGCAGGCGGTTGGCCTTGGCGAATTCGATCATTTTGCCGGAAGCGTGCAGCTCCTTGACGATCTTGTCGAGCGCAGCCTGCGTGTCGGCCTCGCCCTTGCGCAGCCAGATGACGGAGTCAGAAGGGATAAGGTCGGTGGGGATCAGGATGCCGTAATCCTTCCACTCATCGGCGCGGTCCTGAAGCATCAGGCTCAGCGTGCCGTTGACGTGCACGGAGACATCGCAATTGCCGCCCTTCAGCGCGAGCAGCGATTCCGGCTGGCTCGGCAACGCCTTTACCTGCGCGCCATATTGCTCGATCAGCGGCTGGGTGTAGTTGGAGCCCTGCGATACGCAGGCAATCTTTCCCTTCAGGTCCGGCCAGTCCTTGATGCCCGAGTCCTTTCGACCGATGGCTGCGCCGCCCTGGCGGTCATAGGGGGTGGGCACGTAATCGAGCGTTTTGGCGCGCTCTTCCGTGTACTGCATGTTGGCGATCAGAATATCGACCTTGCCCTGCTGCAGGAACTGCACGCGGTTGGGCGGGGTCACGGTTTCGGTCACCAGCTCCACACCGAGACCGGCGGCCAGCGCCTTGGCGACGTCGATGTTGAGGCCCTTCTGCTCCTGCGTCTTCGGATCGATGAAGCCGAAAGGCGCGCCGGACAGGATGACGCCGACGGTGAGCTTGCCGCGACCCTTGATACGGTCGAGCGTCGCATCCGCGTGAGCGGCGGTGGCCATCGAAGCGATAGCGACGGTTCCGGCGATGAGTTTTGCGGCAAATCTGGAGAAGGAGAGGGCCATGGGTATTTCCTTTTGGTTGTGGGTGGAAACTACATGAGGCGTCCGTCGAGAGCGAGAATTGGCGTTGCGCAAAAAATCGTATAAATAAAATCGTGTTCCAATAAGTTCTCTGGTGAGAAAAAATAACCTAATAATTTGAAATCGTAGAATCTTGTTCTTACGGTGCCGGGGTTCGGCGCTTTGGCATATCCTCGCCACGGGGGAGAGGATATGCTGGCTATGCCGGGGCATTTTGAGCACCCTTCTCCCGAAGAGCGCTCCCACACCGTTACCGACCGGCGTTATAGGCCGCGATCGCCGCCATATTGACGATGTCGCTGTCCTTGGCACCCATCGAGGTGATCTGCACCGATTTGTCGAGGCCGACGAGAAGCGGGCCGATGACGGTCGCGCCGCCCAGTTCCTGTAGCATCTTGGTGGAGATCGAGGCGGAATGGATGGCTGGCATGACCAGCACGTTGGCCGCACCGGAAAGGCGGGCAAAGGGATACTGGCTCTGCATGCGATGATGGTTCAGCGCCACATCGGCCGACATTTCCCCGTCGACCTCGAAATTGACGTTGCGCTTGTCGAGGATTTTCACCGCTTCGCGCACCTTGTCGGAGCGTTCGCCAACCGGCTGGCCGAAGGTGGAATAGGCGAGCATCGCTACACGCGGTTCGTAGCCGAAACGGCGGGCGAGACCGGCTGCTTCTTCGGCGATATCGGCAAGGTCTTCGGCAGACGGCATGTCGTGCACAGCGGTATCTGCCACGAAGACCGTTCGGTTGCGCGACACGACCAGAGAAACGCCGATGACACGGTGGCCGGGTTTGGTGTTGATGCAGCGGCGGATATCCTCGAGCGCCGTGGAATAGTTGCGGGTAACGCCGGTGACCACGGCGTCCGCATCGCCCATCGCCACCATGCAGGCGGCGAAATGGTTACGGTCGTTGTGGATCAGGCGCTGCACGTCGCGCAGCAGGAAGCCGCCGCGCTGCAACCGCGCATAGAGATAATCGACATAGGCATCGACGCGGCTGGAAAGGCGGGCATTGGTGATCTCTATATTGGCGCGGTCGAGATCGATGCCGGCACGCTCCGCATTGGCCTTGATGATGTCGTCGCGGCCGAGCAGGATGGCGGTGCCAAGCCCCTGCGCGGTAAACGAGATCGCTGCGCGCATCACCTGTTCTTCTTCCGCTTCGGCGAAAACGACCCGCTTCGGAGAGCGGCGCACACGCTCGTAAAGGCGCTGCGTGGTCGACGCCATGGGGTCGCGACGGGCGGAAAGCTCGCGGGCATAGGCATCGAGATCGGGCAATTCGCGGCGAGCGACGCCGGTTTCGATGGCGGCCTTGGCCACGGCCACCGGAATTGCCGAGATCAGGCGCGGATCGAAGGGAACGGGAATGATATATTGCGATCCGAAGCGCGGGCGGTTGCCCTGATAGGCGGCGGCCACATCATCCGGCACATCCTCGCGGGCAAGATCGGCCAGCGCCTGTGCAGCGGCAATCTTCATTGCGTCGTTGATCTGGCTTGCACGGACATCGAGCGCGCCGCGGAAGATATAGGGAAAGCCGAGGACGTTGTTGACCTGGTTCGGATAATCCGAACGCCCCGTCGCCATGATGGCGTCGTCGCGGATGCGGGCGACTTCTTCCGGGGTGATTTCCGGGTCAGGGTTGGCCATCGCGAAAATGATCGGCTTCGGCGCCATGGAGCGGATCATCTCTTCGGTGAAGGCACCCTTCTGCGACAGGCCGAAGACGACATCCGCGCCCTTCATGGCCTCAGTCAGCGTGCGGTTGTCAGTCTTTACCGCATGGGCGGATTTCCACTGGTTCATGCCTTCGGTGCGGCCCTGGTAGATCACGCCCTTGGTGTCGCAAAGCGTGATGTTTTCGGGGTTGAAACCCATGGCCTTGATGAGGTCCATGCAGGCGATGGCAGCAGCACCTGCGCCGTTACAGACGAGCTTCGTCGTCTTGAAGTCTCGGCCCGTCAGTTCGATGGCGTTGATGAGACCGGCGGCGGCGATGATGGCGGTTCCGTGCTGGTCGTCATGGAAAACGGGAATGTCCATCAGCTCGCGCAGGCGGCTTTCGATGATGAAACATTCCGGCGCCTTGATGTCTTCCAGATTGATGCCGCCGAAAGAGGGGCCAAGGTAACGCACGCAATTGATGAATTCGTCGGCGTCTTCGGTATCGACCTCGAGATCGATGGAATCCACATCCGCAAAGCGCTTGAACAGAACGGACTTGCCTTCCATGACAGGCTTGGAGGCGAGCGCGCCGAGATTGCCGAGACCGAGGATCGCCGTGCCGTTGGAGATCACTGCTACCATGTTGCCGCGTGTCGTATAATCGTAAGCGGTCGCCGGATTTTCGGCGATGGCTTTCACCGGCACGGCCACTCCCGGCGAATAGGCAAGCGACAGATCCCGCTGAGTCGCCATCGGCTTGGTCGGGGTGATTTCCAGTTTCCCCGGTCTGCCTTGCGCGTGGAAATCCAGTGCTTCCTGATCTGTAACCGATGTTCTGGGGCTGGCGGGCTTCGTCGTGTCGGACATGGGCTGAGTGTGCTTTCGTGTCGATAACAGTGCAAAAATATCCGTCGTTGTTATTGTATTTTTCGCGCGCGTGCCAAGCGTTGAATGTTGTTCAGTGCAGCAAATTTAGCCGTGGCGAAATTTGTGGCCGATTCAATCGATTAAGTGCGTATTGTCGGCATTATAGGTGGGACTGGTAGGCCTGCCGTACCATATTCACGAAGGCCTCCACGTGGAGGGCAAGCGGACCGCGTCTGACGACCAGCACGCTATCTGACCAGGCATCGGCGCTTTCGAGCGGCACACCTGTGATGCCCCTTGTGGAGCGCACGGTGCTTTCCGGCAGAATGGAAATTCCCGCGCCAGCTTCCACGAGGGCAAGGATGGTGTTGACGTTAGCGATGCGCATGCCGATTTCCGGCTCACAGCCTGCATCCTCGAAAAGGGAAAGCGCGCTGCTGCTGAGCCCCAGGCCGATCTCGTCCACCGGCAGCAGCAGTTTCTCCTGCACGATATCGCCAACCGAAACTCTGGGGCGGGAGGCGAGCGGATGGCGCTCCGGCAGGGCGACGCACAGTTTGGAGCGGTCGAAGGGCATGGCCCGCAAGCTCTGCGGCAATTGGGGCAGGGGTGCGCGAATGAAAGCGACGTCTGTCTTGCGCGTCGCCACCTGCTCGATCAATTGTTCCATCGTCATGCCGGGCAGGAGTTCAAGCGTCACCTCCCTGTGGTCGTTGCCATAGCGGGTGATCAGCGCCGGCAATTTTCGTTCCGCCATTACGCTGGTGCCGAAGCCGATGCGCAGCGTGCCGAGCTGGCCGCGCCTGATCTGGTGTGCCTTTTCCAGCGCCCCCTTGGTGCGGGCAAGAATTTCCTCCGCATCGAGCAGCATCGACTGCCCAGCCGGCGTAAGTTCCACACCACGGTTGACACGGAGGAAAAGCTTGAAGCCCAGATTCTCTTCCAATTGCCGGATACGCTGCGTTACGGCCGGTTGGGCGATGCCCAGCTGCAAAGCGGCCGCGCGGAAATTTTTGGCCCTTGCGGCTTCCACAAAAATGGCGAGCTGGCGAATATCCATCGGCGGAGAGGTCTTTGTGTTGTAGGTGTTGATATGGTATAAGCGCAGCTTATCAAAAATGCCCGTCTTGCGCATTGTCATCTTGTCGCAGGCGACGTTATACCGCACCGAGGTTTCGGTCGCCCAGTGCCCGCATGCGGGCCTCTGCGATACGAACTTGGGAGGATTTGTTCGAGCACATTGTCCGCCGTCCATTGGGGCCGGCGATAAACTGCAGTGAATGGGTCAAAATGACAGTCACCACGGAAGTCTCCCGCACCATTGTTCCCCATTTCGCCTCGTCGCCTTCAGCGCATCTTCGCTCAGCCGTAAGTGCGGCGGACTGTCTGGCCTGGGCCGGGCATTGAAAGATCATCGGGCGTCAGCCTTCGCGGCGGCTCTCCTAACCGGATATTTAATTTCATGAGTAAACCAGCAACCTCAACGTCGCTTGCAGCCAGATTATGGCTCTTCGTGCTCGGCGCCGTCATTGTCGCTGCGGGACTGTTTTTCGCCATTGGCGGTGGGCAACTCGCAACACTCGGCGGCAGCCTCTATTTTGTCTTGGCGGGTATCGCGCTGATCGTCTCCGGCTTGCTTATTCTCCTGCGCAAGCCTGCCGGCGCGCTCCTGTTCGGCCTTGTCTTCATCGTTAGCGGTGTTTGGGCAGTGTGGGAAGCCGGACTGCACTTCTGGCCGCTCATCTCCCGCCTGCTGGCGTTGGGCGTGGGCGCCACGGTGGTTGCGCTCTCCTATCCGCTGCTGCGGCGCGCGGCTGGCAAGACGCCAGCTTACGGCGCGTCCTTTGCCCTTGCTGGCGTTCTGGCCATCGCGTCCGCTGCCGGTTTTGCCGGCATGTTCGTGCCGCATCCGACCGTCGCCTTCAAGGGTGAGGTTGCTGCACTGACGCCGGTAACGCCGGAAAAAGAGCAGAAGAACTGGGAACATTACGGCAATACGGCGGGCGGCAGCCGCTTTGTTGCGCTTGACGAAATCAACCGCGATAACGTCAAGAACCTTGAGGTGGCATGGACCTATCGGACCGGCGACATCCCGATCAGCCCCGGCGCGAACGGTGCGGAAGATCAGGAAACGCCGCTTCAGGTCGGCGACACCGTGTTTGTGTGCACACCGCACAACAATGTCATCGCGCTCGACGCCGATACCGGCGCGCAGAAGTGGAAGACCGAAATCAACGCCAAATCCACCGTCTGGATGCGTTGCCGTGGTCTTGCCTATTTCGATGCCAAGGCGCCGCTGAAGCAGCCGACCGCTCCGGGCGCAACGCCTGTCACCCCGGCGATCGTAGCCGACGGCGCGCTTTGCCAGCGCCGCATTCTCATGAACACCATCAACGCGGAACTCATCGCGCTCGACGCCGACACCGGCGCGTTTTGCCCGGATTTCGGCACCAATGGCCGCGTCGATCTGAAGATCGGTCTTGGTGATGCGCCAGACCCGCAATATGTGCTGACATCGGCCCCCACACTGGCTGGCACCACCGTCGTGGTCGGCGGACGTATCGCTGACAACGTTCAGGTGGATATGCCTGGCGGCGTGATGCGCGGTTTCGACGTGGTGACGGGTGAGCTTCGCTGGGCTTTCGATCCCGGCAACCCTGAAATCACCAAACTGCCGCCCGAGGGCCAGACCTACACCCGTTCCACGCCGAACGTCTGGGCATCCATGTCCTACGATCCGGAGCTGAACACGGTCTTCATGCCGGTGGGCAGCCCCTCGGTCGATCTTTATGGCGCGACGCGCACACCGCTCGATCATAAATACGGCGCTTCCATGCTGGCACTCGATGCCACGACCGGCCGCGAAAAGTGGGTCTACCAGACGGTTCATAACGACCTATGGGACTTCGACGTGCCGATGCAGCCGAGCTTCGTCGATTTCCCGAAGGCTGACGGAACGACCGTTCCGGCTTTGGTCTTCGGCACCAAGGCCGGTCAGATCTATGTGCTGGACCGTGCGACTGGCCAGCCGCTGACCAAGGTGGAAGACGTTCCGGTCAAGGCCGGCAACATTCCGAACGAGCCATATGCACCAACGCAGCCGCGTTCGGTGGGCATGCCGCAAATCGGCGCGCAGACGCTGACGGAAGCCGATATGTGGGGTGCCACCCCTTTCGATCAGCTTCTGTGCCGTATCGCTTTCAAGGGCATGCGTTATGAAGGCCTCTATACGGCGCCAGGCACGGACCTCTCCCTCGCCTTCCCGGGCTCGCTCGGCGGCATGAACTGGGGCGGCATCTCTACTGACCCGACGACCAACACAATCTTCATCAACGATATGCGCCTCGGCCTGTGGATTGAGATGAAGGAAGCTGCTCCCACCAAGGCAACGGCAAGCGGCGGCGAAAGCGTCAATACCGGCATGGGCGTCGTTCCCATGAAGGGCACGCCCTATGCGGTGAACAAGAACCGTTTCCTGTCTGCTCTCGGCATTCCCTGCCAGGCTCCGCCCTATGGCTCGATGACTGCGATTGACATGAAGACGCAGCAGATCAAGTGGCAGGTTCCTGTCGGCACCGTTGAGGATACCGGTCCGCTTGGCATCAAGATGGGTCTGCCGATCCCGATCGGCATGCCCACGCTCGGCGGAACGCTTGCCACCCAGGGCGGTCTCGTCTTCATCGCCGGCACCCAGGATTATTATCTGCGCGCCTTCGATACGGCGACCGGCAAGGAAGTCTGGAAGGCCCGCCTTCCTGTCGGTAGCCAGGGCGGCCCGATGAGCTACAAGTCTCCGAAAACAGGCAAGCAATATGTCGTCATCTCGGCCGGCGGTGCACGTCAGTCTCCTGACCGTGGCGACTACGTGATCGCTTACGCGCTGCCGAACTGATCCTGACAGGTCATCGCTCTGAAAACGGAAACCCGGGCCATTCGCCCGGGTTTTTCTTTGCGGCCTGTCAAAGCCACTGAACTACCTTTGCGCGGAACCTCACCCTGTGGCTTGCGTTAGCAAAACGGGTCCGACATTCACCAAGCTTTCACAAGGCGAACTTATGAGCTTGCGCTTATCCGCCCGTGAACCGATGATGGCAGCATTGGTAAATATGTATATTGTCCGGCCCGCCGGGAATTTTTTAAAGTTGGAAAGGTTTTTATTGTGACGGAACAATCTCGAAAGATCACGCCGGTTCTTCTTGCTGGTGGGGCGGGATCACGGCTTTGGCCGGTATCGCGCGATCAGTTGCCCAAGCAGTTCCAGCCGCTGGTCGGCAATCTTTCGACCTATCAGCAGACACTGACGCGCGTGGCCGACAAGGCGCTTTATGCCGAGCCGCTGGTGATCACCAACGAGGATTTCCGCTTCTTCGCCCGCCGCCAGGCTGAGGAGATCGATCTTCCGGCGACGGTGGTTCTCGAACCCGCCCGCCGCGACAGTGCCGCCGCCATGGCCGCTGCCGCCGTGCTGGCCGAGCGCCGGGAGCCGGGATGCCTGGTGCTGGCGCTCGCCGCCGACCATGTGGTGCTGGATGCCGACAAATTTTCAGAGTCCGTGAGGCTTGGCGCCAAGGCCGCCGATCAGGGCAATATCGTCGTTTTCGGTCTGGTGCCAACCGAGCCGCGCACCTCTTACGGCTACATCAAGCCTGGTGAAGCAATTGATGGTGAGGCTGACCTGAGCATCGTCGAGGCATTCGTGGAAAAACCGGATGTGAAGACGGCAATCTCCTATCTGGAGAAGGGTTATCTCTGGAACTCCGGCAACTTCCTGTTTCGTTCCGACGTGATGATTGCCGAACTCAAGGCATTCGCGCCGGAGATTCTTGCGGCAGTAACGCAGTCGGTCGAACAATATGAAAGCGACCTTGGCTTCGTGCGCCTGCATCAGGCGAGCTTCGAAGCCTCGCCGAAAAACTCCATCGACTATGCGGTGATCGAGAAGACCAAGCGCATGGCGGTGGTGCACGGCCATTTCCGCTGGTCGGATATTGGCAGCTGGGACGCGATCTGGGAAATCGCCGACAAGCACGGCAACGACAATGCGCTCGAGGGCGACGGCGTCTTCATCGATTCCGAGGGCTGCCTGATCCATTCCACGCAATTGCTGACGACCGTGGTGGGGGCAAAGGATCTGGTGGTGGTGGCTACCAAGGATGCGGTTCTGGTGGTGCCGAAAAACCGGGTGCAGGACGTGAAGGGCCTGGTGGAGACACTGAAGGATGGCGAACACGCGCCGCGGACGCAAGCGCACAGGCGAGTGTATCGTCCATGGGGTTACATCGAACATATGTATGTGGACGAGCGCTACCGCGTGGGCCACATCACGGTTGATCCTGGCCACCGCATCTCGTTCCAGAAACACTATCACCGCTCGGAGCACTGGATCATCGTCAAGGGCACCGCAACGGTAACGATTGGCGACGAAACCCGGCTGCTGACGGAAAACCAGTCCGTCTATATCCCGATTGGCCAACCGCACCGGCTTGCCAATGAGGGGCAGATTCCGCTTGAGTTGGTCGAAATCCAGACCGGCGCCTATCTTGGCGAAGACGACGTCATCCGCATCGAGGATGATTATAAGAGGCATTAGGACTGCTGCCCGCACCGAAGCGGCATTTTATCCCGGCCGGCGAGGCCGGGATGATAAATCTCTGACTTACCTGTCGGTTCGACGGGTCAGGAGACAGTTGCATTCACGCAGTGGGCGAAAGCGTGGGAAAGCATCGCTGCTTCCAGCCCGCGACGACAGAACAGCCACCCGAACATCAGTCCGGGGATAAAATTGCCGAGCATGACACTGACAATCAGCAATGGTTGCGGATGAACGGTAATGGCAAACAGAAAGGGCAGGTGGCCCACGGCAAAAAGGGCCGCTGCGATGACAATGGCAGTCCACAGCATGACCGGCTGGACTTGCCCCTTGCCCACTATTCGCCAGAGCACCCATGCGAATAATGCCATCAAGCCCCATCGGGTCAGCAGCTCCTCCGTTATGCCACCATAGAGAAGCCGGGTGACAAGTGGGACTTCAAACGCCGCCATTTTTTCCATGGTTGCCGTATCGGTGAAGGCAGGCAGGATCACAGACGAATAAGCGATCATCAACAGGCCGACGAGAAGACCTGTCAGCAAAGCTGCTGGGGCTTGCCTGCGCAAGACTGGCCCGAACCCGGTCCCTTTCAGCCAGACATCTATCAGCGGAGTGCCGAGCCCGAGTTTGCCGGCGAGCGCTTGACCCGTCGCCACCGCAGCAATGATCAGGACTGCCGGCTGGACGAGCATCACAACCCGTATCGTGAAGGAAAGATCCTGTCCCGACGCCAGCCGTTCGAACGGTGCGAGCAAAAGCGATAACACGCCCGCCAGACCGATCATCAAAAGAATGTGCCAACGTTTCACGATCGCTCACCTTATGTTTGCCCGTCCATGCGGGCTTGGCACTCTGTGCGCAGGAACCGACGCCAAAGTCGGAAGACTATGAAGATACTACGTTGCCTGCAGATTACCGCTGCGCAGTCTTTGTCGTGCCATTCGGCATCCTTCCAATTTCCCAATCTTCTTTCTCAACAAAATCTAGCCGTTCGGCACGTTTGTATCGGCTCGAAACAGCGCGGCGAGATTCATTTTTTAGGCGGTTGCCTAATCAAAAATCTTCGCTTACGTTCCAACTGCAACGTTTCAGTGAGGGAGGAGACTCATGCGAATGCGCTTTATTTCTGCGGCCTTTTTGGCCAGTGTTATGATTCCGGCGGGTGTCGCTGGGGCTACCGATCTTGAAGTTACCCATTGGTGGACATCGGGCGGTGAAGCCGCTGCCGTTGCCGAACTTGCCAAGGCTTTTGATGCCACCGGCAACAAGTGGGTGGACGGCGCTATTGCCGGTTCGGGCGGCACCGCCCGGCCGATCATGATCAGCCGTATCACCGGCGGCGACCCGATGGGTGCCACCCAGTTCAACCATGGCAGACAGGCGGAAGAGCTGGTGCAGGCCGGCCTGATGCGCGACCTGACCGATGTTGCCGAAAAGGGCAAGTGGAAAGACGTCATAAAGCCGGCAAGCCTGCTCGACAGTTGCACCATCGACGGCAAGATCTATTGCGCGCCGGTCAACATCCATTCCTGGCAATGGCTGTGGCTTTCCAACGAAGCGTTCAAGAAAGCGGGCGTCGAAGTTCCCAAGAACTGGACTGAATTTGCTGCCGCAGCACCGGCACTGAAAAAAGCCGGTATCCAGCCGCTCGCGCTCGGCGGTCAGGCATGGCAGGCCAACGGTCTGTTTGACACACTGACACTTTCGATCGGCGGCAAGGATCTTTATCAGAAGGTCTATGGCGACAAGGATGCCGAAGCAGCGGCCGGTCCCGACATGGCCAAGATTTTTGCGGCCGCCGTCGAGGCGCGCGACATGGCCAAGGGCACCAATGTTCAGGACTGGAACCAGGCCACCAACATGGTCATAACAGGCAAGGCCGGCGGCCAGATCATGGGTGACTGGGCGCAGGGCGAGTTCCAGCTTGCCAACCAGAAGGCGGGTACCGACTACACTTGCCTGCCGGGTCTCGGCCTTAACGACTATCTCACCACCGGCGGCGACGCCTTTTATTTCCCGCTGCTGAAGGATGAAGCAAAATCCAAGGCGCAGGACGTTCTGGCCGCAACCATCGTCGATCCTAAAACGCAGGTGGCTTTCAACCTTAAGAAAGGCTCGCTGCCGATTCGTGGCGACGTCGACCTCAATGCGGCCAATGACTGCATGAAGAAGGGTCTGGAAATTCTGGCCAAGGGCAATGCGCTGACCAGCACAGACCAGCTGATTTCTGCTGATACGCAGAAGCAGAAAGAAGACCTGATGGCAGAGTTTTTTGCCAGCGCGATGACTGCAGAAGATGCACAGAAGCGCTTCGCCGGCATCATCGGTTCCGCTGACTAACCGCAACCTCTTGTGCGGCGGGTGGCATCCATCCGCCGCAAGCTCCCTGCGGGATGCGTAAACGCGCAAGCCCGGAGGATTGGGGCAAGGTCTTTGAGACCTTGCCTGGCTATCAACGGCAACGTTACAGGAGGGTCATCCATGGCGGGTCTAGCGCGCTCCGGCCGCCCCAACCAGCTTTTCCGCAATCTCAATTCTAAGATTGCTTCCATTCCCATGATATTGACCGCCGTCGTGATTTTTCTCGGCGGAACGGTCTGGACGGTGATTTATTCATTCACCAATTCCAAGCTTCTGCCACGTGCAAGCTTCATCGGTTTCGACCAGTATGAGCGGTTGTGGGCCGCGCCGCGCTGGATCATTTCCATCCAGAATCTGGCGATCTACGGCATTCTGTCACTGATCTTCAGTCTGGTGATCGGCTTCGTGCTGGCGGCGCTGATGGATCAGAAGATCCGTTTCGAGAACACCTTCCGCACCATCTTCCTTTATCCCTTTGCTCTGTCGTTCATCGTAACCGGCCTTGTCTGGCAATGGCTGTTGAACCCGGAATTCGGCATTCAGTCCGTGGTCCGCTCGATGGGGTGGGAAAGCTTCACCTTCGACCCGCTTTATAATTCCGAGATCGTTATCTACGGCATCCTGATCGCGGCGCTCTGGCAGGGCACGGGGCTCGTCATGTGCCTGATGCTGGCCGGTCTTCGCGGCATAGACGAGGATATCTGGAAGGCGACGCGCGTCGACGGCATTCCGATGTGGAAGACCTATATCCTCATCATCATTCCCATGATGCGGCCGGTCTTCATCACCACGCTCGTCATTATCGCGAGCGGCATCGTCAAGGTGTACGATCTGGTGGTGGCGCAGACCAGTGGCGGACCGGGCATCGCATCCGAAGTGCCGGCGAAATATGTCTATGACTACATGTTCCAGGCGCAGAATCTGGGGCAGGGCTTTGCCGCCTCCACCATGATGCTTCTAACCGTCGCCATTATCGTCATTCCATGGGCGTACCTCGAATTCGGAGGCAAGAAGCGTGGCTAATATCAGCACATTGAACACGGTCGCCGCCGCAACCGATGCGGTTGCCACGGACCTTTCCGGTCCCCGCGGCAAGAAGCCGAAAAAAACGTTTTCCCGCCGCAACATCATTCTCTATGGCACGCTGTTTGTCGCTGCCGCCTATTACCTGCTGCCGCTTTACGTGATGGTCGTCACCTCTCTGAAGGGCATGCCGGAAATACGGCTCGGCAACATTTTCGCGCCACCGGTGGAAATCACCTTCGAACCCTGGGTGAAAGCCTGGGCGAATGCCTGCACCGGGCTGAACTGCGACGGGCTTTCACGCGGCTTCTGGAACTCGGTACGCATCCTCATACCGTCGGTCGTCATCTCGATCATCGTGGCTTCCGTCAGCGGTTACGCCATCGCGAACTGGAAGTTCAAGGGTTCGGAACTGTTCTTCTCGATCCTCATCATCGGCGCCTTCATCCCCTATCAGGTAATGATCTACCCGATCGTCATCGTGCTGCGCGAATTGGGCATTTATGGCACGCTGACCGGCCTCGTGATCGTGCACACGATTTTTGGCATGCCGATCCTGACGCTGCTCTTCCGCAACTATTTCGCGTCGCTGCCGGAGGAACTGTTCAAGGCGGCACGTATTGATGGCGCCAATTTCTGGCAGATCTATTTTCGCATCATGCTGCCCATGTCGCTGCCGATCTTCGTCGTGGCGATGATCCTGCAGGTCACCGGCATCTGGAACGACTTCCTGTTCGGTGTCGTGTTCACGCGGCCGGAATATTACCCGATGACAGTGCAGCTCAATAATATCGTCAACTCCGTGCAGGGCGTGAAGGAATACAACGTCAACATGGCCGCAACCCTTCTCACCGGGGCCGTGCCTTTGATCGTTTATTTCGTCTCAGGCAGGCTTTTCGTCCGTGGCATCGCCGCAGGCGCAGTAAAAGGTTGAGTTATATGAACAAAAGCGTTTCCATTCGCGATCTTTCCCTGTCCTTCGGTGCCGTTACCGTCCTGAAAGACCTCAATCTCGATATTTACGACGGCGAGTTCCTCGTGCTGCTCGGCTCTTCCGGCTGCGGCAAGTCGACACTTCTCAATTGCATTGCGGGCCTTCTGGAGCCAACCGACGGGCAAATCTTCATCAAGGACCGCAACGTTACCTGGGAGGAGCCGAAGGATCGTGGCATCGGCATGGTGTTCCAGTCCTATGCGCTTTATCCGCAGATGACGGTGGAGAAGAACCTCTCCTTCGGCCTTCAGGTGGCCAAGGTTCCGAAAGAGGAAATCGACCGGCGCGTCAAAAGGGCGGCGGGCATATTGCAGATCGAACCACTCCTGAAGCGCAAGCCCGCCGAGCTTTCCGGCGGCCAGCGCCAGCGCGTGGCGATCGGCCGGGCGCTGGTGCGCGATGTGGATGTGTTCCTGTTCGATGAACCGCTTTCCAACCTCGATGCCAAGCTGCGCTCGGAACTGCGCGTGGAGATCAAACGGCTGCACCAGGCGCTGAAAAACACCATGATCTACGTGACACACGATCAGATCGAGGCGCTGACACTGGCTGATCGTATCGCCATCATGAAAAGCGGCGTCATCCAGCAGCTTGCCGATCCCGTCACCATCTACAACAAGCCAAGGAACCTCTTCGTCGCGGGCTTCATCGGTTCGCCCTCGATGAATTTCCTGCGTGGCGAATTGATCGAGAAGGACGGCAAGGTGGTCTTCACCACCAACGGCGTCACCTTCTCACTGGATGGTTATCAGCCGGAGGCGCCGCTTGTCGCCGGTCGTGCCGTGGTTCTCGGTGTGCGTCCCGAACATGTGCGCGTCGATGCCGACATCGTCAGCGGCGAGGTGCATGAGGCGATCGTTGACATCGAGGAGCCGATGGGCGCCGACAATCTGATCTGGCTCAAACACGCCGGTCATACCCTGTCCGTGCGCGTTGGCGGCCACAGGCGGTTTGCGCCGGGCACCCGGGTTCGCCTCGGCCTAGACCTCACCATGGCCTCGCTGTTCGACGCACAGAGCGAAGAGCGGCTTTAGGAAGGGCCCCGTTTTACCCCCAACACCATCCCAAGCACCCACATCTCTATGGAGGAGATAATGACAGAACTCGGTTTCCAGCTTTACAGCGCCCGCAATTTCCAGCCGTTTTCCAATATTTTGAAGAAGCTTTCGGCGGCTGGTTACAAACAGGTCGAAGGTTACGGCGCCATGTACGCCTCGCTTGATGACGCTGGGTTGAACAGCCTGCGCTCCGAACTCGATGCCAATGGTCTTGCCATGCCGACCGGCCATTTCGGCCTCGACCTTCTCGAGGGTGATCCGAAAAAGGCTCTGAACATCGCCAAGGTTCTGGGCGTGGAAGCGATTTATTGCCCTTACCTGATGCCCGACCAGCGCCCGGCGGACGCGGCTGGTTGGTTCGCCTTCGGCAAGCGCCTGCAGGAAGCGGGTAAACCATTCGTGGATGCCGGGCTGACCTTCGGCTGGCACAACCACGATTTCGAGTTCAAGGTGCTCCCGGACGGCTCCACCCCGCAGGAGCAGATTTTTGCCGGCGGACCGGACCTGAAATGGGAAGCGGATATTGCCTGGATTATCAGAGGCAATGCCGATCCGCTCGCCTGGATCGAAAGCTACGGCAAGCGCATTACCGCCGTGCACGTGAAGGACATCGCACCATCAGGCGAAAATACGGATGAGGACGGCTGGGCGGATGTCGGCCACGGCACGGTGGACTGGAAGGCCCTCGTGGCAGCACTGAGGGCAAAATCCGCCACGAAACATTTCGTGGTCGAACACGACAATCCCAAGGATATCGATCGGCTGATCACTCGCTCCATCGCATCTTTCAAAACCTATTGAGCATCAATCCGGAGTTTCATCATGCAAAGGGAACTGGGCGTCGGCATCATCGGGTGCGGCAACATCTCGTCTGCTTACTTTTCGCTGGCACCGCTCTTCAAGGGCATCAAGGTGCTGGCCTGCGCCGACCTTAACCGCAATGCGGCGGAACTGAGGGCAGAAGAATTTGGCGTCACGGCGCAGTCGATCGAGGAACTCCTCGCCAACAAGGACATCGACGTGGTGGTGAACCTCACTATTCCCGCCGCGCATTTTCTCGTGTCGAAAGCGGCACTCGAGGCGGGTAAACACGTCTATTCGGAAAAGCCGCTGGTGCTTTCGCTGGAGGAAGGCGAGGAGTTGCGGCGCATCGCCCGCGAGAAGAACCTTTCCGTTGGCTGCGCGCCTGATACTTTCCTTGGCGGCGCGCATCAGCTTGCCCGGCAATATATCGACGAGGGCAAGGTCGGGCGCATCACCTCCGGCACCTGCCATGTGATGAGCCCCGGCATGGAGATGTGGCACCCCAATCCGGGCTTCTTCTTCCTGAAGGGGGGCGGGCCGATCCTCGATCTTGGCCCCTATTATGTGGCGAACCTCATCAACCTCATCGGCCCGGTCAAGCGCGTTGGCGCACTGACATCAATGGCCAACCCCACCCGAACGGTGACCAGCCAGCCGCTGAACGGCGAGATCATCCCGGTAGAAACGCCAACCAACATCCATGCGCTTCTGGAATTCGTGAACGGAGCAACGATCACACTTTCGGCCAGCTGGGATGTGTGGTCGCATCGCCACGCCAATATGGAACTTTACGGTACGGAAGGATCGATATACGTGCCGGACCCCAACTTCTTCGGCGGTGTGGTGGAGGCGAGCGGACGCGACAAAAATATCCAGCCGCTGGAAGACTGGGCGCATCCCTTCGGCATTGCCAACCAGGAAAGCCCGAATGGCCCGCGCGCCAATTATCGCACGGCAGGCCTGGCCGATATGGCGATTGCTATCCTTGAAG
The DNA here is from genome assembly GCF_053522105.1 of Agrobacterium sp. 22-3639C2. NCBI lineage: Bacteria > Pseudomonadati > Pseudomonadota > Alphaproteobacteria > Hyphomicrobiales > Rhizobiaceae > Agrobacterium > Agrobacterium sp. 22-3639C2. Next base: position 576,713 of record NZ_JBNWDB010000002.1, on the reverse strand, counting down.
GCCGCGATGCCCGCTGCTCGCTGGATCGCTCCCTGCACGGTATCGACGTGATGACCTCCATCCTCAAATCCGGGGAAGAAGGCCGCTTCATCGAGATGACCACAACCTGCACGCAGCCGGCAGCACTCGGCATCGAGGAGGCGCAGGCGCTGCTGCGCTAAGCCCGGTTTATCGAAAAAAAGAGCCCGGCGCACTGCCGTTTTGCCGGGCTCCTTCCGCTCCGCCGCATCATGGGCGAGCTTCGTGTCTCAAAAGCCGATGAAAAAACCAAGCCAGCGTGCGACGGTCGTGACCATCCAGATCAGGAAGACGAACGGGGCGATCCCTATCGTGGCGACGAGCGTCGCGGAGGCTATGAAAAGTAAGACTGCAAGATTGCGCCTGAGCCCTGGGCGTCTGTTGCCGAGTGCCTTATCCATGACGCACGGTGGCCATCAGCCCACGAACGGTAAGGGTGACATAAAGCGTGCCTGCCAACGCCATCAAAATGCCGGAGCCGATGGAGCTGAGATCGCTTAGCGAAAAGAGGAACATAGAACCGGCCGCCATCGGCAACACCCTTCAAGAACTGCAACGTTCAGTCCGTTCTAGATCAAGCCGGTTTCCCGCTTATGTCGCGATTGTTTCGTCTTGTTGCTGCGGCGGGGCAATTTCGTGGATTGCGCGGAATTTCCGCTATTTCCGCAAAGCCCTTCACAATCGCTTCGCTTTGGTTTAAAGCCGCCCCCGTAATCCGGTCGCAGCCCACCCGGTCAAAACAAGGGATCCCAACGTATGAAAACCATCGTCATCTGCTCCGGCGGATTGGACTCCGTTTCGCTTGCGCACAAAATCGCGGCGGAACATGAACTTCTCGCTCTTGTCTCCTTCGATTACGGCCAGCGCCACAAGAAGGAGCTGGATTTCGCAGCCGACTGCGCAAAACGTCTCGGCGTGCCGCATCATGTCATCGACATCACAACCATCGGCGCGCACCTCACCGGTTCCGCGCTGACGGATGATATCGACGTGCCGGACGGACATTATGCGGAAGAGACCATGCGCTCCACGGTGGTGCCGAACCGCAACGCCATCATGCTGACCATCGCCTTCGGCCTTGCCGCCGCCCAGCAGGCGGATGCGGTGGCGATCGCCGTGCATGGCGGCGACCATTTCATCTATCCCGATTGCCGGCCGGGCTTCATCGACAGCTTTAATGCCATGCAGGCGCATGCGCTGGAAGGCTACGCAGACGTCACCTTGTTTGCGCCCTATGTCACCGTCTCCAAAGCGGCGATTGTGACTGACGCGGTCAAATACGGGACCCCATTTGGCGAAACCTGGTCCTGTTACAAGGGCGGCTCTCGCCATTGTGGCCGTTGCGGCACCTGCGTGGAGCGGCGCGAGGCCTTCCATCTGGCAGGTGTTACCGACCCGACGGACTATGAGGACCCGGATTTCTGGGTGGCGGCCACCCATGCTTATGCGGCACAGGAGGTGCGTTGATGTTTCGCATCACCAAGGAGTTCCATTTCTCCGCCTCTCACCAGCTGAAAAGCCTGCCCGCCGACCATCAGTGCGCCCGCCTGCACGGGCATAATTACATCGTTGAGGTCGAACTATCAGGCGAGGAGCTGAACGAGCACGGTTTCGTGCGTGATTACCACGAACTCGCGCCGCTGAAGCGCTACATCGACGATCATTTCGATCATCGCCACCTGAACGACGTTCTCGGCCATGACCGGGTGACAGCAGAATGTCTGGCGAAGCACTTTTACGATTGGTGCAAGACGAGCCTGCCGGAAACCAGCGCCGTGCGAGTGAGCGAAACCGCCAAGACCTGGGCGGAATACCGGCCATGACGGCGGCTGCACAGAAAGTTGCAGCGAAGGAAACAGCGATCCGCATCAGCGAAATCTTCGGCCCGACCATTCAGGGCGAGGGTTTGCTGATTGGTCTGCCTACCGTTTTCGTTCGCACTGGCGGCTGCGATTACCGCTGCTCCTGGTGCGATACGCTGCATGCCGTCGACAGCGAGTATCGCGACACATGGAAACCGATGTCCGTCGAGGCGATCTGGCAGGAGGTGCGACGGCTTTCCGGCGGTGTGCCGCTGACGGTGTCGCTTTCGGGCGGCAATCCCGCCATCCAGCCCCTTGGGCAACTAATCGCGAAGGGGCAGGGCGAGGGCTATAGGTTCGCGCTGGAAACGCAGGGCAGCATCGCAAAAGACTGGTTTGGCGATCTCGATCATCTGGTGCTGAGCCCGAAGCCACCATCGAGCGGCATGGAAACCGACTGGCAGGCCTTTGAAGACTGTCTTGCCGCCGCCGGCGATGGACCGCAGGTGGCGCTGAAGATCGTGGTGTTTGACGATGCGGACTATGCTTATGCCAAGGCTGCATCGGCCCGTTTCCCGCATTTGCCGATTTACCTCCAGCCCGGCAACCACACCCCGCCGCCGCCTGATGACGACAACGCGCGTGTGGATATCGATGGGATCATGGATCGCATGTTGTGGCTGGTGGACAAGGTCAGCGAAGACCGTTGGTTTTCCGCCCGGGTGCTGCCGCAGCTGCATGTGCTCTTGTGGGGGAATAGGCGAGGCGTTTGAGGTAGTACCTCCGTCATACAGCGCTAGATTCGGGGTGACGGGAGATAATAGTACACGCTGCAGTATTGGAAGCGGCGGCTTACGCCGCCGCGCCCTTGCAATTCAAGCCGAGACGGCCAGCTCCCGCCGTTCGCGGTCGGCGATGATCGAGAGATCAAGCACCTTCTGCAAATTCGCCGCGTGGCGGAAGTCCGGATCAGCAATGCCACCTTCCATGACGGCCTTGGCGAATTTTTCGTAATTCGTCGGCACCGGGTCGACATCGATTGTCTTCCAGATCGCCTTTTCCACATCGTCGCCGATGCAGGCCCGCAGGCTGGAATAGTCAGGCGTGTGAATCACCTCCAGCGCACCCTTGTCGCCGTGGATGCGCAGGCGCAGTTCGTTGAGATGGCCCGTTGCCCAGCGGCTGGCGTGAATGACGCCCATGGCGCCGTTTTCTAACTCGGCGGTCATGGTGAAGCTGTCATTGGCGTCGAGATCGTAGGCGCCGATCTTGTTGCCTTCATATTTGTCGAAGGTCTTCAGGCGCGTGAAGATCCGCTCCACATCGCTGCCCGCGCCATAGGAGGCGAAGTCGAGAATGTGGATGCCGACATCACCCAGAACACCGTTTGAGCCGTGCTTGGTGGAAAGCCGCCACAGCCACTTGCTCTCCGTCATCCAGTCGCCCCAGGCCTTGGAAACGAGCCAGCTCTGGAGATAGGAGGCTTCCAGATGGCGCACCTTGCCGATCTTGCCAGCCAGCACCATTTCGCGTGCCGCCTGCAAGGGGGCGACATTGCGATAGGTGAGGTTGACCATGGCAACAAGGCCCGCTTTTTCTGCGGCATCGGCCATTTCGGCGGCCTTGGCGTAGTTTTCCGCCAGCGGCTTTTCGCAGAAAACATGTTTGCCCGCCGCCAGAAGCTTGAGGCTGGTCGGGTGGTGGATGGCATCCGGCGTGACGTTTGCCGCCGCGTCGAACTCGCCCCAGGCAATCGCGTCATCCAGCGAGGTAAAGGAGAGTGGAATGTTGTGGCGAAGCGCAAAGCCCCGCACAACCACATCATCCACATCCACCGCAGCCACCAGTTCGACGCCGGGGATTTGCGAAAAATATGTGGCATGGTTGTTAGCCATGCCGCCGGTTCCGAGAATGAGAAGTCTCATGGCTGTTTACCTGTAACCTGCTTCGCCTGCCTTGTGCAGCTTGGGGCCGCGTTCTTCGATAGGCTCCAGCGCCTTGTCGACGGGAACGTTGGGGGCGTCATGAATGCTTTTCAGCGCGCCGACCGGATTATAGGCCCATTTCACCGAATTGCTGATGACCTTCTGTACATTGGCGTCGTGATAGGTCGGATAAGTCTCGTGACCGGGGCGGAAATAGAAGATGTTGCCTGCGCCACGGCGCCAGGTGAGGCCAGATCGGAAGACTTCGCCGCCCTGGAACCAGGAGATGAACACGGTTTCCAGCGGCTCCGGCACGGAGAACTGCTCGCCATACATCTCTTCGTTTTCCAGCTCGAAATGCTCGGGCAGGCCGGCTGCAATCGGGTGGCGCGGATTGATCGTCCACAGGCGTTCGCGTTCGCCCGCCTCACGCCATTTAAGCGCGCAGGGCGTACCCATCAGTCGCTTGAAAGGCTTGGAGAAGTGGCCGGAATGCAGGACGATGAGGCCCATGCCTTCCCAGACACGCTTGGCAACGCGCTCGACGATCTCATCCTGAACCGCACCGTGGTCCTTGTGGCCCCACCAGACCAGAACGTCGGTCTTGTCCAGACGCTCCTGCGAAAGGCCGTGTTCCGGTTCCTGAAGCGTGGCGGTGGTGGCGCTGATCTCAGGGTTGGTATTCAGCGCATCGGCAATGGTGTTGTGCATACCATCAGGGTAGATCGAACGCACCGTCTCGTTGATGTGTTCGTGGATATTTTCGCCCCATACAACGGTGTTGATGGTCATTTTCTTGCTCCTTGGTGAAAGCCGGAAGCTTGGGTGATCCGGCGAAAGTTAATTGTTCAGGCGGCGCCGCGCACGGGATTGCGCGCAAGGGCCTGGCCCTGCGCGTCGAAGCGGTGGATCTGCGCCGCATCCGGCACGAGAACGATTTTTTCTCCCGGCTTGCGGTCGGTCACGCCTTCCTCACGAACGACGATGGGTTCGCCAGCACCAATCTCGACATAGATGTAGCTGTCCGATCCCAGCATTTCCGAATGGATGATTTCGCCGTTCCAGCCGGTCTCACCGGCACCGATCGCAAGGTGTTCGGGGCGGATGCCGATGGTCGCGGCACCTTCGACTTCCGCATATTTGCCGGCAAGGAAGTTCATCTTCGGCGAGCCGATGAAGCCGGCAACGAAGGTGTTGACCGGGCTTTCGTAAAGCTCGAGCGGCGTGCCGATCTGTTCGACGCGGCCATCGCGCAGAACGCAGATGCGGTCGGCGAGCGTCATGGCTTCCACCTGATCATGGGTGACGTAGATCATCGTCGTGTCATGCATCTCCCGGTGCAGCTTGGCGATTTCGAGACGGGTTGCGACGCGCAGCGCCGCATCGAGGTTGGAGAGCGGTTCGTCGAACAGGAACACCTTCGGATCACGCACGATGGCACGGCCGATGGCGACACGCTGGCGCTGGCCGCCGGAAAGCTGCTTCGGCAGACGTTCCAGATAGGGCGTGAGCTGCAGCATTTCCGCTGCCGCCTCTACACGCTTGCGGCGCTGCTCCTTGTCGGCGCCTGAGAGTTTCATGCCGAAGGCCATGTTTTCGAATACGGTCATATGCGGATAAAGCGCATAGGACTGGAAGACCATGGCGACGCCACGCTTGGCGGGTGGCAGGCGGTTGACGGCTTCTCCGTCAAAGGAGAGCGTGCCGCCAGTGATTTCCTCGAGCCCGCAGATGAGGCGTAGCAGCGTGGACTTGCCGCAACCGGAAGGGCCGACGAAAACCATGAACTCGCCGGAGCGGATGTCCATGTCGATGCCCTTGATGACATCGAAGGCGCCGAAGGATTTGCGAAGATTGCGCAGTTGAATGGTGGTCATAAGTTTTCTCCTAGCCTTTGACGCCGCCGGCGGTGAGGCCGGAAATGATGCGTCGCTGGAAGATAAGAACGAGGACGACGAGCGGGGCGGTGACGATGACGGAGGCCGCCATGATCGTTCCCCAGGGGATTTCAAACTGCGAACCGCCCGAAAGAAGTGCGATGGCGACGGGCACCGTGCGCTGTTCGTTCGATGAGGTGAAGGTGAGCGCGAAGAGGAACTCGTTCCACGCCGCAATGAAGGCGAGGAGCCCTGTGGTGACGAGCGCCGGCCACATCAGCGGCATGAAGACCTGGGTGATGATGACCCATGGCGTTGCGCCATCGACGATTGCCGCTTCCTCGATTTCGATCGGCAGGTCGCGCATGAATGTCGTCAGCACCCAGACAGTGAAGGGCAGAGTGAAGATCATGTAGGAAAAGATCAGCGCGAGCGGCGTGTTGAAGATGCCAGCCCAGCGGATGAGTTCGAACAGGCCGGCGAGAACGGCGATCTGTGGAAACATCGAGACCGAGAGGATGGTGAGCAGAAGCAGCGAGCGGCCCCGGAAACGGACACGGGCCAGGGCATAGGACGCCGTTACCGCAAGGAACAGCGACAGTACGACGACTGAAGATGCAACGAACAGCGAATTGCCGAGATTGCGCAGGAACGTGCCGTTGCCGATGACGAAGTTGTAATTGGTCAGCGAGAATTCACGCGGCCAGTAGTTCACCTGGAACAGCGCTGAGCCGGATTTCAGGCTGGTCAGTATCGCGTAATAGAACGGGAATACCGAAATCACCATGATGACGGCGACCAGCGCATAAAAGGCGGTGGTTTTCAGGATGCTTGGCAGGGTCATCGCGAAGCTCCATCTGTGTTGACGCGCCCGAGCCACATATAAACGACTGTTATCGAGGCGATGATGAGGAACAGCATGGTGGAAGCGGCTGCGCCATAGGCGAACTTGTCGAAATCGAACAGGTTCTCACGCGCCAGCACCGACATCGTGCGGGTCTGGGCGTTATTCGGCGTCAGAATGTAGATGAGGTCAAAGACGCGCATCGCATCCAGCATACGGAAGATGACGGCAACCATGAGCGCTGGCCGGATCATGGGCAGGGTGACGCGGAAGAACACCTTGACGGGGTGGATACCGTCCACCTTCGCCGCCTCATACATGTCCTTCGGCACCATTTGCAGGCCGGCGAGAATGAGCAACGCCATGAAGGGCGTCGTCTTCCAGATATCGACAATGAGAACGGCGACCATTGCGGTGTCCGGATTGGCGGTCCATGCGATCTTGTGGGAGATCAGCCCGAGATTGAGGAACAGGTCGTTCAAGATACCGAACTGGTCGTTCAGCATCCACGCCCACATCTGCGCCGAAACGATGGTGGGAATGGCCCATGGAACGAGGATGGCGGCGCGCACCAGGCCGCGTCCCTTGAATTCCGCGTTCAGCACCAGCGCAACGATAAGGCCGAGAACGGTTTCGAAGCTGACCGAAAGGATGGTGAATTTCAGCGTGTTCAGAACCGCGCCCCACCAGGCGGGATCAGCCAACAGGCCGCGATAGATGGTGCGGCCGCTGCTGAGCGTGATCCAGGTGAGGTAGTTCTTGAAGCCAACGAATTGTGCGCCGTCGAGATTGGTCAGCGACGCGTCGGTGAGGCTGAACCAGACGGTGCGCACCAGCGGCCAGCCGGCCACCAGCGCTAGTACCAGAAACGTGGGGGCAAGGAACAGCCATGCGGATTTCAGGCGTTCCGACTGAAGGTCGGAGCCGGTGCCGGATGCCGCGACCGGTCTTTGAAGGGCGGTATCGTTCATGGGGATATCTCGCAGTTGGGGTGTGGGAAACGCTCAGGCGAGACCGCTTCCCACACGGGCCGGATTACCAGCCGTTGCCTTTGAGATCGGTCAGTTCGACTTCAAGGAGCTCAAGGTTTTCCGCCGCCGTGCCGTTGCCGGAGAGCGTGTTGTGCACGGCACCCCAGAATTTGGCCGAAACCTCGTTGTATTTCACCTTCGCCGAGGCAGAGGGGCGTGGAACGGCGGTCTGGAAAATCGGCTTCCATGTCGGCATGAAAGGCTGTGCGTCCGCGACATCCTTGTCGTCGTAAAGCGAGGCGATCGTGGGCATGTTGGAAAGCTGGATCGCACGCATCTTCTGGGTATCCTTTGATGCGAGGAACTTCACAAGTTGGATGGCAGCTTCTTGATCGTCGGAATATTTCGAAACGGCGAGGTTCCAGCCGCCGAGCGTTGAGGCGGGTGCCGCACCCTCTTCACCGGCCGGCAACGGCGTGACGCCGAATTTGCCCTTGATGGCACTGTCGGCACCGTTTCCAAGCGCATAGGCATAGGGCCAGTTGCGCATGAAGACGGAATTGCCGGTCTGCCAGACGCCACGTGCTTCCTCTTCCTTGTAGGCAAGCACGCCCTGCGGCGCGATGGTGCCGACCCAGCCCTTGGCGGCTTCGATCGCGGCTGCGGCTTTCTCGTTGTTGATGGAGATGTCGCCGTTGGTCTCAACGATATGACCCCCACCGGCTGATGCAATCCATTCCAGCGCGTTGCAGGTCAGACCTTCATAGGCGCTGCCCTGGAAGACGAAGCCCCAGAGGTCCTTCTGCCCGCCTTCGCGTTCCTTGTCCTGAATTTCCTTGGCGGTCTCGCCCAGTTCCTTCCAGGTTTTCGGCGGCTGCTTGCCGTATTTTTCCAGAAGGTCCTTGCGGTAGAACAGAGCGGGTGCATCGGTGAACATCGGCATGGCGACAAGCTTGCCGTCCACGGTCTGTGACGCCACGATGGAGGGGAAATGATCGCCAATGACATCCTTCGTCGCTTCGGTCAGATCCACGAATTGGTCGGAGAGCTGCGGCGCCCAGATCACGTCCGTCTGATAGACGTCGACATCCTTGTTGCCCGCGGCAAGCCATAGCCTGTACTGGCTGAACTGCTCACTGGACGATGACGGCATGGTGACAAGATTGACCTTGTGGCCGGTCTCTTTTTCGAAGGCGGCGATCCGCTCCTTGAAAAATGCAATGTTCTTGCCGGTCGAGTTGGCGGCGATGGAAAGTTCGGCCGCCTGCGCGGAAACTGCCGCAGACAGCACGCTGCCACACAGCAACAAAGTCTTCATGGAAATATTCATTGTCAAACTCCTCCGTTGACGCTTCCAATCATCCTCAAAATTGAAAGCGCTTTTGACTGGTGTGAAGTTCGCAAAAGCCGACAAATCTGTCAATACTCTTTCTTATGGCGTGGAAATTGGGCATCTTCGGGTGTTGCCACGGAGGGTTTGCCTTTCGAAACGGCGAACTGTAAGGTTTCAGGTGGGGATAAATTGAAAGCGATTTCAATTTTTGTCCGCTTGAAAAATCTGCGGCGGCGACGCATGCAGGAGCAAATTGGCAGAAAACATGAAGCTCAAGGAATTCGCAGAAAAGGTCGGGCTGTCGCCCACAACCGTCAGCCGTGCGCTTGGCGGCTATCCCGAGGTGCGTGAAGAAACGCGCCAGCGGGTGATGGATGCTGCGCTGAAATACGGCTACCGGCCCAATGTCAACGCGGTCAGGCTGGCAACAGGCAGGGCTGGCGCCATCGGTGTCGTGATGGGCCGTTCGGGCGGCGGGCATTTCTTTTCGGAATTCATGGGCGGCATGGCGACGCGGCTGGAAGGCGAAGAGACCGACATTCTCGTCAGCGTCACCGTCGACAATAACATTGAGGAAGAGCTCGCGATTTTCAGCCGGCTGGCGTCGAGCGGACGGGTGGATGGCATAATCGTGCATTCGCCGCGTCCGGAGGACGAGCGCATCGCGCTGCTCAATCGGCTGGGCGTGCCTTTCATCGTGCATGGCCGCTCGAAGACGGCGTTCGAGCACGCCTGGCTCGATATCGACAATCATGATGTGACGTATCGTCCGACAATCCATTTTCTGGAACGTGGCCACCGTCGCATCGCGATGATAAACGGCCCGACAGGCCGTACATTCGTGCAGGACCGCGAACAGGGTTTTCGTGATGCGCTCGCGACCCATGGCATCACGCCTGATCCGCGCCTCATGATGAGCGAGCATTTCAGCGAAGATGCCGCCTTCCGTTTCGCCCGCTCGCTGCTGGAGCAGACGCCGCGCCCGACCGCCTTCGTCGCCGGTGCGATGATGACGGCGCAGGGCGTCTATCGCGCGGCAACCCAGCTGGGACTGGTGATCGGCAAGGACGTGTCCGTCATCGCCCATGACGACGTGTTTCCTTACCTCACTCCGGAAAGCATGATGCCGCCGCTTTCCACCACCCGCTCGCCCATGCGCATGGCTGGCATGCGGGTTACAGACCTGCTTCTGCAGATCGTTGGCGGCCGTCCCGTCCGCGAGGTTCAGGAATTGTGGCCGGTCGAACTGATCTTGCGGGAATCGGTCGGTCCAGCCTGAGCTCGTCGCCATAGCTCACTGATTCCATTCCATTTTGTGAACGTCAATTGATTGCCGTTCGTCTTTCATCGCCTATACGGCAGCGTCATCTCGTGTATAATCGAAGCTGCACAGGCCTTTTGGAACAGGACCTGGGCCAGCGCGTTGAGGGGACGTGTTGAAGGAGGTGACCGATGTTTGAATTTTTAAAGCCGCAACAACAGACTGTGATCGATGATGTGGAGGCAACCGGTACCTATGCCGATGCGCTGCTCAACGTACCCAGCCCGGAACTGACCCGTTCCACCGCTCGCGAACACGGCCATGAGGCCCACTCCCGCGACTATTGCGAAAACCGCGATATTTCCCGCAGCTCGCTGGGTTTCGCCTGACCACTCGCAAAAGCTTCCCAAAAAAACGGAACTGACCGGCGTTTTCCTGCGTTTGCCCTGTACAATCCGCAGGGCGGCGCAATGAAACCGAAGGGACCTGACCGGCATTTGACCGATGGGCGAATTGGGTGTTGCGCCGCCTGAGGAGGGGCCGCGCGCTCGCGTCGTCCCAGCAGATGAAAGCGCATTTCGATTCCGCATTGGACGAAGCGCTTATATCCAGGAGCTGCAATGCCAACTCTTCCCGTTGAACCCTATCCAGACCCGCCAATGCCGGTGCCGCCACAGCCGGATATACCGCCGGTCAAAGAGCCGGAGCCCGAAAGGCTGCCGGACGAGGCGCCAAACCCCCATCCAGATGAAAACGACGGACCGCCCAAGGTATTGTAGGTTTCAGGCTTGTTCGAATTTCCTGCTGAGGAAGGCCGAGCCTTCAAGTCCGAACCGCCACGGATAATCCTGCGCGCGGCTTATGCCGATGCGTCTGCCGCTGGTAACGGCAGCGGCCTCCTTTGGCAGGCGGAGGAAAAACGGCGGGCGGTCCAGCGCTGCTCCGTCCATTTCTCCGGTAATGGCCAAGGCCTGACAAAGCCTGCCGGGGCCGGAACATAACAGTTTCAGTTTGTCAGTTCGTCGCCGCAGTTTCATCATGTCTATGCCGGTGAGGGGTTCGATGGCGCGCAGAAGCACGGCGGAGCCCGGAGCGCATACGAAGTTTGCGCACCAGTGAATGCCGTAGGAGCGGTAGACATAGAGATGGCCGGCCGGGCCGAACATCGCCTTGGTGCGCGGGGTCTGCCCATTGAAACTATGGGATGCCGGATCATCAGGATGATAGGCTTCGGTTTCCACGATGATGCCGCCGGTATTGCCAACGCGGAATTCCACGCCGATGAGGGCGCGGGCAACGTCAACGGGATCGCGCTGAAAGAAGCGCTCCTGCATTTCCGGGCCCAAGGCCTGATCCATCTGGAACCCCTTCTGCTCTGCCATCGTTGTGAATTCAGGTTTCAGTGTGTTGTCGCATCGGGTTACGCCGATGCTTTTTCAAATCGGAGGGCATGTCATGCAACTTTCTACGACCTATGTAAAACGGGATAACGGAGTGATTTCCGTGGAATTTGTCGGCAGCGACGGCGATCAGGTCTCGGTCCGCCTTGCCGACGGTCTTGATGGCATCGACGATGCGGAGGCCATCAAACGCGCGAGCGCGGTGATGGTTCAGCTGACGGCATTCGGAACGCGTCAAGGCGCCGATGCGCCGTCGCAGTTTTCCGCTCTCGGCACGGCGCAGGATGAAGCCCCGCACGGTCAGGCGAGCGCCCGCACATCGAAGGATCGTGACATTCTTGAAGAGGAACTGGAAGAGGGGCTGGAAGACAGTTTTCCGGCGAGCGACCCCGTCTCGGCAACGGTCACCTCGATCGCGTCGAGAAAAGGAGGGCTGTGACCTTGGCCAATGGTAAAGTCGCCCTCGTCACCGGCGCTGGCTCCGGCATCGGCCGGGCTGCTGCCCTTCATCTGGCTGCGAAAGGCTTTTCCGTAGGCCTTCTCGGCCGTACCGAATCTGAATTGCAGGCAGTGGAAAATGAGATTTCCGCCTTATCTGGCGCTTCTAAGGTCCTCGTCGCCGATGTGGCGGAAGAGGCAGCTATGCGACACTCCGTCGCAGAGCTTGCCGATGCTTTCGGCCGTCTGGATGTCGTAGTGGCCAATGCGGGCGTCAACGGCGTCTGGGCGCCGATTGACGAGCTGACGCCTTCGGAGTGGGACGATACGATCCGCATCAACCTGCGCGGCACCTATCTAACTATCCATGCCAGTGTGCCGCATCTGAAGGCGGCAGGTGGCGGCTCCATCATCATCGTCTCTTCCATCAACGGCACACGCACTTTCAACTCGCCGGGCGCTACCGCCTATTCGGTGACGAAGGCCGGGCAGCTTGCCATGGCCCAGCAACTGGCGCTGGAGCTCGGGCGTCATCGCATCCGTGTCAACGCGGTGTGTCCGGGCGAAATTGAAACGGCGATTGACGAAAATACCGACATACGCGGGCGCGACAGGACCGAAGTGCCAGTCCGTTTCCCGGCGGGTGACATTCCGGTCACCGGCGGGGTTGCAGGGACGAGCGAGGATGTTGCTGCATTGATCGGTTTTCTGGCATCGGACCAGTCGCGCCATATCACCGGAACGCCGGTATGGATCGATGGCGGGCAGGGGCTTCTTCGGTAGCGGCAGTTCCATCACAGGCTTGTGTGCGTATGATTAACGAATGGGTAACGTCTGTTCACGAGACTTTGTCCTTGCGGGAGGTTGCCGCCATATGGCCACCTTCGCTAGTTAAGCCTCTGCCACAAAGGCGGGCAAATCGGGCGGGCAGAACGATCCATGGGTGTGAATGCATTGCTGAACTTCGCAAGTGCGGGGCTGCGGCGCAGGGTAAAAGCGGGAATTAGAATAGCTGCGGTCGTCGCGATCGGCAGCGGTCTCGCCGCGTGCACCTCCATGGGTCTCGACAGCGTCAAAAAGGACCCGCCGAAGCTGTCATCCAAGATGATGGCGCAGATGTCTGCCAAGAGCATGCGCCCGGAAAGCCCGGTTCTCGTTCGCATTTTCAAGCAGGAAAGCGAGCTTGAGGTCTGGAAGATCGACAAGACCGGTAATTATGCGCTGCTCAAGACCTATCCCATGTGCCGCTGGTCCGGAAAACTTGGCCCGAAGACGAAGACGGGCGACCGGCAGGCGCCGGAAGGATTTTATCATGTCTCCGCAGGCATGCTGAACCCCAATTCGCAATATTACGTCTCCTTCAATCTCGGCTATCCCAACCGGCTGGAATCGGCGCTTGGTTACACCGGCGAAGCGTTGATGGTGCATGGTGCCTGTTCTTCGTCGGGCTGTTACGCGATGACCGATCAACAGGTCGGCGAGATTTATGCGGTCGTGGCGCGCGCGCTGCAGGGCGGGCAGGACCGCTTTCAGGTTCAGGCCTATCCCTTCCGCATGAGCGCGCGGAACATGGTGGCGAATCGGGACGATCCCAATATGCCCTTCTGGAAGACGCTCAAGGAAGGCTATGACTATTTCGAGGTGACGCGCCGCCAGCCAAAGGTTTCCGTTTGTGGCCGGCGATACGTTTTTAACAGCGAATTTGCCGGCGGTGAGCCTGCCGATCCGCTGGCGGCCTGCCCACCTGCGATAAACCAGCCGGACCCCTTGGTGGCGTCGAAAATGGCCGAAGAGCAACAGAAATTTGCCGCCGCGATGAACGAGGGAACTTCTGCCCCGGTCAGCGCGTATGTAGACGGCGGCATGCACCCGAGCTTCCGTGCCATCCTGAAATCCAGTGGCGCAAAGGCCATGGCATCGCAGGTCTCCGGCACGAAGTACCCTATAAGCCGCCCCGAGGCGGCGCTGGCAGATCCCTTTGCCAGCGCAAGATGACGCAGATGAGGTTTTTCAATTGAACGACACGACAACGACCCGGCGAGGTTTCCTGCTTGGAGCGGGCGGATTGGCGCTGGCCGGCCTTGCAGGCTGCAACACCACCGCGCGTGAGGCCACACGGCCAACAGCCCCGGCCGACGACCCGATGTATGCCTTGATGTACGGTCCGAAGCCCGACGAGCAGTTTCCGTTGCCGGAAATTCCCTACAAGCGGATCCCGCGCCAGTTCCTGCGTCAAATGGTGGAAAATCCCACCGGTGAGCGTCCCGGCATCATTGTGGTCGATACCGCCAACCATTTCCTTTATCTCACCTACGAGAACAACCAGGCCATGCGTTATGGCGTCGGTCTCGGCCGCGCGGGCTTCGAATGGGCCGGACGCGGCGTTATCCAGTACAAGCGTCAATGGCCGCGCTGGACGCCGCCCGACGAGATGATTGCCCGCCAGCCTGAGCTGGAACCCTATAGCGGCCGCAATGGCGGCATGGAGCCGGGCCTCAAGAACCCGCTCGGTGCGCGTGCACTTTATATCTTCAAGGACGGCAAGGACACGATCTACCGTCTGCACGGCTCGCCGGAATGGTGGACGATCGGCAAGTCGGTTTCCTCCGGCTGCGTGCGTCTGCTGAACCAGGATATTGTCGACCTCTATAACCGTGTGCCTGATGGTACGCCGATTGTGGTGACGGCGCTCGGGCCCGCACAGCAGGGTGTTCCTATCGGGCAGGCAGGCGTGCCCGTGGCGCAGTATGGCGGCGGCGTGGTCGGCGACGGCCTGTCGCAACCAATGCAGACCTATTGATAGACGAAATTTCCAGCCGCCTGAGAGGGCGGCTGGAAATGGCTAATGAATGAAGGCGCAATCACAGCGCTTCGATACTGCGGCTGCCGGCTCGATCTGCGGCAGCGACCTCAGGCAACGCGACGGGTAACGTCGCGGCTACCGGCACTTTCCATTTCCAGACGGAACCGCGATACAAGCGAGCGCAGCTTTGCCGTTTCGGCGGCGAGCATTGCAGAAGCCGCAGTGGATTGTTCCACCATGGCAGCATTTTGCTGGGTGGCGTGATCCATGGAGTTTACCGCCGCGTTGATTTCGGCAAGACCGGTCGATTGTTCGGTCGCCGATGTGGCGATGGCGTTCATATGGCGATCGATGCCCGCGATACGCTCGCCGATCTCCTTCAGCGCCGTGCCGGTGTCGAGAACCAGTTTCACGCCGCTTTCCACTTCCGTCGAGGATTGCCGGATATGATCGCGGATTTCGCTTGCGGCCTTTGCTGCGCGCTGGGCGAGATCGCGCACTTCCTGCGCCACTACCGCAAATCCCTTGCCGGCTTCACCGGCGCGCGCGGCTTCCACGCCTGCATTCAACGCCAGAAGATTTGTCTGGAAGGCGATCTCGTCTATGGCGCCGACGATGCCGGTGATCTGCCGGGACGAGGTTTCGATGCGGCGCATCGCCTCTTCCGCATGGCTGACAACTTCCACAGATTTCAGTGCGCTGTGGTTGGCATCGGTGGCGGCGAGCCGCGCTTCGGCGGCACGCTTGTTGGCGTTTGAAACATTGACCGTGATTTCATCGAGAGCTGCTGCTGTCTGTTCCAGAGACGCTGCCTGATTTTCCGTGCGGCGGGAAAGATCGCCGGCACCTGCGGCGATTTCCCGGCTGCTGCCGTCAATGGTGCTGATGCCATCGGAAATGGCGAACAGCGTTTCGCCGAGTTGACGCACTGAGCTGTTGAAATCGTGACGCAAGGCCTCGAATTGAGGGGCAAAGGCCTGATCGAGCTGAAAGGCCAGATCGCCCGATGCCAGCCGCTTCAGTCCTGTCGCAAGACCGGAAGTGGCGATGCGCAGCCGCTCTGACGCATCGTCCTCCGCTTGCTGTCGCGCCGCCGCCTGATCGGCTTCTGCCTGCAGTCTGGCTGCTGCGGCCTGTTCTTCGAGCGCCCGATTGGCAATCGCCGCCTGCCGGAATATTTCGACCGCGCCGGACATGGAGCCGATCTCATCCTTCCGGTCCATGCCGGAAGGAGGTTGTGACGTGTCGCCGCTGGCAAGGATTTCCATCGTCTTCGACAGGCGCAGGATTGGACCCGTTACCGTTTTGCGGGTGAGGATAAAGAGGCCTACGCAGAAGAGTGTCGCCAGAACCAGCAGCCCTTCTAATACGAGCTCGATTACCGCCTTCGTCTCCTGGCTTTCCGCGACAGTTGCTTCGGAAAGCGCGTCGATCTGTTCGCTCGCCGTTTCCATCGCGGTTTCGAGAGTGGTGAACTGGCGCATGAAGTCCGGAATCATTTTTGTCGCCGCGCCCGGATCGGCGTTGACGAGGCCAACCACCGTTTTGGCGCTTTCAAGATAGGACTGAAGCGGTTTTTCAACGCTCTCAATAACGGCTTTGGCGTTCGTACCTTCGGTAAGCGCCTTGTTTAGCTTCAATGCTTCAAGGAAAGTGGCTTCATGTTCGGCAAGGTCGGCCTTTACCGCGTCGAACGACAGGCCCATCGTATCATTCGTGGAAAGAATGGCTGCCAGCACGTCTGAGCGCAGCGCATCGTGCATCATGTCGGCACGCATATGATTGTGAAGTATCTCGGCGGACCGCGATACATCCGTACTATTGCGATTGAGCGTATTCGTCGCCCAGATACCGACCCCCGCCGCGCTTCCGGTGATGGAAAAGATTGCAATGCTTGCAAATATAATTTTTTTCTGAATCGACGCCATGAGGCCATTCCCGCTCGGTTGGTTATACTACGGGAAATTAATAGAATATGCTTAAGAAATGATCTATTTTTGTTGCGGTCTTGATAAATGCAAAAAAAGGCTGCAATAGAAATTGCAGCCTTTTATTTATTAGAGATTTATACTTTTAATCCGCTCTTTTCAGCGCGTCGCCCAAGATCGAGACGATATCGTCGAAATGGGATTTTTCGGCGATAAGCGGCGGCGAAAGGGCAATGATATCGCCCGTGACGCGAATGAGCAGACCGCGCTCGAAGCAATCCACGAAAACGTCATAGGCGCGTGCGCCGATA
This sequence comes from Agrobacterium sp. 22-3639C2, assembly GCF_053522105.1. Classification (NCBI taxonomy): domain Bacteria; kingdom Pseudomonadati; phylum Pseudomonadota; class Alphaproteobacteria; order Hyphomicrobiales; family Rhizobiaceae; genus Agrobacterium; species Agrobacterium sp. 22-3639C2. The sequence continues at coordinate 559,802 of NZ_JBNWDB010000002.1, read as the reverse complement.
GCTCCATCACGCGATTGCAGCTCGATGCCGGCGATGAAGCCGATGGTGCGGATGTCGATGACATTGGGCAGGCCCTTCAGCGAATGGATGGCGTCGTGCCAGACATCCTGCATTTCTGCCGCGCGGGTAAAGAGCCCTTCGTCGCGGTAGATGTTGAGCGTGGCGATGCCGGCGGCGCAGGCAACCGGATGTCCGGAATAGGTATAGCCGTGGAACAGCTCTATCTGGTTGTCAGGCCCATGCATCAACGCATCGTGCACCTTGCGGCTGGTAAAAACCGCACCCATCGGGATTGCGCCGTTGGTCAGCCCCTTGGCGGTGGTAACGATGTCAGGCGTCACGCCGAAGTAGTTGCTGGCAAAGGACGAGCCCATACGGCCGAAACCGGTGATAACCTCATCGAAGATCAACAGAATGCCGTGCTTGTCGCAGATGGCCCGCAGGCGCTCCAGATAACCCTTCGGCGGCACCAGCACGCCGGTGGAGCCGGCAACCGGTTCAACGATACAGGCCGCGATTGTTTCGGCCCCATGCAGAGCAACCAGCCGTTCCAGATCGTCTGCCAGTTCGGCACCATGCTCGGGCTGGCCCTTTACGAAGCTGTTTTTCGCCAAATCGTGGGTATGACGCAGGTGGTCGGCCGGGATTTGCGGAAAAACACGGCGGTTGTTGACAAGGCCGCCAACGGAGATGCCGCCGAAACCGACGCCGTGATAACCGCGCTCACGGCCGATCAGACGGCTGCGGGTGCCCTGACCGATGGCGCGCTGATAGGCGATCGCAATCTTCAGCGCCGTATCGACTGATTCAGAACCCGAGCCGGTGTAGAACACGCGGTCGAGCTTCGCGCCTTCCGGGCCAGGCGCGATTTCCGCCAGCCGCTCGGCGAATTCGAAGGCGACGGGATGGCCCATCTGAAACGAGGGCGCATAATCCATGGTCGAAAGCTGGTGTTTGACGGCGGATGCAATCTGGTGGCGGCCATGGCCGACATTGACGCACCACAGGCCAGCTGTACCGTCGAGAACCTGACGACCGTCATTGCTGGTGTAATACATGCCCTCCGCGCTCGTCAGCAGGCGGGGATTGGCCTTGAACTGCCGGTTGGCGGTAAATGGCATCCAGTAGCTGTCGAGTGAGGTGGAGTTGGATCGGTTGGGGTTGTCCATAACGGTTCTCCTGTTCGGTGCCGGTGATTGAAAGCTATTTTCCGGGCTGAACAAGCCCTTTTCTCGCTGTGGCCAAGCCATTGAAAATGTTATAGGCGGGAAAGGTAGTTTTCGATATTTCGAACAACGGCAACGGGGGATCACGCATGTCGGTGGATATAGGCGGGCGTTTGCGCCATTTGCGGCTGCGTCACAATATTTCCCAGCGTGAACTGGCAAGACGTGCTGGCGTTACCAATTCGACGATTTCGCTGATCGAATCCAACACCTCCAACCCGTCCGTCGGCGCGCTGAAGCGCATTCTCGACGGTATACCGATCGGCCTTGCCGAATTTTTCGCCTACGAGCCGGAGACCAGCCGCAAGGCATTTTACCGCGCGGATGAACTTGTCGAAATCGGCAAAGGACCGATATCCTTCCGGCAGGTGGGCGAAAATGTTTTCGGCCGCAGCCTGCAAATCCTGAAGGAATGTTACCAGCCGGGTGCCGATACTGGCAAGGTGCCACTGGTCCACGATGGAGAAGAGGGGGGTATCATCCTCTCCGGGCGTCTGGAGGTGACGGTCGACGAGGAGCGGCGGGTTCTTGGTCCGGGGGATGCCTATTATTTCGAAAGCCGCAGGCCGCACCGCTTCCGCTGCGTTGGTCCAGTGCCGTGCGAGGTTATCAGCGCCTGCACACCACCCACCTTCTGATTCTATGGCTTTCGGGTAAAGTCACGCCGGAATGGTGGTCGGACCGTTGCAGCCGGAGATAATATGGTCCAGCCGGAGAGATTTTCTACGAGCCGACCGAACTTTGATACGGGTTCCCGCCATTATTTTGCCGCTTTTGCGCCGCTTTTGCAATTTTTCCATCGCTTTTTCTTGGCGAAGTTGGCGTGCCGGCAAAAAAATCCCGGCTAATATGTCAAATTTTATATGCATTGCCACAATCTTGCTGCGCTGCAAAAAAATTTAATATTCTTCCTGACGCATGGCTGTTCTTGGCGTTCCTGTCTCACCTGATTAAGTCACAAGAAACATATAAGAAAAGACTATCTGTTGTCGAAAACGCAATACATGCGGGAGCGGCACCCATGCTCTCAACACATGGCCGCCGGCACATTTGTTGCTTTTTTATGCAACCGTTAATATTGCCCTGACGTTGATCGGCCGCTCTCGCAAGAAATCGCATAGACGGTCAGGGGCAATGTGCCTTACAAAAAATCCATTAGCATCAAATTCAGAACACAGACTTGTTATCTCTTTTAGACGGAAAGACACGCCTCCGGGCACCGACCAATCGCAAAACATAAATGGAGTTCTCTCTATGAAGTCCGCGACCCAATCGGCTGAACAGACACTCAGCAGTTCCGAAGACTTCGATGTCAGTTTCCCTATCGGGGGCATCGCAAAACGCAGCTTCGATATGACATCGGCCCTGCTTGCGCTGCTCATCTTCAGCCCGATTTTTCTGTTGATCGCCGCACTGGTGAAATTGTCCGATCCCGGCCCGATCTTTTATGGGCACCGGCGTGTGGGACATAATGGCCGCTATTTCCATTGCCTGAAATTCAGGACGATGGCGATGAACGGTGATGAAATGTTGCGGCAATATCTTGCCGCCAATCCGGAGGCCGCCGAGGAATGGCGTGCGACCCGCAAACTCAAGAATGATCCGCGCGTAACCGCAGTTGGTGCCGTGCTGCGAAAGCTCAGCCTTGATGAGCTGCCGCAGCTTCTCAACATCATCCGCGGCGAAATGAGCGTCGTTGGCCCGCGCCCCGTCGTCGACGAGGAGCTGAGCTACTACGAAAGCGATGCCGCCTATTACCTCAGCACCCGTCCGGGCCTGACCGGCCTTTGGCAGATCAGCGGCCGCAATGACGTAAGCTACAAGACCCGCGTGGCTTTCGACACGCAATATGTGCAGAACTGGTCGATGCGACAGGACGTCTTCATCATCGTCAAGACCATTCCCGCCGTGTGCCTTTCACGCGGAAGCTACTGAAAACCGATATTGAGTTTGGCTTTATCGATCTTTGTTTTGCCACGCACCCTGACCGGGATCCCAAGTCCGGTCTTTGGGTGCGTCATTGGTGCAAATCATAATGGCCGCTTTTTGCGGCGCTGTGCAGCCGGCACCGTCCGGCTGCTCTATCGCCTGATCGCCCGCGCGGCGATCCGCAAACAGGGAGTTTCCCGATGAACGGTCCTATTGCCGTCGCTAGCCGTCCGCTTGCAAAAAGAACCGCCGGACGCACTTTCTCCGCCCTTCTGCTTGTCGCATCCGTCGCATTTGGAGCGCCGCTTTCCGCAATGGCTGCGGAAGGCGCTCAATACAAGCTTGGCACCGCCGACAAGCTGCGCATCCGCGTTGCCGAATGGCAGCCGGCCGATGGCAGCATCCGCAACTGGGATGTCATCAACGGCGATTATTCCGTCGGCCCATCCGGCGCGCTGTCGCTGCCCTTCATCGGCCAACTGGATGTGGCGGGGAAGACCTCCGCGGAGGTCGGTGAGGCGATTGGAGCCCAGCTTCAGAGCAAGTTCGCCCTTCGCAATCTGCCGTCGGCTTCTGTCGAAATCGCCCAGTTCCGGCCGATCTTCCTCAGCGGAGATGTACAGACGCCAGGCGAATATCCCTATGCTGCCAATCTCACGGTGTTGAAGGCCGTAAGCCTTGCCGGCGGGTTGCGGCGCTCCGATGCCGGGCAGCGTTTTGCCCGCGACTTCATAAATGCCCGCGGCGACGCAGCCGTTTACGACAACCAGCGCGCAAGGCTGCTTGCCCGTCAGGCGCGGTTGATCGCCGAGGTCAAGGGTGACACGGTCATCGCCAAGACGCCGGAGATGGAAAAGATTGCCGAGATCGACGCGCTTCTCGCCAGCGAAAGCGCGCTGATGAAATCGCGCACCGAGCGTTACACTTTGCAGCTCAAGGCGCTGACGGATCTGCATGCGCTTCTGGAAAGCGAAGTCGAATCGCTGAAAAAGAAATCGGAAACGCAAAACCGCCAGCTCGAGCTTGCCAATGAGGACCGAGACCGCGTCAACCGGCTGAACGAGCAGGGCCTTGCACTATCGCAACGGCGTATTTCCGCGGAAGAACGTGCAGCGGAGGTGGAAGCCGCACTGCTTGATATCGACACGCAGTCATTGCGGGCCAAGCAGGATATCAACAAGGCGACCCAGGATGAAATCAACCTGCGCAATGACTGGGTGGCACAGCGCTCCAAGGAATTGCAGGACACGGAAGCGGAACTCGACAAGCTCAATCTGCAACTGGGTACAAGCCGGGAATTGATGTCGGAGGCGCTCGCACAATCGGCTGAGGCGATCCGTTTCGATCCGTCGGGAAAATCCGCGACAATCAGCTACGTCGTGGTGCGTGAGGAAAACGGCAAGCCGAAGGAAGTGAAGGTGGATGAAAACGCCATGCTCCAGCCAGGCGACGTCATCAAGGTCTCGTCCGAAATCCTGATGCAGTGAGGTTTTCATGCGGATCGCCAAATCGGCACTGATCGATCCCGAACGCAATGAAGTCTACGGAATGGCGGCGATTGCGCTGTCATTCTTCGTTTTCGCCTATTCGTCGCGTTTCGGGCAAATCTCGATTCTGGCCTATTATGGCATGTGGCTGCCCCTGGTAGTGGTCAATTACCGGCGCGTGCTGGGTAACTATCCGCGCTATCTGTGGATATTCGCCTTCGGCATCCTGACCGTGCTGTCGAGCTTCTGGTCGGAGGCAGCATCGGTCACCATGCGCGCTTCCATCCAGTATATGACGCATATCGTCTGTGCACTTATCGCCATGCGGGTGGTCTCCATCCGCACGCTGACGCGTGGGGCGTTGATCGGCATCACCGTCATTCTGCTCTATTCGCTGCTGTTCGGTGTCCACCTTTTCGATGCGCTTGATGGAACCTACAGTTTCGTCGGGGCCTTCTCATCGAAGAACCAGCTTGGCTTTTACGCCTCGCTCGGCGTCATTTTCGCCGTCTCATCCGTGCTGATCCTCAAGCAAAGGGGTATCTGGCTGCCGATCGCGGGCATCACCGGGCTCCTATCGGCCTATAGCCTAATTGCTTCGCAATCGGCCACATCCACCATTACCACGGCGGCGGTGGTCGCCCTCATCATCGGTTTCATCCCGATTGGCATGCTTTCACCGGCCAACCGCAAGATGACCTTTTTCGCACTCGGCGGTGTTGGCATATTGCTGGTGGTCGCGTCCCTGCAGTTCGGCTTGCTTGATGCCATTCTCGGCCTTTTCGGCAAGGATTCGACACTGACAGGACGCACCTATCTCTGGCAGCAGGGCATCGAAGCGGCAAAGCAGACACCGATCCTCGGCGTTGGTTACCAGGGGTTCTGGGTGGTAGGTTTTGCCGATGCCGAGCGCCTGTGGAACGACTTCTTCATTACCGGACGCAGCGGCTTCCATTTTCACAACACCTATATCGAGACGGTGGTGGAGAATGGCATCGTCGGCATGGTTCTGCTCGGCATGGTGCTTTACGGAACGCTGCTCGGCCATCTGCGCTCGGTCCTGATGCGCCAGCGCGATCCGCAGGGCGTCATTCTCTTTGCCATCTGCGCGCTGTTCGTCGTCCGCTCCTTCGTGGAGATCGATATCATCTTCCCATTCCAGATCGGCTCGTTCCTGCTGTATTTCGCCGCCGGAAAACTATGCCTGCCGGCGAAAGCCACGCAGAACAGCGAAACTCATCCCGCGATTGGCGTGCGGTTACAGACGCGAGCCTGAGCATTCGCTCTGCCCGATCCTAGAGGTAATCCGATGAGACGTGCGGGCTGGCGTGGATGAAACTCCACATGTCCTTGCTGACAGAGACGATGTCGGCGATGGATTTCTCGAGGTGTTCGATTTCTTTCTCGTCCATGCGTTCTACCTTGCCGTAACGGACCTGGGTTTCGTCCTCCACCAGTCGCATGAGCTGGGTGCTGGCAATTTCGCCCTTTTCGTCGAAGGAGTAGATGCAATGATTGTATTTGTTGCGCGTTTTCGATTCTTTCTTGAGCCGCGCCATGATGGAGAGAATGGTCTTGCGATCCGGCGCTGGTGTTGAGGGAAGTTTTGCCAGACGCTCGATGAGATCCATGCGTGCGCGCGTGGTGTTGAGCGTCAGAAACACGACGATGGCCGCTTCCTTCTCCACTTTCAGGAGATGGACGATCAGATAGATCATCAGGCTTTCGGTGTTGGTCCACACGTAATTCAGCCTGCCGACCATCAGCAATATATCCGACATTGCTGCCATGCTGTTCTCCCGCCCCACCAGACATATACTGGCATTCTATGCCGATCTGGACGGGATTGACAGCGTAGGTCCTTCTGCGTTCCGCATTTTCCAGACGCAAAACCGCCATCCAACCTTCCTGGAAAAGCGGTATTTCTTCATCTTTCCTTGAATGCTCGGGACATGCTCTCGGAGATAGGCTTGGTCAGATATTCGAAGAAGGTTCGCTCCGAAGTCTGGATCAGGACATCCGCCGGCATGCCGGGAACGGGATGGAAATTATGGACCTTCGCGATCTCCTCGTCTGAAACCTGCACGCGCACGATATAGACGTCCTTAACCTGCAGGCCTGCATTTTCCTCGATGCTGTCGGCGGATACGTAAAAGACCTTACCGTTCAGAACAGGCGTGGTGCGGCGGTTCAGTGCCGAAAGGCGGATCGCTGCCGTCTGGCCCTCATGCAACTGGTCGATGGAGGTTCTCAGAACCTGCGCCTCAAGGATCAGGGGAACGTGGGCGGGCAGGATTTCCATGATCGGCTTGCCGGTGGTGATGACGCCGCCTGCCGTGTGGTAATAGGCGCGCACCACGGTACCGTTGACGGGGGAGCGGATGACGGTGCGTTCCAGCACTTCGGCGGCACCGCGCACTTGCTCGCGCACGCTGTCCAGATCGGCTTCTGCGGTTTCGAGCGCGTCGAGAGCAGCCTGCTTGTTGGCGTTGATGGCAATGACCGCTTCCTGCTTGAACTTGGCGATTTCAGCCTCGCTCTGGTTCATCTCGCCGGTCAGTCGGGCGATATCGCCCATGGCATCGGCAATGGCGCGCTCCAGCGCCAGCATGTCGGTCTTGCGGATGACACCGTCCTTGGCAAGCCTTTCCTTGGAATCACGCTCCTGGGTCAGAAGTGCCAGTTGACGGTCGAAGGACTGCTTCTGCCCCTCATAGCCCGCATAACGAAACTCCAGCGACTTGATGTTCTTTTCGATGAGATTCAGTTGCTCGTCGAGTTTCACGATCTTGCTGTGGAACACGATGTTCTGGCTCTGGATGATGGATTTGATATCAGGATCGCTGGCTTCCTTCATGACGATGTCAGGCACCTTGAAGCTTTTTTGGCCCTGCGCCTCGGCGCGCAGGCGCGTGACGATGGTTTCGAGGCGAAGGCGTCTCAGCTGGAACATGCGCTCGTTGGCGAGCGCCGTCGTCTTGTCGAGCGTCAGAAGCACGTCTCCTTCCTTGACGGTGTCGCCTTCGCTGACCATCATTTCCTTGATGATGCCGCCCTCCAGATGCTGCACGACCTTGTTGTTGCCGGTGGCGACAAAGCTGCCCTGGGCAATGATGGCGGCGGAGAGCGGTGCAGTGCCGGCCCAGTACCCGAAACCGCCGAAGGAGGCGAGCAGCACGGCAAGACCGATTGAACTGTGGAGGCGAATGGAACGTGGCACTTCGCTGTACCACTCAAGCTGGCCCTGGGGTTTTACCTCTGCGACGGCGACGGCGGTTTTTTTCTTGAACATGACGATCCTCAACCCTCGATCTGCGGAGACTGGCTACTTTGCCGGCCATTGCCGGAAATGGCCTTCAGTACGTCCATCCGTTCGCCGAACATGGCGACCGATCCGTCCTTCAGCACCATTATCTTGTCGACGCACTGAAGAAGTGCGGGTCGCTGGGTGATGGTGACGGTGGTGATGCCCTGTTTCTTGGCGTGCAGAATGGCTTTTGCCAGCGCCTGTTCGCCCTGCGTATCAAGGTTGGAGTTTGGTTCGTCCAGAACCACGAATTTTGGATCACCGAAGAATGCGCGGGCAAGCGCGATGCGCTGCTTCTGGCCGCCCGAAAGCGGTGCGCCATCGGCGGCAACCACGGTTTCGTAACCCTGCGGGAAACCGGCGATCAGCTCGTGTACGTCGGCGAGCACAGCCGCCTCGTAGATCTGCCGGTCTTCGACATCGTCACGCATGCGACAGATATTGGCCTTGATGGTGCCGGGAAACAGCTGCACGTCCTGGGGCAGATAACCGATGCTTTCACCGAATTGCCGCTGGTCCCAGTTGCGCAGGTCCATGAGGTCAAGGCGGACATTGCCGGAAGTGGGAAGGATGGAGCCGACCAGCATCTTGCCAAGCGTCGTCTTGCCGGAACCGGAATTGCCGATGATGGCGAGGGATTCACCTTTCTTCAGCGAAAAGGAAATGCCGTTCAAGATCACCTTCTTCTGCGGCGGCGGCACGAAAAGGATACGTTCCACATCCAGACGCCCTTCCGGATTGGGCAGGCGCAGACGCGGGAAATTGAGCGGTGAGGTGATGAGAAGCTGCTTGATACGGCTATAGGAGGCTGCAGATTTGTTGAACTGATGCCAGCCCTCGATCGCCCCTTCGATCGGTGCCAGCGCGCGGCCGGAAATGATGGATGCTGCGATCACCATGCCGCCGGTCAGTTCGCCTGCGAGAGACAGATGCGCGCCCCAGCCCAGGAGTGCCACCTGCGTGATCATGCGGGCTGCTTTGGAAACACCTGAGAACATGATGTTGCGATCCTGCGCCGCCACATGCGACTTCAGTGATCCGGCTGTTTCACGACCCCACATCTTCACGGCCTCTGGGATCATCGCCATGGCATTGATGATCTGCGAGTTGCGCGACATGGAATCAAGATGGAAATTGGCGCGGCTCAGATAACCGGAGGCTTCCGCGAACTGTCTGGCGGTGAAGCGCTGGTTCAGCCAGGCTATGATGAACAGCACCGCGCAGCAGACCATGATGATGATGCCGAGATGCGGATGTACAAGATAAACCACCACGATGAAGAGGGGCATCAACGGCGCATCGAGAAAGGCGATCAGGGTGCCGGAGGTAATGAAGGAACGCAGCTGCTGCAGGTCCTGCAGAATCTGGTAGTCCTTGCCGCTGCCATGCAGGGAGGCACGGGCCGCTGCCGACAGGATCGGCGCTCCAAGCTGCACTTCAAGCTCGACAGCGGTGCGCATCAGGATGAAGCGCCGGATGGCGTCCATGAAGGCTTGCAACAGAACCGCGCCGAGAACGGCGACCGTCAGCATGACGAGTGTATCCATGGAGCGGCTTGTCAGGACCCGGTCCGAGATTTGAAACAGATAGAGCGGGATGGCAAGCAGCAGAACGTTGATGGCGATGGTGAACAGCATCACGATCGCCATGTTGCGCCGTATCGCGGCGATGCCCTTGGCGAGGCTGGCGGCGAAATTGACGGGTTCACTGCGCTTGTGGAAGCCGCTCTGGCTTCCGCCGCCGCCTCCGCCACCGCCGCCATTCTCCGTCGGCTCCTTGCCGTTGCCGCCGCCGCCCGTCACCGGACGGCGCTCGTTTTCACGGATAGGCCCGTCATTATTGTCGATGGTCTTGACGAAGGGCAGGTCGGGTGCGCTTTTCAGCTCGGTATTGTCCACCTTTGCTTCCGGCTCCGGCGGTGAGGCGGGGCGCCGGTCTTGCTGCGGCGGCACTGGCCTTTCCTGCGGAACGTCACGCATTTGCGGTTGTTCGGCGTATGGGGAATGTTGTGGAAGGGGCCGGGGCGGTGTGATCTCAGGGGAGGGCGAGGCTGCTTTCACGGTCGGTTCCGCGCCGGACAGGTGACGCAGGTTTTCGACGGCCTCGTTTATGGCCGAAATGCAGGCATCAGTCAGCTTGCTGTCTTCCGCATCCTGATCCAGCGGCAAGTCCAGCGAGTGCCCGGCGGTAATGGTTTTTCTTGAAATATGATCCATTTTTTTATTAATCCCCTCAGTGATCTCGCGGTTTCTGCGGCTTTGGCGGCGGGCGTTTCTCCCCGCCTGTCAAAACCTATGCAGTGACCGCCTGCATGACGTCGGATGAATGCGCGCTCGACCACGACATGTCGTGACCGGCGTTGATGACGCCATCGGATTCATTCTGAATGGTGGCGGGATCGTCGTGCAGAAACGCGATAACTTCGTTTGCCAGCTGCTGGCCTTGGTGACCCGGTTGCGACGCATCGTTTTCGATGATGCCGCCCTGTATAAGGATAGCATCCGAATAAAGCCCGCCTGCGACGTAGGTGGTGGAACCGAAGCTGTCGTAATCGATAATCTGCGCGAGATTGATGACGGCGTTGCTGCCGGTATCGATATGGATCGTGACGTTCTCGTTGTTTTCCAGAATCTTTGCGGCTGCCTGCGTCACATAGTCGGAATCGCCCAGCACGCTCACCTGTTTGATGATGCTGACGTCATAAAGATTGCCAGTGATGTAAAGGACGTTGATCCCCTGATAGCCCGCAAAATTGGCATCGTGGGCAAGCGCGTCCGGCATGTTCGGATCACGCTCGTTAATCGCTTTCACCGTCTGCGCCATATAGTCCGGCATGGTTTCGAAACGGTCGTTGCCACCGACATTGTGGATGCTGGCGTCGTTCCACAACAGGTTGTTGCCGGACTGAACGGTGGCGCCCTCAGGCGCGTCGGGGTTGGCGCGGATCCAGTCATTGTCGTAAAGCACGGCGATCTGGCTGATGAGGTTCATGTCCAGCACATTGCCGCCGACGATGACCAGATCGTACTGCATGCCGATGCCGAGGAAATTGGCGATGTTGAGGGCAGCGTTGCCACCGCTCAGCAAGCTGACGCTGGCACCCGAAGAGGTAACCGTCAGTGTGTCGTTGTCGCTGATGAACTGGTACTGCTCGATCCAGTGGACGAAAGACACGTCTCCCTCGAGGACGCTGACACGCCAGGCAGTGGGAAATATTGGCGGTTCACCACTATCGTGGCTGCTATCGGCGCTTTCTGCACCCGGATAGACACTGCGTGAGAAGGTCGCAATATTGTAGGCGGCGGTTGCGTCATGGTCTTCGGACTGCGTGAAAACGGAATCGACCTCATCGCGGTCGCTATAGACATAGGCCTGGGTGATTGCATCGATCTGGTGATAATCGCCCATGACGGTGGTGACGGAGGCCATGACGGCAGTATTGACCAGCGTTGCTATGTTGGCGACGACATTTGCGCCGGCAGCCACATCGAGGCTGTTTCCGGCGGGGCTATCCTCATGCAGCGAAACATCGCTCTTTTCAGGCTCTTCAGCGGGCTTGGCAATGCCACGATCCGGCATGAAGTCGTCGAGCATTGGCTTTTCGCTTGCCATGGAGCCATTGATGTAGAGGCCGTTGATGTCATTGCCGGCGAGAACGAAATCCTGTTCCGCGCCGGTTCCAAGGGACGTCACGTCATTTTCGCGCGCATGGTCGATATAATCATGTGCTGATTTGGCGAGCGCCTGCAACGCGTCGTAGCTGTCGGTGCGCTGGAAAACGGAAAAGGGCGTGAAGACGGCTGCTTCGTTATGGAACTCGACGGTGCGCTGGGTCACGAAACTGGTGTCGCGCGCCACATTTGGGCCGTCCGTCATGTTCAGATAGTCGTCGTCCTGAAGAATGTTGACCTGCGTGACATGCGCGATAACCGAGCCAGGGCCGGTGTGCACCACCAGTTCGCGTTCTTGCTCAAAGGAGACACTGCCCGGAAAACGGAAATGCGCGGCTGACATATCGACCGGTATCGCATTTGCAAGCTGCTGCATGTCGTGTTCGACCATGCGAGCGAAATGCGGTTGCAGATAGTCGAAGTCGTAATAGCCGGCGCGATATTTAACGCCGGGATCGTAATCCTGAAGCTGCAAGTCGTAGGTCTTGTCTAGCAGTCTTGCCGCGTCATCATCCGACAACCGGTCTTTGTTCGCGTGTGCCGTGCCTTCGGCATAGTTGCTTCTTAGACGCGCTTCCTCGATCACCGTGTCGAACAGGCCGATGAAATGCGCAATCATGTCTGAAATTCTGTCGATTTGCATTGCAGGTCCCTCCCTGATCATCGCGGCAGAGCCTGGGCGGCGGGCGGCACACGTCCAAGAGGCGGTGCTTCGTCTTCGCGCAAACCCGGTCCTTCAACCGCAAACTGCACCGGCGAATGCCGGTGCAGCTTTTTTCATAGAGAGGTACTCGTCAGGAGCCGCTGTCCTCGCCGGTATCAGAAACATGCGAGTTACCGCCTGTGACCGAGACATCAACGGCATTGGAGAGCATGTTGGCGCCCTGCACCAGTTCCAGATGGAAGCCGGAGTTTGCAAGGATAGCCGATGCATCTGCAGTGCTGGTACCCGCAGCGTCGTCGCCAGCCTTGAGGTCCCATCCCTTGCCGTCCATGCCTTCTGCGCCAAAGGCGTCGCCGGCATTCGCGCTCAGGTGGTTCTGGGCACCACCATTGTCCATCCTGACATCCCAGGCCTGATCCTGATCCGCCAGGTGGTTGGCCTGCACAAGGCTGAAGCCCGTGTCGTTGCCTTCGCCGTTGAGCGAGCTGTTGAGGATATTGTCGACATCAAGTGTGAAGGAGAAGTCGTCACCGAGGTTAAAGGTGAGGTCTCCGCCAGCGATGCCGAGATTGCCGACATCCTTGACGCCGGCGATGTTGCCGAAGTCGTCATCCGACTTGTAGAAACTGTCAGCGGAGTTGAAGCTGTCGGAAGTCGTCGTTGTTGTTGTTGTCGTGTCGTCGTCGGAATAGGAGAAGGTCTTGGTGTCCGTATCCGTGACCGTCTTCACGTTGGTGTCGTTGTCGCTGTACGACTTGCTTTCATAGCTCCAGTCGTAATCGGTCTTGATTTCGGTGCTGGTTTCGGTGCTCGTCTTTACGGTCGTATCGTTGTCGCTGTAAGACTTGCTGTCATAGCTCCAGTCATAGTCGTTGTCGCGATTGTCGCCGTTGCCCACTGCAACGTCGATTTTGGCGTCAACATCCACATTGGTGCTGTTGTCGCTGTTGTCGTTGTTGCGGTTTTCACCGTTTGCGGTGCCGACGTTGCTGTCGTCCACCTTTGCGTCATTGGTCGAGGTGTTGGCGAAACCCTCCGAAAGCGCGCCAATCTTGGTGATGTCGTCGCCCGCAGGCTGTGGATTGTAACCCATGTCGATTTCCTCCGAAAAAGCTCGGAGCAGCTTTCGAAATCCCTCTCATCTAAAACGGGATTTTTTCGCGCTTGCTCCGCGTTGCACAAAGATTGATGTTCTGCAGATGCACTCGGTACGTCTCATCTGCGGCTTGGCATCGGCCCGTAACCGGGCTCTTCTCGTTCAGCCCTTGTGCGCTACTCGGTATTAAGGCGCACAAATCCGTTCCTCGCTCCGTTGGGAGCGCGGTGGCTTCGTCTTTTTGCTTTCGTTATGTCTTGAAAAGGAACCGGCGTTTGCAAACACACGTCAAAGGCCGGGGTTGTCTTTCCATCGGTCACTGTTTGCAGCGACGGTCAGACTGTGCAGCAGAAAAATCGCGCTTCCTAGCTATCAATTCGGGCTAAACATATCGGCACCCTTACCACCAATATATATGTCGGAAGGCGGTCGCATGGAGATTTGCCGCCGGTTCAGACGCAAATAATCGCGCTCAGGCCGGGAAAAGCTGCTTTTTCTAAAAAGGTAGTCAATGGCGGTGAGAAGGGTCCCTATCCCGAAATGGCACATTCCGGAAGCTCCTTTGCCGGGCAGGTATGTAAAGGGATATCAACCAAAAGTTATATTTTCCCGGATTGCAAAACCGGAGCGAAAGCTTTTCCGATGTGTTTGTTTTTACACTGGTTCCGGGCTCAACGATTCATTACGGGCGTAACCAATTTTGTACGTCAATTGCAAGAAATAACCCATTTGGGCCATTTCTTTGCACAGCTTTTCGTATTAGCCTCCTTAATTAACGGGTAATTAATGATAGTTGACATGGCGTGAAGCGGGAGTTGCCCCATTTGTTTCTAGGGGTATCCCGGCGAATGACAGAGCACACAACCAAAAAGAACGTAATGCGTAGCGCTTTAGGGGAGACGTCGATGTTCATGGGAACTTCAGATTATGCGGCAAAACAAAGTGGAGCCGTTGCGCCTATAAATGGGACTTTATTGATCATCGCGGATCCGGACCTGTTTTCCGAGTGCCTCGTGGAGGCGCTGGGCAAAAAGTTCCCTACATTCGCTGTGATGAGCGTTATGTCGTCGGCAACGATCGACGATGACTATGGCGCCGATGTCCGGCTGGTCCTGCCGTACCGTATGTCGGGCGAGCGGCTTCATAGCGTTCTTTCGGCAGTCCGCGAAAAGCATCCGGATGCCCCAATTGCACTTGTCGTCGAAACCATCGACAAGTTTGAGGAGCCGCTGAAGCAACTGGTGGGGATGCGTATCATCGATGGCGTGCTGCCGCTTAATCTGCGGCTCGACGTTTTCATGGCGGCGGTTGATCTCCTCATGAAGGGCGGGGAGCATTTTCCCGCTGCCCTTCTCGGCAAGCTCACCCCCTATTCCCAGGCCGTGAACGGCAAAAGCGTTAAAAGCAACGCCGTGATCGCCAACCGCGCCGACGCTCTTGCCGTCAGCAAGAGTGAAATGGCGGCGCTGACGACGCGCGAGGTGCAGATCCTCGACCTGCTTTGCAAGGGAACGCAAAACAAGATCATCGCCGACCGGCTTCACCTGTCCGAGAATACCGTGAAGGTGCACGTTCGCAACATCTACAAGAAGATGAATGTGCGCAACCGAACGGAGGCAGCGTCGCGCTTTTTTCACAAGGACGACGACGCGGCTATCTCCGGCTGGAGAAACTGAACATCTGGCGGCCCGATGCCGCAAGGACGCCAGTTTCAAGCAGAGGTTATGCCTGAGGATTAGGGCCTCAGGAAGCAGCGGGACTTCTGACCAAATCCGCTCGGTGAGCAGATATAGGGAGAAGAACCGGAATAGGAATGCCGCGGCGATATCGTCGGTGTCTCGTAAGTATCGGCAACAAGCGTGACGGCTGCGTTGCCTGTCTTGTCATAGCCGTAGGACGCCTTGGCTGGAGCAACCCGGCTCTTGATCGTCGCCGTATTAGCAGATGCGGTCTTGATCAGAACGGCATCTTCAACGACGGAGCACGAGGCCGTAGCGAAAGTGAACGTCGCAAGTGCGGCGGCAACAAGTGCAAAACGACAGCGGCGGGCCGCTTTGCTGTTATGGGAATAAGGCATTTCATTCATGATGTATGTCCCCTGAAATCGACTAGCTGTCGCATCTCGCCGGGTGGTTTTGCCCCGGTGGACCGAGCCTTACAAAACCAGAATAGTCCCGACTGGTTGAGCGAAGCTTGCGCTAATGCTCAATAAGAAAGGCATAATGGAGGCGTAGTTAAAAAGTATTAAATCGAGTGATTAATACGAGTAATTCGGGGTAATCAATTGTAATATTTCGATAAAATAAAGTTGACCTGTTTTATGACGCGCCTATCATAAAAGTTGAAATATACCGAATCCAAATATTAAAACCTCCAGAAGAAATAAAAACCGGAGGTGACATTCGAAATATCCTGCAATCTGGAGTTTGATCTAGTTCAAGTCGAATCAGCCGGGCTGGTTCCTCATTGGGAGGAGTGTGTAATGCGTAATTTCGTTCCCAACGACCATGACAACGGCGCTACAATCTATTCCGAGTGGCGGCCAGGCCAGCGCGTTCTGGTCAACGGCGGGGCTGGTTTCCTTGGCTCCCATCTTTGCGAACGTCTGTTGGCTTGCGGTCATGAGGTGATCTGTCTCGACGATCTTTCGACTGGACGGACCGTGAATGTTGAGCATTTGCAAGCCAACAAGCGGTTTTTGATGGTCGAGCATGATGTCCGCAAGCCCTATGACATCGACGTCTCGCTGATCTTCAACTTCGCGTCGCCGGCCTCGCCGCCGGACTACCAGCGTGATCCAGTCGGCACCCTGCTTACCAATGTGCTTGGCGCGGTCAACGTTCTCGAAGTCGCTCGCAGATGCGGTGCAACCGTGGTGCAATCCTCGACATCGGAAGTCTATGGCGACCCGCTCGTCAATCCGCAGCCGGAAAGCTATTTCGGCAACGTAAATACAATCGGGCCGCGAGCCTGCTACGATGAGGGCAAGCGCAGCGCCGAAACGCTTTTTTTCGATTATCACCGCTTTTATGGCGTCGATATCAAGGTTGGGCGCATCTTCAACACCTATGGGCCGCGCATGCGCCCCGATGACGGGCGGGTGGTCTCCAACTTCATCGTCCAGGCGCTGAAGGGTTCGGACATCACCATTTATGGCGACGGCAGCCAGACGCGCTCCTTCTGCTACGTCGATGATCTGATCGACGGGTTCCTGCGTTTTTCAGCTAAGCCGAAGGATTGCACCGGACCGATCAATCTCGGCAACCCGACTGAAATTCCGGTGCGGCAGCTGGCCGATATCGTCATCCGCATGACGAATTCCCGCTCGCGCATCGTGCATCTGCCCGCTGCGATCGATGATCCGCAGCAGCGTCGTCCCGATATTTCGCGTGCCAAGGAAATGCTCAGATGGCAACCGCGCGTACCGCTCGAAACCGGTCTGGAGAAAACCATCGTCTATTTCGATGCGCTGCTGGCCGGCAAGAAGGTTGCGGAGGCCGTATGAGATGTCCCGTACAATCCTCGTCACGGGCGGGGCCGGATTCATAGGCAGCCACATCTGCAAGGCGCTGGCGCATTCCGGCTTCAAGCCCATTGCTTACGATAATCTCTCGACGGGTCACGCGGATTCAGTTCGCTGGGGTCCCTTCATTGAAGGCGACATTCTGGATCGTAGTCTCTTGAAGGCCACGCTCAAGGAGTTCTCGCCAGCCTTCGTCATCCATTGCGCCGCAAATGCCTATGTCGGCGAATCCGTTGAGGATCCGCGCAAATATTACCGCAACAATGTCGGCGGCAGTCTGGCGCTTCTGGATGCTTGTCTCGACCAGAATATCGGCGGGCTGGTATTTTCCTCCAGCTGCGCCACCTATGGCGTGCCGCCGCAATTACCGATCCGCGAGGAAACGGCGCAGATCCCGGTCAATCCCTACGGTCGTACGAAGCTGATTTTCGAAATGGCGCTCGATGATTACGCTGCCGCCTATGGCATGCGTTTCGTCGCTCTGCGCTACTTCAATGCGGCGGGTGCCGACCCGGATGGCGAACTTTACGAACGCCACGAGCCGGAAACCCATCTGATCCCCCGGGCACTGATGGCCGCCGCCTCGCGGCTGCCGCAACTTGACGTCTTCGGCCAGGACTACGACACCAGCGACGGCACCTGTATCCGCGACTACATCCATGTCAGCGATCTGGCTGACGCCCATGTGGCCGCCGTCAACTATCTTTCCGATGGCGGCGAGACCCTGCGTGTCAATCTCGGCTCCGGCCACGGCACATCGGTCGGGGATATCATCCGCGCGATCCATCGCGTCACGGGACAGGAAGTGCCGGTACATTTCGGCGCAAGGCGCGCCGGTGATCCGCCCGCCCTGTTCGCTGATATAGAAAGAGCGAGGGCGACCCTCGGCTTTGCGCCGAAGCGCTCCGATATAGACACCATCATCCGCACGGCTGGTCCCGGCTTCGGGTTGGAGGTGCTGTCATGAAAGCTCGCTCTACCCCTTCCGTACCATCATCGCGTCCCGTCGCGGGCCAATTGCCAATGCTGCCCGTCTTCACCGGCTGGAACCGCATGGCCTATCGTCTCGGCATTGGCGGTTGGCTGGTGACGCTTGCCTATTTCTGGATCTGGTGGCTGGACCGGGATCGGGTCATCGACTGGCCGTATTTTACGATCGTTACGGTAACACTCGCGTGGATCACGCTTCTGCCGTCCTATTTCATCTTCATCTTCCTGAACGCAAGGGTCGTCGACCGGCGCTCTCCTCTGCCGCAGGGCAGGGTGGCGATGGTTGTAACCAAGGCGCCGTCGGAGCCATTTACCGTAGTACAAAAGACGCTGCAGGCCATGCTGGAGCAGAAGGGCCTGGAATTTGACGTGTGGCTTGCGGATGAGGACCCGGATGCGCAAACGTTGAAATGGTGCGGCGCGCACGGTGTTTTCGTTTCGACCCGGAGGGGTGTCGTCGATTATCACCGCAAGACATGGCCTCGCCGCACCCGTTGCAAGGAAGGCAATCTCGCTTATTTCTACGATCATTACGGGTATGAGCGTTATGATTTCGTCGCGCAATTCGACGCCGATCACGTTCCGGAACCGGACTATCTGAGTGAAATCATCCGTCCTTTCGCCGATCCGGCGGTTGGATATGTCTCCGCACCAAGCATCTGCGATGCCAATGCAAAGGAGAGCTGGGCTGCGCGTGGCAGGCTTTATGCCGAGGCAAGCCTGCACGGCGCCCTGCAGCTGGGTTACAACAACAGCTGGGCGCCGCTTTGTATCGGCTCGCATTACGCCGTGCGCACCAAAGCCCTGCGTGAGGTGGGCGGTCTGGGACCCGAGCTTGCCGAGGACCATTCCACCACGCTTTTGATGAATGCGGGCGGCTGGCGCGGCGTCCATGCCGTCAACGCAATCGCGCATGGCGACGGGCCGGTGACTTTTACCGATCTCGTGGTGCAGGAATTCCAGTGGTCACGCAGTCTGATGACCATCCTCTTGCAATATTCGCGGCATTACGTGCCGAAGCTTCCCTTGCGGTTGAAATTCCAGTTCCTGTTTTCACAGCTCTGGTATCCCCTGTTTTCCGGCTTCATGGCACTGATGTTCGTGCTTCCCGCTTTTGCACTGTTGAGCGGCCAGGTACTCGTCAATGCCTCCTATCCAGTGTTTCTGGCGCATTTCCTGCCGATTTCGCTCATCATGATCGTGTTCGCCTTTTTCTGGCGGGCCACGGGGGCCTTTCGCCCGCATGATGCGAAACTCTTCGGGTGGGAAGCCATCGTGTTTCTGTTCCTGCGCTGGCCCTGGTCGTTGATGGGTGTGCTTGCGGCGATACGCGATACGATCCGTGGTGATTTCGTCGACTTTCGCATTACACCCAAGGGCACGCAGGCAAAACCGCCGCTGCCGCTGCGTGTAATCGCGCCTTACATGGTTCTGGCGGCACTAAGCCTTCTCGCAATGGTGCTGGCGCCGCGTGAAAACGCTGCGGAAGGTTTCTTCGTCTTCGCCGCGATCAATGTGGCGATCTACGCGGGCCTTTCGGTTTTTCTTCTCGTCCGACACACCATGGAAAACGGCTTGCCACGGCTGCCGGCATTGCGCGGTGGGGCGACGGTTGCCGCCTGTTCGTTACTGCTTGTGGCAGGTAGTGCCGCGGAACTCAGCTCCCATGCGATTGGTGGGCTGGAGGCCCTGTCGCACGGGCAACCCTATGTCAGCTTCACCGAAACGCGGTTCACCGTGGCCGGTGCTGGCGTGGAGGGAGCGAGATCGGTGCGTCTGAAACTGCGCATCGTACTGCCGGGAATGCCCGGAATTCGAAACATGCAGGCGGAGCCCATGGTGCCGCCACCGGTCATGACAACCGGAGAAATCATGCTGGCCGACAATAGAGTCGGACAATAGAAGGAGGAGGCTGTGATGAGAACAACAATAAGCAAATGCGGGTTCTCCGCTTTCGTACTCTGCCTTGCGGTGATCGCGCCAAGTGCCGTCCACGCCGCTGGCGGCACGAAGACGCCGAAACCGCTCCGGACCAGCGAAGTCGTAGATATGTATTACGACAAGACCTGGAAATGGGAGACTGGTGGCGGACGCTTCATCGCCGATGGCCGCAAGTTCATCGCCCTGACTGAAGAGAAAGGCAAGAAGGCCGTCGGTGAAGGCCGCTGGACCGTCGATGCCAAAGGTACGCTGTGCATGCGCGCTACCTGGAAAACCGATGCCGGAAACGGCAAGGCCGACACGTGTTTCGACCACGGTCGCATCGGTCAGGTGCTTTACCAGCGCAAGCAGGGCGGGCCCTGGTACGTCTTCCGGCATAATCCGCCACGGCCCGGAGATGAATTCCTGAAACTTGTCCGCAAGGACGACGTCACCCCGCAAATCGCCGCCTATGGCAAGGCGATGACTGCGACGAGGTAGGAGGAAAGTGTCATGCAAATAACAAGAAGAAGACTGCTCTTTGCAAGCGGGGCTGCTGTTGCTGCTTCAGCCAGCATGTACCCCATATTCAAACTGGATGCCCAAGGGGTCGCGCCCATGGGCTCCACGGGCATGAAGACGCTTGCCGACAAACGTCCGACATTGCACGCGGATGGTATACGCTTCGGCGCCTACGATCCGCACGGCGATTTCACCGGCCAGACCGGGGTGGCGACGGAACATCTGTTCCTGCCCTGGGAGGACGTGGATCTCGACAGCCTCGCGCTCGCAGACGCTTACGCTCTGGAGCGCAAGCGTAACGTGCTGATCACGGTCGAACCCTGGTCATGGGACGTCAACTGGCGGCTCACCTCCGACGAGTTGCGCCGCAAGGTGATGGGAGGCGATTACGACAAGAACATGCAGGCGATCGCCGCACGCATGTCCGCAATGAAGAGCCCGCTGATCCTGCGTTGGGGACAGGAAATGGAAGACACATCCGGCCGCTTCTCGTGGTCGGGTTGGAACCCGCAGGACTATATCACGGCCTACAAACGCATGGTGGACATGACCCGCAAGGCGGTCCCCGGCGTCAAGGTGATGTGGTCGCCGAAAGGTCTTGACGGTCTGCGCGCTTACTATCCTGGTGACAATTACGCGGACCTGGTCGGTCTCTCGGTCTTCGGTCTCGAGGACTATGACAAGATCGAATATGGCGGGCCGCAGAAGTTCACCGATCTCCTGCGCAAGGGCTATGGGCTTGTCGAAACCTTCAATAAACCGGTCTGGGTTGCTGAACTGGGTTATGAAGGCGGCGATTCCTACGTCCGTCCATGGATGAACGACGTGACGCTGAAACAGGCGGATTTTCCCAAGCTGGAAGAGGTCGTCTATTTCAACGACAAGGACGTGCATCCATGGCCGCACAATCTCGGCAAGCCCGACTGGCGCGTTGTGCGCCCGGCGCGGCTTAACTGAGGCTGGAGCGGGTAGAGCGGACGCCCGGCCCGCTCGCCCGCGCGGACTCTAATGGCTGGAGGCGAGTACTGCCTCAGCCTCATAGATGGCGCAGACGATGTGGTAGAAAGTGCTGGCCGGTGCCGGTTCGTCCAGCATCGGCTTGTCGGCCGGCCATTTGTCGAACCAAAGCCCTTTGACCGGTGTGTCGAGGAAAGGCTGCAGCGCGCCGATGGCCCTCAGGCCCGAGGCAAGATAACGCTGTCTTTCTTCACCAATGGTCACGCTGGCAAGGCGCAAGGCTGCCTTCAGCCATTCCGTCTGCGGCCAGAGCCGTGCCAGACCGTCATGTACCGAAAAATCATCGTACAAGCTCATGATCGCGACCTTGCGGCGTGGGCAGATGCCATGCGCTTCGCCGATCTCGAACATGCGCTTGGCCTTGGCGATTGCCTCGCCATTGTTGCGCAGGCTGCCCCAGCGCACCAGAAGCCAGGCCCATTCGAACTGGTGACCGGGCTCCATGATGCGGCCCTTCTCACCTTCAAACGGCATCCAGTCATGGCCGAAGAATTCGCGTAGCCCGCCATTGGTGCCATCGATGAAGCGGGTGAGTGCAAGGCCGGCGATCTCGTCGGCCAGCGCGGTCCATGGACCTTCGGGGTCCTGCACTTCCCAGGCAAGCATCGCCTCGAAAAGATGCATATGCGGATTGGAGCACAGCGGCGTGCGCGGCGGGTTCGCTTCCTCAAAGCCGGCGACGGGGTGTTTGTAGTCGCGATTGAGGACGGCGAGGATCTCGAGCGCCCGGGCACGCATCTCGTCCTTGCGGTCGGGAAGGGCTGCGGCCGTCTGTGCTGCGGCGAAAAGCGCGAAAGCCTGATTGTAGAGATCGAAGGACGGATCGATCAGCTTGCCGGTCTGGTCGGCGAGGTTGCCGTAAAGGCCGTTATCGAGGCGATAGACCTTTTCGAACCAGCTCAGCCCATGCAGCAACGCATCCTTCCACGGACCCTGCCAGCCGTTCTGGCCGGCGGCAGCGAAACAATAGGCCTGACGAGGCTGCACGCGGGCGCGGCGGTCATCAGAAAAAACCGGTTTCGCATCCTGGCCCAGGCGCTCGTAAAAACCGCCGTCCGGACGGGCGGAGCCCACCTCCCACCACAGCGGTAGCGCGTCCTCTTCAAGCCATTTCCGTAAGGTTCCGATCTCTTCGGCAAGCGCCTGCGAGATACTCGGAAATTGCACAGTCATGCGTCAACTCTCTGTTTTTACAGTTGAATGAAAAAAGTGATCAATAAAAATACGTCATTATAGACGCAAGTAGACCATGGGACATATTGCGCTGCAACCGTAAAAATATCGACCTCACGCCGAGCGAACCCGCACCAGCGCGATTTGGTTCCGTCGTCTCGTCCGGCAAAGAAGGGATCCGAAACGATTCGGAGGCCACAAAGCATCAGAAATTACAATATAAATTTGATATTGCTTATTCGCCTGCCTCCAGTATTTCGTAACAATGGTCTGGTCATTAGTGATTCGGTCTCCTTTTAACCTGTTAGGGCTTGGGGAAATAAAGGGGCACGGGGCAGTGAAATTTTCTGCCTTTACTTCATTGCTATTCTCTATTGCAGTTCTTTCGGGCTGCAATACTCCCTCGGGCGTCAGGTCGTTCGGGGGCGCAAAGATGTTGTCTGCGTCCGAAGCACTGGTTTTCCCACCGCCCGGCGGTCCGGAAATCGTCACCGTAGTCAATCGCACCTACTCCAATGCCGTGGCACAGCAGGTCGTATTGCGCGCCGAAGCCGCTACGCCCGGACAGAACTACATTAAGGCCGAGTTCTTCGGTCCGCAGCAAGCCGGCGACACTGATCGCGATGCTTTGACTTTCTCCGGCTTTAAGGCATCCTCCGTCGCGCGGGAAATCCGCTCGGAGTTTCCGGGTGAGAACATCGTCATGTCGGCGAATTATCTGCAAAACGGTTACGGCGCCTTTTCTTATGCGGCCGGCAAGGGCCGAGGCAGCGATACCTGCCTTTATGGCTGGCAGGACATCCGCTCACCCGAAAGCATGCGGCAGGATTTCCGCAACCTGGGGCGTATCAAGGTGCGACTGCGCCTCTGCCAGTCGGCGGCAAGCGTCGAGCAGCTTCTGACGGTCATGTATAATTACACGATCACCGGCACCTATGCCTCGCAAAGCTGGAACCCCTATGGCACGCCGCAGGCGGTGGATCAGAACCTTGGGCGGCCGGGCCATCCGGTCTATCCCATGAAGACCAATGAGGTGCCGATGCGGCCCGGCAGTGAAGTGACTGCGAGCATACCATTGCAACCCGTGCGCCGTGCTGCCGTACCCGTCACGCCTGTTCAGCCAACGGCGCAGCCCCTACCGCCGGTTGCGGCAGTCAGTATTCCGTCACCCGCATCCGTTGGCGCGCCCGCCCAGCCCGCAAGGCCTGCTGTAGTCGGCAGGCGCGCGGCCAGCGTGCAGGTGGAGAGCCAGCAGCCGACGCAGGTTCCGCAGGTAGCCATTCCGTCGCCCACATGTCTGTCCGGTTCGGCAGCGCCTCCGGGATGCAGGTGATGGCTGGAGCAACAGCAGAAGAGGGCATTGCAAAAGATCCCGGTAAAAATTCCGGGCGGGGAAGAGAGCGGAAAGTTTCGGGATGAACAAGGCCATCACAATCATTGTCTGGTTTCTTGTGTCGCTTTGCGTTCTGGCCATCGTCACGATGCCGGTCAGCCTGCAGACGCACCTGGTCGCCACGGCGATCTCGCTTGTCCTTCTCGCAACAATAAAGAGTTTCAACGGGCAGGGAGCCTGGCGGCTCGTGGCGCTTGGTTTCGGCACGGCCATCGTGCTTCGTTATGTCTATTGGCGCACCACGAGCACGCTGCCGCCCGTCAACCAGCTCGAAAACTTCATTCCCGGCTTTCTGCTTTATCTCGCGGAAATGTATAGCGTCGTGATGCTGGGTCTCAGCCTCGTCATCGTGTCGATGCCGCTGCCTTCCCGCAAGACCCGGCCTGGCTCGCCCGATTACCGGCCGACGGTCGATGTTTTCGTGCCGAGTTACAACGAGGACGCGGAGCTTCTCGCCAATACGCTGGCGGCGGCCAAGAACATGGATTACCCGGCCGACAAGTTCACCGTCTGGCTGTTGGACGACGGCGGCTCGGTGCAGAAGCGCAATGCCAGCAATATCGTCGAGGCGCAGGCGGCACAGCGCCGCCATGAGGAGTTGAAGAAGCTTTGCGAGGACCTCGACGTGCGTTATCTGACGCGCGAGCGCAACGTCCACGCCAAGGCCGGAAATCTCAATAACGGCCTCGCCCACTCGACCGGCGAACTGGTGACGGTGTTTGACGCCGACCATGCGCCGGCGCGCGATTTCCTTCTGGAAACGGTGGGCTATTTCGAGGAAGACCCCCGGCTCTTCCTGGTGCAGACGCCGCACTTCTTCGTCAATCCCGATCCGATCGAGCGCAATCTGCGCACCTTCGAGACGATGCCGAGCGAAAACGAGATGTTTTACGGCATCATCCAGCGCGGTCTCGACAAGTGGAATGGCGCGTTTTTCTGTGGTTCCGCCGCCGTGCTGCGGCGCGAGGCACTGCTGGATACGGAAGGGTTCAGCGGCGTCAGCATCACCGAGGACTGCGAAACGGCGCTCGCGCTGCATTCGCGCGGCTGGAACAGCGTCTATGTCGACAAGCCCCTGATCGCCGGGCTGCAACCGGCCACCTTCGCAAGCTTCATCGGCCAGCGCAGCCGCTGGGCGCAGGGCATGATGCAGATTCTGATCTTTCGCCAGCCTCTGTTCCGCCGTGGTCTCTCCTTCACGCAGCGTCTTTGCTACATGTCGTCGACGCTGTTCTGGCTTTTCCCGTTCCCGCGCACGATCTTCCTGTTTGCGCCGTTGTTCTACCTGTTCTTCGATCTTCAGATTTTCGTGGCTTCCGGCGGCGAGTTTTTGGCTTATACGGCCGCGTATATGCTCGTGAACCTGATGATGCAGAACTATCTCTATGGCAGCTTCCGCTGGCCGTGGATTTCTGAACTCTACGAATATGTGCAGACGGTCCACCTTCTGCCAGCCGTCGTGTCGGTGATCTTCAATCCGGGCAAGCCGACCTTTAAGGTGACGGCGAAGGACGAATCCATCGCCGAGGCGCGGCTTTCGGAAATCAGCCGCCCGTTCTTCGTCATTTTCGCACTTTTGCTGGTTGCGATGGCCTTTGCCATTTGGCGCATCTATGCGGAGCCATACAAGGCGGACGTCACACTCGTCGTCGGCGGGTGGAACCTGCTCAACCTCATTTTCGCGGGATGTGCGCTTGGCGTCGTCTCCGAGCGCGGCGAAAAATCGGCGTCGCGGCGCATCACTGTCAAGCGGCGCTGCGAGGTCAAGCTTGAGGGTAGTGACGCATGGGTGCCGGCCTCCATCGACAACGTGTCGGTGCATGGCCTGCTGATCAATCTTTTCGACAGCACCACCGCTATCGAAAAGAACACGACAGCGATCATTAGGGTGAAGCCGCATAGCGAGGGCGTGCCGGAAACCATGACCATCAATGTGGTCCGCACGGTCCGGAGCGACGGTTTCATTTCCATAGGCTGCACATTCTCGCCGCAGCGCGCCATCGATCATCGCCTGATCGCCGACCTGATCTTCGCCAATTCCGAGCAATGGAGCGAGTTCCAGCGCGTGCGCCGCAAGAACCCCGGCCTCATCAGAGGCACGGCGATCTTTCTGGCGATATCTCTGTTCCAGACGCAGCGCGGCCTGTTCTATCTGGCCAAGGCGCTCCGGCCCGCCTCCAAAACCGTCAAACCTGCCGGAGTTGTAAAATGACCGGCGGTAAAACGATCAGGAGTTCACTGACAGCACTGATGTTGGGTGTCGTCGCAACCGGTGCGATGGCGCAGTCCTCACCTTTCGACATGTCGCCGGAGAAGCCTGCACAGACAGCCCCGGCACCTGTGCCGCCGCCGACACTTCCCCCCGCTGTACCGCGCCAGCCGCAGCCAGCCCAGCAATCGACCCAGCCTGCAGTGGGCCAGCCTCCTGTGGTAATGCAGCCCGCACCTGCGCCGCAACCGCCGCTGCGGCCGCTGACGCCACCCGTATCCATGCCGCCGCAGGGTCAGGCGAGACCCGCACCCGTTCAGGCATCGTCACCCGCGGCGGATAGCCGTCGCCGGTATATCTTGCCGTACGAAAAGCTCAGCCTTTCCGGCGAAATGGATCGGCGGCAGTGGAGCATTTATCTGACGCCCGAGCAGGTGAATGCCGCCGTTTCGCTGAATATTGGTTATCAGAACGCCATCGTGGTCGCGCCGGAAGACTCGAATTTCCAGGTCAGCCTCAACAATGTTCCGCTGGAGACGGCGCGCATTGAGGCGCCCGACGGTGAGGGCAATGTTTCCTTGAAAATTCCACCCGGTGTCCTGCAGGTGGGCGCGAATGTCGTGACGCTTGGCGTGCAGCAGCGCCACAGAACCGATTGCACGATCCAGTCCACTTATGATCTGTGGACCGATGTTAATCCGGCAAATACCTATATCGGCTTTAACGCCGATGTCGCGGGCAACTTCACCAATATCGACGATATCCAGGCAACCGGTCCGGACGCCAAGGCGGCAACGTCGATCGAGATCGTTGCACCTGCACTCGGCAATCCGGCATTTGCAGATTCGCTGCTGCGCCTTTCTCAGGCTCTGGCACTCCGAACCCAGATGCCGAACCAGACGATCCGTTTCGTGGCAGCACCCTCCGCCGAACGCAAGGCGGGAACGCTGGTAGTTCTTGTCGGCACCGCGCGCGAGATTACCGGCTTCACCGGCGCGGTGCCGCCCGAGGCGTCGGCGGGTGCTTTTGCCGGCTTCGATACCACCGCACCGGGTGGCCTCTCGCCACTCTTCGTCAGCGGTCCCACCCCGCAGGCGGTACAGGCGGCGATTGAGACGCTGTTTTCCTCGATCTCGCGCACGCCCGGTGCCCAGAGAACGACCTTTTCCACCCGCAGCTGGCATGCGCCGGATGTGCCGCTCGTCATGTCGGACCGTCGCATCGCGCTTTCCGAGCTTGGGCTTGAGAGCAGCGAATTTGGTGGACGGCGTTTCCGCAACGAATTCTACGTCGGCATGCCCGCCGACTTTTATGCGTCGGCCTATGGCGAGGCGGCCATGCTGCTCGATGCCGCCTATTCCTCGCAGGTGCTGCCCGGTAGCCATATAGACATCTACGTCAATGACGAGATCGCCTCGACCGTGCCGATCTCCAACAATGGTGGCGGCATTTTCCGGCATCTGCCCATCAATGTGACGATGCGCCACTTCAAGCCTGGCCCGAACAAGATCACCATCGAGGCCGTGTTGATGACGGCGCAGGATCAGGTCTGCGCGCCGGGAGCGCCAGCCAGCACGACCCCGCGTTTTGCCCTGTTCGACACATCGGAAATCCATATTCCTGATTACGCGCAGATCGGTCGCAAACCGGATCTCGCCGCGATGTCCGGTGCCGGGCAGCCCTACAGGTTTGCCGCAAATCCCGTCGCGCTGTCGCTTGATCGTTTCGATACCGACACCATGTCGGCGGCGGCGACATTGGTCAGCCGGCTGGCAAGCGCCGCTGGATATCCGATCAATGTCGAGACCGTCGCATCGCCGCTGGTGATCGGGGACCGTGACGCCCTGTTCGTCGGGACGATTTCGCAATTCCCGCAATCGCTGATCAGCCAGTTCAATCTTGTCCCTTCCAGCCAGATATCCTGGAAAATGGGAACGGGCGTTCAGCCGCCTGCGCAGAACAGCGAAACCCTCTTTAATGACTGGCGAGAGCGGGTGGACGGCGGCATCTGGCAAGGCCAGGTTTCCTCCTTTGAGGAGTGGATGAAGCGGAATTTCGATCTGAGTTCCGATACGCTGCGTTTCCTGCCGGCGGCCGAGCAGCCCTATGCGCCGCCCGGCAATGTCTCCTTCATGCTGGTGCAGGGTCTAAGCCCTTCCGGCGAAGGGGTCTGGACGCTGGCTACCGCCCCGACGTCGGCGGAGCTTCGTGACGGCATGTCTTCGATGGTGCGTGAGAACCATTGGCGCGACGTCACGGGGCGGGTCGCAGCTTACGATGCCGGTGCAGAAAAGATCGAAACGGTCGAGGTGGGGCAGCCGTATTTCTATGTCACGCGGGCGTTTTCCCTCTCGAACTGGAGGCTGATCGCTGCTAATTGGCTGTCTTCCAATGTTCTTTCCTATTCGCTGGCATTCATCGGGTTCGTGTCGCTCCTGGGCTTTGCCACCTTCGCGATGCTGCGTATGATGGGGCGACACCGATGAGGCGTGGGATTTTTAGACTTGCCGGCATTTTCTGCGTGTCGCTGATGGCGTTGATCTCAAGCATCTCGATTGCCCGCGCCGCATCTGTCTCGCCTGAGGCCTGGTCGGCTTATAAAAGTGCGTTTCTCGATCCCGGCGGGCGCATCATCGATACCGGCAACGGCAATATTAGCCATAGCGAAGGCCAGGGTTACGGCATGTGGCTTGCCGTTCTTTCAGAGAACATTGCCGACTTCGAGCTGATATGGAGTTTTACCCGCACGGAACTCCTGGTGCGCGACGACGGTCTCTCCGCGTGGAAATGGGATCCGCGAACCAGACCGCATGTGACTGACATCAACAATGCCACGGATGGCGATATTCTGATTGCCTACGCGCTGGCGCTGGCTGCCGCGCAGTGGAACCGGCAGGACTATGCAGAGGCATCGGCGGCCATCGCATCAGCCGTCCTCAAGAAGACTGTCGTTCAGCGCGGCGGGCGAACGCTGCTTTTGCCCGCCGCCAGCGGCTTTGGCGAGGTTGACCGGGGCGACGGCCCGGTGGTCAATCCTTCCTATCTGATTTTCGAAGCATTTCCGGTCCTCAATCTCGTCGCACCATCGCCACTCTGGAAGGCGCTTGCCGACGACGGCGTGGCGCAGATCGCCACATTCGCTTTCAGCGACAGGAAACTGCCCGCCGACTGGGTGTCGATGAAGACGAAACCGCAACCGGCATCGGCGTTTCCACCCGAGTTCGGTTACAATGCGGTGCGGATTCCGCTTTATCTTGCAAGGGCGAAAATGGGCTCGCCGGAGCTGCTTGACCGCCTGAAAAACGGCATGACGCTGGAAAGCGGTGCTGCGGGAACTTTCGATCTCAAGAGCGGCGCGGTCAAGGACGTTCTGTCGGATCCCGGTTATCGCATCATTCCGGCGCTCGCAGCCTGCGCCGGCGGCGGCCCGGCTGTGCCTGCCGAACTGAAAGGCTTTCAGCCAACGCTTTATTATCCTTCTACATTGCATCTTCTGGCATTGTCGTTTCTGGCAAGGAATAACGGGGAGTGCCGATGAACAAACCGCTGTCTACCTCGGCTCTCATCCTGCTTCTGATTGCTCTCGCCGCCTTCCACTGGCGCGACACCATTCTCGGACGTGTATCGGACATTCATACTTCGGCGGTTGGCGACAACCGTGCGGCGCAGCGCGTTTCTCCAGCGGCAGCCAATCCGGCCCAGATCAACGCGTTCCTTAAAAATCGCGAGATGGCGCAGCTAACCCAACCCGTGACGCCAGCGGTAACGGTGCCGGCGACTGATCCGCAACCGCCGGTTACGCAGACACAGACGGGTGGACAGATATCGCAGCCCCAAATGGCGCAGGCGCCCGCACCCCGCCAGACCCAGCCGGCGTCATCAGACATGCTCGAGGTCGATCTCAGCGCGCTGCGCTATTTCGCGGCCAAGGGCGATACCCAGCGCCTTCAGGCCGAAATCGCGAGGCTGCGCACGCTCTATCCGAACTGGACACCGCCTGCCGATCCGCTCGCCATTCCCGTTAACGGCGATCCCCGGCTCGATGCCATGTGGCAGCTTTATAGCGACGGCCGTTACGCCGAGGTCAGAAAGGCGATCGCCGACCGCCAGCAGGCGGAACCCGGCTGGCAGCCTCCCGACAATCTGACCGGCATGCTTTCCCTCGCCGAGGCCCGCCAGCGGCTCGTCAACGCTTCCGATCTCAAGCAATATGCGACAGTGGTGGACGCGGCTGCCAGCAATCCCGGCCTGCTGACCTGTAGCGAGGTGGATGTCCTGTGGCGGGTTGCCGATGCGTTTGCCAATACCGACCGCATGGGACGGGCGCGCGACGCCTATCTCTACATTCTCAACAATTGCACGACGCCAAGCGACAGGCTCGCCACGGTGCAGAAGGCGTCCGCGCTTTTGCCGGCGGAGATGATCGGCGATTTGCTTGCCAAGGAAAAGCCCAACGCAGACGGTCAGCTGGAATTCGAACCGGTCAAGAACGATCTCGCCCGCCAATTCGTGGCGAAGGCAGGGGAGAAGGAGGGAATTTCCGTTCCTTCCGCCTATCTGATGCGGCTTGAAAGGCTTGCCGAGACCGACAAGCTTGCAAGCGATGCCTTGTTGCTCGGCTGGTACAATATCCGCCAGAAGAACATGGCGGAGGCGGAAAAGTGGTTTCGCAAGGCGCGGGAAGAGGAAGACAGCGCGTCTGCATCGCAAGGGTTGGCGCTGGCGCTGATCGACCGCAACGAGCCACGTGAAGCTGAAGAGGTCATGTATAAGTGGCGCACCGCTTCGGACGACGGGCTTGCGACCTATCTTGCCGCGACAGCCAATCTCCTGGCGCTTGAGCCGCCTGTGGTCCTGCCGCCGGATGTGTTGCAGCGCATCGCCGCTGAAACAATAACTCGCAAGGATGCGGCGACCGCGCAGCAGTTCGGCTGGTATTCGCTTGCTTTCCGGCAGACGCCGCTCGCCTTGCAATGGTTCAGCACTGCGCTTGGCTGGAAAGCCGATGACGAACCGTCGGCCTATGGCATGGCAGTCAGCTATCACGATCTGCGCAATCTCGCCGGTCTGCGCAGCATACAGCAGCAATGGGCAAGCCGCTCGCAACGCATCGCTGATGTGGGAACGGCACGTATGGTGGACCAGTCCGCGCAGCAGATAGCGCCCGTCACCGCACCGCCTGTCGCCACAGCTTCCCAGACAACGGCACCCGCGCCCTATGCGCCGCAGCCTGAGACAGTGGTGGCTTATAGCCAGCCGTCTGTCCAGCAGCCGGCTCCGGAACCTTCGCGCAAGCAGGCGCGTCTGCCAGCGCAGACGCAGAGGACCGTAAGTGCCTCGTCACGTCCACGCTCCTGCGCGGTCTATCCCGATCCCCAGCGCCTGCCCGCACAGCAGGCGCTTGATCTCGGCTGGTGCCTGATGGAGACCAACCGGCCGGCGGAAGCCCTGAAGGCTTTCGAATCCGCCATTGCTCGCGGCCAGTCGACTGTTAAAAGCGATGCGGCCTATGGCCAGAGCCTTGCCTATCTGCGCATGGGGCTGACGGACCATGCCGCTGTCTCGGCGACGAAATCGCGCATGGACCGCCCGCGCGCGACTGAGTTGCAGGTTTCAATCCTGGCCGACAGGGCGGTTTCCGCCTTCCAGTCGAAACGTTATGCGGAAACGCTTCTCCTGCTTGATCAGCGGGCGCGGCTTGCCGATGAGCGTACCGATCTCATGGTATTACGCGGTTATTCCTATCTTGCCATGAACCGCTACGCCGATGCTGCGCAGATTTTCGAGAGTCTGACGTCCATTGGCGATAAGGAGGGCATCAGGGGACTGGCAGCGGTCCGTGCCGCCCGGCCGAGCAGAGGGCCCCAGGGCGGCTGATGGCGTTGGGCGGCAATGGGCTGCCGTTGCTTACCCCGCGTCGGTGAGGTTGCGGATGATGCGCATGAAGATGCGTGCGCCGATATCGATCAGCCCATCCGGAAAGTCGTAGTCGGGATTGTGCAGGTTGGGATAGTCCTTGCCTGCGCCCAAAAAGAACATGGCCGATGACGAGACGGCGCGGAACCTTCCGAAATCCTCGGAGGCCCGCATCGGCAAACCTTCCGACCCGTGGGAAATTTTCTCCGCAGTTAGCGCCCGCAGGATATGGTCGACGGCTTCCGGCGCATTTTCGCAATGCAGGAAAATATCATCATAGGCGATATCGAGTGTCAGTTTCTGTTCTTCGGCCACCTTTTTTGCCAGCGCTTCCGCATCCGCGCAGAGTTTTTCCATTCGGTCGTCTGTCAGCGTCCGGAGCGTCGCCCAGATTTCCGCATCTGCCGGAGAGATGCCGAAGGCCGCTTCACCCATCACGGCATGG
This sequence comes from Agrobacterium sp. 22-3639C2, assembly GCF_053522105.1. Classification (NCBI taxonomy): domain Bacteria; kingdom Pseudomonadati; phylum Pseudomonadota; class Alphaproteobacteria; order Hyphomicrobiales; family Rhizobiaceae; genus Agrobacterium; species Agrobacterium sp. 22-3639C2. The sequence continues at coordinate 527,314 of NZ_JBNWDB010000002.1, read as the reverse complement.
GTGATTGTCACCATCGAAAAATCGGGTTGCGGTGGAAAGCCGGAACCGAGATCGGTCAAAGCCGGCATCAACTCAGATATCGCCCGCATCGGCGAGACGCCATGCTCCGGTGAGGAGGCGTGCGCGGTCTTGCCGGAGAAGCGGATTTTGATGCCGCGTGATGCGCAGTTGACCGGCCCTTCCACCACGCTGACATGGCCGAATGGCAGGCCTGGAAGATTGTGAAGAGAAAAGGAATAATCCGGCTTCATCTCGCCAAAGCGCGGATCGGCGATGACGGCGGCCGCGCCCGCACCTGTCTCTTCTGCCGGTTGGTAGAGCAGTACGACGCTGCCGGTTTCCGGGCGCTTTCTGGAAAGTCCGAGTGCAAGCGCCGTTAGAATGGTGGAATGACCGTCATGGCCGCAAAGATGGCCCTTACCATCGGTGCCGGAGCGGTATTCGGCGTCGGTTTTTTCCTGAATGGGCAGAGCGTCGAGTTCCGAGCGGATGAGGACTACCGGACCGCTTTTGCCGCTGTCATAGACCGCTGCCACGCCATGACCACCCAGATCGGTGAACATCCGATCCGGTTTTGCCTGCTCGAGGAAATCGCGAATACGCCGCGCTGTTTCCTTCTCCTCGCCGGAAATTTCCGGATGGCGGTGCAGCTCATGGCGCAGCTCGATGAGGTCAAGCATATCCTTGTTGGTCAGAAACATAAAAAACCCTTGCAAGTCGTCCGGCCGATTTTTTCTGCCGCAACTTACAGGTCATTACGTTCAATGCAAAACCTTTGGCGGACGCCAGCGCTTGCCCGTCGATTTTGGCCTGGCGCTCAGCGTGATGACATCGGCAGGCAGCGGAATCCTGGCCTTTCCCAGTTCCAGCCGGGCAAGGGCTGCGCGCGCCTTTTCGGCATATTCCAGATGCGTAGCGTCGTCAGAATGGTAATGCTGCAATCTGTCGAGGATTTCGGCGCCTTCCATCGTTCTTTCGGCCGCAATCAGCGCCACGGCGCACTTGTAGAGCGCCTCGCGGTGGAAGGGGGCGCGATTGGTCACCTGACGGAATGCTTCGGACGCCTCGTGATATTGCCGTTGCGCCAACCGCGCTTCGCCTATGCGCATCCACAGCAGAACCGGGTCCTGACCGCTGCCGAGGAGACCGAGGAAAGCGATTTCCGCTTCGCGGAATTCACCGCGGTCGAAGGTCAGATTGGCCAGCCCGAATTGTGCGCCAAGGTGATCGGGCGCGGCTGCCAGCACCTGGGAAAAGGCGATGTTGGCGGCCGCCTTCTTGCCCGTCTTGTAAAGTTTGAGACCCTCTTCGTAGACGAAGCGTATGCTGCGCGGGTGGAGCTTGCCACCGAGATTGTCGCCCGAGCGGGTGCGGAACAGCGTGCAACTGAGCTTGTGCTCCTCCGGGCCGAAGAAATATTTGTACGGCTCGTTGCCTCGCAGGAAATCATAAGTCTTGAAACCCTGTTCGATCGCCCTGCGGATGCAGTGTCCGTGCAGCACGAGGCCGGGTGAGGGGGTCTTCCAGTTCTCGTCACGACCGGTAATGTAGAACAATACCGACTTTTTCTGCCGGTCGATGATGTTGGCAAGCGCGCCGAGCGGCTGGTCGCCGAACCACAGGACCGGCACTTCCAGATCGCCGCGTATATAGACATCCATCAGCATTTGCCGTGTTGCGCCGATCAACAGTTCGGTGCGCTCCTTGCCCTTGTGGGGCGCCCAGCGGATGCGCCAGAAATCGAACAGGATGCCCATGTCCCGCTTGATTGTTTCTCTCGTTGCGAAGGTGATGCGGTATTCGTCACCGCCTTCCACCTTCCTCATGAAGCGGCGGAGCTTTTGCCGGGACTGGCTGCTCATATGGCTATCGAGATAGGAGTCGAACGTGTCCGGCAGGGCCACGACCGGGCAGATGCAATTGTTGATGTTATAGGGGTTGGTCGGCATGTTGTCGCGGAACATGACGAGCGGTCCCTGAAGCGCGCGGATCATCGCGTCGCGCCGCTCCGGTGGGCCGGAAAGATAGTCGAGCTTGAGTTCGGTCCAGTTCTGCTGCCGAATATAGGAACAGAAACCGGCAACCGCGTTATTTTCATATTCCGGCAGGGTAATGAAGCCGGTGTAATCCGCCGCGGCATTGCCAGCCATGACGATGCTGTCGTGGAAGCGGCCGGTTTTCTTGTCCGGTTCGGTGACGATGCGTAGCGGAAAAAATGCCACATAGGGCGAGCCTTCGGGACGTTCCCTGAGCGCCAGGATGAACCAGCGCTTGCGGCGCGGCATATAATCCCGCAGCCAGCCCCAGGACAGGAAGTGTCGGGAATGGGGATCGGCCATGAACACCGTTTCCCAGTTTTGCCGGATCGCCTCGAAGCCGGCGTCGGTGTCGATGATGTCGATACGCATTCGTCCCCCTCCCAATACGGATCACAGATTCGGGAGGTTGCATTTTATGAGCAAATGGCCGGCTTCAAATATTCCCTTCGGGTGAAAGGCCTATATCAAATGGGATTAGCCCGTGACGCGGCTCCCATTCGTGCACCGCGACAAAATAGCCCTTGTCAGCGGGTCGCAGCACTCTAACATGCGGGCTGAATGCGCGACCGGCTCAACGGTTCGCATGGCAAAGGAGTTCTTTCATGGCTGTTCCTTTTATGCTTTTGACTGGTGCGAGCCGCGGAATAGGGCATGCCACCGTCAAGCTGTTTCAGGAAAAAGGCTGGAGAATCCTGACCGTATCGCGACAACCCTTTTCGGAGGAATGCCGCTGGCCATCTGCGCGCGAAAGCCATATCCAGGCCGATCTGGAGGACCTGTCCCGCATCGACGATCTGGCCGACGAGGTGCGCTCGCGCCTGCCGGAAGGAAAGCTGGCCGCACTCGTCAACAATGCCGGAATCTCGCCGAAGGGCGAAGGCGGTAGCCGCCTTGGCGTTGCCGACACAACGGCGGAGATCTGGACGCGGGTGCTAAACGTCAATCTCGTCTCGACGGCGCTTCTTGCCCGTGCGCTTTTGCCGGAACTGGAGGCGGCAAAAGGCTGCATCGTCAACGTTACCTCCATTGTGGGCTCGCGGGTGCACCCTTTCGCGGGCGTCGCCTATGCCGCATCGAAGGCGGGACTTGCGGCGCTGACACGGGAGCTGGCGCATGAATTCGGGCCGCGCGGCGTGCGCGCCAATGCCATAGCGCCCGGCGAAATCAACACCGCCATCCTTTCACCCGGAACCGCTGAACTCGTGGAAGCGCAGGTCCCGCTCGGGCGGCTAGGCACAACGGCGGAGGTGGCGCAGACCATCTACTTCCTCTGCTCGGAGCAGTCGAGCTACATCAACGGCGCAGAAATTCTCATCAATGGCGGCCAGCACGTCTGACGCTTCAGTCCATCCAACCGAAACGGAGCCTTTATCCCATGACCATTCTGCCGAATTCCGTCGAGGCACGCGATATCGCCTACCAGATGCATCCGAACGTCAATCTGCGTAAATTCGAAAAGACCGGTGGTCTGGTCATCGAAAGTGGTGAAGGCATCTATGTGACCGACAGCAGCGGCAAGCGTTATATCGAGGCGATGGCAGGGCTTTGGTCTGTGGCGCTTGGCTTCGGTGAACAGCGACTGGTGGACGCTGCGACAAAGCAGATGCAGAAGCTGCCCTATTACCACACCTTCTCCTACAAGACGCACGGCCCGTCGGTCGATCTTGCCGAGTTGCTGATCGAGCTTGCGCCAGTGCCGATGTCGAAGGTTCATTTCACGTCTTCGGGATCGGAGGCGAACGATCTCGTTGCCAAGATGGTGTGGTATCGCTCCAATGCGCTGGGCAAAAAGGACAAGAAGAAGATCATTGGCCGCATCAAGGGTTATCATGGCGTGACGATTGCCTCTGCCTCGATCACCGGTCTGCCGCGCAACCATGAAAGCTTCGACCTGCCGCTGGACCGCATGCTGCATACGGCCTGCCCCTCCTATGTGCACTTCGGCAAGCAAGGTGAAAGCGAGGCGGATTTTACCGCGCGTATTCTGAAGGAACTCGAAGATCTGATCCTCAGCGAAGGCCCGGAAACCGTTGCCGCCTTCTGGGGCGAGCCGGTGATGGGTGCCGGCGGGGTTCTTCTGCCGCCTGAAGGTTATTGGGAAGGTGTGCAGGCGATCCTGAAGAAATACGACATTCTGCTTGTCGTGGACGAGGTCATCTGCGGGTTCGGCCGCACCGGCAAGATGTTCGCCTGCGAGACCTACGGCATCAAGCCGGATGTGCTTGTTGTTTCCAAGCAGATATCCTCATCCTACATGCCGCTGTCGGCGATCATCATGAATGACGGTTTCTACCAGCCGATCGCCGACGAATCCGACCGGATCGGCTCCTTCGGCCATGGTTATACCGCCTCCGGCCACCCGGTCGCGACGGCCGTCGGTCTCGAAAATCTGAAGATTATTCAGGAGCGCGATCTGGTCGGTAATGTCGCGAGGCTGGAAGGCAAGTTCCTCGATCATCTGAAAGCGCTTTCCGACCATCCGCTGGTGCATTCCTCGCGCGGCGTCGGTCTTCTTGGCGCGCTGGAGATAAAGCCGTGGGAAGGTACGAAGCCGGGCGATGCGACGCTCGCCATTGCCGCCGGCATTGAGGATGAGGGCGTGATCACTCGCCCGATCGGCGAATCGATCTGCTTCTGCCCACCGCTGATCATCACGGCCGAGCAGCTTGATGAGCTGTTCGCCGGCGTTAAGCGGGGACTGGACAAGGTTGCGGCCGCACGCGCCTGATGACTTTGCGAATGTCCTGGCCGGTTCGTCCGGCCGGGCACCGCTGTCAGCTTGCCTTATCCCCGGTATGCCACAAGCACCGCGCCGCAGGCGATTAGCACCACACCCAGCCAGTTTGGCAGCGACAGCCGTTCCCCTAGAAACAGAACCGCGAAGACGGCGACGAACACGACACTGAGCTTGTCGATAGGGGCGACGCGGGCGGCATCGCCGATTTTCAGCGCCCGGAAGTAACATATCCAAGATGCGCCGGTCGCCAGCCCCGAAAGCACGAGAAAGGTCCAGGTCCGCGCCGAAATGGTGGAGGGCTGCTGCCAGTTGCCGGTAACATAAACCATCAGGCCAGCGGCAGCGAGAATGACGATGGTGCGTATGAAGGTGGCGAAATCGGAATTGACGTTTTCGATGCCGATTTTCGCAAAAATCGCGGTCAATGCCGCAAAGGCCGCCGATAGCAGCGCCCAGAATTGCCAGGCCAGAAACAGGTTCTTCATAAGGGCCTACTCCGTTTTTCGCATTCGTTCTCGCTCGATCTGGCCTATAACATCCGCACGGCGATAAAAACCGTTTTCGACGGTTGGGAGGGCTTCAAACGATGAAAGGCCGGAGCATCGATCTGATGCGCCGGCCTTCATGCGAGAGCCTGCCCGGACAAACCGGGACAGGCTGGACCTTGGGAGGTCGTGTTATTCGGCGGGCTGAACCGCACCCGGAAGCGAATCCACATCGGCGATGCCGGTGAATTCTTCCTTGCCGCTGAGAACGCGGGCGAGCTGTTCCTGATCCAGTTCACCTTCCCAGCGGGCAACAACGATGGTGGCGACCGCATTGCCGACGAAGTTGGTAAGTGCGCGGCATTCCGACATGAAGCGGTCGATGCCGAGGATGAGCGCCATGCCGGCAACCGGAACCGACGGCACGACGGAGAGCGTTGCGGCCAACGTGATGAAGCCAGCGCCTGTGATGCCGGCAGCACCCTTGGAGGAGAGCATGGCCACGAGCAGCAGAAGGATCTGTTCGCCGAAGGAGAGGTGGATGCCGGTCGCCTGTGCGATGAACAGGGCAGCCAGCGTCATGTAGATGTTTGTGCCGTCGAGGTTGAAGGAATAACCGGTGGGGATGACGAGACCGACGACAGAGCGCTTGCAGCCCGCCTTTTCCATCTTGCTCATCAGGCCCGGCAGGGCGGCTTCAGAAGACGAGGTGCCGAGAACCAGCAGCAGTTCTTCCTTGATGTAGCGGATAAGCGCGACGATCGAGAAGCCGTTATAGCGGCAGACAGCGCCGAGGACCACGAACACGAACAGTGCTGATGTGACGTAGAAGGTGCCGATCAGCATCGCGAGGTTGGTGACGGACGAGATGCCGTATTTGCCGATGGTGAATGCCATGGCGCCGAAGGCACCGATGGGGGCGGCCTTCATCAGTATCGCGACCAGCTTGAAGATCGGATACATCATGGCATGCATGAAATCGGTGACGGGCTTGCCCTTTTCGCCGACGATACCGAGCGCGATGCCGAACAGCACGGAGAAGAACAGCACCTGCAGGATATCACCGCTGGCAAATGCGCCGACGATGGTGGTCGGGATGATGTTCATCAGGAAGCCGGTGATGGTCTGCTCATGGGCCTTGTCGGCGTAGGTCGCTACGGCCTTGGCATCCAGCGTGGCCGGATCGATATTCATGCCGGCACCCGGCTGCACAGTGTTGGCGACGATGAGGCCGACAATGAGCGCAAGGGTGGAGAACACGAGGAAGTAGATCATGGCCTTGCCGGCCACGCGTCCAACCTTCTTCATGTCGTTCATGCCGGCGATGCCGGTTGCGACAGTGAGGAAGATGACGGGAGCGATGATCATCTTGACGAGACGGATAAAGCCGTCGCCGAGCGGCTTCAGCTGTTCGCCAAAGGCCGGATAGAAATGGCCAAGCGCGATACCGGCGATAATGGCGACCAGAACCTGGAAATACAGGTGCTTGTAGAATGGCTGCTTGGCGTGGCCTGCCGCCACGGTTGTTGTATCGATCATGTTTTTTCCTCCTCGGCCTCACCCTGCCTTAATTGGCCTCCCGGGATCGCCGTGTCGTTGACGGCTTCGCGCCGATTGAGGAGTCATGTGCAATACGCATGCCAGACTTGCTTATTTGGTGTAACTGGCTGATTTAAAAAGTACTTTCTATTGACGCGGTATCAGCTCGCCGGCGTATGTGCGGATATCCGGACAAAACCTCTTGCGGTCTGTGTGTAAATCCGCACAATTGTCGCATGACGCAAGAAGATCAGGCCTCTCATTCCCAGGCACGACGGCGCGCTCAATGGCTGGCGTTGGCGGGCTTGTGGCTGCTCGTCAGCCTGGGAGTTCTGTTGGTTGCCGATGACTTTGCGCGAAACCAGGCAATACGCACCGCCGCGTCCGAGGCCTCCACCGATGCCGAACTCAAGATCGCGCTTCTGAATGTTGCGCTGGAGCGGCCGCGCGCCATTCCGCTGGTTCTGTCCGGCGACCCCGACCTTGCGATTGCGCTGGATGGCGGTGGCGCGCCTGCCATTGACCGGCTGAACCGCAAGCTGGAGGGGCTGATCGAAGGTACGCAGTCCTCTGTCATCTATGTGACCGGACCGACCGGCTTGACAATTGCCTCGAGTAACTGGCGACAGGCCGACAGCTTCGTCGGCTCCAATTATGCCTTCCGCGAGTATTTTCAGGCGGCGATGAATACCGGCATGTCGGAACATTATGCGCTTGGCAATGTCAGCCGCCGGCCGGGCCTTTATATCTCGCGCCGCATCGATGCCGCAGACGGTCGGCCGCTCGGCGTCGTCATCGCCAAGGTGGAGTTCAACCGTCTGGAGGCGGATTGGAACATCGGCGGCAAACCGGTCTATGTGGTTGACAGGAACGGCGTCGTGCTGATGACGAGCGTGCCGGATTGGCGCTTCAAGACCGTAGCGCCGATTGACGAGGCGCGACGCAAAGCCATTTCCGAAAGCCTGCAATTCGGTAACGAGGCGCTTACGACGCTGCCGTTCCGGATGGCGCGACTCTCGAGCGACGGCGTTCCGCTCATCCGTGTCGATGACCCGGCAAGTGAGCGCGGCGATTATCTGCGGTTGGAAACGCCGGTGCCGACGACCTCATGGACACTGCATTATCTGCAGCCGGTGGCACCGGCGCTGAACGCCGCCATTCGCGAGGGCAGGGTGGTGGCGCTGGCAACGCTGATGCCGCTGATGGCGCTTTCGGCTCTGTGGCTGTGGCGCAGGCACAAGGCGCTGAGGGAAAAGGAAGAGGAGCAGCGCGCCCGCACCGAGCTGGAAATGAAGGTGCAGGAGCGCACCCGTGATCTGACAAGGACCCGCGACCATCTTCAGGCGGAAATTGCCCTGCACGAAAAGACGACAGGTGAATTGCGCAACGTGCAGCACGAGCTGGTGCAGGCCAACCGTCTCTCCATTCTAGGGCAGGTGGCGGCGGGCGTTGCCCACGAAATCAACCAGCCGGTAGCGACGATCCGCGCCTTTGCCGACAATGCCCGCACCCTGCTGAAACGCGACCGCATGGCGGAGGCCAACGAAAATCTCGAAAACATCGCGGCATTGACCGATCGCATCGGCACGATTACCGGCGACCTGAAGATATTGGCGCGCAAGGGCCGCACCGCTGCCGAACCGGTCAGTCTCAAGCTGGTCATCGAAGGCGCGGTGATGCTGTTGCGCAGTCGTTTTTCCGGACAGATGGATGCACTTGATATCGTGTTGCCGGATCAGGACCTGAAGGTGCTTGGCAGCCGCATCCGGCTCGAGCAAATTCTCATCAACCTTCTGCAAAACGCACTGGAAGCCACTGAAGCGATTGATGCGGCGCGTGTCGAGGTGCGGGTGCGGGAGGAAGGGGAGATGGTCTTGCTTTCGGTCAGCGACAATGGGACCGGCATTCCCGAAGCGATCCGCGCCCAACTTTTTTCGCCCTTTAATACATCCAAGGAAAGCGGCCTAGGCCTTGGTCTCGTCATCTCCAACGATATCGCCTCCGACTATGGCGGGCGGATTGAGGTAACGAGCAGCGAGGCAGGCACGTCTTTTTCCGTATATCTGAAGCGAGCATGACATGATGGCAGGTGGAACCATATTTCTGGTGGATGACGACTCCCAGCTGCGCAAGGCGATGGTGCAGACGTTGGAACTCGACGGATTGCCCGTGGCCTCCTTTTCCCGCGCCGAACAGGCACTTGCGGCGCTCAACGAGGATTTCGACGGCGTCGTCATCACCGATGTGCGCATGCCCGGCATGACCGGGCTTGAGTTCTTCGACCATGTCCGCAGGATCGATGCCGACCTGCCTGTTATCCTCATCACCGGCCACGGTGATGTGCCGATGGCGGTCGATGCCCTGCACAACGGCGCCTATGATTTCATCGCCAAACCATTCCCCGCCGAACGCATGGTTGAAAGCGCCCGCCGCGCGCTGGAAAAGCGCCGCCTCGTGCTGGAAAACCGCGCGCTTCGCCGGGCGAGTGCTCAAGCCGAGGACGATTTGCCGCTGATTGGCCAGACGCCCGCCATGGAACGCCTGCGCACCACGCTCCGGCACATTGCTGATACGGATGTAGACGTGCTGGTGGCAGGTGAGACGGGCAGCGGCAAGGAAGTGGTGGCAACGGCGCTGCATCGCTGGAGCAAGAAGCGATCCAGGGGCAATTTTGTGGCGCTGAATTGCGGTGCGCTGCCGGAAACGGTGATCGAAAGCGAGCTTTTCGGCCATGAGCCGGGTGCTTTCACCGGTGCGCAGAAAAAACGCGTTGGTCGCATCGAACATTCAAGCGGCGGCACGCTGTTTCTCGACGAGATCGAAAGCATGCCGCTTGCCGTACAGGTGAAGATGTTGCGCGTTCTGGAAATGCGCGAGGTCTCGCCACTCGGTTCAAATGAGGAGCGACCGGTCGATATTCGCGTGGTGGCGGCGGCGAAGGTGGATCTCGGCGACCCGGCCGAGCGTGGCACGTTTCGCGAGGACCTATATTACCGGCTGAATGTGGTGACGCTGTCGATACCGCCGCTGCGCGAACGCAAGGCGGATATTCCGCTGCTGTTTTCGCACTTCGTCACCAAGGCCGCCAACCGGTTCAACATGCCGGTGCCGCAGATCAGCGCCGGCGTTTCCCGCCGCCTTAACGACTACGACTGGCCGGGCAATGTGCGCGAACTCGGGCATTTCGCTGAAAGGGTAGTATTGGGGCTGGAGATGGATGCGGCCACCACGACTGTTTCGCAATCGAGCATTCCGGCTTCCGGCACCCTGCCGGAGCGAATGGATGAAATAGAAGCGCAGATCATTCGCGAAACGCTTGTGCAATCGAATGGCGACGTGGCCGAAACCATTGCGACACTCGGCATTGCCCGCAAGACCTTTTACGACAAGCTGCAACGTCACGGCATCAACCGGGCGGATTATGTGAAAAACGGCGCTGCTTGAGGTGCCGCAGGATCTGGGGTGACACTTAATGAAAAGCCGCGGACGTTTCCGTCCGCGGCCTGATTATTAACAGCGATAACTGCGCAGACGTTGTCCCCGATCAACCCGCTACGCAGAAATGACGCTGGCCGTCGTTTCCGACATAGGTGCCGGAGCGGCCGTTGAAGCTGCGATAACGTTGCGAGCAATAGTCGTACCAAGCATTCGTCCATGGCTCGATGGTGCGGTAGGTACGGCGTTGCTGGTAGTAGCCGGAATTATTGTCATAGACCGGTTGGGCACGGTAAACCGGTGCCGGACGATAGACCGGCGCGGGTCGATAAACGGGCTGCGGCTGTGGCTGATAATAGCGGTAGTCCGGCTCTTCGTACACATAGCTCGGTTCATAGCGACGCGGCGGGTCGATATAGACGCGCTCGTCGTCTACCGGTGCCGGGCGGGAAAGGGCTGAGCCAACGGCGACACCGGCGGCAAGGCCGAGCACGCCACCCAGAATAGCGGCATCGCGACGGTCGCGGCGGCCCCAGTCATCGGCGGATGCGCTGTTGAAGGGCACGATGGTGGCGGCGGCGACGGCGATAGCCAGAACGGTTTTAGCTGCAAAGGACGACATGATCTTCTTCCATCCGGATGGCAGGGCGCTGCCAGTTGCAAATTCGATGGTTAAAGAAATATAGCGCGCCTGCTGAACGGGCGCTGAATGAATTGTGGCGGCTGGCGACAGCTCGCAATTCCTGTTTGCGCAAGCCGCGCTTCGCGCTAGAACTCAAGTTCAAACAGGACAATTCCATGAGCCTTGCCCATATAACCGTCAATTCCGATTCATCCCACGAAGACCGTGCCCAGGCTATTCGAGATACGCTGCGCGACGCCATTGTCGACCGACGGCTTGCCCCGGGAACGAAGCTGTCGGAATCGGAAGTGGGAACGCTGTTCGATGTCAGCCGCACGGTGGTGCGGGCGGCTCTTCAGATGCTGGCTTACGAAGGACTGGTCAAGGCCGAGCGCAACCGCGGCGCTTTTGTCTCCAATCCCACACCGGACGAAGCGCGGCAGGTTTTTGCTTCGCGCCGGCTGATCGAGCCCGGCGTTCTGGACGCCGCAATCGAAAAGATCACGCCTGCGGCGGTGAAGCAGCTGAGAGAGCATCTGGTTCAGGAAAGCCGCCACCAGCATGAGCGCGGCCCGCACGCCAGGCGCGCGGAAATCAAGGCATCAGGCGATTTCCACCTGATGCTGGCCTCGCTTGCCGGCAATGCCATCCTCGAAAAATTCATGGACGAACTGGTCGCCCGCTCGTCGCTGGTTATCGCGCTCTACGGGCGCTCGGGCGTTTCAAGCTGCGGCCACAACGATCATGCCGACCTGCTCGATGCACTGGAGGCGAAGGATGCGGCAAAGGCCCGTGCCTTGATGCTGCAGCACCTCGATCACATCGAGGCCGATCTCGACCTTCGCATGAAGGAAGGATTGGCGCTGAAGGATGCACTGGCACTTTGAGCGGCCACCATCCCCGCCTTTCAGACGGGGATAAGCGCCATGTCGCACTTCAGGCTGCGTAACGGCTGAGTGCCAGATCGTGCGTGTCTATCTCGGGCTTGTTCCCGCTGATGAGATCGGCAAGCACACGGGCCGAGCCGCAGGACATGGTCCAGCCAAGCGTACCGTGGCCGGTGTTGAGATAAAGATTGCTGTAGCGGGTGGAGCCGATGACAGGCGTACCATCCGGCGTCATCGGGCGCAGGCCGCACCAGAATTTCGCCTGGCTCTGGTCACCTGCGCCGCCGAACAGGTCTTCCACCGAATGGGCCAGAGTTTCCTGTCTTGCTGCGGGCAGATCCTTGCTGAAACCGGCGATTTCCGCCATGCCACCGGCGCGGATGCGCGAGCCGAGCCGGGTGATCGCCACCTTGAACGTTTCGTCCATCACGGTCGAAACGGGCGCGCGTTCCTCCTTCACGATCGGAACCGTGATGGAGTAGCCCTTGACCGGGTAAACCGGCAGGGTAAGGCCGAGCTGGCGGACGAATTGCGGGGAATAGCTGCCCAGTGCGGCGACGAAAATATCGGCTTCCACCAGCCCCTTGGTGGTCTCCACGGCCTTGATACGGCCTGCCTCTACGATGGGGCGCATGATGCCGGTATCGTAGATGAAGGTGACTCCCGCCTCTTCAGCCATGCGCGCAAGTTCGGTGGTGAACATGAAGCAGTCGCCGGTTTCATCACCGGGCAGGCGCAGGCCGCCGACGATCTTTTCCCTGGAAGGAGAAAGGCCGGGCTCGATGGCGGCGCAGCCTTCGCGGTCGAGAATTTCGAAAGGCACGCCACCTGCCGTCAGCACGTCCACATCCTTGCCGATGGCGTCGAACTGCTTCTGGGTGCGGAAAACCTCCAGTGTGCCCTGCATGCGCTGGTCGTATTCTATCCCGGTTTCGTCGCGCAGCGCCATCAGGCAATCGCGGCTATATTCGGCAATGCGCACCATGCGGCTCTTGTTGATGGCATAACGCGCCGATGTGCAATTGCGCAGCATCTGGCTCATCCAGCGCCACGCCGCCGGATCGGCGGTCGGGCGGATGATGAGCGGGGCATGCTTCATGAACAGCCATTTCATGGCCTTCATCGGAATGCCGGGCGCGGCCCATGGCGAGGAATAGCCGGGGGAAACCTCGCCGGCATTGGCAAAGCTGGTTTCAAGTGCTGCCGCCGGCTGGCGGTCGATCACCGTCACCTTGTGTCCGGCTTTGGCCAGATACCAGGCGGAGGTCACGCCGACGACGCCGGCTCCGAGGATAGTGACGTTCATGATCGTCTCACTTATGGCTGACAGATGTTGAAGCGACGGCCGGGGTTTCGCCCGGCTGAATATAATTGCGGCGGTAACGGCGTCCGAGGCCGGTCAGGATTTCATAGGCGATCGTGCCCGCATCCTCGGCAATGTCTTCCAGCGTCTGGTCAGGCCCGATCATCTGCACGAAGCTGCCTTGCGTCAATGTTCCCAAGGGCAGGGCGGATATGTCGAGAATGATGCTGTCCATTGAAACTCGACCAGCAATGGGCAGGCGAACGCCATTGTACCATGCCGCACCGCGATTGCTGAGCGATCGCGGCAGGCCATCGGCATAACCAGCCGCGATCGTCGCAAGCCGCGTCGGCCCGGCCGCTTCGAAAGAGCCACCATAACCGACCAGCGATCCGGCGGGAACTTCGCGGGTCTGAATAACGGCGACATCAAGCCGGACGACCGGTTTCATCGGGTTGGGACGGGTAACGGAGGGCGCGCCGCCATAAAGCGCAATGCCGGGGCGTAGCAGGGAGTTGTGATAGTCGTTGCCCAGAAAGATGCCGCCGGAATTGGAAAAACAGACGGATACATCAGGAAAAGCTGCAGCGGCTTTTCGCATCACAGAGAGTTGGGCGGCATTGGAGAGGTGATCCGGCTCGTCGGCGCAGGCGAGGTGGCTCATCACGAAGGCGATGTCGATACCATCAAGCAGTTGCGGCCGGGAGGCGAGGACTTCAAGCTCCTCGGGAGAGAGGCCGAGACGGCACATGCCGGTATCGATCTGCACTGCGGCGGGTAACGTGTTGCCAAGATTTTTGGCGTGGGCCGCCCATTGGGCGATCTGCTCGAGCGAATTCAGAACCGGTGTGACGGCCATGGCCGCGCAGGAGGTTTCGTTACCGGGCTGAAGCCCGTTGAGGACGAAAATCCGCGCTTCCGCTGAAAGACGCAGCCGGAGCGCCAGCGCTTCATCGATATGGGCGACGAAGAAATTCCGGCAGCCCGCTTCAAACAGCACCTGCGAGACGATATCCGCGCCGAGGCCGTATGCGTCAGCCTTGACGACCGCTGCCGTCTGCGATGTGGGTGCCATTGCCGCAAGCGCGAGATAATTATCGCGCAATGCGCCAAGATCGATGGTCAGATGGCCGCTTGCACCACCCGCTGCCTGCTGGCGGCTGATCTGCATGTCCATGGTCGTTCACCCTCATTTTTATCATATGAGAGTATTGCAACGATTGTCGAATTTCTTGGCTATTGTTCGAATAAGATGCGATAAAAATCAAATCTACGCAACTTTCATTGTCATATTGGAATTTTCTATGTCGTCACTCGACGCGACCGACCGGCACATCATCCGCCTGCTCCGGCTCAATGCCCGCATCAGCAATGCGAAACTTGCTGCGGAAGTCGGCCTTTCGGCCTCCGCCTGCCTTCGCCGGGTCGATATTCTGGAACGGGAGGGTATCATCCGGGGCTACACGGCGCTGACCAGCGGCCTTGCCGGCGGCGAGGTGATCTCGGTCATCGTGCAGATCACGCTCGACCGCCAGACGGAGGATTTTCTCAACAGGTTTGAGAACGCGGTGCGGCGTTATCCAGAAATCCGCGAATGTTACCTGATGACGGGCGGGTCGGATTATTTCCTGCGATGTGAGGCGGAAAGTGCGGGCGATTTCGAGCGCATCCATAAGGAGATTCTGTCGAAGCTGCCGGGTGTTTCGCGGATTCATTCGAGTTTTGCGATCAGGAATGTGCTGGCGACGCCGAAGGCGCGGTGAAGGCGGATGCGCAGAGCGTGGGGCTCACCCCCCTCTGTCCTGCCGGACATCTCCCCCTCAAGGGGGGAGATCGGGTGAGGTTTTCGCCTCGGTCCCCATTAACGTCGGTATCGCGATCTCGTCCGCCAACTAAAACGCCCGGGGCAGGCCACTTGTCGATCTCCCCCCTTGAGGGGGAGATGTCCGGCAGGACAGAGGGGGTAAGCCCTACGCTCCACTCTAACCTTCACCCCCACCATCGATAAAAATGATGCACCGGTCCCCGACCGTGCCCGACGGCAAGCCCCCGACCAGCGTCAAGCGCTCCATTCAGATAGTCCTTCGCAAGACCAACCGCCTCCGCCAGGTTATGCCCCATGGCCAGATGCGCGGTGATCGCCGCCGCCAGCGTGCAGCCGGTCCCATGGTCGTTTTTCGTGTCCACTCGCATAGCGGAAAGCGCCTGCACGGTGCCGTCTGCAAACAGATAATCCGTACTCTGCGGCCCGTCGCCATGGCCGCCCTTGATGAGCACGGCTTTCGCGCCCGCCTTCAGGATCATCTCGGCCTGACGGGTGATCTCCGCCTCGGTGTCTGCAATCGGCAACCCGGTGAGAAGCGCTGCTTCAGGCAGGTTCGGCGTGACGATGGTGGCGAGCGGCAGCAGGTCGCGCTGCAGTGTCTCGATCGCATCCGCATGCAACAGACGGTCGCCGGAGGTCGCAACCATCACGGGGTCGAGCACCACCGGCTGGGGCTGCTGCCGAAGCCTTGCAGCTATGGCCGCGATGGTTTCGATCCGCGATACCATGCCGATCTTCACCGCATTGACGGCAAGATCGGAAAAAACAGCGTCCATCTGCGCGACGATGGTGGCGACGGAAATATCCTCCACTGCCGTCACACCTTTGGTGTTCTGGGCGGTGATGGCGGTGATGACGCTGGCGGCATAGGCGCCGAGTGCCGAAAAAGTCTTGATGTCGGCCTGAATGCCCGCGCCGCCGCCGCTGTCTGAGCCGGCGATGGTCAATGCGATTGCTGTCATGACTGTCTCGCTTTCAGCGCTGCATCGACTGCCGCGCGGAAGTCCCTGGTTGTGCTGGCAATATCGCCTGCGCGGAAGATTGCAGAAATGACGGCGACACCATCCGCACCGGCAGCGATGACGTTCGGCACGCGGGCAAGATCGATACCGGCGATGGCGCCCACCGGCATGCCCGGCCGCAATTCGCGGAGCAGAGTGCGGAGCGTCGTAAAGCCGTCAAGGCCGACAGGCTTGTCTGGATTTACCTTGGAAACGGTTTCGAACACGCCACCAATGCAGGCGTAATCGGCGGGCATGGAGGCCGCCCGCTCGGCATCGGCGCGGTTCTTGACGGTGAGGCCGATGATCGCCTTATCTCCAAGGATGCGTCTGGCGGTTTTGGCATCCATATCATCGGCGCCGAGATGCACCCCGTCCGCGCCAGAGGCGAGCGCCACATCCACCCGGTCGTTGATGACCAGCGGCACGCCCGTGCCGGCAATGGCTTCGCGAATTGCGCTGGCGTTTTCGATCATCTCCCGCGTGGAGGCGTGTTTGTCGCGATATTGCAGAATGGTCGCGCCGTTGAGTGTGGCCGCCAGAGCAAGCTCGCCCAAGGGCGCAACATCGCCGAGGCTCGCATCGACCAGCGCGTTGAGACGGTAATCAACCTTGTTCATGCTCAATCCTCGCATGGTTTCTTATGTCTTCGCCGGAAATTTCTGAAAGAACATCCAGAAATGCCGGCTCGAATGTGCCGGGACCTTTGGCGTTTTTCGCTGCCAGTTCGGCTGCGACACCCGTGATGGCGAGGGCGGCGGCGGCGGCCGTCAGTGCGTCTTTTTCCACCGCCATGAAGGCGGCGATGACGCCACCCGATAGGCAACCCGTGCCTGTCACCTTCGCCATCCACGGGTGACCGTTGACGATTCTGACGCTCCTTGTGGCATCGCGCAGGTTATCGACAGGTCCGGTCTCTATCCTGATGGCGTTCGGAACAGCACCGATCAGGCTCATCTCAGCGCTGTTGCCGCGCACGATGGTGGGTCCAAGCGAGATCAGGTCACGCGCGAACGCCAGTCGCGATGGCGAATAGTCGCAATGCACGGGGTCCAGAATCCACGGCTTGCCAGTCGCGCGGGCGATCTCGACGGCAAATCGAATGACTTTTCGCCGGTCGGCGTCGAGCGTGCCGAGATTGATCGTCACCGCATCGGCTTTCGTGACGAAAGCACCGATTTCTTCGAGTGAGGTTGTCATCGAGGGTATGCCGCCGACAACGGTAATGCCGTCCGCGGTGAATTTCTGTACCACTGTGTTCATCAGGCAATGCACGCGCGGGCGCGTCTGCCTTACCCTTTCGAGGATCTCTGCGGCCTTCGCCGCAGTCGGAAAACTGTTTGCCATGGTTATTGCAACTCCACGGCAATGTCTTCCGCCGCCGGCGCCTGCTTGATCAGTTGCATGTCTTGCATGAAGGTGCCGAAGCGTGTGTAGCGGGCGCGATCGAGTGCGGCTGGACGTTTGGCGAAACGCGGCAGCGTATCGAAAAACGCCTGTTTGTTCAGCGCGTCGTCAAGGTTCGGATAGGCCTTGATGAAAAGCTGCCAGGATTCTTGCGGGTGGTTGGTGATGAAAATCGCCGCCTGCTCAACGGCCGAGAGAAAACGCGGCAGGCGGCTATCTTTCACGAGATCTCGATGGGTGACGAATATGAGCTCGTCATAGGCGGGCACGCCATGTTCCTCGGGGAAGAACGAGCGGCCTTCGTGGCCTTCAAGCTTCATCTGCGTCAGTTCGAAATTGCGGAAACCGCCAAGCGTGGCATCGACCTTGCCGGCGATCAGGGATGGCGAGAGTGAGAAATTGACGTTGACCAGTTCAACATCGTCCTTTGTCAGTCCCTCCTTCTCCAGCATGCGCTTCAGCATCGCATCCTCGAAACCGGAAACCGAGAAGCCGACCTTCTTGCCTTTCAGGTCCTTCAGGCTCTTGATCGGCCCGTCGGCCAGAACGGTGACGGTGTTCAGCGGGGTTTCCACCAGCGTGCCGAAACGGACGAGCGGCAGCCCTGCATCGTGGTCGAGATAGAGGTTCGGCTGATAGTGTACACCGATATCGGCCTGCTTTGCCGAGACCAGACGCGGTACGGCGGATGGGTCTGCGGGCGGAACCAGCTCAACGTCCAGCCCGGCATCTGCGAACAGGCCGCGTTCCTTGGCGATCACCATCGGAGCGTGGTCCGGGTTCACGAACCATTCCAGCAACACGGTAAGCTTGTCGGCCGCCTGCGATTGCACGGGCGCAAACACGCTTGCTGCCGCGACGACGAGGGAAAGAAGAGTTCGTTTCATGGTGCCGAAAGTCTCCGCAAATATTTGAAAGGAATGACGTGGTCTGTTTCTTTGGCCCAGGGGGCGAGGTTGGCCGTTGCCCGGTCGACGACAAGCCGCAGCAGCACCGCCATGACGGCGAGAATAGTCATGGCGGCGAACATTGTGTCGGTCTGCATGCGGGCATTGGACTGGATCATGACAAAACCGAGCCCGGCGGAGGCGCCCACCCATTCGCCAATGACCGCGCCGAGCGGGGCGAGCGGAGCTGCGACCCTCAGCCCGGAAATGAGTGCGGGAAGCGCCAGCGGCACACGCAGCCGGGTGAGGATTTGCCAGTGGCTCGCCTCCGTCAGCGAGGCGGCATCGAGGATTGTCCGATCCGTGCGGTTGAGGCCGTCGGTGAAGGCTGAAGCGACGGGAAAAAAGATGATGATCGCCGTCATGACAACTTTCGAGGCCATGCCGAAACCGAACCAGAGTACGAGAATAGGGGCCAGCACGAAGACCGGAAATGCCTGCAACACGAGAACCATGGGCCAGACGAGGCGGCCAAAACGCGGGACGGCGGCAATCGTAAAGGCAACGAGAATGCCGGCGGCAATGCCAGCCGCAAGCCCGACAGCCATTTCACCTGATGTCACCATGGCCTGTCCGAACAGGAAGGCTGGCTGGCGCAGGAGTGCTGCGGCAACATCGGCGGGCGAGGGCAGGATGTAGCGGGGCGGTGCAAACAGCCAGATGCCCAGCTGCCAGACAATCAGAATAAGAACGACGCCCTTCAGCGCATGGGAGGCACGCATCGGCCGGGACTCAGACGCAGCCGTACCGTATACGAAGGGAAGGATGTTTCATCATCATCGTTCGGTCTCCAGCTGTGGCGATCACGGAGATCCGGGCAAAGCGGAGAAGAGAAAGGGCAGTAACGCAAACGCGCTACAGTTTCCGTTCCTACGCCGGCATGACCCGGATCAGGTTCAAGGGTCCGGCTCATCGCCATCTCAGCACCGTCAGGTGCTCCCCTCGGAAGAGACTGTTTTGCTAGGAGGGTTTTGAAGTAATGTCAACTTTGAAAGTTAACGAGAATATTGGCGAATTTGCCGCGAACATATTAGTTATTGATTATATTAAGTTTATCAAAAATTAGTTATTTATTGAAACCGCTTTTCAATTCCGCTGTATTAGCTTCAGCTCCCAGATTGGTTGGGGGCGAACTTGAAAAACTTCTGGCGAGAGAAATCTGGAAATTTTGGCATTCTGACCGCGCTGCTCATGGTGCCTCTGTGCGGGGCTGCCGGTATGGCGCTCGATATTACGCGCGGCATGTCGGTCAAAGCCGATCTGCAGCAGGCAGCGGATTCCGCGGCTCTGGCGGCAGTCGCCGATATGTCCGCAAGTGTTCAGGCGGCAAAGAAGATGTCGGGGGACGGTGTCATTCCCGTCGGCAATGAAGAAGCCCGGGCATTCTTCGATGGCAATCAGCGCGGCGACGCGGACTACACCATTACCTCGGTCGATGTTTCGGTGATCAAGCACGGCAATGTGGTCGAGTCGTCCGTCAGCTTCAAGGCGTCGGTCAGCACGACCCTCTCAGGGCTTCTGGGGAAGGATTTCGTTTCGGTTGCCGGCACGGCCACGGCCAAATACGAAACGGAAACCTTCAGCGATTTCTATCTTCTGCTTGATAATACGCCCTCCATGGGAGTGGGCGCGACACCCACGGATGTTGCCACCCTGGTTGCGAATACTGGCGATAAATGCGCTTTTGCCTGCCACATCGTGAAGGACGGCGTGGCAGACCCGAACAGCTATTACTTCAAGGCCAAGAAACTCGGGGTTACGACGCGTATCGACGTGGTTGCCAAGGCAACCGCCAGCCTGATGGACACGGCAAAGTCCACGCGCAAAAGCAGCAATCAATATCGCATGGCCGTCTATACCTTCGGGGAACGGGCGGAAGATACCAAGCTGCTTGAGGTCGTTTCGCTGACATCGGATCTGGACGCAGCAAAGAAAAAAGCTGGTGAAATCAACCTGATGTCAATCCCCTATCAGGGATACAACAACGACCAGCAAACAGATTTCGACCGGGCACTGATCCAGATTGGAGATAAGGTCGGCAGTTCGGGCACGGGCGCAAGCTCGGCGAACCCGGATAAGGTTATTTTCTTTGTTTCAGACGGGGTGGGCGACAGTTACAAGCCGTCCTCCTGTACGAAAAAACTGACGGGAGGCCGCTGTCAGGAGCCGATCGACATCAAAGACTGTACGAAACTGAAGGAAAAGGGTTTTCGTATCGCGGTGCTTTATACCACCTATCTGCCGCTGCCGACGAATGACTGGTATAATAGCTGGATCAAGCCCTTTCAGGCGGAAATTGGCTCACGCATGCAGAGCTGCGCTTCCCCGGGTCTGTACTTCGAAGTCAGCCCGTCCCAGGGCATCAGCGACGCGATGACGGTGCTGTTCAAGAAAGCCATTACATCACCACGCCTGACGGGCTGATGGCCGTCTAGCTAGGCCTGTTAAAGCATCGGTTGAACGCCGCAATATCTGCGGCGTTTTTTGGAAATGGCCGGAAGGTGATGCTTCAAGCGATATTACGAAGCCGTTCAAATAACGCAGTAAAGCGCGTTTCAGCGCGGTAGAACACAGCCGGCTGGCCTATCGGAGCCTCCACGGTGATCTCGTGCCCGCCAAAATACCGCGCGCCACTCCAAAGATGCATCCATTCCCCATCGCCCGGAAGGTAAAGCGTGCGCTGCGTCTCCCCCGCCTTCCACACTGGTGCGACCAGCATGTCGGCCCCGTAGAGATAGCTGTCCTGAATGGCATAGGTCTGCCGGTCGTTCTCGTGATGCAGGAAAAGCGGGCGCTGTACCGGCAGGCCGTTTTCGGCCGCTTCAGTGGAAAGCGATTTCAGATAGGGGGCGAGTGCGACATAGATTGCCGTCATGCGGGCAAAATGGCCAAGAACGGTCTCGTCCTGATCGATCTGGAGATTGTCGCGCGGGCGATTGCCCTCATGGGTTCGCATGACAGGAGTAAAGGCTGCCATCTCCGTCCAGCGCATGATGAGTTCCGGGGTTCTGACATTGCCGAACAGGCTGGTATAACCGCCAATATCGGAATGGTGATAGGCATTACCGAGAAGACCGGAGGACAGCGCACCGCATATGACAGTGACGAGACCGTCATGGCGGGAGAAATCGACGGACTGGTCACCGCCCCACAGCAGCGGGCAGTGGGCTTGCACACCGGTAAAGCCCGCGCGCATGAAGAACAGCGCTTCGCCGGTTTTGCCGCGGCTTTCAACGGCCTTGGCGTTGACCTCTGCCCAGAGCGTCGGCCAGGCATTGTGCATCAGCTTGGCGTCGATGCCGTTCGATAGCGTGATGTCGATCGGCAGATATTCGCCGAAATCGGCCATCCAGCCGGAAAGGCCGAAATCAAGCATGTTCTTGCCGATGATCTCTTCGGAAAACCACTCGGCTGCGGCCGGATTGGTGAAATCGACCACGCCACAATCGAACTCGCCGAAATCCACGAGCGCCGTCTTGCCGTCCGCGCCGGTGGCGAAATAACCGGCCGCCTCCGCCTCCGGAAAAAGCGGGCCGTCGACGCAGAGATAGGGGTTCACGTATCCCAGAAAACGAATGCCCTGATCGGCAAGCTCGGCGATCTTCTGACGCAGATGCGGATAACGCGCCTCATTGGCCTGCCAGTCCCAGAATAGCCGGGCGCCGAAGGATGTCTGGCGAAGCCCCACCCAGTCCTCGCACCACAGGCCGGAGACCTTGGTTCCGGCAGCGCGGATTTTTTCCAGCCGGGCAAAGGAGTTGGCGCCATCCTTTAACCCGATGATCGCGCCGCTATAGACCCACCCCGGTAGTTCCGGCTGGCGTCCGAACCGCAGCGAGAGGGCGGAAACGATATCGGTGAAACGATCGCCAGTGAAAAACTCGATCCTTTCGGGGATCGCCCAGATCTCGACTTCGTGGAAATCTTCGTTGCGGAAATCGAAGACCGAATAGGCGCTGGTT
Organism: Agrobacterium sp. 22-3639C2; assembly: GCF_053522105.1. Taxonomy (NCBI): domain Bacteria; kingdom Pseudomonadati; phylum Pseudomonadota; class Alphaproteobacteria; order Hyphomicrobiales; family Rhizobiaceae; genus Agrobacterium; species Agrobacterium sp. 22-3639C2. The sequence continues at coordinate 505,125 of NZ_JBNWDB010000002.1, read as the reverse complement.
TCCACATGCAGCGCATATTTGCGCGACGACAGATAGGTCGGCTGCGGGTAATTGGTGTTGTAATAATCGCCACCCGCCTTGCCGCTGACGTCAGCCTTGAAGGTGATTTCAGCGGTCTTGTCGCGGCCGACACCGGGTTCGGAGGTCCAGAGCGGAAAGCGGCGGCCGCGCATGTCGAAATAGGACATCTGTTCGCCACCGCCCCAGACATGTTCGTCCTCATCTGCGACGATCCGCAGCCACAGCCGATTGATGGTTTCATCCAGCGTCGTGACCCTGATGGCATTTCCATCCAGGGCCAGATGAAGGCGCGCGGCCTGCCCGGGTGCGGAAGACAGCGTAACGCTGTCGCCACTGACTTCGGCGTGGCGGAGCGCAGTTCGTTCGATGACATAGTCCTCGATATCGAAATTGCCGCGATACATATCCATCCGCTCCTTGCCCAAACCGGCGAAGAAAGCCGGGTTCTCAGGCGAATGAGAAAGAATGGTGTGGCTGCCAATCGCAAGCGTGAAGCCGTCTCTGGTCTTTTCGAATTGCATGACTGTACCTGTTTAACCCTTGAGACCGCCGGCGGTGAGACCGGAGACGACGCGCTCCTGAAAGATGACGATCAGGATCGCAACCGGGACGATGCCGACCACCAGCGCCGCCGAGATGACGGGCCAGGGGAAAGCGAACTCACCCTGGTAAAGCTGGATGCCGACCGGCAGCGTGCGCAGTGCCGGATTGGAATTGAAGGAGAGCGCCAGCAGGAATTCGTCCCAGGCGTTCACGAAAGCGAGAATACCGGCGGTGAAGACACCCGGCGCGCATAGCGGCACGACAACCTTGAACAGCGCACCGATGCGGGTGCAGCCATCAATCATGGCGGCGTTTTCCAGATCGCGCGGGATGCTTTCGAAGAAGGACACCAGCATCAGCGTGCAGACCGGCAGGGAGAGCACGGTGTAAGGCAGTATAAGAGCGGTCCAGCTATTGAGCAGGTTGAGCGCACGCATGATCTCGAACAGAGGCACCAGCAGCGTTACCAGCGGGAATGTAGAAACGGCGATGATGAGCGAGAGGATCAGCGCCCGGTACTTGAGATCGAGCCGCGCCAGCGCATAGGCTGCCAGCACCGAAATCAGAATTGTGAGTGCCGTGGAAAGCAGCGCGACCATGAAGCTGTTGAACAGGAAGAGGTGCAGCGGCTGGTCGGAAAAGGCCTGCATGTAATTGGCGAGCGTCGGCGCATGCGGAAACCATGTGATCGGTTTCACCGTCAGTTCCGCTTCGGTTTTCAGCGAGGTGAACAGGGTCCATATTGCCGGAAACAGGCCGTTGACCAGCAATATGGAGGCCGCAATGAAGCGCAGCGGCTTGCCGGAGAAGAAGGAAGACAGACCGGAGGAGGTCGCAACGGTGCTCATGGGATCAGTCCTTCGTCCTGATAATGCGGAGATAAACGGCGGTGACGCACATGGAGAGCGCAAACATCATGACCGCCAGTGCCGAACCGTAACCGAGATCGAGGAAGGAAACGGTGTTCTGGTGAATGTACATGGCGAGCGTCGTGGTTGATGTGCCGGGGCCGCCGCCGGTCATCATGTATGGAATATCAAAAGTCTGCAGCGCCGTAATCGTACGGAAGATGAGAGCAACGACGATCGAGGGTTTTAGGAGCGGTAGCGTGATCTCGAAGAACTGCCTGAGCTTGCCGGCGCCATCCACATCGGCGGCTTCATAAAGCGAGCGCGGAATGGTTTGCAGCCCTGCAAGGATCATCAGTGCCATGAAGGAGGAGGTCTTCCAGATGATGGTCAGGCAGATGGCTGCGAAGGCCCAGTTCGGCGAGTTGAACCAGATGATGCCTTCAAAGCCCAGCCGGTTCAGCACATCGTTGACCACGCCGTATTCGTAGTGGAAAAACCACGCGAAGATGAGGCCGGCGAACGACAGAGGCAGCGCCCAAGGGATGAGCAGCGACAGGCGCATCGGCCATTGCATCGAAAACGGCAGGTTGGCGAGGAGCGCAAGGCCCAGGCCCATGAACAGCGCTCCCGGCACCGTTATCAGCGTTATCAGCACCGTATTCCAGGTCGTTTCCCAGAAAATCGGGTCATCGAGCATCGCCGTGTAGTTTTCAAAGCCGATGAATTCCGCCGGCAGGCCTGATGTCAGCGAAAGGCTGAAAAACGAGGTGTAGACGAGACGCGCCACCGGATAGACGATGATAAGCGAAAGAAGAATGGCTGCAGGCGCCAGCAAAAGCACGGCAAGCGACCGGTCACCGAGATCGAGCCACCGCGTCCAGCGCGGCTGCGGTTTCTCGTCCACCCTGACCATTGTTCTCTCCGGCATCGTCACGTCTGCCACTCCCGCAACTGAATTCACGTCATCGTCTCCCGATCAGACCGGTTAAGTCCCGGCCCGTTTGTCGCGCCGTTCAGGCGATTTTCACTGGTTCGGCCAAACAGGCCGGCAACGGCATGTCCTGCATGCCGCCCCCGGCCACAGGGCTTAGCGCAATACGCGGCGCAGACGGCTTTCCATCTGCTTTGCGCCGTCTTCCGGCGACATCACGCCCGCAAGCACGCCATTGACGGTGGTGCGGATCGTTTCGCTGACCTCGTTGTAACGCGGTGTAACCGGACGGGCCTTTGCCGTTTCAACAACCGGTAGAGCATCCGCAAACCAAGGGATGGACTTGGTCACATCAGCATCCTTGTAGAGCGAGGCATAGGTGGGCAGCAGCGCGGCATTGATGGCTATGAACTTCGAAACATCCTGGCTGGACAGATATTCCACCAGTTTCTTGGCTTCGTCCTGCTGCTTGGAATAGGCGGAAACGCCGAATTCCCAGCCGCCGAGGCACGTCGTCTGCTCTCCGCCCTTGACGGCCGGCAACCGGGCGACGCCAACCTTGTCGTTCACTTGGGATTCCTTGCCCTGAAAATGGGTCCAGGCGTAGGACCAGTTGACGGCGAAGAGAACCTTGCCCGCCTGGAATTCCTTACGCGTGTCGTCGGTCGCCACTTCGGAAATGTTCTTCTTGGAAATGCCTTCGTCGACGAAGCTCTTCCAGAGCTTCAGCGAATCCACGGCCGCCTGATTGTCGAAATTCAGCTTGCCGTTTTTAACCAGCGACTTGCCTTCGCTCCAGTAGGGCAGCAGGAACGTGCATACCGCACCTTCGATGGCCTTACCCTGGAAGGAGAGGCCCTGAAGTTCGGGGTTCTTTTCGCCCTCCATCACCTTTTTTGAGGCTTCCTTCAGCTCATCCCAGGTGGTCGGCGGCTGGATGCCGTATTTGTCCAGCAAGTCCTTGCGATAGTAGAGGAACATGGAATCGGCGAACGCCGGCAGCGCCACGATCTTGCCGTTCACGGTGTTTGCTTCTGCATAGGTCGGCAGGTAGGCGGACAAGTCCTTGCCGGAGAAATCGCTGGTCCAGCCAGCGGTTGCGAATTGTGCGGGACGGATGACATCGAGCATCAGCACGTCAAGGCTCGAATCCTTGGCAGACATGACGGTGTTGAGATATTGCGCCTGCATTTCGGAGGTGTTACCGCCGGTCTCGATCACGACTTTCACGCCCGGCGTCTTCGCCTCATATTGATCGAGCGCCTTGCGCCACACGTCGGGTTGATGCTGGCTGGAAACGAAGATTTTGAGTTCGGCGTCGGCAAAGGCCTGTCCCGAAAAGCTGAGCATCGTTGCGCAGAGCGCCGCTCCCGTAAGGGCTTTGAATTTCATATTTTCCTCCCGTTATTGAAATCTTGAAGCCGGGCCGGTGGCGGCCCGATCCTGTCACTGAATGGAGCGTTCCGTCGTCACGTCGAACAGGTGCACCTTCGATGGGTCGAGGCCGATCTTCAGTTCCTCATTCGGAGCCGGTTTCATCTCTGGCGGCATTCTCGCCGTCAGCGCCGCATCACCGAGGGTGAAATGCACCAGCGTATCAGACCCCAAAGGCTCCACCACCTGCACCTTGACGGAGAGCTGTGTGTCAAATCCCCCGGCAGGACCGAAATGTTCAGGGCGAATGCCGACGATGACCTCCCGTCCATCGAGCGCCGTTTCACGGGACGGTCTGATTGCTGCCAGTGGAAGAGAGTTGCCGTCCGTAAATGTCAGCCTGTCGCCGGTCACTCTGGCGCGGGCGAAATTCATGGCAGGCGCACCGACGAAACCGCCGACGAACACGCTTTCCGGACGGTTATAGACCTCGTCCGGCGTGCCCACCTGCTCGATATCGCCGCCGCGCAGAATGACGATGCGGTCAGCCAGCGTCATCGCCTCCACCTGATCATGCGTCACGTAGATGATGGTGGTGCCCAGCTGCTGGTGCAGGCGCTTGATTTCCGTGCGAACCTGTCCGCGCAGTTTTGCGTCGAGGTTGGAAAGCGGCTCGTCGAACAGGAACACCTGCGGGCGGCGCACGATGGCGCGGCCCATGGCCACGCGCTGGCGCTGGCCGCCGGAAAGCTGGCCCGGCCGACGGTCCAGCAGATGGCTGATGCCCAGCATATTCGCTGCCTCATCAATGCTGGCATTGGCCTGCGAGGCGCTGACACCACGTACCTTCAGGCTGAAACCCATGTTTTCACGCACCGTCTTGTGCGGGTAAAGCGCGTAGTCCTGAAACACCATGGCGATGTCACGCTCGCGCGGCGGCAGTTTGTTGACAACGCGGTCGCCGATCATCACCTCACCGCCGCTGATGCTTTCCAGCCCGGCGACCATGCGCAACGTCGTGGATTTTCCGCAGCCTGAGGGGCCGACGAAAACCACGAATTCACCATCGTTGATTTCAAGGTCGATACCCTTGACGATGCGCAGGGCACCGTAACTCTTGTCCAGCTTGCGCAGGCTGACTGAAGCCATCTTTTCCTCCTCACGTCCGGGGCGTCCAAAATCCGATGAACGCAAACCCGGCATCAAACTTCAAATCCACGCATCGCTTTTCGAAAAAATCATCCCGATCGTCCGGCGATATCGTGGGACGGCCAAACGCCTGTCTCCCTAGGCCCGTGATATTACCTTTCGTCAAAAGGAAATCAATAGTGTATCAATTTTATTTCTGACAGAAATCAAAAACCGCCAAAGCTTTGATTTGTAGAAATATTTCAACGAAAACCCCTGCGTGGCAGGTCTCGGCTTCCTTGCCTGTGGTCAATTTTCTCTGTCCAAGTGGATCACGCGAATTTCGTGCGTTTTCAACGTATGCGTGAAACGTACCGTGCGACGGTGTGGTCGAACCATGTCCATGAGACTTCAGCCACGGCTCCGTCCTGACCCTGGCTCAGGCGAAGGACACGCGGCACCGACGCGCCGGGTTTCTGGCCGAATTGTGCAGGCGCCCATTCTGGCACTTCCCCGAGGTCGATGCGGTCTTCTGCCTTCGATATCCAGAGATTGAGGCGGGTGCGATAATAGAGATAGAGCGATTCCGACAGGTTCTCGATGGTAATCGTGTCGACATAGGAACCGTCTAGCCAGATCTCCTCGATTGCCGCCGGTTTCCCCGCGATACGCCTCAGGCGGCGGATGCGGTGGCCTTCCGGCGATGTGCCAAAGGCGGGCAGGGTGGATGGCTTGGCAAGGCGCGCAACATCCAGCACCTCCGCCGTTGGCAGGCCACCGCCCTCGATCATCTCCAGCCGGAAGAAGGCATAAACGCTCTGGGGATCGCTGACCGCGCGGATATAATTGCCGGAACCCTGCACACGCTCCAGCAGTCCACGCTCCTGCAACTCCGCAAGCGCCTTGCGAAGCGTGCCGACAGCAATGCCGAGATCGGCTGCCATATCCCTTTCGGGAGCAAGCTTTTCACCATCTGTCAGACGGCCCGCAGCGACTTCGCGCACCAGCATTTCGGCGATCTGCAAATACATAGGCAGGCTGCCGCCCGTGTGTTTCATGATTCTATCCCCTCCGCAAAACAAAAATTGATACATCATTGATTTACATATTTCTTGATGTTATGCAAGAAAAACGAGAGCGGCCTTGAGGAGGAATTGCATGACCGTCGTACCCGTTACATCCGCTGATCTCGATGCTGCCGAGGTCTCCTGGTTTTCTGCCCTTTGTTCCGATGATTACGCCTATCTGGGCGTGCCGGATGGCAGCCTGCGCTCCAGCTTCGAACATTGCTCGGATATCGTCAAAAAGGCCGAGGAACTCGGTTTTCGCAACATTCTCTGCCCCTCTTCCTATCAGGTCGGCCAGGACACGTTGAGCTTCGTGGCGGGTTGCGCTCCGATCAGTGACCGCATCAATTTTCTTGCTGCAATCCGTTGCGGCGAAATGCAGCCGATCATGCTGGCGCGTACGGTGGCGACGCTCGATCACATGCTGAAGGGCCGCCTGACGCTCAACGTCATCAGCTCCGATTTTCCCGGCGAGGTGGCTGACAGCGCGTTTCGCTACAAACGCAGCCATGAAGTCGTGCAGATTTTGCGCCAGGCCTGGACCCGTGACACGATTGACCATGACGGCGAGATATACCAATTCAAGGGTGTCTCCACCGAGCCTGCACGTCCGTACCAGCAGAATGGCGGTCCGCTGCTCTATTTCGGCGGTTATTCGCCGGATGCGCTGGAGCTGTGCGGCGCGCAATGCGACGTGTATCTGATGTGGCCCGAAACGAAAGACCAGCTCGCAGACCGCATGCGCGCTGCCCATGAGCGTGCCGCAGCCCATGGCCGCACGCTGGATTACGGCCTGCGAGTCCACATGGTCGTGCGCGATACCGAACAGGAAGCGCGTGAATATGCCGAGCATCTGGTTTCGAAGCTCGACGACGAATATGGCCAGCTGATCCGCAACCGCGCCCACGACAGCGGCTCACTCGGTGTATCGCATCAGGCGCGGGCCCGGGAACTGGCCGACAAGTTCGGTTATGTCGAACCCAACCTGTGGACCGGCATCGGCCGGGCGCGCTCCGGCTGTGGTGCAGCGCTCGTCGGCTCTACCGACAAGGTCCTTTCGGCGCTGGAGGAATACCAGAAAATGGGTATTCGCGCCTTCATCCTCTCGGGTTATCCGCATCTCGACGAGGCTGAACACTTCGGAACCAAGGTCCTGCCGCAAATGAAAACCTGCTCCCTGCCGCATGCATACGGCCGGGTGCCTTCTGAAACACCTGCCACGCCGCTGGGCAACGGGGAACGCCACTGATGGAACGTATCGCTCTTTCTGAAAACCTGGAACTTAGCCGCATCGTTTACGGCATGTGGCGCATCGGCGACGATGCTGATACTTCGCCTTCCCATGTACAGGCAAAGATCGAAGCCTGCCTGGCGCAGGGCATCACCACCATGGATCAGGCTGATATATATGGTGGATACACGGCGGAAGCCATTCTGGGTGCCGGCCTCAAGGCAGCTCCATCCCTTCGCGACAAGATCGAGATCGTGACGAAATGCGGCATCGTGGCGCCAGCCGGGCGTCACTCAGCCGCCCGCGTCAAGCATTACGATACCACGGCTGGCCATATCAACGCTTCAGTCGAGGCCTCCTTGCGTGACATGGGCACAGATCGTGTCGATCTGTTGCTGATCCACCGGCCCGATCCGTTGATCGATCCCGAAGAAACCGGCAAGGCGCTCGATGCACTGGTAGCTTCCGGCAAGGTCAAGGCCGTGGGCGTTTCCAATTTCCGCCCGTGGGATTTCGCCCTGCTGCAATCGGCTATGAGCAATAGGCTGGTTACGAACCAGATCGAAATGAGCTTGCTTGCTACCGATAGCTTCACCAATGGCGATCTGGCCTTCCTGCAGGAAAAGCGCGTTTCACCGATGGCATGGTCGCCGCTTGGCGGCGGTTCGCTGTTTTCCGGTGCGCATGGTGGAACCATGGCTGCCCTGCAGCGCATCGGCAACGAGCAGGGCGTCGATGCCACTGCCGTTGCCATCGCCTGGCTGCTGCGGCATCCGGCAAAGATCGTGCCCGTGCTCGGCACCAACAATATTCAGCGCATAAAAACGGCGGCCGATGCCCTGCGCGTCACCATCGACCGCCAGACCTGGTTTGAGCTTTACACACTTGCAATTGGAAGCGAGGTGCCGTGATGACAGTCGCAGAAGCGATCAAAATGCCGAATGAGCACGTATTTGTTCCCGGCGGCGAAAACAGCCGCAGCTTTCGCAATGCGCTCGGCGCTTTCACCACCGGCGTAACGGTGGTGACGGCAACGACGCCCGAAGGGCCGATCGGTATGACGGTCAACAGCTTCGCGTCGGTATCGCTCGATCCGCCGCTGGTGCTGTGGTCGCCTGCCAAAAATTCATCGCGCTATCCGGCCTTCAGCGGCGCAACGCATTTCGCCATCCATGTGCTGAGCGCAGATCAGGACGTGCTGAGCGCCCGCTTCACCCGCAACGGCCGCGCATTTGACGATCTTGACTGGGAAATCAACGACGAGGGCGTTCCGGTCATTCCGGGCACGCTCGCCCGTTTCGAATGCCGGCAGGCGGCAGCCCACGATGCGGGCGATCACACCATCATCGTCGGCGAAGTGCTGCGTGCCGCCCACCGCGATGGCGATCCCCTGTGCTTTTCAGGCGGAGCCTTCGGGCGGTTTTCAAAGCAGTAGGCAGAACGGGATTTTCCCGTTCGATCTCGGTAGAGATTTACTCCAGCCATCTGTTGCTTATTTAACGGAGCGCGCCTGTCGTGCTCCGTTTTTGTTTCGTCTGTCAGTAAAAACCACGCTTTGCGCTGTTCATACTGGAAATCATCTTTCAAACTGGCGTAGTTGATCTGATTCACAAAATGATTCGCTCGATCAAAGGAAGACCGCACGTCGCGCGGGTTAGGGAGACTGAATGTCCGCTTGTTTCTGCCATGTTTCGGAAGGGGAAACCTGTCCGACAGCAGAAATGTGCGCAGCAGCGCCAAGCAGGTTTTTCCCTGGTGGGGCAACGGGGCTTCTTGTCCTCATATCCTCACTTTTCACCGCGCCGGTTGTCGTCGCCGACACCTTGCAGTGGACAGGCTCTGACGGCGAAGACTGGGTTACCGCCTCGAACTGGGGTCCATCGCAACGTGTTCCCAATGCCGGCGATGAGGCGATCATCAATTCTTACGGTCCGATCATCAACATAGGAACAACCGCTGAAGTGCAGCAACTGGCGATAGGCAATGCTGCGGGCGCCGGCACGCTGGTGGTTCAGGGCGGCTTGCAGACGAAATCCGTCATTCTCGGAACGGCCAGCGGAGCGACCGGCTCCGCCACATTCAGCGGCGCAAACTGGGCGAATGAAAGTACCATCATTGTTGGTGGCGACGGCACGGCCACCCTTCTTCTGTCACACGGCACGACGGCATCGTCGGAAAACATCCATGTTGGCAAAAGCGGGACGGGAAGCGGCTCCGTCAAGCTCGACAACGCATCTACACTGAGGATCGCCGATACGGTTCTTGTGGGTTACAGCGATCCGCTATCTTCCGCAACTGGCGGAAACGGCTATCTGGATGTGCTTGGCGCCAGCGCGCTGCAAAGCGCCAAAGGCCTGCTGGCCAAAGATGCCACTACCGCAGGGACGGCCCTGGTGTCGGGTGCGGGCAGCCGCTGGACCATGTCGTCGGACCTCGTTGTTGGTGGTGCGGGCGTTGGCACGCTCACCATCACCGGCGGCGGCACGGTCACCAGCCGGACGACCACGGTCATCGCCGATCTGGCTTCTGCGGACGGAAGTTCCGTGACGGTAAGCCGTCTGGGCTCCGCGCTGCAAAGCGGCGGATCGCTCGTCGTTGGCAATTCGGGAGCTGCAACGCTTCTCGTAGAGGCCGCAGGGACCGTAACCAGTGGCGAGGCCATTGTCGGCCGCCATTCGGCAAGTGAGGCGACTGTCACCGGCGACGGCTCGAACTGGAGGACCGGCGACCTGCAGGTCGGCGGCGATGTCGCCGATCCGGGCGGTGCCGCCGGCAATGGTAAGCTCAACGTTATGGCGGGTGGCTCCGTTGATAGTACGACGGCGCGGCTTGGCGTTGTGGCGGGTGCAACGGGCGCTGCCGCCGTGGATGGGCAGGGCTCGGTCTGGACAGTCAACCGTGGCGATCTCGAGGTGGGTGTGAGTGGCACGGGTTCGCTGGCGGTTACGGGCGGCGGCCTTGTCGATGCAGCGAATATTATCATCGGAGCAAATGCCGGTGGTACCGGTTCCGCCCGGGTATCCGGTGCCGGCAGCAAATTGCAAAGCCGCGCCGATCTCAATGTCGGCCTTGACGGCAACGGTTCCATGACCGTCGAGGCCGGTGGCACGGTGGAAAGCCGCGACGGCTATGTTGCGGCCCATGGCGGTTCCACTTCCACCGTAACGGTGGCGGGCAACGGATCGAGCTGGGCGATGACCGGAACGTTTTTTGTCGGATACGGAGGCGGGACTACAGGAAATGTGTCTGTCAGCGCCGGCGGCGGTATCAAAGCTGCCAAGGTGATGCTCGGTGATCTTGCCGGTTCCTCCGGCACGATGACGATCACAGGATCGGGTTCGAACGTCACCGCTTATATCGACAACGGCGTTGTGAACTCCGGCTCCGTCGATGTGGGTTTTGAAGGTTCCGGAAGCTTGACCGTTACGAACGGCGGATCACTTGATGCCTATGATCTCTATGCGGGCAGTGCGGCGGGATCGAATGGAAACGTTCTGGTAAGCGGTGTGGGATCGCGCGTTGCGGTTGGCAATCTCATGGTCGTCGGCGATGCCGGAAACGGTTCCGTTGAGATAACCGGCGGAGCCTCGCTGGCTGCGCCCACTATTCTCATTGCCGCATCGGCGGGTTCCACAGGCGTGCTCAACATCGGAGCTGCCGCGGGCCAAACCGCCCGCTCAGCCGGTGCGTTAGAAGCGCGCACGATTGCTTTCGGTGCAGGCAACGGCAGCATCGTCTTCAACCATTCCGAGACCGGCTATATACTCTCAGCCGATATTTCAGGTGCGGGCAAAGTCGTTGCCGAAGCTGGCGTCACAACGCTTGGCGGCAATAACAGCTATTCCGGCGGCACCACGATTTCCTCCGGCACGCTGAAAGGCAACTCAAAAAGTTTCGGCTCGGGCGGCATCGCCAATGATGCGCAACTCGTTGTCGATGGTGCCGGCACGCTTTCCAATGCCATCAGCGGTACTGGCACCTTTGAAAAGACGGGCGATGGCAATCTGGTCTTGACCGGAAATAGTACCTATACGGGCACCACTGCGGTTTCCTCTGGAAAGCTCAGCGTCAATGGCTGGCTTGCAAGCGCTGTTTCGGTCGGTACCGGCGCGACACTTGGCGGCTCCGGCACCATCGGCGGCCTGACCGTCGGCTCGGGTGGCACGCTCGCGCCCGGCAATTCGATCGGCACGCTGGCTTCCACGGGCAGCGCAACATTTGCTAGTGGCTCTCGCTATGAGGTTGAAATCGACGCCGCCGGCAATTCCGACAGGCTTGCCGTGACCGGAACCATCACCATCGACAATGATGTCAGTCTTGTCGTTACGTCGCTGGCGAACCAAACTGCCTATAGCCTCAGCACCCGCTACACGATCCTGACGGCAACGGGTGGAATTACCGGTACGTTTTCAAGTGTCGGCGAAAATTTCGCCTATCTGACCGCAATGGTAGCCCGGAGTGCTGACGACGGCAGCACCTATCTTTCCTTCGCCCGGGCATCACCGGATGCCGGCTTTCTGGCCGCTGAAACATCGACGGCCAATGCGCGCGGGGCCGCCAACGCCATAGAGGCGCTTGGGGAAAGCTCGCCGCTCTACGAGGCGGCCGTGTTTCTGCAACAGGGCGAAACCCAATCCGCCTTCGCGCAGCTTGCCGGGGAAATTCATCCCTCGCTTGCCATGGCTTTGATCAACCGCAGCCAACTCACCCGCGATGTCATTCTCAACCGGCTGCGCAGTGCTTTCGAAGGTGTCGATGCGCGCCCGATCCTACCGGTCGCCTATGCTGAAGGCGGATCAAACCCGTTTGACATTGACGAGGGTTCACTCACGTTCTGGTCCAGTGGTTTCGGCTCTCGCGGCCGCACCGATGGTGATGGAAACGGCGCATCGGCCGACATGAAGGGCGGCGGCGTCCTCTTTGGTATTGACGGAGATTTGGCTGATGGCTGGCGTGCCGGGGTGGCCGCCGGATACGGCCGCGATGTGATCAGCCAGGGTTCTCCTGCGGCATCTGCTGACGTGGACGGCTACTATGTGGCGGGTTATGCGGGCAAAACAATTGGCCCTGCATCCCTGCGTCTTGGTGCAACCCACGCCTTTCAGGATGTCGAAACGCGCCGGGCGGTTTCCTTTTCAACATTGAAGGAGGACCTAACCGCTGGTTACGACGCTTCCACCACGCAGGTCTTTGCCGAAGCCGCCTGGCGGTTCGATTTCGATCTCACCCATATCGAGCCTTACGCCAATATCGCTTACGTGAATACGCGGACGGATGCTTTCCGGGAGATGGGCGGTATCGCCGCCGTCTCTTCGGGTGCCGTCAGCCACGACGAGTTTTATTCGACGCTCGGGGCGCGCATCAGCCGTGACATTGCGTTGGAGGGGATGCTTGGACGCGCGATGCTCGATATCGGGTGGCGTCATGCCTATGGCGATCCGATGATGGAGAGTGCACTGTTCTACGATGGTGGCAGTGCGTTTTCTGTGACAAGTGCTGCCATGGCGCGCGACGTGGCATTGATCAATCTGGGGCTTAGCTACAATCTCAACCCATCCGCGACCTTGACATTCCGTTACGGCGCGGTTTTTGGCGCGGGTCTTCTGGATCAATCTGCTTCAGCCCAACTTGGAGTTCGTTTCTGATGAAGCGCAGTCAAAACACGCTTTGGAAAACGGCTCTCACGGTGTTCCTGTCCGCCGGTTTGGTGGCGGGCGGTGCTCCCGCGCAAGATGCAGAAAAAAAGGCGGACGCGCCGTTGCGTGAGGTTCACGGGAGTTGGCAGCTTGCTTGCGTCGCGCCTGCGAAAAAAGATGATAATGACGCCAGTAAGCCGGTGGCGGAGACGGAAAAACCGCTCTGCGCCATCGCTCAGGTCCAGCTTGAGGAGAAGACACGCAAACTGGTCGTCTCCGTCGAGTTCCGGCTTGATGATGTCGGGACGCCGGGTAAGCTTTCCGGCACCGTGGTCATGCCTTTCGGCCTTGCCGTCACAAAGCTGTTTTCGGTAAAATCCGGAAATGTGCGGTTGCAGGAAGTTCAGGTCAGCACGTGTCTGCCCGTGGGCTGCATCGTTTCCTTCACGCCGTTCGTCGAACTTGTAACCGCGCTGAAGGCCGGACAAACCCTGACAATAGAGGCCCCCGATCTGCAGGGCCGAACGGTTTCGTTCCAGTTGCAGGGACAGGGATTTTCCGAGGCACTGGAGCGCCTCGGAAGCTTGCATTAGAGCATTTCCGGTAGAAACCGCATCGCGGTTTGTGTCCGGAAATGCGTATCTACGATCTATGCCGCGACGGAATCGGGTTCGCTGGCACTTTCCGGCTTTTGCGGTTCCGCGTGTTTTTTAGCCGATGTCTTGCGCGAAAACAGCCCGGTGAGGTAGGTACCCAACCTGTCCATTTCCACGAAGATGACCGGGGTGATGAACAGCGTCAGCAATTGCGAGACGATGAGACCACCGACCACGGCAACACCAAGTGGCTGGCGCAGTTCCGAGCTGGCGCCTGAGCCGAGGGCGATGGGCAGGGCGCCCAGCAGCGCGCAGAAGGTCGTCATCATGATCGGCCGGAAACGGCGCACGCAGGCTTCGTGGATGGCGCTGGTGGGCGGTTCGGCCTTTTCGCGGATCAGTTCCACCGCAACGTCGATCATCATGATCGCGTTTTTCTTGACGATGCCGATCAGCATCAACAGCCCGATCAGCGCAATGATCGAGAAATCCATGCCCATCACCTTCAGCGCCACCAGCGCGCCAAAAGCCGCCGCCGGCAGACCGGAAAGGATGGTCAGCGGGTGGATGAAGCTTTCGTAAAGCACACCCAGCACCACATAGATGGTCAACACCGCCGCAAGAATGAGGATGCCGGTATTGCCCTGGCTCTGCTGGAATATTGCCGCCGTGCCGCCATAGCTGGTGAACACGTCCTGCGGCAGGCCGATGGTGGTTTTGATCTGGTCAATACGGCTCGTCGCATCCGAAAGCGCCACGCCATCCGGCAGGTTGAAAGAGACGGTCGTAGAAACGAGCTGGCCCGTCTGGTTGATGGTCACCGGCGCCTGCGTGCGGGTGAGGGTGGCGAAGTTGGAAAGCGGAACCAGAACACCCGATTTTGCCGAGAGAATGTTGATGTCGCTCAGGAAATCGTCATTCCACTGTTTCGAGCTGTCGAATTCGACGATCACATCATAGCTATCACCGGTCGACTGGATTTGCGCCGCCGTATAACCGCCGAACGACATTTCCAGCGTCTTGCGCAATTGGTCGTTGGTAATGCCGAAGGCGGCTGCCTTTTCCGGGTCGACCGAAATCGTCGCCGCAATTGCGCCGTTCTGAGCGTCGGAATTGACGGCGGCGAATGTGCGGTCGCGGCGCATCGCCTCCATCAGCTTGTTCGACCATTCATTGGTCGCGTCGGCGTTCAGGCCCTGAATGACGAGTTGGTATTGGCTGGCGGAGCTGCGCCCGCCCAAACGTAAGCTTTGCTGGGGATTGATATAGGTGCGGATGCCCGCCACCTTCGATGTCGCCTGGCCAAGTTCCGCCAATACCTGGCTTAGCGGTGCACGCTCTTCCTTCGGCTTCAGCTCCACGAACATCGAGCCGTTATTCAGCGGGTTGCGGGAATTGCCGCCGACTGTAGAGGTCACATGCACCACGGCCGGGTTCTTGCGGATCTGATCGGCCACCTGCGCCTGAAGATCGCGCATCGCGGTATAGGAAATGTCCTCACGCGCCTGCGTCGACACGGAAAGGCGACCGATATCTTCCTGCGGGAAGAAGCTGGAAGGCAAAGTCTCGAACAGATAAAGCGATGCTGCAACCGACGCCAGGAATGCGCCCAGAACCACGCGGCGATGGGAAAGGCACCAGCCGACGGCCTTGCCATAGAGGCGAAGCGTGCGCTCGAAGCCGGCGTCGAACCAACGGATGATGGCCGGCGGTCTGGAGGAATGACCCGAAAGCCTTGAGGCGAGCATGGGCGTGACAGTCAGCGAAACCAGCGCCGACGCCATGATTGCCAGCGTTACCACCATGCCGAATTCGTTAAACAGCCTGCCGATCACTCCGCCCATCAGCAGAATGGGAATGAACACTGCAACCAGTGAGATGGACATGGACAGAATGGTGCCGCTGACTTCCGCGGCGCCCTGAAGGGCCGCCTCGCGCATTGTCAGGCCTTTTTCTTCGTGCAGTCGCAGGATGTTTTCCAGCATGACGATCGCATCGTCCACCACAAGTCCGACCGACAATGTCAGTCCGAGTAGCGAGATATTGTCGATACTGTACCCCAGAACATACATGGCCCCGAAGGCGGTAATCAGTGATAGCGGCACGGCAAGGCCCGGAATAATGGTCGCCGTCAGATGCCCGGTGAAGAGATAGATAACCGCGACCACCAGCCCGATGGTGAGGAGCAGCGTGAACTGTACGTCGGCAATCGCGTCCTTGATCGCGGTCGAGGCGTCATTCATGACGTTGATATTGACCGATGGCGGCAATTGCTGGCGCAGCGCAGGTAACTTGGCCCGGATGGCATCCACCACATCAACGGTGTTGGCGTCCGGCTGGCGCTGCACGGCAAGAACGATCGCCTGTTCGCCATCGAACCAACTGCCGGCATTGGGGTTGTCGATACTGTCGGTGACATTGGCGATATCGTCGAGATGGATGGAAGCACCGTTGCTTGTCGCCACCACCAGCGAGCGGAAGGCCGCCGCATCGGTGCGCTGGGTGTCTGCCTCTATCGTCAGGCGCTGGTTGTCGTTCTGCAACGCGCCCACGGGCACCTGATTGTTCGCCTGCGCGATGGCGGTTGTGACGGTATCGACGCCAAGCCCTCTTGCCTGAAGCTGCGAGGGATCGAGGCCAATGCGCACGGCATAGGTCTGCGCGCCGTAGATACTCACCTGCGCGACACCGGAAATGGTTGAAAGCAGCGGCGAGATGATATTCTCGGCGATTTCATCCACCTTGCTGGTCGGCATCTCCTTGCTGTTGATGGCAAGCAGCAGTACCGGCGCATCGGCCGGGTTGGTCTTGCGGTAACTCGGCGTTGTCGTCATGTTGCTTGGCAACTGCCGCTGTGCGCGCGAGATCGCCGCCTGAACATCTGCTGCCGCTGCGTCGATGTCACGGTTGAGATCGAATTGCAGCACGATGGAGCTGTTGCCCAGAGTGTTGGTGGCGCTGATTTCGCTGACACCCGGAATGGTCTCGAACTGCTTCACCAGCGGCGTGGTGACTGAGGTGGCCATGGTTTGCGGCGAGGCGCCCGACAGCGACGACGAAACGCTGATCGTCGGAAAATCGACTTTCGGCAGCGCAGCGACGGGCAACAGGCGGAAACCGGCAAGCCCGGCGAGCACGAGGCCGATGGCGAGAAGGGTGGTTGCGACGGGTCGGTTGATGCAGAAATTCGGGATCATGGGTTACCCACCTGTTCCTGCTGCGAAATATTGGCGGCCAGATTGGCGGCCGCGCCGCCCTTGTCCGAGAATTGCTCGACCACCTGTTGACCGTCGGCAAGTCCCGACTGGCCTTCGATGATCACATGCTCGCCGCCGGTGAGGCCGCTGGCAATGGCTGTCATATCGCCGTTGGAGCGGGCAACCTCCACGGTCGTCATATGAACACGGTGGTTGTCATCGACGGTGTAGACGAAATTACCCTTCGGCCCCGGCCGCACGGCAACCGTCGGCACGACGATCATCTCCGCGTCGGAGACGAAATGAGCCGTGACGTTGACGGACTGGCCGGGCCACAACAGCCCGCGATCGTTCTTGAATTCCGCTTTGGCAAGTACGGTACCGGACGTTTGGTCTACGACGTTGTCGTAAAAACGCAGCATGCCGCTCATGGGCTCGCCGCCGGTTGCCGCCGGGTCTACATCGACCGCCGTGTCCTTCTGAACGCCTTCGCGCAATTGCGGCAGGTAGCGCTGCGACAGGCGAAAACTGACAGAGATGGGATCGTATTTCGTGATCGTCACAATATTGATGCCAGCGCTGAGATAGGCACCGGGGCTGACGGTAACATCGCCCAGTCGCCCATCGAAGGGCGCACGGATCTCCATATGTTCGAGCGTTACCTGGTCGGAAGCAAGCGTCGCCTTGTCGGCATCGATTTTTGCGGCGGCGCTGTCCCTGGCTGCCCTTGCCTGATCCAGCACCTGCTGGGACTCTGCGCTCTGCTTGACCAGATTGGCGGCGCGCTGGAAGGCGGCTTCCGTCTGTTCCAGCGTTGCCTGATCGGCAGCGATATTGGCCTTGTCCTTGTCGACGGCTGCGCGGGCGATACGGTCATCCATCTTGAGGATCAGATCACCCGCCTTGATATGCTGGCCGTCCCTCGCGGAGATTTCCGTGACGAGACCGGCCTGAAGCGGCGCTATATTGGTGATGTCGGCGGCAACCGCCCATCCCGTCGCCGTAGCGTCCATTGGCAACGTCGCCTTGTTGACGGCGATGGTGCTGACGGTAGGCGGCCCGCCATTGCGCCGCCCGCCACCTTGCCTCTGGCCTGTCTGCTGGCCGGCTTGACCGTTCTGCGACGTCTGGCCCTTCTTGCCGGCAGATCCATCGGCCGTTGCCGTTTCTGCATGTGGCGAAACGCTGGCGAATTGTTTGAGATAGGGAATTCGATCAAGGGGCAGGCGATCTTTAAAATACCACGCGCCGGCGGCTGCGATGGCGAGAACGCTGAGGGCGGTCCAGAAACGTTTCATCTGACGGTTCCGCAAAATGAGAGCAATACATGTTTCCCGAACATGTTCGGTAAGCCCTGGGAGCAGCTTTAGCTCCCACAAGACACCCAATGCGCTGCAAAATCACCTTAAACTTTTGTAATGGCAGCGACGATGTCTGCCGTCATGTTGCCTTGCGAAACAAGGGTTGTGGCGGTTTTGGGCATGTGCCCGTCGCCGGGCTCGATGCACGGAACTTGACCCCAATCGTGACCAAAATAAAAAGCCGCCTCGTTTCCGGGGCGGCTTTGAACAGGAGCGGCGAGTTGCCGAGGGTCAGAACGCCCGGATGGCGTTGCGCGTCGCAAGCACATCCTCGGAGACGTTGCCGGCCGTTGCGGGAACGGAGCCGACGAGGTCCAGGAACTTGTAAAGTTCGGTTGCCTGCGAGTTGGTGACGTAGATGATATCGCGATCCTGCATCGGGAATTTCGTGGTGGCAAAGAAGGTTGAAGGATCGCGCAGGTTGGCGCGGAAGATGACCGGAACTTCCTGTCCCGGGAACTTCGACATGTCGATGCCAAGCTTCACGAGAAGATCGCGTTTGACGGTACGATAGACATAGACCTGCGCAGGGTCTGCGCGGGAGTCAAGCAATCCGCCCGCCTTGCCCAGTGCATCCGAGAGCTTCAGCGCGGCGTCCTCAAATTCGAAACGACCATTGAGGCCGGAGGCGCCGAAAGCGAGATAGGTGCGGCGTTCACGCTCCACCATGACCGTGTCGCCCGGAACCACATAGATGTTCTCGGAAGGCGTGCTGACAAGGTGATTGTAGTTGACGCGCGCGGTCTTGCCGCGACGGATCAGCGTGACATAGGATTCGATATTTGGGGCGCTGAGGCCTTTTGCATAGGAGATGACGTCGAGAACGCGGTCACCCGCTTCTGAAAGCTGGACCTTCGTCGGCTCCTTGACGTCGCCAAGCACCGATGCCTGTGCGGAGCGGCTGGAAATCTTGGTGATGAGGACCTGCGGTTCGATGGCCCGGTTGGCCAGACGCTCCTCGATCTCGCTCTGCACATCCTCGACATTGCGGCCTGTTGCGCGGATCTTGCCGGCATAGGGAACGCTGATATTGCCTTCCCGGTCTACCGTCTGGTTCGGCAGGCTGATGAAGTTGCCGGGACGGCTGCCCGCATCGTTTGGAATGAAAAGTCCGCCCGCCTGGCTTTCGAAGATTGCGACCTGCACCACGTCACCAACGCCCATCGGCAACGCCGGAACACCACCCTTGCCGCCGCCGAAACTGCCGAGCAGGGTAGCGGTGGTGGTATCGCCGACATAGTTCAGGACGGAACTGTTGATATCGATGAGAGCGTAGTCAACGCCCGCAGTTTTCTTTTTGTCCTTGGAACTGAATTTCACTGAAGCGTTGGATTCGATTGTTGCCGCATCGGGGCCTGATGCCGCGGTCACGGTGCACCCCGCAAGTGCTGCGGAGGCAAGCAGAATCGAAACATTCAATAAACGCATTTGGTCCTCAAAATAAATTTCGTCCGAAAAAAGAAACAAACCGGACATCGTATAGTTTTATAAAAATCGGCACTTCATATTTGACACCGGTAAATCAAATCTCAACCGGGCATTACATCCGTTCAGCAGAATCGTGTCACGAAATGTCTACGCTGGCATCAGGCTTATTGCCTAACTTAAGGCGATGCTTCAAGTTAAGTCGTCGCTCGATTGCGCCGGAAAATCCGTAACATTCACAATCTTCACGAACCCGAATGGCGTCAGTATCATCGTTCTTCTATATTCAATCGGACGGCATAATCACTGCGATTACCGCATAGCGCTAGTGCAGTTTTGTCACGCTTGCCCAGTTTCTTTCATGTTTGACTTAAAAACACGATAATTGGTTGTTTTAAAGTATCTTTTCCCCGCATCAGCGGCCGATCCTCAGTCTCCCCGGCTGGCCTGCGGCGCTGGTTTCACGCTTGCGGTGGGCGGAGGCCGGTAGCGCCAGCCACTCTTGGATCCCTAAGCGGATAGCGGCCATCTGTACGATGGCCGGTATGGCAACGCCGATAACGGTCGTGATCGCTAGCAAGCTCGCCATATCCGTGACGTGGAAAAGCTTCACCGCGACAGCTCGGCCAAAGCCTATAGCGATGATGTGCATGACATACACGCCGACGGATAACTGGCCGAGTGTCTTGAGCATCGACGAAATCGCGCTTTCGCGAATAACAAGCGCCTGCGAAATTGCGATAATCAGGAATATGCCGAGAATTGCGGATGGGAAAGGAAGCCGTTCGGGAATTTCGGTTTGCCACGAGAAATAGGTGGAAATCGCAAAGGCGACGAGAAGCGCGAGAAATGAGTGTACCGTGTATCGCCTCTGCCAAAAACCATATTGCTTGGCAACAGTGCCAAGTGTGAAATAGACGAGCCCATATGCGATATCCAACGGAACAGACTGGCTGTGCAGATAAAAAAGCGTGAAGAGGGCAAGCGCAAATGCCATGCGGACAATCGGAGGCACCTGAACGAAAATATATGATGCAAGTTGGCAGAAAAACAATGCGTAGAGAAACCAGAAGGGGCTGATCGGGTTCCACAGGATTTCGAGGACACGGGTGAAATCTATGGTCGTGTTAGTGAGACCAAAACGCCCCATAGCCACCATCAGACTGCCATGCAGAATTGACCAGAACAGATAAGGGTAAGCGATATTCTTTCCGAGTTTGGTAAGAAAATCTGTCGGGTCGACATTTTTTTCGGAGAAAAAAAGTCCAGACACGAAGAAAAAAAACGGCATATGGAAGGTGTAAATCGTATAGTCAATAAAGCCCATAAGGCTGAAGTGCGTCGGCATACCGGAAATACTCAAACCTCTTTCCGTGTGACCAAAGACAACCATAATTATGCCGAGACCCTTGGCTATATCATAGCTGTGATCACGCAACGCCTTATCTTTCATGAAAACACCTAATGTAAATTTTAAAATTATTTATAATTCAGTGAAATATTTAGTTGATGTGGATACAAAATTTATTATGAAATACTAATCGTGTATCGGAAGTATTGAATGAGATTAAAAATCTGCCTATTGTGGCAGCTGTATAAATATGCTTAATATTAAAAACTTGAAGATTCGTATTTGCCGAGTCCCGATCCTGGTGTTGTTATACGCTCCCTGAAGCGTAGCAGAAGTACGGGTAAAATTGCTTCTACCATCTGGACGTCGCGAATGTCCGATATGGTTTTGGCCAGTTCGTTATAAATAAGCGCGGCCTCCGTTATTGTAGACCGTGTAGGCGACTTTTGGCGACACTCCGCGAAGATCGTCTCGACCCGGTCGCTGATTTTTTGCAGCAGGGCAACGTCGTAGGCAAGCGTAGGTGCCGCTGGCGCCGTGTCAAACATGTCGCCCATACCGGCCACGAGCCAACTTATATTGATGCCGAACCGCTCACGATAGAGAGCCAAAACGCCAGCGTCGGGAATACGGTCGCCCCGTTCATAGTAACCAAGCATTGCAACTGTCAGGCCTAGTGCCTCAGCAAATGGCTCACGCTCGTCGAATTTTAGTGCTTCGCGGACCTCGGTCAGCCGTTTTCCCAACGGCGTCTTTGGCTCGACGCGTTTCCTGCTCATAATTCCGCATAAATATCACGATTTGGTATTTACTAGATACCAATTTGTGATATTCCTCTGTTTGTACAAAGACCAAATCACTCATGAGGTAGGCCGGTCAGGGCCGCCTCGCTCACAACGAGGAATCATTATGCACGGCGACTGCATTGCGGACAAGGCGACGGCGAGCCTGCGCTGGATAAGAGAAGGCCGGTGACGCCACTTGCTTTACCTATGGGTGTCTCTGTCGACGTCAACAGAGTATATCCAATATGGATATATTCGACCTTGAAAATTGCATGTCAGGCTCGTTCAGCCAGCGCGAAATTCACGGTATCGGCAAATTCTCGCAGGAAGCGTTCACTTGAAAAGCGGGCGGCGTTGTCGACACAGGCGTTCTTGTCGAAACTGTCGGAGTTATCGACAAACTCCTGCACCGCAGCGCAGATGGCTTCAGGCGTTTGCTCGCGGAAATAAAGACCGGTCGGCTGATTGGAGGCGCCGAGAGGAACAACGGTCTCTAGTACACCGCCTTTTCCATAGGCGATGACGGGTGTTCCCAGCGCTTGCGATTCAACCGGGACGATGCCGAAATCGTCTTCGGCGGCAAATACGAATGCCTTGGCTTCCGCCATGTATTTGTGAAGCTCGTCATTGCCGACGAAACCGAGGATCTCGACATTGGGAGTGGCGATTTCCTTGATGCGTTTCATGTCCGGGCCGTCGCCGATGACGACCAGTCGTCTGTCGGGCATTTTTGCAAAGGCTTCTACGATGAGGTGGACCTTCTTGTAAGGCACCAGCCGCGAAGCCGTGACGAAATAATCGCCTTTCAGGTCGGAAGGGGAGAGATGGGAAGTATCCACGGGCGGATAAATAACCGTAGAGTCGCGTCCGTAGCATTTGCGAACCCGGCTGCGAATGAATTTGGAATTGACCGTCATGAGATCGACGCCATTGGCGGTGCGGATGTCCCACATGCGAATATAGTGAAGAACGGCACGGGCGATCCACGAGGCGAAACCGCGACTAAGCTTCGATTCTTTCAGGTACTGGTGCTGGAGATCCCACGCGTAACGGATGGGGCTGTGAATATAGGAGACGTGAAACTGGCCGGGTCCGGTGATGACGCCCTTGGCGACGGCGTAGCTTGAGGAAATCACCAGATCGTAGCCGCTGAGATCAAATTGTTCGACGGCCAGCGGCATCAGCGGCAGATAGGAGCGATATTTTTTACGAGCGAAAGGCAGTTTCTGGATGAAGGAGGTGTTGACGGGCCTGCCACCGAGAAAGCCCCGGTCTCGATCGCTCATGAAATCGACAAGGCAATAGAGATCCGCGTCAGGATAGATCTCAAGAAGGTTGTGAAGCACTTTTTCGGCCCCACCTCTGTCGGTGAGCCAGTCATGCACGATTGCCGTCTTCATGATTTCCTCAATAATTTCAACGTAATAAAAATTTATAACCCGCCTTGGAATAAAGCTCGGCGGTTTAGAATATCTGGTCTGTCTGCAGCCCTTAAAAACACGGCTGGGAAGGCGAATAACGTAACGATTAATAAGAATGCGAGATTATGTCTGTCGTAATCTGGTCTTGGTCTGATCCTCAATAGCACTTTGTTCGCAAATGCGAAATATCAAAGCCTCTTAATTCCTCCTCTTCGTTTTCCAGTTGAAAGCCAGCCGTAGTTTCCGCAGTTTCGGCTGGCAGCAGCGGTGTTTACCGCGCGCCGTGGTTCGGGCGAAATAGCCTGTTTTCCATCGACTGATGTTCCGTTTCCGCCTCTTGCGAAGGCCCGTCTTCCATTTCGCCTGTCTTGGAAACCCTTCCTCGCTCCGCATTGTCATTGACAAGGCGTCTTATCGAGTTATTCTGTTATAAAGATTGATATAACATAATAATGGAACTCATAAGATCGGAACCAAGAGCTGGGAGCTTAACAATGAGACGTAAACTTGCATTTCTCGCCACTGCCGCTTTGATGCTAGCGCCGGGCGTGATGATGGCTGCGGAAAAGGGCGGTGTCATCAATGTCGCCACGATCGGCGAGCCGCCGACACTCGATCCCATGGCCTCGACGGCCGATCTCGTCGGCATTGTCACGCAACATATTTTTGAAACGCTCTACACCTTCGACAAGGGGTGGAAGGTGACGCCGCTTCTGGCGGAAAGCCTGCCTGACATCAGTGCGGACGGCAAAACCTACACGATCAAGCTGCGGAAGGGCATCAAGTTCCATGACGGCAGCGATATGACCTCGGAAGATGTCGTCGCCTCGCTTGGCCGCTGGATGAAGATCGCATCACGCGGAAAACAGGTCGCCGGTTTCATCGACAATATCTCCGCGCCTGATGCCGAGACGGTGACAATCACCCTCAAGCAGCCCTATGCGCCGCTGACCTCGCTGCTTGCTTTCAACAACTCCGCAGCCATCATTCTGCCCGCTGAAAAGCAGGCTGAGCCGATGACAGAATTTGTCGGCACCGGCCCTTATATGTTGAAGGAACGCAAGGCGGACCAATATATCCAGCTCGTCCGTTTCGACGGCTACAAGTCTCGTGACGGTGAAAGTGACGGATATGGCGGTGCGCGCCATCAGTATCTCGATGAAATCCGTTTCGTTCCGGTTCCCGATCCGAATACCCGTGTAGAGGCCGCTGTTTCCGGCCAGTATGACTACGTCGATTCCATTCCGGTGGAATCCTTCGCCAAGGTGAAGTCCTCCTCGGCCTCGCAGCCGTTGATGCTGAAGCCCTTCGGTTATCCGGTCTTTGTATTCAATACCAAGGAAGGTTTGTCTTCCAAGCTGGAGGTCCGCAAGGCGGTGACCGAAGCGTTGAACATGGAGGACATGCTGGCGGCGGCGTTCGGCAGCACGGATTTCTATGCGCTTGATGGCGCCTACTATCCGTCCAATTTCTCCTGGCATTCGGAAGAGGGCGTCGAAGGCAATTATAATGTCGGCAACCCGGAGGCCGCAGCCGAAAAGCTGAAGGCCGCCGGATATAATGGCGAGCCGTTGCGCATCCTCACCAGCCGTCAGTATGAGTTCCACTACAAAATGGCGCAGGTGGCAGCGGAGTATCTGAAGCTTGCCGGTTTCAAGGTGGATATGCAGGTGGTGGACTGGGCGACGCTGACGCAGCGTCGTGCCGACCCGAAGCTCTGGGATATCTACATCAGCCACAGCCCCTTCCTGCCGGAGCCGGCGCTGATTGGCGCGCTTTCCACAGGTTCGCCGGGCTGGTGGGACACGCCGACGCGCAAGGCGGCGGTGGACGCTTTCACCTCGGAGGCTGATCCGGAGAAGCGCGTTGCTCTCTGGGCCAAGGTGCAGAAGACGATCTATGACGAGCTGCCGCTCATCAAGATCGGCGACTTCAACGCCGTGGCGGCGAAGTCCAACAAGCTTGATGGCGTCGATCCGGCTCCCTGGCCCTATTTCTGGAATGCTTCGGTTACGAAGTAAGACCGCTCCGCACTCCGTGACCCCGGACTGAATCCGGGGTCCAGCGCGATCAAGTCTTTGACCGCAAGAGGACGCCTTCACCACGCAGACGCGCGGTGGCTGGATGCCGGATCAGATCCGGCATGACGGAGGCGGGAGTCTTCCAGCCATGAGCGCCGGGTTTACCGGCACTCGTCGACAACTCTGTTCAACCGTCGCCTGAGAGCGGCCCATCACGCGCTTCGGAGCATTCATACGTGATACGGTATATTTTCCAGAGACTTGCCGGAATGATCGTGGTGATGTTTCTCGTCGTCACCATCGTTTTCATCATCCTGCGCGTCACGCCCGGCGATCCGGCGGCGGTGATGCTCGGGCCGGACGCCTCGGCACAGGACATCGCTGAGTTGCGCACCAGACTTGGCCTAGATCAGTCGCTCGGCGTGCAATATGTCTACTATATCGGGCAATTGCTGCGCGGTGATCTCGGCCAGTCGATCTTCCTCAACATGCCGGTTGGATCGGCGCTTCTGGATCGGGCGGAACCGACCTTCTTCCTGACGATCTTTTCGCTGTTGATCGCCAGTGCCATCGCGCTTCCCATCGGCATCTATGCCGCTTACCGGCGCGGTTCCTTCGTGGATCAGGCAGCGACAACCATTGCGATGCTGGCGGCGAGCATTCCGAGCTTCTGGCTTGGCCTGATCCTCATGCAGTTCTTCGCTGTCCGGCTCGATATGTTCCCGGTGTCGGGATATGGCGGTCCGGGCGCAAGCTTCCTCGAGCGCATGTATCACCTGACCTTGCCAGCCATCGCACTCGGCCTCGTTTCTTCCGCCCTCATTCTGCGCTTTACCCGCGCCTCGATGCTGGATGTTCTCGGCGACGACTATGTCCGTACCGCCAGAGCCAAGGGCGTCAAGGAACCCCGGGTGGTGATGAAACACGCGCTGAAGAACGCACTCATCCCCATCCTCACCGTGCTTGGTCTCACCGCCGCCGTGCTGATTTCCGGCGCGGTCGTTACGGAAACCGTGTTTGGCCTGCCGGGCGTCGGCAATCTCGTCGTGTCAGCCGTCTTGAGGCGCGATTATCCGGTCATTCAGGGCGCGCTTCTCGTCATCGCCGGGCTTTACGTGCTCATCAATTTTGCCATCGACATGCTGTATCTGCTGGTCGATCCGAGGGTTCGTTACTGATGGCCGATATCACCTCCACCGCCCAGCCGGCGCGCAACCCGACCATCCTGTTCATTCGGCGTCTGTTGAAGCGCAAGACGGTCGCAGCAGGTCTGATCGTGCTGCTCGTCTTCGTGCTGCTCGCCGTTTTCGCGCCGATGATCGCGCCTTATTCGCCGTCGAAACTGTCGATCGTCAACCGTCTGAAACCGCCGAGCGAACTCTACTGGTTCGGCACCGACGAGTTCGGCCGTGACGTTTTTTCCCGTACCATCTTTGCGGGAAGGCTGTCGCTTCTGGTCGGGGCCGCCGTGGTGGCGCTGTCGGCGTTGATCGGCATCACGCTCGGCCTGCTTGCCGGTTTCTTCCAGAAACTGGATACGCCGATCGCGCGACTGATCGATGCCATGATGGCGTTTCCGGATATTCTGCTGGCCATCGCGCTAGTGGCCGCACTCGGGCCGTCGCTGACGACGGTAATCATTGCGCTTGCCGTCGTTTATTCGCCGCGCCTTGCCCGCATCGTGCGCGCCTCGACGCTGGTGATCCGGGAATTGCCCTATGTGGAGGCGGCCAAGGCGCTTGGCATCTCCACCTTCCACATCATGACGCGGCATGTGCTGCGCAATCTGATCTCGCCGATCCTCGTGCAGTGCACCTTCCTTTTCGCCAGCGCCATGCTGGCCGAGGCCGGCCTTTCATTTCTGGGGCTGGGTGTCAGCCCCGAAATTCCGACCTGGGGAACCATGATCTCCGCAGGCCGCCAATATATCGGCCAGGCGGACTGGATGACCTATTTCCCCGGCTTTGCCATCATTCTTTCCGTGCTCTCGCTGCAAATGGTTGGCGACGGACTGCGGGACATGCTCGACCCAAGACTGCGAAGGGATTTGTAATATGACGTCCGGTGAACAGGCAAAAACGCCTTTTCAAGCTCCCATTCTTCTCTCCAATGTGAAACCCGTCGGCTTCGAAAAGGGGGCGCCACAGGCCCAGACCGATATCCTGATCGGCGGCGATGGCAAGGTCGCGGCGGTTGGGCCTGCCCTTCAGGCGCCGACTGATGCGCAGCGCATCGACGCAAAGGGCGCATTCGTCTCGCCCGGCTGGGTGGATCTGCACGTGCATATCTGGCATGGCGGCACCGATATCTCCATCCGCCCGTCAGAATGCGGGGCCGAGCGCGGCGTGACGACGCTGGTGGATGCCGGTTCGGCGGGGGAAGCAAATTTCCACGGTTTTCGCGAATATATCATCGAACCATCGAAGGAACGCATCAAGGCCTTCCTCAATCTCGGCTCCATCGGGCTTGTCGCCTGCAACCGGGTGCCGGAACTTCGCGATATCAAGGATATCGACCTCGACCGCATCCTTGAATGTTATGCCGAGAACAGCGAGCATATCGTTGGCCTCAAGGTGCGGGCGAGCCATGTCATTACGGGTTCCTGGGGTGTTACGCCGGTCAAACTCGGCAAGAAGATCGCCAAGATCCTGAAAGTGCCGATGATGGTGCATGTGGGTGAACCGCCTGCGCTCTACGATGAGGTGCTGGAAATTCTCGGTCCCGGCGATGTCGTGACCCATTGCTTCAACGGCAAGTCCGGCTCCAGCATCATGGAAGACGAGGACCTGTTCAACCTTGCGGAGCGCTGCGCCGGGGAAGGCATCCGGCTGGATATCGGCCACGGCGGTGCATCCTTCTCCTTCAAGGTGGCGGAAGCGGCGATCGCGCGCGGCCTTTTGCCCTTCTCGATCTCCACGGATTTGCATGGCCATTCGATGAATTTCCCCGTCTGGGATCTGGCGACGACCATGTCGAAGCTGCTTTCGGTCGATATGCCCTTCGAAAATGTCGTCGATGCCGTCACCCGCAATCCGGCCTCCATCATCCGCCTCGACATGGAAAACCGCCTCGATGTTGGCCAGCGTGCGGATTTCACGGTTTTCGATCTTGTCGATTCCGATCTGGAGGCGACCGATTCCAATGGCGATGTTTCGCGTCTCAAGCGGCTGTTCGAGCCGCGCTATGCGGTGATCGGTGCGGAGGCCATTGCCGCCAGCCGTTATGTCCCAAGAGCGCGCAAGCTCGTGCGCCACAGCCATGGCTATTCCTGGCGCTGAACCGACTGGAGCGGCGGGGAGGGATGCTCTCCGTCTTCCGCAAAGAATAGGGATACCCGTCCCGGTATTATGAGGAATTCGCGTGAAACAGTCTTCGCTTGAGGCAGATGGGCGTCATTCGCCCTACGACCGGCTTGCCGCGCTCGGCATCTCGCTGCCGCCGCCACCGCCGCCGATCGCCAATTTCGTCACGCATGTGGTGGAAGGCAACATGCTCTATCTTTCGGGGCAAGGCCCGAGGGAGGAGAACGGACACCTGTACGCCGGCAAGGTCGGAGCCGAGATCGGGCTGGACGAGGCGTACCAGCATGCGCGTTTAACCGGCATCAATCTTCTTGCCGTCATGCATGAGGCGCTTGGGGATCTGTCGCGGGTGAAGAAGGTGGTCAAACTGCTGGGCATGGTCAATGCCGTCAGCGATTTCCGCGATCATCCAACCGTCATCAACGGTTGTTCGGATCTCTTCATCGATGTGTTCGGCGATGCGGGGCAGCACGCCCGCTCCGCCGTGGGGTTCGGTTCGCTGCCGGGCAACATCACCGTCGAGATAGAAGCCATCATCGCCCTTAGGGATTGAGGCCGTTCAATGGTTGCGCCAGCCCATCAGCTTCTCGATCCTTTCGGCCGAAACCCTGACCTGTTCGGTATAGTGGTTTTCGTCCGCCAGCACCTTCTGTTCCGGCAGCACGATGGAGATCGTCGCCACGCATTCTCCATTGGTGTCGCAGATCGGCGAGGCGATGCAGGCAACAGCGTAGTCGGATTCCGCAACCTGTATCGACAGCCGGTCACGGAACGCCGTGCCTGCCGATTGAGAAAGCGCTTCCGGGTTGATTTCCGCACGGCCGGTGGGCGATGTGCGGGCGCAGCGTTTGAAAAGCTCGACGCGCTCCTCTTCCGGCAGATGGCCAACGAGCAGGCGGCCGGATGCCGTCCAGTTCAATGGAACACGGGTGCCGACGCGCGAGGCAACCTGGAAATGGCTGGGGCCATCCGCCATGGCGAGCACCAGCATATGGTCACCGTCGCGACCGCAAAGCTGCACCGTCTCACCCGCATGGCGGCACAGATCATGCATTTCGTGGGTTGCGACACCCATGAAATCCAGCGAGCGGGCATAGGCAAGGCCGTAGTGATAAAGCCGTGCGCCGAGCCATATGTTACCTTCGGCGTTGCGCGCCAGCATGTTCTTTTCGATCAGATCGTCAACGATCACATAGACGGTGGAAAGTGGCGCCTTGATCGCCTTGGCAATGGCGTAAGCGCCAGCTGGCGATCCGGTTTCGTAAAGGTAATCAATCACCTGAAGAGCGCGATCAATGCCGCTGACACGCGAGCGCTTGGCCACCTTCGCGTCCGGGTTTTCCTCGGTCGCGGACAAGGCGTGTGAAGACAATTCGTCCAGTTTATGGGCGTCCAATTTCGGGCTCCTCATGAATTTTGAGAAGCTATTACATTATTATGGCATATATGTCGATGCCTATCGCATCGCAAAGACAGGAGAAAGACATGACCGAGGATATCAGAAGCAGGATCGGCCTTCGCCCGGTCATCAACGTCTCGGGCACCATGACGTCGCTCGG
Source organism: Agrobacterium sp. 22-3639C2 (assembly GCF_053522105.1). Taxonomy (NCBI): domain Bacteria; kingdom Pseudomonadati; phylum Pseudomonadota; class Alphaproteobacteria; order Hyphomicrobiales; family Rhizobiaceae; genus Agrobacterium; species Agrobacterium sp. 22-3639C2. Next base: position 475,325 of record NZ_JBNWDB010000002.1, on the reverse strand, counting down.
TGCTTCCATCGTCGTTCCAGAGGCGGTTGAGGCCATGGCGGCGATCCTGCCGCAATTCGTAGAGATCAACGATCTGCAGCGCAAGGCAAGCGCGATCATCGCGAGATTGACGGGCGGCGAGGCTGGTTTCGTCACTGCTTCCTGCTCTTCCGGCATCAGCCTTGCTGTTGCCGGCGCCATCACCGGCAACAATCTCCTGGCCATCGAAAAGCTGCCTGATATCGCACCGGAAAAGAACGAAGTGCTGGTGCAGATGGGGCATGTGGTGAGCTACGGCGCGCCGGTGGATCAGGCGATCCGGCTTGGCGGCGGCAAGGTGGTGCTGGTCGGGCAGGCCACATCGACCCATCGCTTCCACATGGAAAACGCCATCACCGAAAAGACGGCGGCGGCGGTCTATGTCATCTCGCACCATGTCGTGAATTACGGCCTGCTGCATCTTTCCGAATTCGTAGAGATCGCCCATGCCAAGGGTGTTCCGGTTATCGTGGATGCGGCGTCCGAATATGATCTGGAGCTGTTTCTGGCCACCGGCGCAGATATTGTCCTCTATTCCGGCCACAAGTTTCTCGGCGGCCCCACCTCCGGCATCGTGGCCGGAAGTAAGGAACTGGTGCGCCACGCCTTCCTGCAAAATATGGGCATTGGCCGCGGCATGAAGGTCGGCAAGGAAAGCATCTATGGCGTTATGGCGGCACTGGAAGCCTGGGAAAAGCGCGACCATGCCGGCATCCGTGAGCGCGAGACCGGATATCTCAATCTCTGGAAGGAAACGCTGGATGGCCGCCCGGGCGTGACCGCGCTCATCGAGCCGGATCCGACCAATAACCCGCTCGACAGGCTGCGCGTGATCATCGATGCCGAAGAAGCACATATCACTGCCTGGGACCTGACGACGGCGTTGGCCAGGGGCAATCCTCCCATCATCACCCGCGACCACGAGGTAGAGCATCGCTATTTCTATCTCGACCCATGCAATCTGCATCCCGGACAGGAAACCATCGTGGCGTCTCGTCTGGCCGAGGAACTGGACAAGGCGCGTGCCTCCAACGAGGTGATTGCAACACCTTTCGAAGACCGGAGCCGACACCGGTTCGACGGCATGCTGCGCTGGCCGGACTAGGCTTGACCGCTTGCGCCGCCAAAACCTAACGACAAGAAGGGAACGATCATGACCATGCCGCAGGCCGCACCCGTTGGTGCCGAAGATGCCGTACTTTCCGTCCGCAATCTCACCACGTCCTTTCACGTGGATGGCGGCTGGAAACCCGTGGTTCGTGATATTTCCTTTGATGTCGGGCCGGGTGAAACGGTCGCGATCGTCGGTGAAAGCGGTTCGGGTAAAAGCGTTACCTCCCTCTCCATCATGCGGCTGCTGGATCGTGAAAGCAGCAGGGTGGAGGGTGAAATCGTGCTTGGAGGGCGCAACCTGCTGTCCCTCTCCGAAGATGCCATGCGGCAGGTGAGGGGAAACGAGGTCGCCATGATCTTTCAGGAGCCGATGACCAGCCTCAATCCGCTGTTCACCATCGGCGACCAGATTTCCGAGGCCTTGTTATGCCACCAGCCGATGTCGAAAACCGACGCGAGGGCGGAGACGGTTCGGCTGCTCGAAAAGGTCCGTATTCCTTCAGCCGCATCGCGTTTCGATGAATATCCGCATCGCTTTTCCGGCGGCATGCGCCAGCGCGTGATGATCGCCATGGCGCTTGCATCCCGGCCGAAGCTGCTGATCGCCGATGAGCCGACGACCGCACTCGACGTGACCATTCAGGGCCAGATCCTTGACCTCATCAAGACGCTTCAGGAGGAGGAAGGCACGTCGGTTCTGTTCATCACCCATGACATGGGCGTGGTGGCTGAGATCGCCGATCGTACCGTTGTCATGTATCGCGGCGAGCAGGTGGAAGTTGGCGCGACCGCTGATATCTTTCATCGCGGCAAGCATCCCTATACCCGCGCGCTTTTGTCCGCCGTTCCGGTTCTGGGTTCCATGACGGGTCAAGAAAGACCGCTCAGGTTTCCCATCGTCAACACCACCACAGGCGAAACGCAGCAGCCGGCGCGGCCCGGCGATACCGTTGACGCGAGTGCCCAGCCGGTGCTCAAGGTAGAAGGGCTGACCAAGCGCTTCGATATTCACTCCGGCCTTTTGGGGCGGCTCAGCGGCCGCGTGCATGCGGTGGAGAATGTGTCCTTTGATCTCAGGGCCGGCGAGACATTGTCGTTGGTCGGCGAAAGCGGTTGCGGCAAATCGACCACCGGGCGCGCCATCATGCGGCTGATCGAGCCGGATGCCGGCTCAGTGATGGTTAATGGCGAGAATATTCTCGCCCTCGACAAATCAGGCATGCGCGAGATGCGCAAAACGGTGCAGATGATCTTTCAGGACCCCTATGCCTCGCTCAACCCGCGCATGACGGTGGGTGCGGCGATTGCCGAACCGTTTCTGGAGCACCGCATGGGAAACGCCCGCGAGGCAAAGGATGTTGTGGCCGATATGCTGGCGAAGGTCGGCCTTTCGCCCGATATGGCGGCGCGCTACCCTCATGAATTTTCCGGCGGCCAGCGTCAGCGTATCTGTATCGCCCGCGCGCTTGCGCTCCAGCCGAAGGTGATTGTCGCCGATGAGAGCGTTTCGGCGCTGGACGTTTCGATAAAGGCGCAGGTCATCAACCTGATGCTGGATCTGCAGCAAAGCCTCGATCTCGCCTTCCTGTTCATCAGCCATGACATGGCGGTGGTGGAGCGCGTCAGCCACCGGGTAGCGGTAATGTATCTCGGCGAGATCGTTGAAATCGGCCCGCGTGCGGCGGTGTTTGACAATCCGCAGCATGATTACACCCGCAAGCTGATGGCCGCCGTGCCGGTGCCGGACCCGGACCGCAGAAACACCCGGCGAAATGCCGCGAATGACGAGCTGAAAAGCCCGATCCGCGCGATCGATTACGTGGTGAAACCGCGTGAGTACCGTGAGGTCTCGCCCGGTCACCTTGTCGCCTGCTAAAGCGGGTTAAAGACCCGGTACATCGGATGTTGCGAAAGGCACGCGGTAACCGCGCCGGAAGGTTTCGCGCTGTCCGAGCTGGCGATACCATTGCTGTACCGCCGGAAAATCGTCGAGGTCAATTTTATGGCGCGCGAAACGCGAGACCCATGGCCAGATGGCGATATCGGCTATGGAAAAATCACCGGCGATGAATTCCCGGCCCGTCAGGCGCTGGTTCAGTGTGCGGTAGAGGCGCTCCGTATCCGAGGCGAAACGCGCCTCGGCAAAGGGTGCCTGTCCGGTATTGTAGGTCAGGAAATAATGGGCATAACCGAGTGTCGGGCCAAAATTGGCGGCCTGCCACATCAGCCATTCGGTGACTGCCAGCCGCGCAGCAGGGGAGGCAGGCAGAAGACGCCCGGCCTTTTCGGCGAGATAGATCAGAATCGCGTTCGATTCCGCTAGAACTGTGCCGTTATCGCGGTCGATGATTGCCGGGATTTTCGAGCCGGGATTGACGCGGGTATAGTCGGCTGAGAATTGTTCGCCTTTTTCAATGTCGATGGCGTGGCTGATATAGGGCAGGCCGAGTTCCTCCAGCGCAATCGAGATTTTCAGGCCGTTCGGGGTGATCCAGGTGTAGAGGTCGATCATGCTAATCGAACATCGCCTCATCTAGTGGCAAAGCTCGCCTGCCTTTCTTGCCGGTCACATCAGAAAGATCAGTATAAAGACCGCGCAATGTCGCAACGAGCTGGATGATGCGCGGGTCGGTGACGCGATAAATCACCTGTTTGCCTTCCCGCGAGCCCTCTATCACACCGGCATCGCGCAATTCGGCAAGCTGCTGTGAAAGTGTCGGTTGCTGAATGCCGAGTTCATATTCCAGTGCGGAAACGGAAGCCTCCGTTTTCATGAGATAACAGACGATGGCCAGGCGATTGGCGTTGGCGACAAGCTTTAAAAGCTCGCTCGCCTCCACCACGCTGCGGCAGATGAGATTGGAAACCGGTTTCGTCACGACTACAGGTCCATTTTTCAAACTATAAAAAAGTAAATTGTATTGCGATAAATTTCAATGGTTTGATTAGGCCGAGTTTGACCGTGTCAGGAAATTTTTTAAAATCTACAGGATTTATAGATTTCTCTTTCGCTTTCCCGCAGAGGATCGCCAAAACGTTCCTCGAAAACATTCTATAAAAAAGTAGATTGATTGAGAAATGAGGTGTCGACATGAAAATCGGGGTCCATCCGAACAATCTGCATTTGCGGCTCGCCCGGCTCTGGCCCGGCGCGTTTGATGAATTCGATCCGGAATTCGTGCCCTACCGCGAGGGGCGCGATACCGCAGCGCTTTTGGAAAAAGGCGAAATTCATTTCGGCGGCACGGGCTCGACGCCGCCAATCGAGGCGGATGCGCGGGGGCTTTCCGCAGCTTATATCGCTGCCTCGGCACCACGCCCCGCAAACGGCGCGATCCTCGTGCGGCGCGACAGCCCTATCCGCTCTGCGGCCGACCTTTCGGGAAAACGCATATCGCTGATTGACGGGTCTTTTCATACCTATCTTCTTGCGCGTAGCCTGGAAGGGGCGGGGCTTGGCCTTGCGGATGTAATACGCATCGAGAGCGGTGACAGCGATAGCCTGCGCGATCTCGTGGAAGGCCGCGTCGATGCCTGGGTGACGATGTCGCCACGGCTCGAAAAAGCCCTGACCCATGACGGGATCAGTCTTCTGGTCCATTGCGGCTCCACCATTCCCAACCGTTCGCTGTTCTGGACGCTTGCGCGTCACACTGTGGCGCTGGAACAACGCGATGCGATTGCCGCCGAACTGGACCGCGTTGGCCGCGCCGTCATGGCGGATATAGACAGAGCCGCGGCCCTTCTTGCCGCCGAGCCAGGCAGCGAAGGCGATGCGCAGTCCTGGGCAAAGGTGCTGCGCTCACGCGATCTTTCGGTGGTGCCCGCCGCCGAAAATATCCTTGCCGAACAGCAGGAGGAGGCCGATACGCTTTACAGGCACGGCCATTTCTCTCTACCGGTTCTGACCGGGCAGAGACCGGCCCCACAATCAGCCAGCGCGGGAGGCGACAGATGAACGTTTTCTGGTACATGTGCGCGCCCGATGGCGCCTATCCCTGGCAACCGGAAGGATCCCGCAAGGTTGATCTCGGTTATTACAAGCAGCTTGCTCTTGCTTATGATCAGCTTGGTTACACAGGCGCCCTGTTTGCCACCGGCGCGCATGATGTCTGGGTTCTGGCTGGCGCGCTGCTTTCCTATACCGAGCGGCTGAAGTTTCTGGTCGCGATTCATCCGGGTCTTGTCGCGCCAACGCTGCTCGCCAAGATGGCGGCGACGCTTCAGGAATTTTCGCGCGGACGCCTGCTGATCAACGTCGTCTCGGGCGATGCCAAGATGCTCGGTGCATATGGCATGACCATGCCGCATGACGAACGCTACGATATGGCGGATGAATATCTGCAGATCTGGCATCGTCTTTTTGCCGGTGAGACGGTCGATTTCAAGGGCCGCCATTTCCAGACCGAAGGCGCAAAGTTGGCACTGCCGGTGGGGCAAGGCATAGAGCCACCACCGCTATGGTTCGGCGGCTCTTCGGACAAGGCGATCGAGGTTGCCGCCAAACATGTCGAGACCTATCTTTCCTGGGGCGAAACGCCCGACCAGATCGGCGCGAAGGTCGATCTCGTCAAGGCGCGGGCGGAGAAACTCGGCCGTGAGCTAGAATACGGCATTCGCCTGTACGTTATTGTCCGCGATACGGATGAAGAGGCATGGGCCGCCGCCGCCGATCTTTACGGGCGCATGGACGAGCGTGCCATTGCAGCCAACCAGCGTTTCGTCGGCAAGACCGATTCCGTCGGCCAGCAGCGCATGACGGCGATGCATGGTGGACAGAAGCCTGAGAACCTGCGTGATCTCGAAATTGCCCCCAATCTCTGGGCCGGCATCGGTCTTGTCCGGCCGGGACCGGGCACCGCAATTGTCGGCTCGCCCGATACGGTCATCCGCACGCTGGAGGCCTATAAAAAGGCGGGCGTGAATACCTTTATTCTGTCCGGCATGCCATTGCTGGAACAGGCCTTCCGTTTCGGGGAAAAGGTTCTTCCGCGTCTTGATGTATCGCGGGAAGTCTCGTCAGCCAAACAATTCACCTGGTCGACTTTGTTCGACCGCGACCTCTCGGCAAAGGCATCGTAAACATGGCCTTCCGGGAGTGGAGAAAAAAGACATGACGGCTGGTCCGGCACCAACGATTGCACAACGGCGCATCGGCCCTCAGCGTGCGGCGGAGCGGACGCTTGCCGTTCTGGACAAGGCGCTTGGCGCGGTCGCCGCCGCAATCCTTGCGACTCTTCTCGTGGTGGTGCTGGTCAATGTCACCCTGCGTTATCTGTTTCACACCGGCTTCATCGGTGCGGAAGATCTCGGCATCTGGCTGCATGTGGCGATGATCGCGGTCGGCGCGCCGCTCAGTCTCAAAAGCGCGCTTGCCATGCGGCTCGATGTTTTCGTGCGGTTTTTGCCTGAGCGGTTCCATGCCGCCACCGAAGTTCTGGCGGATGCCTTCTCCTTCATCGCAGCACTGATCCTCGCCTTCGGTGGCGTTGAAATCGCGGCGATGCTGGGTGGTACGTCTCCGACGCTCGGTCTGCCGGAATGGGTGCGTTTTGGCTTTCTGGGTGCAGGCGGCGCGTTGATCCTTCTTTACCTGGCGCTTCAGCGTGTCAGTGAGGGCAAGACATTTGCCGTTCTAGTGTCTCTCACCATTGCAATTGCGGCCTATGTCGGCCTGCCGGAAGTCTTCGTAGATACGAGCCTGCCGCCCAGCCTGTTTCTGGCGCTGACGGCGGCGGTGGGGCTGGTGCTGGCAGCACCGCTCGCCCATGCCTTTCTCGCCGCAGCCTATGTGGCGATCGCCTTCGGCAGTACCTTGCCGGAGCCGGCCATCGTTTCCTCAACGGTAACAGGCATGTCGAAATTCCTGCTGCTCGCCATTCCCTTCTTCCTGCTGGCCGGAAGCCTGCTGACGGAATCGGGCGTTGCCAACCAGCTGGTTCGGTTCGCCGCCTCCATGGTTGGACACCGCCGGGCAGGGCTGGCGCAGACGACGCTGTTGACCAGCGTGCTGTTTTCCGGCGCATCCGGCTCCTCTGTCGCCAACGCCGCCTTCGGCGCTTCAACGTTCCAGCCGGAACTGGTCAAACACGGCTATCCGCCGGCGCAGGCGGGCGCGATCATCGCTGCAACGTCGGTGCTCGACAATGTCATCCCGCCCTCCATTGCCTTTCTCATCCTCGCAACGGCTACCAACCTGTCGGTGGGTTCGTTGCTGGTTGGCGGCTTTTTCGCCGGCGGGCTGATGGCGATCTGCCTTGCGGTGGCTATCCATTGGAGCGTGCGCAGCGTCGATACCCTGCCGCGCGCCACGGGCACGGAACGCTGGCGCTCGGCTATCGCCGCCATACCCGCCTTCGGTCTCGGCGTCATCGTGGTGGTCGGCATCCGCATCGGCGTCGTCACTACCACGGAGGCGGCCGCACTTGCCGCACTCTACACGCTGCTTCTCGGCTTCGGGTACCGGCTGGGCGCGGGGCGTATCTTCTCAACTTTCCGGCAATCAGCCGGTGAGGCGGCGGCCATCGGTCTCCTTATCGGCACGGCAGGCCCCTTCGCCTTTCTTCTGGCGGTCGATAATGTCTCCGGCCTCGTCACGGATTTCGTGACATTGCTTGGCGGCAGCAAGATCGCGGTGCTTCTGCTTTCCAACCTCATTCTGCTCGTGGTGGGGCTGGTGCTGGATATCGGCGCGGCCATCCTGCTGTTTGGACCGATCCTGTTGCCCGCGGCCGTTGCGGCCGGCATCGATCCCATCCATTTCGGCGTCATTCTCGTGGTCAACCTGATGATCCATGGCCTCACACCACCGCTCGGCATGCTGATCTTCGTCGTCAGCGGTGTCACCCGCATTCCGGCGACAGCGCTATTCCAGGCCGTCGTTCCCTATCTCCTATCCCTTCTCGTTTCCCTCGCCATTCTGTGCGCCTGGGCCATTGTCTTCTAAATCCGGGGTTTTATTCATGACTATTATCGATCGTCGCAATCTCCTGAAACTCTCCGCTGCGGGTGCGGCAGCACTTGCCACGCCCGCCTTCGTCCGCAACGCAAATGCCAGGACCCGTAACATTACGGTCGCCTCCCTGTTCGCGGACGACAAGCCAGAGACGAAAATCTGGGTGAAGATCAGCGAGCTGGTGGAGGCAAAGCTGCCCGGCCGTTTCCGCTTCAACATCGTCAAGAGCGGTGCGCTGGGCGGCGAAAAGGAAGTGGCGGAAAATATCCGTCTCGGATCGGTTCAGGCGAGCCTTTCCACGGTCTCTTCGCTCTCCGGCTGGGTGCCGGAACTGCAAATCCTCGATCTGCCCTTCCTGTTCCGCGATGCAGACCATGTGCGCAAGGTGGTGACGGGCGAGACCGGCAGCGAGCTGAAGACCAAGCTTGGCGCGCAGCAATTCGTGGCCGTAGACTTCATCAACTACGGCGCCCGCCATCTCCTGACCAAGGAGCCGGTAACCCGGCCAGAGCAGCTCAACGGCAAGAAGATCCGCGTCATCCAGAGCCCGCTGCACACCAAGCTGTGGAGCGCCTTCGGCACCACGCCGGTCGGCATTCCCATCACCGAGACCTATAATGCACTGTCAACCGGCGTAGCCGACGCCATGGATCTGACGAAGTCCGCCTATGCCGGGTTCAAGCTTTACGAGGTTGTGCCCTACATGACCGAGACCGGCCATATCTGGGCATCGGGCGTGGTTTATTATGGTGCGGCTTTCTGGAACCAGCTCGATGACGAAGAGAAGAAGGCCCTGACCGAAGCATCAAGCGAAGGCGCGCTCTATTTCAACCAGCTGATCGTCGAGGACGAGGCGAAGTCTGTGGAGCTTGCGATTTCGAAGGGCGGCAAGGTCTTGCAGCCCGAAGCCTTGGATGAGTGGCGCAAGGGGGCGCAGGGCGTCTGGCAGGATTTCGCCGGCACTGTCGGCGGCATCGAGAAAATACAGGCGATCCAGTCGGCCTGATACCGAAGCACTATTGTGAATGGGGAGGGCGCAGGAGCGCCCTCCCCATTTTTTTGATCAGCGGATATCCTGCGGCAGAACGTCCGAAGGAATATTCTGGTAGGAAACAGGGCGCGTGAAGCGGCGGATCGACATGGTACCGACCGAGGTCGCGCCGAAGTTCGTGGAAGCCGGGTAGGGGCCGCCGTGAACCATGGCTTCGGAGACTTCAACGCCGGTCGGGAAGCCGTTGGCGAGAACGCGGCCGGCCTTGCGCTCGAGGATCGGCAGCAGCTTGCGGCCGAGTTCGGCGTCACCTGCGTCAAGATGCATGGTCGCTGTCAGCTGACCTTCGAAGCTCTTTGCCACTTCGATCATTTCTTCAGCGCTGTCGACCGTCACGATCAGGCCGAGCGGTCCGAAGACTTCTTCGGCGAGCGCGTGGTTGGCAACCCAGTCCTTGCCCGAAACGCGGAACAGGTAAGGCGTTGCGTTACGCAGGTCGCAGGTGGTGGTCAAAACGTCGCGCACGCCGTTACCGGCTGCGATGCGGTCGCGACCGTCACGATAGGCAGCGGCGATACCGTCGGTCAGCATGACCTGCGGGCCGACTTCGGAAAGGGCCGCCCGTGCGGTTTCCGACACGGCATCCGCCTGCGAGGCAAGCACCACGGCAATGCCGGGATTGGTGCAGAACTGGCCAGCACCCATGGTGAGCGAACCTGCCCAGCCCTTGGCGATGGCTTCACCGCGCGCGGAAACGGCTTCCGGCAGCAGGAACATCGGGTTGACGGAACCGAGTTCGCCGAAGAACGGGATCGGTTCCGGACGCTGGGCGCAGAGATCGAACAGTGCGCGGCCACCGGCGAGCGAGCCGGTGAAGCCGACTGCCTTGATGCGCGGATGCTGGACGAGCGCGGAACCGACATCGCGGCGGCCGCCCTGGATCAGCGAGAAGACGCCGGGATGCAGATTGTGCTTCTTGACGGCGGCGAGAACGGCCTCGGCAATGATTTCACCGGTGCCGGGATGGGCGGAATGACCCTTGACCACAACCGGGCAGCCGGCTGCGAGAGCGGCGGCGGTATCGCCACCGGCGGTCGAGAAGGCGAGCGGGAAGTTGGACGCACCGAAGACCGCAACGGGGCCGATCGGACGCTGCATCAGACGGATATCCGGGCGCGGCAGCGGCTGGCGATCCGGAAGCGCTTCGTCGTGGCGGCGGTCGAGATAGTCGCCCTTGCGGATATGCGATGCGAAAAGGCGAAGCTGTCCGGTGGTGCGGCCGCGTTCACCCTGCAGGCGTCCTGCGGGCAGGCCGGTCTCGGACGTGCCGATTTCAGTGATGGCGTCGGCGCGGGCCTCGATCTCATCGGCGATGGTGTCGAGGAATGCGGCGCGCTCTTCGCGGGTCGTGTAGCCGTAGCTCCAGAAAGCCTCTTCGGCTGCTTCTGCGGCCGCATTCACCAGATCGACGGTGCCGACCGAAAAATCGAAAGCTTCGCCATGTGCAGGCTCGCTGCGGAATTTCGCTTCCGTGGCGACCCATTCTCCTGCAACCAGATGTTTGCCGTGCGGCTTGAAACTCATTGTGCTCTTCCCTGAAAATCTGATCCTGTGTGGAAAATCCACCCGATACCGTAAAACCGGACCGAAGGGCGACAGCCTGAAAGGCCATCAGCCGCGATCCTTGTCCGGTTGCCCTCTGCCTTAGCCCGAGTAAGGCTTCAGCGAAAGCCGGTTTGTGCAGTATCTGTCCAAAAAGTGTGATTTATTGGGCGGTGGAAGAAAAAGACGATCTTCCGTTTATGCGCGCAGCGCTCTATTGTGACGTCATGATGACAAATAGACTTCCGAAATACATCGCCTGGTCGGTTCTGCTGCTGATCGTGATCGTTACAGTTTGCCCGATCGGGCTTCGGCCGCATACGCTGACGACCGTCGGCATCGACCGCGCCGCCGCCTTTGCCTTCTGTTCGGCTGCCTTCGTGCTGGCCTATCCGCGTTACTGGCTTGCCATCATTGTCGCGGGTGTCGTGGCGGCTTTCGGCATCGAGGCGCTGCAATTTCTGTCGCCCACACGGCATCCGCATATGACAGATGCAGTTGTGAAAGCCGTTGGCGCCATTGCCGGTGGGCTTGCCGCCTTTTCGTATCTTCAATTCAGGACGCGATTGACCGCAAGCTAAGAGGCTGCCGGCGGCCAATCGTGTCGGCTTAATTCGCCTGCTTCGCCAATCCGAAACGGCCATGCGACAGCGTGCGCTCGATGCCGCGAAGCTCTGCCAGCCCCTTCAATCGGCCGATGGCGGGATAACCCGGCTGCGCCCCTCGCGTCAGGTCATCAAGGATTTCCTGGCCATGGTCGGGCCGCATCGGAATGGTGTGGTCTGCACGGCCCTCCGCACGACGGCGGGATTCTTCTGACAGAAGTGCTGCGATAACGGCGACCATATCCGTTCCACCTTCCAGATGCTCGTCCTCGAAGAAGGAGCAGGGCACGGTGTCCGTGTCGCGCGTGACGTTGCGCAGATGCACGAAATGGATGCGGTCTGCAAAACGGCTGGCGATGAAGGGCAGGTCGTTATCCGCCCGCGCGCCGAGCGAGCCTGTGCAGAGCGTAACACCATTGGCCCGGCTGTCGACTTGCGAGAGCATATGGGCGTAGTCGGACTCCGTTGAAAGAATACGCGGCAGGCCGAGCAGCGGCCATGGGGGATCGTCGCCGTGCGCGCAGATGTTGATGCCGACCTCTTCCGCGACCGGCGTCACTTCCGACAGAAAATCGATCAGGTTCTGCTGCAGTTTTTCGCGGTTTATGCCGTGATATGAGCGCAGCTTTTCGAGAAGCTGGCTGAGCGTGTAACCATCCGCCGAACCCGGCAGGCCCGCGCCGATATTACGTCCGAGTGCGGCGATCTTCGTATCCGGCATGTCGGCGAAACGTTTTGCCGCTTCCTCGATCAGCCACTCCGGATAATCGGCCTTTGCGTCGGGGCGTTTGAGAATGTGAATGTCGAAGGCGGCGAAATCGGAAAGGTCAAAACGCATGGCTTTTGCGCCGTGCTTCGTTTCCCAGCGCAGATCGGTGCGGGTCCAGTCCAGCACCGGCATGAAATTGTAGCAGACGGTGCGAATGCCCGTGGCGGAGAGGCGGCGCAGCGTCTCCTGCCAGTTGGCGATATGGTTTTTCCAGTCGCCCGTCTGGGTTTTGATCTCCTCGGAGACCGGCACGCTTTCCACCACGTCCCAATACAGCCCACCGGCCTTGATCGCCTCATGCCGTTTGGCGATCTCGTCCACCGGCCAGACATCGCCGGTGGCGATGTGGTGCAGCGCGCTTACGATGCCTTCCGCCCCTGCCTGAGCCGCATCCTGAACCGTGACCTTGTCCACCGGGCCGAACCAGCGCCATGTATGTCTCATTTTTTATCCTCAAACATCATTCTGCGGAAAATGTCAGCTGCACCTTGCAGGCGGCGGAGCGGTCTCCGGCCTGCTCGAATGCGACTTTCGCCTCTTCAAGCGGGAAGCTGTGGGAAATGATCGGCCGCACATCGATCCCGCGCGTGGAGATCAGGCCGGCGGCAATGGCGAATTCGTCGTGGAAACGCTGCGAGCCGCGCCAGAGGATTTCCTTGCCCACCAGCGCATTGAGCGGAATGGTTATGTCACCGGTGACGCCCACCTGCACGACAGTGCCGCGCGGACGTACACAGGCGAAGGCGGCGCGAAGCGCAGGTGCCGCGGCGGAGCAATCGAAAACGACGTCGAAATACCCCTTATTGTCCTGATAGGGTAAAAGTGCTTCTGCGTTTTTCGCGACATTAATGGTGCGGTCCGCCCCCATGGCGGGCGCGCGCTCCAGCGCCGCATCGGTCAGGTCGGTGGCGAGAATGATGCCGGCACCGGCATGGCGGGCGGCGGCAATCGTCAAGAGGCCGATCGGCCCGGCGCCCGTTACCAGCACCTTGGCGCCGGTCAGATCACCCGCTTGTGCGACGGCATGCAGGCAGACCGCAAGCGGTTCGGTGCAGGCGGCTTCGGCGGGCGAAGTGGTGTCTGAAAATGTCGCGCATTGTTTTGCGGGAACCACGAGCCGATCGCGGAACATGCCCTGTTCGTGCGGCAGGCGCATGGCGCTGCCCATGAAGCGCATATCGAGGCAATGGATCGGTTGGCCCTTCAGGCAGAAATGGCAATGGCCGCAAGGCTGCGAGGGATTGACGGCGACGAGCTGGCCGAGTGCGAGCCCGCTGACGCCTTCGCCCAGCGCCTGCACCCGCCCCGATGCCTCATGGCCGCAGATGATCGGCTCGCGCACCCGCACAGGCCCGAAGCCGCCGTCCTGATAATAATGTAGATCGGAACCGCAAATGCCGCCCGCCGCCATGGTCAGCAGCACTTCACCGGGGCCGGGCGCCTGCATGTCCTGCGTTTCGACGCGGATATCTTCACGGCCGTATAGACGTGCCACGCGTGTCTGCATGACGATGCCTCTCATCTTATGTGGATTGGATGAATGAAACCCGCGCGGCGAGCCGCGCGGGCAGTGCGTCGATTAGCGGATTAGGCCCATCTCGGTCGGCAGCCACAAGGTGATTGCCGGGATGAAGGTGATCAGCAGCAGCGCCACGAACAGCGGCACCAGCCATGGCAGAATGGCGACGGTCGTGCGCTCGACGGAGAGTTTCGCCACGCGTGAGAGCACGAACAACACCATGCCGAGCGGCGGATGCAGCAGCCCTATCATCAGGTTGAGGGTGATGATGAGGCCGAAATGCACCGGATCGATATTGAACTGCAGCACCAGCGGCAGCAGGATCGGTACGAGGATGGTGATTGCCGCAATCGTGTCTAGGAAGCAGCCGACGAACAGCATCAGCAGGTTGACCAGCAGGAGGAAAATCCACTTGCTGTCGGTGATCGTCAGGATCGCCGCCGATAGCAACTGTGCTGCCTGGCTGACCGTCAGAAGCCATGCGAAGATTGATGCCGCCGCAACGATGAAGAGAACCGATGCCGTGGTCTCTATCGTGTCGAAGGTCGATTTTGCCAGCGACTTGAACGTCATCGTTCGGTAACGGACAAGCCCGAGGAACAGAGACCACAACACGGCCGCGACAGCCGCCTCCGTTGGCGTGAACCAGCCCATCGTCATGCCGCCGATCAGGATCACCGGCGTCATCAGGGCCATCACGGCAGAGAAGTCGAAATACCAGTCGCAGGCGAGCAAGACCACCAGCACGATCAGGATCGACAGGTTAAGCGACAGGCCAAACAGCGTCAGGAGATAGATGCCGAGCGGCACCATCATGACGATGAGCACTTCAAGCGAAGCGCCGAAGATGGTTCTGAGGTTGAACGGCGTATCGGAACCCCAACCCTTGACGTAGGCGAAAACGGCAACGGTGATCATCATCAAAAGCGTCATGACGACGCCTGGAACGATGCCGGCCATGAACAGTGCGCCGATCGAGACGTTTGCCATCATGCCGTAGATGACGAAGGGCAACGATGGCGGAAAGATCGGCCCGAGCGTTGCGGAGGCGGCGGTGACGCCGACGGCCGCTTCGACCGGATAACCATGATCCTTCATGGCCTTGATTTCGATGGTGCCGATGCCGGCGGCGTCGGCGAGGGCCGTGCCGGACATGCCGGAAAAGATTACCGAGCCGATGATGTTGACCTGTGCCAGACCACCTTTCATCCAGCCGACCAACGCCACGGCAAAGGAATAGATGCGTCCCGTCACCCCCGCCGTGTTCATGAGATTGCCGGCAAGGATGAAGAAGGGAACGGCGAGAAGCGGGAAGCTTTCCACGCCCGCAATCAGACGCTGCGCCGCGATGATATCTGGCGCGACATTATACGAGACGATGTAGAGAAGCGATGCCGTGGCCATTGAAATGGCGACTGGCAGGCCGATCAGCATCAACAGAAGAAACGAGCCGATAAGAATAAGCATATGTTCAATCCCCCGCGCTCTGGAATTCTTCCGGCCGTTCCAGAACGGAATAGCCACGCTGCATATTGGCGATGAAGACCTGCACCGAACGGAAGAACATCAGGACGAAAGCGGCCAGAACCGTATAGAAAACGATGTTGCGCGGTAGGGCGACGGTGACCATTTCCTCGTCCGCGACGATTTCCAGATACCGCCACATCAGCCACGAGGTGTAGGCGAAGAACACGATGCGCAGCACGTCGACAAGGATCGACATGACGCGGGCAACCTGCGGCGGAACGTAGTGATAAAGCACATCCACCTGGATGTGGCGTGACATGCGCACGCACATGACCGAACCTAGAAACACCACGCCAATCAGGCAGTTGACGGCGATTTCTTCCGTCCAGGCATAGCTGTCGTTAAGCACGTAGCGGGTGAAGAATTGAAGGAACACGCAACCTGTCATCAGCCAGAAAAGGCCAAGCGTAACCCAGTCCTCGAAGGCGTAGACCTTCAGGTCGACTTCGGGCGGCGCCTCGTCAAACGTGTGGGCGAGTTCTTCAGGCGTGACCTGAGTATGAATTTCCTGCGACATTGAGATATCCCGTCTGGAGAGAAAGGGCGGTGCGGCAACGGAGGCCGCACCGGATCTTGGCTCACTTGACGGCGCGAATGGCTTCCCAGTCGGCCTTGTCGTAACCGAAGTCTTCGAACTTCACCTTCTCCATGACGTTCTTCTCAAAGTCCGCCTTGTCCACCTCTGCGACGTTCAGGCCGCGCTTTTTGAACTCTTCCACGAGGCTTTTTTCGCGTCCTTCGATTGTCTTCGTGGTCCGCACGGCGGCTTCCTGCATGACGTCCGTGAAGATTTTCTTGTCTTCATCGGAAAGCTTGGACCACAGGTTCTTCGAGATCACCGTGTTGAGGTGGTCGACGATGTGGCCGGTCAGCACGATGTTCTTCTGCACTTCGAAGAACTTCTTTGCCTCAATGGTGGTCAGCGGGTTTTCCTGTGCATCGACCGTGCCGTTCTGAAGCGCCAGATAGACTTCTGCGAATGCGATCGGCGTCGTGTTGGCGCCGCAGGCGCGTGGCATGGCGAGATAGGCCGGAACGTCGGGAACACGCATCTTCAGCCCCGCCATGTCGGCGCAGTTGGCAATCGGCTTGTTCGACGTGGTGTGGCGCGTGCCGTAATAGCTGACGGCGGCGATGTGGTTGCCGGTCTTGTCCTCGTAACCCTTGGCAAGACGCTTGAAGATATCACTCTTGGTATAGGCGATCAGATGGCTCGGGTCGCGGAAGATATATGGAAAATAGGTGACGCCGATCGGCTTGAAGTCACGTGCGGCAAAACTGGAGCCGGAGATGATGATATCCACCGTGCCGATCTTCAGGCCCTGGTTGATATCCGCTTCCTTGCCGAGCTGCGAGGCGGGGAATACATCCACCTTGTAGCGGCCGTCGGTGCGCTTGGCGATTTCTTCCGCAGCCCAGACCGAATCCGTGTGGAACGGTTCGGAGGTCTCGTAGACATGCGCCCATTTCAGCGTTGTTTGCGCCTGTGCCGCCAAAGCCGAAAGCAAAATGGCAGCGGTTGCACCCATCAAAGTCGACAATCTGATTTTCATTCTTAACTCCTCCCGAATTAAAGCCAGATTTCTGTTTTTCCCGTCGCCGGTTGCGGCGCGGTCACTATTCTCCGATCGTTTCCTCCCCGAAACTCTCGGAAAATCTCTTTTGCGACAGCGTCAGATGCTGGCGCATCGCCTCGCGTGCGCCTTCCGGATCGTTCGCCGCGATCGCGTCGCGGATCACCCGGTGTTCCTGAACGGCAAGAATCCATGTGTGAGGACCCTCGAAATAGCTGGCGAGCTTTTCGAAATAGGGCGAAAGGCTGCGCTCGTCATAGATCAGGCCGGTAAAGCGGTTCAGCGCCGAGTTGCCGATGATGTCGGCAATGGCGGTGTGGAAGGCGCGGTCCAGGTTGAGGGCCTGCGGCGAATTGTCGAGCGCCCCGGTCATGCGTTCGATGATGTCGTCCAGCCTGGCGATGCATTCAGACGTGGCAAGCCGCGCGGCCTCCTCGGCAATAGCGCTTTCAATGATGCAGCGCGCCTGCAGGATTTCGAATGGGCCGTGCGCGTCCGGTACGGGCGACTTTGCCTTGTTAGCCGTGCGGGACGTGCTCACATACACGCCCGAACCCATGCGGATATGGATATGGCCTTCCACTTCCAGAACGATCAGTGCTTCCCGCACCGTCGGGCGGGACACGCCAAAACGTTCCGCCAGATCGCGCTCCGCCGGCAGGCGCTGACCGTCCGTCAGTTCCCCGCTCTCGATAAGCAAGCGAATTTGTTCCGCGACCAGCCTGTAGAGGCGGCGCGGCTCCAGAGCCACAAACATGATGTCCTCCCAGCGCGAAAGTCTCCCCCCTTCGCGCAAGCGGTAAGATGGTCTTACCAATTTTATTAGGTAGGATTTATGCGGTGCTGTCAATTGGCCGCTAGAGGAAAACTACACGGCGAAAGACTGGAGACCGGTGCGGCAGGCTCGGCGCAATGGATTGGATTTTACGAAACGTGATTGATCCTCGGGACAGACCGGAGGATGACACCGCATGTTTGGGTTGGCTTTTCAGCCCTTGTTGCTTGTGAGCTTCAAGCCGCCGCCGTCGCCGATAGTGACGTCCAGCTCACCGTACCCACCGATCGAAAGGTGCGGCGTTTCGATGGGATGCGAATGAGTGGCGTTAATGACCACGACCGTGGCGCCCATGCTTTCCCCCGCCAGAATGCCGGCGGGCGCATCTTCGAAGACGATGCAGTCTTCAGGTGCGACGCCGAGCTTCGCAGCAGCCTTTCTGTAACCCTCCGGGTCAGGCTTGCCGTTCACAACGTCCTCGGCACAGATCATCACTGGAGGCGGTGTGAGGCCTGCCGCAGCCAACCGGAGTTCGGCAAGGGCGCGGGCGGCGGAGGTGACGATGGCCCATTTTCCGGCCGGCAGTTTCCCAAGAAATGCGGCTGCCTGCGGAATCTGGAGGATGCCGTCAACATCGTCCATTTCCTTTTGCAAAAGCATATCCGCCTGTTCCTGGATATCGAGGCCGGGAACTGCCTCGCGACGCACAACCTCGGATGCGCGCATGCCATGGATGCGCTGCAGGAAAGCCTCCGGCTCTATGCCGTTGTCTACGGCCCATTCGCGCCAGACCCGCTCCACCACCGCAATGGAATTCAGCAGCGTTCCATCCATGTCGAACAGGAAGGCGCCATATTCGCGCGAGGAGATCTGGGCGGTCGCCGGGACTTTGCTGTGCATCGCATTCTTCCGTTGGATGTGTCGGGTTGGCCTCGTGTCTATAGCATCGGCAGGCATAACGGAATCGTTTTTCCGCTCATCAAGCAAATGGCGACCCATCCGCCAGTGGCAGACATCGTGCCGGAATCGGGCAGTTTGCACGGACTGCGACTCGGGGCATGGTCAGGCAGGGGAGGCGGCGTCCGCATACGGTCATGCGGGCGTCAGGTTGCAGCAAGGATCAACTGCTATTGTGAGTTTTCGAAAGAAGTCAAAGTTCGCAAAATCAAAAGCTAAACGGAGCTTATGAATGTTGTGCATGAGATTTTTCGCAGCGGAATTCTCTTAACGAAACCGTCGTTTAAGGGGCGTTGTTAACCATTTGTTAACCATATTCGAGGTACCTAATTGTCAACGATTTGTTTACCAAGATGACCAAAGTGCTAACAGACCAGCGTTCGATCCGTATCAAAGGCCGCTCCTTCCTCGCGGTCGTTCTGTCCCCTGAAGCTCCGCTCGATCAATGGCTGGAACGGCTGGATGATCTTGCTGCACGTTCAGCCGGGTTCTTCCTGTCGCGTCCGGTGGTTCTGGATGCGTCTGAGCTGTCGCTGGACAAGGCAGGGCTGAAGGCTCTGCTGGCAGCGCTGACGGAACGTAATGTCGGCATCATGGGGATCGAAGGTGTTCGCCCCTCGATGATCGAGCCGGGCATGCCGCCGTCGCTGAAGGGCGGAAAGCCCGCTTCAGATGTCGAGGTCGAGCCCGTCGCCATTGCCGCCGAATTGCCCGAAGAAAAGCCGCGCGCTTCGGGCGAGGTTCGGGCCGTGGTCCAGTCGCTGGTCATCAACGAGCCGGTGCGCTCCGGCCAGTCGATCATGTTCCCCGAAGGCGATGTGACCGTCATCGGTTCGGTCGCCTCGGGTGCGGAAATCATCGCGGGCGGGTCGGTGCATATTTACGGGGCGTTGCGCGGTCGCGCCATGGCCGGTTCGCTTGGCAATGTTTCGGCGCGCATCTTCTGCCGCAAGCTGGAAGCGGAGCTACTGGCAATCGACGGCGTCTACAAGGTTGCCGAGGACATTGACGACAAGCTGCGCGGCCAGCCCGTTCAGCTGTGGCTGGAAAACGATACGATAAAGGCCGAAAAACTTGGCTGACGACATAGAGAAAACAACACAGGAACAGGAGAGCCGTATGGGGAAGGTAGTCGTTGTTACTTCCGGCAAGGGCGGGGTTGGCAAGACCACCTCGACCGCAGCGCTTGGCGCCGCATTGGCGCAGAACAAGCAGAAGGTCGTGGTTGTCGATTTTGACGTCGGACTGCGTAACCTCGATCTCGTCATGGGTGCTGAACGCCGGGTGGTCTACGATCTCGTCAACGTCATCCAGGGCGATGCCAAGCTGACGCAGGCGCTGATCCGCGACAAGCGCCTCGAGACGCTGTTCCTGCTGCCCGCCTCGCAGACACGCGACAAGGACAATCTGACGCCGGAAGGCGTGGAATGGGTAATCGCCGAGTTGAAGAAACATTTCGACTGGGTCATCTGCGACAGCCCGGCCGGTATCGAACGCGGAGCGACGTTGGCCATGCGCCATGCGGATGTGGCCGTCGTGGTCACCAATCCGGAAGTCTCCTCGGTGCGTGACAGTGACCGCATCATCGGCCTGCTCGATTCCAAGACGCTGAAGGCCGAACGCGGCGAGCGCATGGAAAAGCACCTGCTTCTGACGCGCTACGATTCGGCCCGTGCCGAGCGCGGCGACATGCTGAAGGTCGACGACGTTCTGGAAATCCTCTCCATTCCGCTGCTCGGTATCATTCCCGAAAGCACGGATGTGCTGCGTGCTTCCAACGTCGGTGCACCGGTTACGCTCGCGGATGCCCGTTGTGCACCTGCCATGGCTTACTTCGACGCTGCCCGCCGCCTGTCAGGCGAGGACATTCCGGTGGTCATTCCGGGCGAAAAGCGGGGTATCTTCTCCAAGATCTTTGCTAGGAGGGCTGCATGAGCATTTTCGGCCTATTCCGTAAACAAAAGTCGGCACCGCTTGCGCGCGAGCGACTGCAGGTGCTGCTTGCCCACGAAAGGGCGTCGTCGGGAACCGATCTCGTCGCCGTCCTCCGGGAAGAAATTCTCGCCGTCATCGCCAAGCATGTGCAGATCGATAACGATCGGGTGCATGTGAAGATGGATCGTGACGAGCACGTCTCCATACTGGAGATCGATGTCGAGATACCGTTGAGCGCCGACCTGCGCGCCGCGTGATGTTTTCTCCGAATACCGCCGCCCCTTGCAGGGCGGCGTTTTTCTTTACTCGGCCGTCGTATCGACCGGCATTCTAAATGCCTCGGCCAGATCGTCGGGAAGCGGGCGCTTGAGGTTTATGCCGTTCGGCGGGATCGGCGCGTTGAACCACTTGTCGTAGATCGCGTTGATTTCGCCGCTTGCATAAATTTTCCCAAGGGCTTCGTTGACGGCGTTCTTGAAGGCGGTGTCGCCCCGTCGGAGCATCAGGCCATAGGGTTGTGGTGGGGCGAGATATTCGTTCGAGATGGAATAGTCTTCTGGCTTGCCCGTTTCAGCGACGAAGGACCTCAGAAGAATATCGTCCATGACGAAGGCCGAGGCTCGATCTTCCGTCACCATGTCGAAACTGCCTTCCGTACTGTCATTTTGCAGGACGGCGATGTTCAGTCCCAGTTTGCGGTTAAGCACATTCAGCTGACTGATATTGATCGTTCCCGTCGTCACCACCACGGTTCGTCCGGCAAGATCGCTGACGCTTGTCATGTTGCTTGATTTCAGCGCGACATAACGCGTGCCGGTGATGAAGTGGCTGTAGGAAAACCACACTGCCTTGCGTCTTTCCTCCGTATTCGTGCTCGCCACGCATTCCATGTCGATTGTGCCGTCATTGAGAAGCGTGATGCGGTTGCTGGGGGTGCGCTTGACGAAATCGATTTTCAATTCCGGCAGGCCCAACTTCTTCTTGATGGAATCCGCCACCTTCAGGCACAGTTCGATGCTGTAACCGATCGGCTCCGGACCAATTCCCATATAGGAAAAGGGAAGATTTCTGTCGGCAAAGCCGAGCCGGATGGTGCCGGTTCTGGCAATGGTTTCGAGTGTAGGCGGTTGGGTCTCGTCGGCGGCTGCAATGGTGGGTAAAAGACTAAAAACCCCAAGCATGAGCCACAATGTCGATCTCTGCATCGCGCATCTCCAGCCAAAATTATCTGTCAAAACATTTTCATAAAATAGAGGTGGGGTTTTTACTCCCTCAGTCCCGGTATTCGCTCGGATGGTCATAGGCTTGTTTTAACGAGGCGGTCATCGGCAGGTTCAGGTTCATGCCATTGGGCGGAATGGGTTTGGTGAACCATTTTTCGTAAAGGCCGTGAATGGTGGGACCGGTGAAGATCTGCCGCAGGCTTTCGTTGACCGCCGCCTTGAAGGCCGGGTCGTTGCGCCGAAACACCAGGCCGTACGGTTCGGGTGCGCTCAGCGTTTCGTCCGAGAGCGCGTAGAGGTCGGGATTCTCCGATGTTGCCGCCAGCGCCGCCAGCAATATGCCATCCATGACGAAAGCAGAGGCCTTGCCGGCAACGACGAGTTCGAAGGCTTCCTCATTGGTTTTTGTGGGCATCACCGAGATATTTAGGTTCTTTTCGCGGTTCACCGCATTCAGCTGCTCGATGTTGACCGTGCCGGAGGCGGATGTGACGGAGCGTCCGGCCAGATCGGCAAGGCTCTTCAGATTGTCCTGTTTACGGGAGAGAAATTGCGTCGCGGTCATGAAATTCGGATAGGAGAAATCTACCATTTTCCGGCGTTCGCTGTTGTTGGTCGTCGCCGCGCATTCAATATCGATCTTGCCGCTACGGACGAGAATGAACCGGGTTGCGGGCGTGGCCTTTACATATTCAATGTCGAGTTTGTCCAGCTTCAGTTGCGTGCGGATGTCCTCGCTGATCGCGCGGCAAAGATCAGTCGAGAAGCCGGTCACTTCTCCATCCGGCAGCTGATAGGAAAACGGCGGTTCGGCCTCACGATAACCGATGCGGATTTTCGCGGTCTTGGCAATCTGCCGAAGCGTATCGCCTTCGCCGGCGGCCTGCACCGGAGTTGTGGGGATAAAGCATGTGAGGAAAAGGCAAAATACTGAAATGCGCATTTTATGTCCTTTTGGCTGTCAGCCGCGTTCTCAAATCGCTTTTTGTGGCGGGTAATAGGTTTCCTGCATCGGTCGCCCGACGTCGCTATATTCGTCGTTTCCGGTTTGGGCGATGACGGCACGGTTCTTGAGTATCCGGGCAAGCGGCGCCGGCTCGGCAAAATAATAGCCCTGTGCCTCGTCGCATCCGGAAAGCTTGAGGGCCTCGACCTGTTTCTTGTCTTCCACGCCCTCGGCGGTGACTTTCAGGCCGATCTGTTCTGCCATGTCGATGATGGTGTTGACGATGGCCGAGCACATTGGATTTTCCGGCAGGCCGGAAACGAATTCGCGGTCGATCTTGATCTTGTCGAAGGCAACATGCGTCAGCGTGCTCAACCCGGCATAACCGGTGCCGAAATCATCAAGCACGAGGCGGACGCCCATTTCCTTCAGCAGCTTTAAAGCCCTGGCGCTGTTGTCGCGCTCCAGCATTGCCGTTTCCGTCACTTCAAGCTCGAGCCGCTCGGCCGGGAAGCCGGAGGCTTTCAGCGCGCCGTCAACGATCGGGACAATATCGTCATTGCAAAGCTGCACGGCGGAAAGATTGACGGCAAGTCGGATATCCCTGGGCCAGGTCATGGCGTCCATGCAGGCCTGCGCCAAAACCCATTCGCCCAGAGGTTTGATGAAATTGTTTTCTTCGGCAAGCGTTATGAAGCGATCCGGCGTGATGATGCCAAGCTTGCTGTGCCGCCATCTGGCAAGGGCCTCGTAGGCGACAATGCGGCCGCTCTCCAGATTGACCACGGGCTGGTAATACAGCTCGAATTCGTGGTTTTCGAGCGCGGATTTCATGTCTATTTCGAGCGCGTGCTTGTGCTGCGCCGCCATGTCCATGCCAGGCTCGTAAAAGACAAAAAAGCCGCATCCCATGGATTTCGCCCGGTAGAGACCAAGGTCCGCATGTTGCAGAAGCTGGGTGGCGGAGTTGCCGTGATCGGGCGCGCAGGCGATGCCGATGCTGGTATCGACGCTTATATGGCTACCTTCGAGGCTGAAGCTGCGCGAGACCGCATGGACCACGCGCTTTGCCAGCGCGCCCGCATCCTCGCGACAATTATCGCTCACCGCTTGTATGATCGCAAATTCGTCGCCGCCGAGCCTGCTCACCATGTCGTTTTCACCGAGCACGGAGGAAATCCGCGAGGCCACGGCCACCAGCAGGGCGTCGCCTGCCGCGTGTCCCAACGTATCGTTGACGGCCTTGAAGCGGTCGAGATCGAGCAGCATGACGTTGAACGGCTGGCCTGACGTGGAAAGATGTTCGAGACGGTTCTCCAGCGTCTTCATCAAGAGCACGCGGTTGGGAAGCCCCGTCAGCGCATCGTGATGGGCCATATGTTCCAGTTGCTGCGCCATGTCGCGGATCTGCCTGAGCCGTCCACGTTCCAGAACGGCCTCCCGCAGGGTTTCGATGGCGGTGGCCATGTCGCCGATCTCGTCCCGTCGATCCTGAAACGGCGTGACGACATCGGTTTCCTCACGGGCGATCCTGAGTGTCGCCTGCACCAGCGCCGGAACGGGTTTCAGAAAATGCCTGGCAATCAGCGTCACGAGAACGCCGGTGACGGTCAGAACAACGATCAGGGCGACGAGCGAATTGTAGATGAGCTTGCGCTGCGCGCCATAAAGCGCGTCCGAACCGCCGATGCTGACGGCGACCGCGCCAATCGGCTTTTTCGTTTCCGTGCTGATGATCGGCAACAGGCCGATATAATGGCTTGAATCGCCAATCGTCGCAAAGCCGGTGGCAAAACGCGCGGCGACCGCATCTCTGGAGAAGATGGGATCGGTGGCAATCGGTTTTTCGGCGTCGTCGGTGGCGTTGTCGAAGGCCGCCGCGATTTGACGGAATCCGGAATCGGCCTCATCGTAGCGGAAAAGCCAGACGGCATTCTTGGTCTGCGCACCGATGAGGGCGAGAACGTCGCTGGGGTTGAAGCCGGTAACGAGGATGGAAGCGTCGTCGCCAATCGGCTTGTCGGTCAAGATGCCGTTCACCTGTCCGTCCGTGTCGGCGGTGACGCTGACATAGGTATAGATGCTGCGCAGGGTGGCGCTGGCAATCTGTGAATTGACGCGGGCCTGGTTGAGCCATTGCTCGCTGGCGGCGGCAACGAACATGTACCAGCCGACGAGCGCCCCGATGCTGTAGGAAAAGATCACGCCGCCGAGAAATATCAGGGTTATCTTGCTGGCGAGCGAACGCCGCCGCGAAAAGCGGCCCGGCACCGGCTGCGTCGTTGAGCGAAGCGTGTCACCGGTTTCAGTCTGTCTATCTATCCCCCGATAGGCAGTCTCTTCCATTCGCGATATTCCCCCGCGATGTCGCGTTATGATTGTTTTATGGAATTTTTATAGGGCATGTATTTCAATGGTGTCTGCTAAATAATTCAACAAAGTTTAGATGCGATTAAGAATTAATCCGTCTTTTTATAGTCGCCGCTTATATAAGGCGCCGAAAATATGTACCTCAGGTTGAAATATTCGATGGCTTGTGATGGGACATCGGCGCCAAATACGACGATGCATTGGGGCCTCTTTTCGCGCTCATCAACCGGGCTTTATGGTTGCAAGGGTACCGCGATTGACCTTGCCAAGCTGCCGATAAACGGCATGTTGTGCGTAACATGCCGGTTTCAGGGAACATATCATGGCTCACAAGAGCAAAAACATCGCGCAGCTTTCCATTCTCATCCAGAGCGGCCATCTTGATCCGCGCGCCTTGGCGGAAGAGACCCTTGATGCAATCGGGAAATCGGAAGACCGGGCGATCTTTGTCGGCTTGACGGCGGAGCGGGCCATGGCGGAGGCGGAAGGCGCCTTGAAACGCATTCGCGAGGGTCGATCCTGCGGCGTGCTCGACGGTATTCCGGTCGCCTGGAAGGACCTTTTCGATCTCGAAGGCACTGTGACCACGGCTGGATCGACGGTGCTTTCGAATGATGCGCCTGCGTCCCGTGACGCGGATGTGGTGAGCGCGCTGAAGGAGGCCGGGATGGTCTGCATCGGCCGTACCAATATGAGCGAGTTCGCGTTTTCCGGCCTTGGCATCAACCCGCATTACGGAACGCCGCGCAATCCCGCTTCCACGGATGGCCACCGGCTGCCAGGCGGCTCTTCTTCCGGCGCGGGTGTCGCGGTTGCGGCCGGTCTGGTGCCGGTGGCAATCGGTACGGATACCGGCGGATCGGTGCGCATTCCCGCCGCCTTCAACGGTGTGGTGGGGTACAAGGCGAGCCGCGGCCGTTACTCGATGCGCGGCGTCTATCCGCTGGCTAAAAGTCTCGATTCGCTCGGCCCGCTCACTCGCACTGTGCAGGACGCCGTGTGGGTAGATGCCGCCATGCGTGGCAAGGCGGCTGTTGATGCGGCGCGCACGCCTCTGTCCGGCTTGTCACTCGTCGTGCCGGAAACAGTGTTTTTCGATGGCATCGAGGAGGGCGTCGCGGTCGCTTTCGAGCAGGCAGTGGAACGGCTTTCCCGGGCCGGCGCTTCTGTACGGCGGCAGGCATTCCCGGTCTTTTCGCAATTATTCGATCTTATCAAGGAAAAGGGTGCGCTGGTAACGGCGGAAGCCTTCGCCCTGCACAAGGCGCGGCTGGAAGGTGCTGATGCGGCTCGCATGGACCCGCGCGTGGTTGCGCGAGCAAGACTGGGCGCAAATATCTCCCTGCCGGATTACATCGCCATTATCGAGGCGCGCGAACGCATGACGGCGGCTTTTTCGGGCATGATTGGCAAGAATGAGCTGCTGATATCGCCGACATTGCCTCATGTCGCGGCCAAGGTCGCACCGCTTGTGGAGAATGATGAGACCTTCTTTGCAATGAATGCCAAGACCCTGCGCAACACCCAGATCGGCAACTTCTTCGATCTCTGCGGCGTTTCCATTCCCTGCGGCACGGGTGAGGCGGGCATGCCCGTTGGCCTGCTGCTATCAGGCCTGCACGGCACGGATGACCACGTTCTGGGTGTGGCGATGGCTGCGGAAGAGATTATTCGGGGCTGATGATAAAGAAAAAGGCGGCCTTGTTTGGCCGCCTCTCAATGCACGCTTTAACGTGCCGCCCAGTTGGCGCCGCGGCGGAACATGGTTTTCATCTGCGGCACGGAAAACTCCTTGGCCTGATGGCCGAGCGCCGAATAGAAGACGCGGCCCTTGCCGTATTTGCGTTTCCAGACCACCGGCATCACTACACCGTCGATCCACCAAGCGTGGTCGCCGGTGAATTTTGTCGTCGCCAGCACCTCGTTGGAGGGATCGACATGCATGTAGTATTGCTCCGATGTGTAGGGGAAATCGGAAATCCCCTCCATCAACGGGTCGTCGGGGCGGGTGATGTTGACGTGATAGTCGATGATATTACCGGGATGGGCGACCCATTGGCCGCCGATCATGAACTGGTATTCGACGCAGTCGCGGAAACTGTCGCCTGCACCGCCATGAAAGCCGGCAATGCCGACGCCGTTTTCGACGGCGGCGGTGAGGTTCTTGATCTCTTCCTTCTCGATCTTCGACATTGTCACGATCGGCACGACAAGGCTCAGGTCATGCACGGACGGATCGGCAAAAGCCTCCGTGCTGTGCTCGACATAGACCTTGAAACCATCCTCTTCGAGAATGTCCTTAACGATGGTGGCGCATTCCTGCGGCTCGTGGCCGCTCCAGCCGCCCCAGACGATGAGTGCTTCGCGCATTTATTTCCTCCTCGGGATTATTTGCCGAGCTGGCCGTCGACCAGCGAAGTTTCGAGAGGAGCAGGGCGCTCCACCTCGGTGGTGATGGAAACGGTGGTGCCGCTGTCCGATGCCGTCTGGAAGGCCTCCATGACCTCCAGCACGTGCAAGGCAAGATCGCCATTGGCGCGGTGCGGGCGGTTTTCGCGGATCGCATGGGCCATGTCGGCCACGCCGATCGAGCGGTAGTTGCCGTCAGCATAGGGCGAAGACAGTGCCTGCGGCTCGAACTGGCCGCCCTTTTTCAGCAATTGCACCTCACCGCCGAAATGATTGGGGTCGGGCACGATCAATGTGCCTTCCGTTCCGTAGATTTCCAGCGGTACATGTTTGTGGCCCGCCACATCGAAGCTCATGCCCACCTGCACCACCGCGCCGTTCTTGAATGCCAGCACGCCGGAAACATGGGTGGCGACATGGACTGGGATTTTCTCGCCATTCTTAGGTTCGCTGGTGATGAGGCGTTCGTTGCGCGGCGCGATGGCGAAACCTGCCACCTTGGCGACCGGGCCGAACAGGTTGACGAGATCGGTGATGTAATAGGGTCCCATATCCAGCATCGGCCCGCCGCCGACTTCGTAATAAAAGGCGGGGTTGGGATGCCAGCGCTCATGGCCGGGGCACATGAAGGTAGCCGTTCCGCCAACCGGCTGGCCGAGCACGCCTTCGTCTATCAGGCGGCGCGCGGTCTGGTGCCCGCCGCCGAGGAAAGTGTCCGGTGCCGAACCGATGCGCAGGCCCTTTGCCTTTGCCGCGTCCGCAAGCCGTTTACCCTCCGCGAAATTGATGCCGAGCGGCTTTTCCGAATAGGCATGTTTTCCCGCCTCAAGTGCGCGCAGGCCCACCTCCACATGCGCCTTGGGAATCGTCAGGTTGACGATGATTTCCACGGAGGGGTCAGACAGAAGTTCGTCGATACTTCTTGCCTGAAAGCCGAACTCGTCTGCCCGCGCTTTTGCTGCGTCCTCGTTCATATCCGCCAGTCCGCGAATGTCGAGAATGGGAAACGACGCCATCGCCTTGAGATAGGCGCTGGAGATGTTGCCGCAGCCGATGATGCCGATACCGACCTTGTTCATGTGATTTCCTCCCGTAAATCAGAAATGCCTAAGCCCACTCTCAACCTTGCCGGCTAGAGCGCCGGCCCTGTCGTGTTCCATGGCGATTCGTAAAGCTCGTAAAGTGCGACGGCTGCCGCCCCCTGCGCCCACAGTTCGTCGCTTGCAACGTCGAAAACCAGCTCTGCGACGCCTGCCAGCGATGGCGGCACGGCGGCGTTGTAACTGTCGCGGATGCTGGTAATGAAGGGCTCGCCGAGCTCGAGACTGGAGCCGGTGATGATGACCCGTGGCGGCGCAAACAGCGTGACGATATTGGCAAGCGTCAGGCCAAGAGCTGCACCGGCGCGCAAGGCTGCCGCTATAAGATCGTTGTCTTCCGCCGCAATCAGCGCATGGGCATGCTGCATGCCGCGACCAAGCCTGATAGCTTCTGCAAAACGCCCGTCCACCGGGCGGGAACCGAGAATGGCGTTCTCGCCCGCCTGGCTCGCCAGCCGCACGGTTCCTTCACTGGCAAGGCCGGTCACGAGGTCGCCGAGATTGTGGCTGAGGCCGCCTGCACCACGAAACAGCTGGTTTTGATGCATCACGCCAAGCCCAAGTGTCTGCTCGAGCGAGATCAGCACCATGTCCTCCAGATCGCGCGCATGTCCGAACCAGTGATGGGCAAGCGTGATGGCGTGGGCGTCGCTTTCGATGATGGTGGGGGAATTCAGCCGTGAGGTCATTTCCTCGGCAAAATCGACGTTTACTTCCCGCAGGATAGGGCTGCTGCGGATCCTGCCGGTGCGATGTTCGATGACGCCTGGCAGGCCAAGGCAGACCATGTCCACATCTTCCAGCGACAGTCCGGCATCGACCACGCAACGCCGCACCCCGTCTTCCACCAGATCGGCAATGACGCCGATCGGTTGGCGGTCTACACGGATCGGCAGGGCGAGGGTGGACAGCACGTTGCCGCAAAAATCGGTGACGACGAAGACCATGCGGCTTGCCGCAATCTTGGCGCCCACCACGCGGGCCGCATCCGGGTTCAGCTCCAGCATCACCCGCGGCCTGCCGCGGGCGCCCTCCGTGCGGATATCGCCGATATGGCGGGTAAGGATAAGCCCGTCATCGAGCAGCGATGCGGTGATCGCGGATACGGTGGTGGTGGAAAGCTGCGTTCTTTCGCTGATTTCCACCCGGGAGATCGGTCCGTGGCGGCGGATGCTGTCCAGCACGCTTAGCCGGTTGATCGCGCGCATCAGTTCTGGGTCTGCGGTCTTCATGGGGTCCTGCTGCGATCAATGCCGGTTCGAAAACCAATTTATGTCGGATTGCGGATTAAATAACGGTGTGAGGGAGGGGTGTGTCAAGCCGTTCGCTCAAAAAATCAGCATGGCGCCTTGACAATAAGCGAATGCTAAGGTGAATTAATCCGCATTGGGGAATAAATGAGGAAATCCCCGAGGGAGGATCACGATCATGACGATTAGGCACGCAGGCGCAAGCCTGAGCGGCAGGCTGATAGGCTTTGCCACAACGACAAGCATTGCTCTCATGCTCGGCGCCGCAAGCGCCTCGGCCGCAACGGTCGTTAAATGGATGCATGTGGAGCTGGACCCGAAATCCGTGGCCGTCTGGGAGGAGATTGCCAAGGACTATGAGGCCAAACATCCTGACGTGGACGTGCAACTGCAGTTTCTGGAAAACGAGGCGTTCAAGGCAAAATTGCCTACCCTGCTGCAGTCCAACGACGTTCCCGATTTCTTTTATAGCTGGGGTGGCGGTGTTCTTGAAGAACAGTCCAAAACCGGTGCGCTGAAGGACCTGACGGAAGTTTTCGACGCCGATGGTGGCAAGCTGCGCCAAGCCTATAGCGCGGCCGCAATCGATGGTCTGTCGTTTGACGGCAAGGTCTGGGCCGTGCCTTACCGCGTCAGCCTCGTCAGTTTCTTTTATAACAAGGAGCTGTTTGCCAAGGCGGGCGTAAAGGCGGAAGACATCAAGACCTGGGACGATCTCGGCGCCACCGTCAAGAAAATCAAGGCAGCGGGCATCGTTCCGATTGCCGGTGGTGGCGGTGAAAAATGGCCGATCCATTTCTACTGGAGCTATCTCGTCATGCGCAATGGCGGACAGACCGTGTTCGACGCCGCCCGCAAGGGCGAGGGTGAAGGCTTCATGGTTCCCTCCATCATCAAGGCGGGCGAGCAACTGGCCGAGTTCGGCAAGCTCGAACCCTTCCAGCCCGGCTATCTCGGCTCTACCTGGCCCCAGGCGCTCGGCGTCTTCGGTGATGGCAAGGCCGCGATGATCCTCGGCTTTGACAATACTGAAGCCAACCAGCGCAAGAATGCCGGTGACGGCAAAGGCCTTGCGGCAGACAATATCGGTCGCTTCGCCTTTCCCGCCGTCGAAGGTGGTGCTGGCAAAGTCACTGACACGCTGGGCGGTCTGAATGGTTGGGCAGTTACGAAAAACGCTTCCAAGGAAGCGATCGATTTCGCGGCCTTCCTGACCAGCAAGGAAAGTGAAGAAAAGATGGCGGCTGCGGGCATGATCCTGCCGGTTGCGACGGGTGCGGATGGAGCGGTCAAGAACCCGCTGCTGGCGGATTCGGCCAAGCAGCTTGCAAGCTCTACCTGGCACCAGAACTTCTTCGACCAGACACTGGGCGCTGCCGTTGGCCGCGTGGTCAACGATGTCTCCGTCGAAATCGTTTCCGGCCAGATGAGCGCCGAAGAAGGCGCCAAGCAAATTCAGGATGCTTTCGAGCTTCGCTGATTTCGGTTCCATGACGGCGCCGCGCGGGACGCGGCGCCGCAGTATCTGCCTGAATGAAAGCGGATAGAGATGACGGATATTTCCATGACTTCTGCGTCCATACCGGCGCGCGGCGCGTCGAAGACGAAGCGCAAGCAAAGCTCGGTCGCGCATGACCGTGCGCTGACCCTGCTGGTCTTCCTTCCGCCCGCATTGCTGCTCTTTACCCTGTTTGTCATCCTGCCCATGGGCGAGGCAGCATGGTACAGCCTTTACCGCTGGAACGGTTACGGCACGCCGACCGATTTCGTGGGCTTGAAGAATTTCCAGGTCCTGTTCGGCAATGCCGCCTTTTCGCAGGCTCTGCTCAATAACGGCCTCATCATCCTGATTTCCGTGCTGATCCAGATCCCGCTGGCGATCTGGCTTGCCATGATGCTGGCGCACCGCCTTCCGGGCGTCGTTGCCTTTCGGCTGGTTTTCTTCCTGCCCTATGTCCTTGCGGATGTCGCGGCCGGCCTGATCTGGCGCTTCGTTTATGATGGCGATTACGGCCTTTTCGCTGCCATCTCCAATTTCTTCGGCTTCGCCAATCCTTACGTGCTGGCCGACAAGGATGTGGCGATCTACGCCGTGCTTGGCGTCATCGTCTGGAAGTATTTCGGTTTCCACATGATGTTGTTCATCGCCGGCCTTCAATCCGTCGACAAAAACGTGCTGGAAGCTGCCGAAATCGACGGCGCCTCCGGCTGGCAGAAGTTCCGATACGTCACCTTGCCGATGCTCGGCTCAACGGTGCGCCTGTCCGTCTTTTTTGCGGTGATCGGCTCGCTACAGCTGTTCGACATGATCATGCCGCTCACCGGCGGCGGTCCGTCCAACTCCACGCAAACCATGGTCACCTTTCTCTACACCTACGGCGTCATGCGCATGCAGGTGGGGCTTGGCAGCGCGGTGGGTGTCGTTCTCTTCGTTATCTGCGTGACGCTCGCCTTCGGTTACAAAAGGATTTTCATGCGCCATGACTGAACCATCCACTTCCGTCCGCATGCCGCTGCAAACAAAGCTCTATCTTTATATATCGCTGAGCCTGATCGCGGCCATCGTGCTCATCCCGCTTCTGACGACGGCGCTTGGCGGCTTCAAGACGCTGGGGGATCTGCGCGTCAACCCGTTCGGCTTGCCAGCCGAGTGGCAATGGGCCAATTACGGCGATATCCTCTTTGGCAAACGCTACTGGCTGCAGATATTCAATTCGCTGGTGATTGCGCTGTTGACGGTCTTTTTGACGCTGACCGTCTCTGCCATGGCCGCCTTCACCTTTGCGCATGTGAAGTTCTTCGGCTCGTCTTTCCTGCTGAATTACTTCCTGCTGGGACTGATGTTCCCGGCGGCGACCGCCATCCTGCCGCTGTTCATCCGCATCCGCGATCTCGGTCTGCTCGATACCTATTGGGGCGTGGTTCTGCCGCAGGTGGCTTTCGGGCTCGGCATGAGCATCCTTCTGTTTCGCAATTACTTCCGCAATCTGCCGGAAGAGTTGTTTCAGGCCGCTTTTGTGGATGGTTGCGGCTATCTGCGCTTCTTCTGGCACATTTCGATGCCGCTCTCACGACCCATCGTGGCGACGGTGGGGATCGTTTCCTTCGTCGGCAGCTGGAACAGCTACATTCTGCCGCTGATCATGCTGAACTCGGAATCGAAATATCCCTGGCCACTCGGCATCATGGTCTATCGCGGCGAATTCGGCACGGAATGGCAGCTCGTGCTCGCCTTCATCACGCTGACGATCCTGCCGACCGTCATCGTCTTCTTCCTCGCACAGAAACACATCATCGCGGGCCTGACGGCCGGTGCCGTCAAATCGTGACTTGAAAGGAGCAAAACATGGCTTCCGTCGAACTTAGGGATATCCGCAAGTCCTATGCCTCGCTCGATGTCATTCACGGCATCTCGCTCGATATAACCGATGGCGAATTCATTGCGCTGGTCGGGCCTTCGGGCTGCGGCAAATCTACCCTGCTGCGCATGATCGCCGGGCTGGAGGAAATCACCGATGGGGATATCCTCATTGGCGGCACCGTCGTCAATTCCATGACGCCGCGCGAGCGCAATATCGCCATGGTATTCCAGTCCTATGCGCTTTATCCGCATATGACGGTCGCCGAAAACATGGGCTTCAACCTGAAGCTTGCCGGGCAGCCGAAAAACGTCATCGATGAGCGCGTGGCGGAAGCCGCACGCATGCTCGATCTCGGCAAGCTTCTGGACCGCAAGCCCTCGCAGCTTTCTGGTGGCCAGCGCCAGCGCGTCGCCATGGGCCGCGCCGTGGTGCGCAACCCGGCCGTCTTCCTGTTCGATGAGCCGCTGTCCAATCTGGATGCCAAGCTGCGCGTGCAGATGCGTAGCGAAATCAAGGCTCTGCATCAGAAAGTAGGTACGACCTCCATCTACGTCACCCATGATCAGATCGAGGCAATGACGCTGGCCGACCGGGTGGTGGTGCTCAATCACGGCCGTATAGAGCAGCAGGGCACGCCGCTCGAACTTTACAAGACACCTGCCAATCTCTTCGTTGCCGCCTTCATCGGCTCGCCGGCCATGAACCTCATCGAAGGCGTGGTCGACGGCGAGGGCGATCAACCTGCCGCCCGGCTGAAGGACGGGACGGCGATCCGCATTGCCGCCTCAAGAAATGTCAAGCGCGGCCAGTCGGTGACGATTGGGTTGAGACCGGAACATATCGGTTCGACCGTCGGCGGCGATATTTCGCTGTCCGGCAGGACGGTGTTGGTCGAGCCGACAGGCGCGCAGACGCATGTGGTCTTCGAACTGGCGGGCGATCAGGTTACGGCGGTGGTGGATGGCGAGCAACTGGTCAAGGTCAACACCCCCTTTGCCGCCACCGTGCATCACGAGCGTGTACATGTATTCGACAGGGCAAGCGGTCTGGCGCTTTAGACGTGTTTCGTTTTTTAGTGGAATAACGAAATTCTCTCGCTCCCCGGCATTTGGGGCTTGTCTGAAAATTATGAGCGGTTAGCTTGGCAAATTGGGAGCCAAAGCGGTTTTACCGCTAAACTGTATCGATACAGGAGGAGATTTTTATGAAAACGATCAAGGGACCGGGTCTTTTTCTCGGTCAGTTTGCCGGTGATGCTGCGCCTTTCAATACATGGGACGGCATTACCAAATGGGCGGCAGAAAAGGGTTATGCCGGCGTGCAGGTTCCCACCTGGGCCGGGCAGTTGATCGATCTGAAAAAGGCCGCCGAATCCAAGGATTATTGCGATGAATTTGCGGGTGTCGCCCGCCAGAACGGCGTCGAGGTAACCGAGCTTTCCACCCATTTGCAGGGCCAGCTGGTTGCCGTTCACCCCGCCTATGACGAAGCCTTCGATGGTTTTGCAGCACCTGAAGTGCGCGGCAATCCGAAGGCTCGCCAGCAATGGGCGGTGGAACAGGTGAAGCTTGCCCTGAAGGCTTCGAGAAATCTCGGCATCAACGCACATGCGACCTTTTCGGGCGCTCTTGCCTGGCCCTTCATCTATCCGTGGCCGCAGCGCCCGGCCGGTCTGGTGGAAACCGCCTTTGACGAGCTGGCAAGACGCTGGACGCCGATCCTTGATTATGCCGATGAGCAGGGCGTGGATGTCTGCTACGAAATCCATCCCGGCGAAGATCTGCATGATGGCGTGACTTTCGAGATGTTCCTGGAGCGTGTGAAGAACCACAAGCGCGCCAACATGCTCTACGACCCGTCGCATTATGTGCTGCAATGCCTTGATTATCTTGACAATATCGACATCTACAAAGACCGTATCAAGATGTTCCACGTCAAGGACGCTGAGTTCAATCCGACCGGCCGCCAGGGCGTGTATGGCGGTTATCAGGGTTGGGTCAACCGTGCGGGCCGCTTCCGCTCGCTGGGTGACGGGCAGGTGGATTTCGGTGCGGTATTCTCGAAAATGGCTGCCAATGATTTCGACGGATGGGCAGTGGTTGAATGGGAATGCGCGCTGAAACATCCTGAAGACGGTGCCCGGGAAGGGGCCGAGTTCGTCAAGCACCATATCATCCGCGTCACGGAAAAAGCCTTTGATGATTTCGCATCTGCCGGCACCGATGATGCGGCCAACCGGCGCATGCTTGGGCTTTAAAAGCATTTCCAGGAAAAGTGTGAAGCCGTTTTCCGTGTGGGAATGCGCTTAGAAAATGCCGAGGAGACATTATGGCTATTGAAGGAAAGACAACCGACAAGGCGAACACGCGGATTCGCCTGGGCATGGTGGGTGGCGGTTCGGGTGCATTTATCGGCGGCGTTCACCGCATGGCCGCGCGGCTCGACAACCGCTTCGATCTCGTGGCCGGGGCCTTGTCCTCGACACCGGAAAAATCCCTCGCCTCCGGCCGCGAACTCGGGCTTGCTCCAGAGCGTTGCTATGGGTCATTCGAAGAAATGGCAGAGAAGGAAGCGCTTCGCGAGGATGGTATCGAGGCGGTAGCGATCGTCACGCCCAACCACGTACATTATCCTGCGGCGAAGGCGTTTCTGGAACGCGGCATCCATGTCATCTGCGACAAGCCGCTGACCTCCAATCTGGAAGATGCCAAAAAGCTGAAGGACGTGGCGGACAAGGCGGACGCACTATTCATCCTCACCCATAACTACACCGGTTATCCTATGGTGCGGCATGCGCGTGAACTGGTGGAAACCGGTGCGCTCGGGAACATCCGTCTGGTGCAGATGGAATATCCGCAGGATTGGCTGGCTGAGCCGTTGGAGCAGACCGGTGCGAAACAGGCCGTCTGGCGCACCGATCCGGCGCAATCCGGTGTCGGCGGCTCCACAGGGGATATCGGCACCCATGCCTATAATCTCGGCTGCTTCATTTCCGGTCTGGAAGCCGATGAACTGGCAGCGGATGTACATACCTTCGTGGAAGGTCGCCGTCTGGACGACAATGCGCATGTGATGCTGCGCTTCAAGCCAAAGGACGGCAAGCAACCAGCCAAGGGCCTGCTTTGGTGCAGCCAGGTGGCTGTCGGGCATGAAAACGGGCTGAAGGTCCGCGTTTACGGCGACAAGGCAGGCATCGAGTGGACGCAGGCTGATCCGAACTATCTCTGGTTCACGAAGCTTGGCGAGCCGAAACAGCTCATCACCCGCGGCGGTGCTGGCGCCGGTGCCGCGGCCGCGCGTGTCACGCGCATTCCCTCGGGCCATCCGGAAGGATATCTCGAAGCCTTCGCGACCATCTATACCGAAGCGGCACACGCCATCGAAGCCCGCCGCACCGGTTCGGAGCTCGACAAGGCGGTCACCTATCCGACCGTCGATGACGGTGTCAAAGGCGTTGCTTTTGTCACCGCCTGCATCGAATCCGGTAAAAAGAATGGCGGCTGGGTGAAGCTGTAAGATCGACATGGCGTCGCGGCGCATTTCTTCTCCCTTGGGGGGAGAAGGGCCGGATGAGGGGGCAAGCTCTCGGCATATCTCTGCCTGCTTCCCCTCACGACCCACCTGAAGACGTGATCAATTTGCGCGTGTCATCTGCTGCTGCATTCGTTCAGTCACGGGGCAACCGTCCTGTATTCTCGTCCAGGATGAGACGTTGAGTTTCATTTCGCAGCGCGCGAGATAGGAGCCGCCATCGACCCTCAGGCAGGATGTCTGGCCGAGTTCGAACATGACACCGCGATTTCGGCATTTGCAATTGTGGGCATCCGCCAAGGTGGGGATCAGGGCCAGGGCTAGACCAATTACGAGCACTCCAAAACGCATGGCTGAGGCTCCAAAAGACAGGCCACCAGATTATACCTGTCCGACGGTATAGTCAAAACAGCCACCTTCAACGATGCGCACCGCAAGGCCATAACAGGCTCGAACTCTCCTGCTTTCACCCGATCAAAATCGCCCTGATATCATTCACATTCGTCAGCGTCGGACCGGTAACGACAAGGTCGCCAACCGCCTTGAAGGCGGTGTAGCTGTCGTGTCCCACCAGCGACTGGCGCGGATCGGCACCGGCGTTGCGCATACGCGCAAGCGTATCGGGCGTCACCAGTGCGCCTGCCGCATCCTCAACGCCGTCTATGCCGTCGCTATCGCCGGCAATGGCCCAGATACCGTCTGCACCCTTCAGCGTCAGTGCAAGGCTCAGCAGAAATTCCGTGTTGCGCCCACCCTTGCCGGCCAGCCCTTTGCCGATCGTCACCGTGGTTTCTCCGCCGGAAAGCAGCACGGCCGGGCCTTTGACTGGCAGGCCCTTGCGGCTGGCGGAGAGGGCGATACCCGCCATCACCGCGCCGACATCCTTTGACTCACCCTCCAGCGAATCCCCGAGGATGAGCGGCGTAAGGCCAAGCCTCACCGCCTCGTCCGCCGCCGCCTGTAGGGCGAGCGAGGGTGTCGCGATCAGCCTGATGTCCTCTTCTATATCGCCTGTCTTCGGCGTTTCCTCGCCCTTTTCCAGCACTTTGCGCACATTCTCGGGAAGATCGAGCGCATAACGGGAGACGATTTCCCGCACATTGTTGATATCGCTCGGATCGGCAACCGTGGGGCCGGAAGCGATTTCGGAGGGATCGTCGCCCGGTACGTCTGAAATCAACAGCGAAACCACTCTGGCCGGTTTGGCGGCCAGCGCCAGTCGTCCGCCCTTTATGCGGGAGAGGTGCTTGCGCACGGCATTCATCTCGGAAATCGTCGCACCGCTGGCGAGAAGCGCGCGGTTGACGGCCATCTTGTCCGCAAGCGTCATGCCTTCGGCAGGTGCGACCATCAGTGCCGAACCGCCGCCGGAAATTAGCGCGATCACCATGTCGTCTGCGGTCAGCCCTTCAACGGCGGCAAGAATGCGTCTTGCCGCTTCCGCACTCATGTCGTCGGGCACGGGATGGGAGGCCTCGATGATTTCGATGCGCCCGGCCGGAACGGCATGACCGTAACGTGTTACGACGATACCGGAGAGGTTCACATCCGCCCAGGCCTTATCAAGCGCTGCGGCCATGGCAGCCGAGGCCTTGCCCGCGCCGACCACCACACACCTGCCCTTGGGCGGGTAAGGAAGATGATGTTGCAGCACCTTTGCGGGATCTGCACTCGCCACTGCCGCCATAAATATGCGGTTGAGGGCGTCTTTTGCGCGGAGATCGTTCCATGCGGTCATAGGTTCATACTCCGATCCAGAGGAAGCCGAGCGCAAACAATGCCGGCAAAGCCTGAATGAACAGGATTTTCATATTGGCGGTAATGGCGCCGAAAATGCCGGCTACCAGGACACAGGTGAGGAAGAAGACCTTGAAACTCAGTCCTTCATCGCCCTGCGTGAGCCCATAGATCAATCCGGCTGCCAGAAAACCATTGTAAAGCCCCTGATTGGCGGCAAGCACCTTCGTCTGTCGCGCAAAATCCGCAGAGAGGCCGAAGGCCTTGCGGCCGGCCGGCTTTTCCCACAGCAGCATTTCCAGAATGGTGATGTAAACATGGATGGCCGCAACCACGGCAATCAGAATGCTGGCGATCATCGG
Organism: Agrobacterium sp. 22-3639C2; assembly: GCF_053522105.1. Taxonomy (NCBI): domain Bacteria; kingdom Pseudomonadati; phylum Pseudomonadota; class Alphaproteobacteria; order Hyphomicrobiales; family Rhizobiaceae; genus Agrobacterium; species Agrobacterium sp. 22-3639C2. The sequence continues at coordinate 436,695 of NZ_JBNWDB010000002.1, read as the reverse complement.
CGGTTTCCTCCAAACCCTGATGTCCGGCGCGTCAATTATCCGCAAAAAGGGAGAGGCCGACCGGATAATCCGTTTTAACGGTGGTACACATGGCCGCAAGGCCATAATCCCTCTCTTCCCGCGCAAACCTGTTGAAGAGCCGCACAGCATTGCTTGACTCTTTGCTGAAATAAGAACAAAACAGGAACAATAGAACTGAAAAACCGGAATTGAAACCTGTCATGCCATGCAAAAGCGCGCGGAACAGTTGCTCGTTGTCGAAGAGCTGCGTGAAAGGCTGGAAAGGATCGGTGGCGGTCCTCACCGCCTGCACGAGGCCTTGCCTTTTGGCGTGGATGCCATCGATCACCATTTGCCTGGAGGCGGGCTGAAGCTCGGTTGCCTGCATGAGGTGAGCGGCGGCGGCAATGGCGCCGCCGATGGTGCGGCAGCGGCGCTTTTTGCGGCCGGTGTGGCAGCAAGGCTGTCCGGCAAGGTCTTATGGTGTGTCACCCGCAGGGATCTGTTCATGCCGGGATTGACGCAGGCGGGCCTGTCGCAGAACCGGGTCATCATCGTCGAATGCCGCGATGAGAAAGGCGTGCTCGACTGTTTCGAGGAAGGCTTGCGCTGCAACGGTTTTGGCGCCGTGATGGGCGAGCTTGCGAAGTTGCCGATGAATGCCTCGCGACGGTTGCAACTGGCGGCGGAAACCTCTGGTGTCACCGGCATCGCCATCCGCCGCTTCCGGCACCCGGCCGATGCGGCGTTGTTTGGCGAGCCGACGGCCGCTGTCACCCGCTGGCGTGTCTCTGTCCGGCCATCTTCGCCCCTGCCGGTGCCGGGGGTGGGCAGGCCACGCTGGTTTCTGGAACTTTTGCGATGTCGCGGCGGCGAAAGCGCTGCATTTGAAGTGGAAGCCTGTGATGCAAAGGGTCGTCTCGCTTTACCTGCCGACATGGCCGACGGATCGCTACCGGCGTCTTTCGGGGCAGAACGCGCCGCCGGTTGAAAAGCCGCTGGTCATGATCGGCCGTCAGGGAAGCCGCCGCCTCGTGCTGGCACTGGACAAGGCAGCAAAGGCGGTGGGCATCCGGCCCGGTACACCCGTCAGCAAGGCGCAGGCTTTGGTGCCGGGTCTCGTTGTCGAGGATCTGGATGCGGCGGCGGATGCCCGCGCCCTGCAACAGCTCGCTTTTCATTTCCTGCGTATCTATGCCCCGATCGTCGCCGCAGATCCGCCTGATGGGCTGGTGCTGGATACGGCAGGTGCGGACCATCTGCACGGCAATGAGACGCTGATGTTGAGCGGCATGGTGAACCGCCTGCATGCCGCAGGCTTCGCCGCCCGCGCTGCTATTGCCGATAGCTGGGGGGCGGCCCATGCGCTTGCCCGGTTTGGCCGTAAGGAGATCAGCATCGTATCGCCGGGCGGGCAGCGGGCGGCGATCAGCGGGCTGCCTATGGCGGCGCTCAGGCTGGAGGAGCGTATCGTTTCCGGATTGAAGGTGCTCGGTTTTCGCACCATAGGCGAACTTGCCGAGGCTCCACGGGCGCCGTTGACCCTGCGTTTCGGCCCGGAAGTGGTCAGGCGGCTCACTCAGGCTTTTGGCGAGACTGGCGAACCTATCGAGCCGGTGCGCATTGCCGAACTGGTGGAGGTGCGCCGCGCCTTTCCCGAGCCGATCGCGGCGGCGGAGACAATTGCCCGCTATGTGCAAAAGCTGGTTGCTGAGCTTTGCGTCTCGCTGGAAAAGCGTGGCCTTGGCGCACGTCGCGTCGATCTTGTGCTGCACCGGGTGGATAGCGGCTTGCAGGCCGTGCGGGCCGGCACCTCCAGACCGGTGCGTGATGTCAAACAGCTTGTCCGGCTTCTGACCGACCGGATCGACACCATCGATCCCGGTTTCGGCATCGAGATGATGGTGCTGACCGCCACCCATGCCGAGCCGCTTGTCGCCGCGCAGGCCCGGTCCTCGCTTCTGGAGGAAGGGCGTGCGGAAATCGCCGATACGGTCGATGTCATCCTCAATCGCGGCCACAGGGTCTATCGTTATGCGGCGGTGGCAAGCGACGTGCCGGAACGTTCTCTTGCCAGCGTTTCGGCGCTGGCACCTGAGGATACCCTCGGCTGGCCTTGCCACTGGCCGCGCCCGGTCAGGCTTTTTGCAAGGCCGGAACCCATCGAAACTCTGGCGCTGCTTCCGGATCATCCGCCGCGTTATTTCATCTGGAAAGGCGTGCGCCATAATGTGCGGCGCGCTGATGGGCCGGAACGGGTGTTTGGCGAATGGTGGAAACGCGACCGCGAAAAGGCCGCCGTGCGCGATTATTTCACTGTCGAAAACGAAAGCGGCGAGCGCTTCTGGATTTTCCGCTCCGGTGATGGCGAACATACCGAGACGGGCTCGCAGGGCTGGTTCATCCATGGGGTCTTTGCATGACCACGCTGCGCTATGCCGAGCTTCAGGTGACCACGCATTTCTCCTTCCTGCGCGGTGCAAGTTCCTGTGATGAACTGTTCGAACAGGCAAAAAATCTCGGTATCGAGGCACTCGGCATCGTCGATCGCAATAGCCTTGCGGCCATTCCCCGCGCTTATGAAGCGGCCGATAATCATGGCATCCGGCTCGTCATCGGCTGCCGGCTCGATCTGGATGACGATCTTTCCGTGCTTGTCTATCCCATGGATCGCCCGGCTTACGGGCGGCTTTGCCGGCTGCTTTCCGTCGGCAAGAAGAGGGGTGGCAAGGGTAAGTGTCGGCTCACATGGGACGATCTCGTAGCTTATGGCGAAGGCCTTATCGTGGTGCTGCTCGCCGATCTGGCTGACGATCTCTGCGCGCTTCGCCTGCGCCGGTTGAAAGCCGCTTTTGCTGACCGGGCCTATATGGCGCTGAGCCTGCGAAGACGACCCAACGACCAGATGCGGCTTTTCGAATTGTCGAATATGGCTGCAGCCGCTGATGTGCCGACTGTTGTTACCAATGACGTGCTGTTTCATGTGCCCGAGCGTCGCATGCTGCAGGATGTCGTTACCTGCATCCGGCACAATTGCACCATTGACGAGGCGGGTTTCCGGCGCGAGCGGCATGCCGACCGCTATATGAAGCCGCCTCAGGAAATGCACCGGCTGTTTGCCCGCTACCCGGAAGCACTGGCCCGCAGCCTCGAAATCGCGAAGCGTTGCACCTTTTCGCTGAAGGAGCTGGTCTATCAATATCCTGAAGAGCGCAGCCTGCCGGGGCTGACGGCGCAACAGGCGTTGGAAAAGCTCGTCTGGGAAGCGGCGCCGGGGCGTTATCCGGATGGTCTGCCGGAGAAGGTCGAAAAGGCACTGCATCATGAGTTGGGGCTTATCGGCAGGCTGGAATATGCACCCTATTTTCTGACAGTAAATGCCATCGTCCAATTTGCACGGGGGGAAAATATTCTCTGTCAGGGGCGCGGCTCAGCCGCCAATTCGGTGGTATGTTATGTGCTCGGTATCACCGCCATCGATCCTCTCAAGGTTGATCTCCTGTTCGAACGTTTCGTTTCGGAAGAACGGCGCGAGCCGCCAGATATCGACGTGGATTTTGAGCATCAAAGGCGCGAGGAGGTCATCCAGTGGGTTTATAACACTTATGGTCGCGACAAGGCCGCGCTGTGCTCGGTCGTCACCCGTTATCGCGGGCGCGGGGCGCTGCGCGATGTCGGCAAGGTTCTGGGCCTGCCGGAAGATTTGACCAAACTTCTGTCCTCGCAGGTCTGGCGCTGGAGCGAAGGGGTGGGCGAAAAACAGGTGCAGGAACTGAACCTCAATATGGAGGACCGCCGCCTGAAGCTCGCCTTCGAGCTGGCCAACCAGCTTGTCGGCACACCGCGCCATCACAGCCAGCATCCGGGCGGCTTCGTTCTGACCCATGACCGGCTGGACGAGTTGGTGCCGATCGAACCCGCCGCCATGGACGACCGGCAGATCATCGAATGGGACAAAGATGACATAGATATCGTCAAATTCATGAAGATGGATTGCCTGGCGCTCGGCATGCTCTCCTGCATGAGACGCGGTTTCAACATGCTGGAGGAGCGCACGGGCGTTAAATACGATCTCGCCACTGTCCCACAGGATGATGACCCTACCTATGCCATGATCCAGAAAGCCGACACGCTGGGTACCTTCCAGATTGAAAGCCGGGCGCAGATGTCCATGCTGCCGCGGTTGAAGCCAAAGATATTTTACGATCTCGTCATTCAGGTCGCCATCGTTCGTCCCGGTCCCATTCAGGGCGATATGGTGCACCCCTATCTTCGTCGCCGTGACAAAAAAGAAGAAGAACATTATCCCAAAGAGGAGCTGAGAGGCGTGCTGGGCAAAACGCTGGGTGTACCGCTGTTTCAGGAGCAGGCGATGCGCGTCGCCATCGAATGCGCCGGTTTTTCACCCGGTAAGGCGGATCAGTTGCGTCGCGCCATGGCGACCTTCAAGAATGTCGGCACCATCTCCAAATTCCGTCAGGATATGATCGATGGCATGGTGGATCGTGGTTATGAGCAAGAATTCGCCGAACGCATCTTCAAGCAGCTGGAAGGATTCGGCAGTTATGGTTTTCCAGAAAGCCATGCGGCCTCCTTCGCGCTGATCGCCTATGCCTCCTCATGGCTGAAATGCCATCATCCCGATATTTTCTGTACGGCGCTTCTCAATTCGCAGCCAATGGGGTTTTACGCCCCGGCGCAGATTGTGCGTGATGCGCGCGATCATGGCGTGGAGGTGCGCCCGGTTTGCGTGAACAACAGCCGGTTTGATTGCACGCTGGAGCCCACGGGCAAGAAGAATGCGAATGGTAAAGAGCGCTACGCCGTGCGGCTTGGCCTGCGCATGGTAAAGGGGCTTTCCAACGATCATGCAGCAAAAATCGTCGCCTGCCGTCAGGATCGCGATTTCGTTTCCGTGGACGATCTCTGGCGGAGGGCAGGTGTTCCCGCCGCTGCCCTAGTCTGTCTCGCCGAAGCCGATGCCTTTCTGCCGTCGCTGTCGCTTTCCAGACGCGAGGCGCTGTGGGCCATCAAGGCGTTGCGGGATGAGCCGTTGCCGCTTTTTGCTGCCGCTGCCAGCCGGGAAAACGCTGTGGTGGATGAGCTTTCCGAACCCTCCGTCGCGCTGCGGCCCATGACTGATGGCGGCGAGGTGGTACAGGATTATGGCCATGTGGGGCTGACCCTGCGCGAACACCCCATGTCCTTCCTGCGGCGCGATCTTTCCCGCCGGCGCATCGTCAGCTGCGCGGAGGCGGTGCGCGTCCGTGATGGAACGTGGCTGGAAACCGCGGGGCTGGTTCTGGTGCGCCAGCGCCCAGGCTCGGCAAAGGGAGTGATCTTCATGACTCTGGAGGATGAGACGGGTATTGCCAATGCGGTTCTGTGGGTAAAGACCTTCGAAAAATACCGGCGCGTGGTGCTTTCCGCCGGCATGGTCGGTATTTACGGCAAGATCCAACGGGAAGGCGAGGTGGTGCATCTGGTCGCCCACCGGCTGACCGATCTGTCAGAGGCGCTGGCAAGCGTGGGTGAGCGCAACCACCCCTTTCCTCTGCCGCATGGGCGCGGCGACGAGTTCCACCACGGTATTCCGCCGGACGATCATCGCAACATCAGGAAACGTCCACCGCCTGCGACCCAGGATGGAGATGAGGTGGAGCGGATAAAGGTCATTTCCCGCAATTTCCATTAGAGCATTTCCAGTAAAAGTGCGTAGCGGTTTTACGTCCGGAAAATGCGTAAAAACAAAGAGATAGAGCGCGTCAAAAGTTTCCGTTTAAACCGGACGTGCTCTAAGATGCGCTCTATGCCGCATCTTCCAGACCAGATGTGTCCTTCCTGCGGAACTGGCTGGGCGGCGCGCCGATCACGCGTTTGAAGGCGCGGCTGAAGGATGCCTCGGAATCGTAGCCGAGCTTTTCCGCCGCCAACGTGACACGCATACCCTCGCGCAGCCACAGTCGCGCCTGATGCATGCGTACGCGAACGACATAACGGGCTGGGCTTTCACCCACCACACGGGTGAAGCGTTCTGCAAAACTCGAGCGGGATGCACCCATCAGGGAGGCAAGCTCTTCCACGCTCCAGTCTTTCTCGGGGGTAAGGTGGATCGCTGCAAGCACCCGTCCGAGTTCGGGATTGCGCACGGCGGCAAGCCAACCGCTGGAATCGCCGCAACCATATTCTACCCATGTGCGGATCAGTGTTGCCGTCAAGACATCGGCAAGCCGCGCCAGAATGCCACCGGCACCAACGCGGTTCAGTTCCACTTCGCGCGCCATGGCTTCCAGGAGATGCGGAATGGCCGGATCGCTTTTGGCGAGATCGCTGGTCAGCATCACATCCGGCATCAGTTGCAAAAGCGGATGCAGATTATCCATGTTGAAACGCATCGAGGCGGTAAAGGCTACCGTGTCGCCGCCGGCACCGGCACATTCCATGTCGAAAATGCCCTGACACACTTCCTTTTTACCGAACCGGTCGAAGAGGGCAGGCGTTACATCCTCGCCGCTGCCCAGCACATGGGCGTGGCCACGGGGAAGAAGCACTGCATCGCCGCACGTAAGCGTCAGCCATTCTCCGGAAGGTTTGCGTAATTTTGCCTGGCCCACGCCGATAAAATGAAACCGCGCCGCCTCCTGCTCGGGAAAGGCCGTCGCCCAGGGCGTTGCCATGCGGCAGCGGCCATATTCCACGCCGTCAAGCCGCAGACCACGCAGCATTTCCGTCAATGCATCATTCATGGCAACTCACAAATTCGGACGTTTGGTTAAGGAATGCGGATTTTTTAGCATGGAAACGCCGAGCTGTCACGCGTAGCTTACGACCATCGATTTGTGAGGCGACGCACCGGGCTCCCACCGGCTTCATCGTTTTGCCATTCCGTTTCAGGGCTCGTTCCCAGAATGCGCATCAGGAGATTTTCATGAATAACCGAACAATCAACGAACTTGAATATGCGCCACACAGACAAGAGCCGGATGCGAAGTGGGCGGCGGTGGTTTCGCTTTCGCTCGGTGTCTTCGGGCTGGTAACGGCGGAATTCCTGCCGGTCAGCCTTCTGACGCCACTGTCGACCGATCTCTCCATCAGCTCCGGCATTGCCGGCCAATCCATCACCGTCACGGCACTGGTCGCAGCGGTTGCCGGTCCCGGCGTCGTCATCGGCACGCGCAGCATTGATCGCCGGTGGACCCTGCTTGGCCTCACGACGTTGCTGATCATTTCCAGCACATTGGCCGCTTTTGCCAACGGTCTTTTCATGCTGTTTACATCGCGCGTTTTGCTTGGCATCGGCCTCGGCGGCTTTTGGGCCATGTCGGCGGCGCTGGCGCTAAGGCTTGTTCCGCTGGATAAGATGCCGCGCGCCATGGCCATCATCCTAACCGGCGTTTCGGTTGCCACCGTTTGCGCAGCCCCTGTCGGAGCGTGGATCGGCGCGACGCTTGGCTGGCGTGCGGCCTTTGCCGTCGCCGGCGTGCTGGGTGTCATCGCACTTGTCGTGCAGTTGCTCACCGTTCCCTCGCTGCCGCCGGCCGGTGCGCCCGGCCTGTCCACCATGTTCCGGCTATTGCAGCGCCCGCAGGTCAGGATCGGCCTTCTGACGACGCTATTCATCGTCGCGGGCCACTTCGCCGGCTTCACCTATGTTCGCCCCTTCCTCGAAGACGTGCCGCAGCTTGGCGTCGAAGCAATCTCGCTCGTTCTTCTGGCTTACGGCGTGGGCGGTTTTTTCGGTAATCTCTTCGGCGGCTTCCTCGCTGAGAAGAACACGGCATGGGCCGTGACGTTTGCCGCCACCCTGATTGCCGCATCCGCTTCCGTGCTGGTGATTGCCGGTGCATCTCCCGTTGTCGCTGGCTTTGCCATTGCCTCCTGGGGTTTCGCCTTCGGTGCGCTTCCTGTCAGCGTGCAGAGCTTCATCACCCGCGTCGCCTCAGACGAGGCCGAAAGTGCAGGCGCGTTGCTGCTCACCACCTTCCAGATCGCCATTTCCAGCGGCGCTGTTCTGGGCGGACTGCTGATCGACCTTCAGGGTGCGACGATGGTCTTCGTTTTCGTCAGCATTGCAGCACTCCTCGGCGCATCGCTCATGGCATCGCGCCGTGGCGTGGTGCCGCAGATTGAAGCGTCGCAGGGGTAAGATACTTGCCGGAAGAAAAAGGGCCCGCATCCGTGCGGGTCCGAATTTTATGATGAAAAGCCACCCCCTCCGTCATGCCGGCATCAGGCCCGGGGTGACAGAAGGGATGTCGATAGGCTTTTCGCCTTCAAGGCGTCTTGATTGCCTTTCGCGTCCGGTCCTTGCCGACCTCGATTACATGGCGCATGGCTTTCACGGCGGCGTCCGCATCACGGGCGGCGATGGCGTGCACGATCCGCAGATGGTTTGCGGCGATCTCGGCGATGGTTCCGGGCGACGAGGCCGGGGATGAAAGCTGGAATGAGATCGCAAGGGCGGCCTCGATCAGCCCGCTTGCCGAACGCATGAACGGATTGCCTGACATGTGCGCCACGGCGAGGTGGAATTCGAGATCGACCTTGGCGATGGTTTCCGGGGTATGCTGCGGATTGTCGAATTTGGCGGCAATCACATAAAGGGAAACGATATCGTCATTCGATGCCTGAAGCGCGGCAGCTGCCGCCGCCGCCGGTTCGAGCGCGAGGCGGATTTCCGCCAGATGTGTAACGAATTCCTGGTCTATCCCGGCTTCGCAGCGCCAGCCCAGCACATCCGGGTCAAAGAAGTTCCAGCTCGAACGGTCGAGAACGCGGGTGCCGACCTTTGCCTTGGGTTCGACCAGCCGCTTGGCCGCCAGCGTCTTCATCGTCTCGCGCAACACGGTGCGCGAGACCCCGAAACGGAGCGACAGTTCGGCATCGTTAGGCAGCAGGGATCCTTCCGCAATCCTGCCCGAGACGATGGCGCTGCCGAGTTCGGAGACCACATGCGCGTGGCTGTTCCGGCGTTTTCGCCCGCTTATCGTCGTTTCGAGCAGCCCCAATAAAGCCTCCGTGTTGGTTATGCCGGATGTGGTCCGGCCAGTCTCCTGTTTGAATACCAGATGATTGCGCGCTGCAACACGATGAAGACAAAAAGCAGCACGCCAATAACGATTTTGGTCCACCAGGATGACAGGGTTCCGTCAAAAACGATGTAGGTCTGGATCAACCCCTGGATCAGCAGTCCGACGAAGGTGCCCGCCACCAGCCCCATTCCACCCGTCAGAAGCGTTCCGCCAATGACAACAGCTGCAATAGCGTCCAGCTCCACGCCCACGGTCGCCAAGGAATAACCCGATGAGGTGTAGAGCGTGTAGACGATGCCGGCGAGGCCGGACAGGAACCCGGAAAGTGCGTAGATGCCGATTGTCGTTGTACCGATCGGCACACCCATCAGTTCGGCCGATTGCGGGTTACCGCCAAGTGCATAGACATTGGCGCCGAAGCGGGTGCGGCTGGCAATCAGCATGCCGGCGGCAAAGACGAGAAGCATGACAATAGCAAGTGCTGTCAGCCTGCCGCCGCCGGGAAAGCGGAAATAAAATCCCTGTATCGCATCGATGAAGGGATGCGAGATCGGTACGGATTGCGTCGAGATCAGATAGGCCGCGCCACGCGCCAGGAACATGCCCGCCAATGTCACCACGAATGGCGGGATCGACAGGAAGCGTATCATCGCCCCCATCATGCAGCCGAACAGCGTCGAGATCACGAGCACGATGGCGAAGGCCAGCAGCGGGTGAATATTATAGGTGCCGACCATGACAGCTACGAAAACGCTGGTGAAGGCGATGACGGAGCCGATGGACAGATCAATGCCACCCGACAGGATCACGAAAGTCATGCCAACGGCAGCGATGCCGAGAAAGGCATTGTCGGTCAATAGATTGCCGATCACCCGTGTCGACAGGATCGCCGGATATTGCAGCACGCAGAGAAGATAGGCGATGAGGAAGATCGTCAGTGTGGTGAGGAACGGAAGATTGCGGCTGTGGATCATCGCGCGGTACCTTCCTTGGTCATTCCGTTGGCGGTGGCCGGTTTTGCGTGTGGCTTTGGCGTTTTGACAAAGCCCAGAACCGCCATGATTGCCGGCGATTGCAGTGTCAGTACCACCATGATGATACCAGCCTTGATGATGAGGTTGAATTCCGGCGGGAAACCGGAGACCAGAATGCCGGTATTGATGGTCTGGATGATGAGCGCGCCGATCAGCGATGCGGTGATGGAGAAGCGGCCGCCATTCAGCGATGTACCACCGATCACCACCGCCAATATGGCGTCCAGTTCCAGCCACAGCCCGGCATTGTTGGCATCCGCGCCGCGAATGTCGGCGGTCACGATCATGCCGGCGATGGCCGCGCAGAGACCGGAAACGGCGTAGACGAAAAACAGCAGGAAGCGTGCCCGCACACCGGCAAGTGCCGCCGCGCGGCGATTGATGCCGGTTGCCTCAATCAGAAAGCCGAGCGCGCTCTTGCGCACCAGAAGGCCGATTACCAGCGCCGCCGCCAACCAGATGATGACGGGCAGGGGAATGCCGGCGAAGGAGCCGGAGCCGATGGCGGAAAAGCTGTCGTCGTTGAAGGTGAGAATGACACCTTCGGTGATGAGCTGGGCGATGCCGCGCCCCGCCACCATCAGGATCAGCGTGGCGATGATCGGCTGGATGTCGAGAAGGGCGACCAGCACCCCGTTCCACAGGCCGCAGGCAATGCCAACAGCAAGCGAGATGGCGATGACGGTTGGGATGGAATGGCCGTTGCTGATGAGTGTTGCCGCCACCGCGCCACAAATGGCGATAACAGCACCGATCGACAGATCGATGCCTTTGGTGGCGATCACCAGCGTCATGCCAATCGTCAGGAGCGCCACGGGTGCGGCACGCACGAGAATATCCATCAGACTGCCGTAAAGCCTGCCGTTCTGGAACGAAACATGCAGAAAGCCCGGCGAAACGATTGTAATCGCTGCCAGAATGACGAAGAGGGCGATCAGTTGGGGAGCAAGCCTTTTCAGGCGCCTTGTCACAGCCACCATCATGCCGCCTCCGTTCTGGCCGCATCCGCAATTGCCCGCATGATGTTGTCGGCCGTCACCTCGCCGCCCTTCAATTCGCTGACATGCCGGCGGTCGGACAGCACGACGACCCGGTGGGCAACGGCGGTCAGTTCTTCCAGTTCGGACGAGATGACGACGAGCGACATGCCCTCGGTGCAGAGTTTTTCGATCATTTTGAGGATTTCCGCATGGGCGCCGATATCGATACCACGGGTCGGCTCATCGAGGATCAGAAGCCGGGGATGGGTTGCAAGCCAGCGCGCCAGAATGGCTTTCTGCTGGTTGCCGCCGGACAGGAATTTTATCGGCCGGTCAGGATCGGCCGGGCGGATGTCCAGCGATTTGATGAAGCTTTCGGCCAGTTCCACCTTCTGCCGGCGCGAAAGCGGCCGCGCCCATCCCTGGCGGGCCTGGAGAGCCAGAGCAATATTGTCGGTCACGGAAAAGTCGCCGATGATACCGTCAGTCTTGCGCTCCTCCGGGCAGAAACCGAACCCGGCCGTGATTGCGGCTTCAGGCGAAGAAAGAGCGATGGTCTTTCCGTCTATCGTGGCCTTGCCGGTATCGGGCTTGTCGATGCCGAACAGCAGGAAAGCCGTTTCCGTTCGTCCCGACCCCAAAAGACCGGCGACGCCGACGATCTCTCCCGGACGAATGCCGAGGTCGAAGGGGGCGATGCTGCCGCGTTTGCCGTACCCCTCGAAACGGATCGGCGGTTCGCCCTCGGCAACCGTGTCGTCAGTGGCCTGATGCTCGTGGGTGATGTGCTGAAGCTCGCGACCAAGCATCATCGCAATGAGTTCGGACCTCGGCAGGTTGCCGATGTCGCGCGTGCCAACGAGGCGGCCGTTGCGCAGAACCGTCACCCGGTCGGCGATATCGTAGACCTGGTTTAGGAAGTGGGTGATTATGACGATGCCGATACCCCGCGCGCGCAAGTTCCGCAGCACACCGAACAGCATCTCGACCTCATGGGCATCGAGGCTGGCGGTCGGCTCGTCCAGCACCAGCACCTTGCCGGAAAGATCGACGGCGCGGGCAATGGCGATGATCTGGCGGATAGCCACGGAATAGCTGGAAAGCAGGGCGTTGACGTCGATCGAAAGCCCGTATTGGGACAGCAGCGCCTGCGATTGTCTCTGCATCGAGGCTCTGTCAATGAGCCCGAAGCGATGCGGTTGGCGGCCGAGAAAGAGGTTTTCGGCAACGGTCAGATTTTCGAGAAGGTTTACTTCCTGATAGACGGTGCCGATACCGAGGGCCTGCGCTTCGCCGACATTGGTGGGCGATATCTCGCTACCTTCCAGAAAGATGGAGCCGCTGTCGCGGTGGTAAACGCCGGTCAGTATCTTGATGAGTGTTGATTTCCCCGCGCCGTTTTCGCCGAGAAGCGCGTGAATTTCACCGCGCCCGAGCGAAAAATCGACGCCGTCCAGCGCCGTTATCCCGAGAAAGGATTTACCGATGGCGCGTGCTTCCAGAAGTGGTGCCGTTTCGGACATTGCGCAGGCCCTGCATGAAAGAAGCTGTGACGGAGCGGCACGCATGACATGCCGCTCCTTCCGAAGATAAGGGGTCTATTAGTAACCCAGACCCTTCTTCGCCTCGTAGACCTTCATCGGGTCGTCAGACGCTGTGTAGAGCTTGGATTCGGTCTGAATCCACTTCGCCGGTGCCTTTTTGTCTTTCAGATAGGCTTCGAGAGCGTCGAAGGCAGGACCGGCCATGTCAGGTGTCAGTTCCACCGTCGCATTGGCTTCACCGGCGGCCATGGCCTTGAAGATGTCAGGTACGGCATCGATGGACACGACCTTGATGTCGGATCCCGGCTTCAGGCCGGCTTCCTTGATCGCCTGGATCGCGCCGACGGCCATGTCGTCATTGTGAGCGTACACGGCACAGATATCCTTGCCGCCGCCTTCGGCCTTGATGAAGCTTTCCATCACTTCCTTGCCCTTGGTACGGGTGAAGTCACCCGTCTGTGAGCGCACGATCTTGATGTTCTTGTGCGAAGCGATGGCTTCTTCGAAGCCCTTTTTACGGTTGATGGCGGGCGAAGAGCCGGTCGTGCCCTGCAATTCGACAACCTTGCAGTCCTTCGCGCCGACATCCTTGACGAGCCAGTCGCCGGCAACCTTGCCTTCGTGAACCTGATCCGAGGTGACCGCGGTCAGGTAAAGATCATCCGGCGCTTCGATCTGGCGATCGAGCAGGATGACAGGAATTTTTTCTTCCTTTGCTTCCTTCAGCACGGCGTCCCAGCCGGTTGCGACGACAGGTGCGATCAGGATTGCATCGACGCCCTGCGCGATGAAGCCGCGAACGGCCTTGATCTGGTTTTCCTGCTTCTGCTGTGCGTCGGCGAATTTCAGCGTAACGCCGCGCTTTTCGGCCTGCTGCTTGGTGACAGTGGTTTCAGCGGCGCGCCATCCGGATTCGGAGCCGATCTGCGAGAAGCCGACGGTCAGCGATTGTGCGGAAACACTGGATGCAAGGCATGCGGAAACGGCGACAGTGATTGCCGCAAGAGCTTTTCTCATCTTATCCTCCCAGAAATGATGTCAGCGTGACGACGTCACTATGAGCATATAGTAATACTCTTGAAAAGGGGTTTTTTAGCGGATTTCCAATTCACGTCATGCCGATTTCGTGGAGGTGCAGCATTAAACAGTTATAAATCAATGGCTTATTGTGTGTATTCTAATTTCTGCGCCGTGCAAAACTCGCCCGCAATATAGTCTGATCCGGCTTGACAGGCCGCGCCGCTATCTAATAGTAATACAAATAAGCAAGTCAGGTCGTGACGGAATGTGGGGCCTCGGGTCAGTTACAATCCGGCAAGGCAGGGAGGGAAGAGGCCATTGCGCAACGTCGGTATGGTCGTAAACACCGAAAAATATTCGGCTAAAGCTGAAGAACGGCTCCAGGTCACTCGTCTGGCGCTCGTCTGTCGGTTATGCGTGCTTCCGAGAAGCTGATTCCATTTTCCTTGCGCACAACATAAGCTTGTCGCATTTCGTAATATTTTACCGTTGGCCACTTCCGGCTGGAGACCGCATCATGACCAAATCCGACAATCTGCCCGCAACCCAAGGCAAGCTTCGTTCGCGCGCGTGGTTCGATAACCCCGCAAACGCTGATATGACCGCGCTTTATCTCGAGCGTTACATGAACTTCGGTCTCAGCCAGGCCGAGCTTCAGTCCGATCGCCCTATCATCGGCATCGCGCAGACCGGCTCGGACCTTTCGCCCTGCAATCGCCACCATCTGGAGCTGGCGCATCGCCTGCGCGAAGGCATTCGTGAAGCGGGCGGCATTGCCATTGAATTTCCGGTGCATCCGATCCAGGAAACCGGCAAGCGCCCGACGGCGGGTCTCGATCGCAACCTCGCCTATCTCGGCCTCGTGGAAGTGCTTTACGGCTATCCGCTCGACGGCGTTGTTCTGACCATCGGCTGCGACAAGACCACGCCTGCCTGTCTTATGGCGGCGGCCACCGTCAACATTCCGGCCATCGCCCTTTCCGTCGGCCCCATGCTGAACGGCTGGTTCCGTGGCGAGCGCACCGGTTCCGGCACCATCGTCTGGAAAGCGCGTGAACTGCTGGCCAAGGGCGAGATCGATTATCAAGGCTTCGTCAAGCTCGTCGCTTCTTCCGCACCTTCCACCGGCTATTGCAACACCATGGGCACGGCGACGACGATGAACTCGCTTGCCGAAGCACTCGGCATGCAGCTGCCCGGCTCGGCCGCTATTCCGGCGCCTTACCGCGACCGTCAGGAAATCTCCTATCTCACCGGCCTTCGCATCGTCGAAATGGTCAAGGAAGACCTTAAGCCTTCCGACATCATGACCAAGGATGCCTTCATCAACGCCATCCGCGTCAACTCGGCCATCGGTGGCTCCACCAACGCGCCGATCCATCTGAACGGCCTAGCACGCCATGTCGGCGTTGAACTGACGGTCGATGACTGGCAGACCTACGGTGAAGACGTGCCGCTGCTCGTCAACCTGCAGCCGGCCGGTGAATATCTCGGCGAGGATTATTACCATGCCGGCGGCGTTCCGGCTGTCGTCAACCAGCTGATGACCCAGGGGCTCATCATGGAAGACGCCATGACCGTGAATGGCAAAACCATCGGCGACAATTGCCGTGGTGCCATCATCGAAGACGAAAAGGTCATCCGTCCCTATGACCAGCCGCTCAAGGAGCGCGCCGGTTTCCGTGTTCTGCGCGGCAACCTGTTCTCCTCTGCCATCATGAAGACGAGCGTGATCTCGGAAGAATTCCGCAAGCGTTATCTCTCGAACCCGAACGACCCGGAAGCCTTCGAAGGCCGTGCCGTGGTGTTCGACGGTCCGGAAGATTACCATCACCGCATCGACGATCCGTCGCTGAAGATCGACGCCAACACCGTTCTCTTCATGCGCGGTGCCGGTCCGATCGGTTATCCGGGTGCGGCAGAAGTGGTGAACATGCGTGCGCCTGACTATCTCTTGAAGGAAGGCGTCAATTCGCTGCCCTGCATCGGTGACGGCCGCCAGTCCGGCACGTCTGGCAGCCCGTCCATCCTCAACGCTTCTCCGGAAGCAGCGGCAGGCGGTGGTCTGGCCATCTTGCAGACGGGTGACCGCGTTCGTATCGATGTGGGTCGTGGTAAGGCCGACATCCTGATTTCCGGCGAGGAACTGGCCAAGCGTTACGAAACGCTCTCCGCCGAGGGCGGCTTCAAGTACCCCGATCACCAGACGCCATGGCAGGAAATCCAGCGCGGCATCGTCAGCCAGATGGAAACCGGCGCGGTTCTGGAACCGGCCGTGAAGTATCAGCGCATTGCGCAAACCAAGGGTCTGCCGCGCGACAACCACTAAGGCAGGGCCGTTTACGGCTCTTTGATGGAAAGGGGTTTGCCCTTTCCATCGTCATGCCCGGGCTTTGTCCAGAGCATCTGCAAATATTTGATTGTTCGAGATTTTGTAAATCCTCGGGTCAAGCCCGAGGATGGCGTTGCATGTTTAAAGTGTACGTCACGGATCGACTGTTTCACCGTGTTTGAGGCTACGCTGAGCACATTTCGGCTCAAGGCCGCAGGACGGGAAAACGACGTTTCAACCGCCCCGTCAGCCTGCGCTTAATAAATTAAATCACAGGATAAAGCGACCAGAAGAACAGTTCGTATTCCTGATCACGGTCGTCATCGTTGGACTGGTCGTCCGGTCTGCGTGGCGTCCTGTCCTGCAAATCCTTCTCGACCCGCTCGTTTATGGCGGGCGTTCTTCGGCCGATGCCAAAGAGGTCAAAGGAGAGCATGTTGAACCCTGCTACCATGGCCATTTCCCTTCTTCACGCGAGTTAACAGTGCGTTAAGTTTCGCGCGTTGCCATGATTTCGTCAAGATTGGCCAAGGAATTTGTCTACCATTTTTAACAACAATGGCGTGACTGACGTTCCGCCAGCACCCGATTTCGCGCAACGAACGTTTATCGGCGCTGTCAGAGACCCTTCTAGGAGGTGCCGGAATAGCTTTTTTCGGCCGCTTCCAGCGCGGAATCGGTATCTGCGGCATGGCCGAGGCTTCTCAGGGCGCTTGAAACAGCGGTGATATTGGCTTGCACCGAATCCGGGTTGGCGCGCCGGCCGGTGTGATTGAGCCTTATCAGCCGTTCCGCACCGGGACCGACACCGCCCGAGACATCCGCACCTTGCTCCCTGGACGCAGCCGCCAGAAATGCGTCGGCATCCACCGTGTCCGGCAAGATCGCTGTCGAAACCAGAGCAGACGCGTCAGTCTCCTCCACCCACGTCGGTATACCAAGGGCCCTGATGCCGTTACGAGTGGCTGTCGCCGCTCGTTCGTGGCGTTCATTGGCGGATGCCAGACCCTCTGCCTCTATCCGGTCGAGTGCCGCCTCCAGCGCATAGAATTCCAGCGGCGCAGGTGTTCCCGGGAGCGCGCCGCGGCCGGTATCGAGCCAGAGTTTCTTCTGGTCGAGAAGTGAAAGCATGGAGTTTTCAGGTGCATTGCCATGTGAAAGAAGTTTCCAGGCACTTTCGCTGACGGAGATGGCGGATAAGCCCGCCGGGCCTGCCAGCGCCTTTTGCGGGCCGATGACCGCAATATCTATGCCGAGCTGGTCAACCTCGAAGGCATGGCCGCCGATGGAAGCGACGGCATCGACGACCGTGACGATGCCTCTGTCTTTGGCGAGCGCGGCAATGGCGGGCAGGGGGTTGAGAATGCCGCTTGCGGATTCCGCGTGCACGATAGCGAGAAGATCAAAACCTGGCCCTTCGTCCAACGCTCTCTCGACCTCGTGAAGTGATATCGGCTTTGCCGGAGCGGTGGTCAGGTTGCGAACCGTTGCGCCACCACGCTCCAGCCAGCCCCCAAACCACGCGCCATAGGGACTAGTGACGATATTGAGCGCTCTCAGACCAGGCCGCGCGAGGCTGGTGGCCGCAGCTTCAAGCGCAAGCACTGCTTCCGCCTGTACCAGAAGCACATCGTTATTCGTGCCCATCAGCGCCGCCAGCCGGTCGGCGAGAGCGGCGTAACGGTCTGCTGGAAAGGCGGGCGGGTCGAGCAGCAATGCGTAATCCGGGGCGGGCATGTCTTATCCTTGCGTGGTGGTGGTCAGGCGCGGCGCAGCCTCGATCAGGGTTCTGGCGGTCGAGGATTGCGGCGTGGAAACGATGTTTGCTGTCCTGCCGATCTCGACGATCCGACCCGCCTCCATGATGGCGACGCGGTGGCAGACGGCGCGGATGACCGCGAGGTCGTGGGAAACGAAAATACAGGCGACGGCCGTCTCTCGCTGTATTTGGACCAGCAGTTCGAGAATTTGCCTGCGTACGGAGACATCGAGCGCTGAAACGGCCTCGTCCAGAATGAGAAGGGATGGTCTGAGTGCGATGGCTCTGGCAATTGCCACGCGCTGCCGCTGGCCGCCGGAAAGCTCGAACACCGAGCGGCCGGCATAGCTGGCGGGCAGCCCGACTCGCTCGAGAAGGCGGCGGATTTCCATCGGGCGTTCGCGTCGTTCGACGATGCGATGAATACGCAGCGGTTCGCCTATGGCATCCTCGACGCTGGCGCGCGGGTTGAACGCGCCATGCGTATCCTGAAACACCATCTGCATATGCCGCCGCGCCGCGCGCAGTTCGCCGCCATCAAGCGCCAGCCAGTCGCGATTTTCGAAACGGACTGTGCCTTCGTCGGCCGGGATCAGCCGCATCAGGATGCGTGCCAGTGTCGATTTTCCGCAGCCGGAGGGGCCGGCAAGCCCAAGCGTCTCTCCGGGCTGAAGCGAAAAGGATATATCGGACAGTGCTTCCACCGTGCGTGCGCCTGTCCGGTAGGTTTTCGAGAGGTTCTCTACGCTCAGAAGGGCTTCGTTCATGATGCGGCCTCATTGATCAGAGGCGGTGTCGAAAGGTCGAGATAGTCGGAGATCAGTGCGCGCGTATAGTCGTGCGCAGGCGCGGATAACACCCGCCTGGTGGTGCCGTGCTCCACCAGCCGTCCGGCATGCAGAACGGCGATCTCGTCGGCAAGGCCGGAAGCAAGACCAATATCATGGGTGACGAAGACCAGCGTTCTTTCTTCTTCACGCACCAGCCCATCCAGCAGTGCGGCAATGGCGGCCTGGCTTACCGTGTCGAGCGCGCTTGTCGCCTCGTCGGCGATCAGGATTGCGGGGTGCGCGGCAATGGCGGCTGCAATCGCCACACGCTGTCTTTGCCCGCCGGAAAGCTGGTGCGGATAGGCGCCGAGGAGATGGGTGGGATGCGGCAAACGCACCCGTTCCAGAAGGTCGCGGGCAAGATCTCGTGCCTGCTTCCATGAAAGGCCCAGATGCCGCACAGCGCCTTCCGCCACCTGTTCACCGATGGTGAGAACCGGGTTCAGCGTCGCACCGGTATCCTGAAAAATATAGCCGATATCGCGACCCGGCTGCGGCCTGTCTGTGAAAAGACCGCTGTCGCGGCTCCAGGAAATATCGCCGGAAACCCGTGCGCTCACAGGCAGAAGCCCGGCAATTGCCTTGGCGAGCGTCGATTTGCCCGAACCGCTTTCGCCGATGATCGCCAGCCTTTGTCCCTGCCGGATCGTCAGCGAAATATCCTGCAGTGCCGGTCCGTCGCCAGCCGCATAGCGGACGCTGAGATCGTCAATCCTGCAGAGTGCATTGCCGCTCATGGCGTTTCTTTCCTCGTCGCCATCGCTTTGTTGATTCCCTCCGCGAGAAGATAGACGCCGAGAACCGTGACCAGAAGACCGATGCCGGGGATGACGGAGAGAAACGCCGCCGAGCGCAGGACGTTGCGTCCTTCCGCGATCATCGAACCCCAGGTGACGATATTCGGATCGCCAAGGCCGAGGAAGGACAATGCCGCCTCGGTGAGGATAGCGGCGGCGACGATGATGGCGGCGAGCGCCAGAACCGGCGGCAGCGCATTGGGAAGTATTTGCCGAAACGCGATCTCCAGCGGATACATGCCGATGGCGCGGGCGGACTGCACGTAATCCCGCTCGCGGATACTCAACACCTGCGCCCGCATCAGCCGTGCTGGATCCGCCCAGGCGCCAAGCGCAATCGCAAGGATGACGAAGGGCATGGATGGGCCGATGGCGCTGACGAAGGCGAGCGCCAGAAGGAAATTCGGCACGATCTGGAAGGCGTCGGTAACACGCATCAGCGCCTCATCCACGAGTCCACCGGCAAATCCGGCAATTGTGCCGACGACGGTGCCGATCATGAGGGCGGCAGCGGCAGCGCCGATGCCGACGAGCAGGGATGCCTGCGCACCGTGGGCAAGTCCCGCCAGTACATCGCGGCCCAACCGGTCGGTGCCGAGGGGGGAGGCGGCGTCGGAGAAGGGCGCGATGAGCGGCTCACCGACGATCGACAGCGGGTCACCGGGAAACAGAAGGGGAGCGGCGAGCGCCGTCACAGCTAGCAGTGTCAGGATGATGGCACCTGCCGCACCTTCGAAACTGCGCAGGAGCCGGAGAGTGAAACTCATGTCTGTTGCTCCCCGCTGCCGATGCGCGGATCGAACACGGCATAGAGAATATCAACGACGAGATTGATCAGGATAACGAAAACGGCGCTTGTCAGAATAATGCCCATCAAGAGCGGTGTGTCGCGGCCGCTGACGGCTTCCTGTGCAAGCCGGCCAAAACCGGGAATGGCAAAAACGCTCTCGATCACCACGCTGCCGCCGAGCATGGTTGCCGCTTGCAGGCCAAGCACGGTGACGAGGGGCAGTGCGGCGTTGCGTGCGACATGGCGCAGCACGATCCGCCGTCTCGAAAGCCCCTTGGCCTTGGCGAAGAGCACGAAATCCAGCGGCCAGACCGCCGCCATGGCAGTACGCATGACGCGCAGGAAAAGCGCCAGATAGATCAGCCCGAGACTGGCGACCGGCAGGACAAGATGGCGGGCAATATCGAGCGCCCGTGCAAATCCCTGTTTTCCGGATGCGATGGTTTCGATGCCGGATGTTGGCAGCCACCTCAGTTGCACGGCAAAGACGATGGCGAGCACAAGGCCGAGCCAGAAGCCCGGCGTGGCGTAAAGCGCCAGCGACAGGGCCGAGAGTACCCGGTCGGTCAACCCGCCGGGACGGGCGCCCGCCAGGATGCCGAGCGCGGTGCCGATGACGAAAGCAAGTGCGGTGGCACTGCCCATCAGGAGCAGCGTGTTCGGCAGCCGTTCGAGGATTAGCCCCAGCACCGGTCGGTCAAACGCAAGCGACCAGCCGAAATCAAGTCGCAGCACCGAGCTGGCGTAAAGCCAGAAGCGGGCCAACACCGAACCGTTCAGACCATATTGCTCGCGCAGGGCATCCCGCAGTCCGGCGTCGCCGCCGCCGATGGAGACGAGATAGGCGTCAACCGCGTCACCGGATGCGTTTTCAAGCAGCACGAAGGTAAAGACCAGAACGATCAGCAGCACTGGAATGGCGCTGATCACCCTTCGCCGTAGCAATGTCGCCGCGCGCCTCACGGCGCTTCCTCAGGTGCCGACCACCGTATCCGCCCAGTTGGAAACGGCCCAGCGTGGATTGCTGGCGACGTGTTTGACAGTATCGCGCGCAACCGTGATGAAACCCCATTCGGCGACATTGATCAGCGGCAGATCGGCGGCGACCTGCTTCTGGAAATCCTTGTAGAGTACCGTGCGGGCTGCCGTGTCCACGGTTTCCGCCGCCTTGTCGATCAGTGCATCGAGCGCCTTGTTCTCATAGCCTCCCTGATTGGAGAAGCCGACGCCGGCTGGAATGCCGGAGCGCACGAGAATGGTGGTGGAGATCGCCGGATCGCCACGGAAGACCGGCGGCGCGATGGCGAGATCGAAGGCATGGTCGGTATAGACGGCCTTCTGGTGCGCGGCGGCATCATTGTTGACCAGCTCAGCATCGATGCCGATTTCCTGTAGCGCCTGGCGAAGATAGGAACCGAATTGCTTGGTTTCATTGAAGTAAGGTGCCGGCAGAAGCTTCAGTGAAAATCGCGTTCCGTTCGCTCCACGTGCATAACCCGCCTCGTCCAGCAGGGCGTTCGCCTTGGCGACGTCGAAATCGTATGTTTCAACGTCTCCCGTGTAAAACTGGGGTGCATTTTTCGGTACGGGGCCGGTCGATGCTGTGGCGTAACCGAGGAAGACCTTGTCGATGACGAATTTCTTGTCGATGGCGTGGGCGATCGCCTTCCTGACCTTGAGGTCGGCCAGCTCCTTGCGGCGGTGGTTGATCTCCACGACGAGCTGATAGGTGAGGGCTTCGTAACCCTCCGGGATGACCTTGATGCCCGGCTCCTTCGCGATGCGGGCAAGATCGGCAAGCGGCACGGCGGAAAAGGCTGCGAGGTGGATTTCTTCGGCTTCAAGCGCAGAAGCGGCGCCCGCCCGGTCGGGCAGAACGCGATAGATGATCTCATCGAGTTGCGGCTGGTTCTTGCCCCAGTAATTGGGATTGCGGGTCAGGCGGTAATATTCGCCGGGCTTATATTCCGCAAAAACGAAAGGTCCGGTGCCGACTGGTTTCGTATTGGCCGGATTGGTGGCGATATCGCTGCCTTCATAAAGGTGTTTCGGCACGACGCTGGTGACAACCGGCAAAGCGTTGCGGATGAGCTGGAAGGGTGTCGGCTTGGAGAAGCGGAAAATGGCCGTGTGGTCATCAGGCGTATCCACTTTTTCAAGATTGGCAAAGACCAGCCGCCCAAGGTTTTGCAGCGGCTTCCAAACCGAAAGTGCGGAAAAGGCCACATCTGCGGAGGTGAAGGGTTTGCCGTCATGCCAGGTCACGCCTTCGCGCAGCTTGAACGTGGCACTCAAACCGTCCTCCGATCCATGCCATTCCGTCGCAAGCCTTGGTTCCAGCCCGTCCCTGCCATTGAAGGAGGCTTCCGCCAGCGGCTCAACGATCTTGCTCGAGATATAGAACACGCCGTTGGAGGCAACGATGGCCGGGTTGAGGTTCTTCGGCTCCGAATCGGCCGCAACGATCAACCGCCCACCGGGCTTTGACTGCTGCGCGGCGGCAATGCCCGCAAGTCCGGTGGTTGCGGCAAGAAGGAGCGAGGTCTTGAGAAGCGAGCGGCGGGACAGGTGGACAGGCGACATGAGGTTCACTCCGGAATGAGGGCGGGCGGGCCTTTCCGCTGGGCCGCGGCCTGCCCGATCTTAAGACTGCAACCGCAGCAGTGTCCACGTTAATTCACGGGCTTTACAGCAATGATTTTACGTTGCGCGACCGCTTGCGGAAACAATATGCTTCAAGGCGCCACTCCCCTTTTCTTAAGCCGCGCCCGTTGCCGTAAAACGGCGATGAAAAACTGATTTAACGCAATAAATATAGAGGCTTGGAGTGCCGATTCCTTGCTGGTGCATGTCACGTCTCACCTGTGGCTAAAGCGAAATTCTGCCTGCGTGACCCGGTTTGGAAAGGGGTAATTAACCTTTATTTTCTATTTCAGGGAGACCGAAATATGTACGTTTATGATGAGTGTGCACGCTGCCATGAGCTTCTCCCGATCCAGATTCCAGAATTCGTCCAATAGCGTAGGGGAGGGGAGCGATAAGGCTCGTCATGCCGGCGACAAGGCCGTTGCCGGTCAGGAGCAGGCCGCGGCAATGAAGGCGGGTGTTGTGCCCCGGCCGAATGCCGATGTCAGCGCTGCGGACGCCATCGAAGGCCGCGCTGAAATGCCGGGCTGGCAGAATGCTTTCGTGCTTGGCCCGAATGTGCGTTTCACCCGCACGCCGGAAAGCGCCTTTAGCCGGCGCATGCCGGTCGAGACGCCGCATCTTGCGGAAGAGGAGGCACCCGCCGACATCCTGTCTGAAACTGCCGAGCCTGAGATGGTCGTGCAGCCGGAGGCTACTGTACAGGAGCCTGCAATTGCGACGGTCGTAAATTCGCCGGAGCCGCGCATTCAACCGCCACGCATGCCGTTTCTGCCGCAGCCGCCGGATGCGCGGGGCGCAAGGGCGCTGACCTACAAATTGCGACTGGAGCTTGCGCGCAAACAGGCGGAAGAAGCCGCTGCAGCAGCGCTGATGCCGCCTCAGCCGGTTGATGCAGCCGCCGTCTTCGAAGCGCCGGTACCGGGAACCGATTCACCTGTTCAGCCGCTGCCCGCCGCGTCGGTCGCATCTGTCGAACAGGTTGTAACGCCGCAGGCATCCATTCCCGCCTTTGCCGCCCATCTGCCGGATGAGCTTTTCTGGGAAGTGATGACGCTCGATCTGCCGGATGACGCCGGCGAAGGCCTTCCCGCATCTGCGCGCACCGTTCTCGCAAACCCGTTGCTGACGGCGCCTGCGATTGCCCCGACGCTGGCATCCGCATCTCCGGTCGCTCCGGCAATCCGGCTTTCGGCCGTACCGCCCGTCATCAGGATTCCGGGTGGTTCAGCGATCAGGCTTTACCGCGAAATCGGCGTGCATCATCCTGCAATTCCAGTCCCAACTCAGGTCGTTGAACCAGAGATCGCTCCGCAGCCGGTCGTGGAGACGGTCGCAGTTGCTGAGCCGCAGAGGCCTGTTGAGCAGGTTCAGCTGGCGGAAAGAGTCGTTGCCGAGCCGCGTTTCACGCCCCGCGCGCCCATCCAGGCCTCGCAGCCTATGTTCCGGGAAGCGCCGGTCTTTGCAGACGGCGAATATGAATACCCCTCCATCGATCTTCTGCAGCAGGCTCGCGTCCAGCAGACCACGACCATGACGCCGGAGGCGCTCGAGCAAAGCGCCGGCCTGCTGGAAAGCGTGCTGGAGGATTTCGGCATCAAGGGTGAGATCATCGATGTGCGCCCCGGCCCAGTTGTGACGCTTTACGAATTCGAGCCCGCTCCCGGCGTGAAGTCCTCGCGCGTTATCGGCCTGTCGGACGATATCGCCCGCTCGATGTCGGCACTCTCGGCGCGTGTAGCCGTCGTGCCCGGCCGCAATGTCATCGGTATCGAGCTTCCCAATCCGGTGCGCGAGACGGTCTATCTGCGCGAGCTTATCGAAGCGACCGATTACAGCGAGACCCGCCAGAAGCTGGCCCTTTGCCTTGGCAAGACCATTGGCGGCGAACCTGTCATCGCCGAACTGGCGAAGATGCCGCATCTGCTCGTTGCCGGTACCACCGGTTCGGGCAAGTCGGTCGCCATCAACACCATGATCCTGTCGCTGCTCTACCGGTTGAAGCCGGAGGAATGCCGGCTGATCATGGTCGATCCCAAGATGCTCGAGCTTTCGGTTTATGACGGCATTCCGCATCTTCTGACCCCTGTCGTCACCGATCCGAAGAAGGCGGTCATGGCACTGAAATGGGCCGTACGCGAAATGGAAGACCGCTATCGCAAGATGTCGCGTCTCGGTGTGCGCAATATCGACGGTTACAACGCAAGGGCCGCTGCCGCCCGCGCCAAAGGGGAGACGGTGTTCTGCAACGTGCAGACCGGCTTCGACCGCGCAACCGGCGAAGCTGTCTACGAGCAGGAGGAAATGGACCTCACCGCCATGCCCTATATCGTCGTCATCGTCGACGAGATGGCCGACCTGATGATGGTCGCAGGCAAGGAGATCGAAGGCGCGATCCAGCGTCTTGCGCAGATGGCGCGCGCTGCCGGTATCCATCTCATCATGGCCACCCAACGCCCCTCGGTCGATGTCATCACCGGCACGATCAAGGCCAACTTCCCCACCCGCATTTCCTTCCAGGTGACCTCGAAGATCGACAGCCGCACCATCCTTGGCGAACAGGGTGCCGAACATCTGCTCGGCCAGGGCGACATGCTGCACATGATGGGTGGCGGCCGCATCTCCCGTGTCCATGGTCCGTTCGTGTCGGACGAGGAAGTGGAAAAGGTCGTGGCGCACCTGAAGACCCAAGGTCGGCCTGAATATCTCGGTACCGTTACGGAAGACGCCGACGAGGCTGACGACGAGGCGGAAGAGGAAACGGCGGTCTTCGACAAGACATCGATGGGCGACGACGATAGCGACGATCTCTATGAAAAGGCCGTTAAGGTGGTGATGCGCGACAAGAAATGCTCCACCTCCTATATCCAGCGCCGCCTGTCGATCGGATACAATCGTGCCGCCTCCCTGGTCGAGCGTATGGAGCAGGAAGGCATTGTCGGTCCCGCCAACCATGTCGGCAAGCGCGCCATCATCGCCGGTGAGCGCGACACCTACGAGGCGATTGGCGGCGACGACTGATTGATCCATTCGGGGCGCGATATTCGATTGCAAAAACGCGCCCCGTGACTAGCTTGTGCGGCATGGATTCTGGAATCGGGAGGTTCCCCTGATGTCGCACAGCAATGAAAATATCACTGTCCTCGCAAGGCTGGATGAACTGGAGCGGTTTTGCCGTTCCGTTTTCCTGGCTGTCGGCACCGATGATGAAACCGCCGATGCGGCGACCCGCGCCATGATGCATGGCACACGGCTGGGCGTAGACAGCCACGGCGTTCGGCTTCTTGCTCACTACATCGCAGGACTTGAAGGCGGGCGTCTCAATCCGCGGCCGCAGATCAGCCGCGTGTCCGGCTTCGGCGCAGTGGAGACGATCGATGCCGACCATGCCCATGGCGCCCGCGCTACCTATGCGGCCATGGACAGCGCCATGGCGCTTGCTGGGAAATTCGGCATCGGCGCCGTTGCGATCAGGAATTCCTCGCATTTCGGCCCCGCTGGCGCTTACGTGCTGGAGGCGGCGCGGCAGGGGTATATCGGCATTGCCTTTTGCAACTCCGACAGTTTCGTGCGCCTGCATGACGGCGCGATGCGTTTCCACGGCACCAACCCCATTGCAGTCGGCGTGCCGGCAGCCGATGACATGCCCTGGCTTCTGGACATGGCCACCAGCGCCGTGCCCTATAACCGGGTTCTGCTTTACCGCAGCCTGGAACAGCAATTGCCGGAAGGAGTTGCGTCTGATGGCGACGGTATCGACACGCAGAACCCCAATGCCGTTGAAATGCTGGCTCCGCTGGGCGGTGCCTTTGGTTTCAAGGGAGCGGCGCTTGCGGGAATGGTGGAAATCTTTAGCGCCGTTCTCAGCGGCATGAAGCTCAGTTTCGATATCGCCCCAATGTCGGGGCCAGATTTTTCCAAGCCGCGCGGGCTTGGGGCCTTCGTCCTGGCGTTGAAGCCCGAAGCCTTCCTTGAGCGCGAAGTATTCGACGAGGGCATGAAACGCTATCTCGAGGTACTACGGGGATCGCCAGCGCGGGAGGACTGCAAGGTCATGGCGCCGGGCGATCGGGAATGGGCGGTAGCGGCAAAGCGGGAGAGGGAAGGCGCACCTGTCGATCCCGTCACGCGTGCTGCGTTTTCGGAACTTGCGGCAAAATTCTCGATCATTCCGCCCGCATATCACTAAGACGGGGCGTGTCGGTGACGGCGCTTGCCGCCGCCATCGCATCGTCAGGCGGGGCGCTGTAGCATTTTGGGCTGCGGGTAGGGGGTAGTCGCCACGTTCAGCCTTTCGGCGACGACCGGGCGTCCGATATAATAACCCTGCGCATAATCGATCTCGAGCTGGCGCACGAGCCTCAGCTGCTCTTCCGTCTCCACGCCTTCGATCAGGATCTTGTGGCCGCGATTGCGGATGAGACGGATCATGTCCTGCAACATCGCCCGGCCGCGGGGTGTCTTGCTGTCATGCAGGAAGGAGCGGTCAATCTTTACGGTATCGAAATCCGTCATCCGCAGCCAGGAGAGGCCCGCAAATCCGGTTCCGAAATCATCCAGCCATATATTGATGCCGAGCGTCTTCAGATCGTTCAGACAGCGTAATACATCCGAATGCATCTCCATATCCAGACCCTCGGTGATCTCGAAGGCCAGCCTGCCGCCGCCAATCCCCGCCTCAACGAGGATCGCTGCGACCGAAGTGGCAAAACCAGGATTCTTCAGCTGCATCGGCGATACGTTGACGCTGACCACCGATACCTTGTCATCGGCGAGTATCTGCCGGCAGGCGGTCTTTATGGTCCAGAGACCGAGCTCCATTATCGTGCCGGTGCGTTCGGCAATCGGGATAAAGGTGCCGGGCGAAACGGAGCCACCGTCGAGCAGGCGAAGCCGCATCAACGCTTCGGCTCCCGCCGTCTCGTTGGTCGATATGTTGAGGATCGGCTGATAAACGAGAGAAACGAGGTTTTCCGCGACAGCGATTTTCAGAAGTGCGGCGATATTTTCGGTTTCGTCGCTGGTCTGCGGATCGTCCGGATCGAACAGCTTCATGCAATTGCGGCCATTGGCCTTGGCAATATAAAGCGCCCGGTCGGCCTCGTTGATGATCTTTTCGAGCTTGCCATCCGGATTGGGACGGGTGAAAGACGCGCCAATGCTGACGGTGACGATGAAGGTTCCGTCCCGGCGCTGATCGTGCGAAAGCGACAGGTCTTCGACGGTGTGGCGGATGGTTTCGGCAAGCTCACCCACCTGCTGTCTGGACTTGAACGGAGCGAGTACGATGAACTCCTCACCGCCATAACGGCCGATGGAGGCGCCATGGTCGATGATCGCGTCCTGCAGGGCGTTGCCCACTGTCACGAGGCACTTGTCGCCTTCCTGGTGGCCATAGCGATCATTGTATTTCTTGAAGAAATCCACGTCGATCAGAAAGACGGCGAAACCTTCCCCCTTCTTGCTCCAATTGTCCCACAACAGGCGCAGATGCTGGTCGATGGCGCGGCGGTTCTGCAGGCCTGTCAGAGAATCGGTATTTGAAAGCCGCAACAGCGCCTGCCCGCGCTCGTCCGCCGCTTTCTGCTGGGCCTTGGCCTCCAGTGCGTTGAGAAAGACGTGGTAGCGTTCCCGGTTCAGGTTCCAGTTCACGTAAGAGGTGAAGACGAAGCAGGAGATATAGAAGGTGCCGAAAGCGAGCTTGTAGAACGCATCTTCGGGAAACTGCGTCGCCGCCAGAAAGTAGGTGACGAGAATGATGCCCGATGACACGAGCGAAAGATGGAAGCGGAAGGTGAAAAACAGATTGGCGCCCATCATGAAAATCGCCCCGAAAACCATGTAATAGGACATGTTTTCGAGATTGTCGGTCAAGAGCGAGGGCACAAGCCAGCCAATATAGCCCATGACGAGCGCAGTGGCGCAGGTGAGGTCAAGTGCGGCGGTGCTCGCGCCCATGCGCAATTGAATTTCGAGCGTCAGCAGGGACGTCAGGACGACGATAACTCTTGCGATTATGGTGTAAAAGGCGACGTCGGGCACCAGAATGATGTCGGTAATGGCAAATAGCAGATAGATGAAAACAGCCGTCCACAGGCCCCGCCTGATCGAACCCCGGCGGCTACGCTCGCCTTCCTGCTGGTAAAGGGCAAGAAGTTCATCAGAAAACCGGGCGTCCGGCCGCCGATATTCTTGCTGTCCACTCACCTCGCCTAACGTGTGCTTCATGCACTTTCCCATAGTGTTGCGTATACTTTATCAAGTAAATGCTTATTCGACCTTTGCGTGTACTTTCACGCTAAGCGCGATTTCCTGCCGATTTCTCTCCATGCGGGCGGAAACATGAAAAGCAAGAGCGCATCATACGCTCGCAACATTAAGTTTCACTAAATCGCGTATCCGCTTTCTCCTCCGGTCCACGAGTGTGACCAAAAAAATACGCTAATAAACTAATGTATCCCTACACTGCTCAAAAATCGAAAGCGAGTGGCCTTCCGTCTCCCAGAAACGTATAGTTAACAATGTGTTAATACTGGAGGCTGAAGTGAGGCAGGTAAAGAAAAGAAATCTGGACGGGGCAAGTCTGATCACTCCTGATACTGTCGCAAAAGAGATTTTTGCACGGAAAACGGAAGCGTTCGATGAGCATTTCGCAGTTGCGAAAGCAGAGATCGCGATCATTCTCGAATTGGCACAACAGCAGTTCGAAAATGGTGTTTCAGCACATGAGATAATACATCGAACGGCTGGCGCACTGCATGGCCTGCGCGAAAAGCTCCACTCAAGCGTGTGGGCTGAACTGATTCCTCTGGTGCAGAATCACTCCGTGTCGGACTATTTTCTGGAAGATCCCTTCACGCGCTGGTCGTTCGAAAAGCCGCGGGGCTATTCGGGCGATGCGCAGCTTCTCGACTTCATCTACGGTCACGACAGCGTTGCCGATAAGGTGAAGAACGCAACGCCGCTTGGCGCGGCTCTCTACGATTATACGAAGGACGCCAGCTCCTCGGTCGCTGTCCGCGAGCGGCGGGATTTGCTGACCCGGTTTGTTGACGAGGCTGCGGCCCGGCATGGAAGCGAAACGGAAATCCTCACCATTGCATCGGGACATCTGCGCGAGGCGGATGCATCCGTGGCCTTGAAAGAGGGCAAGATCCGGCGCTGGGTGGCGCTTGATCAAGATCCCCTGAGTGTCGGTTCCGTTGCCCGCGATTTCAACGGCGGCTGCATCGAGGCGATTGACGGTTCGGTGCGTGACATCGTCCTGCGTTCGCACGAGCTCGGCAAATTCGATCTGGTATATGCCGCCGGTCTTTACGATTACCTGAACGACAAGGTGGCGATCAAGCTCACGCGGCGCTGCATGGAGATGCTGAAGCCCGGCGGAATGTTCCTCTTCGCCAACTTCTCCGAAGACATTGTGGTCGATGGCTACATGGAGACCTTCATGAACTGGGCGCTGCTGTTGCGTTCGAAGGCGGATATGTGGCGGATCGTCAACGCCAGCGCCGATCCCGCAAGTATCGAGGCGGAGGTATTTTTCGGCGAAAACCACAATATCGTCTATGCCACGATGCGCAAAAAGGCCTGAGCCCAACCTCGTTTCGCATGTCCGCGCGAAATAGGCCGCCCGCATTTTACCATGCGGGCGGCAAGGCCTGTGCACGCCAATAATTATTTGATTAAACGTCGCTACAGGCCTAAGAATTCGCGCGAAATGCGTTGCAGAATGGAATGGCTGAAATGAAGAAATACTATTCGGATATGGGCGGTCTGCCGGGTCAGACGGAACTGCTGTCGAGCAAGGCTGTTTTCAAGACTGCCTATGCGGTCATCCCCAAAACCGTCATGTCCGATATCGTGACGAGCGTGCTCCCCCACTGGACCGGGACACGGGCCTGGATCATCGCCCGGCCGATGACCGGTTTTGCCGAGACTTTTGCGCAATATATCGTTGAAGTGCAGCCCGGCGGCGGCAGCGAGCGGCCGGAGCCAGACGCAAGGGCGCAAGCGGCGATCTTTGTCGTTGATGGTGAAATGACCGTGGAGTTTGAGGGCGTGCAGCATGCATTGCGGACCGGCTCCTTCGCCTTCCTGCCCGCCGGCTCGCGCTGGCAGCTGCGCAATTCCGGCACGGCACCGGTCAAGTTCCACTGGGTCCGCAAGGCGTTTCAGGCGGTGGACGGGCTGGAGCCGCCGCCGGCGATCTTCACGCATGAAGATGAACACGCTCTGTCGGCGATGCCCGATACGGACGGCAAATGGGCGACCACCCGGTTTATCGATCCCGACGACGTGCGTTACGACATGCACCTCAACATCGTCAGCCTGGAGCCGGGCGCTACCATTCCTTTCATGGAAACCCATGTCATGGAGCACGGTCTTTACGTGCTGGAAGGAAAGGCGGTTTACCGGCTGAACGAGGATTGGGTGGAAGTGCAGGCGGGTGATTTCATGTGGCTGCGCGCTTTTTGCCCGCAGGCTTGTTATGCAGGCGGGCCGGGCCGTTTCCGCTACCTGCTCTACAAGGATGTGAACCGCCACGTGAAGCTCTGGTAACGGGCGGAATCTTGGCGAAACCGAGATTTATCGCGCAATCCGTTGGCTTGCGCGATAAAGGCTTGCGTTGGATCGAATATCCCTAATAAATCCAGATATGCGGTCAGTCATCGCTGTCTCGCACGATTTCGGCATTCGGCATCCGCCCTTATTATCCTGAAGAAGACTGCCCGTATGATTGAAACGATCGATACCAATATCTTCAATCTTGCCCCTGTGGCGATGTGGATCGAGGATTTCAGCGAGGTGAAAAGCCAGTTCGATATCTGGCGGGCGCAGGGCGTCGAGGACATCCGGGCGTTTTTGCTGGAAGATCTGTCGCGGGTGGCGGCGTGCTCGCAGAAAATCCGCGTCGTGCAGGTTAATGCCAAGACACTTGAACTGTTCGAAGCGCGGGACAAGGCGCATCTGATCGATAATCTGCACCGGATTTTCCGCGATGACATGCTTGAAAGCCATGTGAACGAGCTTTCCGAGCTTTGGGCTGGAAAAACCGAATTCATCAGCGACGCCGTCAATTACTCGATTGGCGGAAAGCGGCTGGATATCCAGCTGCGCGGTGCGGTCATACCCGGCTACGAACAGACGCTCGGGCGGTTGCTGCTGACCACAGAGGATGTGACGGAACGTGAGGAGGCTCGCCGCAAGGAGCTTTTCAACCGCCGTTATGCTGAAGGCATGTTCCAACATTCGCCCGTTTCCCTGTGGGTGGAGGATTTCAGCCGGGTTCGGCGTCTGATCGAGGAGGTCAGGGAACGCGGCATCATCGACTTCCGGGTGTTCATGGATGTGCATCCCGAATTCGTGCGCCAATGCATGAGTGAAATCCGCGTGATCGACGTCAACCGGGCAACACTGGACCTGTTTTGTGCACCGGACCGTCAGGTTCTGTTGCAGCGGCTTGGCGATATTTTCCGTGGTGAAATGGAAAAGCCCTTCCGCGAACAGCTGATGGAGCTGTGGAACGGCAATCTTAACCATCATCGCGAAGTGGTGAACTACGCGCTGGATGGTTCAGAGCGGCACGTGCTGCTGCATTTCTCCGTTTTTCCGGGCCACGAACGCGACTGGTCACTGGTGCAGGTGGCGCTGACTGATATTACGGCGCGGAAAAAGGCGGAAGCCTATCTCGAATATCTCGGCAAGCACGATGTGCTGACCAAGCTGCACAATCGCGCCTTCTATTCGGACGAAATGAACAGGCTGGAACGCAGCACGATCCGGCCCGTTTCGGCCATCGTCATCGATCTCAATGGCCTCAAGGACGCCAATGACAAGCTAGGGCACGACGCAGGCGACGCGCTGTTGCGGCGCCTTGGCGAAGTCCTGAACGGTGTCGTTACCGCGCCGAACCATGCTGCGCGCATTGGCGGTGATGAATTCGCCATCCTTTTGCCCGGCGCAGACAAACAGATCGCCGCGGCGATGGTGGATACCATTTACGAACTGCTGAAGATCAACAACCAGTTCTACTCCAATGCGCCGCTTAGTCTTTCGCTGGGCGTGGCAACCAGCGAAGCCGGCGAGACGATGGAATCGCTGGTGCGCCGTGCCGACATGCATATGTACGAGCAGAAAAACGCCTATTACGCCGCGATGCGCAACAGGTCTGCCGACAACAGCGATACAACGAAGGCCTCCCCGCAACCGGAAGCCAGCTCACTGAAGCGCCTTCTCTAGCCACAGGCATCTCGTGGGTGCCTTGCCTCACTGAGGATTTCCAACGCTCTGCGGGACCATGGCCGCCTATTTTTTAGCCTTTAGGCGCCATCGTCCTGGTCAAATTTGAGTGTATTCTAAAAGACCAGCGAAATTTGCTTTACGTACCTCAAAACGGACGTTAGCTTCTTCCCAAGAGCTTTGGGAGGAGTTCGCGCATGATGATTTCAAGTAAAATCGAGGGGCAAGATCCGTTCATTCGCACCGGGTACCGGTGACGACACATGGCTTTTGCTGAGGAATCTCCAGATCAGGTCCTTATACGGACTGTCGGGTTGTCCAAGTCTTTCGGTCCCGTCCAGGTTCTGAAGGATATAGAGATTGCCGTGCGCGCCGGTGAAGTTCACGCCATCATTGGCGAGAACGGGGCTGGCAAATCGACGTTGATGAAACTGCTTGCGGGCAATGAGAAGCCTTCGAGTGGGGAAATCAGGATCGATGGCGAGGCAGTTACGTTGAGCGGACCTGTCGACGCCGAACATCGCGGCATCGTTCTCGTGCATCAGGAAATATTGCTGGCCCCGGATCTGACGGTGGCTCAGAACATCTATCTGGGCCGCGAATTGTGCAAAGGCCCGATGATGGACGACCGCGCCATGCGTGCCGGCGCCCTGAGGGCTATCACCGATCTCGGCGGTACGATCGATCCCGATGCCGTCGTCGGCAGCCTGTCGATTGCCCAGCGCCAGCTGGTGCAGATAGCCCGCGTTCTGCTCGTGCCGCATCGCGTCGTCATTTTCGACGAGCCGACCGCAAGCCTCACGCCCATTGAAACCGATGCGCTGTTGAACGTTATCAGGGACATAAGGGCAAAGGGCGTGGCCGTGCTCTATATTTCGCACCGCCTGCCGGAGGTGAAGGAGATTGCCGACCGTGTGACCGTTCTGCGCGATGGCAGGTTGGTCGGCTCCCACCCAATATCGGCGCTTGAGCCCGCCGATATGGCGCGGTTGATGGTGGGACGCGATGTCGCCAAGCTCTATCCGGACAGGAACGCCGGCGGCGAGCACGAGCCTGTCTTACAGGTGGAGCATTTCACCGTTCCCGGCTATGCGCAGGATGCCGGTTTCAGCCTGCGAAAGGGCGAAATCCTCGGTTTTGCTGGTCTCGTCGGCGCGGGCAGAACGGAGCTTATGGAGGGCGTGCTTGGCCTGCGTCCAGGGCGGGGGACGATCCGCCATCTCGGAAAGCCTGTGCATTTTGCAAAGGCGGAAGACAGTCTGAAGGCCGGTATCGTTTATCTGAGCGAGGATCGGAAGGGCAAGGGATTGCTGCTGACGAAGGACTTGCGGGTCAATCTCACACTCGCCTCGCTGAGGAAATTCAGCCGCCTGTTCCAGATCGATATCCGTCGAGAGAAGGCAGCGCTCGATGATGCGGTGCGTGATTTCGATATTCGCACGGGAAGTAAGGACTTGCTCGCGGGCCAGCTGTCCGGCGGTAACCAGCAAAAGCTGCTGCTCGCCAAGATGATGCTGCTCGATCCATCGATCGTCATCATCGACGAGCCAACACGCGGCATCGATATCGGCACCAAGGAACAGATCTACCGTTTCATAGCAAAGCTTGCAGACGAGGGCAGGTCGATCATCGTTGTGTCCTCGGAGATGCCAGAACTGATCGGCATCTGCGACCGCGTCCTTGTAATGCGCTCCGGCAGGATCGTCGGCGAGGTGACGGGGGAACGCATGACCGAAAACGATATCGTGGCACTCGCGACTGGCGTGCACACGCAGGAATTCGCCTGAGGGCTGATGTCCCGGCAGATTGGCCTGAAGAAAAGACAATTGAGGGGAAATATGACTGAGGCCGCACTTGATAACGGCAAAACGCCGAAGACCTCGAAAGACTGGGACCTGCGCGCCGTTGCGCCCTTTGTGGCGCTGGCTTTGCTGCTGGTTCTCGGCGCCGTCGCAAATCCGAATTTCATCGGCATCGACAATCTGCTGAACGTGGTTACCCGCAGCGCCTTCATCGCCATCATTGCGCTCGGCGCCACCTATGTCATCACATCCGGCGGACTTGATCTCTCCGTCGGCGCGATGGTGGCTTTCGTTGCCAGCCTGATGATCCTGTTCATGAACAGTGGCGTTATTGCCAATCCGCTGGTGATGCTACTGGCCGCCATGGCGCTGGCTATCGCCATCGGCGCCGCTTGCGGGCTTGCAAACGGCCTCATCACCACCATCGGCCGCATCGAGCCCTTCATCGCCACGCTCGGCACCATGGGCATTTATCGTGGGCTGACCACCTGGCTGTCGCAGGGTGGCGCGATCACGCTGCGCAACCCGGAAATCCAGACGCTTTATCGCCCGGTCTATTTCGGCAATGTGATCGGTGTGCCGGTGCCGGTCATCGTCATCTTCGTCACTGCCGCCATCGCCGCTTTCGTGCTTTACCGTACCCGTTACGGCAGGCATCTGACGGCGGTGGGTTCCAGCGAGGATGTGGCGCGTTACTCCGGTATCTCGGTCGTTCGCGTCCGCACGATTGCCTATGTGGTTCAGGGGCTTTGCGTCGCCGTTGCCGTCCTGCTTTACGTGCCGCGTCTTGCCTCCACCTCGGCCACTACAGGCATGTTGTGGGAGTTGCAGGCCATCACTGCTGTCGTCGTCGGTGGCACGGCGCTACGGGGTGGTGTGGGCCGCATCTGGGGTACGATTTGCGGCGCCTTCATTCTGGAAATCGTGGGCAACATCATGATCCTGTCGAACTTCGTCAGCGAATATCTGATCGGTGCCATTCAGGGCGCGATCATCATCATCGCCATGCTGGTGCAGCGTTCGCTCAGCCGCAGATAGCCGGACGATCGATGAGACATCTGGCCGCGCAATCTGGGGCATGCGCGGTTTAAACAGGAGGAACGCCCCGGTCTTGGGAGGAAGAGACTATGCGTAGAAAATTCATCGGCGTGGCATTTGTCGCGCTGGCTGCCGTTCTTGCGGGTTCTGCCCATGCGCAGGAGAAGAAGGTAACGATCGGGGTATCCATTCCGGCGGCCGACCACGGCTGGACGGCGGGCGTCGTTTACCATGCCGAACGGGTGGCAAAGCTTCTGATGAAGGAGCATCCGGGTCTGAACGTCATCGTCAAGACCTCGCCGGATGCCGCCAACCAAGCAAACGCGCTTCAGGATCTTGCCGTGCAGGGGCTGGACGCACTGGTCGTGCTGCCGTCTGATCCCGATCCGCTCGTCAACGCCATCAAGGAGATCAAGGACAAGGGCACCTTTGTCGCGCTCGTCGACCGCGCGCCGAGCGTCAACGACAATTCGATCCGCGATCTCTACGTTGCGGGTAACAATCCGGCACTCGGACAAGTGGCAGGCGAATACATCAAGAAAACCACGCCTGATGCGGAAGTGGTGGTCATTCGCGGTCTGCCGATCCCGATCGACCAGCAGCGCCAGGATGGTTTCGACAAGGGAATTGCCGGCTCCAGCGTCAAGGTTCTCGACCGCCAGTACGGCAACTGGAACCGCGACGACGCCTTCCGCGTGATGCAGGACTACCTGACCAAATACAAGAAGATCGACGTGGTCTGGTGTCAGGACGACGACATGGCGGTTGGCGTGCTGGAGGCAATCCAGCAGGCGAAACGCACCGATATCAAGTATATCGTTGCTGGCGCCGGTTCCAAGGACATGATCAAGCGCGTCATGGACGGCGACAAGCTAATTCCGGTCGACGTGCTCTATCCGCCGGCGATGGTGGCGACCGCCATGCAGCTTACGGCTGGTCATTTTTACGATCAGGTGCCGGTTGCTGGCGAGTATATTCTCGACGCTACGCTCATCACCAAGGACAATGCCAAGCAGTTCTACTTCCCGGATTCGCCGTTCTGATAAGTGGTTTCCGGCTAAGCAACGCCCGCTGAAAGGCAGGCGTTGCATCCGCACTCCTGCACCCCGGACCAGATTCGGGGTGCAGCGCGATCAGGTCGTTGATCGTGATAGAGGCATTCATGGCGCGGGCGCGCCGCGGCTCGATGCCGGATTAAATACGGCATGACGAGGGGAAGGTCGGCGGAAACTATACCGCTCCCCCGCTCTTCATCCATTTTTCCTGAACCACGCCGAGAGATAATCCACGAAGCTGCGCACTTTGGCGGGAAGGTAGCGGCGGTGGGGGTAGACGGCATATATGCCGCGGTCTTTGGAAATATAGTCGTCGAACAGGGTCACAAGCTCGCCGGACTGGATGAAGGGTCTTGCAATAAAGTCCGGCACCATGGCGATGCCAAGCCCTGCACGGGCGGCGCGGAGTGTCGCCTGCGGGCTGTTCACCTCGATCGGTCCACTGATGGTAACGGAGTTCGAGCCGCCATCCGCTTCAAGATAACGCACGGTGTTGTGGAAGCGGGTGTTGGTGTCGATGATGAAGGGCACGCGGGAAAAGTCCTGCGGACCATTGAGCGGGCCGTGTCTGGCGACAAAATCCGCCGTTGCTACTGCATAGACCCGGAAATCGGAGATCTTGCGGGCGATGAGGCCTGAATCTTCCAGACGCGTTATGCGAATCGCAAGGTCGAACCCTTCCTCGATCAGATCGACGAACCGGTCATCGGCGACGATTTCCAGAGACAGTTCCGGATTTTCCTTGGCGAAATCGATGAGGCTCTGGCCAACATCGGCGTCGATGAAGGTGCGCGGAACGGATATTCTGAGCTTGCCCTTCAGATCGGCATTCTTCTCGCGCACCAGATCGGCGAGGTTGTCGATCTCCTTCAAAATGTCAGAGGCAGTGCGGTAATATGTATGGCCGGCCTCCGTCAGCGAGAATTGCCGGGTGGTGCGGTTGAGAAGCAGTGCACCGAGATCATCTTCCAGTTCCCGGACATATTTGGACAAAAGCGCCTTGGAACGCCCGGTCTTGCGGGCAGCGGCGGAAAAACCCTCCGCTTCGACAACGTCGATAAAGGCGCGGATGCGGGTGAGCGTGTCCATGAAGATCCTCCGGTTCGTTCCATATAATTGAACGCTGAGGCGCGACTGTTCAACCCGTAAAATGGTTGCCGAAAAAATCCGCTATATGGTGAAAAAATCCTCTTGATTATGACGGCGAATATTCTTATCTCCCGTGCTGCCCAAAGTCGCACGTGCCCATGTGTGTCCGCCGAGTCCTCGATGTGGTGAGGAGTTCGGTAAGGTACCTGGAACTAACCCCTCCAGTCGCTATTCCGGCCAACCGGGAAATGCGAGGACATATGAAGCAACGACGGTGCGGGCCTTTCTGGTTCTCTGCCGGCTTTCCATCAGCCGGGGTACTGAAGAGGCACACCATCATTGCCTGAAGTGCGGTCGGGTCATTCCCTCCAATCGATGGCAGACAAAGCCGAATGATGCTCTGGCAGGGCGTCATTCATATTTGCGCCTTGAGCGTATGCTATCGATTCTGCGCCTCCACCGGCTGATTCGTATGCATATCTCGAGCGTCCTTTGTCCTCCGGATTTTCCGGAGCCGGTTTTATAGGGAATATATCGATGACGACTGCACGCATTCTCGATTTCATCAAGACCCGACGTCCCGAAGGCCCTTGCCTCGTCGTCGACCTCGACGTCGTGCGCGACAATTTCAACGCGTTCCGGCATTCCCTGCCGAACAGCGCGATCTACTATGCGGTCAAGGCAAACCCGGCTCCCGAAATCCTGAAGCTGCTTGCTTCGCTCGGCTCGAACTTCGATTGCGCCTCCGTGGCTGAAATCCAGATGGCGCTTGATGCAGGTGCGACGTCCGACCGGATCTCGTTCGGCAACACCATCAAGAAGGAACGCGATGTCGCCCGCGCTTACGCGCTCGGCATCGATCTCTTCGCCGTCGACAGCCATGAGGAAGTCGAGAAGGTTGCCCGTGCCGCTCCTGGCGCGCGCGTGTTCTGCCGCGTGCTGACGGACGGTGAAGGTGCCGAATGGCCGCTGTCGCGCAAGTTCGGCTGCGT
Organism: Agrobacterium sp. 22-3639C2; assembly: GCF_053522105.1. NCBI lineage: Bacteria > Pseudomonadati > Pseudomonadota > Alphaproteobacteria > Hyphomicrobiales > Rhizobiaceae > Agrobacterium > Agrobacterium sp. 22-3639C2. The sequence goes on along the minus strand of NZ_JBNWDB010000002.1, from coordinate 397,716 downwards.
ACCGCAGATGGCTGTTGATGTTCTGGTCTACGCACATCAGCTGGGCCTTGAATCCTACGGCGTTTCCTTCCATGTCGGTTCGCAGATGATGAATCTCGACGCATGGGATGCAGCGCTGGGCGATGCCAAGCGCGTTTTCGCTTCGCTGTCCAAGCAGGGTATTCACCTGCAGATGGTCAATATGGGCGGTGGTTTCCCGACCAAGTACCTGCGCGACGTTCCTGCTGCCGAAGAATACGGCCAGGCTATCGACACGGCGCTGCGCAAGCACTTCGGCAACCAGATCCCGAAGACGATCATCGAGCCGGGCCGTGGCATGGTGGGTAACGCTGGCGTCATCAAGGCGGAAGTTGTTCTCGTGTCGCGCAAGTCCGACAACGACAACCATCGCTGGGTGTTCCTCGACATCGGCAAGTTCGGCGGTCTCGCCGAGACGATGGATGAGGCTATCCGCTATCCGATCCGCACCGAGCGCGATCAGGACGAGATGGAGCCTTGCGTTCTGGCCGGTCCGACCTGCGACAGCGCCGACGTGCTGTACGAAAAGAACATGTACCCGTTGCCGGTCTCTCTGACCATCGGCGATGAGGTTCTAATCGAAGGCGCAGGTGCCTATACGACGACCTATTCGGCGGTTGCCTTCAACGGTTTCGAGCCGCTGAAAGCCTACGTCATCTGATCCGAACGCCGCCCGCTGAGTAAGGCGGCGTCTCGAACAAGCTTCCGTTCCGGCTTTGCCGATTGTGCTGTTGCGCAAATCCCTGCTTGCTGCTCCTCTTCCAGCCGAGGAAAGCGTGTCGGCGGGCCGGAACGGCTCCACCATTTTTGATCAAGGGCCGCGTGTGGGCGGTTGTGTGATGGAGGGCCGAGAGATGGCCGCTCTTCTGAATTCGGTACGTGCATTTTTCACCCCGCAGACATTTCATGTCGATCAGGAAAATCCGGGCGATGTCGTTGCTCGTGAAAACCTGCTCGACCGCGCCATGGGCGCTGGCCGCCGCCGCAAGTCTTCCGAAAAGCTGCGCGCCGGCCGCGTGCCAGCGGAGGGTCTGGCGCTCGTTGCCCGTGACGAGGACGGCCATGTCATCGGCACGGTGCGCCTGTGGAATGTCGAAGCTGGCATTTCGCGAGAAGGCCGCGCTGTCGAAGCGCTGCTGCTTGGCCCGCTTGCGGTTGATGCTGCCCATGAGGGCAAGGGCATCGGTTCGGCGCTGATGCGTGCGGCAATCTCCGAGGCAACCAAACGTGGCCATGGCGGCATTCTTCTGGTCGGCGACGCCGCCTATTATGAACGCTTCGGCTTTTTTGCCGATAAGGCCCAGCACCTGATCATGCCCGGCCCGTTCGAGCGCAGCCGTTTTCTGGCGCTTGAACTCAAAGCCGGCTGGCTGGAAGGTGCGGCTGGTATGCTGGTCGCAAGCGGCCGCAGGCTCTCTGCCTGAGACGAGCCCTGTCACTGATATGAAACCCCGGCTTATTGCCGGGGTTTTTCTTTCTACCCTGTGGCCTGGCGGACGGCCTTTGATTGCCGATAATTGTACGGAGTCACGGATTTTGACCGGGGAAATACTCGGATCGGGGCTTTTTTTGCACGTCATTCTGACCGGGGAGTCAGCTTGAAATGGCCAAAATAGACAACGTATTGATTTTGAACAAGAAAAATTGGTGAAAATCGTTGCCGTTTTTCAGTTCTTGATCGACGTGAGCTCTCGAAATTCTACCTCTCAGTCACGGTTGGCGAGTCTCGTTCCTCAGCCCTCGGAGTTGTCCATTGCGTGGCGAGCAATGATTGGTTCTAAATCGAATTTAAGGAGCAGAGCCAATGAACGATCCGTGGTCGAAAGAACCAAAACCCACCAATCGAGCAATACTTGACCATTTTGAAGATCAAGCAGCACGCACCCGATTGCACGCTGAAGTGATCAGGAAGTGGACCGCGGCAGGTGCAATCCAATATGATTTTGGCGACCTTCCCGAAACGATTGATGACGTCCGCGAGGTTTCATTTTCGGACCTCGGAGTTGAAGACAACGCATTTCTAATTCGCTTCCGTGAGGGGGCTAGCCACTATCTCGACGAGAAGCGCGAACTGTTCGTAGAGAGTGTCTTTGTTTTGAAGCAATCTTACGAAGGCAAGGAGGGAGTATTTGTCACACTCGTAGTAGGTCGATCGGGTCATGGCATGGAACCCTCAGCAGACACTTCCCGGATCGCGAGTGCGTGGATTGATGCAGACCGATCCGTGGATGACGGCTTGACGCACTTCGGGCTGGTAGGCGATCCGGTTATCCTGGGGTCCAAAAATCTGTTCGAGATTGAGATGTTTTTGGGGGAGGCTATTGCCCGTGTGGGCGCTGGCGTGAGGGCGATGACTCTTCCATCAAATCCTTATAGCGCCTAACGCGGTGCGGCTCCGGTGCGGGTCGGCGACAACCATCGCCGCGAACTGAATACTCCGTATGGCCCGTACAAAACCAGCTTGCTCCGCAGCGAAAGTGCTCGTCAAAGCGAGCGTTGATTTACTTCGGTCAGTAACGATGTGCCACAATCCGGGCCTTGACTTCATCGTATAGGCGATTGACCTCACGTCGCCCGCGACTTGTTGTGAAATCACCGGCGTAGTCTCCGTGGAGAAACTCCCGGGCTCTTCCGTAGAAACAAGATTGCAGAACAGGCAAAGGCGAGCAAGTTCGGCGCAGAGCATTGATCGCGTTTCAGCAAAGCGTCTTCAATTTTACGGCTTAGCGAGTGCTGGGCATCACATCTTCAATACAATCTAGGAGTGACGATAAGGATCAAGTAATTCACGCTTGATTTGTATAGGTCCGGCATGAGACACCACGAAATACCCTAATATTACGAGAGTCCTCTATGTCCGACGCGAGTCAATCAAAAGCGCAGGATTTCAGCCAACTGGTAAGGTCGAAGATCGAGGAGATCAGGCCAAGACTACTTGATCTTTCTGCGAAGAACCCTTTGGTCTCCCTGAGTTTCGGTTCTCGTTCCGCAGGGTATGTCCGCGTTGTCGACGAGCTTCCCGACAGGCTATTCTATTCGCTATTGAACGACGTTTCGCTTGATTTTCGCGCGCTGCCACCGCTTGAGGATGGCCCGCCCGACGAGCAGGGTGCCTCCTTTCTTGAGGAGTTTGCAATCGGGCTGGTGACAGACCCCATATATCTTGAGCAGCATTCGAAATTGAACGCGGATGCTGTCGATTATCCAGACCTAGCGCGAACATTGGAGCGGGAGCTAAAGGACCGCATCCGTGAAAAACTCGGGTTGCCGAAACGGATCACGCGAAAAGATGAACCTCTCACCCAGCATGCCCGTAATCACGGCATTGATCCTGGGTTTGACCTGCCTGAACCTAGTGAAAACATAGACTCGAAACATAACGATGACCTCATCCAGACGCTGCTTCTCGGGCCAGATTTAGAGCGCAAGCTTAACGGACTGATGGCCAAGGGGAAAACTTGGCAGCAAGAGACGGGCTTAAACCTGCTTCGTGGCGCGTTTGGTTTCCTGGAGTGGAAGGACCCCAAGCGCGGCGATAACCGCGTTTATTACTCTCCCTTGGTACTGTTGCCGACGACAATGTCGCGCCAGAAAACTTCTGCAGGACCGGTATTCACTGTCGAAGGTGCCGGAGAAGAAGCAGAGACAAATTTGGTACTGCGCGAAAAGCTCCGCCGTGAATTCGATATCGAGCTGCCTGTTTTCGGCGGGGGGTCTCTCGAGGCCTATTTCGAGGAGGTTTCCGCTGTCGAGCAGACAAAGGTTTCTTGGCGCGTCCGTCGTTGGATCGTGTTCGGTGTGTTTCCCGCAGCACGCATGGCCATGTACGAAGACCTTGATACAGCAATATCGGATTTCTCCGAAAACAGTGTAATCGAAAATCTCCTTGTTGGCTCTGAGGTTGGACAAGCCGGAGCGATTGCGAACGAGTACGAAGTCGACGCTCCGGATGTCGAGGCGCACGTCCCTCATCTAGTGAAAAAGGCGGATGCTTCGCAGTTTAGCGTCCTCGTTGATCTCGTGAAAGGCAAGAACATCGCTGTCGAGGGCCCGCCCGGGACAGGGAAGTCCGATACGATCGTCAACTCGATTGCCGCGGCGTTGGCGAAGGGTAAGAAGGTACTTTTCGTTGCCGAAAAATCCGCAGCCTTGAAAGTCGTGCATTCTCGTCTCGAAGAAGTTGGGTTAGGGGAGTTCGTTCTGCCACTCCTTGCGGGAAAGGGAAGCCGCGAGGAGTTCATGGACTCGCTTCGAGCGCGACTTGATGCGGTGGAACCATCGCCCCGTTATCTGCAACAAGAGCGAGAACGGTTTGCTGCGGCTAGAGATCGTCTGGCACGCTACGTCAGCATCCTGTCCGAGGAATGGAACGGTAGCGGCAAATCAGTCCATTCTGTTTTGGGCGCTGCGATTGCGACACAAGATGCCCTCTCGAATCTTACGCCCACGGCAGTGTTGGAACATCGGTTGCCAAAAAACGATCTCAAGGAACACGAGATCGCCAACTTGGTTGAGGCGGTTCGAAGATTGGTAGAGATATCCTCTACAGATGCCGCCAAGCGTCCGTATTGGCGTGGTACCACATCCCTCGACACCAGCCCGTTTAAGATGAACGCTATTATTGCGCGAACCGAAAAGGCGGCGGAGTCTCATAAGCGGTTTAATGAAAACCTTTCGGCGTTGCGTAAGCGGACAGGCATTTCGGCGCTCACGCTTAGCGACGTTACCCAACTGGCTTCATGGATAGATCGTTTAGGCGAACGGAATCCGCAATCTTTGTCGGACGACGATACCACAATCGCGGTCACAGCTTCCGCGCCAGCGATTTCGCAGTTCCTTGACCGATGTGCGAGCGCTCAAGAAAAGGTGGCAGAGCTCAGTGAAGTTGTCATTGATCCTCTGATGCCGCACCTTTCTGATGCACTCAGTCGTATTGCGGATATCTGTGACGTGAACGGGATCGCCAGATTGGACCCGTCCGATCGGCTGCTGCAAATCGAATTTCACTCGAATGCCAAGATCGAGGCGGAACGGCTCAGCGCGGATGTCTCGGCTTTTGTACGCCGTATACCCGGTGCTGCGGATTGGACCGCCCGAGATGTACGCAACGCGCGCAGAATATGGTCGGAAACGAGTGAGCGAGTTGTTGCTCAGCGCCGTGCGAGCCTGATCGACGCGGCTGCGATCGAAACCCTCAAGGGGCTGTTGGGAAGGGCAGAGCTACTTCGCCAGCGGCACGCGGAGTTAAGCGGGGCAGTCACTATTAAAACTCGGTTGAAAGCGTCCGACGTTGAAGGTCCACTTGTTGTGATCAGACAATCGGGAGCATTCAGCTTCCTGTCGGGGGCTTTCAAACAAGCGAAGGCGTTTTACCTTTCAATTTCCAAACGAGGCGCTTTCGACAAGAATACGGCAATCGGCGATCTCCAAGGATTACAAACTTTCCTCGAAGATGAGGAAGCGTTCAACGAGAGGGCTATCCGAAGCGGAGTTTTTGGGCCCAGCTTCGAAGGTCGAGATACGGATTTCCAGGCCTTCGAAGAGTTGGCCCGCTTCTATGTTGAGGTTGATAAAACACTTCCTAGCTTCGAACATCGCGAGATCAGGACTTTCCTGAAGACAGCAGAGGCCGATCTAGTTGGGAGCATGCCTCCCGTTGGAGATTTGCCTCCGGAAATGAAGCTTGGAGCGGTCGAGGAACTCAGCAAGGACTCGTCGACGGCTCTGGCTCAACTACGTGAGGTTCACGAGGAGCTTTCGAGACTGGAAATTCAACTTCTTCCATCTGGAAGGGAATTCGGGCCATCCGCGATAAGGTCGCTAGCCGCTGATATAGACCGTTTGCAGACAGCTCTTCTCCGATTGGATTCATTTCCTCAATCTGCCCAACTCGGAGGACGCTTCGCGGGCTGGAGAACCGATGTTCAGGCAACGAGACCGCTTATTAAACTCGCTTCCCTGTTCGAGGAAGCCGCCAAGTCCGGCGAAATCCTTCGCCGGAGTCTTCAGGACAAGGACTACCCTCTACTGATTGCGGAAACCAGTGCAACGGTTGCTACTGGCGTGGAGGCCAATGCTGCGCTGGCTGATGCATCGCGGGAGGCAGTCTGCGATCTGCGGGCCAACGCCACCGATTTGGATGCATCTGCAATGAGTACATTCCTATCGGCGGCTGCTTCCGATGCAGAGGGACTAGAGACAGCGATCCTGACCTCAAAGGCTATGGCGGACGTGGCTCGCTTCGGAATGATGGAGACTGTTGATTTGCTACAAACGCAAGTCGCTGGATGGGAAAAGCTGCCTCAAATAGTGGAAGCGCTGGTTCGTCGGTCGGCGGCCGAACGCGTATACGAGAAATATGGATCAGAGTTGGCTGGTTACTCCGGCAAGCAGATCGAGGACATCCGAGCCGAATTCAAGCATGCCGATGAAAATGTCAGGAAACTCTCACGTAAAGCCCTCAGATCGGAACTCATCGCAGCGGCAAGGCCGGCTGCCGGAAATTCACGCGGTCGTGTTGCTGATTATTCCGAAATGGGGCTTCTCGAGCACTTGGCAAACCAAAGGCGAATTCGTGTTCCATTGCGCGACATCACGCGTCGTGCCGGCCGCGCACTGCTTGAACTCAAGCCTTGCTGGATCATGTCACCACTTGCCGTTGCTCAGTTCATTCCCAAGGGATCAATCCACTTCGACATATGCGTGATCGACGAAGCATCCCAGATGCCTCCCGAGGATGCTGTCGGTGCTTTGTATCGCGCCCATCAAGCGATGATCGTAGGTGACACGAAGCAGTTGCCGCCTACGAATTTTTTCCAAAAGATTTACGCGGGCGATGATGAGGACGACGACAAGCCCGACGCTGTTACCCAGGAATCTGTACTGGAAATGGCGAACGGTGCATTCCGACCACGTAGGATGCTTCGTTGGCACTATCGGTCCCGCCACTCTGCATTGATCAGATTTTCAAATAGGATTATGTACGACGACGACTTGGTCGTTTTCCCATCATCGAACGAGGATGATCCGTCTATGGGCGTCTTCTCTACATTCACGTCGGGCATCTACAAGGCCGGCTTGAATCCTATCGAAGGCGAGGCGGTGGTAGAAGCGGCACTGGATTTCATGAAAACCGATCCGCATCGATCGCTCGGTGTCGTAGCAATGAATAAGTCGCAATCGGACTTCATTAACGAGCGTCTTCAATATGCAATCGCTAGAGACAAAAGGGCGACCGAGTACGTCGAGCGCTGGAGTGCGGAGAGAGGTGGGCTCGAGGAGTTCTTCGTAAAGAACCTCGAAAACGTCCAGGGCGACGAGCGCGATGTGATTTTCATCTCGACGGTCTACGGCCCGCCTGCACCTGGTGAACGCGTCCGCCAAGCGTTCGGTCCGCTGAACGGCGCAACTGGTAAACGGCGTCTGAATGTTCTCTTCAGCCGCGCTAAAGAGCAAATTCGTACGTTTACGTCCATGACAAGCGACGACCTTCTTGCGGAGGAGGGAGGCAATGAAGGGGCGCTCATGCTCAAGCGTTGGCTCCAATACAGTGCTGGAGGTCTCCTTGAAGCTTCGTCCGGCACTCACGGCGCATTCGATTCACCGCTTGAGCAGTACATCGCCCAGCAGATCGAAACCATGGGATGCACTGTCGTTCCGCAAGTAGGGGTTGTTGGTTATTCGATTGATCTAGGTATCAGACATACGGAATGGCCAAATGGCTTCATTATGGGTGTCGAGTGCGATGGGGCAACATACCATTCTTCAAAGTCGGCGCGTGACCGCGACCGTCATCGACAGGAAGTTCTGGAAAACCTGGGTTGGAAAATTCACCGGGTTTGGAGCACGGACTGGTTCGACAATCCGCGGAGGGAAGCTGATCGTCTTCGATCGGCGATCTCCGGCCGCTTGTCGGAATTGAAGGATCGGGTCAGCCGGCCGCTCTCCCAAAAGCCAATTGTGGTTGAGAAGTCCGAGTCGATGGTTCTGTCGCCCAAGACGCGCCCGAGTGGTGAAGATGATGGACAGGCCGCTCTTGCACTGCGGGCGCAGCCCACGCCCGCGCCAGTGACGGGTCGTGCTGCGGCCAAAACAATAACGGCCAGATTGGGCGACACCGTTCGTCTGCGCTATCTGGACAAAAATCAGGAAACCTATCAGTTCAAGATCGTCAAAGAACCGAGCCAACCCGAACGCGGAATTGTGAATCAGTCAGCCCCGTTGGCGAAGAGCGTCATCGATACGGAAGAGGGTGAGGAGATCGAAATCCTTCTAGGCAGCTTGATACGTCGGGCGGTCGTAGAAAAGATTTCCCGATAGGTCCCGGTTTTTACGCTAACACTGATGTGATCACATATCGATTTTTAGCTAGGCCCTAAACACTTAGGGCACCGAGAAAGGCCCAGTATGCATGCGGCGTGAATTGATGAGAGGAGAGAGAATTGGAGAATACGTTTTGGGACAGTTTGTCCACACTTCGTTTCTCTAACGAGGCAGAGGTAGAAACGCGTTTGGTATTGCCACTACTCGACGCCCTCGGCTACCAAAATTCCGACATCCGGCCGAAGCCTCCCGTTGAAATCCGTGTTGGCAGCAAGAAGCAAAAGGGTAGGTCGCCCGAGGCTGACTTCGTCGTGTACACTGGAAAGCCGCATAATCGTAACACCGCGGCGATCGTCGTCGAGGCAAAGCGTCCTGGAATCCCACTGTATGACGGCGTCGCCCAGGCGGAGTCCTATGCCCAGCATCTGCGCGCACCTCTTATTCTGGTGACGAATGGAGTGGCCATGCAAATTTGGCAGCTCCAGCCCACGTTGGACAATGACTTGGTGTTCCACGCAGATGTCTGTGACCTCGCGTCAAGGCGATTCGATCTTGAGGTGATCGCAGGCGTCGAGGCCGTTCGCATTATTTGTGCCAACCTCGCGCATAAGCATGTTGCTACGATCACGGATGATTTTTCGGCTTTCGATGAAAGGGAGTTGGAGAGACTGTCTGCACTGGGGCCGTGGATGCAACGCACATTGCATGACCCTCCGGCCGATCAAACTGTCAGTTCGCAGAGCCTCCTTGAAAGGTTTAGGAAGGGTGCCATCGTACTAGGGCCGTCCGGCTATGGAAAATCCATGCTCGCGGCTTCGTTGTGCGTCCAGGCGATTGAGCAACGGCGGCAGGGGATGCGACAGCATCTCGTACTCGAAGTCTTTATCCCGGACGTCGCTGTAGACGAGACGGGGATTGAAGAATTCCTGCACGAGCGGATTTCTCGCCAAGTTCCGCATGTAACGGAACTCGTTCTCCGAGATCGGATTAGAAGAGATGGTATCACCATTGTTGCCGACGGTTTCGAACGTTTAGAGCCTCGGTTGCGCGAGAAATTAATTTCCAGTCTACGAAGTTTTTGCCGTGATTATCCGCGCGCTCAGATTTTCGTGATGTCCCGTGCGATTGGTCGGGAACTCATCACTCTTGGCCTGCCAATACTACGTCTCGAAAGCTATAGCGGGAGCGACCTCCAGACGTTGATGAAGCTGCGAAACGTAAGTAAGCCTAGCCTCCTCGGCCGGTCGCCGGCAATGCCGGGTCACCTTGAAGCGCTATGTAAGGAGCCGCTGATCGCCGACCTCGTCGTGTCTTACATTAGGGAACACAATCGCTATCCGACACATGTACGCCCGCTCTACGAAGACTGGGTGAGCAGACTGTTGGTTGACTTCGGCGAGATCGAGAAACTGAAGTACCGAGCCTCGCTCACGGCGCTCGCGAAGGCTACCCGCATCGCGCCATTGACCTTCGAAGAGGCTGCGGCTGCCGTCTCTGGAGATGGCAATGCCACCGTGACGTTAGAACGATTGACGGACGCCAACGCCATAAGCATCACGGAGAGTAGAATCGAACTGACGCATGAGGCTCTTGCTGATTATCTCAGGGCGTTGGCGTTCATTCATGACGCAGGCAGCGACATCAAGTCTCGCGTCGAGGAACTGGACCTAGAGGAGACTTCTCATTTTCCACGTCTTCTTTTAGCTGCGGCCGAGACATCTGAGCAGAGCCAAACCATATGGAATGCGATAGCACGGGCTAATCTCAAGACGGCGATTGACTGCCTCCATCTCACGCCTGGAACCGCAGTGGCCGCCGGTCGGGACTCGCGTGGATCGACGTCTGAAGCCTATGAGTTCCTCACCGTGGTTTTAAACACTCTCGATACCGTGGTCGAGGCGCACCTGAAACCGATGACGACTTCGATAAGGTCCGCTCTGATCGGTACGGATGTCGATGAGATAGGAGTAATGGGTGACCTCAGCCAAGACCACGCCTTCTATGCCTTTCGCGCCCTGAGGCCGGGGATGCCGAGGATCGAGGTCAAGTCTAGGGCAGAAGGCTACCGTAGCTTCGGCATAAATCTCAAAGCGTTCGGCCTGGACTATGACGCAGGCCGCATAATTGGAATTAAGGCGGTTGGTTCGGCGCTCTCAGATGTGATCAAGGCGCGGCGCATTCGGGGCGGTATGGTATGGACCGAGGAGCTCGTTATGAGTCGGATCAACCACTTGGAGCGCGAATACAAGATCATCATGCCCGACGGATACGCGCTGAAGGCTATCAGAAAGGAGCTTCGCGCATTTGAAGACCATGCCGTCTTACCGTATTCCAATCGACGCGGCCAAAGTTTTATGATGCGCGACCTCATCGCAGATGTGGACTTTCTACTGGATTCGGGCGTCAGAAAATTGCAGCCTTGGTGGTGCGATCCGCGGCGGCTTGATTTGAAACAACCTAGTGATCAGCGGAAGCTCGCGAAAGCACTCCAGGCACTTCATAGCAGACGGCAAGTCGCGTATGCTGAGATTGTTAAAAACTCGGTTCCTGCCTTAGCACAGCTACTGGGAAATTTCCGAGAACTCCCTGTTCGAAGAAACATTGAGGTCGAAGTTATTAAGGATGCGACCCACCCTGAAATCTCTCTCAACTATTGGGAGGAGCCAATCGAGTTTTTCTCAGAGGCCGGTGCAGTGGTATCCTTTCCGCCCACTGTGTCGGACGACTGGCGCTCGTGGGAATTTATTGAAGAGTTGCATCAAAGAAACCTCGAACGACTCGCCCGGTTCTCAGGCGACCGATCTCACTTTGAGACCAAAGCTGGGTCGGGGATTCTCCGCAATCTGGTCGTTGGCCGCTGGGACGGAGACGGGCTCCCTGATGAGACGGGTGTCGTTCGGGATGTTATGAACTGGCTGGCAAAAGATGTACGTCAGCTTTTTGAAGAAGTCCCAGGTCATTAGGCTCTCCAAATTAGAGCAAGGGCACACAGTTGTCCGTGATCCTCCTGTCTGACAAGACCCATTGGCCAATTAGAACGCACTGCGGCCGCCGACAGTTATTTCTCGCAATGAAAACAATGATCCGCAGAATATCGTTTTGATGAAAAAATTATCGGTGGTGACGAGCTAGAGCGAATTGTAGCTCTTCACATTGCACGATCGTGGCGTCATTAAAACATTAAAATTTCATCAGACTGTTTTTGTCATCGCTGACCCAATCGTCACATTCGTTGCTTATCCGGCAACGTTTTCTCACATTCGATCTGAAATACACGGCGTAATATTCCTCACGCTCATACGAGTACCAGTTACGGACGAACTCCTGATATGCGCTGCCAACGATTGCCGACGTGCAAAACTTTGCCCGATACCACGGCTATAACCTCCCCTTGGTGAAGTAGCTGGCCGCAGGTATTTTCTGAAAGCGCGACCGCGGTCGACTTCAGCAGCTTTGATCTGAAAGGATTGATCGCCCAGGGTCATCGATATCACCCCTCCCGTCCCGAGAGAGCTTGAAACCAATAGCAAAGGCCGTCACGGTCAAGGCTTCGTCTAGGCGAGGAATGCGTTCAAAATTCAAAGCATGCCATCGAAATATCTTACGTAAACGTAATTGAATGGCAAGTTAAACGAATATTGAAACTTGCCGCACATTATCCCACTTTACGTCGTACTTTACATCGCTATAACATGAATCAGCAGCGAAGGGGCAACGCGATATGACGAAGACATTCGATCCGCTATTTGGCGATTTCATCGATCATATTCCATTGAAATCCGCTCCACTCGTAAAGGTGATCGCGCAAGTCCGCTTTCCTGACGTCACCGTCAATCCGGACCGCGAATTCGTCGCTGGATTTCAGAAGGCTATAAGGACGCGTTATCCCCGTTTCGTTGAGGAGGGCACTCAGAATCTCGTTTTCGGACCGGCGGGTGTCTCCATGACCCCTTCGGTTGTCTGGCGTTTCCTGGACCCTGCGAGCCTCTGGCGCGTCTCGTTGACCCCGACGTTCATGTCACTCGAAACGATGAAGTACCAGTCGGGCAAAGATTTCGCGGATCGCTTCAGGCAGCTTCTCGAATTCCTCGGTGAGACCGTGGCCCCCAGCCATGTATCACGAATCGGAATCAGGTACGTGGACCAAGTACAGATCACCGACGGACTGAACGTCGACGATTTGCTTGAATCTCACATGTCAGAGGTTTCGAGCCGACTCTCCGGGGTCCGCCATATGCTGTCGGAGCTCGAAGCAAAATCAAATGAGGGCATGGTGTTGGCTAGGTGGGGGCATCTACCCGCTCAGGGAACCCACGATCCCGAAACTATGCCGCCCGTAGACAACCCATCGTGGTTTCTCGATGTCGATTCATACGCTAGTTACGAATCAAACCTTCTCGAATATGATGCGAACAAAGTGTCCGGCCTTACCCACGGCCTCGCTAACCGCGCGTATAATTTTTTTCGCTGGTGCGTGAACGACGACTTCCTAGCGAAATTTGGAAAGGATGCCTGATGTCAGCCTTCAAACGTAAACCCTTAGGCTGGGACAGGGGCTCTTCATCACACGGAGGCTCCTTCGGTCTCGTCATCGTGGACGACAACTTTCTCGAAGGTCTTGCTCAGCGAGCAACATCCAGTTCTTCGACACTGGTTGCGCTTCCGACGGCGGGGACTCTTCTAAAGAGCGGTACTGCTGCCCGTGCGAACGTGATGACGGTCGCCGACGGCCAGAAGAATGTCCCGATGTATCTCGCTATGATCAAACGGATCACAGGCTTTTCGTGGGAGAGGATTGGGGCTTTGCTCGGATGCAGCCGTCAGACGGTCTACAACTGGACGCAGGGCGAGCAAGTGAAGCTCAATAACGCGCGCCAAGTTGCAGAACTTTACGAGACCCTCGTCTATGTCGATCGCGGAAGCCAAACCGAAACCGTAGGAGTTCTCGAGACAGAGATAGGTGGCCGCACCATCCTCGCGATCATCGAGGCAGGCGAGTTCTCCGTCGCCAAGAGACTTGCAGGCAAGGGTCGAGGTCGGCCGACTGCGACTTGGACCAGGATGCAGCCGCAAAAGCCATCGGGACGTCAAGATCACTGGACTGATCGCATCGCTGCCGCCGACGACGAGGTTGTTGACGTTAGTCCTGCTTTTGTTCCCAATAAAGTGGTCAAGAGAACGAAACTCAAGAGCAGATAAGACGGCAGATGGCAGACTCGGATGTCTCGGTGGAGGTTCTGACCGGAGAGGAAATCAAAGCGCTGGAGTGCTGGCGGCAGGGCGACTACACGCTCCAGAGGACTCAATTTCCTTTGATCGTCGATACCGATGACGAGGACCTGTATCTTGATACGGTCGAGGCTTGCGGCTGGGTAGTCATTACCCAGACGTGTGACATCGTCAACTATGGCCCCGGAAAAGAATTCGTGTCCTTCTGTCCGATCGTCGAAGCATACGATCCAACGCTCAAAGACGTGAAGGCTGGGGTCACTCCTGCCTTCGCCAAACTCGACCTCGCCGTTAATGAACATCATGTCATCGACTTCGGTAGGATTGCTAGCATACACAAGCGTGCGTTGCTGAAGCTCGAACGATCCAATGGCTTTCCCGACGACGCCGCTCGCAGTGTTTTTCAGCAGGCGCTTGAGCGCCGATTTGGTCGCTTTGCATTCCCAGATTGGCTTAGTAACGGACCATTGCGGCAGCTTCGTAACCGCGCGCGCGAGGCTCACAAATCAGGCGGTCCCCTTGGTGACATCTACAAGGCTATCGACGAGTTCCGGGTGCGTGGAAACCCCGATCTCGATAGTAAGGGGTCGGCCATTGGATTCTTTGCAATTGTAGACTCCGTGAAGGAAAAGAAGACGACGCGGGAGGCAATCCGAGAGGAATTCATGAAACAGGCCAAGAAGTTCGTTTGGTCTGATGAATTCATTAGAGAAGAAGAGTTCCTCGCAATTGCAACCCTCGACGAAGTATCAGGCAGGGACATCAAGCAAAGCTATGCGATCGATTTGGATTTTATTTCAATGAATTCAAATAAAGGTAGCTGAATTCTGCGACTTTATCTGTCAATCGGCTCAGAATATTGACCCCTTATCGGCGTCCAATATTCACCCCCCCTGTAAGCGATCAGCGCTTGGCCTGCCCGGCGCTGGCCGGGGTTGCAGAGGGTAGGCCAAGTGCGGGTGATGGGTATCTTCGGCTTCAGCTTTGAGATCGATTCTTGAAGCGCCAGGACTCGTTTCCTGTTTCCACGATCTCGCAGTGATGGGTCAGGCGGTCGAGGAGTGCTGTCGTCATCTTGGCATCACCGAACACGGACGGCCATTCGCCGAAGGCAAGGTTCGTCGTGACGATGACCGAGGTGCGCTCGTAGAGCCTGCTGATAAGGTGGAACAGGAGCTGACCTCCGGCCTGCGCGAACGGCAGATAGCCAAGTTCATCGAGGATGATGAAGTCGAGGCGCGTGAGGTAATCGGCCATCCGACCTTGCTTGCCGTTGCGCGTTTCCGTTTCCAGGCGATTGACCAGATCGACGACATTATAGAAGCGCCCACGCGTCCCGTTACGGATGAGCGCACGGGCAATCGCGATGGCCAGATGGCTCTTGCCTGTTCCCGTGCCGCCAACGAGGACGACGTTGCGCTGGTCGGCAACGAAGGTGCCGGTGGCCAGTTCTCGAACCAGGGGTTCATTGATGGGCGTATCTGCAAAATCGAAGTCGTCAATGTCTTTCGCCAAAGGCAATTTGGCGATGGTGAGCTGGTAGCGGATTGAGCGTGCCTGTTTCTCGGCGATCTCCGACTGCAGGAGGTCCCCAACAATGTGCGGTGGTTCGTGCTGCCGTTTGATCCCATTGCTCATGACCTCGTCGTAGGCGCTGCGCATTCCGTAAAGCTTCAGCGTACTCATCAGTTCGAGAACCTGCGTGCGTTCCATCAACTTACCCTCCTGAGCCTGTCGTAACGGGCGCAGTCGGCGACCGGCTCATGGGCAAGCCGAAGCGCATCCGGGATTTGCAGCGTTGCCGCGGGAGCCGGATCGCGACTTCGCGCCAGAATGTTGATGACCACCGAGGCCGAGCAGACGCCGTGATCGAGCGCTTCCTGACAGGCAGCCTCAACGGCTGCGAGACCATCGGCGGGAACGCATCCGAGTATGGTGACCATCTGCCGATCACCGTCATCGACGCTCTTCAGTCGCTTGCGGACCTTCTCCATCGCGGCTGGCAAAACCCATTCGCGGAAGGGAGCGCCGTTGCGCAAGGCTCCGGGTTTGCGAGCAAGGACAGGGACATAGTGCCAGGGATCATAGACGGTATCGCCACGGCCGAAGCTGCGCTGGTGTTCCGCGACCGTCACTCCATCCTGTTTGATGACGATCCGGTCGGCATAGGCATGAACCTCGACAGGGCGGCCGACGGCAGTCGACAGGACCGAGTATTTGTTGTTGTCGAAGCGGACGGTGCAGGTCTTCGACACCGAGGCAGGGACGCTGTGGAAACCATCGAATGGGCCGACGTAGCGCACGAGGCTGCTGCGTTCGGCTTCGAACATCTGCCAGATCGTCTGCGCCGTCTGTTCGGGATGGCTATGGGCCTTGGCATAGGCAACGCATTTGTCGAGCAGCCAGACATTGAGTTCCTCCAGGCTTTTGACCCTGAGGCGCGGCGTGAAGAACCGCTCGCGCACAAGGCCGACCTGGTTCTCGACCTGTCCTTTCTCCCAGCCGGATGCGGGCGTGCATGCTACGGGATGGACGAGATAATGGCTGCACATCTGCAGGAAACGGCGATTGTAGAGCCGTTCCTTGCCGATAAAGACGGCCTCCACCGCCGTCTTCATGTTGTCGTAGATGCCGCGCGTGCAAGTGCCACGGAAGAAGTCGAAGGCCTTGTCGTGCGCGTCGAAGACCATCTCCTGGCTCTCACGCATATAGGCCCGCGCGAACATCATCCGGCTGTGGCAGAGCCGGACATGGGCAACCTTCACCGTCGTCGTCACGCCCTGGATCAGGACGATCTCATGGCTCCAGTCGAACTGGTAAGCCTCGCCGGGCGCATAGTAGAGCGGCACGTAGGCCTCGGCCGTCACAGCCCCTCGATCCTTCGACCATCCGTTCGCATAACGCCTGATTGCATCGTAGCTGCCGTCATAACCCAGCGCCCGAAGCTCTTCGTAAATCCGGATCAGCGTCAGCCGCTCGCGAGAAGGCTTGCCTTCGTTCGCGGCTAGGAAGCGTTCGATCTCAGCCTTCCAGGCCCCGGTCTTCGGAAGCGGCTGCCGTTCGCGCTCGTAGGAAAAGTCGGTCTCATCGGATCGCAGTATCTTGCGCACCGTGTTGCGGGACACATGCAGCTCCCGAACGATCCTCTTCACCGACCAGCCCTGCACATGGAAGGCTCGACGAACACGCGCAATCGTATCCACTCGCTTCAACTCCCCCTCCATCCGCCAGCAAAAGACGGATGGTCAGACGAAAAAGGTGGGGGGTCAAAATTGGACGCCGGTCACCCCGCCAGAGGGGTCAATATTCCACGCCGAAACACACCTTGACCTCGTCCGGCCACTGCCGGTGAACCTCAAGTCCAGACTTCCTCGTCGTGAGAACCTCCAATGTATTCTCCATGGAGAAACTCCCGTTGCTTGTCCATGGAAAGGCGATCACAGATTAGGGCGGCGAGGACAATGTGTGATCGGAACACCGGTTACAATGGGTCAGCGATAGGCTTCAATCATCGATTTCGTAACGTCCTGTGCAAAACAGACTGGCGCATAACCGCCAGGCTTAGAATATGCACTTCGGTTGCCGCATCTTCGGCCCCCACGATCTGTGCTGTAGGGACAGGCGCACGTGCCGGGATAGTTGGCAAGAGATTCTGCAATGATCCGCTGGATGATGATGGTGGGTGATAGTGTCGGTGGAGGCTTACTCTTTGGTTCCGACGGTTTTGAGATTTCCTCCCGTTTGGGGTTGTCATCCTGCAAAAACCTGGTTGCGACCCACCCTTCTTTTTGAGTCAGAACATCTTTGACCCGGGACCATTGTGCCTCCGACTGAAGGAGGTCCACTTTTCGTCCTCGATCCAGTCTATCAATGATTTGAGATTTTGGGTTTGGCGCATCGCGCAGTGCGACACCGTTTCCGTTGACAAACTTGGTTCGTATTTCTGTGAAATTCGGCGAAGTGGGCGTCTCATCTCGTGGTGAAGCGGTTGTTGCTGAAGGGGAGGCGGGTTGTTGGTCAATCACCGTCGACGGCGGAGGTTCCGGGACTCGCGCACCAGTCGAAAAGCTTGGCGATGGTGTTGTTACGCCGGACTTCGATGGTGTTTCCCCCAATTTCGAAATGCCGAAGAGGATGAGTCCACAAAGCAGCCAGTATCTTTTTTTCATAGAAGAGCCCCCACGGCATATTGCCGATGGCTAAAATGCTCTGCAAGTAGCAATAGCGGCCACTCTCAACTTAATGGTTAATTTCGATGATGCATGGCCGGCAGGCGGTCGCTCTTGGCTTTCGGCGAGCGCGTGCGTGATCGGGCCGGACGCAGCCAGGTGGTTTTTAAGCTCGGGAAGTTCGTCGCTAAACTGAACTCAACGGAGGTTTTCGGCGATCGTCCGATAGCACGCATCGTCTTTACCGACGTCAGTTTTGGTGATCGGTTTCCAAATATCTCGGTCAAAATCGAAGAACTCGACCACACATGTATTAGTGTCGTAGTTCAGCCACTGAGCGGCCACCAGCCTGCTGTCGCGGCGAAAGTCCAAACTCAGATACATGTGTTCTTCGCCACCACGTGGGAATGACGCCGGGCGGCCCGTTTGATTGTTGGCGACGATAACGAATGAGCACCCTGTACCACAACCGATCTGGATAAGGGTATATCGGCCAGCGAAGTTTGGCCCTTGACGCATACCGTCTCGAATACGGGTTCTGAAACTGTTGAATTCGCGGTCGCGCCCCTTGAAGTCCGGCATTATAGTCTTTCCTGAGAAACGACCTTGGGCCGGGTAGTCGGAAAGGTCTGGCCGCTTGAACGTTGCGCTCGAAGAAACCGCTACCGCACTTTCCTGTTTATAGGATGTCGAGTCACAGGCATGCCATCGCATCTGATAGCCATATTCTCCCTCACGACCATAACACCATCCTGCAGCCTCTAGCTTGTTGCTGATGACTTCGCGTCGTTCGCAGGCCGCGTTTGTTTCCGGCAGGTCGCCGCTGCCGCCGCGGCAGGCACTATTCTGTTCCGTCCATTGGGATATCAGAACTACAGGTTGAGAGACGCCCTTGTCGGTCTGGATAACCTTGCTCGTTTCGGAGATGATCACGCCCGCCCTCTGGTCCCAAACCAGAGCGAACTCGGCCGAGCCGGATGAAATACGGTTCCCGACGTCGCGTTTCGTGTACCAGTCAACAATGCCGTCAACCTTGCAGGTTTGCGTGCAAGTCACCTTCGTCGAGCCTGGCTGCACGCTGTAGGCGCGGACTGGCCATCTGGTCGCGAAGTTACGTTTTTCGTCAATCAGAGCCGCCTTTGGAGTCGTCTTCCCGTAGAATTCGACCGTATTGGCATACGCCCTGGCCATAAAGGCGAGCGCTTCTGAATTACTACGAGACCAGGCGTCGTAGTACGCCGTCACAAAGGCCGATGCTTTTTCCTCTGTTGTTGGCAAATGGGCCTGATTGGTTTGTGGAGTTGCAGGCACCACCGTCGGTGCGGCCTTGGATGGAGCAGCGGATTCCGTTAAGTCGGCCAGACTTCCCCACGTCACTTTATAGCTCTGCATCTCACTGGCGGTGAGATAACGCATGTCGTTGCTGGGAACGGACAGGCTGAGTTGGAGCAGTTTCGGGTCGACATCCATCTCCACAAGGTACGTCATGATCTGGGCGGTCAGTGCCTGAACCGCAGCGACTGCAGTGTGCCCCTCGACAATCGTTTCCGGGGAGAAAGAGGATTGGTGCACACCGATCGCGCCGGGCTCTGCCTGCCGGTTCACGCCTCCGACGAAACCGAGTGCACAGGCTGACGCGCATTCGGCGGACCGGAGCTGCAGCGTCGATAGACCGAGCGATCTGATCATCCTCCCATACGCCATCGCCGTAGCGACGTTGCCGCCGTTGCTGTTGAAGGTGATCAGCTTGGCACCGCTTGCGGCGACTTCACGCGCAAGTTGGTCAGGATTGTCCGATGTCGTGAACTCACCCTTCAGCAGGAGAACAGGTGAAGAGCCGTCAATTGGAACACGCTCAAGGGTGATGTCCGCATGTGAGACCCCGGCACAAGCGATGGATGCCGTAACCGCTACCAATAGAATACGCTGAAACACGACCTCTGCCCCCGTTCGCTTTCAGATGCATGCTATCGCGTCAAATCCCACGCGCAATATGGAAAGCCGCCACACCGGGTTTGACAACTGCCTTGAGTAAGTGAAGAGAGTCGATGATGGTACGTGGTCTGGAATTGGCCATCCCTCGCTGTTGCGGGGATGGCCACAGGACGTCAACGTAAATTGCGCCTATTGGTAAGGCGCTCTCTCCGGGTTTTGAATATATTTCCGTCAAAAAGACCGAAAGATTTCCAACCGTCTTCCTTGATCTCACCATACAGAATACGGACTCTAACAGTTCCGTCACCAATATCTTCTATGATGGAGACCGTGAATGTCCCGCCGATCTCGGAATTCACGTCAAAGACCTCTTCGCCGAGAGCCGGCGCGGTCGCGATAGCTCGCATAAGTGCTCCAATGCTCGATGAAAGTTCGGGCGTGGCGCACAAGCGAAAGGATGAACTTGCGCTTGTGCGCTTAGAGTTCGGTTTGCCTCAGCAAAAATATCTGCCTCATGATATCCCCCTACGTAGGAACTTCTGGCCGAAGGTTCGGCGTAGCTGTCCTGCCATAAGCAACAGATGCCGTCAATCAGCGGGAAATGGCGCAACTGAATTCGGCTGTTTTGATCCAAGGCACACGCTCGACCCGCAACACCTGGTTGATGTAAGGTCGAACAGAAGCGCACAATGGACGCAGCAAATGCTTTATGGAATCTGCCTGAAGAGCTGCAACGCTACGACAAGTGAAATCCTGAAACTGTGGGATGAGGCAAGCTTATTTGAGGCCAAAGGCTCGATGCAGGAATTGGGGTACCCGCCCCATCTGACGCTTGCAGTATTTGACCAGTCGCCAGGAGACGTTAGCGCGATCATGGCAGAGGTCTTTTCGGTGCAGAAAGAGCTTTTGATCACATTCGACGCAGTAAAATACTTTGACAATGATACCATGGTTCTCTGGGCAAAACCCCTCTCGAACCAGGTTTTGTCCGACATACACGGCAGACTACTCGGTCACTTTGATCCGCTGAGCTGTCACGAACATTACCGCGTTGGTCGGTGGGTTCCTCATTGCTCCCTCGCGACTGCGGTGCCGCAGTCTGCCAAACCAACAGCAATCCAGTGGGCCGAAAGCCGAAAAGTAAGGTTCACCGTCGAATTTGACGTGGCAGATTTTGTCCAGTTTCCGCCGGTCGTGGTGCGACACGAACTGCGATTGCGTTGAATGTCCACTCTTGGAGCTTCGTCGCCATGACGGCGGCCGGAGCAAACCGGGTATTGAAGCTCGGTGCGATGCGTTGATCACTGCGACTGGCTATACCAAAGCGTCGACGGTAGTGCCGGTCCATCATGCAAGCAACTTGTTCAGAGCCTTTATGACGGTTTCGGCGCGCTCCAGTGTTGCCATACATCTTTCGTGTTGCCATCAACACAAATGCGTTGAAGCTCGTTGCTCGACCTCTTACACCCTCTTCGCGCGAGTACTCGATGATTACGATAGCATGTCCCTTGTTTAGGGAGCGTGTATCGTTATGCATGAAAGCTGACAAAGGAACGCAGATGTCGATCACTGTAGAGAAAATAATCCCTGCTGCGCGTATGCGCCAGTTCCATCAGATGGTTGATCGGTGGCTTGAGGAGGGTCCGATCAAGCTTGCGACCAATGCCACGATAACCGCAATGGACAATGCCGGAATCCCTAAAGCTGAACAGGCAGCGATCATCGAGGATCGGGACATCATCATGAAACACAACATGCGCCTCGGTGTCATCAGCGAAGTATTCGCATCAGCCATCGAGAAAGCGGTGAATTCGTCTCGGTCGGGAAGTGAAGCTCAGGATGAGATCGCTCGGTTGATTGTGACTGCAATTGGCATCCGTCAGGACGATGATAGTGAACGGGTCACATTCACGTTCACTACTGAAAGCGAGGCAGATGCATTCGATAAATCCATCTGAAAGCATCTGCTGATCCAAAAGGACTTTCCAGAAGTGCTGTCCATGACATCGTAGCGAGAAAGGCAGGAGACTTGTTTGCAAGCGTCTCAAAGTAGTTTTCTTGCAGGGCGTTCCCCACGGCTTCATGTGGCCTAAAACGGCCTTACGGGTTCAAAAGCAGCACCAGACGACGCGCGATCAACGCGCACCGTCTGGTGCATGCAGCGGTCACTCAGGGCCGCAGCCGCTTCGGTGTCCGGCTGAGCAATGTGACCTCCCTTATGCTGGCGGCGTTGAGAAGGCGCATCATGATGCGACCAAGCCCAACCCCCATACCTCCGTGTGGCGGGCAGCCAAATCGAAAGAAATCAAAATAATCGGATAGGCCGTCCAGCTTCAATCCGCGTTGCTCTGCCTGCGCAACAAGGCGGTCGTGGCGATGTTCCCGTTGCGCACCGGTCGTGATTTCGAGGCCACGCCAGAGGAGATCGAAACCCTTCGTAATGTCAGGGCAACCCTCATGGCGCATATGATAGAAGGCCCGGCCGCTCGCCGGGTAGTCAGTTATAAACAAGAACTCATGCCCCGTTTGTGCGCCAATATGTTCGCAGAGGATTCGCTCACCTTCAGCATCAAGGTCGTCCTGTCGCGTCAGCACGTGACCGAGCTGGCTGAGGATTTCGCGGGCTTCGGCAAAAGTCACCTGTGGAAACGGTAATGTAGGTGGAATTACCTTCACGCCGAAATGAGCCTCGATCTCAGGGCCATGAATCTCCGCGACCACCCTGATGGAATGGGCGAGCCAGCGTTGTTCAAAGTCCATCAGTTCATGGTGGTCTTTAATCCAGCTGATCTCCATGTCGATGGAGGTGAACTCGGTTTCGTGCCGCGAAGTGAAGGAGGGCTCAGCACGGAAGACCGGGCCGATCTCAAATACCTTCTCCATGCCGCCGGCGATAGCCAGTTGCTTGTAGAATTGCGGCGACTGCGCGAGGAAGGCCGTGGTGTCGAAGTATTTGACGGAGAAAACTTCAGCTCCGGACTCGCTTGCAGTCCCCATCAGCTTGGGCGAGTGAATCTCACGGAAACCGTACTGCTTCCAGAACTCGCGCATCGCCTCTTCCAAGGTCGTCTGTACAGCAAAGACCAGTTGTTGCTCCGGATAGCGCAAACTTACCTGCCGGTGGTCCAGCCATTTTTCGAGGCCGGAATCGCGCGCTATGGGTATAAGGCTGTCGGCCAGCCCGCACACCTCAGCGCCGTCGAGTATGACTTCCAGGCCACCGAGTTTTACTGCCGGGGCAGCAACGACCGTGCCGGTGGCCATGAGTGCACTTTCGGGTGTCAGAGTATCGAGTGCTGAGGCGAGAGCTTTATTGTCCTTGTTCTGAGTAAGCTGAACCTTGCCTGTTCCATCACGCAGGATGATGAAACGCATGTGTTTTTGATCGCGAATGGTGTCGACGAATCCATGCAGCTTGACACTCTGCCCGATGCTAAGGGGCAATTCCGAAATCGGGCGATCGTACGAAAGGAAGGGATGAGACATGACTTTCTCCAGGAAAAACCGATACGGAGAAGCCAAACCTACAGCCCTTCCGAAACCGGCAGGGCTGTGGTGATCAATGAGCTACGCTAAATCGCGCACACACCATCCACGACCCCGGAGGGGTCGTTATTATTGACGGTCATGTTGGGTCGCGTGCTCATGCGTCGATTTAGCCGCAATGACAGACCGTTGTAAACCGTCAATCGTAAATCACGATACTGCCTTGTGTGATGAACTATCTGCCGCGCTGATCGCCAGCGTTTTGGCGATTGCGAACGATATCCGGATTCGGCGCTGAGCGGCAGAGGCCTCTCGGCCCGAAGCGGTTTTTGCGGCTCGGCAATAGATGCCGCCGCCGCTCCTTCGCACGAATGGGAGCTACGGCACGATCGAGCTCTTCGTTTGTTCGGTGCACAGGCCGCTTTGTTTTTGGCTGGCTAGAATGCCTTTGTTCCAAGGACAGCGTGCATGCAGTATGGCGGTGTCCATAACCAAATCTCCGCCACGCCACCGTCTCGTCGCCACATGGCTCCAGCCGGCCCATCTCATCATGCGTCGACATTGGACCGAAGCCGTGAGGGGATCACAAAAAATCGCTCGAATGACGATTTTTGCGCGTTATGGTAGCGGTATGCGATGCAGGTTAGGGAGGTCGGCTGTGCTGAGAAGTTTATTTCTGTTGGCTGGTATAGTTTCGGCTGTTCCAGCGTTTGGACATTGCTTGACCCCAAAGGAAACCAAACAGGGCGTGCTCCTCACCAGAGAGCAACCGTTCTTCTCCGTCTTCTACAAACCGACGCAGTCAGGGTTAACCGAGCAGCGCCTGATGGCACGGCACGCTTCACTAGAGCCAATATCGGCGGAATATCTGCACCCCTTGCTCGTCACCAAACGGATCAGCGCGAAGGGCTTGCAAGAAGTGACCTACTCGGACGCGACGACGCTCGACGATTTGCCATCAAAGGGAAATTGGCGATCCGGTACAACGCTGTTCGTAAATGGTCAGAAAACGGTTGCGGGCACGACCACCATCACCTTCGAAAAATGGGCCGAGGAAACAATTGGATTCTGCTCGTATCCGGTTTGGGTGGTGAAAAGCCGCGTGGAGCTGCAAGGACTGTCTCCGATAATCTTTGAACAATATTACTCTGCCAACCTGAACCTCGTGCTTCGCTCGATCAGACTCGACCCGTCGGGACATCCCATTAGTGAAGTCCGATTTGACCGGTTTCAGATTGGTTGGAGCAACTGACAACTGGTGGCCACAGGACGGGACTGCTTCGCCGGATATCTGAGACATTCGCCTATCCAATCTCGTCGGTTTGGGATTATCACCAAAGCCCGCCTTCTGCACAACGGTAAGGCCTTGCTTACGACGCGTGGTCCCAACGTGCTCGACTACCATTATGGCCGCAGACGGGGTCGCCGCAGTCGACCTTGCGACGACCCGTTCTGGCGCATTTTCTGCAAGCCGCCGATCTTCCGCTATCGACCTATTGCGGACATACTCAGTCGTAAAAATCGGCGGCGAGCTCTGAGTTTTGCGACAGAAATTCCCTTTTGATTTGAGGCGCGGCCGACTGTCGCGTAATTAGGATTTCTGCGAATCTTCATCACGCCAAGGCACAACGGAGAGGTCAGGCCAGACAGCGATCCACCGCGCAGTTTTAGCATCGTATATTTCGCGGGTGATTTGCTTATCGTTGTGTCGTCTCGCCGGGCAGGAGAATGCGATGCCCAGCATCTTTATCGAAGATGAGCGTACCTGTGGTTTTACGCCACGACGTCTTCCGGTCCTTTGCTGTCGCTGCGCTTCCAGATAAAAGACCATCCATCGATTTTTTGGCCGCTTGCTTTCATCGATAAGGCCTGTTCAATCAATTGATCTCGGATAAGGCCCATTTTTTCCAAAACGCGGCAGCTTGCGTTGTGGTCTGCTGCGCACACTGTGCGGACTTCGGATAATGTTGATCGCTCGCGGACCCACTGCATGACCGCCGAGCCGGCCTCGGTTGCGAAGCCATGTCCCCAGAACGCAGGTCCCAATCCGTAATGTATTTCTGCCGTCTCGTCATCCGGCATGAACATGAGGAAGATGCCGATCGGTCTGTTGGTGCGCCGGTCGATAATGGTCCAGACAAAACGGCTGGTCTTGCCCCAGGTGGTTTCGCCCCACGCATTGATCAGTTTTTCGGTTGTCGATTGCGACGTATGAGGACCCCGTGGCAAAAATTCTGAGGCTTGGACGTTCCCGGTGTATTCGTCGAACAGTATCCTGGCATCTTCCGCACGTGCAGCCCGCAGCACCAGATGCTGAGTTGGAATTCTGATCGGCGGCGAGTTCATCGTAACTTCCGTCTCTCCGGTGGTCGCGTTGTCGTATGTCGGCATGGCCTTCCTACCGGATTGAGGTCACGCAAAAAACCGTTCAGCGTGTTGCCGATGTTGTTTGAATGATCGGATAGTGAGTGAACTGGTCGTGCGCTCGGCAATCGAGTCAGAGCTGCTTTATGATCTCCGAAACGCATTTCTCGACGGACATGTGGAACGTATCCACACGCAGATCAGGGGACCACGGCTCGAAGTTAAGTTCCTGTATCTGGGCCCACGTTGGGTTTGATCGACCTTCAATGGCAGGTGATCGCGTTTCGGCACGATGGCGATGTGTTGTGACATCCGAACAAATAACTTCAACCTCAATGAAGCCACTGCCGGTTTCGGTCGCGACTTTTCTGAATGCAGCCCGGGTAAGATCGATAGGATTGACGGAGTCAGCGATGACGGTCCGGCCCAGACGCAAGTTGTCCTCGGCTACCCGATAAAGCGTAACATATCCCGCAGGTCCGACATCTTGTCGGTATGCGGATGGTGCCGACGAGCTGATGGCTTGTTCAATGGTATCAACGCGCAGGTAACACGCGCCGGTTCTAAGGGCCAAACCCTGTGCAACAGTGCTCTTGCCCGAGCCGGGCAGCCCACCAAAAATAATCAGCATTCATCCCTCCCGTTTCGTTGCGCATACACCATCCGTCGTATTTGGCACGGGGATGGACATCTCTCCGTAGCAGTCGCGTTCAAATTCCATACTGTGAGGCAAGTTTGGGGATGTGAAAAGTTTCTACGGATCGGGACAAAGAGCAGCAATGCTACAGCCACTTCATCTTGAAGTCGGGGTGGGGTGACCACATTTGAACCGTTGCCAACAACTGGCCGCTACTGTAGCCGTGACGGATGACGGTAATTTCCAAATCAACTGTTATCCGTATCAAGGCCCTCGGTCTACATTGGCGAGACTCTAGGCTCCTGGCGTTTGAGGTTTACGATAGGGAAGGCCACCTCAAGGGAGTGCGGCCGATTGGCGGTAGCGTAGAATTTGGCGAAACAGCGAAAGCCGCGGTTGTAAGAGAGTTCAAAGAGGAAATTGATACCGACGTTGACGTTATCGGCGGGCCTATTGTTCTTGAGAACGTCTTCGTCCACGAGGGGCAACCTCGGCACGAAATCCTATTCATTTTTGATTTGGTATTTCCTCAGGGGGCGTTCGAGGCACAAGATCGTATCCGATTCCAAGAGGACGATGGTACCGTAATGGAGGCGGCTTGGTATGATCTACGAGAACTCGACGTTGAGGGGGGACCAAAGCTTTACCCGAAAGGCCTCAAATCCCGATTGATCGAGCGATGATCCGTGACGGCTAAAGACCATAGACAGAGCCAAGCCTTGGAGTTATCGAACAAGGTATCGAGCTGCCATGTCTTGCCAGCTGGGAGCCGAAATAAACGGCAGTAGCTCGGGCGTAGCGAACGTCGGGGTTACAAACTGTCGAAGATTGCCGAGGCCACCGCGACTTCAGTACCGGCCAGCCCGAGGGAGCAGAACAGGGTCATTTGATCCGCTGACGTCCGGCCGGGCACAGTTCCTGCAACGATATCAGAAAGCTCCACCATCCGATTCTCATTGCCTGAACCATTCAGGAAGAAGGGGGAGGTGTAGGCTCGCGTCTGTTCGGAAGCATCTGTCGCAATAGTGCCTGCCATATCCGCGATATCGAGCGCGAGTTCGTATCCATCAAGCGTTTTAGGGCCAATCGTGTTGAGATGCACACCGCGCTTCAGATCGGATGCATGGACAACAGGTTGATTGCTGGACGTGGCACAGATGACGATATCAGCATCGCTCACGGCCTCATAAACACTGTCTGCTGGCCTTATCTCAATTCCCAGGTCCGCTTCCATTTCCCGCGCGAAAAGGCTTCGCCGGGTTTCGTCGCGGCTGTAAACGCGGGCAGAAGTGATTTTCCGAACGGCAACAGCAGCTTCAAGCTGGCTTCGCGCCTGAAGCCCGCTACCCAATACCCCCACGACCCTGGCGTCAGGTGAACTAAGGTGCCGAATTGCGACACCTCCTATCGCACCGGTTCTGATCGCGCCAAGGCGTTCCCCGAGGATAAGCCCCTTCAGCCGCCCGTCGTCCGCAGACCAAACGGCGACGATCTGGGAGTGTTCCGCGCCCTCGAATGTCTCATATACCCGAAAGCCCGCGAGAGGTTTTTCGCCAAGGCTGCCTCCTACTGTAAAGATCAGATCGCCCCGCCCGGGGAACGAGACATGGTGTCGGGGTGGGGATATTGTTTGGCCATCAGCGCGATCGCGAAGAATATTTTCTACGGCCTCTATCGCAACATTCATGAATGAGCCGTCCAGCAGGTCACAGTCGTTCAATATTCTTGTCATCATCGAAACTCCAGTTTCAGCCAATTTGCAACCTGAACCCGCCCTGAGGTCAATAGGCATGGTTAGTTTGAACCGCTGCCTTGTCTGGCGTGAAGCCGAAGCCGCCTATTACCTCACGAGAACCGAATTGCCTGACGTAGTGTCGCGATGGCCTCTGCTACAGACGGCCCCTCGATCAGTGGCGGATCAGGCCGCTCACAGAATTCCCGCCATACAAACAATGTGAGCTCTGCGCCGTCAGTTTGCATCTCCTCCGGTCCGTTCGAGAGTTGCTGGAGGACTCTATAGCGGTGATCTGCCCAGAAGAGGTCTTCGACCCACTCATAGATTGGAATAGCGTGGAAATGGATCGGATACCCAAGGGAATGCCCGTAGCGGCCGATGTAAATCCTGGTCGCGCCCAGGCTCTTCAAGGCACGCTGAACAACCGCGAAGACCCGCCCCATCGAGCTCAGCGCCTCGACGGAAAGATCACTTAAATCGTTCGTGGCTTTCGTCGAAGCTATGATGAGATAGCCGGGAAGCGTCGAGTTGACACGATGGTTTATAGACCAATGAGCATTTCGGGCGATATGAAGGTGCGGCGGAATATCCTGGGTCATCGCACCAATTTATCAGGCCGGCTTGTAGCCGCAATGGCTGGTGTACGGCGCAATCCAGTTGAGACGGGAGGAGCCGTTTGCCGCTGGTGGAAATGTTGAATGTTCACCCGTAGGCGAGCCGGAGCGCAGCCATGTCACCGCTGCCGAGCGCCGCCAGGTTGGCTTCGATTTTCTCGATAGGCCAGTCCCACCAGGCGAGACGAAGCAGTTCGTTGATGAGTTCGCTGGGATAACGCATTCGGATAATAGATGCTGGATTTCCCCCGACAACTGCGTAGGGCGGTACATCCCGGGCGACGACCGAAGCGGCAGCGACGATCGCACCCGCTCCTATGTGAACGCCTGGCATGATTGCCGCGTTCTGGCCAATCCAGACGTCGTGGTCCACGATCGTGTCCTTGACGGGCAGGTCTTTGTAACCAAAGGTCTCCGGCTTGAAGATACGAAACGGGTAGGTGGTGAAGCCGGTCATCGGGTGGTTCGCCGAACTGGTAATGAAGTAGCTTCCTCTCGCGATCTGCACGAATTTGCCGATTACCAGTCGTTCGCGCACACCATGACCGAGATAAGGAGCCAGGATCAGGGCCGTGTCTTCGGGCTTTCCAGCATGAGTATAGTAGCTGAAGTCACCGATCTCCATCCGCGGATGATCTATGACGTTCTTCAGATATACGGTGTCCCGATAAACAGTTCCGTCGGGCAGCGTAATCGGATGGATGGCATTTGCGTCGAGAAGAGCCATACAGAACCTTTCGAATGCCAGCCGGCCAAAGCGGCATCCTGTTTAACCTCGCGGGTGATTTTGTCGCTGTCAGGCTATTTTCTCCCGACCGAGAAATCCATCACGGGTGGTGTATCGTTCCAATGAATAGTTTTGATGGCCACCGTCGGGGTTGAACACATCTACCCTCTGCGACCTCTCCGATAGGGCGCTTCCGTGCAAGCGAGTATATGGAAGCCCGGAGGCGATCCGATGTGATTATCTGTGTGGTCAGCGGCGGGTGTTCCGCTGACCACACAAAGTCTTCAGAACAGATTGCGAGTGTCGCTCCTCGGGTCGTTTGCCACCTGATGAGAAACGTAAAGTTCGGCGCGCGCCTTTCGACGCCACGGTCGAGCCGGATTGTCCGAGTCAATCACAATATCCGCAACGGTTATCGCAGCTATGCCATCTGCCGCGCACAGTGCTTTCCATTGACCGTTCGGTGCAGCAACTCCCGAAGGGACCACCACGCTCTGCGGCGCGTGGGCGGCATAGCTGATCCAGTACGTATTGCTGGCAGCATGTCCCAATACCTCGGCGGCAAAACCTGATGCAGCGGACGGCGTTTCGCCCGTGGTCGAGAACAGGACGCAATCCACGTCTAGCCGCTCGTACTCGGTGAATATCTCCGGATAATGCGTTTCCATTCCGAGCGCGCAGCCGAAGCGGACGCCGCCAACGTCAAATGTCACAGGAGTTCTTCCTGGCGAATACATGAATGAGACTTTTGTGTTCGACAACATTCGCTCGTCGTACCGTGTCACCAGTTTCCCCTGATCAGAGATTACGTACAGACTGTTATGTGGCCGATGCGGAGCGGTGAGCTGATGAACTGAACCAAACACCGTCCATAGCTGAAGCTCCTTCGCGAGCTGGCTGGTCAGATTGAGTTCGTCACGCAAGGTCGCCCATTCGAATTTGGCCCAGGCAGAAGGACCAATTTCTCTGGGTCCATTTGCGGACATGATCCGCTTATTGGGCGAGCAGATTGCCCCCTCAGGGAAATGCACAAGACGCGCACCCGCGTTATGCGCCTCTTCCATCAGGCTGCGCATTTCCCGCCCACCGGCCCGAAGCGCCGAAATGTCACGGGGATCATCGAACAACGATGTTTGCCCGACAGCTAATCGTATCGAACGGATCGCGGAGGTATCCGTTGGCTGCCGAATATGTCGGAGTGCTGAGGTATAGGATTCGCCGGTTTTCGCGGCACGAGCACGCACACGGCGCTTGAGATTACCGTTTTTCGTCATCTTGGAGCCTTCCACGTCCCGGACCCAGTTCCCCAGCAACCCGCCCGAAACGCTCGGACCAAGATAATGACCTGAGACGGAAGTCCCTTTGCCTCCGTTCAAGACCCTGCTGGGGAGAGTCTGGGAGGTTTGGCGCAGGTCACGCCATAATCAGGATGGTAGCGGAATGATGATTCGTCAATGTGGCTCGATGCGAGGGCGGGCCGGAAGAAAACACGCGATCGGGGTCTTACAAATACGGCACGCGGAGTCTCGCCATCGCGGCGATCATGATGTGTCGGCACCAAGAGCACTGGGAGGAAAGTTTACGGGAGCCGAATCGTCGCGGCAGGCGAGGTACACACCGAAGGCGGCCAAATCGGGGGCGCATCGTCGGAATGGAAATGGTCGAATTGCTGCCGCCATCGGACGTAGATGGCCTGTCGGCTCACACAGCGCCACGTATCCTCGTCAACGGCCGGGCGCGACCGTGCGCCAGGTCCTGGGTGGTTGGTTGATCGGCCTTACATCTTTAGACCTTTCGTTGCGAAGCCGGCCTTGTTACCTTCGCCCGAACCCACCCAGTTCTTGGAGACCGACGTGGCAAGGAAGGCATTCATCATTGGCGGAACCGGTCAGATTGGCCGTGCGGTGGGTCTGAAGCTGTTGAAGGAAGGTTGGGGCGTTACCTTCGCAAGTCGGAGTGGTAACATTCCCGATGAGGCACTCGGCTTCAGTGCGGAAGCAATCCTTCTCGACCGTGATCAACCCGGCGCTTTAGCAGGGGCAATCGGCGAAGGTGCGGATGCGGTTATCGACACCGTGGCATACGATGAAACGCACGCGGACCAGCTTCTGGCTATCGCGGGCTCGGTCGGGCA
Source organism: Agrobacterium sp. 22-3639C2 (assembly GCF_053522105.1). Lineage (NCBI taxonomy): Bacteria > Pseudomonadati > Pseudomonadota > Alphaproteobacteria > Hyphomicrobiales > Rhizobiaceae > Agrobacterium > Agrobacterium sp. 22-3639C2. The sequence goes on along the minus strand of NZ_JBNWDB010000002.1, from coordinate 366,346 downwards.
ATTCTTGGTGATCTCATCATCTAGCGTCTATCGCGATGAATTGGGCAGGACCCTGGACGAAGCACGAGAGAACGGCTTCCCTGATTTGCCGGAGGGTATGACGGAGCGACAGCCAACCGTCGAGCCCGGCCCGCAGAATTACTCGACCAAAAAGATCGCGCTCGAAAGACGAGTGCTACAAGCGAAGTGCCCTGTCACCATCCTGCGCCCGGCGGCAATCCACGGCACCCATTCCACCCATCCTCGTGAGTGGTGGTTTGTGAAACGCATGATGGACGGTCGCAAAGTCATACCGCTTTGCTTTAACGGACAAAGCCGTTTTCATACGACCGCCGCACAGAACATTGCCGAGGTAACTAGCCATGCGCTGGCCCATGGCAGAAACCTGATCCTTAATGTAGCCGATCCGGTCGCCCCGACGGTGCTTGAGATCGGAACTCACATTGCCGAAGCAATGGGGTGGAACGGGACCTTTGTACCGCTTGACGTTGGCGATCCACGTGTTGGCTCACCCGCTGGCTGGACACCTTGGTCTGTACCCGCTCCATTTACCCTGAGTACGGATGCTGCTCGACAGATCGGGTATGTACCTGTCACAGACTATGCAGGTTCAGTAGCAAATACATGCGAGTGGCTTCGACGCGAGGCCGGCGAAGATTGGCGAGAGCGGTTTCCCGTCCTGGCTCGCTACAGTGTTCCTTTGTTCGATTACGACACAGAGGACGCGTTCTTCGGTAAGTAATGGATAGCAGGGTTACACGAGGTTAATCGGGGTTTGTGCCTCGGCACGAATCCAGTTGCAGAACTGCCTAGCTACTCTCAAATCCGAACGACGCTGGTAACGATATGATCCGATCTCAACCGGATCATATCCAGGTAGGGCGACCAGCGCGCCAGATTGTGTTTCTTTGACGATGAGAATCGGCGGGGCCAGCACCATGCCGAGACCCGCCACGCAAGCATGAAGCGCGGCGTCGTCCGTATCGAACTGATGGGCAAAGTAAATCTCTGTCGGAGAAACACCAGTTTCATCGCACCAAAGCTTCCAGTCCCAATTGCCAGCGGCGCATATCAGGGCAGGTAACTTTGCCTGGCGTCCAAGGCTAGTCGCAAGCAGGTTCGGAGAGACGACAGGCCGACAGAGATCACGCTCAAGCAGCTCCCATCCTTCCGGAACAGGATCGATTGCCCGGAAATAGCGAATGCTTACATCGGAAACCGACATGGTAGAAAAGCCTTCAGGGGTGGCGCTTGTTTCCACCCGGACCCGGGCTTTGGGGCAGATAGCGCGAAAACGATCCAGAGCTGGTATGAGCCAGCGCACAGCAAGCGACATCGATGCTTGCACGGTGATCTCATTCTCGTCACGAGAAAGGGCCTCGGCCGAGTGCTCGATAAGGCGGATCGAGGGCGCAACCTGCTGATAAAATCGTTCGCCGATATCGGTGAGGGAAACAGAATTGTTTCCTCGCCGGAACAAGCTCACTCCAAGCACATCTTCCAGCTTCCTGATCTGATGACTTACCGCGCCCGAAGTGACGCCAAGTTCAGCGCCAGCCGCCGTGAGGCTCGCTGTCCGGGCCACGGCGGTGAACACTCTGACGGCATTGAGCGAGACGCGGCCACCGATCTGCATGAATTTTCCTCAAGCCCCCTTAAATCTCCTCGTTTGAGCGCCGCTCGATTACTCGGCATACATGGCGACGCAAAACCTCATAGGACGTGCTATGCGCTCAACTCAGCTTTACACCAATATCAAAGCCATCGCATGGGTGACTGTGGGGACAGCATTATTTTCTTTGATTTTCGCATCGGGAAGATTCGCCGACGGAAGCGCGAGTTCTTCGCAAATCCTCTTTCTCCGATACATCGGTGGTCTTGCGACGCTTCTGGTGGTCGTGGTCGCGCGGCGCGAACGGTTGTCGGCCTATCGAAGCGCAAAGCCGCTTTCGCATTTCATGCGGGCCATCTTCGGCGCTTCAGGTGGTGGAGCACTGGTCTACGCGTCCGCTAACATGCCGATCATTGACGCCACGGCCATCGGCTTGCTGTACGTCGTGTTCGTTGTGCCCCTTGGCGTTGTGGTCCTGAAGGAACAGATCACCTGGTCGCACCTTGGTGCCATTGGCATCTGCTGCGGGGGAGCGGCATTCATCATGGGGTCACGCGGAGCATTCACCGCGTTCCATGTTGCATACGTTTTCCCGGCTGGCATTGCAGTCCTCGGTGCAGCGCTCCTCGCAATCGAGGGGCTGATTATCAAAATGCTGTCGAGTTCCGATCGCGCGATGACGGTGCTGCTCTATGTCAATACGTTCGGAATCATCCTGATGGCCGGGCCCGCTGCTATGCAATGGGTTCCGCTCTCTCTTGAAACCGCCCTGTCATTAGCTCTGCTCGGGCCGCTTGCGGTGACGGCACAATACTGCATCGTCCAGGGTTATCGCCTCGCATCGCTATCGATCGTCGGCCCTGTCGATTACACGTGGCTGATCTTCGCCGGCTTGATCGGCTTTCTCGGTTTTGGTGAGAAGGTTTCCCTGGGCGTCGCAACAGGTTCGGCGATTATCGCTATCGGTGGCATCATGCTTGCCATCATTAAGCCACCTGCCACGGACCAGGAGAGCACGTCGACGGTTTGACACAAACAACGCCATCTGGCCATCTCATTGGAAGCAGAGCCTCTTTTAAACTCATTCTCTTCGACTGGAGACTGAATTCATGCGCCTGACCTATCTGGTGTTTGCTCTTCTTGGCCTGTTCTGGGGCTCGAACTTCATCTATATGAAATGGGCGGCCGAACTGATTACACCGGCACAAATCACTTTGCTGCGGGTGTTTTTCGGCTTTCTGCCATTGGCGTTCGCCGCATGGCATAAAGCGGTGATCCATCGGGATCAAGTGCAGCACTTGCCGCATTTCCTCGTCATGGCGGTGCTGGCGACAGCATTCTATTATTTAGCGATCGCGGAAGGCACGGCGCTGCTTCCGTCCGGCATAGCCGGCATCCTTGGGGGATCGATCTCGCTATTCACCACGATTGCCACCCTTCTATTCCTCCGCAATGAAAGACCAACCGCTTTGATGCTGGCCGGTGTTCTTGTGGGCTTCGCTGGTATCGTCCTCATCGCACAGCCCTGGGAGGCGACCGATAGGACGATCGACTTAGTCGGAGTGTACTGGATGCTGGCGGGAACGATCGTTCTTGGTATCTCCTACGTTTACGTTCGCCGCTTTCTGTCGCCTCATAATCTCCCGCCTCTGGCGCTCGCCACGTGGCAAACAGGCCTTGCTCTTGTGGTACTCCTGTTCGTCGTGGATCGGACTGGAATGAGCAATATCCTGCAAGACTGGAACGCAGCTGCCGGGGTCGTCATCGGCCTTGGTATCCTCGGAACCGGAATGGCGTTCTTGATCTATTATTATCTGCTGCAGGAGTTGGGTGCGGTCGCCGCTTCGGGCGCGACCTATATCACGCCTAATGTTGCGTTGCTGATCGGCTGGGCTATTGGCGAGAAGGTCGGCATTTTGGAGATTGCCGCCATCATCCTTGTGCTGACGAGTATCGCAATGTTGCAGATCGGTCGGCAGCGATCGATGAAGCAAGCTGCCAAGGGATAGCGGTCGGTATTACTCACCCCTTGCGCAGAATAAACGCCGCGAAGTCCGGCACAAATTTGTCGGGGGCGTTGGTTAGGTGTTGTGCACAGGTGCTCCACCATACGTGCCAGAAACCGCGCGCATTCTGCTGGCGATGTCTCAAGCTGCGGCTGAACTGGTGAATGCGGGTGAGGCCACGCCTGCCCAAGGAAAACTTCAGGAAATGATCGCCTGGTTCGACAGCCGCTTAGTTCCAGGCATTGAAGCTGCGACGGCTACTCGCCGAAAGGTGTGACGTGCATCCGGCCGAGAAGAGGCGAGAGGCAGCGTCTATTTGTAAATACGACTTCGTTCCATGAGATTGCCGAAACTTCCGTGTTATCCAGAGGAGCGCCGTGACAATTGCACGATGTGGGGTTGGCTATGACCTCGCACGTCACTTTGCTTCTAAAAAAAGACCGTCACAAAGGGATGGCCAATCTTGGATTCGACGTCAAATTGCGTATGGTGGCGCACCGTTTTTTACGACCTCAAGAGGCCCATATGCAGGTTTTAGTACGCGATAACAACGTCGATCAGGCACTGCGCATTCTCAAGAAAAAACTTCAGCGCGAGGGCGTTTTCCGCGAAATGCGCCTGCGTGAAGCTTTCGAGAAGCCATCCATCAAAAAAGCGCGGGAAAAGGCTGAAGCAGTCGGCCGCCAGAGGAAGCTCGTCCGCAAACAGATGCAGCGTGAAGGCCTCCTTCCAACAAATCCTAGAAAAGGCAAGTGACCACGATTGGCGTGGCGGTGGCCATTCGATCATCCTTTCGAGCCATCTCTTCTTATTGACGAAACAACGTCAATATCGCCCTGCATCTGCGATCTGCAAAACGCTGATGGCGAGTTGCTGCTGCGTCTGCAGTCCGGCCCAAGCCAACAAGCGTTGGAGCTGTAGTCTTGCCGATGAAGGGAGAAAATGGTCGGCATGCTCCTAGCGTTAGAGTGCCCAGCCTCGCAATTTCAGTGGCGCTGCACATGATCGCCGCCTTGGCCGTTGGCCTCTTGGCTACAAGGAAATCGCTGCCTCCGCCAACCGAGCAAAGCATCGTGGTCGAAATTTTATATGAACCCCAGGCGGTACTCGCGCAGCCCGCTGGTGTTCAAAGGGAAAGTGAGCCCAGCGCTTTAATCCCAGCGATAGACCACGCACCTGAGCAAAATGCGGAATCCGCGCTGACCAGCGAGTCCTCCCCTCAAGGGGACGGGATGGTTCGCGCGAAAGAGTTATATTCGGCGAAAGTGCTGGCAGACCCGCGAAGCAAGCAAGCTTTGGCTGCACTGAGGCAACTCGGCACAGATGATCGCATCGCTCAGCTCTGCAACGTCGAGGCCATGGAGCAGGTCCATATATGGAAATCCGAGTTCCAGCCGGATTTCGTTGTCGCGTATGCCACGGCCGACACAAAGCTTTCCGGTCTTACACTTCAAGCAGACGGCGCAGCGGTCCGAAACAAACGGCATTGGTACGACATGAAGTTTCGATGTGTGGTAACCCAGGATTTGGAAAGGGTAGTTGCCTTTGAATTCTCGCTGGGCGGAGAAATCCCTAAGAGCGAGTGGGAAACACGTTCGCTTCCCGTCGCCGACGGTTCATCTGACTGATTGTCGAAATCTCTGGGAGAGGGGTATTCTACCCTCTCAATTTGCCGCGGTTTTAACGCCGATATCCGAAATCTGTCGGTGAAGCTGAATCTAGCTTCGTTGCTACAGATTGCGGACATCGGAATCCCGCACCCCCGATTGCGTGACGCACTCCCTCCGCCTTGTGTGCGGTCATGCCGGATAGTCTGAGAGCACCGGTAAACGTCGTTGTCTTCCAATAGCCGTGCGGGATCGACGAGCGGCAGCGATCTCGCATTGGACTCGTCCGCGAAGCCGAGACATTTTCGTGCTCAAGCCGGTTTCATCAATGAAGACGAGGCACGCCGGATCGAGATCGAGCTGTTCGTCGGACCAGTCTTGGTGACGTTTCAGGAGGTCGTGGCGTTCCTGCTCCAGTGCATGTGCGGTCTTTTTTTGAAGGTCCAGCCGCGCTTTCTTAGCCAGACGTCGAGCGCGCTGCGACCGATCGATGCGGCTCTTTCCCCAGCCAGTCGCAGGACCATTTCGTCGAGGCGAACGTCCTTTTCATATCCCGGGATGCACGATCCTCGGTTCTTGCTGCTGTGTCCGCACAAGACGAGCGACAGCGCCGTAGCGCAGATCGCCAAGGAGGTCTTGTCGATGACGAAAATTAACTGGAATTCCACCCAGATGAATCAGAAGCTCCCGCTTCCGATCAGAGCAGCCCGTGTCCTGAATTACGTTGCCGACGGAAACGTGAGTTCAGGCTAAAGTCAGTATATGTGATAACTCTCGTCCGTGACAATGTCCGCTAGGCGGTATCCGCGGCTCTCTCCCGCATCTATCGCGGCGTCGAGTCTTGCTTTTCAGGTCAATGAAGTTTCCCGCCAATCGTGAATCGGTTATCATTCACAAATAACGGAGTGGGTGGCACTTGCAGGGATCGGTACACATCTGGGAACGCGCCGAGGCCGAGGCTCGGATTTCGGAAGTCTTCCAATTAGCGAAAGATGGCGTTCCCCAGTTGGTTCGCGACGATGAAGGGCTCCTTGAGATCAAGTTCAAGACAAAGCGTAAAGGGTCCGCTGGAGCTTATCTTTCCGCAGGTGGCCCGAGAGAGCGCTAGGCAAACCGCATCGCTTGTTGGGTTACTGTCTCTGGACATCTTCCCGGTTGAACCACCCACACCGAGAAGCCCGGATTGTAAACGCCGGGGAGCGCAAAATACTGATTGATCAAGGAAAAGTCTTTGCCATTCAGCGTGGCTATTGGCAGATCGTGAGCGATTGAGACGGCCGCAATAAAGAGGTCCTGTCCAGGTTTTCGCTTTTTCGTGTTTTCCGGATTTGTATACCAAAGATGCCTTAGTGGCTCGCAGCAATGGAGTTTAGCGAGAGTTTTGGCGACTTCGTGGTTGATCTCGGGATATAAAAAGTCCCATTCGAGCAGATCATCGAACCAAGCCATGATCTCCGAAGCGAGAGCCGGCTGGCTTGCGCCAATTTCAACAATTCCCTGTTGAATTTCTAAAAGCACTGGAAACGGTATTGCCAAATCTTGCTGGTCGGCGAGCCAACCAGCGACGGAGGGATGTGCTTTTTTATACTGGGCTTGACTCAAAACACTTGTGTCTAACAGAAACATGCCCGGGTCTCCGTCGGGACAATGTGGAAGTGATTTGGTAAGTGTTGATTGCCGGTGTCGTTTGGTCAACGGTAAGTAATTGTGATTCAGAAATCCAATTGCCGCGCTAGCCCGTGAATTTTGAAGACATTCACCTGCAAGCCTTCATAAGTGCGACCATGTCGCCGCTGTTGAGTGCCGCCAGCGGGAGTTCTGTCCGAAGACGCGTCGGCGATTTCCCTATGTCCCGCCGTCTATCAACGCGAGATAATCAAAGACGCCGACATACGTGTCACTGTTGTCGGACACCATGTCTTCGCGGTCGCTATCTACTCGTAGGGGACGGAGGTCTCGCGTGTCGATTGGAGGCGTGGCTCCAATCCCGTACTGTTACAGACAAAGCTTGCATGTGCCGTCCCGCTCGCTCGCCAACCAACGATGCGCCGAACGAAAACGTCGATGACAAAGGCCACGTAGACGAAACCCTGCCAAGTGGCGACATAGGTGGAATTCGAAACCCACAGCCCGTTTGGTGCAGGGGCTTTGAACTGGCGATTCGCCCGGTCAAGCGGGTTCGGGGCCACCTTGTCCGAGAACGTCGTGCGGACCGGCTTTCCCCGAATGATCCCCTGCAGGCTCATCGACCTCATAGACCGACTGACAGTGCAGCGGGCGACATCGAAGCCTTCACGCTTCAATCGCCGCTAGGCCTTGCGAACGCCATAGACGCGGAAATTCTGCTCGAGCATCCGGCGTATCTCGATCTTCAGGTCGATATCGCTGCGGGCGCGAACCGACAGACGGTCCACATCCAAGCGCTTGGCGATGTTCTCGTAGTAGGTTGATGGGGCAATCGGCAAAAGCCTGGAGGTCGGCTCGACCCCGAACGCGCTATCCTAAGCAGTTATGCATCCATTGGCGCGGCTCAGGACGAGTTGAACTGGTTTAAACCTCCACCCTGACCATCAACTGCATTTGCGACCGCCGTCGAAACCGATGCTGCCAATGCTGTCGTCAACGTCAATCGACGGCTTCCCCTGGTGGCAGCGTTCGAGAATGCGTTTGGCTTTGTGAAGTGCAAACGGTGCCGGCAGCGCACTCAACCGTTGCGCATGGATCATTTTCTCTAGCTGCTGGATAGCCCGTTCCAATGGGCTGACAGTAGCTGGTGTGGGTCGCGGGAAATATCGAGCATGACCCGAGTTGATTGACATCATGTCACCTCATCGGTTGTTGTTATCGGCGGGTATAGCGGTAAAGATGACAAATACGCGGCATGGAACTCGGCAATCCACCCTGTGGTAAATGAAAACTTGCGGTCGTCTCGATTTGAAACCCTGTCTGGTGGTGGTGGCCTTCGGTAACAAGTGCGTCGGCGAAGTCTTGTCCAAGGGTTCCGAGGGGGCAGAAACCGAGATCGAATATTAGCTCGCCAACGCTAGTGTTTGCAGACCCGCGCCAACAGCACGCCAAAGCAATGAGTCCGGGGGTCGCGTAAGAACGACTGTTATGGCCGGGACAGGCCATCTGTTTATCGTCGGGTCATTGCAAGAAATTCTACGCGATTGAACGGGCTTGCCGACGTACGGGAGCGACGGGGTGGCGGATCGCTCAAAGGTGCGTGATGATCGAACGTGCTTTCCATGATGCCGACACCGCTAGTAAGCCCTGGAAGCTGGCGGCGAATACTCTGAACATGGATGGACGCAATCATGCCGTCCAGTCGGGCAATGCTGTTCTCGATCAACGTCTCCGATATCGATGCACCACACCTGGCGAGGAGTGTCGCCATCCCTGGAAGCGTAGTTGACGGAATCTCCAGTTGGAAATGCTCGACGGGTTCGCAGACGACCATTCTCGAATGAGAAAGTGCCTCGGCCAGAACCAAAGGTGTGAGCCCCCGGAAGTCTGCCGCCGTGCTGCATGGGGAACTGTGCCGGACGTCAGTGAGCACGACCTGACAGTCAATGACTTGCCAACCGAAAACACCAGCCTTGAGAGTCTCCGATACCGTCTCCTCGATTGCACGGTAGAAGCTGATCGGCATCTGTCCGACATCGGCCTCGATCGTATATGCGTTTCCTGAGCCAGCTGGTCGAGGTTCAACCCTCAGGCCGATTGTTGCAAGAAACGGATTGGGGTCTCTGAATATTGTTTCGAGCGCATTTGCCGACCCGGCTGGTCTTTCAACGTAAATGACAGTGCTTTCCTCGAAAGTCGCATCGACCCCAAATTCCGCAAGAAGGGTGGCCTGAACGATCTCCTTCTGCACCTCTCCGTAAAGTGACAGATACATCTCGCTTGCATCCTCCGTGCTACGCAGATTGATGAGCGGGTCATGTTCCGAAAGCTGCTGCAACGCAAACCACAATGCCCGGCTTTCCGACGGCCGCCGCGCCACGGCACGTGTTTCGATTGTTGGCGGCGCAAACTGGTGCACAAAAGCGCCTCCAGTGTCCGGTCCGATCAAGTCGCCGATCCGCGCTCCCGCGAGACCTCCGACCTTCACGATCTGTCCGGCTCTGGCGTGATCGCATCTGCGTAATCCAGTTTTGCCGAACACTTGGAGGCTCGTTATCTTGGCAGGCCCGGTTGGCAATTCGATAGTGCCGCGAGCGCTTACAGTTCCGGCTTCGAGGTTAATGTAGGCGAGCTTTTCGCCACCCCAGCCGCGTTCAATCTTGAAAACGCTACCCTGGGCAGGGAGCGACGGATCGGGAAGGCGACTGGGCAACAGAGTTTCTATCGCATCAATGAGGTCCGGCAGTCTGATTCCGGTCATCGCAATCCTCCACCAGAGTATCACGTCCAGCGGTTTGGCGCTCGGCAATGTGCGTCTATCGAACACGGGGAACTACCGGATTTTCGAGAAAGCGACGTCGGAAGGTTCCTGCAACAACCACACCCAATCCAAATCCGGCTATCAATCTTGCTAGCAAAAGGTCGGGCAATGAATATGACACCAGCCAATAAAGGGCCCCAAATGCCAAGAATGATGTCGCGATAAGGTAAAGTCGGCCGCCCGTGGCTGGACGACGAAAAGCTACAAAATGAAAGCCGGCGACGCTCCCCATTAGGCATGGTACAAACTGACCGAGAATTATCGTTGGTTTTGCCGTGAGCGCATCCAGCAGACAAAAGACGAACGCCAGGAATCCAGCACCGAGCAATTGCAAAACGACGGCTCCAATAAGACGTGTTCCGCAGGTATATTTGGATTTCGAATAGCGAAAATACGTGACCAAGACGTCCTCCCTTGATGGGTATCGCCATCGATAGGCGACGACCGTCTTGAATTCGTACAACCTCAACTGAAGTTGAGGTCAAGAGATAGATCAGAAATATCCGAGTGTTGAACTATTCGAAATCCATGGCTTCGAAAGCCTTGGGGAGTACGAACGCTTTGTTCGTTGGCTAAGCGATCTAGTTGTTGCTGGAGCTTGCGATGAGATTATCCATGATTTCTTAAATACCGGACTGTAGCGCCGATTAAGCTATTCAAGGTTTCTACGCTGGAGGCCGTGTTGAACACATGGTCCATGGCAGCCTCCCAGACAATGTTCTCTCCAGCATGAGCTGCGGCGAACTTTTTCGCGGTTCCGCGAGGTATTGCGTCATCAAGGGTGCCCTCTGCAATAAAAGCGGGGCCTACGTACCGTGATAGTTCAGCCACAGGAGCAAAACTTGCAACCTCCAAGAAGAATTGTGGTCCCAGGGTGATGGATGCTCCCCAAGGCAACGTCAATTTCGTTGCCCCCTTGCTGTCCAGACCTCGCAGATACGCATCTTGGCCGATCAAGCCGGGGAAAGAAATATGGGGTTCTCCCACAGCGGCCCACAGTGCCACCCCTGATGGGCGATTGGTTCGGCCCGCAGCCGCCGCCGCGACCAGTCCGCCTTGGCTCCAACCAAGCAAGACAATCTTGCCATTTCCCAGACTCGGTTGAGCGGCGATGAAATCCATGGCGGCCAAGCAGTCGTCAATCTGTGTAGAGTAGCTCGTCTCTTCGGTGGAACCATCACTGTCACCCGAGCCGCGAAAATCAATTCGCAGGGAAGAGTGGCCCAGATCACCCAGCGCGGCGGCAACGTACTCAAAAATCCCAATCCCGAGTGATGGAATCACAAGTTCATTCCGCGTGCCTGCAAAGCCATGGAGCAGCAAAAACGTCGAGTTTTCAGGGGTTTTAGCCTGACGTATGGTTCCCATAATCGTCTGCCCGCCAGATTTGAATGAAACAGTTTTCTCTGACGTCATCACGTTTATCTCTCGGTATTCTTGCACGGAATCGACGAGAATATACCGCAACTCGGCGAGTAGGGTGAAGCGCCAGTGCTTGCCACTGCCACTGTTGAACTCTCTTACCACTGCGTCTTTTGCGGTTTGGTCAAACTCCATGCTTCCGCTAAGCGGCCGCACTCCTTTGAGTGGCCTTCATTATCGTAGACCTCAAATGCCAAGAGCCGGGAGCCTCGCCAAGTAGGCCGAGGGCTTTGATATGGATAACGCTCGATTTGGAAATAACCGCCATTCTTACGGCTATCGCGTTGGCCAGCTGTTCGCAATGGTTCTGCTTGCCTCGCCAAAAGTTCGCACAGGGCCAGATCGAGCTTTTGACGGGCGCACACCAATCACAGATATCAACGAAGGCAGAATTCGCTACGCACTATGACGGGCGGGAACTCCACAAAATCAGCCAGATCGAAGGAGACGGAAAAACTAATTCTTTTATTTTTCGCCCACTCTACGGCCGCCGATTTGGCAAAATATGGCACCTTGGTTGCCAGAGAACAGTGAGGAACCCACGACCCGACGCGGTAGTGCTCGTGGCAAATCAGAGAGTCGAAGCGTTTGTGCAACGCGGCATGGAGATCAAACAACGGCTGATCAAAACAAGGCTTTGCCCAAAGGACCAGGTGATCATTATCGAAATATTCAACAGCCTCAAAGGCGACGAGCAGCGCATCCTGAGCTGAAAACACCTCTGCCATGATTGCGCCTACATCCCCAGGGTGGTCCGGAAATACTACAAGTGTAATGTGCGGAGGGTAGTCCAATTCCTGCATCGAGGATACGGGCTCAAATTTGCTCGCCTCATCCCATAGCTTCACGATATTGATGGCTGTAGCGTTGCGGCTCTTTATGCTGATCCCGTAAGGCATTTTTTCATTTCCCCAAACTCGTCCCACCTTACGGAGTTTGAACGCGGCTGATAATACAAAGATGTCCACCTCGTGCCAAATACCGTCACGGCGAGATTCACCCAAAGCGGCCATCGACGTGCGACGGATGGTACATGCTCAACGCAATGGGAGGGGCGAACGTTGATCATTTTTGGTGGACTGCCCGGCTCGGGCAAGAGCACCGTTGCACAGGCTTTGGCCCTTCCGGCGCGTGTTACCTGCGCGTTGATACCATTGAACAAGCTATCAGCTCGTCAACGCCACTGGCCGGACAACACAATGTCGGACCTGCTGGTTATGTTGCGCTTTATCGGGTGGCGGAGGACAACTTGCGGCTGGGCCAGATCGTCATCGCCGACTCCATCAATCCTATTGAAATCACCCGGGCTGCATTCAGAAATGTCGCTACCGAAACGAGCAGCGGATTCATTGAGATTGAAGTTGTCTGCTCGGATGTCATCACACATCGCCATCGTGCCGAAACACGGTCTCCTGCGATAGAGGGACGATTGAATCCAACCTGGGCTCAGATACAGGAACTAAACCTTGAGCCGTGGTCCTCCGACCTGCGTGTAGATACGTTTCACTTGTCCCTCGAAGAAAGCACCGGTGGAATAAGCCGCTTCCCATTGTCCCTTGGGAACGGAACTGATCGCCGCGCGGATGACATCGTCGGCCTCTCCGACGTAGATTGGCTGTTCCCGTCCGCCTTTTGTGAGATCAATACCTCGTCGATGCTTTATGCGTTCATGTTGCGTTCTTATTTTGGTGACGAGTCAACCGTGATAGATTCGCGTATTGCGGGAGGACTGCCGTGAAAAAACCGAAGTTAAGGACGTCGAAACGGAAGAAGAAATTCCAAACCACGGGGCCGGACTCGAGGTACGCGAAGCCGTTCAATCCTGAGAGCTACCGCATCCTGACAACAGGCCTTCGAGGCAGGCTGAAGGACGTCGGCATTCTCGAGGACCAGACTGCGGACATCTCGCAGTACGAGGACGACCGCGAACCACAGGTACCGGGAAAGACTATACGAAATCCATTTAAGGCGTACCCCTGGCAACCGACGCCGTTCAACACCGTGAAGGGCTAAAATGACATACGAGACTGATGTCAAGGACATCGTCGCCGTCCAAGCGGGCTTGGCCGACTTCTGGAGCGATGCACACGGATGGGCACCTGATGATGGAGCCGCACTCTTGGCATCCGCGCGCCTCGACTGGACGCCCTCACTTGCCCGTTCCCTCAGTCGCTGGGTAGAACCCGTAAAGTTGCCGGATGGCGATCTCATCTTGGCGTGGGCTAACCTCGGCAGCATCCTGGAGAGTTCACTTCGGCTGTTCCTCGGCGTTTACATTACGGACTATCGGAATTCGATAGAGGACCTTGAAGCGATCAAGGCCATTGAGCAAAAGGGAGCGAATCAGGGGCAGCCCTATCCGCCGAGTAGCATTCAGTTCGAAAAGATCAGGCAGCTTTTGAGCAGGAAAGAAATCTTCCCAGCCAAAGACCTCGCTTTTGTCGGCCTTGTCCAGAGTCGACGCAACGCGATACACGCCTTCACTAACCGGGAGATCGGTAGCGCGGAAGAGTTCCGCTCGGCAGTTGCAACGTACCGCGTCTTCATCGCCGATCTTGCGACACGTCTTCCCTATCCCGATGAATTAGGATTCCGCTGGTTGGACCGCGCGGGATCAATTCGGATGGGTCGCCCGTAACTACACCGGAGGTATCTCTTGGACAAGCTTCTCCGCAATGCCATCGACTCGATCGAGATTGGCGTCGAAGACTTTCAGTCGAAGGACGGCCGCCGAGCGCTGTCGGCCGTCCGCAACGTCCACGCAGGTGTTCTTCTACTCTGCAAGACCGTCTTGTGGCAGCATTCTCCGGACTCCGAAGGGTCACTCATCTACATCAAAATGGAACCCAAAAAGCGACCCGATGGAAAGATCGAATGGCAACCAAACAGAAATAAGACGGTTGATGTCTTCGACATCAAATCTCGCTATAAGCTCCTTGGGCTGGCGCTCGATTGGGCCAAACTCGACGAGCTGACGAAACATCGTAACACAATCGAACATCTCTATCTGACAACACCCGAAGCAGTGGTCAGAGAAGCACTCGCTAATGCACTGCCGTTGATCAATACGATCATGCGGGACCAGCTAGGTTACACTCCCGAACACGAATTCAGCACCAATATATGGCAACTACTGCTGGAGAACGCGGACATCTTGGCCGAAATCGAAAGGGAGTGTGTCGCCACCTTCGAAAATCTGGATTGGCCGTCGACCGAGGTCGAATTTCCGATAGAGCATCTCAGCTGTACGAACTGTGGATCGAGTCTGATCAGGCAGAAAGACCCTACGAACACAAAACCAATCGCTATAGAGTTCGCGTGCCGGTCGTGCGGAGACGAGCATCTTGATCTCGGCGAGATGATGGAACCCGCTTTAGCCGCGGAATCTGCAGGCCTCACCTATATTGCCATGACTGATGGCGGCGAGCCACCCATAGCCGCATGCTTCGAATGCAGCAAGGCAACCTACATCATCGACGCAGGGGAATGCGTCGTATGCGATGCGTCAGCGCCAGGTAAGTGCAGCGCGTGCAATGAGACGATCCACCCGAACGATTACAATCCAGATTATCCCGGCCTATGCGGTTACCACGCGCATCAATGGCAACGGATCGAGAGAGAGTAAGAGGGTCCCGACGCCTAATGGCGTCGGGACTTCATTACGGGCACATCAATCGACGGCAGGTATGATGTCCGAAGTTCCTCGGGGATTGGAAGCCCGTTGTACTCCTTATAGCCGCGGATGGATATCGTCCCTTCCTTTCGCTCAAACTCGAAATCGACGGGTGAACGTTCGTCTGCCGCCCATTGCCGGAACCGGTTGACGTTGATCTGGTTCAAAAACCGCATTTCGTGCGCTAGGGCGTCGTGAACACTCTGGATCGATGAGAGTATTCGCCGAAGCTCCCTTGCCAGTGCCGTCCGATCCGAAGCGGGCATCTGCTGCACCCATGCATCGTTAACATGGGCAAGGTTATGGAGATCGTTCGCCAGCTTTTCGAGGATCGGAGCGAGCGCCTTCCGATCAGGGTTCAATGCTTTGTATCCGTCGAGCTGGAATAGGACCGTATCAATGTGTTGGGTGACTTCCTCCGGCTCGCCGTCGGTCCCGACTTTCACCGTTTTGATGGTCTCGGTGACACGTAGCATGCCATCTCGGACATTCCGCCAGAGCTTGATCTGTAAGGACACCTCGATCCGGTTTTGGATACCAGGGAAGAATACGTCAGCCTGCTTGGCGATCTTGAGCATTTCGTCGGTCGCGGAACGCCACTGTCTGATCTGGTCGACGCACCGCAAAATGTACTCGAGTTCGCTTTTCTCCCTTTCACGGCGCTTGAGGTCGGCGATGGCGGTTTCGTGGCCTTCATGGTTCAACGAGCCGAAGCAATCCGGCCCAATGAGCCGAACAACTTTCTCGTCCGGGAAGTACGCGATAAGTCCTCCGTCTCGGCCGAACTTTCGGTGATCTGGAGAACAGCAAGGACACGGAGCCCACGTCTTGGATTCTACCTGCTCTTTGCGAAGGTAGAATCGACCAACATAATTTGGGGGAGTGCCGGTCTTCGGTGGAGGAGTATGGCTGTGACCGTGCCAGAGCCAAGGATCATGCCCAGCCTCGATAAAGGCCTTAATTTCTGCAGTAACCTCGTCCCGGGGGCATGTATCGAAAATGGGTTTGTTGATCTTAGCTGTTTCAGGAACCTGTACGTAGTTCGAGGAACTGTTCGACAATGACGAATCACTCGGTTGTTGACGACAACTTTATTTAGCATGTTCTGGTTTTATTCACGAGTCTCAACCAGCGCTATTACTCGCGCGCGCATCTCACCTGGCCGCACGGTCGTCGAGCATCTGCTGCATCTTGCTTTCGGTCTGCTCTCGATCGAACCCCTTGCTACCAATCTCGTCCGCGACGAGGTCCCTGACGAGCTTTCGAATGGCGTCGGCGTCGTAGCGAAGCTTCTTGATCTCAACGCCTTGCCGATGTTCTTGCCCGCATAGACACGCCAGTTACGACATTAGAGCAACTGCTTCCTTGGAATTGGACGTCGCCAGCGTCAGAAGCTCAAGCTGCCTGACCTGTGGCCTTCACCGGAGGCTTACCCAATGGCTGACACTGTCGTCACATTCGTTGCTACTACAGAGCCCTTTTCTCACAATCGATAATCCTGAGGCCTACCCCGGTGCTGGAACGTTCCCACGCGATCGTATTGAAAGTTCCCAAGGGAAGCCTTTCCTCCGATTGCAATCAAAGGCTTCAATGTACTTGCTTGTTCTCGCTACCTAATCGATAGTTGCGCTCAACCTCTGCACGACGAACGCGTCTTCTCGCGAAAGCATGGGAGGCTTTGGTGCGGGGGCGCAATTGCCATTCTACGTTAGAAAATCGGTTTCGGCGGGTCCATTCCGCTTCAATTTCTCCAAGTCTGGGGTCGGTGTCTCTGTAGGCGTGAAAGGCCTGCGGATAGGAACCGGTCCCCGCGGACACTACATACATGCTGGTCGTGGTGGCCTCTACTACCGGGCGACGCTTGGTAATGCTGGAGCAAGTCGGCAATCGTCCGTTTTGCCACAACAACAAGCATTGCCGAAGGTTACTTTCGACAACTGTGATGTCGAAATGATCGAGATCGATTCCGGCGATGTCATGCACATGCGTGACACTTCCTTTTCGGAACTCCTTGACGAGATAAACTCCAAGGCGCGGCAGACCCGCATGTCAGTGGCCCTTTCGTTGACCGCTCTCGCAATAGGTGCGGTGGCAGCCCTCGCGACGGGCGGACCTGGATTGCTAATTTGCGCTGTGGCGCTACCAGCGGGGGCGATCGGCAGTTGGCTGGATTCTTATCGCAGGACAACCGTACTCTACTATGACCTAGAAGGTGACGCGGAAACAGCCTACGGGCGGCTGACAGAAGGGTATGACGGCCTGAACGGGTGTGCTGCCAAATGGCATATCGAGGCCGGAGGCGCTATCCAAAGTCTCACAGCCTGGAAGCGCAATGCGGGAGCTTCCCACCTCGTAAATAGGAAATCGACCACGCTCGCATATACCCTCCCGTCGGTTATCAAGAGCAACGTCACGCCTCCTGCGCTGCATGTGGGCAGGCAGGTCATGTTTTTCATGCCCGATATTGTACTTGTGCAGGACGGTAGTCGGGTAGGTGCCGTTAGCTACACCGACTTGAACGTCCGTTGGCAGGAATCCATGTTCATCGAGACAGACCGCGTCCCAAGTGACGCCAGAATTGTAGATCACACTTGGAAACACCCGAACAAAAGCGGCGGTCCCGACAGGCGTTTCAGAGACAACAGGCAGATTCCAATCTGCCTGTACGAAACAATGCACCTCACGAGCAATAGTGGCGTTAACGAACTTGTGGAGTTTTCCAGGACCGGGGTGGTGGCCGCTTTTGTGGATGGATGCCGGATGCTCGCCGCGCTGCCTCGGGAACGGAAAGCTACGGTCGCGTTGCCACCAGCGCCTGCGAACGGTGCCGTGGATGTCCCTCCCGTCAACGCGACGGAAAGGAAAGGTAGTTTCCTCAAGGGAGCATTACTTACAGTGCTCGCACTTATGGTCGGAATTCCGGCCTTTGCCATCTTTTTCGGCCCCCGTCACAAGGAGGCCGATGCCGGATTGCCACCTAATTTGGTTGCGGAGACATCCGAAACGCTGGCCGCAGGAGAAAAGGATGGGGCGCTGCCCGAGAAAATCAAAATTGAACCCACGCCTCAAGTGCCGACGGTCAACAAAACCGAAATGGTTCAGTCGGGGTCGTCCACCAGTGATAAAGCGGAGCCCACCGCAATCCGCTATACGAAAACCGACGCTAATCTGCGCGAGGGACCTGGCACCAAATTCGCTGTGATTAACGTTGTCCCTAAAGGAGGGCGGGTCTCCGTCATGGAAACTAAAGGTGGATGGAGCCGTGTCCAGGTAGATGTCAAAACGTCTGGATGGATGGCGAATTCTACGATCGTGGGAAATTAACCGTCGACTCCAGCGTCGGAACTGCCGATTATCCGAAGAAACCTAAACGTCCGCGATTTTTGTTCCGGGGAAACTGCGTGTTGGGGTGTCCGCACAGTTGTCCCGCCTACGCTTGCCGTCGACGACGATGTCCTGATCCGCGGGGTCGCAATGGACGGCATCACCGCCTGGAAAGTGCCAAGCGGTGAGTACCCGCTCACGACCTTTGACAGTTCGTTTGCCTCGTTGGTCGTCTCTGATCGAGGTAAGGTCCAGACCTTCGGCCTTCTGTCTGGCCCTGACTTTCTGAGTCGAGACCAACTTGATCTGGCCCTCGTAGACCGCCAGCATACGCGAGGGATAGTCAGTCACTGACTGGTCCGTAAATACTCGGCGATCATTTTTCCGTCCGATGGCTGGAAAAACTACGGAACGTATTGGTCGGAAGCTTGTCCCGAGGAAAAACACTTATAAAGTGTGACGCTCAATAAAACCTTTAGGACCTACTGGCGATTCGAAGACTAAGCGGAGGAATTCTTGACGATAATCGAAAACCTACTGACGGTGCCCGAGCGGGAAAACGGTGGACGGACAGCTTATGACCGGTTCGATTACCAGACCGCCTGGGGACTTATGAAGGTGATCGCTCTTCATTCTTCAGGATCGGATTACGCTGTGGCGTTCGAATTTCATGATGACATTGCCGAATTGGACAATTTGTCGTCTCCTACACGATTGAGCTTCTACCAGGTCAAGACAACAAAAAGTACAAGCTGGAGCCTAGCAAAGATCGCCCAACGGACAAAGTCGGGCGAGACGCGCAAGCCATCTTATGCAGGAAAGATGTTCGACAACGTGGAGCGTTTCGGATCAGCCGTGGACAAGGTGGTATTTGTCAGTAACCGTCCTTTGTCAGAAATGGTCAGCGAGCTCCCGGAAGCCCCATTTAGCTCAGCTGAAAAGGCCAAGCTCAATAAATTTATATCGGCACTTGAGAATGAGTGCGTGGGGTTTAAATCAACAGATCACTTACCGCTTTTCCGTTTCTCAGATTGCGGTCTGCATCTTGACACCTATGAACAGACCCTGTTGGGCGCTGTAACAAAGTTTCTTGAAGACACTATCGGAAGCGGGGTGGACTCCCGTGCGTTTAACTTCATCCTCGTCGACGAATGCAGGCAGCGGTCCAAGAAGTTGGCAGACTTGACTGGTGTCGATGAGCTTAGATCGTCAAAGTTTTTGACCCGCGACGACATCCTAGAAAAGCTCGAGTCCTTCCGGAAACGGCGTCAGCATCGCCCCGAATGGGGTTCGGTAGCGCCATATCTAAATCTACATTTCTCGCAAGCAGCACGCATCGAGAGAGAATGGCGAAATTACGAGATGTCGCGCCTTGAAAGACCTTATGCAGCGAGTATCGAATTTGCCGACGAGGTCAAAAATATTGTTGTCCCCATCATGGATCAGGCGGCGACAATGTGGGACGGCGTTTTAACTGCGTTGCCCAAGGTCCGAAGTCTTATACGGCAAAGGTTCGGCGAGATGACTGAGGACTTTCAGCATGCCGTTATTCTCTACGAGTTCAAGCGATGAGCGCAACCGACAAGTTCCAGCTGTTGATAAGAAATCTGAGAAGAAAAAACGATGAAAAACTTGCGCTTCGAAAGGCTGGAATTGTTGTCACTCGTCGAGCGGACGGCGAGGACGATAGAGTTCCACCCGAAACTGACGGTGGTCAAAGGTCCGAATGATGTTGGCAAGTCGTCTGTAATCAAGAGCCTCTATTGGGCATTCGGCGCAGCACCCAAGTCGATACATAGGAAGTGGAACGAAGCCAAGGTGAAAGCCTTGGTTACCTTTACCATAGATGGTTCAAGGCATTCGATCCTTAGGAGCGGAGACACCATTGCGGTGTTCGACGATCAGGACCAATTGCTTATCTGCACCAGAAACATCACAAAGGAACTTGGACCGTTTATCGCGGACAAACTCAGGTTCGGACTCGTCTTTTCGAATCGGCAAGGCGACCCCGAGATACCCCCGCCAGCGTTTGCATTTCTTCCATTTTACGTGAACCAAGAAGGCGGATGGGAGAAGCCATTCAACTCCTTCGATTATCTCGGGCAGTACACCGATTTCAAGAATTCTGTGATCGACTACCACTCTGGGATTCTCGGGAACGAATATTACGAATTGGCTGCCGAAAAACGAAAGCTCAAACTCGAGCAAGACGTGCTCGCCGGTGAACGTCGAACTATCGGTAAAGCAGTCGAAAAGCTTGGACTTGAAGCTGATTTCTCCGGCCTCGAGCTTACTATTGCTGATCATGAAGAAGCCATCGAGGGATTACTGACAAGACTCAAAGGAATACGAGAGATAAGGCAGCGTCGCGCGCTCCAGTTGGCGGATGCGCTTGATCAACGGAGTTCTTTAGACAATCAGGTACGCGTCGCGCGTCAAGCAATTTCAGAGCTTGAGAAGGACGCGAAGTTTGCCGCCTCTCTGGAGGCTGCCGAAATTCTCTGCCCGACATGCGGAACTGTTCATCAGAACGACTTTGCTAATCGTTTTGGTATCCTTGATGACCGCGAGGCATGCTTTGAGTTCCTGACCCGCAGTCATCAGGAAATGCGCAAGCTGTCCGAGAGCGTGTTGAGGGCCCAGCTCGACCTCCGTGACGCTGATAAAGCTATCGCTGAAATTCAGAGGCAGCTCGACGAGAAGCTTGGCGCAGTTAGCCTGCGGGACGTGATCGAAATGCAAGGCCGCCGCGCGGCAGCAGGACTATTCGTTGATCAGCTAAGCGAACTTGATAAGCAGATCGGAGAAATGAGTAGCCGTATCACTGAAATCGAAGACAAGCAGGAAACCTTCAAAGACAAGAAACGCCGCGACAAGATTGAAAGCTTTTATGCTCAACTCATGCTGAGATATCTTCGTCGATTGGACGTGGCAGCTATTGATCATGCAACAGTATCTAAAATTAACGGCCGTATCAGCGACACTGGTAGTGATCAGCCACGTGCAGTTTTGGCATACGACCTTGCACTTTTGAAAACGATATACGAATTCAAAGGTTCTTTTACTGCACCCATGGTTCTCGACAGCCCCAACCAACAAGACCAAGACGAGGCAAATGTTGCCGAGATGATCAAACTTATAATCTCAGAACGCCCAGAAAATGGTCAGACTATTCTGGGGACCGTGTCGATGCATGGGGTTGAGGTGGAGGATGGCGCTGTTCTTGAATTCGACCGGAAGCTTTCCGTCCTGAAGGCGGAAGAATTTGATTCAATGAATGATCGGATGCAGCCGCTCTTCAATCAGATGCAGGCCTGAGGGACTGGAGCAGGGGCATATGGAACCGTCAATGCTTTGAAGTTGACCTTGGATACAAATGCCCGCTTTTTGCCTTTGCACTCGGCCAATATCATCTAACGGGAAAAATAACAGAATGATTGTCGATGGCCACAGAATGATTGTTCTCCACCTTGAAACATTTTGGTATGCTTTCCAGTTGTCAGGGGTGAGTGATTTTTGGATTTCCAATGTTGCCCAATTTATTGGCTATGTGCGTCAACGTAGGTGGGCCGTCTCATACGCATTGAAAACCGCAGCTATACGTGATATGAGTATATCTAGTTTACGAGGTGATCGAAATGGTTGCGACAGCTTTACGTGAAGCCCCTGTTGAATTTCAGGAAGATAAAGACACATACACAATTCGTTTGCTCCGCATCGCTGCGAGTGCCAAAGACGCAAAGGCTAATGGCGGGATGAATTTGACCAGTATGTCTCGAGAAGAGCGTAGAAAAGTTCTTTTTGGGTAAAAATTAATAAATGAATGATGTTCTAAAGCTTCCCCGAATCCAGGGGAAGCCGCTCGAAGTAATTGTATCACCTCAGTATAAAGCCGATTCTTATTACCGCGGAAAACCTCACCTTGAAGATCATGTCTTAGACATAGTTGATGCTATTGTTGACGGTAAGCAGCTTCCGAGTTGGGCCTACAGAAGCGGCATCGATGATAATTGTCCACCCGACAGAATGCTGTCCCGCTACGGAATAATGCATTTGCATTTGGGTGCCAAAAACTCGAATGACCTTTTGTTATTGATGCAATTTGACGATCATGTTGTCATTTTAGCAATTGGAAACCATAGGCATTTTATCGAAGACCCACCTGGCAGTCTCCTCTACAAATTTCATAAAGCGAAAGTGGAAGAAATAAACAAACTTCGCGAACAGCAAAAACTTCAGGAAGAGGCGTCCGCAGCACTGGAGGCCGCGGCGAAGTTGGAAGAAAAGAGTACCGCAATAAAGAGCGGTCTTCTTCCTCGCAAACATGCGACCCAGATTGCCAAAAACTAAAAGGCAGGGTTTCCCCTGCCTTTGGTGCTGGCCGCAGACCAGAAAGAGACTACATCTCGTTTCCGAGATGGGTGCCGACCCGCAGGTCAGACCCAATATTTACCGGGCACCAACATGGCCGTCAACCGCCCTGCGATGATTTCCCGGAGCTGTCAGTCGTTCAAGGATTTCGTCCTCGACAAGTGCGACACGGCGCTTGTGTTCAAGAACAAGTGCAGCCATTTCGGCGGCATGCTTTTCCCCAGCCCGGTTTTCGATGAACGAACGCAACGGGACAATGGCACTTGCGACACCTTCGAGGATCGCTTCAAAGTCCCTTTGTGACACCTTCGGCACCATGTGCAAGCCACCCCGATTGAAATCGACATAACGCTCAAGTCTGCAGATGCTGGCGGCGGTCATGACCTTGTCGCAGATTGCCCAGACTGTGCGCTCCTTATCCGGCCCCGGATTTTCCGACAGCTGGCGACAGTATGGGGGAAGTGGAAGACCCAGTTCGATTTCTCGAGGCGGTTCGCTCGTCAATGGTACGAATACGACTGCGCCATCCATCGGCGACATAGAGATTGGAGGCCGCAGAATTACCCCTGGGTGATAATCGGTGAACTCCGGTTTACGCGCGCCCTTGGCGGCCCCAATCCAATGACCCTGGTCAACAGCGCGTCGATCTCGCGTCTGATCTCGGCAACCTGCACAGGGTCGAAAGACACGCGGCGCTTCCCACGCCGCTCGCCACCGACCACCCCGAGCGCGCTGATGAAGCTTGTAAGCCTGCGACGATCCATATCGAGATCGGCAGCCAGCGCAGTCAGGCTCACCATCCCATCATCCTCCGCATCGACGGCATTGCTTTTCGTCAGGGCGGCGAAGTGCGCCTTTCGAAGGGTCGCCAGCAGCATCCGTTTTGCAGAGGCCTCTGACAGGGAGCGCGCCTGATTATATGCCCAGCCAAACACGACCGAATGTGATTGATCGATCTCGGCGCTAGAGAGGTTGTCTTTGGCCGAGCGGGCGATGACGTTGACCACACACTACCGACTTCTGGTACACTTGCGTTTCTCTCATGTTCGATCTGCTATGCCTCAGTTAACGCTCTTCTCGCGCCAATCCGGGTCGCACTTATCGTGGAAATCTGAAACCTCTGACCAGAACAAACCTGGAAATTTAAAGATCGCGACAACACTGCGGGACAGTTCACGCAGGTCCCCTCAACGTCGCGTTCGGGCTGTAAAAGCGTGCAGTGGAGAGTAGTGCGGAAGATTGCAGCAGTTGCTAAACCCCCGTTCAAAAGACCGTCTCGACGGTATTTCGCTTGTAAAAAACAGAGCGAGTTACGCCGTAAACAACGGCATGTTTTAATATATTTATAGTAATTTAAAATATGTTATAAATATAACTATGTAATAAAATAAACTTGTGGCTAGCTTTAAAGTGTAACTCAGTGTTGAGCTCTTGGTATCGTAGATTTAATTGCCGGAAGTAGAAATGTAAATATTATTTTAATATGCCTATACGTCGATTCGTCGCTGTGGATTGTAATATATATTTCTAGGAAATGGAACTTGCTCCGGTCATTTTGGTGACTCCGGGTCAAAAGCGATGACTCCGCACATAATTTCTTAACATCTCTTGCGCAGTAGAATTTGCGGGTATATACCCGAGACAAATGCCAAACGATAGTTGTCACTGCATTCTGCTGCGAAGAGCATCCCGAAAGGTCTCGTCCTATTACGATGAGGCGCTGGCGCCGCTTGGCGTCAATATCGGCCAGTTCAGCCTGTTGCGGAACATCAACCGCATGGCGCCGGTGTCGCTCACCGATCTCGCCGCGCGGGTGGAACTGGACCGCTCTACCGTTGGACGCAATACCAAGGTGCTAGCCCGCATGGGGCTGGTGGCCATCGGCCATGGCGAGGATCAGCGCGAAGCGATGCTGACTGTGACGGAGCAAGGGCAGGAGATACTGAAAACAGGCGCGCCCCTCTGGGACGGAGTACAGGACGAAATCGAGGCCAGGCTTGGCCCGGAAAAGACCGCTCAATTGCAGGAACTACTCGCAGCCCTGTAATTTTTTTGATGATAAAACGGGTATCTGCCCGCAATACAGGGTATATACCCGTAAAATTTCGGCCGCTGGCCGCTGGAAATGGATTTTGAACATGCTCTCCACACGCCTTGCCAGCTGGATGGCCGACAGAAACATACATTATGGCTGGCTTGTTGCCGCAACCACCTTTTTGACGATGCTGGCAACCGCCGGCGCGATGGGATCGGCCGGGGTGATGATCCAGCCGCTGCATCAGGAGTTCGGCTGGGATATTGCCGATATTTCATCTGCCATGGCGGTCAGGCTGGTGCTCTTCGGCCTGCTCGGGCCCTTTGCCGCTGCCTTCATGAACCATTTCGGTATTCGCCAGGTCGTGTCGACGGCCCTTGCGCTGATCATGGGCGGCATCGTCGCCTCGTTCTTCATGACTGAGGTGTGGCAGCTGTTGCTGTTATGGGGCGTGGTGATCGGTGTTGGCACCGGCATGACGGCACTGGTGCTGGGCGCGACCGTGGCATCGCGCTGGTTTTCAAAGCGCCGGGGACTGGTGATCGGCCTGATGACGGCCAGTAACGCCACCGGCCAGCTGGTTTTTCTGCCTTTGCTCGCGGCACTGACGGAGGCCTATGGCTGGCGCACCGCGCTGACGCTATCCGTTGCGGTGATTGCGATCGCCATGATTCTCGTGCTGCTCTTGATGCGTGACCATCCCGCCGATGTCGGCCTGCCAGCCTATGGCGAGACGGTGGTGGTAAAACCGCCGAAACAGGACCACAAGTTTCTTGCAACACTGGCATCCCCGATACTGACGTTGAAGAGCGTGTCCGGAAACCCGGTTTTCTGGGTGCTTTTCGGCACGTTCTTCGTCTGTGGACTTTCCACCAACGGCCTTATCCAGACACACTGGATTTCCATCTGCGGTGATTTCGGCATGGCGGCGGTCACGGCGGCCGGCACGCTGGCTTTGATCGGCATTTTCGATTTCTTCGGCACCATCTTCGCCGGCTGGCTTTCCGACCGTTTCGACAATCGCTTCCTGCTCTTCTGGTTTTACGGTCTGCGCGGGCTGTCCCTGATCTATCTCTCCTTCTCGGGCTTCAGCTTCGTGGAGCTGTCGGTCTTCGCCGTATTTTACGGGCTGGACTGGGTGGCAACCGTGCCGCCAACGGTGAAGCTTGCCGCTGAGAGTTTCGGCCGCGAAAAAGCGGGCCTGGTTTTCGGCTGGGTGTTTGCGGGGCATCAGTTGGGGGCCGCCACCGCTGCCTTTGGCGCAGGTTTCTTCAAGAGCGACTTCGACACATACATGCCCGCACTGCAGATTGCCGGCGTGATGTGCATGATCGCTGCTGTCTCGGTACTGCTTCTCAAAAAGCCTGGTTCCGCGACTTTGGCACCGCAGGCCGCCTGAGATTGCAAAGGAGAAGGCTTGTGAAACAGGCCAACTTCCGACTGCCGGGCCCGCTATTTTGACCGTTGTCATGGCTATCCGTTGCGTATTTGTCACACCAAGCACCGGCTAGCTGCCCTGGCTTATCGTTCGCCTTTCGGTTTGATCCATCTCAATCCGCTCACCTCTCCCTTGGCGATAGTGGCCGTAGCGGCTGCGGCAAGCGAGGATTCGCGAATGCCCGCCGCCATCAGCCGGTTTCCCGGGCTTGCCCGGCTGCGGCGCGCGATAGGAGAGATGGAATGACGAACAGGAAGAAAAAAACCGCCTTGCTTGCCAGTGTGACGGTGAGCGTCGCGGCGATGCTGATGTCGGCCAACGCGATGGCGGCAGATCTGGCCCCGCCGGCACCAGCCCCCACCGCTGAAGAGGCGATTGCGGCGGCGAGCCCATGGATGCTGCGCGTGCGTGGTCTCGGGGTCATTACCCATGACAGCGGCAGCGTTGACGGTGTGCCGGGTGCAGGTCTCTCCTATTCGGATACGGTCATTCCTGAACTCGACATCAGCTATTTCTTCACCCCGAATATCGCTGCCGAACTCATCCTCGGCACCACATACGCCAAGATCAACGGCGAGGGTGTGCTGGCCGGCACGCCGGTGGGCAAGACATGGTTGCTGCCGCCGACGCTGACCCTGCAATATCACTTTACTGATTTCGGCGCCTTCAAGCCCTATATCGGCGCGGGCGTGAACTATTCGATGTTCTACAACCAGTCCGAAAAACCCGGCTTCAGCAATCTTGATGTCAAGAACAAGTTCGGCGCGGCCGTGCAGGTGGGTTTCGACTATATGCTGGACGAACATTGGGGCGTGAACTTCGACGTGAAGAAGATTTTCCTGAAGACCGACTGGACCGCAGAACTTGGCGGCACGCCAATCAGTGGCAAAGCGAAACTCGATCCCTGGTTGATCGGTGCGGGTATCACCTATCGCTTCTGACCCCTTGGCCTCGCGCCGTCGCTGCCTTTGACGGGCGGCGCTTTCTGAGCTATATGGACGGCCACGGGCAGAAGAGCCCCGGCCGTCCGCAGGCGTTTACGCCCTTGGTGAAGCTCTTTTTGGAATAACGGTCATCCCCATGTTTTGCATGTCGTCGATGGCAACGCGGACCCCTTCGGAAAAATACGGCATGCGCATGTTGGAGAACCGTTATGAACGTGTCCAAACCGCTTCCCGCGCTTGAGGGATTGAAAGAGCAGGCAAAACGGCTGCGCGCCGCCCTTGAAGGGCAGGGGCAGGCAATCACCCATTCAAAGGCGCTTGAACTCATCGCCGCGCAATATGGCTTCCGCGACTGGAACACCCTGCATGCCACGGCGGGAAACCGTCCCGCATTCAATCCCTATCTTCTTGGTTCGCGGGTGGAAGGCCTCTATCTAGGCCAGCCCTTCGTGGCCTCCGTTCTGGGCGTGCAAACGCTAGGCGGCGACCCGGAACGCTACCGGCTGACCCTGCATCTCGACGATCCCGTGGATGTGGTGACCTTCGAAAGCTTCTCGGCTTTCAGGCAGCGTATCCACTGCAATATCGATACGTCCGGACGCACGGTGGAGAAAACCTCCAACGGTAGGCCACAGGTTGAGCTGGTCTGGTAGTCCGAGCACCCGCCGAGAGGCGGGTGTCTCCTTGTCCTTCGTAAGACCCTAAATCCGCTTCCCCGCCGCATCGAACAGATGGAAGTCCTTCGTCTGGGCGGCAATCCGCAGGTTCTCGCCGATACCAAGCTGCGAGCGGCCGGGAACGCGGAAGACGATGGTGGTGCCGTCTGTGAAGGAGCCATGCACGTAGCTTTCCGCGCCCACCAGTTCCACGGCGTCCACCCGCACGGTGCCAGTGAAAGCGGCATCGGGAGCTTCTGTTTCCGCGAGCGTGATGTCTTCCGGACGGATGCCCAGTGTTGCGGTGGTTTGCGGCAGCGCGCCTGATCCATTCACCGACCACCCGGATGCACCGTTAGCCGATGGGGTGCCGTAGGGCAGGAGGTTCATGGAGGGCGAACCGATGAAGGTGGCGACGAAGGTGGTGGCCGGTTTTTCGTAAAGCTCGATCGGAGTGCCGATCTGCTCGATGCGGCCGGCATTCAGCACCACGAGGCGGTCGG
Source organism: Agrobacterium sp. 22-3639C2 (assembly GCF_053522105.1). Lineage (NCBI taxonomy): Bacteria > Pseudomonadati > Pseudomonadota > Alphaproteobacteria > Hyphomicrobiales > Rhizobiaceae > Agrobacterium > Agrobacterium sp. 22-3639C2. Next base: position 338,308 of record NZ_JBNWDB010000002.1, on the reverse strand, counting down.
CCAGCGTCATGGCTTCCATCTGATCATGGGTTACGTAGACGCTGGTGGTGGCGAGAGAACGTTGCAGGCGGCGGATTTCGACGCGCATCTGCACGCGCAGCTTGGCATCGAGGTTGGACAGCGGCTCATCGAACAGGAATGCGGCGGGCTTGCGCACGATGGCACGGCCCATCGCCACGCGCTGGCGCTGGCCACCCGAGAGCTGGCGCGGCCTGCGCTCCAGATATTGTTCGATTTCCAGCGCCTTGGCTGCCTCGGTGATACGCCGGTCGATCTCGTCCTTCGGCGTGTTGCGGTTCTTGAGGCCATAGGCGAGGTTCTGCCGCACTGTCATATGCGGGTAAAGCGCGTAGTTCTGGAACACCATGGCAATATCTCGGTCTGACGGTTCGAGATCGTTGACGACGCGGTCGCCGATGACGATCTCACCGCCCGATATGCTTTCCAGCCCGGCGATCATGCGCAGCAATGTTGATTTTCCGCAGCCGGAGGGGCCGACCAATACGATCATCTCGCCATCGGCTATATCCATCGATACGCCCTTGATGGCGTCGACATTGCCGCCGTAAACCTTGCGGACGTCTTTCAGCGCAATTTTTGCCATTACTTCTCGGTCTCCACCAAACCTTTGACGAACCAGCGCTGCATCAGCACCACAACGATAATCGGGGGGATGATGGCGAGGATCGCCGTCACCATCACATAATTCCAGGGCGTCGAAGCGTCGGTGAAATCCACCATGCGCTTGAGGCCGATGATGATCGTGTTCATCTTGGCGTCGTTGGTCACGAGCAGCGGCCAGAGATACTGGGTCCAGCCATAGATGAACAGGATCACGAAGAGAGCGGCGATATTGGTTTTCGACAGCGGCAGCAGAATATCGCGCATGAAACGGAACGGCCCTGCATTGTCGATACGAGCCGCCTCGACCATTTCGCCGGGAATGGTCAGGAAAAACTGCCGGAACAGGAACGTCGCCGTCGCGGACGCCATCAGCGGAAGCGTCAGTCCCGCATAGGTATCGATAAGCCCGAGGTCGACGATGACCTTGTATGTGGGCAGGATGCGCACCTCGACCGGCAGCATGAGCGTGATGAAGATCATCCAGAAGAAGCCCATGCGAAATGGAAAACGGAAAAATACGATTGCGAAAGCCGACAGGAAAGAAATGACGATCTTGCCGATGGCAATGGCGAGCGCCACCACGAAGCTGTTGAACAGCAGCCGTTCAAGGCTGACGCCGACCACTCTTTCGACGCCGCCGACCATGGCATCTGTATAGTTTTCACCAAGATGGTCGCCGGGCAGCAGCGACATCGGTGGGCGAATGATGTCATTCGACGTCATGGATGACGCGATGAAGGTGTAGTAGATCGGGAAGGCCACGATGATGATGCCGAGAACCAGCATCAGATGGGCGATCACGCGGGCGACCGGGCGATTTTCAATCATCAGGAAATCCTCAGCCGTAGTGCACGCGCTTCTCGACGAAGCGGAACTGGAAGGCGGTCAACGCAATGACGATCACCATCAGGATGACGGATTGCGCGGCGGAAGAGCCGAGGTTCAGGTTAACGAAGCCATCATTGTAGACCTTGTAGACCAGTGTTTCTGTCGCCTTGGCAGGGCCGCCGCCAGTAACTGCGTGGATGATGCCGAACGTATCGAAGAAGGCATAGACGGTGTTGACGACCAGCAGGAAGAATGTTGTCGGCGCCAGCAGCGGGAAAACGATGGTCCAGAAGCGCCGCGAACCGCGTGCGCCGTCAATGGAGGCCGCCTCCAGCAATGATTTCGGAATTGCCTGCAAGCCTGCGACAAAAAACAGGAAATTGTAGCTGATCTGCTTCCATGCGGCGGCTGCGACCACGAGCAGCATGGCCTGATTGCCGTTGAGCAGCGGGTCCCACATGATGCCGTTGCGGCGCAGGATATAGGAGAAGGTTCCCATGGCCGGATTGAACATGAACAGCCAGAGCATGCCAGCGACGGCGGGTGCCACAGCATAGGGCATGATCATCATGGTGCGGTAAAAACCCTTGCCGCGCACCACGCGGTCTGCCGCCGTTGCCAGAAGCAATGCCAGCCCCATCGAGACGAGTGCGGTCAGGACGCTGAAAATGACCGTGACGTGCAGCGCGTTCAGATAGCTTTCATCCGAAAGTACGGCGGAAAAATTGGCCAGCCCGACGAAATTGCTGTTCAGCCCGAAGGCATCCTCGCGCATGGTCGACTGGTAGAGCGCCTGACTTGCGGGCCAGAAGAAAAAGATCACCGTCAGGATGATCTGTGGCGCGACCAGCAGATAGGGCAGGATCTTGTTGGGGAATACGACGCTTTGCACGGCGATCTCCTGATGAAATGGGAATACCGCCCGCACCGGGTGAGGATGCGGGCGGGGGCAGGGATCGTTTAGTTGCCGGTTGCCTGCTTGATGGCCGCATCACCGCGCGTGACAATCTTGTCGAGTGCGGATTTCGCGTCCTGCTTGCCGGCCAGCATCGCCTCGAACTCTTCGTTCATGATGTCGCGGACCTGCGGCAGGTTCACGAGGCGCACGCCCTTGGAGTTTTCTGTCGGTGGCTTGCCCATCATCTGCAGAAGTGGCGTTTCGCGGCCGGGATTCTTGTCATAGAAGCCGGATTTCTTGGTTTCCTCATAGGCCGCGATCGTTACCGGCATGTATCCGGAGACCTGATGCAGACGAGACTGGATCTTGGTCTGGGAAAGGAAATGGAAGAACTCGGCCACACCTTTATATTCGGCATCGCTCTTGCCGCCGAAGACCCAGAGGCTCGCGCCACCGGGAATGGTGTTCTGCGGACCATGACCCTCGTAATAGGGAAGCTGGCCGATACCGTAATTCATGCCGGTCTTGATGATATCCCCAAGGCCGCCGGAGGATTCGGTAAGGATGCCGCATTCGCCGGACATGAACAGCTGCTTGGCTTCCGAAGTGCGCCCGCCGTAACGGAAGGTGCCGTCTTTCGCAAGGTCGGCAATGGCCTGGAAGTGTTCGACGAAGAGCGGCGCGTTGACGGCAAGCTTCACATCGGTGCCGCCCAGCCCGTTTTCATTGCTGCCATAGGAGACGTTGTTCCATGCGGCAAAGTTTTCGGTCTGGATCCAGGTCAACCATGTTGAGGTGAAGCCGCATTGGGCAGCGCCGCTTGTCTTGATCTTCTTGGCAGCTTCGAAAACTTCCGGCCAGGTCTTCGGCGGATTTGCCGGGTCAAGGCCTGCCTTCTGGAAGGTGTCCTTGTTGTAATACAGGATCGGTGAGGACGAATTATAGGGGAAGGACAGCATGGTGCCGTCAGGCTTGGAATAATAGGCGACGATGCCGGCCAGATATTCGTCCTTGTTGAAGGTGTAGCCACCTTCCTTCAGTACTTCCGCCACCGGTTTGATTGCGCCGGCAGCACCCATCATCACGCCGGAACCGGCGTCGAAGACCTGAATGATCGCCGGCGGCTGCTTGGCGCGGAAGGCCGCAATGCCGGCATTCAGGGTTTCCGGATAGGTGCCCTTGAAGACGGGCATGATCTTGTAGTTTGTCTGGCTATCGTTGAACTCTTTCGCGAGCGCGTCCACGACCTCGTTATTGGCGCCGGTCATGGCATGCCACCACTGAATTTCCGTCGCGGCGAACGCGTTCGATGTGACAAAAAACGAAAGCGCAGATGCCGTAGCAAGACGGTAGCTGAGTTTTTTCAAGGCGATTCCTCCCATTTTAAAAACAGTAAAAGATACAGCCCCTTATTGCAGCCTATCCTCCTCGATATAGCTGCGGGCGAGCTTTTCTGTATTAGCGGCCTGATTTAAAGCGAACTCTAATGAAAATGCAATAGATGGTGGAACGAAAAAAACGAAAGTGAACGAAACGGTTTTATTATTCCATTTTGGGTCCGCTTTGGTTTTTTCGTGTGCTTGTGGGCATGGCTCGGGACGGGATACCGGAAGCAGTCTGCGGATGCCATGTTCAAGAGCAATTTCTAACAAGAAGTATTGATATGTTATTACATTACGTATTAAATCTCTCCAAGATTTGCTGCTTGAAGGTGCGGATGTGTTCGGAATGAAGCGGAAGAAGGCGGTTGCACTAGAAGACGTCTCGTCCGTCACCCCATCCACCGGAACGGTGCCTGTCACACTGCTTACCGGCTTCCTGGGGGCGGGCAAGACCACGCTTCTGAACGAGCTTTTGAGCGAACCGGAAATGCGTGGTGCCGCCGTCATCGTCAACGAATTCGGTTCGGTGCCCATCGATCACGGCTTGGTCCGCACCGGTTCGGAGCGTTATTTCAGGACCACGACCGGCTGCATCTGCTGCACCGCCACCAGCGATATCCGCACCTCGCTTTACGAGTTGCATCTGGCCTTTCTGGAAGGGGTGGTGCCGGAAATATCGCGTGTCGTCATCGAAACCACTGGCCTTGCCGATCCTGCGCCGATCATCAACAGCCTGATTCCCGGCGGTACGCCTGCCGCCGGCCTGCGCGACCATATCGTCGCCCGCCACTTTCATCTCTCCGGTGTCGTTACTGTTTTCGACATTACCTCCGGCCAGGCGATGCTCGACAGTTTCATCGAGGGCTGGAAACAGCTTGCCTTTGCCGATCACATTGTTTTGACCAAAACCGATCTCACTGACGGGGCGGAGATGGGCTGTGAGAGCCTCTCCGATCTCAATCCTGCCGCGCGTCTGCATGACCGCAACGCGCGCGACTTCAATCTGATGTCGCTGTTTGCGCCGGCGGATTATTCCTTGCGTAACAAGCCGGAAGACGTGACGGGCTGGCTTGCCGCCGACAGGCTGAGCCTGCATGCGGCGCACGGGCACGATATCAATCGTCATGGTGCGGGGGTCGAGGCGTTCGATTTGACGTTCGATGGGGCTTTCGATCCGCAGGCGATCGTTACCTTTCTCGAACTCGTCACCAGCAACGTGCATTCCGGTCTTCTGCGGCTCAAGGGAATTTTCGGTGCGACGGATGATCCGGACCGCCCAGTGGTCGCCCATGCCGTGCAGCACCGGCTTTATCCGCTGAGCCGTCTTGAAAGCTGGCCAGGTGGCAACCGTGCAACCCGTGTTGTCCTCATCGGCATGGATATGCCGCAGCAGCCGATCCGCGATCTTTTCGAGGCATTGGCCTCGCAGGCGGCAAGAAGGGTTTCCCGATGACGGCAAGAGCAAATCCGCTTGCACGCAGCGGCTCTGAGATAGTCTCTAAGGCCCGTCTTGTGAAACACTGGACGCGGGAGCTGCTTGCCCTCCGCGAGGACGAGATCGTTTCCGTCAACGAGATTGCCTGCGTACAGCCGGATTGCCCACCGAAGGAAACGGTAATCCTCGTTTTGTCCGCATCCGGCGAAACCCGGCAATTCTCAATTCACCAGGCGCTGCTGGATATAGATCGTGATGATATCGTCAGATCCGTCGCCGCCAATCCGCCGTAAGGCCCATCTGTATCGAACGCCATGGCGCTTGACGGCAGGTGTCGTCATCCGGCACTTCAGGAGCAGCGGGATTCGCTAAATGTGAAGGGTACGGAATGGCCGATCTGGCGGTATATGCGGGTTTGTTTCTGACGGCTTTTGTCGCGGCAACCATCCTGCCCATGCAGTCGGAGGCCGCACTTGCCGGCCTGATCCTTTTGAAGTCCCAGCCGGTCTGGCTGCTGGTTACTGTTGCCAGCGCCGGCAATGTCGCCGGATCCCTCGCCAACTGGCTGCTCGGCCGTGGCATCGAACGCTTCCGGCATCGGCGGTGGTTTCCTGTGGGGGAAGCCGCGCTGCAACGTGCCCAGAACTGGTACAGGCGTTACGGCAAGTGGTCGCTGCTGCTCAGCTGGGCGCCGCTGATCGGCGATCCGCTGACGGTTGCGGCCGGCATCATGAAGGAGCCGCTGCCGGTCTTTCTTTTGCTTGTTACCATTGCGAAGGTTGGGCGTTATCTTGTGCTGACGCTGGTGACGCTGAATTTTCTTTGAATTGCGTTGCCGATACCTTCTCCCCAGTGGGGAGAAGGCGAAAGAGGCATCCGCGGGTCAAAAAGGTCGGAGTTGAGAACCAATCAAGCCGCCTGCCTGTCCCAGCTGGCGAAGGGGTCGGGCAGGTGTCGCCATGCGTCCGGGGTGAAGGCATCTGTGTCGATCAGGCACGCATCGAGCTGCGCGCGGATGCGCGCTTCGCTCATGGGATCGGAACCGATGAAGACGATTTCCTGACGGCGGTCGCCAAAGACCGGGTCGAGATAGGGCTTCATCATGTCGAGGAACTGCTGCTCGCGCGGCCATTGCTCGCTCGGCACGGCGGACCACCAAAGGCCCATCTTGCCGGTGCGCACCAGTGCGCCGGCCTGGCTTATCTCGCCGACATAAGCTGGCCGCGTGGCCAGCCAGAAGAAGCCTTTGGCGCGCACCACACCCGGCCAGGCGCGGTCGATAAAACGCTGGAACAGCATGGGATCGAAAGGCTTCTTGGCGCGGTAAACGAAGGAGCGGATGCCATATTCCTCGGTTTCGGGAATGTGGTCCTTGAAACCGTGCAACTCCTTGAACCACAGCGGGTGTTCTTCGGCCTTGGCGAAATCGAAGCGGCCGGTGCCCAGCACCTCCTTCAGTTCCACCTTGCCGAAATCGGCCTCAATGAGTTTCGCATCCGGGTTCAGCCCGACGATGATCTTGCGGGCGGCGTCCCGCTCATCCGGCGTGGCAATGCCGATCTTGTTGAGGACGACGACATCGGCAAATTCGATCTGCTCGACCAGGAGGTCTACGATGGTTCGGTTGTCCCCTTCGCCGGCCGTCTCACCACGGTCGGCAAGAAAGTCAGAGGAACCGTAGTCGTTGAGAAGATTGGCGGCATCCACCACCGTCACCATCGTGTCCAGATGCGCGACATCGGAAAGGCTGCGACCGTTTTCATCGCGAAAATCGAAAGTGGCGGCCACTGGCAGCGGCTCGGCAATGCCGGTGGATTCGATCAGCAGATAATCAAACCGGCCCTGCTCGGCGAGCGCGCGTACCTCATTCAGAAGGTCGTCGCGCAGCGTGCAACAGATGCAGCCATTGGTCATTTCCACAAGCTGTTCCTCGGTGCGCGAAAGATTGGCGCCGCCATCTCGCACAAGTGCCGCATCGATATTGATCTCGCTCATGTCGTTAACGATCAACGCGACCCGCAGACCGTCGCGGTTGGCGAGAATATGGTTGAGAAGCGTTGTCTTTCCGGCACCAAGAAAGCCGGAGAGGACAGTGACGGGAAGTTTTTTCGACATGCGGGCCTCGTTTTATTAGCGGTGGTAGCGTGGGAGTCATCGTCGTCACGACTTGCGGTTTGAGAACGACGGAGCTGGTAGCCACATCGCTTGTTGGATGTAACGTAATAACATTACATAAGCGCCGCGTGTCAACTGGCTTTAAAAAAATTGCTTGCCGGGTGCTCCTCTGGTTTGTCCCGGGAATCCAGAACTCGGCATGATCACACCCCCCGAGGCGATCCCGCGGTTGTCGTCCAATGTGAGATGGAACCTACCTTTCCGATAGTTAATGTTATTTCATTACATATTTGTTTGACGAATGTAATAACATTACATATGAGGGGTCATCAAATGACATCATGCCCCGGAGGGATCGATGAACGATCCGTGCCTTGCCTTTAAAAATCTGACACTCGGATATGCCGGCCGCGCGGCGGTGCATCATCTGGATGGCGATATTGCCAAAGGGTCGCTCACGGCGGTGGTCGGCGCCAATGGGTCGGGAAAATCGACGCTGATGAAGGGCATCGCCGGCATTTTGAAGCCACTTGGCGGTGAATGCCGGGTTACTCCAGGCGTTTCCGTCGCCTATCTACCGCAGCAGTCTGAACTCGACCGTTCCTTTCCGGCACAGGTGCGCGATCTGGTCGCGCTTGGTCTCTGGCCCAAACGCGGCCTGCTCGCTCGCCATCGCCAGTCGGACCGGGCGGCCATGGCCCATGTGCTGGAAGCGGTCGGACTTTCTGGCTTTGAAAAACGCAATATCGATTCACTCTCCGGCGGCCAGATGCAACGCGCCCTTTTTGCCCGCGCCATGTTGCAGGATGCGCAACTGATTTTGCTGGATGAGCCCTTCAACGCTGTCGATGAGCGCACCGTCGCCGACCTCATGGTGCTGATCAAAGCATGGGTTGCCGAGGGGCGCACGGTTCTGGCCGTTCTTCATGACTACGAGCTGGTGCGTCAGCATTTTCCGCAAACGCTTCTGCTTGCCAGACGGTTGGTGGGCTTTGGCCCGACACGGGAGGTTCTAAGGCCCGAAATGATGCAGCAGGCACGACGGTTTCACGAGGCATGGGACGGCGACGCTCCATGGTGCGAACCCGCAGCAGCGACGGTGAACGCCGACCTGGCGGAAAAGCCGCAGGATTTCCCCAAACACTCGCAGGCGCATTCGCATATCCATGTCTGATTTCTTCATCGAGCCATTCATCCAGTATGTCTTCATGCAGCGTGCGCTTGCTGGTGCCTTGATCCTTGCTGTCAGTTGCGGGCCGGTCGGGGTGTTTCTGATGCTGCGCCGCATGAGCCTGACGGGTGATGCCATGTCGCACGCCATTTTGCCGGGGGCGGCGGTGGGCTTTCTGTTTTACGGGTTGGAGATTTTGCCGATGACCATCGGCGGGCTGGTCGTCGGTCTTCTGGTGGCATTGGGTGCCGGTGCGGTTTCGCGCTTCACCATCCAGAAGGAGGATGCCTCGCTTGCAGCCTTTTACCTCATTTCTCTGGCGCTCGGCGTGCTGCTCGTCTCCTGGCGCGGCTCCAGTGTCGATCTCATGCATGTGCTTTTCGGCACGGTGCTGGCACTGAACAATGAAGCGCTCGGCCTGATCGGCGGTATCTGTGTCGTCACACTGACGGTGATGATGGTTTTCTGGCGCGCGCTGCTGGCGGAATGCCTCGATCCCCTGTTTCTGCGCTCGGTCAGCAACTGGGGGAGCCCCGTGCACTTCCTCTTCCTCGCCATCGTCGTCCTCAATCTGGTCGGCGGGTTTCAGGCGCTCGGAACCCTGCTTTCGGTTGGCCTGATGATGCTGCCCGCTGCCGCCAGCCGCTTCTGGTCCAATCGCGTCGCGCCAATGTGCTTCATCTCGATCGGCATCGGCATGGTCTCGTGTTTTGCAGGCCTGCTTCTGTCCTATCACGCGTCGCTGCCATCAGGTCCGGCGATCATCCTGTCCGCAGGCGTCGTCTATGTCCTGTCCATCGTCGTCGGCACACGCGGTGTGCTTCGCGATCTTCTCGGTTCCGGTCGTCACAGAACGGCCTGAAAACAGCGTTTGAAAAAAGGAGAACCCTTCATGTTCCAAACCCTACGTCTTGCTACCTGCGTAAGCCTTCTCTCCCTTTCCCCAGTCCTGATGGCGCAGGCTTCTGCGGCTGAACTCAAGGTCGTGGCCAGCTTCTCGATCATCGCCGACTTCGCGAAGAATGTCGGCGGCAACCGCGTCGAAATCACCACGATCGTCGGACCTGACGGCGACGCGCATGTTTACGAGCCGCGCCCGGCCGATGCCGTTGCCGTCAGCAAGGCGGATGTTGTGCTGGTGAACGGCCTTGCATTCGAAGGCTTCCTGAAGCGGCTGATCGATACCAGCGGCACAAAGGCGCCGGTGGTGGAGCTGACAAAGGGCGTGAAACCCCTCAAGATTTCCGATGAGCCAGCCGGTCACGCACATCCGGAAGCCGAGGAAGAGGCGGGTCACGACCACAAGGCAGAGGAAGCGCATGACCATGAGGGACACAATCACGGTGAATTCGATCCGCATGCCTGGCAGTCAATTAAGAATGCGGAAATATACGTGAAGAACATCGCCGGCGCATTTTGCGAGGTCGACAAGGCCGGTTGCGCAACTTACACCGCCAATTCACAGGCCTATATCGCCAAGCTCGCGGCTTTGAACGAGAAGGTGAAGACCGAGATCGCCGCCATTCCGCCGGAAAAACGCAACATCATCACCTCACACGATGCCTTCGGTTATTTCGAGCATGCCTATGGTCTCGAATTCCTGGCGCCGGAAGGTATCTCGACGGATTCCGAAGCGTCTGCCGCCGACGTCGCCAAGATGGTGGATCAGATCAAGCACGACAAGGCCTCGGCGATCTTCGTCGAAAACATCACCGACAAGCGGTTGATGGACCAGATTGCCAAGGAAACCGGCCTGAAAGTTGGCGGAACGCTTTATTCCGACGCGCTCTCGACAGCCGACGGCCCGGCCGCAACCTATATCGATATGGTCAACCACAACACCGATACCATCAAGGCGGCCGTGCTTAGCCAGTAAGAAGACAAAACGGGCGAGGGTGGCACCAGCCACCCTCAGACACCTGACTAACGTATCCCCACATCCTCGGGCCCGTTCCGAGGATCCAGTCGCGTATCGTAAAATCAATAGCTGGCAGATGCTCGCGATAGTCCCGAGCACGACGGAGGAGAAGTTTTTTCCTTCTGTCCTAGGCCCTACGGTCGATTGTGCCGTCTCGCAAATTTTGCCCAGCCGGTAAGCCTTCTCCAGCGTTACCAACGCCCAAATCTCTAATTTCCTTCTATTTTTCCCCGAATACGCGGTTCAACAGGGATGTGATCTCCCAGTTTAGGCTGCTTGCGTTCCCCGTTGACAATCGACCGACCGTTTGAAATGGTAAGATGTCAGACCAATTCAAAGGGTAAGTCTTGGATAGATCCAGCCGCGAACTGATGCAGCCTATTCCACCCAGCGACCGCGTGCGCCAGGTCGAGGCGGCCCTTTCCGATTACGTCGAGAGGGCGGGACTGAAGGCTGGAGATCGGTTGCCGGCCGAGCGAGAGCTGATGGTGGCGCTGGGTGTCGGCCGTTCCACCATTCGCGAGGTCATCCGTAAGTTTCAGGCGCTGGGCGTTATCGACAGCCGCAAGGGCAGTGGCAATTATCTGCTAAAGCCGATTTCCGCCGCAACCGTGCATATGCCTATCTCCATCGATGCCGAAAGCCTGCGCGATGCGTTGTTGATGACGTTGGAAGTCCGGCGTGGCATCGAGGTTGAGGCCTCGATGGCTGCGGCGCGCCGGCGCACGGTGGAGGATATCGCCACGATGGAAGCGCGGCTCGATGAGATGGAGCGGGTGCATCTGGCTGAAGGCACGTCCGGCAAGGCCGACCTTGCCTTCCACCTCTCCATCTATGACGCCACGCATAATTCGCTGTTCAAGCAGCTGCTCGAGCAGATGCGCGAAGGTTTCGAACGTTTCTGGCTGAAGCCTTTCGACCGGCCGGACTTTGCAAGCCGCTCCTTCCCCTTTCACCGCACGCTGTTCAACGCCATCGCCGCCGGCGATGCGGAGACCGCCCGTGAAGAAACACTGAAAATCCTCGCTGTCGTCGAGGAGGATATCAAGGACATGTCGAAATGAACCAAGGCAACGATCTCTTCGATCCCGCCTCCCTGATCGTCGCCCATGACGAGACCCACGCTTTCGAAGCTGTGGTCCCGCCGCTTGTGCAGACCTCGCTTTTCACCTTTTCCAGCTACGACGAAATGGTTTCAACCTATCGCGGCGAAAAGGTGCGGCCGGTCTATACGCGAGGGCTCAACCCGACCGTCAGGATGTTTGAGGAAATGCTGGCAAAGCTTGAGGGCGCGGAAGATGCGCTTGGCTTCGCCAGCGGCATGTCGGCCATTTCCTCCACCGTTCTCTCCTTCGTTTCGCCGGGTGACCGCATCGTCGCGGTGCGCCATGTCTATCCCGATGCGTTTCGCCTGTTTGGCACCTTCATGAAGCGCATGAATGTCGAGGTGGTCTATGTCGACGGCCGCGACGAGGCGGCGGTTGAAAAGGCTATGCCCGGCGCGAAGCTCTTCTACATGGAAAGCCCGACCAGCTGGGTGATGGAGGCCCATGATGTCGGTGCGCTCGCCGCGATCGGCAAGCGCCATGGCGCCGTCACCGTCATCGATAATTCCTGGGCAAGCCCTGTCTTCCAGCAGCCGATCTCGCTCGGTGTCGATCTCGTCGTGCATTCGGCGTCGAAGTATCTCGGCGGGCACAGCGATGTGGTCTCCGGCGTGGTTGCCGGTTCAAAGGCAATGATCGACCGCATTCGTGCAGAGACCTATCCCTATCTCGGTGGCAAGATGTCGCCCTTCGATGCGTGGTTGCTGATCCGCGGCTTGCGCACCCTGCCGCTGCGCATGAGGGCGCATCAGGCATCGGCGTTGGATATTGCCAGCCGCCTGCAGGCGCTCGATGTGGTGGAAAAGGTTTGCCATCCGGGATTGGCGAACCGCCTGCCGCCCGGCCTCAACGGTACGTCTGGCCTGTTTTCCTTCATTTTCAAGGAAGGGGTGGATGTGCGCGCTTTTGCCGACCGCCTCAAACTTTTCAAACTGGGTGTTTCCTGGGGTGGGCATGAAAGCCTGATCGTCCCGGGTGAAGTGGTGCTTGAACAGAAGGCGCAGCCAAACTCCGCCCACACGTTCGGCATCAGCGCGCGTTCCGTGCGCCTGCATGTCGGACTGGAGGGCACAGAAGCGCTCTGGAACGATCTCGAACCCGCGATCAAGGCGGCCTCGGCCGTCTGACGCGTCTTAAAACTGACGACAAAAAGGGGAGAACGACATGAAAAAACTGGTAGCAGCAGCAATCTTTACCGCCCTGATGACCGGAACGGCGCTGGCGGATACGACCTTGAAACTGGTCGAGGTCATTACAAGTCCCGAACGGACGGAAACGCTGAAGGGCATCGTCTCGAAGTTCGAAAGCGCCAATCCCGGCACCAAGGTGGAGATCATCTCGCTGCCCTGGAGCGAGGCCTTCCAGAAATTCGCCACGATGGTCTCCGCCGGCGATGTGCCTGATGTCATGGAAATGCCCGACACCTGGCTTTCGCTTTATGCCAATAACGGCATGCTCGAAAGTCTCGAACCCTACCTCGCCAAATGGGAATACACCAAGGGTCTGAGTGAACGCACGCTGGAACTCGGCCGTGATGTAAAGAACACGGCCTATATGCTTCCCTACGGCTTTTATCTCCGGGCCATGTTCTACAACAAGAAACTGCTGGAACAGGCTGGCGTGAAGGAGCCGCCGAAGACGCTCGACGAATTCGCCGATGCCTCCAAGAAGGTTGCAGCACTTCCCGGCAAATACGGTTATTGCCTGCGTGGCGGGCCGGGCGGACTTAACGGCTGGGTCATGTTCGGCGCGTCCATGGCGGGATCGAACGAGTTCTTCACCAAGGACGGCACCTCCACCTTTGACAGCCCTGGCTGGGTGAAGGGCCTGACCTATGTGATCGATCTCTACAAGAACGGGTTGGCGCCGAAAGACAGCGTCAACTGGGGCTTCAACGAGATCGTCGCGGGCTTTTATTCCGGCACCTGCGCTTTCCTCGATCAGGATCCGGACGCCCTTATCGCCATTGCCCAGCGCATGAAGCCGGAAGATTTCGGCGTCATGACCATGCCGAAGGGACCTGACGGCAAGACCTTCCCGACCATCGGTTTCGCCGGCTGGTCGATCATGTCGGCATCCGCCAACAAGGACCTCTCCTGGAAACTGGTCGAGACGCTGGAAGGGCCGGAAGGCAATATCGAGTGGAACAAGAAGACGGGTGCGCTGCCGGTGCACAAGTCGGCGGAGAAGGACCCCTTCTACGCCAGCGAGCAGTTCAAGGGCTGGTTCGACGAACTGGCGGACAAGAACGCCGTGCCGACGAAGATGCCGACCTATCTTGAGGAATTCGCATTCTTCAAGGATTCGCTTGTTATCAAGACATCGCAGGAAGCGCTTCTTGGCGATATCTCACCGGAAGACCTCGCCAAGCAATGGGCTGACTATATGACGAAGGCGCAGCAGAAGTTCCTCGCCTCCAAATAAACCACACGGTTGGCCGCGCGAGGTTTGAACCCGCGCGGCCGTTCTTGCGGGCTGTCCCAAACGGCAGGCCCCATTTCAAAACGTGCGGACCGGCTGGCCAGAAGCGTTAGAAAAACCTGTCCGCCCCGCCGTCCGATCAGGAGCGATCAATCATGTCCTATGCCCATGGCGCCGGACCCATGGCCGCGCGCAACCGCGCCGGCAAGCCGGCAATGCAGCGTTTTGCCGACTGGGCCGAACCCTGGCTCTATAGTGCGCCGGTTCTCGTGCTCATTGTTGCCGTCATGCTGGTGCCGCTGGTGCTCGGCCTGTCCTATGCGTTTCGTGACGTGCAGCTGCTCAATCCTTTTTCCGGCGGTTTCGTTGGCTTGAAACATCTGGAGGCACTGTCGCAGGATGCGGCCTTTTACCGGGCGCTGAAAAATACGCTGTGGTGGACGGGGGCTTCGGTATTCCTGCAGTTTTTCTTTGGTCTCATTCTGGCGCTGCTGCTGGACAAGCCGTTCGCGGGCAGGGGGCTGGCCCAGGCGCTGGTGTTTCTTCCATGGGCCGTGCCAACCTTTCTTGCCGGTCTCAACTGGGCGTGGCTGTTCAACCCGGTCATAGGACCGCTGCCGCACTGGATGGTCTCGCTCGGGCTTCTCTCCGCGCCCAACAATATTCTTGCCGATCCGCAGCTTGCCATGTGGGGGCCGATCATCGCCAATGTCTGGTGGGGCATTCCTTTCTTCGCCATCACATTGCTTGCCGCACTTCAGGCGATCCCGCGTGATCTTTACGAGGCCGCTTCCATCGATGGGGCAAACCCGTTGCAGCGCTTTACTTCTATCACCCTCCCATTTCTCGCACCCACCATCGCCATCACCGTTTTGCTGCGCACCGTCTGGATCGCCAATTTTGCCGATCTCATCATCGTCATGACCAATGGCGGACCGGCAGACCGCACCCAGATCGTTGCGAGCTACATCTTTACGCAGGCCTTCCGGCGGCTCGATTTCGGTTATGCCTCGGCCATCGCGCTGGTACTTATGGTGCTGCTTCTGGCCTATTCCATGCTCATCGTGCTCCTGCGCCAACGCCTTATCGAGAAGGACTGACCGATGACATCAAGGATATTCCTCACCCTTGCCCATCGCCTGGCGATCCTCGCCTATATCGTCTTTGCGCTGTTTCCGCTGTTCTGGCTGCTCAAGGTCTCGGTCACGCCGAATGACCTGCTTTATAGCGAAGGCGTGCGAATGTGGCCGTCGCACGCGACGCTCGATCATTATCGATATGTCATAGAAAACAGTGCCTTCCCGACATTTTTTAAGAACAGCGTCATCGTTGCCGGCTCCACGGCACTTGCCGTTACGGTACTCTCGTCACTGTCCGGTTATGCGCTGTCGAGGTTCCGCTTCAAGGGCAAATACTGGATCGTCGCGCTGATGCTGATTACCCAGATGTTTCCGCTGGTCATGCTGGTCGCGCCGATCTTCAAGATGCTGTCGCCGCTCGGCCTCACCAACAGCCTGACGGGTCTCGTCATCGTCTACACCGCCTTCAACGTGCCGTTTGCCACTTTCCTCATGCAGTCATTCTTCGACGGTATTCCGAAGGATCTGGAAGAGGCGGCGATGATCGACGGGGCAAGCCGCTTCACGGCATTCCGCCAGATCATCCTGCCGCTGACATTGCCGGGCATCGCTGCGACGCTGGGCTTCGTCTTCACCGCCGCGTGGAGCGAGTTGCTGTTTGCGCTGATGCTGATTTCGGGCAACCAGAGCGCCACATTCCCGGTCGGGCTGTTGACCTTCGTTTCAAAGTTTTCCGTCGATTTCGGGCAGATGATGGCGGCGGGTGTTCTGGCGCTCATTCCGGCCTGTCTCTTCTTCCTGCTCATTCAACGTTATCTCGTGCAGGGCCTGACGGCCGGCGCGGTGAAAGGATAATCCCATGGCTTCCATCGAGCTGAAGAATGTCGGCAAGACCTATGGCGACCTTGCGGTCCTGCACGGGGTCGATCTGAAGATCGAGGACGGAGAATTCATCGTCCTCGTCGGCCCATCCGGCTGCGGAAAATCGACACTGCTGCGAATGATCGCCGGTCTGGAGGAGATTTCAGCGGGCGAATTGACCATCGACGGTGAGCGCGTCAACGACCGCAAGCCGAAGGACCGGGATATCGCCATGGTGTTCCAGTCCTATGCGCTTTATCCGCATATGAGCGTCGCCGACAATATGAGCTACAGCCTGCGCCTGCGCCGCAGCACCAAGGAGACAATCGCGGCGGCCGTGGCCGGTGCTTCGGCGAAACTCGGTCTCGATCCCTATCTGGCGCGCCGTCCGAAGGCGCTTTCCGGCGGCCAGCGCCAACGCGTCGCTATGGGCCGGGCCATCGTGCGCCAGCCTAAGGCATTTCTGTTCGATGAGCCACTCTCCAACCTCGATGCACGGCTTCGCGAGCAGATGCGGGCCGAAATCAAGCGCATGCATGCTGATCTCGGCGCTACCTCGGTTTATGTCACCCATGACCAGATCGAGGCGATGACGCTTGCATCCCGTATCGTCGCGATGAATGCCGGCCATGTGCAGCAGATCGGCGCACCGCTCGATCTCTACGATCGCCCAGCCAATCTGTTCGTCGCTGGATTTATCGGTTCGCCGGGCATGAATTTTCTGGAAGGACGGCTCGGGCGGGAAAATGGCGGTAGTTTCGTCGTGCTCGGCGATGGCACACGCCTCGAACTCGGCCGCGACGTGAAGCTTGCCGATGGTGAGCCGGTCACACTCGGTATCCGGCCGGAACATGTCACCGTCTCGCCTGCGGATGGTGCTGTCGAGGCGACCGTCGATCTCGTCGAGCCGACGGGTCTCGGCATCATCCTGCACCTAACCGTGCATGGATTGCCCTTCAAGCTGTTTTCGTCTGATCGTGCGCTGTTGCAGCCGGGCAAGTCCCTGCGGGTCGGTTTCCCGCAGGAACGGCTTCATGTTTTTGACCGAAACGGTGTCAGGATCGACGAGGCCTGAACTTAAGGCGTCATATCGCGATGCCCTTGTCATCGAACCTGTGGATTTTGGCATCATCTGGTGTGATGAAGACGGTATCGCCGTGTTTGCATTCGAATTCACCGTCGGTTCTGGCGGTGATGGGGCCGATGCCGGGGACGTCGAGGTGGAGGAAGGTGTCGGAGCCGAGATGTTCGGCAACCGTGACCTTGCCCTGCCACAGGCCGGTTTCCTTCGACAGCGTCAGGTGCTCGGGCCGCACGCCGGCGGTGGTCGCACCCTTTTGCCGGGCGTAATCGCCGGTCACCAGGTTCATGCGCGGCGAGCCGATGAAGCCGGCGACGAAGAGGTTGGCGGGCGAGCGGTAAAGCTCCATCGGCGAGCCGACCTGCTCGATATTGCCGCGGTTGAGGACCACGATCTTGTCGGCCATGGTCATGGCTTCCACCTGGTCGTGGGTGACGTAGATCATCGTCGTCTTCAGCGTGTTGTGCAGCTCGGAGATTTCCAGCCGCATGGTGCCGCGCAGCGCCGCATCGAGGTTGGAGAGCGGTTCGTCAAACAGGAACGCCTTCGGTTCGCGCACGATGGCGCGGCCGATGGCGACGCGCTGGCGCTGGCCGCCGGACAGTTGCGAGGGCCGGCGTTCGAGATAATCGGTGAGGTTGAGGATACGGGCGGCATCGTCGACCTTCTTGTCGATGACGGCCTTGTCGAGCTTGGCCATCTTCAGCGGGAAGGCGATGTTGTTCCTGACGCTCATATGCGGATAGAGCGCATAGGACTGGAACACCATGGCAAGGCCGCGCTCGGCCGGGGCCTTTTCGGTGGCGTCGTTGCCGTCGATGACTATTCTGCCGCCGGAGACGTCTTCCAGCCCGGCAATCAGGCGCAGCAGCGTTGACTTGCCGCAGCCGGACGGGCCGACGAAGACGACGAACTCGCCGTCATGGATATCGAGATCGATCGACGGGATGACTTTTGCCTCGCCGAAGAGCTTGGACACGTTCTGAAGGGAAATGCTGCCCATTATTGTCGTTCCTTATTTCACGGCGCCAAAGGTGAGGCCACGCACGAGTTGTTTCTGCGAGAACCAGCCGATGACGAGAATGGGGGCGATCGCCATCATCGAGGCGGCCGAGAGCTTGGCCCAGAACAGCCCCTGCGGTGAGGAGAAGGAGGCGATGAAGGCCGTCAGCGGTGCCGCATTGGTGGTCGTCAGCCGGATGGTCCAGAAGGATTCGTTCCAGGCAAGAATGACGTTCAGAAGCAGCGTCGAGGCAATGCCCGGAACCGCCATTGGTGTCAGCACATGTACGATCTCGTTCCAGAGCGAGGCACCATCCATGCGGGCTGCCTCGAGGATCTCGCCGGGGATTTCGCGGAAGTAGGTATAAAGCATCCACACCACGATCGGCAGGTTGATGAAGGTGAGCATGACGGTCAGCCCAATGCGGGTATCGAGCAGGCCGGCATTGCGGAAGATCAGGTAGATCGGCACCAGCACCGCCACCCCCGGCATCATCTTGGTGGAGAGCATCCACATCAAAATGTCCTTGGTGCGTTTGGTCGGCGAGAATGCCATGGCCCAGGCGGCGGGAATGGCGATCATGAGCGCGATGATCGTCGAGCCGAGCGACAGCACGACCGAGTTCATGAACGGCTTGAAGTAATCGCGCTGGGTCTGCACGGTGATGTAGTTTTCGAGTGTGCCCGAGGGAATGAGGCTGAAGCCTGCGATCGCCTCCGGCTCGGTCTTGATCGAGGTGAGGAAGGCGTAAAGGATCGGGAAGAACAGCAAAAGCGCCACGGCCCATGCCGCGATGGTGAAGCCGATCTTTGCGCGTGTCGTTGTCTTGCGGGCCATGATCGCTTCTCCTTAACGGTCGAGGTTCTTGCCGACGGCGCGCATCAGGAAGATGGCGACGATATTGGCGAGCACGACGGCGATGATGCCACCGGCCGATGCGCCGCCGACGTCGTAGCCCAGAAGCGCCGTGCGATAGATGAGGAAGGCAAGGTTGGTCGAGGCGTAGCCGGGGCCGCCATTGGTGGTGACGAGGATTTCCGCGTAAACGCCGAGCAGGAAGATCGTCTGGATGAGGATGACGACGGTGATGGCGCGGGCAAGATGCGGCAGCGTCAGGTAGATAAAGCGGTTGATGAAGTTGGCGCCATCCATCTCGGCCGCTTCCTTCTGCTCGCCATCGAGCGACTGGAGGGCGGTGAGCAGGATCAGCGTGGCAAAGGGCAGCCATTGCCAGGCGACGATGATGATGATGGAGAGCAGCGGAAACTGCGCGAACCAGTCGACCGGCTGCAGGCCGAAGAAGCGGGACAGATCGGCAAGCACGCCGTAACCGGGATGCATGATCATGTTCTTCCACACCAGCGCCGCAACAGGCGGCATGACGAAGAAGGGCGAGATGATCATGATGCGCACGATGCCCTGACCGAAGATGTCCTGGTCAAGCAGAAGCGCAATCGCAATACCGCCAATGACGGTGATCAGAAGCACGCCGCCGACGATGGCAAGCGTGTTGAAGATCGACTGGAAGAAGGCCGGATCGGTATAGAAATACTGGTAATTGAACAGGCCCGCAAAGCTGACATTGGCAGGGTTGAGGAGATTGTAGTTCTGGAACGAAAACCACAGCGTCATCGCCAGGGGCACGATCATCCACACCAGCAAAAGCAGCACCGAAGGCGCAAGCATAACCCGCGCCAGACCGCTCGTGTTTCGTGTTGCCATTGGTAGTCCCCTCCATGACCGATACCCGCAACGTCTCCGCCGGGGCATCCGAATTTAACTTGACGATTGTCTTAGCAGCGACCTTCGCCCGTCGCCGCATGATAGGTCGCTAGCACCTGATCCACCGCGGCGATCAGAACCTCCTCCATATCCTTGCCTGCAACCGTGGCGAGCGGCAGCTCGCCGAGGTATTGGCGCAGCAGGGTTTCGGGAATTGTCTTCCCGTCAAGCGCCTTATGCAAGGCGGAAACGGCTGCGAGCGCCTCGGGCCTTGTCCAGTAATAGCGAATGCGGTCGCTGTAGCTGTAGTGACGCTGCAATCTGAGCGTGATGTCATCACCATGGTAATGACCCTGCCAGTCGCCGGGCGCGCCGAGCATCAGTTGTTCCATGGTCCGCGCCAGCGGCCGGTCGCCATAGTCGCCGACCATCTCGGATGCGATCATATCGAGAGCGTAGAGTGCTTCGCGGTAAGCGAAGGTCAGCCCCGGACCGACTTTCAGGATCGGATATCCATCGCGCACAAGGGCGCCAAGTGCTGCTCTCGTTTGATAATCCGTCGAGTGTGCCTCAAAGACCAGTTGCGGTTCGCCGTCCAGCACGGCGCTGAGCGCCGTGGCCGCATCCGGATTGTAAGCGACGACATTGTCGCTGCCGAATTCCACGCCGGGCTGCACGACAAAGGCGATGACCCGTTCGAACGCATCGGAAAGACCGCGCTGCGCGAATATCTCACGGTGCAGGTCAATGGTCATGCGCGCCGCCTGCGGCTCGGTGGGCGCCACCGTGTCGAGCACGTGATCGGCGCCGCCCGGCACCGGCACTTCGGTACCGAGAATGTAAAGCGGTTTTGGCAGCCCCGCCTCGGCGGCTGCCTTTTCGGCGACAGCCGCGAGTTTTGCCGCGCGATTGGCAATGGTCACGTCATCCAGTGCGGCCGGCTCACCGGCGCAGCCCATCGACGCATCCAGATGAATCTTGCGAAAACCGGCTGTGACATAGGCTTCGACCATGGTGGCTGCTTTTGTCAGCGCGTCTTCGGCTTTCTCCTTGCGCCAGGGATTGGGACCGAGATGATCGCCGCCGAAAATTAGGAGCTCGCCGGGCAGTCCTTCTTCCTGCGCAATGCTGTTGACGAAGGTAACGAAGTCGCGCGGCGTCATGCCGGTATAACCGCCGAGATGATTGACCTGGTTGCAGGTGGCCTCGATCAGCACGGCTGTTTGACCGGCAGCGGCGCGGCGGATTGCGGCGCGCAGGACAACGGGGTGGGCAGAGCAGACCGAAGTGATACCTGCGGGCTTGCCGGCACGGCGCGCGGCGGCGAGATTTTCCAGAATGGCGGTCATAGGACTTCCTCCGACAATAGCGCGGTCATGAAGGCGTCAAGTTCGGCAAGGCTGGCAGCGCCTTCCATGGGGCCGCGCTTTATGACGTTGTGCGCGCCGGATGCATTGGCATAGGTGAGCGCTCTTTCGGGATGCATGCCGAGGCGGCGGCAGGTGAGGTAAGTTGCGCCGAAACAGTCGCCGGCGCCGGTCGGATCGATTTCGGAGACCGTCAGTCCGGGGGCGTCGATGCGGCCATAGGCGCGGCTGAAGTGGCTGGCGCCTCGCGCGCCGCGCTTCAGCACGATTTCGCCGATACCGGAGGCGAGGAGCTTTTCTATCGCTGCGTCCTCGTCATCCAGACCGGAGGCAGCTTGAAGTTCTTCGCCGGAAGGCAGCAGAAGGTCGGTGACATCAAGGAGATCGTCGATCAGCTTGCGGCCCTCGTTACCCTGCACCAGTTCCTTGCGGATGTTCGGATCGAAAGACACCGAGCCGCCGCGCGCCTTGACGCTTTTGATCGCCTCCAGAATGATCTCGCCGATACCGGCAATCGCAAACGCCGATCCCATGACGTGCACATGGCCGGCCTGTTCGATGAGGGCCTGCGCCTTATCAGTCATGTGCGTTTCGCGCGCTGCGGAATGGGCGATGTTGAAAACGAAATCCCGTGCGCCGTTTTCCCTGTAGCGGACAAAAGCGCTGCCGGTCGGCCGGTCCGCAATGGTGGCGATGGCCGATATGTCCACGCCGTCACGGCGCAGCCGCTCGATGTTGAGGCGGCCGAAATCGTCATCGCCAACAGCCGCGATAATGCCGGCGCTGCCGCCGCAACGCGCGACCTGATCGATGAAAATGGCGGGCGCGCCGCTTGGAAAGGGGCCGATCAGCGTTTGCGGCTCGAGAAAGCCGTCGCCCACTGTTGTCGCCATGATTTCCACGAGGATTTCACCCGCCGTAATGGTCGGGCCTTTCGCGTGCGGCGCCAGTGCGGATACCTGCCTCATCGTCTCCTCCATATGCATTCGGCTCCACCTTTCCGGTGGGTGCAAACCCCCGACGTCCTGGCTCTGTTGTTTTCCGGATATCAGTTAAAATTGACGCGCGTCAAGATAATTTTTGATGATGTTTTTGTTGCGATGCAGCAAGTAAAGCGGATCATGTAATTATTTTTGATGACATTATCGACTTTAAAACAGCGAGTTATAGCAATATATCCAAGAGTGCTCACGTCACAGTTTATTTTTGGATGTTGACAAATGGCGCGATTTTGCGAGATAAAAATTTACGCATGTATTGTTATGCGTGGACATCCGTAAAGGAGGAGCGGGTCTCATGAGCAAATTCATTGGAATTCTGTCGTCGTCTGTGGTTGGAGCGGGCCTTTTGGCCGGACTTGCGCAGGCGGAAGAAATCAACATCGCCACCGTCAACAATGGCGACATGATCATCATGCAGAAGCTTTCCAGCGCCTGGGAGAAGGAAACAGGAAACAAGATCAACTGGATCGTGCTGGAAGAGAATGTTCTGCGCGAACGCGTCACCACCGATATCGCCACCAATGGCGGCCAGTTCGACATCATGACCATCGGCGGTTACGAAGCGCCGATCTGGGGCAAGCAGGGTTGGCTGGCTCCGGTCGATGATCTCGGCGACGATTACGATTACGCCGATCTGCTCGATCCGATCAAAAAAGGCCTGACGGTGGACGGCAAGCTTTACGCGGTGCCGTTTTATACCGAAAGCTCGTTCACCCTTTACCGCAAGGACCTGTTCGACGCGGCCGGCCTGAAAATGCCTGATAATCCGAGCTACGACCAGATCAAGGACTTCGCGGCCAAGCTGACGGACAAGTCGAAACAGCAATATGGCATTTGCCTGCGCGGCAAGCCGGGCTGGGGCGAGAACATGGCTTTCCTCGGTACCATGATCAATACCTATGGTGGACGCTGGTTCGACATGGACTGGAAGCCGCAGCTGACGAGCGAGCCGTGGAAAAAGGCGATCTCGGATTATGTTGCGCTGATGACCTCCTACGGCCCGCCCGGTGCGGCGACCAACGGCTTTAACGAGAACCAGACGCTGTTCGCATCAGGCCATTGCGCCATGTGGATCGACGCCACCTCGGCTGCGGGACGTATCTACGATCCCAAACAGAGCCAGGTTGCCGACAAGACCGCTTTCACGCGTGCTCCGGTAGAGGCAACGCCGAACGGATCGAGCTGGTCGTGGTCATGGAACCTTGCAATTCCGAACACCACGAAGAAGGTCGAAACCGCCAAGGCATTCGTTAAATGGGCGACCTCGAAGAACTATGTGAAGACGGTCGGCGAAAGCGAAGGCTGGGTCGCCGTGCCGCCCGGTACGCGCAAATCCACCTATGAGCTGCCGGAATACAAGAAGGCCGCACCCTTTGCGGATACGGTGCTGAAAGCCATCATGTCCGCCGATCCGTCGAAGCCGACAAAAGATCCGGTTCCCTATACCGGTGTGCAGTTCGTCGCCATACCGGAATTCCAGTCGATCGGCACGGTTGTCGGCCAGCAGATTGCGGCAGCACTCTCCGGCCAGCAGACCGTCGATACGGCGCTCGAAGGCGCCCAGAAACAGGTCGAGCGTGACATGACCCGCGCGGGCTACATCAAGTAGCCGCGTCCTCCCGGCGTGCCGCCCGTTCGTCACTTTGGCGGCGGGCGGCATGGGTGGGGCTGGCGCACCCGCCGCCCTCATTCCTGTGCTTGTCACAGGAATCCAGTCAGCCCAAGCCCTTGGGCTGAAAAGGACTCTCTCGCCACGCAGACGCGCGTCGGCTGTATTCCTGTGACAAGCACAGGAATGAGGGGAGTGAGAAAATCGCATCTAACACAAACGCGCATGGCCGAGTTCATCCATTACCCGCCATGCATCACGGAGATCGACATGAGATTGAAGAACAAGGTCGCGCTGATTACCGGCGCCGCCCGCGGCATCGGCCTTGGTTTTGCACAGGCTTTCGCCGATGAGGGTGCAAAGGTCATCATCGCCGATATCGATATTGCCAGGGCGACCGCTTCTGCAGCCGCTATAGGCCCATCCGCCAAGGCCATCCGTCTAGACGTGACTGACCTTGGTCAGATCGATGCGGTTGTAAAGGCGGTCGATGAGGAATTCGGCGGCATCGATATTCTCGTCAACAATGCCGCGATCTTCGATATGGCGCCGATCAACGGCATTACCGAAGAGAGCTATGAGCGGGTTTTTGACATCAATCTCAAGGGGCCGCTTTTCATGATGAAGGCCGTCTCCAATGTCATGATCGCGCGTGCGCGCGGCGGCAAGATCATCAATATGGCGAGCCAGGCCGGTCGGCGCGGTGAGGCGCTCGTCACGCTTTATTGCGCTTCCAAAGCGGCGATCATTTCCGCCACGCAGTCGGCGGCGCTGGCGCTCGTCAAACACGGTATCAACGTCAATGCGATTGCGCCGGGTGTCGTGGATGGCGAGCACTGGGAAGTGGTCGATGCGCATTTCGCCAAATGGGAAGGCTTGAAGCCGGGTGAGAAGAAGGCGGCTGTGGCCAAATCCGTGCCGATCGGCCGTTTCGCCACGCCGGATGACATCAAGGGCCTTGCAGTTTTCCTCGCCTCTTCCGACAGCGACTATATTCTCGCCCAGACATATAATGTCGACGGCGGCAACTGGATGAGCTGAAAAGCCGGAGATGACCATGCATGCGATTCAATTCGTCGAGAAGGGACGAGCCGTGCTTACGGACGTGCCCGTCGCCGATCTGCCGCCGGGGCATGCCCTTGTCCGGGTCAAGGCTTCGGGGCTGTGCCATACCGATATCGACGTGCTGCATGCGCGTTACGGTGACGGTGCCTTTCCCGTCATTCCGGGCCATGAATATGCCGGCGAAGTTGCGACGGTGGCGGCAGATGTCACGGACATCAAGGTCGGCGACAGGGTTGTCGTCGATCCCAATCTGCCCTGCGGCACCTGCCCCAGTTGCAGGAAAGGGCTTACCAACCTTTGCAGCACGCTGAAGGCCTATGGCGTTTCCCACAATGGCGGTTTTGCGGAATTCAGCGTGGTGCGCTCCGACCAACTGCATGGCATAGGTTCCATGCCCTATCACGTGGCAGCACTTGCCGAACCGCTCGCCTGCGTCGTCAACGGCATGCAGAGCGCGGGTATTGGCGAGATTGGGTCGGTGCCCGGCAATGCGCTTGTTTTTGGCGCCGGCCCCATCGGCCTGCTGCTCGCCCTGTCGCTGAAATCACACGGCATCGCCACGGTGACGATTGCGGACATCAACGAAAGCAGGCTAGA
This sequence comes from Agrobacterium sp. 22-3639C2, assembly GCF_053522105.1. Classification (NCBI taxonomy): domain Bacteria; kingdom Pseudomonadati; phylum Pseudomonadota; class Alphaproteobacteria; order Hyphomicrobiales; family Rhizobiaceae; genus Agrobacterium; species Agrobacterium sp. 22-3639C2. Next base: position 313,025 of record NZ_JBNWDB010000002.1, on the reverse strand, counting down.
CTTCGCTGAAAGTCTTGGACTTCAGACGGCGGTTTCCGGGTCTGAGGAGCTGCTGCGGCAACAGAAGGCGTTCGATTTCGTGGCGGATGCGACCGGCATCGCAGCTGTTGCGGAAGCAATGATCCCGCTGGTCGCGGATGGCGGCACGGCGCTGTTTTTCGGTGTCTGCGCGCCGGATGCCCGTATCTCGGTTGCGCCTTTCGAAATCTTCCGGCGGCAGCTGAAGCTTGTCGGCTCACATTCGCTGAACCGCAACATACCGCAGGCGCTTGCCATTCTGGAAACGGATGGCGATGTCATGGCCCGGCTGGTGTCGCACCGGCTGCCGCTTTCGGATATGCTGCCGTTCTTTATGAAAAAGCCGTCCGATCCGGCCACGATGAAAGTGCAATTTGCAGCCGAATGATCGTTTGGCCGTTGATAACCGTATTCGACCGGCTTTTCGTGCGAAGGCCGGTCGATATAGAGTACCACATGTAATATTTCATGGGGGCAAGCACTTTGGCCAAATCTATCAGGACGATGGAAGAGTTCTCGGAATTCGTCGGCCTTTCCCGCCCGACTGTTTCGAAATACTTCAATGATCCGGCCTCGGTCCGCAAGAAGACGCGGGATGCCATCGAGGATGCGCTGAAGAAATCGGGCTTCCGACCGAATATCTTCGCCGTCAACCTCAACCGCCGCCGCTCCAATATCATCGGCATCATTATTCCCAACTCAACCGACCCGTTCTACATGGCGCTGACGAGCCGTATCGAACTCATCGCCAACGAGGCGGGGTTCCTTGCCTTCGTGCTGTCCTCCGACGGCAAGGCGGAAATCGAGGATCGGGCCATCCGCACCTTCAAGTCGATGAATGTCGCGGGCGCCATCATCGCTCCGCTCGGCGTCAAGTCCCATCGCGCCACGCTAGAGCAGCTGGCGGCCAGCATACCGATCGTTTATGTCGATTCTCCACTCGACGAGACCTCGGCCTTCGTCGGCACCGACAACCGCCAGAGCGTCGGGCTGATGGTGGATTATCTCTGCCGTTCGGGCGAGCCGCCCTGTTTCTTCGACATGCCGCAGGTCAATACCAACGCCGCAACGCGCCGCACGGCCTATGAGGAGGCGATGCAGCGTCTTGGTTTCGAGCCGCATGTCATCGGTGTTCCCGGCACCGTAACCTGGGATTTCGAGCGTTTCGCCTTTGATGAAGCGACCCGGTTGCTGGATGGAGCAGGGCATTTGCCCTCGCGCACTATTTTATGCGCCAATGACCGTATCGCCTTCGGGGTCATCGCCGCCGCCTTCCAGAAGGGCATCAGGGTCGGCCATGGCACGGATTACGATCTCAGGGTCGCCGGCCATGACGATCATCCGCTTTCGCGTTATGCCTGCCCGCCGATTACTACGGTGGCGCAGAATTACAACGAGATCGGCAGGCTATCGATCGAACTTCTTCTGCAGAAGTTGAACGAAGAGGCGGATGACACGACACGGATGCGCGAGCGCATTCTCCTCAGTGCCGATCTGATGCTGCGCAAATCAGCTTGATAGTTTGTTAGAAAAATTAAAAGAAAAATCTGTTTTTCTAAATAGAACTAATATTTGAACGCTCCTACTCTGTTCCCAGGGTTGCTTTGGGAGGCGACCGCGGGAGCCGGCGCAAGTGTGTGCCGGGATCCGGGAGGAACGCAGAAACGTCATGTCTTCGGTGCCGCGAGGGTTAACCCTTCGTAGCCTCGGTATCGCATGGCCTTCGCCGGGCTGACTGGGCACTCTCGCCAGCAATTTCCCCAGCGAAGGATGTCAAAACATGAATCTCTATTCTCTTCTGTCGCAGCGCGCAGCCGGTGGCAAGCCCGTCAGGGTGGGTCTCATCGGTGCCGGCAAGTTCGGTTCCATGGTTCTGGCGCAGGCGCAGCGCATCGCCGGTTTCCACATGGTCGCCGTCGCTGATCTCAATGTCGGCAAGGCGCGGGAATCGTTTGACCGCGTCGGCTGGCCGAAGGAGCGTTATGACGCGACGAGCTGCGCCGATGCGCTGAAGAGCGGCAAGACCTATGTGACTGACGATGTGAACGAACTGTTCGCCTGCGGCGAGATTGAATGCGTGATCGAGGCGACCGGCCATCCGCTGGCTGGCGCGCGCCATGCGCTCGGAGCCATCGACCACAACAAACATGTCGTCATGGTCAATGTGGAGGCCGATGTGATGGTCGGGCCGATCCTGGCCGAAAAAGCGAGGGCCAAGGGTCTTATCTACTCCATGGCTTACGGTGACCAACCGGCCCTGATCTGCGAATTGGTCGATTGGGCACGCGCCACCGGCTTCGAGGTCGTTTCCGCCGGCAAGGGGATGAATTTCGAGCCGCGTTACCGGTATTCGACGCCTGATACGGTCTGGAGCTACTTCGGCTGGACTGACGAGGAAGTGGCCAAGGGCGACTTCAATCCGAAAATGTACAATTCATTTACCGACGGCACCAAGGCGGCCATCGAAATGGCGGCGGTCGCAAACGGCACGGGGCTGGATTGCCCGGATGACGGTCTGGCCTTCCCGCCCGCCGGCCTGCACGATCTCGCCCGCGTCTTTCGCCCCGCTGCCGATGGCGGCCGCATGTCGCGCTCCGGTCTCGTGGATATTGCCGCAAGCCAGGAGCCGGATGGTCGCGAGGTGTTTAATAACATCCGTTACGGCGTTTTCGTCACCTTCAAGGCGCATAACGAATATGCCCGCGCCTGCTTCAAGCAATATGGACTGCTGACCGATCCTTCGGGCTGGTACGCCTCCATGTGGCGTCCGTTCCATATCATCGGTCTGGAAACCTCGATCAGTGTGCTGTCCGCGGTGCTGCGCAACGAGGCCACCGGTTGCTCGAAGGAGTTCCGCGGCGATGCGGTTGCGACGGCCAAGAAGGACATGCAGCCCGGCGAAATGCTTGACGGCGAGGGCGGTTACGCGGTCTGGGCCAATGCCATCCCTGCCACCCGCAGCCTCGACATCAAGGCGCTGCCGATCGGCCTTGCCCATAATGTCAAGCTGAAGCGCGCCATCAGGAAGGACCAGATCGTCAGCTTCGACGATGTGGAACTGGTGAGCGACCTGGAGGTGGTGAAGCTTCGCCAGGACATGGAAAACCAGTTCCGTCCGCAAAAAGACGCTGCGGCGTGATGGACGGAGAACGGGACATGCCGAATGGAGCTTTCGTGGTAATCGCGGAATTCCGGGTCAAGCCTGACGCGATGGATGCCTTTCTTAACGCAGCGCAAGATGATGCCAAGCATTCGGTTCAGGATGAACCGGGTTGCCGGCAATTCGATGTGGTGCGGCCGGAATCCGGAAACAACGTGGTGTTCTATGAGGTCTATGACAGCCGCGAAGCTTTCGACGACCATCTGAAAACACCCCATCTCGACCGGTTTCGCGAGGCGTTTCCCGCCCTCATCGAAGAAGAGTTGCCGGTGCGTTTCCTCAACCGGCAATGGCTTTGAAGGGTGGAAAAAATGCAGGACATCCGCGAAATCGCTGTCATCGGAACGGGCATCATGGGTGCACCCATGGCGGCGCGTCTGGCGGAGGCCGGTTTTTCCGTCAAGGCCTGGAACCGCAGTGCTGAAAAAGCTGCGGTTCTGGCGGTAAAGGGCGTGCAGCCGACGGCCACGGCTGCCGAAGCTGTAGCCGAAGCCGATGTCGTGCTCTGTATGCTGAGTTCCGGGCCGGTCTGCGACGAGGTTCTGCTCGGCGCCTCGGGTGTCGTTTCCACCATGAAGCCTGGTGCATTTCTGCTGGTGATGAGTTCCATTCCCGTCGACAGCGCACGGGAACAGGCGGAGGCGGCAAAGGCTCATGGCGTCGCTTATGTCGACGCACCGGTTTCCGGGGGCGAAAAAGGGGCGACTGAGGGAACGCTCGCCATCATGGCCGGCGGTGAGCAGCGGGATGTGGACGCATTGCGGCCACTCCTCAATTGCCTCGGCCGCGTCACCCATGTCGGTCCGGTGGGTTGCGGTTCATTGGCCAAGCTGGCCAACCAGCTGATCGTCGCCTCGACGATCTGCGCCGTAGCGGAAGCTTTGACGCTGGTTGAAGCGGGGGGAGCCGACCCGGCGCAGGTGCGCCAGGCTTTGCTTGGCGGTTTTGCCGAGTCCACCGTCTTCCGCCAGCACGGCAAACGCATGGTGGAAAGCGATTTCCGCCCCGGCGGGCCGGCGAAATATCAGCTGAAGGATACGTCCACGGCGCTTGCTTTCGCCAAGAGCCGTGGCCTGAAATTACCGGTCGGCGAGGAGGTTGACCGGCTGTTCCGCTCCATGGTCGAGCATGGTGCGGGCGAACTTGATCACAGCGGTGTGATCCTTGAAGTCAAACGCATGAATGCGTTCGGAGGAACGCTCGAAACTGTTTAGAGACAACAAAGGGAGGAACACATGAAAATTTCAAAACTTTACGGGCTGGCTCTCGCCGCCACCATGCTGGTTGCATCGATCGCGCAGGCGGAAACGCTCACGCTTTCGACGCCGGACTCCGATACGTCGGAAATCACGCTCGCGGCCAACAAGTTCGCCGAGATTGTTTCGAAAAAGACTGACGGCAAACTCAAGATCAAGGTGTTTCCGAACGGCACGCTTTATGGCGGCGATCCTTCGGCGGGCGTCAAGCAGCTGGCCGGCGGTTCGCTCGACATGCTCTTGAACTCGACATCGCTTTACGCAACGTTCAATCCGAAATTCACGGCCATCGCCATTCCCTATCAGTTCCGCGATATCGACCAGCTGCGCGTCTATCTCGACAGCGATCTTGGCAAGGAGCTTTCCGGCGATCTGAGCAAGATCGGCATTCTCGGGCTCGATCTCTGGTCGCGGCCACTGCGCCAGATCACCAACTCCAAGGCGCCGATCAAATCGCCTGCCGATCTCAAGGGCATGAAGCTGCGTGTGCCGAACAATCCGCTCTGGGTCGAATTCTTCGGCGCCATGGGTGCTGCCCCGACGCCGATGGCCTTTGCGGAAGTCTATAACGCGCTCCAGCTGAAAGTCGTCGACGGGCAGGAAAATCCGGTCAACGTGCCTGTCAGCGCCAAGCTTTATGAAGTGCAGAAATACCTGACGATCAGCAACCACATCGCTGACGCCTGGGTGCTGGGCATGAACCCGGCCCGTTTCGAAGGCCTCGACGAAGGCTTCAAAACGGCGTTGAGGGACGCGGCCACGGAAACCGAGGCGTGGAAAGCCGAGAACGATGCTGCCGATATCGACAAGTCGCTCGCAACGTTGAAGAAGAACGGCATGGAGGTCAACACGCTGACCGATGACGAGCGCAAGGCTTTCGTGGCTGTCGCGACTGGTCTTTCGGCAAAATTCTCCGCCCTCGTTAAAGATCAGGCGTTTTTCGACAAGACGCAGGCTTTCCTCAAGACGAACTGACGCCGCCAGTGAAAGGAGGGCCGGCGTTGCATCGATTGGCAACCCGGCCGCTCCCATCGTCAGCAAGGGTTGCCTTGCCGTAGCGGCAGGGTGGCATTCGTTTTACCGGATATCCGGTTTCAGCAGTGGAAGGGTATTGTCATGCGCGATACGAAACCGTCGGTGCTCGGCACCATCGTCAAGGTCATCGCTGATGTCGCCGCCGGGGCGGCCTGTTTCGGTATTCTTGTCGTCGTTCTTCTCCAGGTCATTGGCCGCCTCATCGGCAGCCCGCTCCCCTGGACCGAGGAGGCGACGCGCTTTCTCTTCATCTGGATGGTGTTCCTTGGCCTTGCCGCCGGTTTCCGCACTGTTGAAAGCGCGCGGGTCGTGGTGTTTCTGGTGCTGTTCCACCGCCTGTTCAGGCGGTTGGCGGTGCCGATCTATGTCAGTTCTTCGGTGTTCTTCTTCGGCATGATGGGCTGGACGGGCTTCACCCTGGTGCGCCAGCAGATCATGATGAACGAGACCGCCGCGACCTTGCCCATCCCCATGTGGACCATCGGCATGGTTCTGCCTGTCTCGGCCGTCATCGCCGTGCTGGCCATCATCGAATCGCTGCGCAGCAGGCGGGACCTGATCGCGCTACCCGAGATCGGTATCCCCGCGGACGAGATCGCCCACGCCGATATCTCTATTTCAGCAGGACATTGAGCCATGTCGGTCTTTCTTCTCATCGCTTTTTTCGGTCTCAGCATGCTGGGTGTGCCGCTCGCCATCGCTTTGGCGCTCGCCAGTGTCGGCACGCTGTGGCTCTTCACCTCCATGCCCATGGACCTTCTGTCGCAGACGATGTTCTCGTCGATGAACTCTTTCCTTCTCGTCGCCGTGCCACTCTTTATTCTGGTCGGTACGGTGATGGAGCGCGGGCGTGTGGCGGAGCGCATCTTCGATTTCGCCGAGGCGATGGTCGGCTGGCTTCCCGGTGGGCTTGGTCACGTCAACGTCATTTCGTCGGTCATCTTTTCCGGCGTCTCCGGCTCTTCAGTCGCCGATATCGCCTCTGTGGGCGCAATCGAAATCAAGGCCATGGAGCGACACGGATTTCCAAAGGGTTATGCCGTCGGCATGACGCTCTGCACCTCCACGCTCTCTTCCATCATCCCGCCGTCGATCCTGATCGTGATTGCCGGTTCCATCGCCAATGTGTCGATCGGCACGCTGCTCATTGCGGGTCTGGTGCCTGGCCTCTTCATCGCCTTCGCTTTTCTTGTCTTTAACCACTTCTATTCGGTGCATTACGGCTACAATCCACCGACGCCCTTCAATTTCCGTCTGGTTATCGTCACCGGCCTTCGCGCCATCCTGCCGATGCTCACGCCGCTGATCCTCATCATCGGTATCGCCAGCGGCCTGTTCACGCCGACGGAAGCCGCGGCCATCGCGGTTGTTTATGTGGCCGTATTGGGTGTGCTGGTCTATCGCACGCTGCCGGTTCGCGAATTGCCGGAAATACTGATATCCACGGCGCGCATTTCCGGCACCATCCTGTTCATCGCCGCCACCTCGCAGCTTGCCGCCTGGGTCTTCACCTTCGACGGCCTGCCGGAACAGGTGGCCGAGCTTTTGAAGGCGATGAACCTTGGGCCGATGTCGGGCATGCTGGTGATCTTCGTGTTTCTGCTGATCATCGGCATCTTCATGGAGGCTATCCCTGCCATGTTCATCCTCATTCCGGTGCTGATGCCGCCGGTGGAGGCGCTGGGCATCGATCCGATCCACTTCCTGATCGTGACTGTCATGACGCTGACACTTGGCCTTGTGACGCCGCCGGTCGGGGTCTGCCTGTTCGCGGCAGCACAGGTGGCGAACATGAAGATCGAAGACGTCATTCGTGGTTCGCTGGCGCCGATGACGGTGCTGACGCTCGCCATATTCGCACTCGTGCTTTTCCCGGTGCTGACGCTCGGGCCGATACGGTTGATGGGTCTTTATTGAGACTGAAACAGGAAGCCTGAAACATCAGACAACGCGACGGGCACGCCACTCGTCGCGTTGTTTTCGCATCCACTCCAGAAACAGCGTCACTTTTCTCTGACGCAGGTGGGAATGCGGGCAAACGATCCATTGCGTGACGAGCTTGATGCGGGGCGCATCGGCCACGGCCGGGATCAGCATTCCGCGTTGCAGTTCCCGCTCCATCATCAACGTGCTTTCCAGCGCCACGCCGATGCCGAGAACGGCGGCGTCGATGGCCATGTGGCTGCGATCGAACAGAACGCGACGCCAGCGCTTTTCAGCCGTCACGCCGGAAAGCGGGAACCAGTGGTTCCATTGCGCCTGCGCCTTGACCGAGTGGATAAGCCGCTGGTTCTGCAAATCTTCGGGCAGGAATGTACCGGCACCGGGCATATCCGGTGAACAGACCGGCAGGAACTCCTCTTCCACGAGCCCTTCCACAAACAGGCCCGGCCAGCGGCCATCGCCATGGCGCAACTCTATGTCGACAAGCTCCTGCGAAAAATCGGTCGGCTCGTTGGTGCCGTCGAGGCGCACTTCCAGTTCGGGATGCTCCTCCAGAAAGGAGCCGAGACGCGGCAGCAGCCATTTGTTGGAAATGGTCGGGGTTGCCCTGATTGTCAGCGTGGTCACCGAGCGGAAGCCGCGAATACTGTCGGTGGCATCGGTGATCTGCTCGATCTGTGCAGTGATCATCGAGAAGTACCGCTCGCCCGCCTCCGTCAGCGTCACCTTGCGGCCGGTCCGCGCCATCAGCGTCGTGCCAAGCTGGCCTTCAAGTAACTGGATCTGCTGGGAAACGGCTGAAGGCGTAACGCTCAGCTCTTCCGCCGCCCGCGAAATGCTGCCCGCCCTTGCCGCAGCATGAAAGACGAGGATCGATTTTATCGGTATCTGCATGTGGCTGGTCTTCGCTCAACGAATTACGGCAGTCACCGTGATTATCACAGGTGACTGCCGTGACGAAACGCTTGAGAGCGTAGGGTCTTTACCGGTGGCTCGGCAACTTTGGCAAAAGCACCGTCAACAGGCCGAGCAGCGGCAGGTAGGAGCAGATGCGATAGACGAACTCGATGCCTTCCTTATCCGCATAGATCCCGAGAACCGCGGCCCCGATGCCACCGAAGCCAAAGGCGAAACCGAAGAACATGCCGGCGATGAGACCAACGCGCCCGGGTACCAGTTCCTGCGCGAACACGACGATTGCCGAGAAGGCGGAGGAGAAGACGAAGCCGATGACGACGACGAGAACGGTCGTCCAGAACAGGTTCGCATAGGGCAGCATCAGCGCGAAGGGAATGACGCCGAGGATCGAAAACCAGATGACGACGCGCGAGCCGAAGCGGTCGCCGATCGGGCCACCGAAGAAAACGCCCGCCGCAGAAGCGCCAAGGAAGAGGAACAGCAGAACCTGCGCATCCTGCACGCCCAGCCCGAACTTCTCGATGGTGTAGAACGTGAAATAGCTGGAAAGGCTGGCGAGATAGGCGTTCTTGGTGGCGGTCAAAACCACCAGCACGGCAAGCGTCATCATCACGGTGCCGCGTGCCAGCGGAAGTGCGCGGCTGGCCGGAGCCTTGCCGACATTCGCGCGGCGGTGGCGGGTATACCAGACGCCGACCCAGGACAAGACGGCAAAGCCCATCAGCGCGATCAGTGAGAACCAGCTGAGGCTGGCTTGACCGAACGGGATGACGATGAAGGCGGCCAGCAGCGGGCCGATGGCCGTGCCTGTATTGCCACCAACCTGGAAGAAGGACTGTGCCAGACCGTGGCGACCACCGGATGCCAGACGGGCAACGCGGGACGCCTCCGGATGGAAGATCGCTGAGCCGACACCGATCAGGCAGGCGCCGATTACGAGCACCTCGAAGCTGTGAGCGAATGCGAGCGTGATGAGGCCGGCACAGGTCGAGAGCATGGCGACTGGCAGGGAGAAAGGCATGGGCCAGCGATCGGTCACCATGCCGACGACAGGCTGCAACAGCGATGCCGTGACCTGAAAGGCGAAGGTGAGCAGCCCGATCTGCATGAAGTCGAGCGCATAATTGGCCTTCAGCAGCGGATAAAGCGACGTCAGTAGCGATTGCATGATGTCGTTGAGCATGTGGCAGAAGCTGGCTGCTGCAATAATTGAAAACGCCGTGCGTTGCGGGCTGAACCCGGTGCTGGTGACGGTGGCCATGATGTATCCTCTCCAGATTCCCCGCGAGAGACGGGAAACGTGTCTTTATTTCTTCCCGCTTTTATTCATATTGTTTCTGGCCTGCTTTCGTGTTCTGGACGAGTTTCTTTGTGAATGGGCCAAATGGCAAAAATCAAATCGCTAAAACCCGCCCGTCTGGCGGATGACGACCATGAGCGCAGCCTGAAATTGATCGATGGCACCAACGAGCCGGTGTTGGCGCTTCACCGTGCCTATCCGACAGGACACCGTACCCCGGTCCACAGCCATGGTCGGGTGCAGATATGGTGCGCACGCCAGGGCGTCGTGCTGGTCAGCACCGCCGCCGGGCGCTGGATGATACCGCCCGGTCACGGGCTTATCATTCCAGCCGGGCTGAAACATGAGGCTGAGATCATCTCAACGGTGGAGATGCATTCGATCTACGTTCACCCCGATCTGTTTCAAGCCGGGGCCCCAAGGGTGGTGGAAATTACCGCCCTTGCCTCCAGCCTGATTTCGGAATTGCTGGGCGAGGAGTTGCAACCTGCCGCTTTTCACCGGCAGGGACTGGTGCGGGCGCTTCTGCTTGATGAGGTAAACCGTCTGCCGGAACGCCCGCTGGGATTACCCTTTCCCGATAATCAGCGTCTTGCCGGTCTTTGCCGCGAGTTCCTGAAAAAGCCTGTGGCCAGAGTGGAAATCGATGACTGGGCCGCCGCCATGGGCATGAGCCGGCGCTCCTTTACGCGGTTATTTCGTAAAGAGTTGGGGGTGAGTTTTGTCACCTGGCGTCAGCAGGCCTGCATTTTTGCGTCTTTGCCGAGGCTTGCCGCGGGCGAGGCGGTGACCAATGTGGCGCTGGATGCCGGTTATGAAAATATTCCGGCTTTTACCACCATGTTTCGGCGAATGCTCGGCAATTCGCCCCGCGCCTATCGCAAGGCGGCAGGCCAGCGCAGTGCCGGCTACTCCGATTTTGAAGAGGCGGAAAATTAAGCCGCCGTCGCGCGCATATCGCGGCGGAAATCGGAAGGCGACATGCCGGCGATCTGACGAAACGCCTTGTTGAAGGCGCTGACGGAGCCGAAGCCGCTTTCCATGGCAATCTGCAAAATATTGTCCTTGCCGTTCATCAGCATCGCCTGGGCGCGGGAAAGCCTGAGCAAGGTCAGATATTTGATCAGCGTCATCCCGGTGGATTTGCGAAACAGGTTCATCGCATATTTCGGATGAAGCGAGGCGGCGCGGGCAATTTCGGTCGCGTCGATGTCGTCTAGAAAATTGGCGGCAATGAAATCACACATGCGCACCACGCCGATTGAGGGCGCCATGCTCTCGTCGTTCTCTTCCCGTTTGCCGCTGACGGCGGAGGATATGACGGTATAGGGCTCGAGGAACATGCGCTCCACCCGCAGCAGCAATTCCTCCACCGCGTGCTGCGCCTTGGCCGGATCACCCGAAGTGACGTAACGGAACCAGCGGCCGAAATTTTCCTCGTCGGCCCGGTCCGTGTGCGCACTCACCATCGTTGCGCCGCCCATCAGCAGGCTGGAAACCGCAGCCGGCAGCCGCATGCGGAAAAAATGGACGAGCGGCAGATGCGCGCCCGCATAAATCGAATCATCGGAGGAACGGTCCATCTGGTGCGGCTGGCCGCCCCAGAAAATGCACATCTGGCCGGCATCGAGCGAAAGGTCGTGGTCGCCCATCCGGTAATGTACGGATCCCGACATCACATAGTTCACCTCCACCTGCGCATGCCAGTGCGGCCTGAGCATGATGGGCGGGTGGTTGTAAAAAAGCTGGAGCGTGGTCGGCATGCCTTCGATGCTGCTTGCACCCGGCTGGTAGAAGGCTCTTTCCGCAATCTTACTTTCCGCCAAATCGATGTTCCCTTTGTACGAGACAGATTTCCTGCCGCCGGTAATGTGCCCATGTTCGCTAAAGAACGGCAATTGAAAAAAGGGAGGTTTTCAATGTGCTTTAAATTTCTTGGCGCGTCGACGGCTCTGGTGCTCCTTGCAGCGCCGGTAATGGCGCAATCCGAGACCTTAACCATCTGGAGCTGGAATGTCGCCGCATCGGCGCTTAAATCCACTGTCGAAGGGTTCAACAAGCAAAATCCTGACATCAAGATTGTTGTTGAAGACCTTGGAAACGATCAAGTTTTCGACAAGACGCTGGCGGCTTGCGCAGCGGGTGGCGACGGCCTCCCGGATATTGTAACGGTCGAAAATTTCGAGGCGGAACTGTTCTGGAGCCGGTTCCCGGATTGTTTCACGGATTTGACTGCACTTGGCTATACGCCTGAAAAACAGGCGCTTTTTCCTGACTTTAAGCGCACGGAACTGGAGGTCGATGGCGTAGCTTATGCGGTGCCTTGGGATTCGGGTCCGGTGGCCGTTTTTTACCGGCGCGATTTCTACGAAAAGGCTGCTGTCGATCCGGCCACCATCAAAAGCTGGGATGATTTCATCGCGGCTGGCAAGAAGGTCATGGCCGCCAATCCCGGCACCGTGATGGCGCAGGCCGACTTCAACGGCGACAGCGAGTGGTTCCGCATGATCGCCAACGAGCAGGGATGCGGTTACTTTTCGACCGACGGCCAGAACATCACCATCAACAAACCTGCCTGTGTCGCGACGCTTGAAAAGATCAAGCAGATGAAGGATGCCGGCATCATCACGGCTGCGATCTGGGATGAGAAGATTCAGGCCAATACTGCCGGCAAGGCCGCGAGCCAGATGTATGGCGCCTGGTATGAAGGCACGGTTCGCTCCGGCTCTCCCGGTCTTTCGGGCAAGTGGGGTGTCTATATGATGCCGAGCCTTACGCCTGACGGTCCGCATGCAGCCAATCTCGGTGGCTCTTCGCTGGCGATAAGTTCGGCGTCCAAGCACAAGGAAGCCGCCTGGAAGTACATCGACTACGCGCTGACCACCAATGAGGGGCAGGTGACGATGCTGAAGTCCTTCGGCCTCGTTCCCTCGCTTCTCTCCGCCATCGATGATCCTTTCGTCAAGGAAAAGCAGCCCTATTGGGGTGGGCAGGCGGTCTGGACCGATATTCTGGCGACCCTGCCGAAAATCGTGCCCAGCCGTGGCACCGCGTTCCAGTCGGATGCAGATGCGATCTACAAGGCGACGCAGACCAAATATTTCGCGGGTGGTTATCCCGATGCGAAAGCAGCTCTCGACGATGCCGCAAAGCAGATCGAAACGGCCACGGGGCTGCCGGTCGCGGAATGAAGCTCTCGGATGGCCGGCCTTGCGGTTTAGCAGGACCGGCCTCTCCAAGCTTTCCAACCATCGCATCTGGAGGTCGTCATGCCGTCAAGGAACAGGATCGCTTATGCGTTCCTTGCGCCCTATCTTCTGATTTTCGCGACGTTCTGGGTCTGGCCGATCGTCAGCTCGTTCATGCTGTCGTTTCAGAACACCCGCATCAATCCCTGGCGGTTTGCGCCCTCCATGAACTGGGGGAGGCTGGTCTCCGATCCGGCGTTTTATAATGCGCTCTACAATACGCTGATCATTCTGGTCATTCAGGTGCCTGTCATGATCGCGCTTGCGACCGTCATGGCGGTACTTCTGAACTCGCCACTGTTGAAGGTACGCCCGCTTTACCGTTTTGCCTTCTTCGCACCCGTCGTCGTCGGAGAAGTCGCTTATGCGGCAGTTTTCCGGCTGATGTTCAGTGCCGATTTCGGCATCATCAACAAGCTCATCACTTCCGTTGGCCTTTCGCCCATCTCGTGGTTCGACAATGCCAATGCGGCCATGGCGCTGGTCATCATCGCCGTCACATGGCGCTGGGCGGGGTATAACGCCATCATCATTCTGGCCGGCCTGCAATCCATCCCCAGCGATGTCTATGAGGCGGCGACACTGGACAAGGTGAACAAGCGGCAGCAGTTCTTCCACATCACACTGCCGCTGTTGAAACCCATCATCCTTTTCTGCGTGGTCCTGTCCGTCATCGGCACCATGCAGCTTTTTGCCGAGCCTTTCCTCATCACCAACAGGGGTGGGCCGGGCGGCGGTACGGAAACGCTGGGGTTGTTCCTTTACCGGCAGGGCTTCACTTCGCTCAATTTCGGCTACGCCTCGGCCATCGCGTACACCATGGCGGCGCTCGCCATCGCCATTTCGCTTCTTAATCTCTGGGTCGGGAGGGAGCCGAAATGAGATCGAAATCCAGATCGCTTCTCTGGCAGAAGATCGCGCTGCATGCGACGCTGACGCCGCTTGCCCTCATCTGGCTATTTCCGCTGTGGATGATGTTCGTGTTCTCGACAATGCCTGATTTTGGCATTTTCAGCCCCGACATCGTGCTCGTCCCGTCCACCAATTTCATCGAGAACTTCAAAAACCTTCAGGCGGATACCAACTTCCTGCGGGCGATGTTCATATCGATCACCGTTGCGGTCATCTATACGGCTCTCTCGGTGTTTCTGACCTCCATGGCGGGCTGGGCGCTGGCGCGCTATCGTTTTGCCGGACGCTCGGTGGTGATCGCCATCATTCTCGGCACCATCACCTTGCCTTTTGCAGTTGTCGTCATTCCCCAATTCATCATGGTGGCGCGCGAATTCAAGCTCGCCAACACCTGGGTGGCACTCATCGTGCCGCCACTGTTCAACTCGCTCGGCGTGCTGTTCATGCGGCAATCCTTTTCCATGATGCCAACGGAGCTTTTCGATGCGGCAAGGGTCGAGGGCGTCAAGGAATGGCAGATATTCCTGCGCATTGCCCTGCCATTGGCGCGCCCCACCATGGCGGCGCTGTCGATCATCCTCTTCCTCGCTTCGTGGAATAATTATCTCTGGCCGCTGCTGATCAACTCCCGTCCGGAAATGATGACCGCACCCGTGGCACTTGGCACCCTCATCGGGCTCACCAAAGTGTCATGGGGTGGCATCATGGCCGGTGCAGTTCTGCTCACCGCACCCATTCTCATCGTTTTCGTGGCTTTGCAGCGCCACTTCATCGCCGGCATTTCCGCCGGGGCAGTCAAGTAAGGGGAGAGACCGCATGGCGGAACTTTCGCTCAAGAATGTCGTAAAGCGCTACGGTGCGCTGAAAGTCATCCATGGTGCAAATCTCGATATTGCCGATGGCGAGTTCGTGGTCTTCGTCGGCCCGTCCGGCTGTGGCAAATCAACGCTTCTGCGTATGATCGCGGGGCTGGAGGATATATCGGACGGCGATATCAGTATCGGCGGCAGAACGGTCAACGATGCCGATCCGGCCGATCGAGGCATCGCCATGGTGTTTCAATCCTATGCGCTTTATCCGCACATGACGGTTGCCGAAAACCTGTCCTTTGGCCTCAGGATGAACGGTAATCCCAGGGCCGACACGGAAAAGCGTGTCAGCCGCGCCGCCGAAATCCTGCAGATCAACGAGTTGATGGAACGCCGGCCAAAGCAGCTTTCCGGCGGGCAGCGGCAGCGTGTCGCCATCGGTCGCGCCATCGTGCGCGAACCGCAGGTCTTTCTGTTCGACGAGCCCTTGTCGAACCTCGATGCGGAACTTCGGGTGCAGATGCGGGTGGAAATCTCGCGGCTGCACAAGCAGCTTGGTACCACGATGATCTATGTCACCCACGACCAGACCGAGGCGATGACGCTGGCCGACAAGATCGTGGTTTTGAGGGCGGGCAATATCGAACAGGTTGGTGCCCCGCTCGATCTTTATGACGACCCCGCCAACCGTTTCGTTGCCGGTTTCGTCGGTTCGCCGAAGATGAATTTTCTGGAGGCGACCGTCATCGGTACAGGCGGACAAAGCGTTACGCTGTCGCTCGACAGCGATCCTGCCGTGCGGCTGACCCTGCCGATCAAGGACCGGCTCGATGAGGGAAGCAAGGTCTCGCTCGGTATCCGGCCCGAACATTTTGCTGATGTCGGGCAGGGCGATGCCGATCTCACCGTCCACGTCGATGTCGCCGAGCACCTCGGCAATACCAGCTATGTCTATGCCCGTACGGAAGGCGGTGAGCAACTCGTCATCGAGCGGTCGGAATCGCGAGACGTCGCCAATCGTGACCGGCTGACGGTCGGTCTTTCCGCCCGCAAGGCATTTCTTTTCGACAGTCAGGGCAATCGCCTGCGCTGAACCCTTTCCCAAGCACGCAAGTCAAGACGAGGATTTCATGACGACCGACCAACCGATCCGCTGGGGCATTATCGGCCCGGGCACCATCGCCAAGACCTTTGCGGACGGCATTGCCCATTCCCGCACGGGTAAGCTCGAGGCTATCGCCACCCGCAATCCGGACAAGCCCGGCCTTGCTGACGCCTTTCCCGGCGCGCGCATCATCCATGGTTACGATACGCTGCTTTCCGATCCCCATATTGACGCCGTCTATATCGCCACGCCCCATACCGGCCATGCGGAATGGGCGATCAAGGCGATCCGTGCGGGCAAAAACGTGCTGGTGGAAAAGCCCATCGCGCTTTCCGCCTATGACGCCGACGCCATTTTCCACGAAGCGAAAAAAGCTGATGTCTTTGCGGGCGAGGCCTATATGTACCGCCTGCATCCGCAGACGGCAAAACTGGTGGAGTTGATCAGGAACCGCGCCGTTGGCGATATCCGCATCATCCGCTCCAGTTTCGGTTTCAACATGGGGTCTTTCCGTGCCGATCATCGTCTGTTTTCCAATGAGACGGCAGGCGGCGGCATTCTCGATGTCGGCGGTTATCCCGTATCCATGGTGCGGCTGATTGCCGGTGCAGTCGATGGAAAACCCTTTGCTGAACCCGAAAAGATTGTAGGTGCGGCCCATCTCGGCCAGTCGGGCGTCGATGAATGGGCTTCGGCCGTTCTGAAATTTTCGAACGGTATCGTTGCCGAAGTCTCCTGCTCGATCATGGCAGGCCAGGACAATGTGCTGCGCATCATCGGTTCGGAAGGCCGTATCGAAGTCAAGGATTTCTGGTTCGCCGCCGGCCACAAGGGTGGCACCGGCCGGATCGATATTTTCAGGGGCGACAATGTCGAAACCATCGAATTGCCGGAAGACCGTTGGCTCTATTCCTTCGAAGTCGATGCGGCAGGTGAGGCGATAAGGCAGGGCAAGCAGGAATTCGGCGCGCCCGGCATGGGCTGGGCCGACAGTCTCGGCAATCTACGTGTCATGGACCAGTGGCGTGCCGCCGTTGGCCTGGAATACAGCGTCGAAAAAGCAACCTCTCGCATCACGAATATTGCCGGTGGCAAGGTCGTGGCAGGCAATGCGGTTCCGAAGCGGCACATACCCGGCCTCACCAAACCCGCTTCGGTGGTTGCGCTCGGTTTCGAGTTCTTCCCCAATTTCGCCTCCGCGTCCCTGACGCTCGATGCCTTTTATGAGGCGGGCGGCAATCTGTTCGATACGGCTTATGTCTATGGCGGCGGCAAGACGGAAGCCATATTCGGTGACTGGCACACCAGCCGCAACGTGCCGCGCGAAGAAATCGTGCTGATCGGCAAAGGCGCGCATTCGCCCCTCTGCTATCCGGACATGATCGCCAAGCAGCTCAACCAGTCGCTGGAGCGTCTGAAGACGGATTATGTCGATGTCTATTTCATGCATCGTGACAATCCCGACGTGCCGGTCGGCGAATTTGTCGATGCGATGGATGCCGAAGTCCGGCGTGGTCGCATTCGGGGCATTTTCGGGGGATCGAACTGGACGCGCGAGCGTATGGACGAGGCCACCGCCTATGCGCAAGAGAACGGCAAACAGGCTCCGGGCGCACTTTCCAACAATTTCTCGCTTGCCGAGATGCTCGATCCCATCTGGGCGGGGTGTGTGGCGGCATCGGATGATGAGTGGAAGGCATGGCTCCAATCCCGCCAGATCCCGAATTTCGCCTGGTCGAGCCAGGGGCGTGGCTTCTTCACCGACCGGGCGGGGCGGGACAAGCGAGATGACGAGGAAATCGTCCGCGTCTGGTATTCCGACCGCAACTTCGACCGCCGCGACCGGGCGATCGAGCTTGCCCGGAAACTCGGCCGCCATCCGATCCACATCGCGCTCGCTTATGTCATCGCCCAGCCTTTCCCGGTCATTCCGCTGATCGGGCCGCGCACCATTGCCGAACTGGAGGACAGCCTTTCTTCGCTGGATATCAAGCTGACGGCCGAGCAGGTTAAGTGGCTGGAGGCGTGACGCGACACGAGGCGGCGGGTTTTCCGCGGTCTCCGGATGGATGATAAAGTCGGCTACCTCTCCTGCGTCATGCCGGGCTTGACCCGGCATCCAGCCACGGTGTGTCAGCGCCGTGGCCGGAGCCTTTTGCAATGAAGGAATTGACCGTGCTGGACCCCCGACCTCGTCAGGGTGACGGAATGCGGATGCTGTGGTGGTGCTAAAGCACTGTTTTATAGGAGGACTATCCCCAACCTCCTACCTTATCTTGTTTTCCTGCTTCTTTCTCTCAGCAGCCGCTGATAAATCGGGATCTTGATATTATTGCGCCCGCCTGAAAACACGGCGGGTGAAACAATCTACCGAGGTTCTTATGGGCGATATCGATCGAGGCCGTGCGCAGCAGTTGATGGGTGAGGCGGGCATGGATGCGCTGGTGCTTTTCCAGCCCGAAGCCTTCCGTTATGCGGTTGGAGCAAATGCCGGTGTTGCGACGATGTGGGGCAGGGCGGGGTCGGCGATTGCGCTTGTCCCAGCCGATGCTGCGTCCGGGCTTGCCGCCGTCGTCAGCGATCACGCCGCACCTCTTGTCGAGAAGGCCGCGCCTGATGTCGATCTGCGCTGGCATCGCATCTGGATCGATATGGTCGATATGTCGGGTGTCGAAAACGTCTCGCAGGTAGACGGTGCCTATCGCCGAAACAATTCCGGCGGACAGAGGCCGGAGACATTCGATCGCGCCGCCTGCTTTGTTTTGCTGGCCGACCTTCTGCAGGAACGCGGGCTGTCTGCGGCGCGTATCGGTGCCGATCTCGAATTCATGCCGGCCGCCGATTTTTCGGCTCTTCGTGAGGTGACGCCCGCTGTGACCTGGGTTGATGGCTCGACGGTGCTGAAACGTCTGCGTGCGGTGAAATCCGTGCGCGAGATTGAACTTCTCAGGCGGGCCGCAGCGGCCGCTGAGGCCGGGCTGGTCGAGATGGCGGCGGCCGTGCGGCCGGGCTTGGCGCTCAGCCAGCTTTCCAACGCGTGGAAAGCCGGCGCTCAGTCGCATGCCCTGAAGTCGGGTTTTTCGCTTAGCGGCCATTGGGACTATATATCGGTCGGTCCGGCCCTGTCGGATATGACGGCGGTCGTCGCGCCCGGTGCCCTGATCAAGGCCGATGTTGGCACGCTGGTCGATGGTTATTCGTCGGATGGCGCGCGGACGTTTTCATGGGGTGCGGTCTCTCCGCTCGCGGCCAATATTTTCAAAGCGCTGGAGGCAGCTTTTGCCAGCGGGCTGGAAGCGATTCGTCCCGGCAATACATTCGGTGCGGTGCACGCCGCCATGCTGGCTTCGATGCGCAAAGACGGATTCAGCGAATATTATCGCGGTCATTTCGGCCATTCCGTCGGCGGCGGCGTGGGCATCGAGGAATGGCCGTTTTTTTCCCATGACAATGAGGAGGTCATTCTTCCGGGCATGGTCGTGGCACTTGAAGCGCCGTTTTACGGCGAAGGTCTAGGCGCGCTGATGATCGAGGACCAGTTTCTCGTTACCACAGCAGGGGCAGAGTGCATGAACAGCCTGCCACGCACCCTGCGGGATTTGTCCCGGGCCTGAGGCCGGCCAGGTTCAGAGAAAGTCGTCGCGGCGCGGGGTGAAGCAGTCGATCAGCTCGCCCTCTTCCAGGCAGAGGCAGCCGTGCTCGACATGGCCGGGAATGATGAGGCTGTCGCCTTTCTGCAGGTCGTAGGCTTCGCCATCGCGGTAAAAGCGGAAACTGCCGCTGGCGACATAGGTGGATTGCACATGCGGATGGTTGTGCAGCTTGCCTTCGGCGCCGGTCTTGAAGCGGAACGAAACCACCATCAGCTCCGGCGCTTCGGAAAGCACGGTGCGTTCAACACCATCGTCGGGTGAAACGGTGGGGAATGTCGGAAGCTGCTGCATGTCGTTCTCCTCGGTCATGCGATGTCGTTCAAGCTTGAAATTCAGCGCGGCGCGCGCAGCATGGCGCGGTAACGCGTCTGGCTGCTTTTCAGGTGGTGGCGCATGGCGCTTCTTGCCGCCTCTTCGTCGCCGTCCTGTATCGCAATCAGGATCGCTTCGTGCTCACCGACAAGCCGGTTGAGGTCAGCGGGTGAAAGCACGGTTTCCTTGCCGTTTTCGGCAACGGCGCGGCGCGGAATGAGCGTTGGGCCAAGCACCTGTAGAAACTCGCTGAAGCGCGGATTGTTGGTTGCGTCGGCAACGGCCAGGTGAAAAGCGAAGTCGGCCTCTGCTGTCGGAATGCCCTTGGCGGCACTGGCGCGGAAGGCATCGAAGGCTTCGATGATTTTCTCCTCCTGCGCCGGGGAGCGGCGAACGGCCGCAAGACCGGCGGCATCACCTTCCACGGCGGTGCGCAGTTCGAGCATTTCGATCAGGGACGAGACGCGGGCAAGATCGACATTATGGAACGGCCGTCGCTCGACAGGCGCTGGCTCCAGCACGAAGACGCCCGCACCCTGACGCGGCTCGACCAGCCCGTCGGACCTCAGTGAGGCGATGGCCTCGCGCACCACGGTGCGGCTTACGCCGAATTCCTGCGTCATCTGCGCTTCGGAAGGCAGGCGCTCGCCTGTCTTATAACGGCCCTTGGCGATCTGGCTGCGGAGCTCCTCGGAAACCTTCACCACAAGCGTCTTGGCTTGCGGAGCTGCCGGTTCGGAGGTTATCGCTTTTGTCATTGTCATCGCCGTTCTAAAAAAGGGTGCAGGTTAGCGTCCGGTATTCCTCGATACGTCATTCGCGGTCCGGCTTGCAATCCCGCTGCACGCGCAGGAAAGACCGGTTATCATGCCTGTCGGTCCCGAATGGCATTTCACGTCGCCTTGAAGATCGGATTGTCGATGAAAACGCCGCCCTGAAAACGCGCCACCGCATCTTTAGGGTCTGGTTGCGGTGTTGTCTCGGCAATGTGCTGCCGGAAAGTCTCGGCGTTGTCCTTCGGTTTCCAGCCAAGCCAGCCGAGGTGGGAATTGTCCCACCAGCCCGCGTCATTGGCCGATGCGCCCCAGATGACCGGGCAGCCGAGCACCGGCGCGCGGAAAACCGCCTCGATCAGCGATACGAAATCATCCTGCGAAAACCAGGTCGACAACATACGGTGATTTTGCGGTTCCGGCGTGCAGGAGCCGATGCGGACCAGCGCCGTTTCCTGGCCGAATTTTTCGAAATACATGCGGGCGAGGCTTTCGCCGAAACATTTGGACACGCCGTAAAGACCGTCCGGCCGGAAGGGAACGTTGGGGCCAAGCCGCTCTGTCTGGGAATAATAACCGATCGTGTGATTGGAGCTGGCGAAGACGATTCGCGGCTGCCCATGGGCGCGGGCCGCCTCATAGAGGTTATAAAGCCCGATGATATTACCGTGAAGGATCTGCTCGAAAGGCCGCTCCACCGATATGCCGCCAAGATGGACGATGCCGTCACAATCGGCGACCATCGCATCGACGGCGCTGGCGTCGGCCAGATCGCATTGCACGCATTCCTCGTTCGGCCCGGCAGGATCGAGCGGCGAAAGATCGGCAAGACGCAATATCTCGGCCATGGGTGCGAGGCGCTTGCGCATGACGCGGCCGAGCTGGCCAGCCGCACCGGTAACAAGAAGCCGTTTCATTGCAATTCTCCCTAAACGAATGGACTGCGGATCATCGAGGCTGCGGGAAACCCCATTCAACGTCTCCGGCGTGGTCGAGATATCCAGGTTCCTCTTGACCTTGTCATACAGATCGTACAAAAAGCGGATAACATATATTATGTCCTATACGCAACAATCATGAAGGATGAGTTTGATGCTGACCGTCGAAACAAGGCAGGCCGTCAACCCGGAATATGCAAAAACGCTCGATACCGATGGGCTTCGCAAGCATTTCCTCGCCAACGACATGTTCCGTTCCGGCGAAATCAGGCTGATCTATACCCATTACGACCGTTTCGTCATGGGCGGCGCGGTGCCTGATGGTGCCCCGCTGATGCTGGACAAGGTCGAGGAAACCAAGACGCCGTCGTTCCTTGACAGGCGCGAGATGGGAATCGTCAATATCGGAGACACCGGCACCGTCAACGCTGGTGGCGAGACGTATACGCTCAATCGTGGCGACGTTCTGTATCTCGGTGCGGGAAGCGGTGCGGTGACCTTCGATGGCGCGGGCCGGTTCTACATCACTTCATGCCCGGCGCATCGCAGCCTGCCGGCAAAGCTCGTCAGCCTTGCCGACAGCAAGGAGGTCAAGCTTGGTGCGACCGAGACCTCCAACAAGCGCACAATCAACCAGTTCATCCACCCGCTGGTCATGGAAAGCTGCCAGCTCGTGCTCGGCTATACGACGCTAGAGGACGGCTCCGTCTGGAACACCATTCCGTCGCATATTCATGATCGCCGCATGGAGGCCTATCTCTATTTCGGCATGGATGAAAAGTCGCGCGTTCTGCACCTGATGGGTGAGCCGCAGGAAACGCGGCATCTCTTCATTTCCAACGAAGAGGGTGCCATTTCTCCGCCCTGGTCGATCCATTCCGGCGCTGGCATCGGCTCTTACACGTTCATCTGGGCCATGGCTGGAGACAATGTCGATTATACCGACATGGACTTCATCCAGCCGGGGGATCTGAAATGAAAAATCCCTTTTCGCTTCAAGGGCGTAAGGCGCTGGTGACGGGTGCCAATACGGGGCTTGGTCAAGCAATCGCCGTCGGCCTCGCCGCGGCCGGCGCGGAAGTTGTCTGCGCCGCCCGCCGCGCGCCGGACGAGACGCTGAACATGATCGCGAAGAACGGCGGCAAGGCCGCCGCATTGTCGATTGATTTTGCCGATCCACTCGCCGCCAGGGACAGCTTTGCCGACGCCGATTTCGATATTCTCGTCAACAATGCCGGCATCATTCGCCGCGCCGATTCCGTGGAGTTTTCAGAACTCGACTGGGATGAGGTGATGGACGTCAATCTCAAGGCGCTGTTTTTCACCACGCAGGCCTTCGCCAAGGAATTGCTGGCGAAAGGTCGTCCGGGCAAGGTAGTCAATATCGCCTCGCTACTGTCGTTTCAGGGCGGCATCCGCGTACCGTCCTATACGGCGGCGAAGCATGGCGTTGCGGGTCTGACCAAGCTTCTGGCAAATGAGTGGGCCGCGAAGGGCATCAACGTCAATGCCATTGCGCCCGGTTACATCGAAACCAACAATACCGAGGCGTTGCGGGCGGATGCTGCCCGCAACAAGGCCATTCTCGAGCGTATCCCGGCAGGCCGCTGGGGGCATTCTGAAGACATCGCCGGGGCGGCGGTTTTCCTCGCCTCGCCGGCGGCCGACTACGTGCATGGCGCCATCCTCAATGTCGATGGTGGCTGGCTGGCGCGCTAATGTGCGCCGGTTTTCAAAATTCATCATATAACTTGTATGATGACTTGTTGACAAATATGCGCCAAGCGGTTTAGGTGGCTTCCAGTCAGTGAACTTGCAGAGGAATACGGATTATGAACCCTGAACAAATCAAGGCGGCGCTTGGCTCCGGCCTGCTCTCCTTCCCGGTAACGCATTTTGATTCCGAGGGTCGTTTTGCGGCCGATAGCTACAGGGCGCATGTCGAATGGCTTGCCGGTTACAAGGCGCCGGTGC
Source organism: Agrobacterium sp. 22-3639C2 (assembly GCF_053522105.1). Taxonomy (NCBI): domain Bacteria; kingdom Pseudomonadati; phylum Pseudomonadota; class Alphaproteobacteria; order Hyphomicrobiales; family Rhizobiaceae; genus Agrobacterium; species Agrobacterium sp. 22-3639C2. The sequence goes on along the minus strand of NZ_JBNWDB010000002.1, from coordinate 289,670 downwards.
TGTTTGCCGCCGGCGGTACGGGCGAGTTCTTCTCGCTGAAGCCGGATGAAATCCCTGCTATCGTTTCGGCTGCCAAGGAAGTGGCCGGTGAAACGGCAATCGTTTCCGGCTGCGGCTACGGCACCGAAGTTGCGGTTGATATCGCACGCTCGGTAGAAAAAGTCGGTGCTGATGGCATCCTGCTTCTGCCGCATTACCTCATCGATGCGCCGCAGGAAGGCCTTTACGCGCACATCAAGAAAATATGCCAGTCGGTCGGCATCGGCGTCATGGTTTATAACCGCGACAATTCGGTGCTTCAGGCGGATACGCTGGCGCGTCTCTGCGATGAGTGCCCGAACCTCGTCGGCTTCAAGGACGGCACCGGTGATATCGGTCTCGTTCGCCAGATCACCGCCAAGATGGGTGACCGCCTGATGTATCTCGGCGGCATGCCGACGGCGGAACTGTTTGCCGAAGCCTATCTCGGCGCCGGTTTCACCACCTATTCCTCGGCCGTCTTCAACTTCGTGCCGGGCCTTGCCAACGAGTTCTATGCGGCGCTGCGGGCCGGCGAGCGCGCCACCTGCGAACGCATCCTGACGGAATTCTTCTATCCGTTCATGGCGATCCGCAATCGCGCCAAGGGTTACGCTGTCTCCGCCATCAAGGCTGGCGTTCGCCTGCAGGGCTTTGATGCGGGTCCAGTGCGCGCGCCGCTGAAGGATCTGACGAATGAGGAAATCGGCATGCTCGATGCCCTGATCGGCACGCACAAGCGCAAGGTGTGATCAAGGTATAACGGGAGGGGAACGATGAAGATCACAGCGGTGCGCACGCATCTGCTCGAACATCGGCTGGCCACGCCGTTTGAAAGCGCATCCATGCGCTTTGACCGGCGTGCCCACGTTCTGGTCGAAATCGAATGCGATGACGGGACAGTCGGCTGGGGCGAATGCCTCGGTCCGGCGCGACCGAACGCCGCCGTGGTTCAGGCCTATTCCGGTTGGCTTATTGGCCAGGATCCCCGCCAGACCGAAAAGATCTGGGCTGTGCTTTACAATGCCCTGCGCGACCAGGGCCAGCGCGGCCTCAGCATTACAGCCCTGTCCGGTATCGATATCGCGCTGTGGGATATCAAGGGAAAGCATTACGGCACCTCCATCTCCATGCTGCTCGGCGGGCGCTGGCGCGAAAGCGTGCGCGCCTATGCCACCGGCAGCTTCAAGCGTGATGGGGTCGACCGCATCTCCGACAATGCCAATGAGATGGCTGAGCGCCGTGCAGAGGGTTTTCACGCCTGCAAGATCAAGATCGGTTTCGGCATCGAGGAGGATCTTGCGGTCATTGCCGCCGTGCGCGAAGCGATCGGGCCGGATATGCGGCTGATGATCGACGCCAATCACGGCTATACCGTTACCGAAGCCATCGCGCTCGGCAATCGTGCGGCTGAATACGGCATCGACTGGTTCGAGGAGCCGGTGGTTCCGGAGCAGCTCGATGCCTATGCCCGCGTGCGGGCGGGCCAACCAATCCCGGTTGCGGGAGGCGAGACCTGGCACGGGCGTTACGGCATGTGGCAGGCGCTTTCCGCCGGTGCCGTGGATATTCTCCAACCAGACCTCTGCGGTTGCGGCGGCTTTTCCGAAACGCAGAAGATTGCCACGCTTGTCACGCTGCACGGCGTGCGCATTGTGCCGCATGTGTGGGGCACGGGCGTGCAGATCGCCGCTGCCCTGCAGTTCATGGCCGCGATGGTGCCCGATCCGGTGCGGGTAAACCCCATCGAGCCGATCATGGAGTTCGATCGGACGCATAATCCGTTCCGTCAGGCCGTGCTGCAACAGCCGATAGAGGCGGTGAACGGTGTCGTCGCCATTCCCGATGGTCCCGGTCTGGGCATCGAGATCAACCGCGACGCACTCGTTGAATTCAGGATGCCGCAGCCATGAGCGAACTTGTCAGAAAACTAAGCGGGACACCGCCGCAGCCAGCATTTCCGAAAGGGGCGGTCGATACTCAGATGCATATGTATCTGCCCGGTTATCCAGCCTTGCCGGGTGGGCCGGGCCTGCCGCCGGGTGCGCTGCCGGGGCCTGAGGATTATCGCCAGCTCATGCAATGGCTCGGCATCGACCGCGTCATCATCACCCAGGGCAACGCCCAGCAGCGAGATAATGGCAACACGCTGGCCTGCGTGGCAGAAATGGGCGAGGCAGCCCGCGCGGTGGTGATTATCGATGAGAAGACGACTGAAAAGGACATGGAAAGACTTGCCGCTGCCGGTGCCGTGGGCGCCCGTATCATGGATCTGCCTGGCGGCGCGGTGAGCCTATCGGAACTGGAAGCGGTGGATCAGCGTGCCCATGCGGCCGACTGGATGGTGGCAGTTCAGTTCGACGGCAATGGGCTTCTCGATCATTTGTCGCGTCTTGAAAAAATCCGTTCGCGCTGGGTGTTCGACCACCATGGTAAATTCTTCAGGGGTATCGACACGGATGGCCCGGAAATGGCGGCACTTTTGAAGCTCATCGATCGCGGCAATCTCTGGTTCAAGTTTGCCGGTGTTTATGAAAGTTCGCGCGACGCCTGGCCCTATGAAGATGTTGCGGCCTTTTCGCGCCGTATCGCTGCCCATGCGCCGGAGCGGATCGTCTGGGGGACGAACTGGCCGCACAATTCGGTCCGCGAGACGGCTGCCTATCCGGATGATGCCCGCCTTGCGGAGCTCACACTCGGCTGGCTGCCGGACGATGCGGCCCGTCACCGAGCGCTGGTGGAAAATCCAGAAGCCCTGTTCAAGCTGCCGCCACTCAAGGCGGTGTAGTTTCAATTCGGGATGGTTGGGGAAACGGAGGTCCCCATCATCCTTTGCAGATGAAAGGTCTTTGCATGCCGGCCCGGATGGGCGTGAAAAATTCGGTCCGTTAGCCTTGGAGGGGTGGGGCCGCTGTTACAACGGAGGAGGAAGAAATGAAAAAGATTGCAAGCATGATGTGCATCGCGATGGGGATCGCGCTGTCAGGCGTTTCCGCCAAGGCGCAGGAAATCACCCTGCGCTCGGCCGATATTCATCCCGACGGTTATCCGACGGTTGAAGCCGTGAAATATATGGGCGAACTTCTGTCGGAACGCTCCAATGGCCGCATCAAGGTGCAGGTCATGAACAATTCGGTTCTCGGCGGTGAGAAGGATACCATCGAGCAGACCCGCTTCGGCGTCATCGACATGAACCGCGTCAACGCTGCGCCTTTCAACAATCTCGTCAAGGAAACCACCGTTCTCGGCCTGCCTTTCCTGTTCCGTTCGACGGAACACATGCACAATACCGTAGACGGCCCGATCGGCGATGAGGTTCTGGCAGCTTTCGAACCGCACGGCCTGATCGGTCTTGCCTTTTACGATTCCGGTGCGCGTTCCTTCTACACAACCAAGAAGCCCATCGAAAAACTGGCGGACCTGAAGGGCCTCAAAATCCGCGTGCAGCAATCGGATCTGTGGATCTCGATGATGCAGGCGTTTGGCGCCAACCCTACGCCGATGCCGATGGGCGAGGTTTACTCCTCGCTTGAAACAGGCGTTGTCGATGGTGCGGAAAACAACTGGCCGTCCTACGAATCCGCCCGTCACTATGAAGTGGCGAAGAACTATTCGCTGACGGAACATTCCCTCAATCCGGAAATCCTCGTCATCTCCAAGATTTCCTATGACAAGCTGTCGCCGGAAGATCAGAAGCTGCTGCGTCAGGCAGCCAAGGATTCCGTTGGCAAGATGCGTGAATTGTGGAGTGCGCGCGAAAAGGCCTCGGAAGAAAAAGTACGCGCCGGTGGCGCCAACGTCATCAAGGTCAATAAGGAAGAGTTCGCCGCCGCGATGGGGCCGGTCTACGACAAGTTCGTCACCGATCCGAAAATGAAAGACCTTCTTGAGCGGGTAAAAGCCGTCAAGTGACATAGGGAAAACCGGCTCTGGCAACAGGGCCGGTTTTCTTTTGTCGTCATTGGTCTGAGGTTGGAGGAGGAAGGCAAATGCGAAACTTCATGCGGGCGATCCGCCCATTTCTCGGCGCGCTCAGCCGTGCGTCACTTTACATCGCCGGCGTCGGCATGGTCGCCATGACCCTTATCGTCGGCTGGCAGGTGTTTGCCCGTTATATCCTGAATGATTCACCAAGTTGGTCCGAGCCGCTGTCGCTTCACCTCATGTCATGGTTCATCATGCTGGGGGCGGCGGTGGGCGTGCGTGAAAGCGTGCATCTGGGGCTGGATATTCTGCGCTATATGATGCCGCCGCGCATACAGGCGGCGATGGACCTGACCAGTCTGGCACTGATCTTCTTTTTCGGGGTTGGCATGTGCTGGTACGGAACCGTCCTCTCTGCCGGAACATGGACGGCGACGATCCCTGTTCTTGGATGGCCGGGCGGCATGGATTTCTTCCCGCTGATCGGTGGCGGTTTTCTGATCGCGCTGTTTGCAGCCGAACGCTTTATCGATCTCGTCATCGGCGAGGAAATCGCGGCGGATGTGTTTGTGCAGGAGGCCGCGTAAATGGCTTACACAATCCTCTTCGGTGTCTTCACCCTTCTGATGCTGATCGGTACGCCGATTGCGTTCTGCCTCGGCATTGCCTCCTTCGCCACCGTTCTTTATCTCGGCCTGCCGCCTATCGTGGTCTTCCAGCAGATGAACTCCGGCATGAACGTGTTTGCGATGATGGCGATCCCGTTCTTCATCTTCGCGGGTGACCTCATGGTCCGCGGCGGTATAGCTCATCGTCTGATCCGTTTTGCGGCCGGTCTTGTCGGTCATCTGCGCGGCGGTCTGGGGCAGGTCAACATCGTCGCTTCGACATTGTTCGGCGGCATTTCCGGCTCGGCTGTCGCCGACGCCTCGGCCGTTGGTGGCCTGATGATCCCGCAAATGGCCAAGCGCGGTTATGACCGGGATTACGCCGTCAACGTCACTGTCAACGCCGCCATCATCGCGCTGATGATCCCGCCTTCGCACAATATGATACTTTATTCGATCGCGGCGGGTGGCAATGTTTCGGTGGCCGATCTCTTCACCGCCGGCATCATTCCAGGCCTGCTGCTTGCTGCGGCCCTGATGGTCACCGCCTATATCGTCGCGCGGCGCAAGGGTTACCCGTCCGAGCCGTTTCCCGGCTTTTCGAAGCTGATGTATTATCTTCTGGCGTCCTTTCCCGGCATTCTGTTGATCGGCATCATCTTCGGCGGCGTTCGTTCGGGTATCTTCACCGCGACGGAGAGCTCCTGCATTGCCGTTCTCTACGCTTTCCTTGTTGCCATGCTTGTCTATCGTGAGCTGGACTGGAGCGGTTTCGTGGAAGCGGTGATGGGGGCGGTTCGTACGACAGCGATGGTTCTGCTCGTCATCGGCACGGCTGCGTCGTTCGGCTGGTTGATGGCGTTTCTGCAGGTACAGACACTGATGATCGCGACAATCAGCGCGATTTCGGACAATCCGATTATCGTGCTTCTGGTCATCAACGTCATTCTGCTCTTACTCGGCACTTTCATGGATATGGCGCCTATGGTCATCATTTCCACGCCGGTGCTTCTGCCTGTCGTGAAGGCCTTCGGCATCGATCCCGTGCATTTCGGTGTCGTGATGATCCTGAACGCCGGTATCGGTCTCAATACGCCGCCGGTCGGAACGGTGCTCTTCGTGGGATGTGCGGTTGGCGGCATAACGATACGGGAAGCGATGCGAACGATCTGGCCGTTCTTCGGCGCCAGCATAGCCGTGCTGCTCGCCGTCACCTATATTCCGTCGCTTTCACTCTGGTTGCCGTCACTTTTCCGGTAGTTCCAAAGCTTTATCGCAAGAAGGCCCCGCTATGCCGGGGCCTTTTGCATTTCGGTGGCAAGCAGCCTCTGCTGTTCGTGCTCGTCAAACGCCATCAGATTGCCGTGCCTGCTGCGGCGTATCCTGTTCATGTGGTCGCGGGGGCTCAACCCCAATGTGCGCTTGAACATCCGCGAAAAATAATAGGGATCTCCATAACCCACTTCTGCCGCCGCAGCCGCAACTGAAAGCCCGGCTTCAAGAAAATGCATGGCACGTTCCATGCGTTTGAATTCCTGATACTTCCTCGGCGTGCGCCCCACCCGTTTCTGGAACTCACGCAGGAAATAGTCGCGATTATAGGGGGCTGCGTCGGTCGCCCTTGCGGCGATTTCAGGGTCGAGCGGATTGGCGGAAATCATCGTGATCGCTTTCATGACAGCCAGATCCAGGGCTTCGGCACCTTCCGGCTGGAAACTCGGACGGTCGACCCATCCGAGAAATGCATCATCGATAAATGCGATCAGCAACACCATGAACAGGTGATGCTGGCCAAGCGTGACAGAGGAGGGCGGAGCGCTCTGCCGATAGTGGCGCACCAGCGGCTCCAGCAGCGGCCAGCGGCTCAGCGAAAGTTTCGGCTTGAGGTCCATCTGCGCGACAAGGTTGTGACGACCGTAAATATCCAACGTGAAATGCTGTGCCACTCCCCGATAGGTGACGGCCTGTTCATTCCAGCCGATAAAATGCTGCCCCCTGAAAATCAGCATGGCGTCGCCAGGCTCCAGCACCCGTGCTTCACCGTCCACGAGATAATGCCCGCGACCCTCCAGGCAGATAATGAGATCGTCCACCTGATTGGATTTGTCGATCTGCCAGGTGCGGGAGTGCTCCATCTTGATCGTGGCGCGCGTGAGATTAAGCGTGAGCGCCGCAGGCGGAACGGACGAGAGAATACCACCTTCGATTTCGTCCATCTTTTTCCTCGTCTTTGTTAATTCACCTTGGCTCGGAAATTTGGTTTTGTCACCTCACAAACTGCTAATGCGCGCCGTATCAATGAGGGAGGAGATCGGCTGCGGCGAGAAATCGCGCCATCATGCGCCCGCCGTCAGCCGTTCCGGGAGAATCACTTGCACGAAATTGTATTCTGTTATCCGCGCCTTTCCGGGGTGGGGGAGGAGCGTCATGAAATCTAATCGCTTCCTCGGGCTGGGATATCTGACGCCCTACATCATCGGACTTCTGGTTTTCACGGCGATCCCGTTTCTGGGTTCCCTGTATCTCAGCTTCACCCGCTACGACCTGATGAGTGACCCCACATGGGCGGGACTGGCCAATTACGAGCGGCTTTTCACCCGTGATCGCACGTTCATGAAATCCCTGAACGTCACCCTGTTTTATGTGTTTCTGACGGTGCCGTTGAAGCTTGCCTTCGCGCTGTTCATCGCAGCGATACTCAATTACAAGCTGCAATTCATCAATTTTTTCCGCACCGCCTTTTACGTTCCGTCCATCCTCGGCGGTTCGATCGCGATTGCGGTGCTGTGGCGCTACATCTTCGCCAGCGAAGGGCTGGCCAACATGGCGCTGGCGGCAATCGGCTTGTCGCCGGTCGACTGGTTTGGCGATCCCGCCAATGCGCTTTTTACAATTACGCTGCTGCGCTGCTGGCAGTTCGGTTCGGCCATGGTGATCTTTCTCGCCGCGCTGCAATCCATCGACAAGTCGCTTTATGAGGCAGCGGCAATCGACGGCGCAGGCAAGGTAAAGACGTTCTTTTTCATCACCCTGCCGCTTCTGACGCCGGTCATCTTTTTCAACCTGATCATGCAGATGGTGCAGGCATTCCAGGAGTTTAACGGGCCTTACATCATCACCCAGGGCGGGCCGTTGAAGTCTACCTATCTGCTGCCTCTCTATATTTACGATGAGGCTTTTAAGAAGTTCAACATGGGCTATGCCTCCGCCATCGCCTGGGTTCTTTTCACCATCATCACCGTGCTGACCCTCGTGGCCTTCTGGTCCTCGAAAAAGTGGGTCTATTACGCCGGCGACAAGCGGAATTGATGCCATGACCGATATCGCAACCTTAAACGACATGCAGGCCGCCCGCCGGGCAAGGCTCCGGCTGTTATCGACCTCTGTCCGGTACACGCTGCTGTTCGCGGTCGGCTTCATCATGCTCTATCCGCTGATCTGGCTGGTCGGCGCAAGCTTCAAGACCAATTCCGAGATCTTTTCCGGTGCAGGTTTCATTCCTGAGACGCCAACGCTGGACGGTTACATCCGCGGCTGGGAGACTTCCACGCCCTACACCTTCGGCCGGTTTTTCTGGAATTCGTTCTTGATCATCCTGCCGAAGGTCATCGGAACGGCGATTTCCTGCACCATGGCGGCCTATGCCTTTGCGCGCTTCGATTTTCCGCTGAAGAAAATCCTGTTTGGCTCTGTCATCGCCATCCTGCTTTTGCCCAATGTCGTAACCCGCATTCCACAATATATCCTGTTTCGTGACCTCGGCTGGCTGGATAGTTTCCTGCCGCTATGGGTTCCCTCGGCACTAGCCGGTGATGCCTTCTTCGTCTTCATGCTTGTGCAGTTCCTGCGCTCGCTGCCCTCGGATATGGAGGAAGCCGCCCGTGTGGATGGCGCCAACAGTCTGCAGACGCTGGTTTACATCGTCGTGCCGATGCTGGCGCCGGCGCTGATCTCGGTCTGCCTTTTCCAGTTCATGTGGACGATGAACGACTTTCTGGGACCGCTGATCTACCTGTCCTCGGTCGATAAATATCCGGTGAGCCTGGCGCTCAAACTCTCCATCGACACCACCGAAGCCTTCGAATGGAACCGCATCCTGGCGATGTCGGTGCTGACGATCGCGCCTGCGCTCGTCGTGTTTTTCGCGGCGCAACGGTATTTCATTGAAGGGATCTCGTCTGGCGGGGTCAAGGGCTGAAAATGGCAAGCGTTCAACTTAAAAATCTCGAAAAAGTCTATGGCGGCAGCTTCAAGGCCGTGCACGGCATCAATCTCGAAATCGAGGACGGCGAGTTCATGGTCTTCGTCGGCCCGTCCGGCTGCGCCAAATCCACCACGCTGCGCATGGTGGCGGGGCTGGAGGAAATCACCGGCGGTGAAATCCTCATCGGAGATCAGCGCGTCAACGACCTGCCGCCCGGCAAGCGCTCCATTGCCATGGTGTTCCAGAACTATGCGCTCTATCCGCATATGAAGGTGCGCGGCAATCTTGCTTTTGGCCTCAAGATTGCCGGTGTTGCCAAGCCCGAGATCGAGAAGGCAATCGACAATGTCGCGCGCATTCTCGAAATCGAGCCCTTGCTGGATCGTCTGCCGAAACAGCTTTCCGGCGGGCAGGCGCAACGTGTTGCTTTGGGCCGCGCCCTCATCAAGAAACCGGGCGTGTTCCTGTTCGATGAGCCCCTTTCGAATCTCGATGCGAAGCTGCGCGCTTCCATGCGTGTGCGCATTACCGATCTGCATCGCCAGCTGAAGGCGGAGGGCCTCTCTTCGACCGTCGTCTACGTGACGCACGATCAGACGGAAGCCATGACCATGGGCGACCGTATCTGCGTCATGCAGGCCGGGCGCATCATGCAGGTCGCCACGCCGAAGGAACTCTACAACCGGCCCGGCAATCTGTTCGTCGCCGGTTTCATTGGCATGCCGGAAATGAACCTTGTGGATGTGGCGATCGACGGGGCGGAGTTCGTCATCGGTGGGCAACGTCTTCCGATAGGCGACCATCTGGAAAAGCGGCTTTCAGCCAGACCGGCAGACGCCGTCATCGGCATCCGTCCGCAGCATCTTTCGCTCGCCGGTGAGGCCGATGGGCCGGCGCTGCAGGCGAAACTGACCAACGCCGAATTCATGGGGCACGAGGTCTATCTGCATGCCGATCTGGGCGGACAGAAGCTCGTGAGCGTGGTGGGAGCAGCCGAATTCGAGGCGCTTGGGCGCGACGGCATTCTGCGACTGAAGCCGGACCCCGAGAAGCTGCATATTTTCGACAAGGCCGATGGCCGCAATGTCTCGCTGTGAGGAGGGGACGAGCGTGCCTGATTTTTCGAGGAGGAGAAGAACAATGAAGATGACGAGAACAATGGCGATGCTGGCCGGTGCTGCCTATCTGGCCACCGTGGCTGCGCCTGCGGCGGGTGCCGCGGAACTGCGTATGTCGTGGTGGGGCGGCGAAAGCCGTCATGTCGCCACCCAGAAGGCAATTGCCGCCTGCGGTGAAAAATACGGCCACACGGTCAAAGGTGAGTTTACCGGCTTCGACGGATATCTGGAAAAACTGACCACGCAAATGGCAGGCAAGACGGAGGCTGATATCGTTCAGGTGAACTGGCCATGGCTGCCGCTGTTTTCCAAGAATGGTGAAGGTTTTGCTGATCTGCGTCAGCTGAAACCTCTCGATCTTTCGCAATGGGCCGAGACGGATCTGGAAGCGGGTTCTATGAACGGAGTGCTTCAGGGCCTTTCAGTCTCCACCACCGGCCGCGTGTTTTTTTTCAACGCCACCACCTTCGAGAAGGCTGGTGTTGAAATCCCCAAGACATGGGATGAATTCTTCGCGGCAACAAAAACCATCAAGGAAAAGCTCGGCAAGGATCATTACACCTTCAATGCCGTAAAGGAGACTGCCCAGCTTCTCGTGACACTCGCCGTGGTGCAGAAAACCGGCAAGGATCTGGTCGACCCCAAGACCAACCGTGTCGCCTGGACGTCGGAGGAACTGGCGGAAGGTATCTCGTTCGTCGGCAAGCTGGTAGAAACCGGCTCCATTCGCTCCCAGAAAGAGGAAGCGGCCGATGGCAACGTCAATCTTTATGAAAAGCCGTCCTGGTCCGAAGGCCGTATCGCTGGTTCCTATGAATGGGATTCCACCTATTCGAAATATGCCGATCCCCTAAAGGATGGGCAGGTGCTGAAACCCGTGCCGATGCTGAAGCTCGCCGATGCCGTAACGGAAGGCGTTTATCGCAAGCCTTCCATGGTCTTTTCGATCTCGAAAAACTCGAAGAACCCTGAAGCGGCCGCGCAAATCCTGAACTGCCTGCTGAACGAGCCTGAGGGCATCGATGCGCTTGGCACGTCTCGCGGCCTGCCTGCTTCCAAGGCTGCGGCGCAGCGTCTGGGCGACAAGGGTGAGCCGGAAGTGCGCGCCGCCAACGCCATCGTCATGACGGCATCTGGACCGGTAGTTTCGCCCTTCAACGAACATCCGGAAATCCGCTCCGGCTTCATCGATACGCTGGAGGAATATGCCTATGGCCAGCTGACGGCGGAAGAGGCGGCTGAGCAGATCATCGATACCACCAATGACGTTCTGGCCAAATTCGATTGACGACAATGGCCCGCCGCCCTTGCGGCGGCGGGCTCTTTATCCGGTTGCCGGGTGACATGGGCATTCCCGCCGATTGTTTTCGCGGGACATGCACGAACAACGAGAAACGAGCATGAACGAACCCTCTATCATCGCGCTTTCGGCACGAACGGCGGCGCTTTGCCTCGCTGTACCCGGTGCGCGATATCACCTGCCGCAGACGGCATGGCGGCTGACTTCGCAAGATGGTGATTTACGAACCGGAAAATCCGCCACCGTGGTGACGCTGCTGCATGATCTGCGTCCGGATACGCGGTATGTGTTCGAAGCGGATGGGTTCGCAAGCCTGGAGTTCAGGACAGCGCCCTGCGCGGCGCTTGTCGAGGCGATGGCATTTTCGCTGACGCCGGATATTGCGCTTGACGACGAAGCCGGCGCACGCGCCAACGCCCGCGCTCTGGAAGAGGCAGTTGCCGCCGTGCCTGCGGGCGGCACGTTGCGATTTGCTGCCGGCCTTTGGACAGCGTTTCCCGTGCGGTTGAAAAGCGACATGACGTTTCATCTTGCGGAAGGGGCCGTGCTGCGCGCACCCTCCACCCGCAATGGCTGGCCGATCCTGCCTGCCCGCGATGAGACGGGCCGCATGCTCGGCAGTTGGGAAGGGCTACCGGATGCCTGTTTCGCTGCGCCGGTCCATGCCATCGGCGCAGATAATCTCGTGATCGAAGGCACAGGCGTTCTCGATGGTTCCGGCGACAGAGGCGACTGGTGGAGCTGGCCGAAAGAAACCCGTGACGGCGCGCGCCGACCGCGCGGCCTGCATCTCGTTTCCTGCCGCAATGTCGGGCTTTTCGGTTTCACCATTCGCAATGCACCGTCCTGGACGGTCCATCCACAGGGGTGCGAGACCCTGACAGCGGCGGGTCTCACAATCAGCGCTCCGCATAACAGCCCCAATACCGATGGCTTCAACCCGGAAAGCTGCCGCAACGTGACGATATCAGGCGTGCGCTTTTCAGTGGGCGACGATTGCATTGCTGTGAAGGCAGGCAAACGCGGGCCGAACGGCGAGGACGACCATCTGGCGGAAACACGCGGCGTCAGCGTACGCCATTGCCTGATGGAGCGCGGCCATGGCGGGCTGGTGATCGGCTCGGAAATGTCGGGTGGCGTGCATGACGTAACGGTAGAGGACTGCGACATGGTTGGCACGGATCGCGGCCTGCGTCTCAAGACGCGGCGGGGCCGTGGCGGTTCAGTCAGCAATGTCACCATGCGCCGGGTGTTGCTGGATGGCGTGCAGACCGCGCTTTCCGCCAATGCCCATTACCATTGCGATGCCGATGGGCATGACGGCTGGGTGCAGTCGCGAGACCCTGCACCTGTCGACGACGGGACCCCGTTTATCGACGGAATTACTGTCGAAGATGTGGAAATCCGCCATCTGGCACATGCCGCCGGCGTCTTTCTCGGTTTAGCGGAGGCCCCAATCCGCAATATCGCCATTCGCAATCTCACCATCGTCTCGCGTGATCCTGCAGCCGTGGCCACACCGCCGATCATGGCCGATGGGGTGCGCCCCATGCTGCATGAGGGGATCGTTTTCGAACAGGCTGAAATCATTTGCGACGATCCTGCGCTGCTGAGCGCCTCTGGCATTTCCCATTCACAGATTTCAATCGAGAAAACCCATGAAAGCCACTGATTATTTTGATCAATTCACCAGCCGATATAGGCACTACAAGGGCGGAAGCTGGTGTTATGAGGATGGCTGTGTCTATCGGGGTTTGCAGCACCTGTTCGAAGCGACCGGCGAGCGTCGCTGGAACGAACATCTGCATCGTCTGGCTGACACCCAGATAGCGGCAGACGGAGTGCTCGCCGGTTACGATCCTCAGGAATACAATATCGATCACATCCTTGCCGGTCGCATTCTGTTTCCTCTGGCAGCGGAAACGGGCGATCCGCGTTATCTCGCTGCGGCGGAACATCTTGCTGGCCAACTCCGCAGCCATCCGCGTACGGGCTCCGGTAATTACTGGCACAAGAAGCGTTATCCGCATCAGGTCTGGCTGGATGGCCTTTATATGGGACTTCCTTTCCAGATCGAATATGCGCAGGCGACTGGTGACGCCGAACTGATCGACGATGCGCTACAGCAATTCTCAACCGCACTCACGCTGACGGCGGATGCCGGTGGGCTCTATGTCCATGGTTATGACGAAAGCCGCAACCAGCGCTGGGCCGACCCCGTGAGCGGCCAATCCCCGGCCGTATGGGCTCGCGCCGTCGGCTGGCTCGCCATGGCGCTGGTCGATGCGTTGGTGATGTTGCCGGCTGATGGCGCAACGATCGAACTTCGGGAACGCGCGGGCCTACTTCTGGCCGGTATTGTTGCCCGGCAGACTAAAACCGGTCTCTGGATGCAGGTGCTGGACAAACCGGATCTTGCCGGAAACTACGAGGAAACCTCCGCTTCGGCGATGTTCGCCTATGCCTTACTGCGGGCTGCGCGGCTGGGGCTTTTGCAGGGCGAGGAGGCAAAGGCGGCTCTTTCGGCGGGCCGGTCCGCGCTTGATGCCCTGCTTGAGAGACAGCTCAAGGTGGACGAAAAGGGTATCGTCCGTCTCACCGGCATCGTGCATGTCGCGGGCCTTGGCGGTTTCGAGGGCAATTATCGCGATGGGTCTCCGGATTATTACCTGACCGAGCCGGTTGTATCCGATGACGCCAAAGGCGTCGGGCCGCTGATGATGGCCTATGCCGAAAGCCTGCTTTTGGCATGACGGCGCGGTCATCTTAACGGGCATAGGGTATTTTGTGGCATGAGATCATGCCACTTTTGCCAAGATCACCGTCTGGATCAGGCCCTGTTTTTTGTGGTTCGCGATGGTGATCGTGCCACCGAAGCGCTCGATGATTTCCCTGGCGATGGCAAGACCCAACCCCACACCAGGGATCGACTTTCGCCGCCCGAGATCGACCCGAAAGAAGGGCTCGAAAACCCGGCCGATCAGTTCCTGCGGAATGCCAGGGCCTTCATCGCGGATTGTAACGACGACCTCGCTCTCGTCCTCGGTTAGATCGATCCGTGCCGTTTTGCCATGGGTGACGGCATTGAGGATGAGGTTGCGCAAGGCTCTTTTAAGCGCAAGCGGAGCGGCCTTGATGATCATGGCGGCTTCCGGTTTCATAAAGTCGAGGGTATCAGCGTAACCGAGATCAGAAAGTTCGCTGACGATTTCGCCGAGAAGCCTGCCGATATCGATCATCTTGACGGTATCCTGGCTCACTTCCTCGCGCACAAGCAGAATGGCGCTATCCGCGATGGCGTTCAGTTCCTCGAGGTCCGCCAGCCATTTGCCCCGCTCTTCGTCGTTTTCGATGAATTCTGCCCGCAGGCGCATGCGGGTCATTGGGGTTCTCAAGTCATGGCCAGCGGCTGCGACGAGGCGCATTCGGCTTTCCATTGCCGCCTTCAGGCGGCGGGCGAGTTCGTTCAAGGCCCGCGCCGTGGCGCGGATTTCACCCGGACCTGTTTCCGACAAATGGGGTAGCGAACCATCGGGTCCGATGCTTGCAGCGGCGTTTTCCAGCATGTCGAGGGGGCGGGTGATCTTTCTGGCAGCAAAGATGGAAACAGCAGCACTGCCAAGAATGATCAGCCCGATCCACATGCCGAAAATCTTCCAGCCGCCCGGGGGAGGACCCATATGCGGAATTTCCGCGACCAGCCATCCGCTTTTTTCCAGCGCTATAGCCGCCACCGGGGCACTACTTCCTGGCGCGCGGATCACAATTGCGGTGCGCGGCTCGCCAACCTGTGCAAGGGCCTTTTCTAGAAACTCCGAAAGCATTCCATCGAGATCACCTTCAGGCGGCTTCTGTTCGATGCGGAAATAGCGGGGTTGTTGCAGCGAGGGGTCGCGTTCGGCCATGGTCACGGCAAAGGCAAGGCTGCGGGCAACGGGCTCGATGGTGGCATCTGGCGGCGGCGGCTGCAATGTCTGATCTGCCACCACAGTTGCAAGCGCGATGACCGCGATGATGGAGACGATCAACAGTGCGGCGATACGGTTTCTGAGCGAGCTCATCGATGCACCGGCAGGGTTCTGACCTGAACCGTCATCTGGTAACCGCCATTGCGAACGGTCTTGAAGATCGGAGCCCGGGCATCGGTTTCGAGCTTCTTGCGCAACCGGCTCATCAACACGTCGACGGAGCGGTCGAACGGTCCCCGGTCCTTGCCCTGCGTAAGATCGAGCAGCTGATCGCGGGAAAGAAGCCGGCCGGGCCTGTCGAGGAAGACTTTCAGCAGATCGAACTCCGCCCCCGTCAGCTCGATCCTCTCACCGCTGGCGTGGATGACGGAGCGCTGTTCCGGATCGGCGGTGAAGTCCGCAAAACCATAAGCGGTGGATGAGCCGCGAGGTACTTCCTGAGGTACTGCGCGGCGCAGCACGGCCTTGATCCGCGCCGTCAGTTCTCGCGGATTGAAGGGTTTGCCAAGATAGTCGTCGGCGCCGATTTCCAGCCCGACGATCCGGTCGACATCCTCCTTGAGCGCTGTCAGGAGAATGACGGGCGTGCGCGGCCGGCGGCCTTGGAGATCGCGGCAGATATCGAGGCCGGAACCATCCGGCAGCATCACGTCGAGCACGATGAGATCCGGATCGGAGCAGGCGAACTGTTCTTCGAACTCACGCTTGTCGGCTGCCATCGAAACGCGAAACCCCTGCGAGCCGAGATATTTCGCGAGCAATGTGCGTATCTCCGGATCATCATCCACGATCAAAATATGTGTCACCGAAACTGTCGCCATATCGTCCAACCTTTTGATGCCACTATACATAAGCGGCGCAAAGAAACGGCGGATTTTTGCAACGAAAGCTTGCTGCGGCCGCTCTGGCAACATTCGGTTACAAATAGGCCGCGCGTGGAACAAGACCCGCAACATTCGGACCAAAGCCGGAAACGCTTAGCTCCTATCGTCTTCTCAGGTTGGAAAACGAAAAGGAAGGTAAGATGAGAAACGCTCTAATCGCCACCGCCGTCGTCGTGACAACTGTTCTTGGCGCTTCGGCCACCTCCCGGGCTGCGGAGCAGGGTGAACCAGTGCCGCCGCTGGCCAGTCCTGACTTCGGTTCGAATAGTGGTCCGGAGCAAAGGCTGCCGCATGGCCGCAAGATGGCCGGGCCTGAGATGCTACGCCCGGATATGATGGGGCCGGATATTTTGGGCCCGGATATATTGGGGTTGGCGACGAAACTTTCGGCAGCGGAAATCTATCTCGGCGTCACACCTGAACAGCTTGGTCCGTGGCGCGCCTATACCACTGCGCTGATCGATCTTGTTTTGCCCACTTCGGAACTCAAGCCATTGCCGCCGAAGGGACCGGGTGCGACGGGGCTAGAGCCGCGTCTTGCCGGTGAGGAACTGGCCGGCATCACAATGAAAAAGGCAGAACAGGCTAAAGCACTTCAGGACGCAGCGGCTACGCTGAAACCGAAACTTTCGCCGCAGCAGGTGAAGAAGCTTGCTGAACTCGAACGCGCATTGATGCCGCCTCCGCCTCCCGTCCCGCATGATGGCCGTGCACGAGACGGTCGTATCGAGCCTCCGCATGGCGACAGGATGCCGCCGCTGCCTCACGCAGAGCGGGGCTGACGCCACTCTTCAAAGTTTCCTCCTTTAATAGCCCCCCAGCAAAGGAGGAAATCAGCCGGAAACGGCTGAAGCCGGGGGATCGCTCGCCTGCGATCCCCCGCGTGATTTTCAAGCGAGAAGATGATGATGAGATATTTCTACCTGATGCTGGCGACGGTTTTTGGTTTGAGCTTCGTCTGGTCGGTCGCTGCGGCCGGTGACAGGCCGATGCGAGATCCGGCGGCGAAATCCCGGCAGGAAGAACAGTGGCACCAACCCGTCTGTGCCAAGGAACGGCGCGAAAATGCACACGGCAAGCGTCGTCACGGCGCCTGCCGCAAGGCATCCGCCAGAAAGTCTGTTGCCGCCTATGAATGGATCGAAGCAGACAACGGCTTCATCCTTGTGAAACACGACATGAGGTCGGTTTCTTCTTTTGAGTAGACCGGCCGGACAGGACAGGACAGGACGATGAAAATGGTTCGCAAAGCAGGTGTGGCGCTGACGGTTGTCGCGCTCGCCCTGGGTGGCTACTGGTTTTCGTCACAATATACGCGGGCCGCAACGCCCGGTTATATCACCTCGTCTGTGAAGCGCGGTGATATCGAGCAGACCGTTCTGGCGACTGGAACGCTCAAACCCGTTCGTCTGGTGGCCGTCGGCGCGCAGGCCTCCGGTCGCATCACCGCCGTCAAGGTCGCACTTGGAGATACGGTCAAGGCGGGCGATCTCATTGCCGAGATCGATTCCGTTACCCAGAATAACAGCCTGCGCACGGCGCTGGCAGCGCTTGCCAACGTGAAGGCGCAGCGGGTGGAAAAGCAGGCGACACTTGCTCTCAACCGCCAGAGCCTTGTCCGCCAACAGGAAATGGTGTCGAAAAATGCCGCCTCCCGTGCGGATTTCGAAAGCGCCACTGCAGCGCTCGCAGTCACCCAGGCGCAGATCGAAGCGATCGACGCCCAGATCGAGGAGGCACAGGTCGCTGTCGAAACGGCAAAGGCCAATCTCGGCTATACGAGGATCACCGCGCCCATCGAAGGCACTGTTCTGTCTATCGTCAGTCAGGAAGGGCAGACCGTCAACGCCACGCAGTCCGCGCCGACAATCGTGATCCTAGGCCAGCTCGACCGGATGACGGTGCGCACGGAAATTTCCGAAGCAGATGTGACGCGCGTAAAAGCCAGTTTGCCAGTTTACTTCACGGTGCTGGGTGAGCCGCAGCAGCGTTACGACGCGACGCTTACGTCCATTGAACCGGCGCCTGAATCAGTGCGCAGCGACTCCAGCTTCAGCTCCTCGACGTCTTCCTCGACCACATCGTCCTCTTCCAGCACCTCGTCGTCGGAGGCGATCTATTATAATGGCGTGTTCGAAGTGCCGAACCCGGACGGCAAGTTGCGCACCTATATGACGGCGGAGGTCCATATCGTCCTTGGTGAAGCCAAGGACGTGCTAACCGTTCCGGCGGCGGCCCTTGGTAGCAAGGGCGCCAACGATGACTATGCCGTGCGTGTGGTAGACACCGATGGCAGAATTTCCGAACGCAGGGTCCAGATCGGTCTTAACGACAAGGTAACGGCGGAAGTGCGTTCCGGCCTTGCCGAGAACGAGCGCGTGGTGACCGGCGAACTTTCCATCGACACCACCAAAAACGCCATGCCCGGGCCTGGTGGCCCGCCGATGGGTTTTTGAACAATGGCTGATCCTTTGATTTGCCTTAAATCCGTGCGGCGGGATTATCCGTCCGGTGAAGGTACGATTACCGTACTCAAGAATATCGACCTCATCATCGAGGCCGGCGAGATGGTGGCGATCGTCGGCGCTTCCGGATCGGGCAAGTCGACGCTGATGAATATTCTCGGTTGCCTCGACCGGCCGACCTCAGGGAGCTACAGCATCAGGGGCCGGGAGACGGGCAATCTCGATGCAGACCAGCTTTCGGAATTGCGGCGAGAAAACCTCGGTTTTATTTTCCAGCGTTACCATCTGCTTGTCGAACTGACAGCGCTCGGCAATGTCGAAATTCCGGCGATCTACGCCGGAAAGTCACAAAGCGATCGCAGGAGCGATGCCGCCAGGTTGCTCGGTCGCCTTGGCATGGCGGACCGCCTCGATCATCGTCCGGGCCAGCTTTCCGGCGGCCAGCAGCAACGCGTTTCCATCGCGCGCGCCCTTATGAACGATGCCGAAATCATTCTTGCCGACGAGCCGACCGGTGCGCTCGACAGCGCGAGCGGCGACGAGGTGTTGCGCATCCTCGACGAGCTGCATGCCGAAGGGCGCACTGTCATTATCGTCACGCACGATATGTCAATTGCACGACGTGCCGAACGGATCATCGAAATCAGCGACGGCGCCATAATTTCAGACCGCAGGGCGGATGCCGCGCCGGTTCGGAAGGATGACGCCAAACCCTCTATGGTTTCCGGCGGGGCCTCCAGTCTCGCTGGTCTCGCATCCTCGCTGCGGGAGGCATTGCGCATGGCGCTCCTGTCGATGCAGGCGCACAAGCTGCGCAGCTTTCTCACCATGCTCGGTATCATCATCGGCATCGCCTCGGTCATCAGCGTCGTGGCGCTGGGGCAGGGGTCACAGCAGCGCGTGCTGCAGAATATCTCAAGCCTCGGCACCAACACGCTGGAAATCTTCGCGGGCAAGGATTTTGGCGACATAAGGTCGGGCAAGATCACCACGCTGGTCGTCTCCGACGCCGAGGCACTTGCCAAACAATCCTATGTCGCGGCTGTGACGCCCACGGTCTCGACCTCCAGTACGGTGCGTTTCGGCGCGAAGGAGGCGAATGCGCTTGTGAATGGTGTCAGCGAGCGGTATTTCGTCGCCAAGGGCACGAAGCTGTCACAAGGGCGCTTTTTCGATGCCGCAAGCGTCGCGCAGAAAGCCCAGGAGGTGGTGATTGATGAGAACACCCGCAAATCGTTGTTTGCGGATTTCGACGGCAGCCCCATCGGTCATGTCATCCTCATCGGCAAGATGCCGGCCCGCATCGTCGGCATCACGCAGGCGCAGCAGGGCGGTTTCGGTTCAAGCCAGAACCTTTCACTTTATCTCCCCTATACTGCCGTCCAGTCACGCTTTCTCGGCAGCCTGTCGCTGCGCAGCATCACGGTGCAGGTGAGTGACGATATTGACGCCGCAATTGCCGAACAGGCGGTGACGGTTCTTCTCACCCAGCGGCATGGAACGCGGGATTTCTACATTCTCAACACTGACGATATTCGCCAGACCATCACCAGTACAACGCAGACCATGACGCTGCTGGTTGCGGCGATCGCGGTGATTTCGCTTCTGGTCGGCGGCATCGGGGTGATGAACATCATGCTCGTTTCCGTTTCCGAACGTGTATCGGAAATCGGCGTGCGCATGGCAGTCGGCGCACGGCGCAGTGATATACTGCGCCAGTTCCTGATCGAGGCAGTGCTCGTCTGCATCATCGGCGGAACGCTGGGAATTTTGGGCAGCTTCGGCTTCGGGGCGCTTTTCTCCGCCTTCAGCAGCAATTTCGCCATGGTCTATTCCACGGTGTCGATCATTGCTGCCTTCGTCTGCTCGACACTGATAGGCGTCGTTTTCGGCTATCTGCCGGCCCGCAACGCATCGAACCTCGATCCTGTTGCGGCCCTGTCGGCGGGTTGATATCCGCCGCTGCCGGTCAAGCCTTGTTTTTTTCGATGAAGCGGATGGCGTCGCCAACGGTCAGGATTGTGCTTGCGGCCGAATCGGGGATTTCCACTCCGAATTCTTCCTCGATTTCCATGACAACCTGAACCACTTCGAGGGAATCGGCACCGAGATCGTCGACAAAATTGGCGTCATCGACAACCGTGCCGGGATCTGCGCCAAGCTGGTCAACGATGATTTTTTTAATACGGTCGGCGATGGTGGACATGGTGGGACTCCGCGAAAGTTGTTTGCCGCCGAACAACCCGTTTGAATTTGCGCCCAGGACACTTGCTAAAATCGAAACCGGTTTTTGCGAGGCGTGGTACACAGAGTCAGAAGGTCAAAGCATCGATGACATTCGGACGTAGCATGCCTTTGACGGCTGCGAAAGAGCGTGGCTCATGGGGAATTGCCCATAAGAATTCGGGGTATGTTTGACGTTGAACAGTTTTTGACTGGATGCGATGAACCGCTGCGCTGTAAACCTCGTTTTCGTGAAGTAATTATAATCCAGTCCTGTCGAGCATCAACGCCCATGGTCCAGTCTTCCCCGGAACGCTTCATATTGCTCGATGGCATAAGGGGCGTAGCTGCGCTCTTCATCGTACATCGCCATGCCGAACAGTTTTTCGGGAGAGACGACGCTTCGAGCTATCTCGCCGTCGATTTGTTCTTCGCCTTGAGCGGTTTTGTGCTGGCGCATGCCTACAGCATGAAACTGCGCGAAGGGGCGATTACGCCAGGCTTCTTCATGAAGGCGCGCCTTGCGCGACTTTATCCACTGTATGGGCTGGGGCTGGCGTTGATGGCGTCCTATTTCATTTGCCTCTACCTGTTGGGCCTGCCGACGCCGATCGATGATCTTCATCGCCACATCAATCCCGGTGAGCTGGCGATAGCGTTGTTGACCGGGCTTCTTTTCGTTCCGGCACCCTTCACGCTTACATTGAACGGCGCATTGTTTCTGGTGAGTCCGGCATGGTCGCTTTTCAACGAGCTGGTGGTGAATGCGGTTTATGGCCGGTGGGGTGTGCGGGCGACTACGAAACAGACAATCGTGGTGCTGGCTGTCAGCGCCTGCGTCCTTGTCGTGGCGGCTGCTGAGTTTGGGAAGTTGCATGCGGGGTTTCGATGGCACGAAATGTATGCCGGCATGGGAAGGGTGTTTTTCTCGTTTTTCGCAGGCGTGCTGGTTTACCGCTTCCGCAATCGCATAACCGAGCTGAAGCCCATCCAGGCGGCCCTCTGTCTTATGCTGGTCTGCGTCATCCTCGCCGTGCCAATTTCGCGTGAGCTTCGGCCCTTCTTTGATCTCGCGGTGGTTCTGCTCGTCTGGCCGACGGTATTGTTCGTAGCCAGCAGGATAGTGCCGGGTCGCAGGGTGGGAATCTTGTCGACGTTTCTCGGCACAGCTTCCTACGCCGTCTATGTGCTGCATATTCCGCTGCTGGCCTGGACGGATTTTCTGATGCCTGCCGTTGATAGGGAAAACATCGCTTTGCCGGTCGGTGTCGCTTTCCTGATAGGGACGACGTGTCTGTCATGGTACCTGACGGTCCATTTTGATCAGCCAGTGCAGACATGGCTCAAAGGTCGCCTGAGAAAGCGGGCAGGGGTCGGGCAACCCGTGTGATCGCGTCTTGTCGCTGCAGGCTTCAGTAATGCGCGAAGATTGGAGCCGTGATAACAAAGGCCGCGACGAGACTGATGATCGTCAGTTTCGCGGCACGCATGCGGCGCATTCTGCGGCCGCTCCAGTCATACGTCATACTCACCCTCCACGCAGACGCAAACTCTCGGACTGATGTCCGACTAAATCAGTTTCTCCTGATATATCTCATTTGCCAAGTCATTATTGTTACCAGTGATTTTGGCGAACACCGTCCGCTTCGGGAGGCGCTTCAGGGGAAAAGCCGGATAAGTTGATTGTCTTTGAGTTTCAGGCGGCTTGCCTCATCGGAAGAAATGCAATGCTCTATGTTCTTTCGCAAGTCGTCGGGAACTATCGGCCCGCCTGCCTTCAAAAGCTTTTCGGTCATCGAAAAAAGAATGCCGAACTGGGTCTCGCATTCGGCCGATGTCAGAAGCAGCGGTAGCGACGGAACGGTGTTCGCCGTAAAGACGCTATCCGCCGTATCGTACATGGTGACGAGGTACCAGGTCAGAAATAGCCCCAGCCACAGGCCGGTGCTGACCATGATATATTCGCGCATCTGCTCTCTCCCCTCAATGGCGGTGGTAAAGCAGTGGCAGGCCCTGGATTGCATATCGGGGGAGCGGCTTCCACGGCTTGATGCGGTCGTGTTTCTGCACGCCGAACAGGAAACGCATTTCGTCGGTGAGGTCTGCCGGATCGGTCAAACCATCCTGATATAATTCAATAACCTTGCGGGCGGCTCTGTTATGGAGCTTTTTGTCATCATCGTCGGAAAGGTGATTAAAACCGATGCTCTCGAGGACCAATTGGAGCATTTCGAGATCTTGAGAGGAGATCAGGCAGTTACGGGGCGCAGAAGACATGATGGCCTCTTTTCTTACTGGTTCAGAAAGCCGAAGCCTCGCGCGCGCCCTTAAAAGGCTGCACGGGACGCTCCAACGCTTCGAAACGATACGCCGGTGCGGTCGATGACCGTTGCCGGTTTTCGGGGGGCAGGTGCCTCAACGCGCCCTGGGAAATTCCGCACGGGGCGCTGTAGACGGGAGGCATGTGCAAATGGGGCTTGAGACGGCAAGGATGCCTGACGGCGGTAACGCCCTTTAAGTACCGATGGGGAAGGGTGCGCTTTTTGCGCGCAATAGGCAAGTTAATTCCATAGCCCCTGACGAGTATGTGACCGGTGCGGCGACATTCTTTATCTCACCAAGGCAGACAACAAAAAAGGCCGGGGCAATATTGCACCGACCTTCCTCATATCGCCATTAACACCAGTGCCAGTACATCCGTGGTCAAAAGTCTAAAGCGACGGAAACAACTGCGAACGACATATTTTGCGCTCACCAGCAGTTGCTGTATGAACTTTCTAGAAGAGCAATGTGGCCAAAACAAGTCCGCATTTCCATTATATGTTTTATTTGTCGCGACCCTTTGTGTATCGGGTCGCGGTTTGGCAATTCGTGCCGGGGCGTCGCGCTGTTATGAGCGGGCTGTCCGGAACAATCCTACTTCTTCTTGCCATCCGCAGTTGTGGAGTTTGCGAACTTGACCTGCGTGCCGGCAGCTGGTGCCGCAGCCGGAGCTTTCGTCTTGTCCTTCTTCGGTTTGCGGACTTCTTTGTTGCTGCGTACTTGACCCTTGGCCATGGTGTCCTCCTGGTATTGAACAGATATTCGATATTGTGTGGTCCGGGGCATGATCGCGCGCCGCAGGCAGGCTGCGGGGCGGTTTCATCGTCAGGGGAAAGGCAGTCCGTTAAGCGGAAGTTTCCCGAAGGGAAGGGTCGGTTTGGAGAGGCGGATACGCCCTGCGTAGAAGGTTCTCCGCACCATGTCGGGCTGGAGGCCAAAATCAGGAAACGCCGCAAAGCCGGAGGATGCGCCGCGATCCTGATCTAGGCGCATTGCTGTTTCTTCGGCGGCACTGAGAAGCAGGCGAAGCGATGCGTTTTCCCGGTAACCCAAACCGCCGGTGCGGACGAGGTTCCGTGAAAGGCTTGATGAATAAAAGTCGGAAGACATCTCGTCCTCCTTTCGTTTGGGGGCGAGGACACTCTGCCCTCAAACACCAGCACTCTTCAGCGGATTGCTGACAGGCGAAGCGTGCGCCTGTTGCGTATCAGGTTCAAGAAGTTTTTCGGAAAGACGACGTCAAAAAGTGCAACCGGGTTATTTCTTGCCGGATGACTTTTTGGTGCGGGTGGGTGGAGGGGCGGCGATTGCCGCCTCCTGAGCTTCGCGAAGTTGGCGAAGCCGTTCCGTCTTCTTGGCGCGCTGGTCGGATTCGGCGGTTATGATCTGTTTCGCCGCCTTGTCCGTTATGGATGCCTTGTCCTGCGAGGACAGCTTTCCGGGTTTGAAAACAGCCTCTTTAGTCGCGGTCATGGCATTCTCCTTTGCGGAGCGAATTGAAAGTTATCGAGCGCGGGCAACCTTTTTGGGAGCAGGAAGCAATCCCTCGCGCTGCAATTTTTTCTTCGCCATCTTGCGGTGGCGGCGCACAGCTTCGGCTTCTTCGCGGATACGCTTTTCCGACGGCTTTTCGTAAGATTCCCGTGCGCGCATCTC
The DNA here is from genome assembly GCF_053522105.1 of Agrobacterium sp. 22-3639C2. NCBI lineage: Bacteria > Pseudomonadati > Pseudomonadota > Alphaproteobacteria > Hyphomicrobiales > Rhizobiaceae > Agrobacterium > Agrobacterium sp. 22-3639C2. The sequence goes on along the minus strand of NZ_JBNWDB010000002.1, from coordinate 264,980 downwards.
ACGGAAGATACCCTCGCGCTGCATCCTCTTTTTCAAGACGCGGAGGGCTTGCTCTACATTGTTATCCCTGACGAGTACCTGCAACTTATCTCCTTAACGCAGCCATCGCTGCTATTTTTTGATTCTGATCGTATTCGAATTGATCCAGCTCGATCCCGCAACGCGCGAAGACGAGCCTTCGATTTCCACGGGCCGCGATGAAGACGCAACCACATCGATTTCATCGAGCGCTATATTACGTTCGAAGTTCTCGTGCTGGAAACGCACCCTGTAGCGAACCGCACCTTGTTGTGTCTCTGGCAGAGCCGTTACGACCCGGCCTGGACCTTTGGGCTGGTTGGCCCCAAGTACGCCCGCCTTCAGAAAGATAGCATCGCCGGAACGATAAGGATTTTTGCGCATGAGAGCCTCCCCATGGCCAAAAAAAACAAAAGGCCGGGATTTAACCCGACCTCTCACAATCACTCAGCGCCACTGCTGGTACATGCGTAGCCAGCGGGGCCGATGACAAATCAAGCTGCGCGAAGGTTGTCAGCGGAGCTCTTGCCGGACTTGCGGTCCTGCACGATGTCGTAGGTGATCTTCTGGCCGTCGTTCAGCGAACGCAGACCTGCGCGCTCAACAGCCGAAATGTGAACGAAAACGTCCGTGCCGCCGTTGTCAGGCTGAATGAAGCCGAAGCCCTTGGTGGCGTTGAACCACTTTACAGTACCAGTGTTCATAACGATTTCCTTTCGTAGTAATCGTTGTTGGTTTCCGCGATACCTTGCGGAATTAGATCGATTATTTGAGAGGAAATCCGACGGGAACGTAGAGTCCCAGGAGCGACGTCACAAGCAATTGTCGATTTGCCGAATATAGCCTCAATTTTTGATTTTGCAATGGGCCGATGCGGAAAAATGCGCCATCTGGCGATTGCACTTGCCGGTTCCGATGTCTCTTCCTGCGTCAGCGGCGCGATTTCGGTTTTTTCTCTTCCCTGTTCATATCACGCCCCACCCATTTGAAAAAAAGGATCAGGCTGGTGCCGATGATGATGAGCGGAATGAAGGATTCGAAACTGGACATGATTAACTCTTTCTTCCCCCGATCGTCGTTTTACCGGTATGGAGGAAGCGCGTAATCTGCAGAATGTTATCCGTTCTTTTTTGGCAATTGCGGCCTGCGGACCGACGTTGAAAGCACCGCAGGCCGAAAATATCTAGATGGGCAGGGATTTCACCGCCGCTGCACCACCCTCGCGGGCGCTTTTCAATGCGGCTACGCCGCAGAGCACGGACATGGCGCCGGCGCGCGAACCCGCCCGCTGCCGCAGCCGGTCGTTCGAACCGGGCTTGAAGATCATGTCGCGCATGCGATTGTCGCCGCCATAATGGCCGCCCGGCTCATGCGGCACCCAGATACGCTCGACACCGCCACCGAAACTTTTTACCAGCAGTATTTCGTCGGCTGGGGGCTCAGTCCACGGCTGCTTTTCATATTGGCGCATCTCGATGCGTCCTTTATGGCCGTTAAACGCGATGTGGTGTCCCTCGATCGGCATATAGGTATTGAGCGAATAGGAGACCTGCACGCCGTTCGCATAGCGAATCGAGGCACTCATCGTGTCGGGGATGTCGATCTCCTCGCGAAAGACGCAGGCGTCACGCATATAGCCATCCACAGTCGACGGGTCCTCGTAAAGCGCGTCCAGGAACGGGTCGGCCCCGAGATCCATGAAATAGTCGCACTCGTCCTTGTGCGGACAGGTACGACAGCGCGTTCCCCGGAACGGTCCGTTCTTGCCATAATGCAGCAATTGCCCAAAGCCCTTCACTTCCACCGGGTCGGAATCGAGATACCAATTCAGAAGATCGAAGTGGTGTGTGGCCTTGTGGACGAACAGGCTGCCTGAATGTTCGGTGAAAGCGTGCCAGCGGCGGAAATAATCCGCACCGTGCTGGTTATCGAGATACCAGTGGAAATCTACCGAGGTAACGGTGCCGATCGCGCCGTCGTCGATCAGCTCCTTGATGCGCGCCGCCGTCGGTGAAAAGCGATAATTGAAGGAAACGTCGACGCGGCGGCCGCTTTCGGCCTCCGCCGCGCGGATGCGGTCAATCTTTTCCGGGGTGGTGGTCATGGGTTTTTCGCTGATGACATCGGCACCGCCCTCGAGCGCGCGGATAATGATGTCGTCATGAGTATCGTCGGGCGTGCAGACGATTACCAGTTCCGGGCGTTGCTCGGCCATCATCCGGTCGAAGTCGTCGTAAAGCGGAGCGGCCGACCCCATCATGGCGCGGGCCCGTTCTGCGCGCATCAGGTTCAGGTCGCAAATGCCGACCAGTTCGACATAGTCGCTCCACCCGGCCAGAAGTTCGCGCCCCCACATGGTGGTGCCACGATTGCCGGTGCCGACCAGTGCATAACGTTTGCGTTTCACCCTTTCAGGCATTTCCTTACTCCCGAACCCAATCAACAAACGGTTTTAAAACGCTCGACGACGGTGGACAGAACCTCGTCCACCGGGCGTGCCTGCCAACGATGCGAAAAAATCTCGACTTCCTGCGGACCGGAAAAGCCGGCGGCCTCGATCATGGCGCGAAATGCCTTCAGGTCAATCACGCCATCGCCCATCATGCCGCGATCGTTGAGCGGATCGGTGGTCGGCACCAGCCAGTCGCAGATATGGTGTGCCAGTATCTGCCCGTTTCGCCCGGCGCGCGCCACCTGTTCCTCCAGCTCCGGGTCCCACCAGACGTGATAGACGTCGATGGCCACACCGGTTCCGGCACCCAGCCGGTCGCAGAGGTCGAGCGACTGTTTCAAAGTGTTGAAGCAGGCGCGGTCGGCGGCATAAAAGGGATGCAACGGTTCAATGGCGAGCGGCACGCCGGCTGCCCTCGCATAGGGAAGAAGTTCGGCCATGCCGTCCTCCACCATCTGCCGTGCACCTTTCAAGTCTCGAGAACCCGCGGGCAGGCCGCCCACGACAAGCACCAGGCAATCTGCCTTCATGGCGGCGGCTTCGTCCACGGCGCGTTTATTGTCCTCAATGGCGCGGCTGCGGCCTTCTGCATCGGGGGCGGGGAAAAAGCCGCCCCGGCAATGGCCGCTGAGACGAAGGCCGTTCTGCTCGACAATGCGTGCTGCTTCAGCAAGGCCTGCAGCGTGAACCTGCTCGCGCCAGGGCGAGATGGTGGTGATGCCATGCGCAAGGCATGCATCCACGATTGCCCCGAAGGAACGTCCCTGCCGCACGGTGGCAAAATTTATTGAAAGGCCCTCAACGCCCATAACGGTACTCCTCCCTTTTGCGAAGGCCTCCAGCCACCTTCGCTCTCGCGCTTAACCAATGCCTCTGACAGCCAGAAACTGCTTCATGCGATGCGTCGCCACATCCGGTTCGGCAAGCACATTGGCCTTGTCCGCCAGCCGGAAAAGCTCGGCGAAATGCCGCGTGGAGCGGGCGCTTTCCTGCCCGCCAACCATGGTGAAATGGTCCTGCAAGCCGTTGAGATAGGCGAGAAACACCACGCCGGTTTTGTAAAAGCGGGTCGGCGCCTTGAAGATATGGCGTGAAAGCGCCACCGTTGGCTCCAGAATGTCGAAGAATTCATTATCCGCACCGCGCTTCAGGCTGGCGAGCGCCTTGGATGCCGCCGGAGCAATGGCATCGAAAATGCCGAGCAACGCGTCCGAATGACCTTTTTCGTCACCGGCGATCAGTTCGGCATAATTAAAGTCGTCGCCGGTATACATGCGAACACCAGCGGGCAGGCGGCGGCGCATGACGATTTCCTTTTCCTTGGATAGAAGCGAAATCTTGATGCCGTCGATCTTGTCTGCATTCTCCTCGATCATGGCAAGGCAGGTGTCCATCGCCGCCATATGGTCGCGGGCACCCCAGTAGCCCTCAAGCGCAGGATCGAACATTTCTCCCAGCCAGTGGATAACCACCTTGTTCTCGGCACGGGAAAGAACCCTGGCATAGGCCTCGAGATAATCGTCCGGGGAGCGGGCGGCAGCGGTGAGCGCCCGGCTTGCCATCAGGATCACGCGCCCGCCTTCTCCCTGAACAAAATCAAGCTGTTCCAGGTAGGAGTCGATAATTTGCTTCAGGTCATATCCGCCGCCGTCAAGATGATCCGTGCCGACGCCGCAGGCGATCAGCGCATCCTTGCGGGTGGCCGCTTCCTTCAGCGAACGGGAGATCAGTTCCTGCGCCTGCGGCCACGCCAGTCCCATGCCGCGCTGGGCCGTATCCATGGCCTCCGCAACACCCAGGCCGAGGTCCCAAAGGCGGTGACGGAAGCGCAGGGTTGCGTCCCAGTCGATGGCGGGCGTCAACCATGGATCGTTGTCAGCGAGCGGATCGGCCACCACATGGGCGGCAGCGAAGGCGACTCGATTGAAATCCGCCGCACTTCGTTTCTCGATGGCGACCGGCGCGCCTGATAGCCTGTAGACCTCGATGCTGCGGTCGTCCTTTGGAAGCTTGAGTTCGCTCACTGTCGCCTCCTCAGGAAAGTGCGGGAACGTCGAGCCAGCGGCGTTCCTTCCATGATCTCAGCCCCAGTTCGGCCAATTGCACGCCCTTCACGCCCTCCATCAGCCCATAGGGCCATGGGTCGTTGTCGACGAGGTGACGCACGAACATTTCCCACTGCGCCTTGAAACCGTTGTCATAAGTGACGTTGTCAGGCACTTCCTGCCAGGTCTTGTAGAAATCGATGGTCTGGGGCTGGTCAGGGTTCCACACCGGTTTCGGCGTATTGGTGCGGTGCTGGGTCCAGCATTTAGTGAGACCCGCCACGGCCGAACCATGCGTGCCATCAACCTGAAACGTGACGAGATCGTCGCGGCGCACACGCACCGCCCAGGAAGAGTTGATATGGGCGATGGCGCCGCCTTCCAACTCGAAGGTGGCGTAGGCGGCATCGTCGGCATCCGCTGCATAGGCGTGGCCCTGTTCGTCGAAACGCTCGGGGATATGGGTGGCGCCGAGGCAACTTACGGATTTCACCGGTCCGAATAGATTATCGAGCACATAACGCCAGTGGCACAGCATATCGAGGATGATACCGCCGCCATCCTTCAGGCGGTAATTCCACGAAGGACGCTGCGCCGGCTGCCAATCGCCTTCGAAAACCCAATAGCCGAACTCGCCGCGCACCGAGAGGATCTTGCCGAAAAAGCCGCTGTCACGCAGCATCGCCAGCTTGCGAAGGCCGGGCAGGAACAGCTTGTCCTGCACCACGCCGTGTTTGATACCGGCGCTTTCGGCCAGTCTGGCAATTGCCAGCGCCTCTGCCACGCTGTCGGAAATCGGCTTTTCGCAATAGACGTTCTTGCCCGCCTTGATGGCTTTTTCGAGCAGGCTGCCACGCATCTGCGTCGTGCCGGCGTCGAAGAAAAGCGTGTCATCCGGGTTCGCAAGGGCGGCGTCGATGTCGGTCGTCCACCGCGCGACATTGTGCTTTTTAGCGATTTCCTCGATTTTCGCACCGTTTCGGCCGACCAGAATGGGGTCGAGCATGACCTTTTCGCCGCTCTTCAAAACCACGCCGCCCTGATCGCGAATGGCGAGAACGGAGCGCACGAGGTGCTGGTTGTAACCCATGCGGCCGGTGATGCCGTGCATGATGACGCCGATACGTTTCATGAATTTCCTCCCAAGGCGGCCTTTTCCCGAAAGCCGCTTCCGTCAAACATGGCAATTTGTAACCATTTGGTTATTTGTGGTCGTGAAGGATGCGATCTGTCAAGGTGTTTTTGGCAGGAAATTCACATGCACTTGCGGCGGCAGAAATCACGGGTTTGTGCCGCGCCGCAAAAGGAAAAGACGCGCTTCGCGGATGCGAATGGCGCGTCGTCGCTGTTGTTAAAGGGAAATTCGGTTTTTACGGCTCAGACCGGCCGCACCGCAGCAAGCAGGGTATCGACGATATGCTGGCCCCAGCGTTCAAGTTCGGCGGGGTCGGTCAGGTCGCGCTGGAAGATCGTCGACAGCGTGAATCGGTTCGAAAGATAAAAGGCGCCGAGCGAGGCGATCGTCAGATAGACGTCGATCGGATCGAGACCGTCACGGAATTCGCCAGTATCGCGGCCGCGCCGCAGCACGTCCTCAAGCTCGGAAATGAAGTTCGAATGCATCGCCGCAATCGTAGCGGATTGCCTGAGATATCGGGCTTTATTGAGGTTTTCTGTTGCGAGAATGCTCAGAAATTCCGGGTGATCCAGAAAATAATGCCAGGTGAAAAGCGCAAGTTCCCGCAAGCCTTCCGAAGGCGCCTTGCGGGTCAGGTCCAGCCGCCGTTCGGTGTGGCGGATGTGGCGATAGGCGTCCTCCAGAACGGCGAGATAAAGCGCGTCCTTGTCGCCAAAATAATGGTAGATCATCCGCTTGTTGGTGCCGGCACGCCGCGCCACGACATCGATTCTCGCGCCCGCCAGGCCCTTCGCGGCCACCTCGCGGCGGGCGGCTTCAAGAATGGCGGCGCGTGTTCTCTCCGGGTTTCGCACCTGTGCCGCCCCGCGTTTGCGCTTGGGGGCAGGCGTTTCCTCGACGGCCGGATCGGGCAGCTGGTTTTTCGTCGTTTCGTCCATCTTAGCACCCGCTTGACAATGTTGGCGATCGGTGTTCCCATGTAACCAATTAGTTATAAAACGGCAATAGTCGTTTACCCCCATCATCAATTTGGCAGTCAATTAGGGAGGAGTTGCCAATGCCCGTGATGCTTCACAGGAGAAGTGTGCTTTCAGCAGGGCTTGCGGCCCTTTCACTCGCAACATTGGGAGGTGGTTCGGCGCAGGCTCAGGCCGCGCGGCTGCGTATGTTGTGGTGGGGATCGCAGGAGCGTGCGGATCGCACCAATAAGGCGATCGCCGCATATAAGCAAATCAAGCCGGATCTCGATATTGCCGGGGAATTTGCCGGCTGGAGCGACTACTGGCCGCGCCTTGCCACGCAGGTGGCAGGCCGCAACGCGCCTGATCTGATCCAGATGGATTATCGCTATATCTTCGAATATGGCCGGCGCGGCGCCCTTGCTCCCCTTGATGACTATATTGGCAAGGGCCTGAAGATAGAAGATTTCGGCAAGATGAACATCGACTCCGGTCGGGTCGACGGCAAGCTTTACGGGGTTAATCTTGGCGTGAATTCCAGCGCTGTCTTCTTCGACAAGGCGGCCTGGGAAAAATCCGGCGCGACCCCGCCAGCGATCGGGCAGACCTGGGAAGAGTTTGCCGAAAACGCCGCCAAGCTCAGCAAGAACAAGCCCAAGCCCGGCTATTACGCCACGGCCGATGCCAGCGGCGTCGAGCCGAGCTTCGAGAACTGGCTGCGTCAGAACGGCAAATCACTCTACACACAGGATGGCGGTATCGGTTTTGATCCGACCGACGCGACCAAATGGTTCACCATGTGGGCGGATTTGCGCAAGAGCGGTGCATGCGTGCCGGCCGATATTCAGGCGCTCGACCAGTTGAATATTGAAACCAACGCGCTGACGACGGGCAAGGCGGCAACGGCATTTGCCCATTCCAACCAGTTTGTCGGTTATCAGGCACTCAACAAAGCCAAGCTGGCGATGACCTCCTATCCGAAAAGCAAGAAGGATGGCCCTTCCGGTCACTACCTGAAACCATCCATGCTCATCAGCGTCGCCAATGGCAGTGCCGGCATCGAGCAGGCGGTCGGTTTCATCAACTTTCTCGTTGCCGAACCACAGGGCGTCGATGTTCTGGGTGTGGAGCGCGGCGTTCCGGCATCGGAATCGATGCGTAACGCGCTGACCGCCAAGCTCGATGCCGTCAGCAAGAGCATGGTGGAATATATTGCCGAGATTACCCCCGGCGTTGGCGATCTGCCGCCGGCACCCCCTCCGGGTGCAGGCGAATTCGCCTTCGTCCTGAAACGTACAGCGGAAGAGATCGGCTTCGGCAAGATTTCGGCGGCTGAGGGTGGTGACCGGCTCGTCAAGGAATCCGAAACCGTCATTAAACGGAAGTGATGGCAGATGGCCTTTCGATCTGAAACTCTCGTGGAGGAGAGCCGTGGCGCGGCTCTCCCGAAGCGGGCAGGCGTGAAGCGGCTTTTGGACCGCAACGTTCACGCATACCTGTTTCTCCTGCCGTGGCTGATCGGTTTCTTCGGTCTCACCCTCGGGCCTGCGCTGGTGTCGCTTTATCTGTCCTTCACCAATTATGACCTGCTTCAATCCCCGGACTGGGTGGGGGCGGCCAATTATGTGCGCATCGCCACTGCCGACCCTAAATTCGCCGCCGCCATGCAGGTCACCTTTACCTATGTGCTGCTTTCGGTGCCGTTGAAGCTGATCTTTGCACTGCTGGTGGCGCTCGCCTTCAATCGCGGCATAAAGGGGCTCACGCTTTACCGGGCGATCTTCTATCTGCCGTCGCTGCTCGGTTCCAGCGTGGCGATCGCTGTTCTCTGGCGGCAGCTTTTCGCGTCAGATGGCCTCGTCAACATGGTCTTGTGGCAGGTTTTCGGTTATGAGGGGCCGAGTTGGATTTCCAATCCGGACTACTCGCTCTACACGCTGGTGATCCTGTCCGTCTGGCAGTTCGGCTCGCCAATGATCATCTTCCTCGCAGGGCTCCGGCAAATCCCGCAGGATATGTACGAGGCCGCCGATATCGACGGCGCGAGCAAGATGCGGCAGTTCTTCCGCATTACGCTGCCGCTTTTGACGCCGGTGATCTTCTTCAACGCCGTGATCCAGACGATCGATGCCTTCAAGGCCTTCACGCCGGCCTTCATCATTTCCGAAGGCACGGGCGGGCCGATCAACTCGACGCTGTTCTACACGCTCTATCTCTATCAGGAAGCCTTCGGTTTCTTCCGCATGGGATATGCCTCGGCGCTTGCCTGGATTCTTGTGATCATCATCGCGCTGTTCACGGCCTTCTCGTTCCTCAGCGCGAAATACTGGGTGCATTACGATGACTGACGCTGTTACCGCTCCCCGGCCGGGACAAGGCCCGCAACGCTCACCGCTAATGTCGGTTTTGCTGCATGCGGTGCTGATCCTTGCCTCCTTTGCGATGCTTTATCCGATCCTGTGGATGATTTCGGGTTCGTTCCGCCCGCAGGACGAGCTGTTCGGTTCCTCCTCGCTCATTCCTTCGTCGGTTGATTTCGGCGGCTATATTCGTGGCTGGACCGGGCTTCAGGTCAGTTTCGGGCAATTCTTCTGGAACTCGTTCTTCATCTCGGTGCTCGCCACCATCGGCAACGTCGTTGGCTGCTCACTTGCCGCCTTCGCTTTCGCCCGCCTGCGGTTCGGTGGGCGCAATTTCTGGTTTGCGCTGATGCTTGGCACCTTGATGCTGCCCTATCACGTTGTGCTCATCCCGCAATATATCCTGTTTCTGGAAATGGGTTGGGTGAATACGTCGCTGCCGCTGATCGTGCCGAAATATCTGGCAACCGACGCCTTCTTCATCTTCCTGATGGTGCAGTTCTTCCGGGGTATTCCGCGTGAGCTGGATGAGGCAGCGGTGATGGACGGTTGCTCGCCCTTCCGCATCTACTGGAAGATCATGCTGCCCCTCTCTCTGCCGGTTCTGGCAACGGCCGCGATCTTTTCCTTTATCTGGACCTGGGACGATTTCTTCGGTCCGTTGATCTATCTGAACGACATCAACACCTACACCGTGCAGCTCGGCCTCAGATCCTTCGTGGATTCCACCGGCAGCTCGGATTGGACGTCGCTTTTCGCCATGTCCAACCTGTCGCTGGTACCGGTCTTCCTGTTCTTCCTGTTCTTCCAGCGGCTGCTGATTGAAGGCATCGCTACCACCGGAATGAAACGCTGAACGGACGAAACGGGACCGAAAACGAATTGCAGAACATCAACACCGTCGCGGCTGCCTTGTCTGCAGCGCGACGGTCGGGAGAAACAGCATGGCAAGCAGCATTACTCTGGAAAAAATCGTCAAGCGGTTCGGCGCCTTTCCGGTCGTCCACGGCATCGATCTCAAGATCGAGCCGGGCGAGTTCACCGTTTTCGTCGGCCCCTCGGGCTGCGGCAAATCTACGCTTCTGCGCATGATCGCCGGTCTGGAGGAAATCTCCGAGGGTGATCTTCGCATCGATGGCGAAAGGGTCAACGAAACAGCCGCTTCCAAGCGCGGTATCGCCATGGTGTTCCAGTCCTATGCGCTTTATCCGCATATGAGCGTTTACAAGAACCTCGCTTTTGGGCTGGAGACGGCGGGTTACAAGAAACCGGAAGTCGAGGCGCGGGTGCAGAAAGCTGCCGATATCCTGCAGATCGGTCCGTTGTTACAGCGCAAGCCGAAGGCGCTTTCTGGCGGCCAGCGCCAGCGTGTCGCCATCGGTCGGGCTATCGTCCGCGAGCCGAAAATCTTTTTGTTCGATGAACCCCTGTCCAACCTTGATGCGGAACTGCGCGTGCAGATGCGTGTCGAAATTGCCAAGCTGCACCAGACGCTCGGCAGCACCATGATCTATGTGACGCATGACCAGGTGGAGGCCATGACGATGGCCGACAAGATCGTGGTCCTGCGTGACGGCCGCATCATGCAGGTCGGCCGCCCGCTTGATCTCTACAACAATCCGGCCAACCAGTTTGTGGCGGGTTTCATCGGTTCGCCAAAGATGAACTTCCTTTCCGCGAAAGTGGCTTCAGGCGACAGCTCCAACCGTACCATCGAGGTCGCCGGCCAGCGCATTCTGCTCGAAAAGCCGGTCGCGGCTGAGGAAGGCGAGCCACTCACTTTCGGCATTCGTCCCGAACACGTAAACCCACAGGCGCAATCGGCCTCGCTTGGCGATGCGTCCATCCAGCTCGTTGAACATCTCGGCGGCTCGACGGTGGTTTATACCAGCACCCCAGATGGCCAGCCCGCTACCCTGCTGCTGGACGGCCAGCGCCATATCCGCATCGGCGAGACCATTCCCTTTGCGTTTGATCTGGCGAAGACGCATCTGTTCGGGGCGGATGGGCGGCGGATATAAGAGGAAAAACCGGGGGGAGGAACAGACCTTCCCTTATTCCTGTGCTTGTCACAGGAGTCCAGCTGACGCGTCTGCGCGGCGATGAAATCAATCAGCCCAAAGACTTGGGCTGGCTGGTTCCCTATAGGGGGTACAGGGATGAGGGCAGTGGGCGGTTGTGATGGATAGCGAATTTTAGTCCGCCGCGTCGGTTTTCGATAAAAAACAAGCGGTTCTAAGAGCGGGCGAGAATCTCGCTCAGCACCGCCGCATCTTCCGAGAACTGGGCGACGTTGTCACCTTTGACGAACTCCAGCATCGCATAAGCCGGTTCCATCCAGTCGCTTGCTGGCAAGGCATCAACGCAAGCCCGCCAATAGTCCGCGCGCTCGCCGAGCGGCAGGCGGCTGGCATCGGCGAGCCAAGCGAAGACGTGCAGGTGGCAGATGCGCGAGCCGAGCGCGGATATTTCCGCAAGGGCGTCATCCAGCGGTAGACCTGGGGCTGGCTGCCAGTAAAAGAACAGGTTAGGCATCGGCAAATCCTGCATGAGCTGCAAGGCCGAGGGCAGCGTGTCGGTCAGCGAATTGGGGTGATATTCGAGGCCGATTGTCATTCCGTAGTCGTCTGCCCGCCGGGCAAGTGCCGCCAACGCGTCGGTTGCCGCACGGCGTTCCTCTGGTGAATAATCCGCGGATGGGCGTTTGCGGCTGCCGGGCCAGATGCGGATATGGCCGGTGCCGAGCGCTTTCGCGGTTTCCAGAACTGCGGTCACATCCTCCGGCGCAAAATCCGGTGCGAAAATGTAGGATCCGTAGGAAGAGACGGTAAGACCGGCTTTCACCGTACGCGCCGCCACATCCCTTGCATTTTCTAAGTCGCCAGGTGGCACATGGATATCGGCACCCCATTCTATCGCCTTGATGCCATTTGCAACGGCAAGGTTAATCACGGCCTGCGGCGTCATGGACCTGAAGGTGACAGAGCAGAGGCCCGGCTCGAAAATTCTCATGCGATCAGTTCCAGATGTTCCGGACGTACCTGCTGTTGCAATGGTTCTGCGCGGCAGAAGCGTTCGATCTCGGCAATCGCCATGTCGCCGAGCCGGGCGCGTTCAAGGCCGACGGCGCCGGCGATATGCGGCGTCAGGAACACGTTCGGAAGGCTGTAGAAAGGTGACTCTGGTGACGGCACTTCCGGATCGGTCACGTCGATGACAGCCTCTATGCGTCCGGTTTTCAGTTCCGCCAGCAGGGCGTCTTCGTCCACTAGCGCGCCGCGGGCCGTGTTGATCAAGGTCGCTCCGTCCTTCATCAGGGCAAGCGCATCGGCGCCGATCATATGCCGGGTTTGCGGCAGGGATGGCGCGTGCAGGGAAATGACGTCGCTTACCGCCATAAGCTCGCGGAGCGATACGAGACGCACACCGAGCTTTTGTGCCTCCACCGCGCTTAAAAACGGGTCGAAAAGGATGAGATCGAGATCGAAGGGCTGCAGCAGATTGATGACCCGACGTCCGATGCGTGACGCCCCGACAATGCCGACGGTCAGGCCGAGATTGCCGATGACCTGCGACTGCAGGCGGTCGACGTTTCGCCGTGCGCGATCCTCTCCGTAGATGCGCCGGAAACCGAAGGTACGCTTGCCGGACAGCAGGATCATTGCCAGCGTAAACTCCGCGACCGGCTGCGCATTCGCCTCGGCCGCGCTGCACACCGTAACGTTTCGTTCGAAAACTGCCTGGGACAGGAAGTATTTCACCGTCCCGGCGGCATGTGAAATCAACCGAAGGTTCGGCATCATTGCCAGTTCCCGCATGTCGATCTCGGGACAACCCCAGCCAGTCAGAAGAATATCTGTTCTCTCCAACTGGGCAGTCACAGCTGGGTCGTGAAAATCGCAGACCGGCCGGGTATCGAGGATGTCGACGCTCTGCGACAGCTTTTCAAGCGCCTGTGGCGTCAGCACATGCTGCGTCCGCTCCGGGTCCATGGCAAGGCTGAGACGCGGACGCGGGCTCATCATTGCGGTTCTCCCGCCGCCGCCATGCTGCTTACCGGAACACCGCGCTCAACAAACAGGCGGTCAAGCGCTTCCCTGTCCGGAAGTGCGGGAACTGTCGCCAAAGCTGTTTCGCTTTCAGGTCCCGCCAGTCCCACAAAGACGGCGCAGGCGAGCAGGGTTTTGCCCGCTGGAATGTCGCCCCGCAATTGCGGCACCGTGGTTTTGGCATTGATGAGATTGGTATTGGGCAGCGCCTTCAACGCCACGCCCTGGCGGGATGCGCTGGAGCCGAGATCGATGATGGCGGATATGTCGGTGCCGCAATCGGCCGTTGCCCGGCCGCTGTCTTCGGTCACCGCATCGCGGTCGCCATCGTTGCGGTTTATCGCAAAGCCGCCTTCGGTGACCAAAAGTGGCCGCGCGGAAGTAATCCGGTGCAACCGGATATGCCACTCTCCCGCGGCAACCAGCGTCGTTTCGACCTCGACATCGGGGAATGGGTTCCAAGTCGCTCGAAGATTGGTGCCAGCCAAGAGCACAGTGCGGTTGGTTTCGCGCACCCGGTAGTGGTGGCCATCTTCGGAAAAGGCCAGCATATTGTCGAAACCATTGGTCTTGAAACCGCGCTCGTCCACTTCCACGCCGAAAGCGTAACGCGAGGAATAGGCGAATTTGGCGTATTTCTCCGGCCCGCCGCGCATGGACAGGTTTTCCTGCCCACTCGTCAGCGCCGTGACGTTGCTCTTACTGCGCATCATCACCATGCCGGGATGAACGAGCGGCCGTGGTTTTGTGGATGTGTCTGGCAGCTTTTCCTCCGCCTGCCAGAAGGGGTGGCTTTCCGGCAGGGCGAGCGGCAGGAAAGCCTTGAAGGCCCAATAGGGCGAACCCGCCGAATTATAGCTTTCCGACATGGTCAGTTGCGGATAGGCGTAACCGATGGAAAGCACGCCGTCGCGGTCGGCAATCGGCTTTCCCGCCCACCAGCGCAGATGTTTCAGATAAAGCCCCTTGATCTCCCCCCAGGGCATCGCTTCCACATCCGCGAAGGCGAGGGCACCCCAGAAGCCGCCGCAGGCGAAACGGTAGGTCATGGAGCGGCCAAAGGCCAGCGCGCCACCATCCTCATCGAACCAGCTTGCGAAATCCCCGGCAAACAGGCGGGCACGTTCCCGGTAGCGTTCGGCGTATGCATCATCCGGTTTGCTGATTTTCGCGTAGATCAGCCCGTAAAAATGCATGGCGAAGGCGATGTAGTGGTCGATGCGGCGATAGTTGCCGTCGCGATACCAGCCGTCGGCGATGTAAAATCCGTCCAGCTCTTTCAGATATGTTTCGGTGAGGCTCCGGTCGAATTCGATACCGAGATGATCGAGCGCCGCATCGACCATCACCCGGAAAAACTTCCAGTTATTGTCGGCATAGATGCGCTCGCGCGCCGCCAGAAGATAATGGCGCACATTCGCCTTTTGCGCTTCGGACAAGGGTTCCCACAGATGTTGCGGCGCAAGCCGAAGCGCAAAGCCGAGGGCGGCCAGTTCCACCAGCCGCTGATCCTTCTGCCGCACGTCGCCCCAGTAATCGGCATGGGCGGGATCGGTGCCATTGGCGATTCCTCTGGCCAGAAGCGGCCAATGGGCGAAGGCATCGCCGCTGAGCGCAAGCGGCGCGATGCCCCAGAGTGGTCGCGCAAATCCTTCCAGATCGGCCGCTGCCCGGTCGAAATGCGCGGCGGTGCCGCTTAGCGTCACTCTTGCACCGCTCTCTGAGAAATAGGGAAGCAGCGGTGCGAAACTGTCGTCCAATGCCCGTCTGACGTCGGCGCGGGTCTTGAGTGGATTGCCGTAAAGCGGATTGAAGCGGGTCATTGGATCATGGTTTGCTGGCTTATGCATCGCGCGCCGCCTTTCCCGTCTTTTTTGCTCGACCGGCGGTCTGTCCTTCCACAAGCTGTACACCCAGCTGAACCTGCCGGGCATTGGCCGATGGCTCCGCCAGCCGGCGGCGCATCAGCTCCACCGCCTCGCGGGCAATCTCGCGGCGGTCTACCCGGATTGTGCTGAGCCGGGGAGTGGAAAGTTCGGCGAAGGGCAGGTCGTCGAAGCCGATGATGGAAAGATCGTCCGGTACCCCGAGGCCAAGCTCTTGTGCTGCTCCCAGCGCGCCAAGCGCGATCGCATCGTTCATGCAGAAAATGCCAGTCAGATCGGGGTTTTTGGCCAGCAGCTGACGAACCGCATCACCGGCCTGCCCGAAGCCGCTATCCGCCGTGGAAAGCAGAAACTCCTCATAGGTGGCACCCTCTTCCTCGATGATAACCTGCCGAAAGCCCCGCATGCGCTCTCTTATAGTGTGACGGTGTTGCGGACCGATATAGGCGACCTTGCGGTGCCCCAGTTCCAGCAGCCGCCGCGCGGCCATCGCCCCGCCGTAAAAATTGGAGGGCGAGACGCAATCCAGCATCATCGAGGGATCGGCGCTATTGACGAGAACCGGTTGCAGCACACCCTGCGTGATGCGGTGGATGATCTCCTCTTCGGGGTCAAGGCCAATGGCGAGAAGGCCATCGACCTCGCAGACCCGCTGTGTAAGGGCTTCGTCGATCTGCCTCTGGTGCAGCAGCCGGATATCGAGTTCGAAACCCTCTGTCTGGGCAAGGCTGCGCAGCATGTCGAAAATATCGTGATAAAAGGCGCCGATATCGCCGGTCGCTCGTTCGGCGGACATGAGGGCGAGGATTTTCTTGCCCTCCAGCGAGATGCCGCCGGTCTGGCTGGTGACTGGCCGCAGCGGATAACCAAGTTCCGCCGCCACGCCAAGAACCTTGGTCTGGATCGATGCGCTGATGCCTTTTTCCCCGGCGAGAACCCGTGAGACCGTGCTGATGGAAACCCCTGCACGCTGGGCGATATCCGACTGGCGCGGGCGGCTGATGTCGGGTGTATCGTTCATGTCTTCTCCTGCGCTTGCAAAAAATTCAATTATGATGCAAATATTGCAAATAATGAAAATTTGCAAGAATTTAAGTGATAAGTGAGAAATTTGCAAAACGCGGGAGGAGCAGATGCAAACTATCGATAGACGTGGATTTTTGGTGACGGCGGCACTGGCAGGTCTTGGCGCGGCGGCGGGCGGTTTCCGCGCGATGGCGGCCGAAACCCGGCTTCGTTGCGTATGGTGGGGTTCGGCTGACCGCAACAAGCGCACCAATGATGTGATTGCCCTCTACCAGAAGGCAGATCCACAAACGGTAATCAGCGGCGAGATGATCGCCGGTTCCGACTATTGGACCAAGCTTGCGACGTCCATGGCGGGACGTAACGTCGCCGATATCTTTCAGCTCGAGCCTTCCACCATTGCCGATTATTCCGGCCGTGGCGCCTGCATGGAACTTGACCAGTTTGTCGGCTCGTCGCTTGATCTTTCCAATTTCGGCAAAAGCGAAGTCGATCTTTGCCGCATCGACGGCAAGCTTTACGGCGTCGGTCTCGGGCTGAATTCGTTCTGCATGATGTATGATGCAGAGACGCTGAAGGAGGCCGGCGTCTCCATGCCGAAGGAGCAGATCACCTGGAAGGCGCTGGCGGAACTGGCGCGCGATTTCAAGAAGAACGCTCCGGCGCGGCGCAATTATTGGGCGGTGCCCTATGGTGCCCGTTATCACTACGTCTTCGATGTCTGGCTGCGCCAGCGCGGCAAGCTCCTGTTCCAGGACGGCACCATCGGTTTCAACAAGGAAGATGCCAAGGAATGGTTCGCCTATTGGGAGGATCTGCGCGAGAACAAGCTTTGCGTCTCTGCCGATATCCAGACGCGCGATGACAATACCATCGAATCCAACGCGCTGACCCTTGGCAATTCCGCAATCGGCTTTGCCTATTCCAACCAGCTTGTCGGTTACCAGGCGCTCAACAAGAAGACGCTGTCCATTGGCATGCTGCCGGGTGAGGGGCCGGGAAAACCGACCGGGCATTATTACCGGCCGGGGCTTATCTGGTGCATTTCGTCCACCTCCACCACTCCGGAAGCTGCGGCGAAGTTCATCAACTTCTTTGTCAACGATCTGGAAGCGGGCAAGGTTCTTGGCGTCGAACGCGGCGTGCCGCCGGCGAAGAAGGTGCGCGAAGCTGTGTTGCCAAGCCTCAACGAGACCGAACGCAAGACGGTGGATTACATCGAGAGCCTGTCCGGCAAGCTAGATACCTATCCGGAGCCTGCCCCCATCGGCGCCAATGAGTTCGACCGTGGGGTAATGCGTCCGATTGCCGACTCACTCGCCTTTGGCCGCGCCACTGTGGATGAGGCAGCGCAGAATCTTGTCGATACCGGCACCCGCACGTTGCGCAAGCGCGGGTAAGGAAAAAGAGGCAGCGCATGCGTTATCGAAACCGCCTGCGCTGCCTCCATTCGCAATCATTCCTTGCGTGTCTGACTTTGAATATATCGACCCGACAAACAATGCTGGACAGCATAAAATATTTAAGCCAGAAATTCTGATCTAGATCGCTAAATCTGAAGATTAGACAATGGCTCCCAATTTCCTACTTATTGACGCTGAGAAAGAATTCGATGTCTTGAAGGCGGCGGCGTCGCTGATCCGTGTGCAGATATTGAAGCTGCTGCACGAGGCCAACGGTCTCAATGTCAACGAGATCGCGCAGAGGCTGGACCTTCCCCAGTCCACCGTGTCGGCCGGTGTGACCGTTCTTGAAGAGGCGGGGCTGCTGCGAACCGAAACGCGCAAGGCGCGCAAGGGCAGCCAGAAAATCTGTTTTGCGACCTGCGACGAGCTTATCGTTTCGTTTCGAAGCCCCGAGACGCCGGCTGTATCCAACTACATTGCCGTCGCCATGCCGCTCGGCCTCTATACGCAGAGTTCGGTGACCGCGCCTTGCGGCATCTGTTCGCCGGAGGGCATTATCGGACTTCTGGATGTCCCTGATACCTTCATGGATCCCGACCGCATGAAGACTGCACTTTTGTGGTTCACATCGGGTCATGTCGAGTATCAATTCCCCAATAATGCCAAGATTCAGGGGCGAAACGTCGAGGAAGTCGAGTTTTCGATGGAGGTCAGTTCCGAGGTGCCAGGAACGCACAGCAACTGGCCGTCAGACATTACCCTCTCCGTCAACGGCAAGGAGATCGGGGTCTGGACCTCGCCCGGCGATTTCGGCGACAAGCGGGGTACGTTTACGCCCGACTGGTGGAAACTGTCCGGCTCGCAGTATGGAATGCTCAAAACCTGGCGCATTACTGCCCAGGGAACCTATGTCGATGGTACGCGCATTTCCGATGTGACGCTTGCGGATATAGATCTGTCCAGCCACCGCTCAATCCGCTTGCGGATCGAGGTAAAGGCGGATGCAAAGCATCCGGGCGGGCTCAACATCTTCGGCCGGGGCTTTGGGAATTACGATCAGGACATCGTATTGCGTCTGCGCACCGCAGACTGATCGGGCCAATTTCATAAAGTATGATTTTCGCGGTTGACAGGCGCGGCTTCCATTGGCAACTATATTATGAAATATGGTTTATATCATATTTTACGATATAAATGCGCATGGGAGGAGAGCCTATGAAAGCGCGGGTTTCAGTCCACCGGGACTTCCGGATTGGGCGTATCGACGATCGCCTATATTCCGCCTTCATCGAACATATGGGGCGGGCGATCTATGGCGGGATTTACGAGCCCGGCCATCCGCAGGCGGATGAAAACGGTTTTCGCAAGGATGTGCTGAAATTCGTCCAGGATCTGAAAATTCCGGCGATCCGTTATCCCGGCGGCAACTTCGTTTCGGCCTATCGCTGGGAAGACGGCATCGGCCCCCGTGACAAACGGCCCGTGCGGCTTGATCTTGCATGGCGCTCCAAGGAAACCAACCAGATCGGCGTCAACGAGTTCGCAGACTGGGCGTCGATGGCAGGCATCGAGATGATGCTCGCCGTCAACCTCGGTTCCCGTGGTCTGGATGATGCACGCAACTTTCTCGAATACGTGAATTTCCCCGGTGGCACCGAGCTTAGCGACCTTCGCCGCAGCCACGGCGCCGAAAAGCCGCATGGCGTGAAGATGTGGTGCCTCGGCAACGAGATGGACGGCCCCTGGCAGATTGGCCACAAGACCGCGGTGGAGTACGGCCGGCTGGCAAACGAAACCGCGAAAGCCTTCAAGGGTTTCGACCCCACCATCGAGGCAATCGTCTGCGGAAGTTCCAACGACGGCATGCCGACCTATCCCGAATGGGAGCGCGAGGTGCTGGAAGAATGCTACGAGAATGTGGACCACATCTCGCTGCATAAATATTTCGGCAATAACAGCCGCGACACGCTGAATTACTTCGGCAAGATCGAAGAAACAGGGCGTTATATTCAGACTATCGCCGGTGTTATCGATTACGTGAAAGCCAAGAAGCGCGCCAAGAACGATGTCTCCATCTGCTTCGACGAGTGGAATGTCTGGTACCATATCCGCGAAGACGACGGTAAACGCATCAAGAGCTGGGACTGGCCGGAAGCGCCTGCACTTCTGGAGGAGACCTACAATTTCGAGGATGCTCTCTTCGTGGCCGGGTTGCTCAACGAGTTCATCCGTCGCTCGGACAGGGTGCGCATCGCCTGCATTGCCCAGCTCGTCAATGTCATCGCCCCCATTCGCGCTGAAAAGAACGGACCGGCATGGCGCCAGACCATCTATTATCCCTATCAGTTCGCCTCGCTTTATGGTCGCGGCGTTGCACTGAACATTGCCGTCGATTGCCCGACCTACGACTGCAACGCGGCCGATGACGTCAAATATCTCGATGTCGCCGGCGTGTTTGATGAGGACGAGGGCGTGGTGACGCTGTTTGTCCTCAATCGTCATTTGACCGAAGCAGCAGAGCTCAATGTCGGTCTCACCGGCTTTTCGCCTGTGTCACTCAGCCTGCATCTTTCCATGGCGGGATATGATCTGAGGATCGGCAACGGTCCGGATCAACCTGACCGCGTCGTGCCGGTGCCGGGCAGCGGCATTGGTGTCGAGGATGGGGTGCTCAAAGGCTCCGTGCTGGCGCTGTCCTATCATGTTCTGCGCGTGAAGGTTCAGTGAGGCGGTGATGGGTGTCCGTCTCAGCAATATCGCCAAGTCCTTCGGCTCTTTTGCAGCCATCCGGGACGTTTCGATGGAGATTCCGACGGGCAGCTTCGCGGTTTTCGTGGGGCCATCCGGTTGCGGAAAATCCACCCTGTTGCGCATGATCGCCGGTCTTGAGGAAACCAGCGGCGGTCACATCGCCATCGACGAGCGCGACGTCACCGCTGTCGAGCCGGCCGATCGCGGCGTTGCCATGGTCTTCCAGAATTATGCGCTTTACCCGCATCTGACGGTGTTCGAGAACATGGCTTTCAGCCTGCGTCTCGCCCGCCGGCCGAAAGCGGAGGTGAATGAGAGGGTGGGGGAAGCTGCCCGCATCCTCCAGCTCGAGGACAATCTGCACAAGAAGCCATCGCAGCTTTCCGGCGGCCAGAGGCAGCGCGTGGCCATAGGCCGCGCGATCGTGCGACAGCCGAAGGTGTTTCTCTTCGATGAACCCCTGTCGAACCTGGATGCGGAACTGCGCGTGCAGATGCGGCTGGAACTGACCCGGCTTCACCGCAAGCTCGGCGCCACGATGATCTACGTCACGCATGACCAGGTGGAGGCCATGACGCTTGCGGACAAGATTTTCGTGCTGAAGGGCGGCATCGTGCAACAGGCCGGCGCGCCGCTCACCCTTTACGACGATCCGGACAATCGTTTCGTCGCTGGCTTCATCGGATCGCCCGCGATGAATTTCCTTGCCGCCGACATCGTCGGGCAGCGGGACGGTATCGTGACGCTTACGCCTGAAGGTGGTGAAAAGCACCTCGAAGCCCGGCTTTCGCATCCGGTTTCCCCCGGTCAGCGGGTCGAAATCGGCATAAGGCCCGAGCATCTGGTGATCACGCAAGAGGGTGCTTTGCCTGTCAATGTCGAGGTGGCGGAGGAGCTTGGCGACCTTTCCTATCTCTATACCCGAACGCGTGCCGGGAAAGAACTTGTCGTGCAGCGGCAGGGCTCGCGTGAGCGGCTGGATGGCCGGTCCGTCTCACTGAGTGCCTCGCCCGATCACATCATGGTTTTCGGCAGCGACGGCAAAAGGTTGCGATAGGCGCGAGGAGGCGCCTTTCGATGCAGTAGCAGACCGCCCCTTGAACGGGGTGTTTCCAACAAACGGGAGGAGTGAACGATGCGACTGATCAAGACATTGCTTGTTGGTACGGTTCTGGGCCTGAGCGCCCTGCCGGCACTGGCGAAGCAGGATATCGTCTGGTGGGACTTTCTGTCGGGCGGCGACGGCGTGCGCATGAAAGCGCTGATTGCTGCCTTCAACAAGGAGCACCCTGACATTCAGATCAAGGGAACGACGCTAGAGTGGGGCGTTCCGTTCTATACCAAGGTGCGCACGGCGTCCGCCGTGGGTGAGGGGCCTGATGTCATGACCTATCACCTGTCGCGCGCGCCGCTCGGTCTTGATGAAAAAGTATTGAGCGAAATTACCACAAAAGACCTTGATGATGCCGGGTTGAAGACCAGCGACTTTTTCAGCGCACCCGTCGAGGCAGCAACCCACGACGGCAAGCTTTATGCGGTGCCGTTCGATATCCATGCCCTTATTCTCTATTACAACGCCGATCTTCTGAAAGGGTCTCCCTATCTCGATGCCGAGGGTAAGTTGACCGGTATCAAGACGATGGAGGATTTCGAAAAGGCGCTGGCCTGGGCGAAGGACAAGGGCGTTCAGACGCCGGTTACCTATCAGTCGGGTGGCGAAGCCGGTGTCTGGCGTGTCTTTTATACACTGTTCTCACAACAGGGCGGCGAGCTGGTCACCAATAACGAGGTGCTTGCCGGCGACAATGCCGAAAAGGCTGCCAAAGCGATCGATACCATGTCGAAATGGCGGGAAAACGGATGGGCGCCCGAGCAGGCGGAATATCCGGCGTCCGTTGCTCTCTTCTCCGCTGGCAAATCCGCCTTCCAGCTTAATGGCGTCTGGGAAGTTCCGACCTACAAGGATCTGGAAAAGAACGGCAAACTCGGCTTCAAATGGAGCGCTGTGGAAGTTCCGCCTTTCATGGGCAAGCGCGCCACCTGGGCGGATTCGCACGCCTTTGCGATCCCCAACCAGGGTGACAAGACCGTTTCCGGCGAGAAACGCGCCGCTGTCATGACGGTTATTGGCTGGATGGAAAAACACGCCATCAGCTGGGCCGATGCGGGGCATATTCCGGCCTATAAATCGATCACCGAAAGCAGTGAATACAAGGCGATGCAGCCGAATGCCACATATGCCTCGCTGGCGGAGGCGGCAGTGTTCGATCCGAAGACCACGATTACCGGAGTTGCCTCACCCGCTTACGATGCGGCGCTTAATATCATCGCTCCGGCCATCCAGGGCTACATGAGCGGCGCGGATGCGGTCGAGCAGATCAAGTCCGAGCTTCAGGGCAAGCTCAAGTAATCCGAGACTGCCCTCTGGCTGTCAGCCGGAGGGCAGCGTGCAATGCGGGAGGTCCCGGAGGCATTCCATGGCTATGATTGAAAACCGGCGCAAGAAGTCGCTCATCGCACTGTCGATGGTGACGCCATTCATCGTGGTCTTCGCCACGTTCTTTCTTTACCCCCTGATCGAGATGATACGCATCAGCTTCACGGATGCGCCGCTGATCGGCGATGGCAACTGGGTCGGCCTGCAGAACTACATAAAATTGCTGAGCGACCGCCTGTTCGTCACCTCGCTCAAGAATAACGGCTATTTCGTGCTGCTGACGGTGGTGCCAACAACGGTCATCGCCCTGTTGATTGCGCTCGCGGTCAGCCGTTTGTCCGGCATCAAGCAGACAATCGCCATGAGCCTGTTTTTCCTGCCTTATGTCCTACCGGTTTCGGTCGTCACCGAAATCTGGGCCTGGATGCTCGACCTGCAGTTCGGCATTCTCCAACCGGTCATTTCGTTGCTGGCGGGCAAACCGGTCGCGGTTTTCAAGAACCCCAATTGGGTCATGCCGATGGTCGCTGTCGTCACCATCTGGTGGACGAACGGATTTAACGTTCTGCTCTTCATTGCCGGCTTGCGAAACATTCCGACCGAGCTTTATGAGGCCGCAGCTCTTGATGGCGCAACGACATGGCAAAAGTTCCGGCGCGTCACATGGCCGCTTCTGTGGCCGGTGACCGCGCTGATCCTGACGCTGCAATTGATCCTGCAACTGAAGATATTCGACCAGATCTACCTCTTGAGCGGCGGCGGACCCTTCAATTCCAGTTTCGTGCTTCTCCTTAAGGTCTACCGGGAAGCCTTCCAGATGAACAATGGCGGTTATGCATCGGCCGTGGCGACCGTGCTCTTCCTGTTGATCGTCATCGTATCCGTTCTCCAGTTCCAGTTGCTACGCATCCGGAGGAATTCATGAGCCTGACCAAAAGACTTGAGAACGTCATCCTGACTCTGCTGACATTTTCGGCAGCACTGGTATGGATTTTCCCGCTTTACTGGGGGTTCGTGACGTCGTTGCGCTCGGACGAGAATGTTGCGGGCAACACGTCGCTACTGCCTGATGAGTTCCAGCTTGGTGCCTATGTGAATGCCATCTTCAATACGCGGCTGTTGACCTGGTATGTGAACTCCATTGGCACTGCCGCGATCGTCACGGTCTCTGTGCTCATCATTTCGATGTTATGCGCCTATGCGCTGTCGCAGATCCGCTTTCCGGGACGGCGACTGCTCTATGGCATCGTGCTCGCGAGTTTCATGGTGCCCGCGCAGACGCTTGTCGTGACACAGTTCATCCTGATGAAGAACCTCAACCTCATCAATACCTGGGCGGGCATCATCCTGCCGCAGCTGATCACGCCAATCGTCATCATCGTCTACAAGCAGTTCTTCGACAGCGTGCCCAAAGAGATGCGGGAGGCGGTGGTTCTGGATGGTGGCGGCGAATACACGATCCTGTTCAAGGTGTTTCTGCCGCTGAACTGGGGCATTACGACCGCCATGGCGATCGTGACCTTCATTACGGTGTGGAACGCCTTCTTCTGGCCTTTCCTCGTCATCACGTCCGAAAACATGATGACGATCCCCGTCGGCATCACGCAGGTCAATGACACCTTCGGCATCGTTTATGCACGCCTGATGGCGATTGCCATGCTGGCGGCTCTGCCGGTCATCGTCGCCTACGTCATCTTCCAGCGGCGCGTGACGGAAGCCATCATGATTTCGTCCGGCGTGAAAGGGTGAGGGCGGCGAAAGATGCCGGTGCCAGTCAGATGACGTGGGCGTTGTGCAGGGCAGTCAGCACCTCGTTCTTGAGGGTGGCGAGTTGCGGCGACCTTCTGTCGCGCGGGCGCGGCTCGTCCACTTCTATCCGCTGCTGGATACGGCCGTCATGGGCACCCATCATGTAAATGCGGTCACCGAGATAAAGCGCCTCGTCAATATCGTGGGTGACGAGCAGGAAGGAAATGCCGCGCTGTTCGACGAGTTTCAGAACTAGGTCCTGCAATTTCATCCGCGTGAAAGCATCGACCGCGCTGAAGGGTTCGTCGAGCAGCAAGATGCGCGGCCGGGTATAGAGCGCTCTTGCTATGGCGACACGCTGCGCCATGCCGCCTGAAAGGGCTTTCGGTAACGCGCTGCCATGGCCGCTCAAGCCCACATCGTTGATCAGTCCTTCTACCCGCTCAACATCATATTTCTTGCCGGCCGCATAACCGATGTTTTCGGCAACTGTCAGCCACGGCATCAGGCGGGGTTCCTGAAAGACGAAGGCGATGGGCGGTGAGTCCGATGCCTGAACTTCCTTTGCCTGCTGAACCTTCACAGCGCCTGAGAAATGCCGGTCGAGGCCGGCGGCGATGCGCAGCAAGGTGCTTTTCCCGCACCCACTTGGCCCGAGAAGAACCGCCGCTTCACCATCGCCGAGCGTCAGGTGAATATCCTGAAGGACAACCGTGTCTCCGAAGGCTTTTTCGCGAACATCGACATTGAGCAAACTCATCGCAGGCGCCCTCCTTGCTGAAGGGGATAAGTGTCGCGCCATCTGAGGCAACGTTCCTCGACTATCTTGAAGAGGCTGTCGGAAATCTTGCCGAGGACGGCAAGGCAGATAATCGCTATCATCACCAGATCGGGTCGGGAGAGTTCGCGCCCATCGGATAGCATGTAGCCGATGCCCTCGGAAGCCGCCAGAAGTTCCGCTGCGACAACGCTCAGCCAGGCCAGCGACAGGCCGTAACGCAAGCCCGTGAACAGATGTGGCAAAGAAGCGGGAATGAAAATCCGCCAAACCAGCACTGGCAGCGGCTGGCGATACATCTCGCCCACTTCCACCAACTTGCGGTCGACATTCCGGATGCCGGAGAAGAGGTTGAGATAAACAGGGAAAAACGCGCTTTTGGCGATCAGCACGATTTTCGAGGTTTCGCCAATGCCGAACCAGATCATCAGCAGCGGCACCCAGGCGAGGCTCGGAACCGCGCGTAGCGCCTGAAACGTCGGTTCAAGGTAACGCTCGGCGGCAACGACCAGCCCGACCAGCGAACCGACGACGATTGCAAGAAGGGAGCCAATGACGAAGCCGACAAAGACACGGGCGGTACTGGCTGCGACATTCGTCCACAAAGGACCCTCGGCGAGCCTTAGAAACGTGTCATAAAGCTCGGAGGGCGGCGGCAGCACATAGGGGCTTACCCAGCCCACGCGCACAAAGAATTCCAGCAGCAACAATGAGCCGACTGGCACGATCGCGCCGCGCAGGTCGAACCGTCCCAGGAAATTCCCCACTCTTTGCACCAACGGCAGTCGGGAGGGAAGTTGTTTCGCAGTCTGCTTCACGCGCTGAAATTCGCGCGGATGGGAATTCATGCTCCCAGCGCCTTTTTCGCCGGTGCCGGATCGATCAGCGATGAAAGGACGCTGTCGACATTGACGCCAGGACGCAGCACGTCGTCGCCGAGCAACGGGGTCACGATACGGATCGAGTTCAGCAGTTCCTCGCCTGGAACAGGATCCTTCCAGTCGCGCTTTTCGATCGTCAGCTTGGTGATCTGGGGATCGTTGCCGGTGACCTTCGTGACGAAATCGATGAATTCGCCGTTGTTTTCACGGATCCATCTTTGTGTCTCGACCCAGACACCGAGGAGGCGTTCGACCGCTTTCGGGTATTTCGCCAGAAACTCCTCGGAAACGCTGAAGACGCTGCCGTCGCGCCAGCTACGCTCATCGAAAATCGCCCTGTCGCCGGCAAGTTCTGCCTGAGAGGTATGTGGATCGATGCCGACCCATGCATCAACCTGTCCCTGCTGAAGCGCGTTGAATCCTTCCGGATGCTGCAGGTTCACGACCTTGAGGTCATCGATCGAAAGCTTGTTTTGGGCAAGGGCGCGCAGGAGGGTGAAATAGGGCGCGGTACCCTTGGTGACCGCAATGGTTTTGCCCTTGAGATCGGCGACGGTCTTGACCGGCGAATCCGGGCGAACCTGTATGATGGAAGAACCGCCCCAGCTTGCCACATAGATCACCTTCAGCGGCACACCATTAGCGCGGGCCAGAAACGCGGAAAGTGCTGCCGAACCGGCAAAATCCGTCGAGCCGACCTTCAGGAATTCGAGCGAATTGTTGCTTCCGCGGGATTGTACCCAGGTGATCTTGGTGCCGACATCCTTGAACGCTTCCTCAAGCCAGCCCTTGTTCTTTATCAGCAGCGTGTGTGAGGAGTAAAATCCCCAATCCAGCTTCAGCTCAGCAGGAAACTCCTGTGAGCTCTGGGCCAGCGCGCTGCCCGTGGCAAAGGGTGCTGCGAGAGCCCCGGCAATGCTGAGTGCCAGGATCTGGCGGCGAGAATGTTTAGCCTTCATAATAGTGTACCTAATTTATGTAATTTGTGTATTTAAAGGGTATGGGCCAGCGTTTATGAGGTCAATCCAGCCTTCTGGAACCTCATCCCAAACTTCAGGGCGGGCGTGGAAAATCTCCCTACCGCTGGCCGGATCGGCGCGACGGCGCGTTATTCAGGGAAAAAACGATTGGCCGGGCGTTGCAAACCGAGATGATCGCGCAATGTCGTTCCCTCATAGTCCTTTCTAAACAGGCCGCGCCTTTGCAGTTCGGGCACAAGCAGGGTCGTGAAATCGTCAAGTCCGGCAGGCAGGAACGGGAAGGTGACGTTGAAGCCATCCGACCCCTCTTCGTATAGCCATTGTTCCATCTCGTCGGCGATGGTTTTTGCCGTGCCGACAAATGCGAGACCCCCATAGCCACCCAGCCGCTGCGCCAGCTGGCGCACCGTCAGCCCCTCGCTCCTTGCAAGTTCGATCACCCTCTCGCGGCTGGATTTGCTTGCATTGGTTTCGGGAATGTCAGGCAAGGGGCCATCGGGATCGAAACTCGAAGCATCGTGGCCGAGCGCAATTGAAAGCGAGGCTATCGCGCTTTCATAATGGACGAGGCTGTCGAGCCTGGCGCGTTTGGCCTTTGCTTCTTCCACGCTATCGCCGACCAGAACGAAAGCGCCCGGCAGGATGACAATGCCGTCGCGGGAACGGCCTGCCGCAACGGTTCTGTCCTTGACGTCCCTGTAGAACGCTTTTCCCGCCGCAAGCGTGGGTGTTGCCGCAAAAACGACCTCGGCAGTTTCGGCTGCAAGCTGGCGCCCCGGCTCTGAAGCCCCGGCCTGAACGATGACGGGCCAGCCCTGCACCGGACGCGCTATATTGAGCGGACCGCGCACGGAAAATTCCGGTCCCTTGTGATTAAGCACATGCATTTTTTCAGGGTCAAAGAACAACCCGCTATCGACCTCCCGGAGAAAGGCATCATCGGAAAAGGAATCCCACAGCCCGGTAACGACGTCGTAAAATTCCCGCGCTCTTCCATAACGCTCCGTGTGGTCAGGCTGTTCGTCCCGACCGAAATTAAGCGCCGCATCCGGATTCGCTGTGGTGACGATGTTCCAGCCGGCGCGACCATTGCTGAGGTGATCGAGTGAGGCGAAACGCCGCGCTACGTGGTAGGGCTCATCGAATGTTGTGGAGGCGGTGGCAACCAGCCCGATGCGGGAGGTGACGGCGGCGAGCGCCGAAAGCAGGGTGAAGGGTTCGAAAGACGTGACGGTATGGCTGCGGCGCAGTGCTTCCGTCGGCATGTTCAGCACCGCCAGATGATCGGCCATGAAAAATGCATCGAATTTCGCGGCTTCAAGCTGTTGCGCAAATCGCGCCAGATGGCCGAAATTGAAGTTCGCATCCGGGAAGGATCCGGGATAACGCCACGCACCCGTGTGAAGACTGACGGGCCGCATGAAGGCGCCGAGATGCAGATTGCGATCGTTTGCCATTGGGCTTCACTCTTTCGTTGAAGTTTTGACCCGAGCGTTTTGTCTGTCGGCCGCCAAGGATCTAAGACCGGCTCGGTCCTCATCGCGACGATAGCCTTGCTGGCGGCTCGGTGCGGCAAAGACTATTGCGATTATGATTTCCAAACAGAAAGATTTTTCCTGAAATCATTCATTTCGCAAGATCGCTTTGCCTGCAACGGGTTTGCCTCATCGTGTTGACATCATATCCGGCAGGCGATGTGCTTCCCGTGGTGATCGCCAAGCAAATTTCGACGTATTTCGCGCAGTGATTCTAGTGAGAAAATGGCTTAAATTCAAAATATTGTTCGATTTAGCTAATGTACTGGATGATTTCGAAATCGTAGTTAGAGATCGAAAACGTCGTTTGGAGATCCGGCGTGGTTGGGACACCCCCAAACCGCGCCGGACTGATCTGTGCTCAAACGTCCGCCATCAAACTGCCAGCAGCTTTTCGTTGCCGATGCGGGTTGTCTCGATGGCACCCTCCGTTTCGATGCGCTTGCCGGTGGCCGGATCGAAAAAGTGGAGGTGGGCCGGAGGCAGTTCGAAGTGGATGCGCTGGCCGGGTTTGACCAACAGATCTTCGCCGATGGCTGCGGAGAAAGTTTCGCCGGCGATTTCCGCATGTACGATGCGGCCGGAACCCAGCTCTTCTACAAAGTCCACGGTTGCGGGCACGCCCGCACCCTCGATGCTGACCAGGCATTGTTCAGGGCGAATGCCGACTGTCACGTCGCGCCCGCGCAGCTCCAGCGCGGTCTCGGGGAAGAGTTTCACCGGCTGGCCGCCCAGCATGACGGATGGAGATTCGACCTCCACCCGCGTGTTAAACAGGTTCATCGCCGGTGAGCCGATGAAGGAGGCTACGAAGGTGCTGGCGGGGCGGTGATAGATATCGAGCGGATGACCGACCTGCTCCACATTGCCCTTGTTCATCACCACCAGCCGGTCGGCCAGCGTCATGGCTTCCACCTGATCATGGGTGACGAAGACGGAGGTGGCCGATAGGCGCTGGTGCAGTTTGCGGATTTCGGCGCGCATCGTCACACGCAGCTTTGCATCGAGGTTGGACAGCGGTTCATCGAACAGGAATACCTGCGGTTCGCGGATGATTGCGCGGGCCATGGCCACGCGCTGGCGCTGGCCACCGGAAAGGGCGGCAGGCTTGCGTTCGAGATAGTCGGAAAGGCCAACGATCTTGGCCGTTTCCTCGATGCGGCGAAGACGTTCAGCCTTGGGAACGCCTGCGACCTTCAGCGCATAACCGATATTGCCTGATACCGTCATATGCGGATAAAGCGCGTAGTTCTGGAACACCATGGCGCAACCGCGCTCGCGCGGCTCCAGCGTGTTGACGACGCGCCCGCCAATGGCGATTTCACCTGACGTGATATCCTCCAGCCCAGCGATCATTCGCAGAAGTGTGGACTTGCCGCAGCCCGAGGGGCCGAGGATGACGACGAATTCCCCGGTTTCGAAAGTGAGATCCACGCCGTGCAGGGTCGGGGTCTTGCCATAGGATTTGCGGACCTGCCGAATATCGATCTGAGCCATGATATTAAGAACCTTGTTGTTGAGAGCCACGCGTCGCGTCGTCACTTGTCGGATGACACGAGACCGCGCACGAACCAGCGTTGCAGGAACGCCACGACGAGAAGCGGCGGCATGATGATGATGAGGGAACCGGCAAGCGTGACGTTCCAGTCCGGCGTGCCGTCCTCCGAAGGCAAAAGGGCACGCAACGACATCATCACCGTCTTGTAGGAGGGATCGGTGACCATCAGCAGCGGCCACAGATACTGGTTCCACGAGGAGACGAAGAGAATGGTGGTGAGGGCCAGCATGTTGGTGCGCGAGAGCGGCAGCAGCACGTCGAAAAAGAAACGCACGGGGCCGGAGCCATCCATGCGCGCCGCCTCCGCAAGTTCATCAGGCAGGGTCATGAAAAACTGTCGGTAGAGAAAGGTGCCGGTGGCGGTGGCGACAAGCGGCAGCGACAGGCCCGCATAGGAATTCAGCAGGTTCCATTCGATGTTGACTTCGACACCGCTTACCAGCGCTATAAGGTAACGGAACGGCTGGAACACATCCGCTGCCACGGCATAGGTCGGAACGGCGCGAATTTCGAGCGGCAGCATCAGCGTGATGAAGACGGACCAGAAAAACAGGTGTTTCAGCGGTGAGCGGAAAAACACGATGGCGAAGGCGGTCAGAGCGGAAAGGGCTACCTTTCCCGCAGTGACCAGCGAGGCCATCACCAGACTGTTGAACATGGCGTTGCCCAGATTGGCGCGGTTCCAGGCGGTGCTGAGATTTTTGAAAAGCTCGCCCTGCGGCATGAAGCTGAAGGGCGTGTGGTTCACCTGCTGCACCGTCTGGCTGGCGCCGGCCAGTACCACGATGAAGGGACCGATAAGAAGCAGAAGTCCCGCGACCATGACCACGTAGGTAAAGGCGTCGGCATAGGGCGTGCGCTGTATCATCTCTCAGGCCTCACTTGTAATGGACGCGCCGCTCGATGAAGCGGAACTGGATGAAGGTGAAGACCATGATGAGGCCGATGAGGACGATGGTTTGTGCCGAGGCGCCGGAATAGTTCAGCCCTTCGAAGGCCTCGGTGACGATGCGGTAAACCATCACATCGGTGGCGCGGTTGGGGCCGCCCGCCGTCAGCGAATGCACGATGCCGAACGTGTCCTGGCCGACGAAACCCTCGGTCATCATCGTCACCATCAGGAAGAACAGCGTGGGTGCGAGCAACGGCACCTGAATGTCTATGGCGCGGCGGATCGGGCCGGAGCCATCCATCGCCGCAGCTTCCGTCAGCGAACGGGGCACGGATTGTAGGCCGGCAAACAGGAAGATGAAGGTGTAGCCCGCCCATTTCCAGATAAAGATGGCGATGACGAGCGCCAGTGCATGTTCGCCGTATTTCGCCGGGTTCCAGATATCTGGCCAGGCGGCGTTGAGTGAAGCGGCCAACCCGCGTTCCGGCGACAGGATGAAGCGGAAGGCCATGCCTGCGGCGGGACCTGCGATGGCGAAGGGCAGGATATACAGAACCCGGAAAAATCCAGAGCCGGGAAGCTGGCGGTCAACGGAGAGCGCCAAGGTGAGGCCGATGAGGATGGCGACGAAGGGGCCGACGGTCGCGAAGATCAGGCTGACGGTAACGGAATGCCAGTAGAATGGATCAGAGAAGACTTCCTGGAAATTGGCGAAACCAACGAATTCTGCCGCGCCGCCGAAGGGCGGCTGGAGGGTGAAGGCCCAGTTGATCACCGCCGCCACGGGCCAGTAGAAGAACAGGAGGATCAGTGCCAGCTGCGGCAATGCGAACAGCAGCGGCAACCATGTGCTTTTGAAAACGGCGCGCTTTTCCATGAAATATCCGAAACAGAAAATGGCATTAAGGGTTTGCCCGCGCGGAGACGGGCAAACCCAGGCGAAAAGGACCGCTTAGTTCAGCTTGGCGCCGGCATAGGTCTTTTCGAAGCGGCGCAGGCCGGCATTCGAGCGCTCGACAGCCTTGTCGAGTTCGGTCTGAATATCGGCGTTCTGCATGAAGATGGCTTCGAGCGAGGTCGAGACTTCCTTGCGGATCTGCGTGAAGCCGCCGAGGCGGATGCCGCGGGTATATTCGGAAGGCGGCGTAAACGTGAGGCTTTCGATTGCCTTTTCACGGCCCTTGTAGGGCGCCTTGTCGTAGAAGCCGTTGGCCTTCATGGCGTCGAAGCCGGTCTTGGTGACCGGGATGTAGCCGGTAACGGTCGACCACCACTCAACCATATCAGGCTGCGCGATGAAGTTTAGGAATGCGGCCGCACCCTTGTATTCAGCTTCCGGACGACCAGCCATGACCCAGAGCGAAGCGCCGCCAACCAGCGAGTTGTGGCGCTCGGTGCCCTTCCAGATCGGCAGCATGGCGACGTCCCACTTCACGCCCTCAGGCATGGTCTTGCCGACGGTGCCATGGCCGGCAATCGAGGACATGAACATCTGGCAGGTCTGCGAGGTGAAAGCGGGCAGGATATCCATGCCGAGCTGCTTGGTCTTGACGACGAACAGCTTCTCGTCCTGCATCTTCTTGAAGAATTTGACCTGATCAACGAACTTCGTCTTGTTGATCGTCAGTTCGGCGTCGAGGCCCTGATAACCGTTGCCCTTGGTGGCGATTGGCTGGTTGTGGATGGCAGAGAACTGTTCCATCAGCATCCAGGTGTCGAAATTAAAGGCCAGCGGGCATTCGAAACCGGCCGTCTTGAGCTTCCGAGCGGCTTCTTCAACCTGTTCCCATGTGTCGGGCTTGAAGGTGATGCCGGCTTTTTCGAAAGCGGTGACATTGTAATAGAAGACCGCGGTGGAGGAATTATAGGGGAAGGAGTTCAGCTCGCCGTCAGCCGTTGCATAATAATTGGCAATGCCGGGGAAATAGTTGTTCCAGTCGATCTTGTAGCCGTTGTCGGCCATCAGCTTCTTGGCGGGAACGAAAGCCTTGGACAACATCATGTCCAGCGTGCCGGCATCGTAGATCTGGGTAATGGCGGGCTGCTTCTTGGCGCGGTAGGCGGCAATGGTGTTCTGCAGCGTGGCGTCGTAGTCGTTCTGCGACGTGCAGACGATTTCGAATTCAGCCTGGGAGTCGTTGAACTTCTTGCAGGTTTCCTGAACCCGGTCGCCGAGATCGCCGGAAAGGCCGTGCCAGAATTCGAATTTGATCTTTTCTGCGTGGGCAGCCGTGGCGCCGAAGGCGGCGGCAATGGCAACGCCTGCCACGAAAGAGGTCAGAGCGGAAGATTTCATAAGTTGAGCCCCGTTGATGGAGTAATGGCATGACCGGCGAGGACGTCACGTCCCCAACACGAAGCCACGGGCTCTGCTAGCAGCCGTCTTTGACGGATCGCTTACACTTTGTTGAACGTTTTGTGATGAGTGAAGGTACAGGCACGCATAGGCGTCCAGGGAAAATCAGATAAACGGGTTTTATCTGATTTTCCGTTGCTTTTCAGTTCTTTACTTGAAATGTCTTTCTTCGCTACTTTTCGCTGAGTGACTTGTTAGCATCAACCCCGACGTGCCGCCTCGATGGTGGCGACGTCGATTTTCTTCATATCCATCATTGCCGCGAAGGCACGTTTGGCCTCGGCGCCGCCGGCGGACATTGCTTCCATCAGCACCCGCGGGGTGATCTGCCAGGAGATGCCCCATCGGTCCTTGCACCAGCCGCAGGCACTTTCTTCTCCGCCGTTGCCGACGATGGCATTCCAGTATCGGTCCGTCTCTTCCTGATCCTCAGTCGAAATCTGGAACGAGAAAGCCTCGGTGTGCTTGAATGTCGGCCCACCGTTGAGGCCGATACAGGAGACGCCTGCCACCGTGAATTCCACCATCAGCACGTCCCCCTCCTTTCCGGAGGGGTAATCGCCCGGCGCCCGATAGACGGAATTGACGGTGCTGTCGGGAAAGGTCTCGGCATAAAATCTGGCTGCGGCCTCGGCATCCCTATCGTACCAGATGCAGATCATGTTCTTCTTCACGGCGTGTTCCTCCCAAAAGAAAGCCCCATTCGGTAAACAATGTCGCCATGCGCCGATCGTTCCGAAAGGAGGGGGAAGGTGCAATTTTGCAAAGGAATAAAGGTTGTGCGTCATGACGGTGCCGGCGCGATGATCAAACACGACGCGCATGGATATTTAAATCCAGCGCCTCACCCTTCGGCGATAGGCATCATATGCCGGGCCCAGCCGCGCCCGTTCTGAAGAATAAATATGAAACAATGTCTCTTTGTAACGTGAAGCGCGTGCTTGATCTAATGTGCAGATTTTTGCGGCAGGAAGACGCGTATTGCCCAAATTTCGCCCGTACCATCAACTCGCGTGATCAACGTCAAGATTATCCTTAAATATTATTTAATAATGTAATCATATTGTTGGTGAACGATTTTCAGTAGAAACTGTCCAGCTGCCATCGGAGGATCGCGCGTGAGTTTTCTTGATCGTGGTGCCAATGCTTTCGCGGTTCTTGCCGCGCTCTCCAAATCTCAAGCCATCATCGAATTTGATATGGCCGGAAAGATTCTCGCCGCCAACGAGAATTTCTGTCGTGCGCTCGGTTACGAGCTGGCGGAAATAGTCGGCAGACACCACAGCATGTTCGTTGAACCTGAAGTCGTGTCATCGCAGGACTACAAGGCCTTCTGGTCAAAGCTTTCGGCCGGCCAGTTCGATCAGCGGCAGTACAAGCGCATTGGCAAGGGTGGCAGGGAAGTCTGGATCGAGGCCTCCTATAATCCGGTGTACCGTCGCGGCAAGCCGGTGAAAGTGGTCAAGATCGCCACGGATATTACCGAGCGCAAGCTGAAGGCGGCGGAAGATGCGGGCAAGATCGACGCCCTGTCGCGGGCGCAGGCCATCATCGAGTTCTCTCCGAACGGCGAGGTCCTGACGGCCAACGAGAATTTTCTGGCGGCGCTCGGCTATTCGCTCGCCGAGGTGCAGGGAAGGCATCATTCGATGTTCTGCGAACCCGCCTACACACAGTCCCCGCAATATGCGCAATTCTGGAAAAGGCTTGCCGGCGGCGATCTGGTGGCGGATGAATTCATGCGGCTTGGCAAGGGCGGTCGCAAGGTTTTCATTCAGGCCTCCTATAATCCGATCTTCGATTTGTCCGGCAAGGTGTTCAAGGTTGTCAAATTTGCCACCGACGTGACCGGACGTGTTGAAAATGTCGAAAAGCTCGCGCAGTCCCTGACCAATCTGGCTGACGGTGATCTTTCGCAGAGCATCGACAAACCCTTTATCCCCTCGCTTGAAAGATTGCGGTCCGACTTCAACGCAGCCTCGAAAAAGCTCAAGAAGGCCATGACGCTGGTCTCTGAAAATGCCGGCGCCATTTCTTCGGGGTCGAATGAAATAAGATCCGCGGCCGACGATCTCGCCAGACGTACGGAACAGCAGGCCGCCTCTATCGAGGAGACGGCTGCGGCCCTCGAGGAGATCACCACCACCGTCAATGATTCAAGCCGCCGGGCGGAAGAGGCTGGAAAAATCGTCGGCCGTGCCCGCGACCACGCCGAACATTCAGGTCAGGTTGTGCGCGATGCGATCAGTGCCATGGACCAGATCGAAAAATCGTCGCGTGAGATTTCGAATATTATCGGCGTTATCGACGAGATTGCCTTTCAGACCAATCTGCTTGCGCTGAATGCAGGCGTGGAAGCTGCCCGCGCAGGCGAAGCAGGCAAGGGTTTTGCCGTGGTCGCGCAGGAAGTTCGCGAACTTGCGCAACGTTCGGCTACGGCCGCAAAGGAAATCAAGAGCCTGATCAACGCGTCTGGTACGCAGGTTGAAAACGGCGTTGGCCTTGTTACCAAAGCGGGCTCTGCCTTGCAGGAAATCGCGGAACAGGTGCGCGACATCAACACCAATGTCGTAGCGATCGTCGATGCCGCGCGAGAACAGTCGACCGCGCTCGCCGAGATAAATCAGGCGGTCAACACCGTTGACCAGGGAACGCAGCAGAATGCCGCGATGGTTGAGGAGCAGACGGCTGCCAGCCACAGCCTTGCACGGGAAGCGGCAGCGTTGTTTGAGCTTCTAGGGCAATTCCGGTTCGATGACGCATCGCACTCGACATCGTCGTCGCGGAGCGGCTTCGAGCAGCAGGCTACCTTTGCCACTCCGCGTCGCCCGGCATCCCGCCCGCTTGCGGTGCGCGGTTCCGCTGCAGTCGCCGTCGAACATGAGGATTGGCAGGACTTCTAAGCACACAAGATGGCCTTGCCGACGCGGAAATGCGACCTTTATTCTGGACGCATGGAAGCCTCGGCAAGGTCCAAACCGAAGCTTCCATTGAAGATGAGCCATAGGTCTGGGCATATCTTGCAGAATGCCTGATAATCGGCGTATCGGGCGTGGGATTTGCGGGGAATTTTGCTTGGCGGGGATATCGACACGCTGCGTGGGTCTTGCTCTGTGGTTGCTGGCGCTTGCCAGTGGCACGACCGGGGCCGAGGAAAAGGCCGATGGCAAAGTCTCCTGCGCCTACACCCATGATGTCGCGCCGGAATTGTGCATCCGTGTCGAAAGCTACAATAACGACCTGTGTCACGCCATCGAGGTTCTGGCCGGGCGCCACGCCGTTCCGCCGGATTATTTCGCCCGGCTCATCTGGCGGGAAAGCCTGTTCCGGGCCAATGCGGTCAGCCCGAAGGGCGCGGAAGGCATAGCACAGTTCATGCCTGGAACCGCAAAGCTTCGTGGTCTCAAAGACAGCTTCAACATAATCGCCGCACTCGAGGCCTCTTCCCGGTATCTGTCCGAGTTGAATAAGCAGTTTGGCAATTTCGGTCTCGCCGCCGCAGCTTATAATGCGGGCGAGGCGGGATTGCGGAATTTTATCGCGACCGGTCGGCTGCCGACGGAAACCCGGGATTATGTGTTTGCGATAACGGGATATCCGGTTGAGAAATGGAAGGACAATCCGCCGGAAAAGGCGGCCCCGGCATTGGATGAGACCCGCTCTTTCATCGATGCCTGTCTGCGTCTGGCCGATACGCGAACGATGAACGATCCTGTCCTCATCTCGTCGGCCGACTGGGCGCCCTGGGGCGTGCAGCTTGCCGCGCATTATAATCCGGCGGTGGCGAACCGGCTTTTTACCCGCGCCATTGGCCAACTATCCGGGCCGCTTAATGCCGAACGAGCTTTGATCGTGCGGCAGCGAGGCGGCAATTTCGGTTCGCGCCCGCGTTATGCCGCCCGCATCGGCCGCGATACACGCGCCCAGGCCAACGAGCTTTGCGGCGAAATCCGCCAGGCCGGCATTCCCTGCACCGTGTTCCGCAACAGATGAGAACACCTGTATGACCCTGTCGATCATAACAAGTTGATCAGCATCTGGGTCGCACCTCCTTTCAGAGCACAATTATCGAGCCTAGATTGCAACGCTGACGACGGAACGTGTCGGCTGATGGTATTATGTGAGGGAAGAAAACTGAAAATGACATGGCTTGAAACGGGATGTCTGGTCGGCGTGCTGGCCGCCATTTCTGGGTGCGCAACGACCGGGCAGACTGACGCATCTCAAACCGTGGCGAGCCTCGTGGGCCAACCCCTGGATGCGGCTGTCGCCAGACTCGGCCGCCCTAACAAGGTGATCATCGACAAGGGCGCGACGGAATCCTATTGGCTGAAGGTGGATGTTGAGACCTAT
Source organism: Agrobacterium sp. 22-3639C2 (assembly GCF_053522105.1). NCBI lineage: Bacteria > Pseudomonadati > Pseudomonadota > Alphaproteobacteria > Hyphomicrobiales > Rhizobiaceae > Agrobacterium > Agrobacterium sp. 22-3639C2. The sequence continues at coordinate 227,371 of NZ_JBNWDB010000002.1, read as the reverse complement.
GCCGGCCTCTCCAACAAGCGGGAAATCCGCACCTTGAACGGGCAGGTGCGGATATCGGAAACGGAAGGCATGAAGATCAAGGAGCATCGCCGCGACTGCATCATCAAGATCACCGCGGATCCCGCTTCCACCATTAAGACCAGCGAAATCATCGGCAATCCGGCCAATTGCGAGAACATTATCAATCGCCCAAACACCTGAGGCGGTCGCATTCGAGACTGTTACATCGCGTCGAACGACCGAACCACCGTAAGAGGTGGATTGTGGGCGATCTCCTAATATGCGACCATCCGTGCCGGAGGATGCGTGCATGGTATCGACGCTGTCGCATATACGGGAAATCGAACGTGTCGGCATGGGCGCGGTCAGCCCGCGTGATACGCCGGTCATCCAGTCCTGGCTGCGCTGCCTCAATGACTACAAGCTCGACCCAACGATTGCGCAGGAAGCCTATATCGTGCCCGAGCTGAAGCTTCGGGAGCATCGCGAGCAGGCCGAAGAGCTCATCCGTATCGGCCGCTCCGGTCTCGAAGCCCTGTTCAACCAGATTGCCGAGCAGAATTACGTCCTGCTGCTGTCGGATGCGCGCGGCGTTACCGTCGATTTCATGGGCGACCCGACCTTCGACAACCAGTTGCGGCGGGCGGGGCTTTACCTTGGCTCGGAATGGTCGGAAAACCGGGCCGGCACCTGCGCTGTTGGCGCCTGCCTCGTTTCCGGCGAGCCGGTGATCATCCATCAGGATGACCATTTCGATACCAGCCATATCGGGCTGACCTGCACTGCGGCGCCCGTCTTCGATACGCTCGGCGATCTCACCGCCGTGCTCGACATTTCCCAGCTGCGCTCGCCGACGGCCAAGGCCAGCCAGCAACTGGCGCTGCATCTCGTTGCCTCCACCGCGCGGCGCATCGAGCTTGCCAATCTCATGACCCGCACCCGCAATGACTGGGTGTTGCGTCTTGCCCGTTCACCTGAGTTTCTTGACGTCGATCCCGATGCGGCGATCGCCCTTGATGGCAGCGGACGTATCACCGGCATGACCCATGGTGGCTTCGGCGCGCTGGCGCGCTCCATGAACATGCACGGCCTTGCCACCCGCGATTTTCTCGGCCAGCCGATTTCCTCGGTCTTCGATATCGATGTGGACGACCTGCCGCGCTTTATGCGCGGGCGGCCGAATGGCGAGCGGCTTTTGCGCGCCCGCAACGGTCTGGTGCTTTTTGCCAGCGCGATCGCGCCCGCCGTCAGCATTCGCGCTCCTGTCACGCCAGAGCCACGCTTGCCGCGAGCGCTGAGGGACATGAGCAACGGCGATCCGGCGATGGAAAAGGTGCAGGCGCGGGCAGCAAAGCTTGCCGCCCGCGATATTCCCATCCTCATTCAGGGTGAGACGGGCAGCGGCAAGGAATATCTGGCACGGGCGATCCATGACAGCTGCAACAGCGACGGCAATTTCGTCGCCGTCAATTGTGCGGCAATCCCGGAGCATCTGATCGAATCCGAATTGTTCGGTTACACACCCGGTGCCTTCACCGGCGCCAGCCAGAAGGGCAAGCGCGGTCTCATCGAGGAGGCAAGTGGCGGCACTTTGTTCCTGGATGAGATTGGCGACATGCCGCTTTCTCTTCAAAGCCGCCTGCTGCGCGTGCTTTCGGAAAACGAGGTGCAGCCGGTTGGCGCATTGAAAGCCAAGCCGGTGCGTCTGAGAGTACTGTCCGCATCGCACCGCGATCTTGCCGAACTGGTGAAGGAAGGCCGTTTCCGGCAGGACCTCTATTATCGCCTGAACGCCGCAACGGTGACGCTGCCGGCGCTGCGGGAGCGCGAGGATCTCGGCTGGCTGATCGATCAGTTTCTCCGCCGCATCGAGAAGGAAAACGGCGAGACCTACAGGATCGATAAGGCGGCACGGGCAATTCTGCTTGACCATGACTGGCCGGGCAATCTGCGCGAACTCTTCAATGCACTGCGGGTTGCAGCCGCGCTTTCCGATGGCGGCAAGATCGATCCGGGTTGCCTGCCTGAACACCTCTTTGCCGAAGTCGCCACCGATGATGCTTTGCGCGATGACGACGATCTGCGTCGGGCGCTGAAGGACTGCGGCAACAACGTCTCGGCGCTGGCGCGAAGCCTCGGCGTCAACCGCTCCACCATTCACCGCCGTCTCAAACGCCTGAATTGACTGCGTCCGAACCGGTGCGACCATTGCAACACCTGTTGCACGGAACCTGTTGCATTCTGCCGGCGAGCCTCAGAGCTGAATTTGTAACCAATTGAAAATACGTCAAGATATGGCGCAAGCCATTCTGGCATGCCGCTTGCTGATCCTTCTGTGCAAGAACTACAGGAGGAAATGCAATGAAAGCACTGCGCTTTCACGCCGCCAAGGACCTACGCATCGAGGATGTGGATATGCCGCCCGAGCCCGGTCCGGGTGAGGTGCTCGTCGAAAACAAGTTCTGCGGCATCTGCGGCACGGACCTGCACGAATATTCCTATGGCCCGATCTTCGTGCCGAAGGAGCCGCATCCTTTCACCGGCGCGCACGGGCCGCAAATTCTCGGTCATGAATTCGGCGGTGTCGTAAAGGCCGTAGGCGAGGGCGTTAGCCATGTAAAGCCCGGCGACCGGGTATCGATCCAGCCGCTCATCATGCCGCGTCATGGCGACTATTATGCTGATCGCGGTCTTTATCACCTGAGTAAAAATCTCGCTCTCGCCGGTCTGTCCTGGCATTCCGGCGGCATGGCGCAGGCCGCTCTTCTCAACGACTATAACGTCCAGCCGATACCCGATGCGCTTTCCGATCAGGAAGCGGCCCTCATCGAGCCGACGGCAGTCGCGGTTTATGCCTGCGACCGTGGCGGTGTCACGGCCGGCAGCAGCGTGCTTGTGACCGGTGCCGGGCCGATCGGCATTCTCGTCGCCATGGCGGCCAGGGCGGCCGGTGCCTCGCAGATATTTCTTTCCGATCTCAACGACACGCGTCTGGCGCTGGCGCGGGCGGCGCTTGGCGAGGTGCGCACGATCAATCCCAAGACGGAAAAGGTGGGCGATGTCATCCGCGCCGAGACCGAAGGCAATGTTGGCTGCGATGTCGCCATCGAATGCGTCGGCAATGAATATGCGCTGAAGAACTGCGCCGATGCAGTGCGCAAGCAGGGCGTTGTGGTGCAGACCGGCCTCCACCCCGGCGAAAACCCGCTGAACTGGTTCGACGTGACTTTCAAGGACATCGATATCCGCGGCTCCTGGGCCTATCCGACTCACTACTGGCCGCGTGTTGCCCGGCTGATTGCCAGCGGCCAGATCCCGGCGAGCCGGATCGTTACCAAAAACGTCTCACTCAGCGAGGCGGTCACGGAAGGGTTCGACCAGCTGCTCGACCCGGCCGGCAAACATCTGAAGATCCTGATCGACCTGTCGCGATAGGCCGATTTGAAGTGCGGGGCGGTTGAGGAGCCGTCCCGTTTCCACATTGAGCAGGAGGAGGAATACATGCTCGACAAGACCCCCACCACCCGCCTTCAGGCGCTTCTCGATACGTTCGGGGCAGCACTCGAAGCTGGCCGCATCGATGATGCCGTTAATCTGTTTGCCGAGGATTGCTACTGGCGCGACCTCGTTGCCTTTACCTGGAACATCAAGACCGTTGAAGGTCGCGATCAGGTGCGCGACATGCTGCAGGCGCAGCTTTCGACGGCCAGACCCACAAACTGGCGCATCGCTACCGGCGAGGAGGCAACGGAGGCGGATGGTGTGCTTGAAAGCTGGATCACCTTCGAGACGGCGACAGGGCGCGGCTACGGCCTCGTGCGCTTCAGGAACGGGCAGATATGGACGCTGCTGACGGCGCTTTCCGAACTGAAGGGCCATGAGGAAAAATCGGGCTTCACCCGCCCGCTCGGCGCAAGGCACGGCCAGAACCTTGGTGCCAAAACCTGGATGGAGGAGCGCGAGGAGGAAGCGCGCACGCTCGGTTATGACAAGCAGCCCTATACCGTCATCATCGGCGGTGGACAGGGCGGCATCGCGCTCGGCGCCCGGTTGCGCCAGCTCGGCGTGCCGACGATCATACTCGAAAAGAACGAGCGGCCGGGTGACAGCTGGCGCAAGCGCTACAAGTCGCTCTGCCTGCATGACCCGGTCTGGTACGACCATCTGCCTTACATCGATTTTCCGAAGAACTGGCCGGTCTTTGCCCCCAAGGACAAAATCGGTGACTGGCTCGAATTCTACACCAAGGTAATGGAAATGAACTACTGGACCCGCTCCACTGCCAAATCCGCCAAGTGGGACGAGGCGGCGAAGGAATGGTCGATCGTCGTCGATCGCGATGGCGAGGAAGTCGTGCTCCGGCCAAAGCAACTGGTCTTTGCCACCGGCATGTCCGGCAAGGCTAATATTCCGGATTTCAAGGGGCGCGAGCGCTTCAACGGCGATCAGCACCACTCCTCGCAGCATCCGGGGCCGGATGGGTACAAGGGCAAGAAGGTCGCCGTGATCGGTTCCAACAATTCGGCCCATGATATCTGCGCCGCACTCCACGAAGCGGGTGTCGATGTGACCATGATCCAGCGCTCGACGACCCATATCGTCAAATCCGATACGCTGATGGATATAGGGCTCGGTGCGCTCTATTCCGAACAGGCGTTGGCGAATGGGGTGACGACGGCGAAGGCCGATCTCATCTTCGCGTCGCTGCCCTACCGGATCATGCATGAGTTCCAGATCCCGCTTTACGACAAGATGAGGGAGCGCGACGCTGATTTTTACGCCGCACTGGAAAAAGCGGGGTTCCAGCTAGACTGGGGTGCGGATGGCTCTGGCCTCTTCATGAAGTACCTGCGGCGCGGCTCCGGTTATTATATTGATATCGGCGCCTCGCAGCTGATCATCGATGGCAAGGTGAAGCTTGCCGCCGGTCAGGTGGACGAGATCACCGAAAATTCGATCAAGCTCGCTGACGGCAAGGAGATCCCTGCTGACGTCATTGTCTATGCGACGGGATATGGTTCGATGAATGGCTGGGTCGCCGATCTCATTGATCAGGAAACAGCAGACAGGGTCGGCAAGGTCTGGGGTCTCGGTTCGGATACGCCGAAAGACCCGGGGCCGTGGGAAGGCGAGCAGCGCAACATGTGGAAGCCGACGCAGCAGGAGGCGCTGTGGTTCCACGGCGGCAACCTGCACCAGTCGCGGCATTATTCGCAATATCTCGCGTTGCAGTTGAAAGCGCGCATGGAGGGGCTTCCTACACCTGTCTATGCATTGCAACCGGTTCACCACACACGCTGACCACGGGTATTTCGATCGATAAAGGTAACGTAGAAAGGGGGCGGAACATTCCGCCCCTTTTCTGAATCCAATGCGGGCAATGCCAAACGGACGCCGCCCGGTTTCTGTGGATCACGGCAACCGCTGTTGTTAGTGTGAGCCTCTGCGCATATGTTGGAAAACTCAATATCGATTTCCGGCCAAAGCGGACAGAAGAACAATGACCTCCCAGTTGGATTTTTTCGCTTCCGCGACGGCGCGGCTTCCTCAGGCTGAGCGCGGGCGAAAAGCGGGTGGTCGTGAAACGATGCAGAAATCGGTTCCTGACGATGAGGCTCTGGCCGCACATCTCGAATCCACAGGGAATTACCGCGTCCTGCGCAAGTTGCAGGCGCGCGCGATATGCGAGCAGCCGCGACCGGGGTTTCCACGTCAGGGCGTGATCCTCGACACCGAGACCACGGGCCTCAACCACCGAACTGACGAGATCATCGAAATCGGCGTCATTACCTTCACATTCGACGATCAGGGCACGATCGGGGATGTCACCGGGGTCTATGGCGGTCTGCGACAGCCGGGCACTTCCATTCCGGAAGAAATCACGCGCCTGACGGGTATCACCGATGAAATGGTTGCCGGACAGACGATAGACATCGACCGGCTGACCTCCCTTGTTGAAGGTGCTGATCTGATCATTGCCCACAATGCCGGCTTCGATCGTCCGTTTTGCGAGGCCTTCTCGCCGATCTTCCGCAATAAGGCCTGGGCCTGCTCCGTCTCTGAGATTGACTGGAGTGGTCGGGGTTTTGAGGGCAGCAAGCTCGCCTACCTCATCGGGCAATCCGGCTATTTTCATGACGGCCACCGAGCAGTCGACGATTGTTTCGCTCTGCTGGAGGTGCTGGAACAGGTACGCGCCGGCCAAAGCGGGACGCCCTTCATGGAACTCCATGAAGCCAGCCAGCACTCCCGGGTTCGCATTTACGCGGAGAACAGCCCGTTCGACATGAAGGATCATCTGAAAAAGCGGGGCTATCGCTGGTCTGATGGTTCCGATGGCCGGCCGAAATCATGGTGGGTGGAACTGGCGGAGGAAAAGCTCGAAGAAGAGCTGCATTTCCTCCGAACCGAAATTTACCGCTGGGACGCCGATCCCACGGTCAAGTATCTGACGGCATTCGACCGGTTCAAAGCCGGTTAGAAAGAAACCGCGACGGTCATACCGTCAAGTTTGCACAGCTCTGCGTTTTTTTTGATGTTTGTCGATTTTCTTGCTCAAAATTTGAGCGAGTAGGCGCGAGCTTTTTTCGCTGCATTTTGATTTTAAAACAATATCTGTTCTGGCACGGGCCTTGCTTTCAGTCTTGTATGCAAGATTTACATACCAAGCAGGACCGTCAGATAAACATCGAAGAAGCCATCGTTTCCGGCATTCTTTCGGCGCGCATCCGGCCGGGCACGCGGCTCAGCGAAAATCAGCTGGCTGGACTCTTCTCCGTTTCACGTACGCGGGTACGGGAGGCGATGATGCGGCTGGAAACACGTGGCATCGTCCATGTCAGCGCGCGGCGAGGGTGGTTCGTCGTCGAGCCCTCCGCCGAGGAGGCGATGACCATCTATGAGGCGCGGCGGATTATCGAATCCGGATTGCTTCGCAGCATGCGGATGCTGTCGGAGGAGGGGCGCAAGGTCCTCGTCGCGCATCTTGAGGAAGAGAAAGTCGCAATAGCCGCAGGTGACCGCCAGCGCCTTACCTGCCTCATGGGCGATTTTCATATCCGCATCGCCGAGCTTTGCGGCAATGCCGTGCTCATCGAGCTGCTACGCGATCTGACCGCCCGGACAATTCTGATCTCCATGCTCTACCAGTCGGAGTTTCATGCCCTCCAGTCCCATGAGGGGCATTGCCGTATCTTCGACGCGATGGCTGCGGGCGATTTCGTGAGGGCGGCGGAGCTTTCCATCGAGCATCTGGACGAGGTGGAAACCGGCCTCGACCTCACTCGACGCCCCGATCCTCTCGCCGGCCTTCGCCGGTCGCTCGCCCTACCGGAAATGAATGGCGGCGATCCGGATAAAATTCACATGCAACACAATCAACACAAGGAGAATGACATATGATCTTCAGACGGACCCTCATCGCTGCCGCCGCCATGGCTGCCGCCTTTGGTTTTTCCGCGCCCGCCAAGGCGGATGCCCTTGCCGACATCACCGCACGCGGCACGCTGCGTGTGGCCGTACCGCAGGATTTCCCGCCCTTCGGCAGCGTTGCTGCTGATATGACCCCGCAGGGTTATGACATCGACATGGCCAAGATGATCGCCGACAAGCTGGGCGTGAAGGTGGAACTCGTCCCGGTCACCAGTGCCAACCGTGTTCCCTATCTCCAGACCAACAAGGTCGATCTCGTTATCTCCAGCCTCGGCAAGAATCCAGATCGTGAAAAAGTTATTGATTTCTCTGATGCTTACGCGCCTTTCTTCAACGGCGTTTTCGGCCCGGCCGACGTCGCGATCTCCAAGGCCGAAGATCTTAAGGGCAAGACCATCGCCGTCACGCGCGGTGCCGTCGAGGACCTGGAACTGACGAAGGTCGCGCCTTCGGACGCCACCATCAAGCGTTACGAGGACAATAACGGCACCATCTCGGCCTTCCTTTCGGGCCAGGTGGAAGTTGTCGCGACCGGCAACGTGGTTGCAGCCGCCATCCTCGCCAAGAACCCGCCGAAGCGTCCGGAATTGAAGTTCCTCATCAAGAACTCTCCCTGCTACATCGGCCTCAACAAGAACGAGCCGGCCTTACTGGAAAAGGTCAACGCCACCGTAGCTGCAGCCAAGGCCGACGGCTCGCTGAATGCGATCGCCACCAAGTGGCTTGGCCAGGATCTGCCGAAAGATCTTTGATCATCGTTTGCCATGGTCATCCCGGATCCGCCGGGATGACGCCTTTCTCCACCGGCGCAAGGGGACTGTTTCTTGAGCTATCAATTTGATTTCCTGTGGCTTGGCGAATATTGGCCACAAATTGCCAAAGGCATCGCCATTACCAGCCAACTCACGCTGGTCGGCGGCGTGGTCGGCGTTTCACTTGGCATCGCCTGCGCCTGGGCCCGGGCGCTCGGACCTTCATGGTTGAAGCCCATCGTCGGCACCTATGTGGAGCTCATCCGCAATACGCCTTTTCTGATCCAGTTGTTTTTCATCTTCTTTGGCCTGCCTTCACTTGGTTTCAAGCTTACAGAGCTGACCGCGGCCAATCTGGCGATGATCGTCAATCTGGGCGCCTATAGTTGCGAGATCATCCGCGCCGGTATTCAGGCGACGCCGAAGGGCCAGTTCGAGGCGGGCGCGAGCCTTGCCATGACGCGCTTCGAAACGTTTCGCCATGTGGTGCTCACACCTTCGCTGCAACGCATCTGGCCGGCGCTTTCCTCGCAAGTGGTGATCGTCATGCTCGGCTCGGCCGTCGTCTCGCAGATTGCGGTGGAAGACCTGACCTTTGCGGCGAACTTCATCCAGTCGCGCACGTTCCGCGCCTTCGAAGCCTACATCCTGTCAACTGTCATCTACCTGCTGCTCGCCATCTTGTTGCGGCAGGGCATGCTGGCGCTCGGCAGCTTTCTTTTCCCGAGGAGGGCGGCACGATGACTGAATTCACCTTTTGGGACATTCTGCGCAACCTGCTGCTCTCCACCCGCTGGACGCTGTTGCTATCGCTCGTTTCCTTCATCGGCGGCGGTATGGTGGGCATCGTGCTTCTGTGGTTGCGCATCAGCCCGCGCCGGGCTTTGAACCGCGCTGCCCGCATCTATATCGAAGTCTTTCAGGGCACCCCGCTGCTAATGCAGCTTTTCATCGCTTTTTTCGGCCTCGGTCTCCTCGGGGTTGATGTTCCGGCCTGGCTTGCGGCTGGCGTGGCGCTTATCCTCTGGACCGCTGCCTTCCTTGCGGAAATCTGGCGTGGCTGCGTTGAGGCGATTGCGAAGGGCCAGTGGGAGGCGTCCGCCAGCCTTGCCATGGGCCGCCTGCAACAGATGCGTTACGTCATCCTGCCGCAGGCGCTCAAGATCGCCATTCCGCCAACGGTCGGTTTTTCCGTGCAGGTCGTCAAGGGCACAGCACTCACCTCCATCATCGGTTTCGTTGAACTGTCCAAGGCCGGCACGATCGTCACCAATGCCACCTTCCAGCCCTTCACCGTCTATGGGCTGGTTGCTCTCATCTATTTCGCCCTCTGCTGGCCGCTGTCGAAATCCAGCCAGTTCCTAGAAAGGAAGCTCAATGTCGCTCATCGAAATCACTGAAGTCCACAAGAGCTTTGGCGACAATGAGGTGCTGAAGGGCATAAATCTGGATGTCGAACCCGGCGAGGTGATCGCCATCATCGGCAAAAGCGGCTCTGGAAAATCGACGCTGCTTCGCTGCATCAACGGACTGGAGACGATCAGCGCCGGCTCGATCCAGGTGGCAGGTGCGCAGTTGCTGGACGATGAGCTGCATCTGAAGGCATTGCGGCTGAAGGTCGGCATGATCTTCCAGCAATTCAACCTCTTTCCGCATCTGACGGCCGGCGGCAATGTCATGCTTTCGCAGATGGTGGTTAAAAAGGTCACCAAGCCGGAGGCCGAGGTGACGGCGCGCAGGATGCTGGAGCGTGTCGGGCTGGCGCACAAGTTCGATGCCTATCCGGATGAACTGTCCGGCGGCCAGCAGCAGCGCGTGGCGATTGCCCGCGCCCTTGCCATGCAGCCTATCGCCCTTCTCTGTGACGAGATTACCTCGGCGCTCGACCCCGAACTCGTGTCTGAGGTGCTAGCCGTCGTGCGCGAACTGGCAAAGGAAGGCATGACCCTGTTGATGGTGACGCATGAAATGAAGTTTGCCCGCGACGTCTGCTCGCGCGTCGTCTTCATGCATCAGGGCCGCGTGCACGAGATCGGCCCACCGGAAGATGTTTTTGCCAATCCCCAGACGCCGGAACTCAAGCAGTTCCTTGGCATGATCTAAGCACAGTACCGACGCACGCGACCGGAGCGGTGCGTGCGTCGGCAGTAGCCTTTGTGTTGTGTTTGCCGGGAAAATGTCCGCCATTCCAGTGGTGTCAGCCAGTTCGTTTCGATGGCACTCTTTTCCCGATTTCATGTTTCGCTGTCGGTCGCTCAGATCGCATACAATTTCCGCACCAAATCGAAAACAATCGATGTAAATTTGAGCAGGCCGGTGACGGGACCGGTGGGCACATCGAAATTCCCTTTTTATATCAATGGCAAAGCCGATTGGCACGGCTCCTGCATGACAAAGACGTCGCAGGAGAGTGTTCATGAGCAAAGCCGCAGCAATCGACATCGCTTCCGTTTCCAAGATTTATGGCAACACCACCGCGGTGCATGCCATAAGCCTCAAGATACCGGCAGGAAGTTACTGCTGCCTGCTTGGTCCTTCGGGCTGCGGCAAGACCTCGACACTGCGAATGATCGCCGGCCACGAAAGCATTTCAAGCGGCGATGTCAGGCTTGGTAATGTGGTCGTCACCGATCTGCCGCCCGCCAAACGCGGCACGGCAATGATGTTCCAGTCCTATGCGCTGTTTCCTCATCTCGATCTCGTCGACAACGTTGCCTTCAGCCTCAAGATGAAGGGGGTGGACAAGGAAGCGCGCCGCGCCAAGGCGCTGGAGATGCTGCGGCTGATGCAGCTCGAACCCTATGCCACCCGGCGCCCGGCCCAGCTTTCCGGCGGGCAGCAGCAGCGCGTGGCGTTGGCTCGCGCGCTTATCACCGACCCCGAGGCGTTGCTGCTGGATGAGCCGCTTTCGGCACTCGATCCTTTCCTCAAGATCCGTATGCGGGCCGAGCTGAAGAAGCTGCAAACCTCGCTCGGCATCACCTTTGTTCACGTCACACACAGTCAGGAAGAGGCAATGGCGCTGGCCGACGTCATCGTCGTCATGAATGACGGCCGCATCGAGCAGGCAGCGACACCGCGCGAGTTGTTTGAGCGCCCGGCCACCGCTTTCGTCGCCCGCTTCATGGGCGATCACAATGTCATTTCCGGCCGGTTCAAGGAAAAGAACGGCGATCTCGTCACGCTGGAGGTTGCAGGCGGCGGCACCTTCACGGCGGGCGGCGTTGCCCCGGATGACGGCGCGGTCGATATCGCCGTTCGTACCGACCGTGTGCGCGTCGGCGAGGCGGATCAACCCGGTTTCGGTTTTACCGGCATCGTCTCGAATGTCGAATATCGCGGTGCAAGCGTGAAGATCGCCGTGACCGGCGCGGGCATTGAGGATTTCAACGCCATCCTCAGCGACGTCGCCTTCTTCGAAAAGCCGGTAAAGACCGGCGACGCCATACCGCTTTCATGGAATGCGGCCGATGCCATCGTGCTCGGCCGGGTAGAGAAGTGACCCCAAAAATAACCAGAGGAGAACTTTGAAATGACCGACAACTCCAACAGCAACAAGGGCCTGTCCCGCCGCGGCCTTCTAAAGGCAGGTGCCGCGGCAACAGGCGCGGCCATCGGCTCCGGCCTTGTCACCGGTTTCCCGACCATATGGGCGCAGAACCCGATCACGATCCGCCAGTTCGGCACGGGTGTTTCGAACCTCAATGCGATTGCCGAAAAGTGCAAGGCTGATCTCGGTATCACGCTGGAGATGACGGCGACGGATTCGGATGCGGCCGCGCAGCGCGCCGTGACCCAGCCGAACTCCTACGATATCGCCGACATCGAATACTGGATCCTGAAGAAGGTCTACCCGGCGGGTGTCATTCAGCCGATGGAAATCAAGAAGCTGAAATATTACGACAAGATCGTTCCGCTGTTCAAAAACGGCAAGCTGACGCCCGATAGCGTCGTGGCCCAGGGTACCGCCCCGCACACGGTCGGTTTCGTCGAAAAGCCCGGCGACAAGAAGTTTGCGAAAAGCGAAACCGATTATTTCACCATGGTTCCGACCATCTACAATGCCGATACGCTCGGCATTCGCCCCGATCTCGTCGGCCGCGATATCACCAGCTGGGCCGATATCATGGACCCCAAGTTCAAGGGCAAGGCCTCTATCCTCAACATCCCCTCCATCGGCATCATGGATGCGGCGATGATCATGGAAGCCATGGGCAACATCAAATATGCCGACAAGGGCAACATGACGAAGGAGGAGATCGACAAGACCATCGACTTCCTCATCAAGGCCAAGAAGGACGGCCAGTTCCGTGCCTTCTGGAAGAGCTTCGATGAAAGCGTCAACCTCATGGCGTCGGGTGAAGTCGTGATCCAGTCCATGTGGTCGCCCGCCGTCGCCGCCGTTCGCTCCAAGGGCATCGCCTGCAAATACCAGCCGCTCAAGGAAGGTTATCGCTCGTGGGGCGGCGGCCTTGGCCTTGCCAAGCACCTCTCCGGTGCCAAGCTGGATGCGGCTTACGAGTATATCAACTGGTACACGTCCGGCTGGGTCGGCGCCTACCTCAATCGTCAGGGCTATTACTCCGCCGCCATGGATACGGCCAAGGAACATATGTCGGCCGACGAGTGGGGTTACTGGGTCGAAGGCAAGCCCGCGCAGGGCGATATCATCGCGCCTGATGGCAAGGTCATGGAAAAGGCCGGTGCAGTGCGCGACGGCGGTTCGTTCCAGGAGCGCATGGGCAAGGTCGCCTGCTGGAACTCCGTCATGGACGAGGACCGCTACATGGTTCGTCGCTGGAACGAGTTCATCGCGGCCTGATCTTCTCACCTTTCGCAGACATGAGGCCGCGCCGACGCGGCCTCTCTTTCACAGGCAGCCAGCAGGAGAAAAGCCTTGGTGACAGTCAGATTCATCGGCGTGAGCGAAAAAAAGGACAAGCCGTCCCGCAGCTTCGCCCTGCCGCAGAAGCTTGTGTCCTATATTCAGGCCACACCGCTTTTCCTGATCCTCGGCTTTTTCCTGCTTTTACCGATCGTCATGATCGCCGTCGTCAGTTTCTGGGATTATGATTTTGCCCAGATGTATCCGGGTTTCGTGACCTTCAACTATACCGAGACGCTTGGTTCCTGGGTCACGTGGCAAACATATATCAACACGCTGAAATTCGCCGCCATCGTCTGGGCGATCACGCTGTTCTGCGGTTTCTGGGTCGCTTATTTCCTCGCTTTTCATATCCGCACCACCACCATGCAGATGGTTCTGTTCCTCGTCTGCACCGTGCCTTTCCTGACGTCGAACATCATCCGCATGATTTCCTGGATTCCCGTTCTCGGGCGCAACGGTCTGGTCAACAGCGCGCTGGTCAGCGCCGGCATCGTACCTGCGCCAATCGAATGGCTGCTCTATTCGGATTTTGCCGTGGTGCTGGCCATGGTGCATCTTTATACGCTTTTCATGGTCACACCCATCTTCAACACGCTGATGCGCATCGACAAATCGCTGATCGAAGCGGCGCGCGATGCCGGGGCCACTGGCTGGCAGACCCTCTGGAACGTTATCATTCCGCTTGCCAAACCTGGCATGGCGATCGGCAGCATCTTTGTCGTGACGCTTGTCATGGCCGATTTCTCCACGGTTCAGGTGATGTCCGGCGGGCAGAGCGCGTCGGTGGCACTGATGATGAAGAACCAGATGTCGCTGCTGCAATATCCCGCGGCGGCCGCAAATGCCGTCATCCTGCTCATCCTCGTTCTTCTGATGGTCGCGGGCATCCTGCGCATCGTCGATATCCGCAAGGAGCTGTGACCCATGCATTCGGAAAAACGCGGCCGTGAATTCTATGTCCTCGCCTTCTTTTTTCTGCTCTTCGTGCTGTTCCTCTACGGCCCGCTGTCGGCAATCCTCATCCTGGCCTTTCAGGGGCCGAATGGCGGACTGACCTTTCCACTCAACGGTGTTTCGCTGCACTGGTTCGGCAATCTTTTCGAACAGCAGGCGGTCGGCGATTTTGGCGGCTCGTTCCGCCGTTCCTTCGGGCTTGGCGTCATGGTCATGGTCGTCACGGTGCTCGTCTCGCTTTTGGCGGGTCTCGCTTTCCGGCGCAAATTCATCGGCGCGACGCCGCTATTCTATCTTTCCGTCGCAAGCCTCGTGGTGCCATCGATCATCATATCACTCGGTATCGGCGTTCTTTTCCAACAACTTGGGCTGGAACCTTCATGGTATACATCAGCATTTGGCGCGCATCTGACCTGGACGCTGCCATTCGGCGTGCTCATCATGTTGGCGGTTTTCAACCGTTTTTCTCCATCCTATGAAGAAGCCGCCCGCGATCTCGGGGCATCCGCCTGGCAGACGTTTGCCCATGTGGTGCTGCCGATGATTGCACCGAGCCTGATAGGCGTCGGCCTGTTCGGCTTTACGCTTTCCTATGACGAATTTGCCCGTACGCTGATGACGTCAGGCACCTACAACACCCTGCCGCTGGAAATCTACGGCATGACCACCAACGTCACGACGCCAGTGCTTTACGCGCTCGGAGCCGTCACTACCCTTTTCTCCTTCCTGGTTATTGCGGCCACGCTTGGCCTGATCGTTACTCTGAACCGTCGCCATTCGCGTTGATGAAAAAACAGAACATGCGCATCCTCGTCATTAATCCGAATACGACGCAATCCATGACAGCGACGATCGCCGACGCGGCGACGCGGGCGGCCAGTTGCGATACGGAAATCCTGGCAGTGACCTCTTCCATGGGGCCTGTCTCCATCGAAGGATATTACGATGAGGTTTTCGCGGTACCCGGCCTGCTGCTCGAGCTTGCCAAGGCGCCGACGCTTGGTGCCAGGGCAGCCGTCATCGCCTGTTTCGACGACACCGGGCTCGATGCGGCCCGCGCGCTCGCCGACATACCCGTAATTGGGATTTGCGAAGCGGCGGTTTCAGCCACGGCATTCATCGCGCAGAGGTTTACGATCGTTACGACGATGGAGCGTTCGCGGCTGCCGCTCGAACATCTCGTTCACCGTTATGGCATGTCTGCCCGCTGCAATGTGCGTGCCGCCGATATTCCCGTCCTGTCGCTGGAAGATCCGGCATCAAATGCCAGGGAGAGGCTGCGGGAGGAGATTTCACTGGCCCTGCGTCAAGATCGCGCCGAAGCGATTGTGCTTGGCTGCGCCGGTATGGCGGATCTGACCGCCGAGTTGCGCAGCGAATTCGGCGTGCCTGTTATCGATGGCGTCGCTGCGGCGGTGAAACAGGCAGAATCGCTGGTATCGATGGGGCTTTCGACCGCCAAGCGCGGCGCCTACGCCACGCCACTCGCCAAGCCCTATCGCGGATTGCTTGAAGCGTTCGGGCCGGACAGGCTTGCCGGGGTATCTGTGGACGGTTGAAACAGCCGTTCCAATGTGTTCGGGCGGTGACGCGGTCTGCCGTAAAATGCACGCGAATATTTCCCAGAAATCGGCGACGGATTTTGCGCGGGTCTGCGTTAAAGTGGCAAGGTGCGGGACATCCTCACTGAAGCCGCCGTCATTCCGCATGGATTTCGCCCGTGTCCGACAGGACAGTACGGAGACAAAGCCCGATACATGGTAAGCGATCCGGATGCAGATTTGGTGGCGGATGTCGCTGCGGGAGATGTCCGCGCGATGCAGGCTCTGGTGACGGCCAAACTGCCGAGGATCATGGCGCTTGCCACGCGTATGCTGGGTGATCCGGCAGAGGCGGAAGACATCGCGCAGGAGACCTTCCTGCGGATATGGAAACATGCAGGCACGTGGCGGCAGGGGCGTGCGAAATTCGACACATGGATCCACCGGGTGGCGCTGAACCTCTGTTACGACCGGTTGCGAAAGCGCCGGGAAATATCGGTTGCTGAGCCGCCCGAACAGATTGACGGCAGTGTGCTGCCCGATGCCGCCCTGCCATATGATGGTGACGAGAGCGGTGCCGTGGCGCGCGCCTTGCAGGCCATACCCGCGCGACAAAGGGAGGCGATCGTTCTGGTCTATTATCAGGAGATGTCGAACCGCGAGGCGGCTGATGTCATGCATGTCAGTGTGGACGCACTGGAAAGCCTTCTGGCGCGTGGCCGCCGGGCACTCCATGCGATTTTGAATGAGGGCGACCAATGAACGGGGCGAAGAAGACGCTCATGGATAACAAGGTTTTTTCCGATCTTGTGGCTGCCTATGGTGCCGATCCACAACGCTGGCCGGAAGACCGGCGGCTGGAGGCCATGGCTTATGCGGAGACGGCAGACGGCAGGCGCCTGATTGCGCAGGCGGCACCTCTCGATTTTATACTGTCGGCATATCGTCTTCGCGACCCTTCGGCCATGCTCAACGCGAAGATCATGGCGCAGGCAAAGGCGCAGACCACCAGACGCAGATGGATCGTCCGGTACGGGCTGGGTGCGGGCATGATCGGCATCAGCCTTGCGGGCGCGCTGACGGGAGCGGTTGCCGTCATCAACCTCACGCCACCGCCCGCCCTGACATTGGGCGATACGTTGACCGCGTTCGGAAACCTGCAAACCGAAAACGAAATGACCGAGGAGACGAAATGAGCGATCAGAATTTCCGCTGGATAGTCGTTGTCCTTCTCGTCGCGAATACGTTTCTTGTCTGCGCGCTTGCCGGCGCAGGGTTCGTTTATCTGCGGAACGACCCGGCCGCTGCCGCTGCCCGCATGCCGCTTGCGGGCGAACAATTGCCAAAGACCGAAAGGGAGGCCTTCCGGCGCAGCCTTAGCGATGCACGCAGGACCATGCGGGAAACCTCCGCCGAGGCGCGCCAGGCGCGTATCGAGGCGGCGTCCCTGATGGGGGCAGAAACGCTTGACCCGGAGGCATTGTCCGCAGCGCTTGAGCGTGCCCGCAAGGCGGAATATGAGGTCCGCGCCGCAACCGAGATGCAGGCCGTGGAGTTCGCCCGCACATTGTCGCTAGAGGCGCGGCGCCGGCTGGCGGAAGGCTTGCTCGCCCGTGAGGCGCCGAAACCGGCCACGAAATAATCACATTTCAACAGCGACGGATTTTGGCCCTGGCGCCCGTTGAAAGGTCGATAACGAAACGGAGTTCGTATCGGCCATGTCAAATTCCAGGGAATTGGATGCAGCACTCTGTCTGTGGCGTTTCGGTCTCGGCGCGCGTGAAGGCGATATCCAGGCGATCAAAGACGACCCACGCGATCTGTTGCGGCTGGAAATTACCGAACGCGCCACACCAATTCCTGTCGGCGCACAGCTTCATTCCAGCGCCGATCTTCTGATATCGCTGATGGCGTATAACAAGGAGATCAAGGCCGAGCGTGAAAAACCTGCTGTCCTTGCCGTCGCGGCCACCACCGGCGCCGCGGGTGCGACCGCAGGGGCCATGAGCCCACCATCGCCGGCAATGGCAATTGCCGCAAACGCTATGGACAATGCGGGCATGGTGCCGCCTGCCAGTGCTTCACAGGACAAGAAGCCGGACGTGCCGGCCACCAAGCGCCCCTATTTTCCCCAGCAGATACTGCTTGCGGAGGCGGACGCCCGCTTCAACGGCACGATACGCCAGCCGCTGATCGGTCTTGGCGAGCGGTTGGCAATGTTCTGGGCCAATCACTTCGCGGTTGCCACCGGCAAGGGCGGTGATGTGCACATTCTCGCCGGCGCTTTCGAGCGTGAGGCGATCCGTCCGCATGTCTTCGGCAATTTCGAGGATATGCTGGTCGCAGTCGAGACCCATCCCGCCATGCTGTATTTTCTCGACAATCAGCAATCGATCGGACCGAATTCGCAGGCCAACAGGAACGGCAAGCGCGGGCTCAACGAAAACCTCGCGCGCGAAATCATGGAACTGCATACGCTCGGGGTGGATGGCGGCTATAGTCAGGCCGATGTTACAGCACTTGCCCGCATCATCACCGGCTGGAGCGTCTATCGCGACGAGAAGCGTCCGGGTCCGCTTGGCCGATTTTCCTTCAACGCCAACAACCATGAACCCGGCGACCATGCCGTGATGGGCATCACCTATGGTGAAGCGGGGGTAGAGCAGGGGCGGCGGGCGCTGCGAGATCTCGCGCATCATCCGGCGACGGCCAGCCATCTCGCTTACAAGCTCGTACGTCACTTCATCAGCGACCAGCCACCGCCGGAGCTGGTGGCGAAACTTGCCGCCGCCTACACCAAGAGCCACGGCGATCTTTCTGCCACCTATATGGCGCTGATCGAGGCTGAACAGTCTTGGAGCCCGGCGCTGACCAAGCTCAGACCCCCGTTAGATTTCGTGACGACCGTCATCAGGGCGAGTGGAATAGTGCCAAAACCCGAGCAGGTAATTTCCGTGCTCAACGCGTTGGGACAGCCGCTGTGGAACCCCTCCGGACCGAACGGTTTTGCCGATGTCACCGATAGCTGGGGTTCTTCCGAGGGCCTGGCGACGCGTATCGATGCCGCCAGTCTGTTCGCCCATCAGGTTGCGGGTTCAATCGATCCGCGCGACTTCGTCGCAGACCGGCTGGGGCCGCTTTTGTCCGAGGAGACGAAAAAGGCCGTGCAGCGGGCTGAGAGCAAACCGCAGGGACTGACGATTGCTTTCCTTTCCCCCGAATTCCAGAGGCGTTGACCATGCTGTGTGAACATCTTTCCCCCACCCGCCGCGCTCTTCTTGGCACAGGCGGCGCGCTTTTTGCCTGGGCCTTCATGCCGCGTTTTGCTTTTGCTGCCGGCGGGCGCGACCCACGTTTCGTCACCATCATCCTGCGCGGCGCGCTCGACGGGCTGACCGCCGTGCCGCCCGTCGGCGACCCCGACTATGAGGCGCTAAGGCAACAGATCGCCATGCGCACTGAAGGCGACAATCCAGCCCTAGCGCTGGATGGTTTCTTTGCGCTCCATCCATCCCTTCGCAATTTCCAGCGGCTGTACCGGAAGGGCGAGGCAGCGGTGGTCCATGCCAGCGCTACCGGTTATCGTGACCGTTCGCATTTTGATGGCCAGGATGTGCTGGAATCGGGTTTTCCGACCCCCGGCCATGTCGAGACGGGTTGGCTGAACCGTCTGCTCGAACAGTTGCCGGCGGGTGAAACCATCAATCCAGCTGCGGCCGGGCAGCGGGTGAGCGGCCTTGCCATTGGCGCCAGCGCTCCGCTTGTCATTCGCGGCAAGGCACCGATATTGGGATGGGCGCCATCCGTTCTCAAACCCGCCGATGGCGATCTCGCTCCGCGCCTTGCCGATCTCTACGGCCAGACGGACCCGATGCTGGCGGCATTGCTTGCCGAGGGCATCGAAACCGGCAGGATCGCCTCCGGCGTCGATATCAAGGCGCGCGGTGGTCCGGGTGATCCCGTTGGCATGGAGCAGATGGCGCGCGGTGCAGCACGGCTGATTGCGCACCCGGAAGGGCCGCGCGTTGCGGCGCTGGCCTTCGAGGGTTGGGACACCCATGCCCATGAGGTCGAGCGTCTTTCAAAATTGTTGAGCGGGC
The DNA here is from genome assembly GCF_053522105.1 of Agrobacterium sp. 22-3639C2. Lineage (NCBI taxonomy): Bacteria > Pseudomonadati > Pseudomonadota > Alphaproteobacteria > Hyphomicrobiales > Rhizobiaceae > Agrobacterium > Agrobacterium sp. 22-3639C2. Next base: position 207,705 of record NZ_JBNWDB010000002.1, on the reverse strand, counting down.
TGGACAATGCGCTTGCCGCCTTCGAGCAGGAGCTGGGGCCGGTCTGGAAGGATACGGCTATATTGGTCGCCACGGAATTTGGCCGCACCGCCCGTATCAACGGTACGGAAGGAACTGACCACGGAACGGCAACAACGGCCTTTCTCGCCGGCGGCAGCATCCGTGGCGGGCGTGTCATCGCCGATTGGCCCGGCCTCAAGCTCGCGCAGTTGCGGGATGGGCGGGACCTTGCCCCCACGACGGATATTCGCGCGATCATCAAGGGCCTCGCGGTCGATCATCTCGGCGCAAGCGCTGCCATGCTCGACAAGGCGGTCTTTCCCGGTTCGGAGGCCATCCGGCCCATGAAGGGACTGATCGTCTGAGGCTCGAAATGACGTAAAAACGAAGATATGGAGCGCGTCGAACGATCCCGTTCATCGAGGATGCGCTTCCGCCTCTTCATATCCCTGTCATAATAGTGTCTGATATCGATATCGTTTTTGATACGGACATTGTGTAGACGAACAGCCGTTGCACGCTCAGGGAGCTTTTTCGTGAAGTCGTCAACGCAAACCATCCGCACTGAAGCGGCCACCCCTCGAAGCGGCACGCCCGGCGAAGTTTTTACGGCGTTCCTGAAGCTCGGGGTCACCTCCTTCGGCGGTCCCATCGCCCATCTCGGTTATTTTCGCGATGAGCTGGTCTTGCGGCGTAAATGGATCGATGAGGCGGGTTATGCCGATCTCGTGGCGCTCTGCCAGTTCTTACCGGGGCCGGCCTCCAGCCAGGTCGGTTTTGCCCTTGGGTTGCTGCGGGCAGGGCCGCTCGGTGCGCTGGCGGCCTGGACGGCCTTCACCCTGCCATCCGCTATCCTCCTGCTTCTCTTCGCCATGGTCGCCGCGTCGATAGAAGGGCCGGTCGGTACCGGCCTGTTGCATGGCCTCAAGATCGTTGCGGTCGCCGTGGTGGCGCAGGCCGTCTGGGGCATGGCAAAGAGCCTTGCCCCAGATAGACAGCGTGCCAGCATCGCGCTCGTCGGCATCATCTGCGTCGTGTTTGTCGCGGGGGCTTTTGGCCAGATTCTGGCGCTTGCCTTGGGTGCCATTGCGGGGCTTTGCTTCTGCCGCAGCGAGGCCGCGCGTCAGGCATCCCATCTCGCATTCCGGGTGCCGAAAAGTGTCGGATACATTGCGCTTGCCACTTTCGCGCTCCTGCTGGCCTTCCTGCCGGTCTTCGCGGCGATGGCCGGCTCGCAAGGCCTCTCATTGTTCGATGCGTTCTATCGTGCCGGCGCCCTTGTCTTTGGTGGCGGCCATGTGGTGCTGCCGTTGCTCCAATCGGCAGTGGTTTCCACGGGCTGGGTGACGGAAGATGCGTTTATCGCCGGTTACGGTGCAACCCAGGCCGTTCCCGGCCCGCTGTTCACCTTCGCGGCCTACCTCGGCGCTGTGGTGGGGCCGCAGCCGAACGGTATTGCGGGAGCAGCCATTGCGCTTGTCGCGATCTTTCTGCCGGGCATGCTACTGCTCGTCGGTGCGCTGCCCTTCTGGGAGGGGTTTCGCAAGCACCTTCTGGCGCAGGCTGCCATGCGCGGCGCAAATGCCGCCGTCGTTGGCATTCTCGGGGCCGCGCTTTATGATCCGGTGTGGACAAGCGCCATATTCATGCCGAAGGATTTTGCACTTGCGCTGACGGGTTTCATCCTGTTGACGGTGTGGAAGACGCCGCCATGGATCGTGGTGGTCATCTGCGCGATTGGTGGCGTTCTGCTCGCCCTGTCATAGACCGTCTTGCGCAGGACCGATATTGGTAAACATCCAGTCCGAGAAGGCCTGCATGGCTGGTGTCGGCGGCTTTGATTGCAGCCTCGTCAGCCAGTAGCTGCCAAGCGATATGGTGACGGGGAAGGGCTGCACGATAGTCCCGGATGCAAGATGCCGCGAGAACATCGATGGCGGGGCGAGCGCCACGCCGAGCCCTTGCAATGCGGCCTCCATCATGCCGAGCGAGGTATCGAAAACGATGCCGGCATTCACCTGCGCAACCGGCGTCACGCCAGCCGCGGCAAACCACGTGGCCCATTCGTCAGACCTGTAGCTGCGCAACAGCGTGGCGTCCGCGAGATCAGCGGGGGATTTCAGTGTCTCCGCCAGTTTCGGCGTACAGAGAGGCGAAAGGGGCGCCTCGAAAAGCCGGAATGCATCCGTGCCATGCCAAGAGCCCTGGCCGAATCGAATGGCGAAATCCAGGCCTTCGGCGGCCATGTCCACGCGGTTGTTGTTGGTGGAAACGCGCACGTCGATGAACGGGTGCCGCTTTTGAAATTCCCTCAGCCGCGGCAGCAGCCAGCCCACGGCAAAGGTTCCCACGACGCCCAGAAACAGCAGTTCGCGCACCTGACCGGCTTCGATCCTGTCGAGCGTGATCGCCATCTGGTCGAAAGAGCTGGTGACCGTCGGTAGCAGGGCTTCGCCTTCCGCGGTGATTTTCAGGCCTCTTGGAAGCCGTTGAAAAAGGGAAACCCCCAGTCGTTTTTCGAGGCCCTTCACCTGTTGGCTCACAGCCGCCTGCGTCACGCAGAGTTCTATGGCCGCGCGGGTGAAACTGAGGTGCCGCGCTGATGCCTCAAATGCCCTCAAGCCGTTCAGTGGAAGAAATTGCCGAACCATTCAAGACCTAGATTTTGTTATGCCTCGTCCGAGATATCATGATTTGTTCGTGCAATGTAGGGCGGTTAAACGTCTTTCGCTGGGGACGGCGCAGGCGCCGAAAATCCACTTGAGGTTTTGGAGAACGCGAAAGATGAAACTTAATCGCAGACATATTGCATTGGCCACATTGATCTCGACGAGCCTGTTCACGCAGGCTTTTGCCGCTGATGATGCCAGGCTGAAAGCGATAACGGATGCAGCGATCAAGCCGGTGATGGAGAAGAACGGTATTCCGGGTCTGGCCGTTGGCATCAGTGTCGATGGCGAAAACCACGTCTTCACCTACGGTGTCATGTCCAAAACTACGGGCCAGCCGGTTACCCCGCAGACGCTTTTCGAGCTGGGTTCCATCAGCAAGACATTCACGGTCACGCTCAGTACCTATGCGGAGACGCAGGGCAAACTGTCACTATCTGGCAAGGTCGAAGACTATCTTCCCTCCATGAAGGGCAAACCGTTTGGCGATGTCACGCTGATGCATCTTGGCACCCACACCGCCGGCGGCTTTCCGTTGCAGGTGCCGGACAATGTCAAGACGGAGCCGCAGCTTTTGGCCTATCTCAAGGCCTGGAAGCCTGCATACAAGGCGGGAACGCACAGAACCTACGCCAATCCCAGCATCGGAATGCTCGGATACGTCACCGCAAAGGCCATGGGCCAAAGCTATGACAGCGCTATGCAGGACGTACTGTTTCCGGCGCTTGGATTGAAGAGCACCTTCACCATGGTGCCCAAGGCAAAGATGGCCGATTATGCGCAGGGTTATAAGAGAACCGGCGAACCGGCCCGCATGACGCCAGCCATTCTCTCATCGGAGGCTTACGGGGTCAGATCGACGGCGACCGACATGATCCGTTTCGTCAATGCGAATATGGGGCTGGAAAAGCTGGACGGAAAACTCCAGCAGGCGATCGCCAACACTCATGCGGGATATTTCAGCGTTGGCGCGATGACGCAGGATATGATCTGGGAGCAATATGCCTACCCAGCCGCGCTGAAAACACTGATCGAAACGAACTCCGGCGCCTTGCTCAAGACGGTGCCGGTATCGGAAATTTCGCCGCCGATGAAGCCACGTGGCGATGTCTTCATCAACAAGACCGGCTCCACCAACGGTTTCGGAGCCTATGTGGCGTTCATACCGGAGCAGAAACTCGGTATCGTCATTCTGGCCAATAAAAACTATCCCAATGAGGATCGTGTTGCCGTGGCTTACGAGATTTTGAACGGACTCAAAAGCTCCGAATGATGTCAATGCTGGCGTAAACGCGTACAGGACAAGGGTGGCATTTCGGTCGTAATTCATTTGCTCGCCTGCATTGTCATCCTTGCCTTGAAAACATGCATTCCCGACCCTGAAAATCGGCGTATGCCCATATTTTGAGCGCTTGTAATCAAGGCTCAAAAATGGGCTTGACGTCTGCCGAAATTTCTCACCAAATGAACCAATGTTCGATTGGTTCACACAAGTGGTGCGGCTTGGCGACAAACCCTAACGACAATTCAAACTACGCGCTGGCGAAGCTTCGCGAGTATATTCAGACGAAGAATCTCTCGAATGACGGCCGTCTGCCGACGGAGCGGGCATTTGCCGAGACCTTCAATGTCGGCCGCCGGTCAATCCGCCGTGCTCTGGAGGTTCTGGAGGCCGAGGGTCTTATCTGGCGTCGCCAGGGGGCCGGAACCTTTGTGGGTGAAAAGCCGGACGATTGGTCCACCCAGGTTACCGAAATGGTCGCCAGCACCGATATCATGGAAATCATGGAAGTCCGCCTGCGCATCGAACCGCAACTGGCGCAGCTTGCAGCCATGCGCGCCAAGCCCGCCGAGGTAGAGCGCATGCGCGCGCTCGTCAAGAAGACCGGCGAAAGCACGGATGCCGATGCCAAGGAATTGTGGGACGGCTCGCTCCACCGCCAGATAGCCCAGAGTGCTGGCAACAAACTGTTCCTGTCGATCTTCGATGTCGTGAACCGTATTCGCCAGGACGATGCCTGGCAGTCGATACGCGAACTCGCCCGGCGCAGTGGCACGAATGGCAAGGCGTCTTTCGAACAGCATGTCGCCATCGTCGATGCCATTGCCAATCGCGATCCGGCGCGTGCCGGAGAGGCGATGCGCCAGCACCTTCTCATGCATCAGGAACGATTGATCCGCGCCACTTCGCTCGGGTTTCAGGAGGAGAGCGCTGCGGAAGACCGTGCGGCGAAGAGCATCAACGAAGCCGACAATCCGCTTACCCCGGCCTCTTAGGCCGCGGACGTAAACCCGCCGGTCCTTCGGGGCCGGCCAATGATAAAAGTCAAAGAAAACCAGACCAGAGGATCGAACATGAAGAAAATCTACACACTGACTGCGGCGCTGTTGGCAAGCGCGTTTCTGACCGCACCAGCCATGTCTTCCGAATTGCGCATCGGCCTCAACGATGACGCGGACGTGCTTGATCCCGCGCAATCGCGCACCTTCGTCGGCCGTATCGTCTACACCTCCATGTGCGACAAGCTGGTGGATATCTCGCAGGACATGAAGATCGTTCCCCAGCTTGCCACCGAATGGGCCTGGTCCGAGGGTGGCAAGGTGCTGACGATGAAAATTCGCGACGGCGTGAAGTTCCACGACGGCGAGACGCTGGATGCGGCCGCCGTCGTCGCCACCATCGAGCGCAACATGACCCTTCCGGAATCCCGCCGTAAGAGCGAGTTGTCCTCGGTTGAAAAGGTTGAGGCCACCGGGCCGCTGGAAGTCAAGTTCACGCTGAAGACGCCCGATGTCACGCTGCTTGCCCAGCTTTCAGATCGCGCGGGCATGATCGTCGCGCCGAAGGCCGCCAAGGAGCTGGGCGCGAATTTCGGCTCCAAGCCGGTTTGCGCCGGACCGTTCAAATTCGTCGAGCGCATCCAGCAGGACCGTATCGTCCTCGAAAAATTCGCGGATTATTGGGACAAGGACAAGATCAAGGTCGACAAGATCGTCTACCTGCCAATTCCCGATACCACTGTGAAGCTTGCAAACCTCCGCTCTGGCGATCTCGACATTGCCGAACGTATCTCGGCGTCCGATGCGGAATCCGTCAAGAATGACCCCAAATTGACCTATGCGGATGTGATCGGTCCGGGCTACATGGCCATGTATGTCAACATCAACAACGGCGCGCGCGCTGACAATCCGCTCGGCAAGGACAAGCGCCTGCGTCAGGCCTTCTCTTATGCGATTGACCGCGAAGCGATCGGCCAGATCGTGTTTGAGGGTACGTCCAAGGCCGGCAATCAGTCATTCCCGCCGACAAGCCCATGGTTCAACCAGAACCTGCCGGTGCCGCCCCGCGACATCGACAAAGCCAAGCAGCTGATGAAGGAGGCTGGCTACGAGAAGCTCGATATCGAACTTCAGCACGCCAACAACACCACGCAGACGCAGATGATGCAGGTGATCCAGTCCATGGTGGCGGAGGCTGGCTTCAACGTGACGCTGAAGGCCACCGAATTTGCGACGCTTCTTTCCGAACAGACCGCCGGCAACTATCAGCTCAGCCGTTCTGACTGGTCTGGTCGTATCGATCCCGATGGCAATCTTCACCAGTTCGTCACCTGCAAGGGCGGCATCAACGATGTGAAATATTGTAATCCTGAAGTCGACAAGCTGCTGAACGAAGCACGCGCCTCGACTGAAGATGCGGTCCGCAAGGAGAAATACGATGCGGCAAGCGTCATCCTAAACGACGACATGCCGATCATCTATCTCGGCCACCAGCCCTATGCCTATGCCATTTCCAAGAAGGTCAAGGGCTGGGAGCCTTCGCCTGATGGCATGATCCGCCTTCTCGGCGTCAGCAAGGACTAAGCGCTTCAAATCCGCCGCACGGCTTGCCGTGCGGCCCTCCAGAACGTGCACGAACGGGGGCAATGCCATGCCTGTCTATATCGGCAAGCGACTGCTGGTCGCGATCCCGACGCTTTTGATCATCTCCATCTTCGTCTTCTCGCTGCAGAAACTGTTGCCGGGTGATCCTGTTCTCGCCATGGCGGGTGAGGAGCGTGATCCGGCGACGATTGAATTCCTGCGGGAGAAGTATCGCCTGAACGACCCGGTGCCGCTCCAGTACATCAACTGGCTGGGCGGCGTGGTGACCGGCGATTTCGGTATTTCGCTGAGGACCAACCAGCCAGTGCTGGAACTGATCGGCCAGAAGCTGCCGGTCACCATCCAGCTGGCTGTGATGGCGATGTTCTTTGCGATGGTCATCGGTATCCCGATCGGCATTCTGGCCGCCGTCAAGAAAAACACATGGATCGACTACACCGCCAATATCGTGGCGCTTTCCGGCCTGTCGATCCCGAATTTCTGGCTCGGTATCATGCTGATCCTGCTGGTTTCAGTGAAGCTCGGCTGGCTGCCGGCATCCGGATATGAATCGATATTCGTCGACCCCGTTCGCTCCATCGAGACGATGATCATGCCCGCCTTCGTGCTCGGCAATGCGCTTGCGGCAACGTTGATGCGCCACACGCGTTCGGCAATGGTCGCGGTTTTGAGTTCAGACTATATCCGCACCGCCCGCGCCAAGGGGCTTTCGCCGCGCGAGATCATCCTGTCGCACAGTTTTCGCAACGCGCTTCTGCCCGTCATCACGCTGTTGGCACTGCTTTTCGGTGAGTTGCTGGCCGGTGCGGTTCTGACGGAGCAGATATTTACCATTCCCGGCTTCGGCAAGATGACCGTCGATGCGGTCTTCACCCGCGATTACGCCGTCGTCCAGGGCATCGTGCTCTGCACCGCGGTCGGCTTCATCCTCATGAACCTGCTGGCGGACATTGCCTATGTCCTGCTTAACCCTCGCCTCAGGGCGACGATCTGAGGCCTGATATCATGACCGCTCTCGATCAAAACATGTCCGTACCGGTGCCGCGGCAGGAAAGCCGCGCCTGGAAGAAAATGAAGCGCAACAAATCGGCGCTCGCCGGTCTGATTATCGTGCTTTTCTTCACGGTACTTGCCGTCGCAGCACCGATCCTGCCGATTGCTGACCCTATTGCGACCAGCTGGTCGGCCATCCGCAAGGCGCCGTCCGCCGCCCACTGGCTCGGCACCGACGATCTTGGCCGTGATATCCTTTCGCGCATGATTTATGGCGCGCGCGCTTCGCTGATGGCGGGTGTTGTCTCCGTCATGATTGCGGTGGTCATCGGCGTGCCCTTCGGGTTGATCGCCGGTTATTTCGGTGGCTGGGTGGATATGGTCATATCGCGCATCACCGAAGCGCTGCTGGCTATGCCGTTCCTCATCATGGCTATTGCCCTTGCGGCCTTCCTCGGCCCGAGCCTTACCAACGCGATGATCGCCATCGGGCTTTCCGCCATGCCGATTTTCGTTCGGTTGACCCGTGGTCAGGTGCTGGCGGTCAAGATGGAAGATTATGTCGAGGGGGCAAGGTCGATTGGCCTCAACCACTTCGACATCATGACACGATACATCCTGCCAAATGTCTTTGCTCCCATCATCGTGCAGGCGACCTTGACGGTTGCGACGGCCATCATTGCGGAAGCGAGCCTGTCCTTCCTCGGCCTTGGCCAGCAGGCACCGGCGCCGTCGTGGGGTTCCATGCTGAACACCGCGAAGAACTTTCTGAGCCAGGCACCGTGGATGACGATGTGGCCCGGCATTGCAATTTTCCTCGTCGTCATAGGCTTCAATCTCCTGGGCGATGGCCTGCGTGATGCGCTCGATCCGCGCGAAGCATGATTTCTCATAAGGAACTGACTGAATGACCGAATTTACCACACGCCCCGAGATCCTTGGCACATTCGGCGTCGTCACCTCGACGCACTGGATCGCATCGGCCGTGGGCATGGCAATCCTCGAAAAGGGAGGTAACGCCTTCGACGCAGCGGTTGCCACCGGCTTCGTGCTGCAGATCGTCGAACCGCATCTCTGTGGTCCCGGCGGCGACATGCCTGCCGTCTTTTATTCAAAGAAGAAGGACAAGGTCGAAGTCATCTGCGCGCAGGGGCCTGCTCCGAGTGGCGCCACCATCGAGCACTATACCTCGGAGGGGCTCAAGCTGATCCCCGGCGATGGTCTGCTTGCAACCGTCATTCCCGGAGCCTTCGATGGCTGGATGCTGATGCTGCGCGACTACGGCACGATGAGCGTGCGCGAGGTGCTGGAACCAGCCATCTATTATGCGGAATACGGACATCCGACTCTGCCGCGCGTTTCCGCCACCATCAAGGGGCTGGCGGAATTCTTCGAGAAGGAATGGCCGACATCCTACGAGACCTGGCTGCCGGGTGGTGCCGCACCCGAGCCGCACGCCCTTTTCAGGAATCCTGTACTTGCGGAAACCTACAAGCGGATCGTCACTGAATCCGAAGCGCGTTCGGGTCGCGAAAACCAGATTGAAGCCGCACGCGACGCTTTCTATCGGGGTTTCGTTGCGGAAGCCATCGACACTTACGTCAAGACCGCTGAAGTCATGGATGCAAGCGGCACCAAGCACAAGGGCGTGCTGACGGCGCAGGATATGGCGGACTGGAGCGCGACCATCGAAGCGCCGCAGACGCTTGATTATCATGACTGGACGATTGCAAAGACGCCTGCCTGGGGGCAGGGACCGGTTCTGTTGCAGTCGCTCGCCCTTTTGAAAGGCTTCGATCTTGCGGCCATGGACCCGTCCGGCCCCGATTTCATCCACACCATCGTTGAGGCCATGAAGCTCGCCTTTGCCGACCGTGAGGTCTATTACGGCGATCCTGATTTCGGCCAGATTCCGACGGAATATCTTCTCTCTGAAAGCTACAATGCCGGGCGTCGTAAACTGATCGGCAGCGAGGCATCGCTCGATCTGCGTCCCGGCATCGTGCCGGGTTACGAGAAGCAGGTGGACGCCACCATGGCCATGCTCGCCGAAATGAGCGGCAAGGGCACCGTCTACGAGCCCACCATGTCGCATCTTACCGAAAAACGCGGCGATACCGTGCATATCGATGTCATAGACCGCTGGGGCAACATGGTCTCAACCACGCCGTCCGGCGGCTGGCTGCAATCATCGCCAATCGTTCCGGGATTGGGCTTTGCGCTTAATTCCCGCGCCCAGATGTTCTGGTTGAAGGAAGGCCTGCCGACCTCGCTTGCACCGGGAAAACGCCCGCGCACCACGTTGACACCCTCGCTTGCGCTGCATCAGGGACGCCCTTCCATGGTGTTCGGTACTCCGGGCGGCGATCAGCAGGATCAGTGGCAGCTGCCCTTCTTCCTGCGTTATGCGCATCACGGCAAGAACCTGCAGGCGGCCATAGACATGCCGCTGTTCCATACCTCGCATTTTCCGGGCTCGTTTTATCCGCGCACCAGTTCGCCGGGCGAGATCATGGTGGAAAGCACCGTGGGTGATATCACGCTGCAGGAGCTTCGCCGCCGCGGACACAAGGTCACCGTTGCCGATGCGTGGTCGGTGGGCCGCCTGACTGCCGCAAAGCGGGATGCCGATGGCCTGCTGCGGGCCGCCGCAACCCCGCGACTGATGCAGGCCTATGCTGTGGGACGATGACATCATGAATACGACACCTGTTCTCTCCGTTAGAAACCTGACCACTTCTTTTCTCGTCGATGATGCTTGGAAGAGCGTCGTCCGTAACGTCTCCTTCGATGTTGCTCCGGGCGAAACCGTCGCGATTGTCGGCGAGTCCGGTTCGGGAAAGTCCGTCACCTCGCTGTCCATCATGCGTCTGCTTAGCCCCGCTTTCAGCCGGATTGGGGGTGAAGTTCTCTTGAACGGGCGCAATCTTCTGGCGCTTTCCGAGAAGGAAATGCGGGGCGTGCGGGGCAACGACGTCTCGATGATATTTCAGGAGCCTATGACGTCGCTCAATCCGATCTTCACGATCGGCCGCCAGATTTCCGAGGTCCTCATCCGGCACAAGGGCTTTTCGAAGCAGCAGGCAAGGGCGGAGACGGTCCGGCTTCTCGAAAAGGTTCGTATTCCCAACGCGGCCGGTCGCTTTGACGAGTATCCGCATCAGTTTTCCGGTGGCATGCGCCAGCGCGTGATGATCGCAATGGCGCTCGCTTCCCGGCCGAAACTGCTGATCGCCGATGAACCGACGACCGCGCTCGACGTCACCATTCAGGGCCAGATTCTCGATCTGATCAAACTGCTTCAGGAAGAGGAGGGCATGTCGGTCCTCTTCATTACTCATGATATGGGCGTCGTGGCGGAGATCGCCGACCGCACCATTGTCATGTTCCGGGGCGATGAGGTCGAGACCGGACCAACCGGGGATATATTCCAGCGCGGCAAGCATCCCTATACGCGGGCGCTGCTTTCGGCGGTGCCGAAGCTCGGCTCGATGCGCGACCGGCAGTGGCCGACGCGCTTTCCGGTCCTCGACATGAAAACCGGCCTGTCGACCGATCCGGTAGAAATAGCCGAAACGGTTGCGAGCGGACAGACACCTGTCCTGTCGGTCAAGAACCTCGTGACGCGGTTTCCCATCCGCTCCGGCCTTTTGGCCCGGCAGACGGGTGCGGTTCACGCGGTCGAAAACGTCTCCTTCGATCTGTTTCAGGGGGAGACGCTTGCACTGGTCGGCGAGTCCGGTTGCGGAAAGTCGACGACCGGCCGCTCGATCATGCGTCTTGTCGAACCGACGGCCGGCGAGGTTTCGCTCGATGGTTACGATGTGATGCGGCTCGATACCGTCGGCCTGCGCAATATGCGTAAGTCCGTACAGATGATCTTTCAGGATCCGTTCTCGTCGCTCAATCCGCGCATGACGGTGGGTACGGCGATTTCCGAACCCTTCATCAAGCACAAACTGGGCACCACGAAGCAGGCGAAAGAAAAGACTGCCGATCTCCTCGAAAAGGTTGGTCTAACCGCCGACATGGCGAGCCGCTATCCTCACGAATTTTCCGGCGGCCAGCGCCAGCGCATCGCGATTGCCCGTGCGCTTGCCCTCGATCCGAAGGTCATTGTTGCCGACGAAAGCGTGTCGGCTCTCGATGTTTCGATCAAGGCGCAGGTCTGCAACCTGCTCCTCGACCTGCAACAGAGCCTCAATCTCGCTTTCCTCTTCATCTCCCACGATATGGCGGTGGTGGAGCGTGTCAGCCATCGCGTCGCGGTGATGTATCTCGGTGAGATTGTGGAGATCGGTCCGCGCGCTGCTGTTTTCGACAATCCGCAACATGCCTACACGAAGAAACTCATGGCGGCAGTGCCGGTACCCGATCCGGCGCGACGCGGAATAAAGCGCGGCATATCCAACGATGAACTGAAAAGCCCGATACGGCCGATGGGATTTCAAACGCCGACGCGAAACTATAAAACCGTTTCCCCGGGCCATCTGGTTCAGGTTGTTTAAGGCAATTCTGGCATTCCGGGTTGAAAAACCGTGAAGTTTCGCACCGCTATCGGCTATTCTGAGCGGAATATTTTTTTCAGCCTTGCTCAACGCGCGTCGTCAAAAGTGGTTCCCATATGAATCGAAAATAAAACGTTCGATTCAATGCGCCGCATATTCTAGTTTGCGCGCGAATGAGGTGCATGCCGGGAATTTACAACTGTGATTAGTTTCTCGCCTTTTGCTCAGCGAAGCCTGTTTATGCTCGCTGTGGGTGTTGCAATATTGACCGGAATGGTCGCCACTTCGCTGTGGCTGGTGCAGGTGAACAACCGGTACTCGCAAGAAACAGCCGAGTTACGCCGTGTGCGGGCAGCCATTCTCGATATCCTGACGTCGATGCAGGACATTGAAACGGGGCAGAGGGGTTATCTGCTGACCAACAACATCGAGTATCTGGGCCCTTATCAGGAGGCCTTGAGCCTGTTGCCGCAGAGGCAGTCCAGACTTCTCGAAGTGCTGAAGGACCAGAAGCAATACGAGCAGGATCTGACGGATCTCGGTAATGCCGTCGCCAACAAGCTGGCTGAAACCCAGGAAACCATCGATCTGCAAAAGGCAGGACGCATCACCGAGGCAGTCGAAGTCGTCCGTGATAATGACGGCAAACGGTTCATGAACGAAATCAGGGCGATCTTGTCGAAGCTGCAATCGCAGACCGACGATCGGCTCCGCATCATCGTCGGAGACCAACTTGGCGCCGCCAATACATTGCAATGGGTAACGCTCGGCGGCACGCTGGCGATCCTGCTTGTTGTCGGCGGTTCAATCTTTCTGGTCTTCACATATATCCGTGCGTTGAACCGGTCTCGGGAAGATGTTGACGAGCTAAATCGCCATCTGGAGGAGCGGGTTGAGGAAAGAACCCGTGATCTTCGCAGCGCCAATCAGGAAATTCAGCGCTTCGCCTATATCGTCACGCACGATTTGCGTGCGCCGCTCGTCAATATCATGGGGTTCCTCTCCGAATTCGATACGTCCCTGAAGCCGGTCACCGCCTATGTGCTCGCAGACGGCAAAATGCCTTCCGACGACGTGGTTCGGGATGCCAGACTGGCTGTCGAGGAAGATCTTCCCGAGGCGATCAGTTTCATCCGCTCTTCGACACGCAAGATGGACCAGCTGATCAATGCGATCTTGAAGATATCGCGCGATGGGCAGCGAAAGCTGCAACCGGAAAAAGTCGACATAGAGACATTGCTGTCATCGCTCTCCGAGACGGTTCGTCACCAGATCAATGCCAATGGCGGCGAGATCAGTGTCGAGACATCAAAGTTGACAGTCGTGACGGATCGTATCTCTCTCGACCAAATCCTTGGCAATCTTTTCGACAATGCGGTGAAATACCAGATGCCGGGACGACCGCTGCGATTGACTGCCCGTGCTTATCCGTCCGGGCGGGGTGCCATCAGCATCGAAGTCAGCGACAACGGGCGTGGCATTGGCGAGCATGATCTGGAACGGGTGTTCGAACTCTTTCGCCGCGCCGGTGATCAGGATCAACCGGGGGAAGGCATCGGCCTTGCCCATGTTCGGTCGCTAATAAGAAGTTTAGGAGGAGACATTAAGGTGAGTTCCGAACTTGGCAAAGGCAGTACATTTACATTGCTGTTGCCGAGCGATCTCAGAAAAGTGACGAAAGAAGGCGAAAAATGAAGGCAACCGGTCAAGAGGTAACGATCATTATGATCGAGGATGACGAAGGTCATGCTCGGCTGATCGAGAAGAACGTACGTCGCGCAGGTGTGAATAACGAGATCATGCCCTTTACGCTCGGTGCAAAGGCACTCGACTACATCCTCGGTGAAAACCGCGATGGCGTTGTCAGCAAAGATCGATATCTTCTCGTTTTGCTCGATCTTAACCTCCCTGATATGTCGGGTATCCGAATTCTCGAGGAGATCAAGAGTAACGAATATACGCGCCGTTTGCCGGTGGTCGTTTTGACGACGACGGATGACGAAACCGAGATTCAGAAATGTTATGACCTTGGTGCAAATGTCTATATAACCAAGCCGGTCGACTACGAAGGCTTTGCGAGTGCGATAAAGAACCTCGGCCTGTTCTTCTCCGTAATTCAAGTACCTTGAAGGCATGATGGCATTGCGCGTTTTGTATGTTGATGATGATCCGGCTCTGGCGCGGCTTTCCAGCCGGATCCTCGGTCGTCACGGAATGGAGGTGGTCCATGCCGCATCCGTGGCGTCCGGGCTCAAGATGTTTCAAGACGAGCAGTTCGATATCGTCGTTCTGGACCATTACTTCCAGACATCGACGGGAATGGAGTTCCTTGCCGCGATTCAGTCCTTGCCGGGGCGGGTTCCCGTTCTTTATGTAACGGGATCGAACGAAGCCCAGATCGCGATCGACGCCCTCAAGGCGGGTGCCGCCGACTACGTCATAAAGAATGTCGGTGACGACTTTTTCCCGCTGTTGCTTACGGCTATCGATCAGTCGCTGGAAAACCATCGTCTGCGTCAGACGAAGGAGGAATCCGACCGGTTGCTGGTGAAGGCCAAGGAACATGCGGAAATGATGGTGAAGGAGATGAACCATCGGGTGGCCAACAGCCTCTCGCTGGTATCCGCCATGATTCGCCTGCAGATAAACACCATTAAGTCTGAGGAAGCCGAAGTCGCCTTGCTGGAAACCCAAAGCAGGATTTCGGCGATCGCCGGCGTTCACCGCAGCCTTTACAATACCGACAATATAGGTCTGGTATCGCTCAATTCGTACCTGACGTCGATCATCGATGGGTTGTTTCAGGCGGTTCCCGGATCTTCGTCCATTACCGTCGAAACATCGCTTTGTGACATCAGCCTCAAGGCAGACCATGCCGTAGCTCTGGGTGTCATCATCACCGAGCTGCTGACCAACGCGCTGAAATACGCTTATCCAGATCAATCCGGTACGGTTCGCGTCGGACTTTCGGAAGAAAATCGGCAATTTGTTCTCGTTGTCGAAGACGATGGTGTCGGTTCAAAGCCCGACGCATCTCCGCGTGGTACTGGCCTCGGAACAAAGCTGATTATGGCAATGGCTCAGAACATTGGTGCTCGCGTCGAGCAAACGCATACGCACCCGGAACAGGCCAAGGGAACGCGTTACACGATGACCTGGAGCGAGATGTAAACGCCGATAGCTTCGGTTTTTAAATATAATTCTAATTTAGTGATTTAATATAACTGGCGCCGCGCTTGGGCAGCTGGAACGTAAGCTTGCCTGGGAGTTGACAGGCATGCAACAGCTCAAGGCCCGGCGTCTGTATATACCGGGATGGTCAGGACGCCGTCTGATGCGAATTGGCTTCAGGCACCTGTTCTGACGATGCCGTCAAAACCATCATCGTGCACGGGCACGCTTGGCAAGAAGAGCGGATGTCGCAGAAATGCGATCAGACTGTTCCTTTGCAAGACGTGCTTCCCGAAGGCGCAAGGTCTTGGCGTCGCGGGATTGCGTGATCGAATCAAGCTCGTCGAGCGCTTTGTCTTTTGCGAAGAACGGCGTCTGGATGTTGCTGAAGGCAACCTCGGCCTTCTGGCGCGAGATACTGTATTTTTCTGTCATGGGTGTTCCGGTGGTAAGGCTCGGCATGCGAGCGGAAAACAAAAGGCCAGGCAATTTGCCTGGCCTTGATTGGTTCGGGGTGCTTCCGGCAGTGCCAGTACATCCGTGGTCAAAGGGAAGCAAAACCCGTTAGGCAGCCTGCAGATTGCAGGCCGACATTTTGCCGGACTTGTTGTCGCGTTCCAGGTCGAAGCCGATCTTCTGGCCTTCGACGAGTTCGCGCATACCAGCCCGCTCAACGGCGGATATATGAACGAAGGCATCTGTGCCGCCGTTGTCAGGCTGAATGAAGCCGAAGCCTTTAGTGGAATTAAACCATTTAACTGTGCCAGTGGTCATGATGAACCCTTTCATAGCGATAGAGGAGCCACAGCACTAAAAAGCGCTGCGAACATTGATAGCGATTTTGAAAGGAAAGGTTCGTTCAGAACGCGGTGCCAATCGCGCAACAAGCAAAGCTAAGCAAGCAAATTCGATGGTTCGTTATAGCGTGCTTGCACGGTTGCGTCAACTATTAGTTTTTCTAATTTTTGCGTCTCGACAAAAAGTTGTGCTTGGCCATCCCTTTTACTCGCTCCGCATTGTTTTTAGCGGGAAGGTCTTCACGCAGTATCGCCGTGCAGGCGGATCCCGCACAGACGTTTTGCCAGACTCTTTTGTTGGGGCTCATGCCGCAGTTCAAGGTCTCCCGCTTCTGACACGAGACCTAGGCCGATATCGATCCTGTTTCCCAACCGTGACATTGATCGCTCCTGAGCAGGAAAGCTGACAGATACGGTACCGAGACAATGGTATGTTGTAGGCCCCCGCAAATAGCTGCAAGGGCCATGCGACATCAGATGAGGTCGCGCTTGTAGCGCTCATCCCACTTCCGCGTTTTGACGAGGTTGCCATTTTCGAGTGCCGAAAGTTCTCCGGTCAGGTAGAAATTTTCCCTGTCGGAGCGCATCTCGGTGCGGCTCTCGATCTTGATGCGCCACCCATCCCGGCCAATTTCATATGTCTGGGTGAGGACGTATTTCGCGGAGAGGGGATCTCCGTCGCGAATGGTCAATTCACGCCGCAGGCTATGGCTGAGTTCGGTGTCGATGTCGTCAAACCGCAACACGCCCTCGCCGAACAAGCCGCCCACGCCTTCCGTGACATAGGTGTTGATACCCGTCTCATGGTCCTGTTCGGTCCAGCGGCGGACCGTGCCGGGATCGACCTGCGTCATGGGTGTCGATGGGCCGTGGGCAGGGGACTCGAAACGGACAGGCTTGTCGTCACCGGTGGCACGCACGGGCAGGTCAAGCGCGCTTTCTGCAACGGAAACGCTGATCGTCGCATCGTAAGGCGATGTCCATACCATCGGCCAGTAGGCCGTGGCGATGGCGAGTTGCAGCCGGTGCCCTTTGGCAAAACGATAACCGCAATCATTGAGCTTGATTGCGACATCGTAAAATTTGCCGGGTTCCAACGCTTCCGGATTTTCGTGGCTATCGCGGTGGGTCAGGTTGAAAACCTGATAACTGACACGTGTGACACGACCATCCGGCAAGACGTCGTTGAGGCGCAGTGAAATCTGCGCGACAGGGCAATCTGCGGCAATGCGCAGACGCGCTACCGGCGCACCGAGAATATCGAAATCCTCTTCCATCAAGGCGGTTTCGAAAACGAGCGCGCCACCGTTGTCGAGCCGCTGATCGGTTGGATGTTCACCGGGGCATCCGGTCGCCATCCATTCCCCGCCCGCCTTGCCGTGGCTTTGCGGCGAACGAATGCTGAGAATTGCCGGTTCGCTTGCCGTATCGCGCAGTTTCTTCGCTGCACCGAGGTAAAGCGAGCGGGTTGCAATTTCAGGCGAAGGCCATGTTGCTTCACCAACCCAGCGGCCTTGCGTCGTCGTGCGCGTACCGGTCGGTTCGATCGTGTCGCTGACGAAGGCGCGCAGCATCGGCTCGTCCATGACGCCGGTTTCCTTGCCTTTCAGCCAATGGTCCCACCAGCGCGTTGCTTCCTGCAGGAAGCCAATTGCGGGACCGGGAACACCATCTTGGGGGTAGATATGGCCCCACGGACCGATGATGCCGCGACGCGGGACCTGAAGGTTCTCCAGAAGCCGCGGGACGGCATTGGTATAGCTGTCCGCCCATGCGCCGATGGCAAGGACCGGGCATTCAATTGCGCTCCAGTCTTCGCAGACCGAGCCGTGTTTCCAGTAATCGTCGTAACGTTGGTGTTCCAGCCAGAGTGCGGGAAAGAAGGGAAGCTTCTCCAGGCGCTCGATCCAGCTGTCGCGCCACGTGTCACCGACGATCTCCGGATCGAGCGGACGGCTCTGATAAGCAAGCATGATGGTGCCCCACCACAGATTGTCGTTCAGCAGCAGGCCGCCCATGTAGTGAATGTCGTCGGTATAACGGTTGTCGGTCGAATAGGCGGTGATAACGGCTTTCAGTGCCGGCGGACGGCGGGCGGCGACCTGCAGGCCGTTGAAGCCGCCCCAGCTCTTACCCATCATGCCGACATTGCCGCTGCACCACGGCTGCCGGGAAATCCAGTCGATCACCTCGAGTGCGTCGTCCTGTTCCTGCTTCAGATATTCGTCTGCCATGTGGCCATCGGATTCGCCGGTGCCGCGCATGTCCACGCGAATTGCGGCATATCCCTGGCTGGCAAAATAGCCGTGCATCGGCTCGTCGCGCCCGCGGGTTCCGTCTCGCTTGCGATAGGGAATATACTCGAGAATGGCGGGAACCGGCGATTGTTCCGCGCCCTCCGGCAGCCAAAGGCGAGCACCAAGGCGTACGCCATCGCTCATGGGAATCCAGATATGTTCTTCAACACGTATTGTCATTTGGGGTATTCCAGTCGGGTCATTTGAAGCGGGCATCGCTTTGCCGGGAGACAACAATGAAAGAATGCGAGGCGACACCCATCAAAGAGTGAACCGCCCCGCAGATCATGCGGCGGGGAGGCCACGTTTTGCCAGCACGCCATCCAGCCAGTCGCGCCGCAGTTCGGGGACCGAGGTGATGAGCTGTTCGGTATAGGGTTGGTAAGGAGGTGCAAAAACCTCCTTGGTCGTGCCGGTTTCGACAATGCGGCCATGCTGCATCACCATCGTCCTGTCGGCGAGCCGGCGAACGACGCCGAGGTCATGGGTGATGAACAGATAGGAGACGCCCAGTTCATCCTGCAACGAGCGCAACAGTCTGAGAATTTCTTCCGCCACGAGAGGATCAAGTGCCGATGTCACCTCGTCGCAGATGATAAGATCGGGTCTTGCGGCAAGTGCGCGTGCGATACACACGCGCTGCTTCTGCCCCCCGGAAAGCGCTTTTGGCAGGCGCTCTGCAAACTCCCGGGGCAGACCGATCAGGTCCAGCAACCGGTTCACCTCGGAGGCGCGCTCATCTTCATTCATTCCGAAATAGAACGACATGGGACGGCCGATGATCTCGCCAACGGTGTGGCGTGGATTGAGCGCCACATCCGGAAGCTGGTAGACGAGCTGGATACGGCGCAGATCTTCGCGCGAACGCCTGGAGTACTTGTCCGCAAGCCGGTGTCCAGCCAGCGAAATGACTCCGGAGGATTGCGGCGGCAACCCGGCAATAACCCTGGCCAAAGTGGATTTTCCCGAACCGGATTCACCCACGACTGCCAGTGTTTCGCCCTTTCGGATTTCGCAGTGAACGTTGTCCAGCACCTTCTTGCGACCGTAGTAGGCGGTGACGCCACGCGCTTCCAGCAGGATTTCACCACCCCTGTTCTGGACGGATTCGCCGGACATGCTGGCTTGGCGTTCGGAAACAAGACGGCGCGTGTAGTCTTCCTGCGGGTGCTCGAGGATATCCTCGGCAGAACCGGCTTCTACCTTTTTGCCATGGCGCAAGACCATGATGCTGTCAGCAATCTGCGCGACGACGGCAAGGTCATGCGTGATGTAGAGGGCGGCGGTATTGTAGCGCTGGATGAGGCTGCGGAGCAGGGCCAGAACCTCTATCTGCGTGGTGACATCGAGTGCCGTTGTGGGTTCGTCCAGCACGAGTATGTCAGGGCGGCATGACATCGCCATGGCCACCATCGCGCGCTGTAACTGCCCACCGGAGACCTGATGCGGGTAACGGTCGCCGAAATTCTGATAATCGGGAAGTTGCAGCGCTTGCAGCAGTTCCAGCATCCAGGCTTCGGCTTCCCGCCGGTTCATGACGCCGTGGTAAAGCGGCCCCTCGATAATCTGTTCGCCAATCTTCATGGCAGGGTTGAACGCCGCAGCTGCACTTTGCGCCACATAAGCGATGCGCGCACCGCGCGCCGCCTCACGACCGGCGCGATCCACCGTCATCAGCGAAACGCCATTCACGACGATTTCTCCACCAACGATTCGGCAACCGTTTCGGCCATATCCCATGGCGGCAAGCCCGATGGTGGATTTACCGGCGCCGGATTCACCGATCAGCCCTTTGACCTCACCGCGCTTGAGATCCAGATCGATACCATCAACCAGAATTGCTCCATTCGGTGCAGCAACTTTCAGGCCGCGAATTTGCAGGACCTCATTGTTACTCATCGGTCTGCTCCCTGAATTGCGCTGCGGCCAGCCAGCAGCCAGTCCACGACGAGATTGACGCCGATGGTGAGAACGGCGATGGCAGCGGCCGGATATAGCGGTGCGTAGAGACCGTAAAGAATGGCCTGCTGGTTGTCCTTCACCATGCCGCCCCAGTCTGCGAAAGGCGGCTGAACGCCAAGCCCGAGAAAGGACAGACCGGCCACGAACAGAAAGGTGAAGCAGAAACGCAAGCCGAATTCCGCAATGAGCGGCGGCAGGGCATTGGGCAGTATCTCCCTGAACACCAGCCAGATCAGGCCTTCTCCGCGCAGGCGCGCGGTCTCGGCATATTCCAGCACATTCACGCCCTGGGCGACAATGCGCGCCAGACGGAAGACGCGGGTGGAATCCAGAAGCGCAATGGTCACTATCAGCACGGGGATGGACGAGCCTAGCGCCTGCAGCACGACAAGAGCCGAGATCAGCACTGGAATACACATGACAGTGTCGACGATGCGCGAAAGAACCATATCGAGCCAGCCGCCAAAGATGGCCGCGATGAAACCAAGCGTGATGCCGATTGTGAAGGAGAGCAGGGACGCCGCCAGCGAAACGCCGATGGAGATTTGCGCACCGGCCAAAAGGCGCGACAGCATATCGCGTCCGTTCTGATCAAGGCCAAACCAGTGCATTGCCGAAGGCGGATCGAAAGGCGAACCGACGATCTCCTCCTGCCCGAAAGGCGCGATATGCGGACCGGCTGCGAACAGGACGATGTTGACCGAAATGATGAAAAGACCGACCCATGCGGTTGG
This sequence comes from Agrobacterium sp. 22-3639C2, assembly GCF_053522105.1. Taxonomy (NCBI): domain Bacteria; kingdom Pseudomonadati; phylum Pseudomonadota; class Alphaproteobacteria; order Hyphomicrobiales; family Rhizobiaceae; genus Agrobacterium; species Agrobacterium sp. 22-3639C2. Next base: position 186,689 of record NZ_JBNWDB010000002.1, on the reverse strand, counting down.
AGTGATGGTGCGGAGCATTTTCATCGCGGATGCCTCAGGCGCGGGTTAAGCGCAATTGCCGACACATCGGCAATGATGTTTAGAATGACGTAGGTTGCGCCGAAAACGAGGGCTGCTGCCTGTACCAGCGGAAGGTCCCGCTTCGAAACGGCATCGACCATGAAACGGCCAAGGCCGTTATAGTTGAACACGGCCTCTACCAGAACCACACCGGTGATGAGATAGGCGATGTTGAACGATACGACGTTGACGATCGGGGCCGCGGCGTTGGGAAGCGCGTGGCGAAGAACCACGCGTTTGGTCCGCAATCCCTTGAGATAGGCTGTTTCGACATAGGCCTGATCCATCACCGCAAGAACGGCGGTACGGGTCATGCGCAGCATCTGCGCCACAGTAACCAGAACCAGCGTCAGAGCAGGAAGCGTGGTGGCTTTCAGCCAATCCGCAAAGCCCATGCCCGGATAAGTGTCGGCTAGGCTCGGCAAAAGATTGTACTGCACGGACACGAAAAGGATCAGCAACAGGCCCAGAAAATATTCCGGAAGGGAAACAAAGCCCAGCGCAACGATGTTGACAGCCCGATCGAACAGGCTGCCGCGCCAGATGGCACTGAACAGACCCAGAAGTACGGCAACCGGAACGGACACGACGGCGGCATACAGCGCCAGCGCCATGGTGTTCCAGAACCGCGGCCATAAGAGAGCTGCGACAGGCTGGTGGTTTGCCAGCGAATTTCCAAGGTCGCCGGTTACGAAACCGCCGAGCCAGGAAAGATAACGTTGCAGAAGGGGCTGCTCCAGACCGAGATCGGCGCGCAGCACTGCGAGAGATTCAGGCGTCGCATTCTGTCCGAGTATTGCTGACGCCACATCTCCTGGAAGAAGCTGAGTGCCGGCGAAAATAAGCGCCGACACCAGCAGAAGCGTCAAAATACCCAAAGCAATGCGCTTCAGGATAAGCTTAGTCATTATGCGTCCAACCAGACCTTTTCAGCGAGACGGGCACCCATGAAGTTGAACATCGGATGCGTGGTCACGCCCTTCAGTTTCTTGGATGTCGCATCCAGATAATCTCCGAACATCGGGATCATGGCGCCGCCCTCATTGGAGATGAGCGCCTGAAGCTCGGCATAGATTTCCTTGCGCTTCGCATCATCGAGAAGTGCACGCGCCTCGATGAGTTTCCTGTCGAAGTTTTCGTTCTTCCAGTGCGTATCATTTTGCGCCGAGGTGGACTGGTAAGCGATGGTCAGCATCTGGTCTGCTGTCGGGCGTCCGCCCCAGTATGACATGCAGAATGGAGCTTTCATCCAGACGTTGTCCCAGTAGCCATCGGCGGGTTCGCGCTTGATAGAAACATCGATGCCGCCCTTGGCCGCACTCGTGCGGAAAATCGCCGCTGCATCCACAGCGCCGGAGAAGGCGGCGTCGGAAGCGGAAATCTCTACCTTGAGCGTATCGAGGCCAGCCTGCTTCAGATAAAACTTCGCCTTCTCGGGGTCGTAGGGACGCTGCGCCAGATCCGCGGCATAAAAGCGGTCAGAACTGGGGATCGGATGATCGTTCCCGATGCGGCCGTAGCCACGCAGCGCGGTTTTCAAAAGCTGCTCGCGGTCGATGGCGTGCTTGATGGCAAGGCGGATATTGTTGTCCTTGTATGGCGCCTGCGTGCAATCCATCAGGAATGTGAAGTGCTGGCCGCCAGCCGATTGGACGATGTTGAGGTTGGGGTTACGGCGCAGCAGGTCTACTGTCTTGAAGTCGAGCTGGTTGATCGCATGGACCTGACCCGACATCATGGCATTGGTGCGTGCGGCGATATCGTTGATGACGATGACTTCCACGGCGTCAACGTGAGCGGCATTCGGCTTCCAGTAATTCGGATTACGTGTAAAGCGCGAACGAACGCCCGGATCGTAGCTTTCGAACACGAATGGCCCGGTGCCGACAGGTTTGCTGAAATCCGTCCAGCCTTCGGGCACAACGAGGAAATGGTAGTCGGACAAGATGTAAGGAAGGTCGGCATTGCCGCTTTCGAGGACGATTTTGACCTCGGTGTCGGAAAGCTTGTCGACGCTCTTAAGCGCAGACGCAACCGAGCGTGCTGCAGAGGTGGTTTCGCCACGGTGCAGGTTGATGGAGTAGATGACGTCTTCCACCGTCAGGGTCTTGCCGTTGTGGAAGGTGACACCCTGCCGCAGCTTGAAGACCCACTCCACGGCGCCGGGTTGCGCTTCCCAGCTTTCGAACAATTCAGGCACAGCGTGATTGCTGGCATCGATCTCGACAAGGCCGTTCATGATCATGAAGGCCTGATTGACCGGCACCCAGTCTTTCAGGATGCGGGGATCGAGGTTATCCGTGGTGCTGCCGCCGCCGATACCCAATTTCAAAACGCCACCCTTCTTCGGTGTGTCCGCGCCTTGCGCACTGGCGTCTGTGATGAAACCGGCAGAAAGCGCCGCGAGGCTGGCCGCGCCGGCAAGAAAATGCCGCCGGTCGAGCGAGAAGGAAAAGGGGGAGGATGTCATGTTTGGGTTCCCTGTTTTTTATCGGGGCCGGACGAGGCGCGGCTGGCAGTGGCGTATCGTACTCGACGGTTCGGCACTAGATACCGATGCGCGCAGGGGGGTATGATTTTTGCGCATGGGGTCATGAAATCTGAGCGCATCCGGTTATCTGCGAAGCGGAGTAAAGGGATGCGCCGGAGCGGGTCCGGTGTAGCAGGCGCTCGCCGGGCGGGCGTGTTTATGGAGTGGATACAAATGGGGCTAGCGGATCTTGTCGGCCTTGCAGGAGCGTTTTTTTATCTCTTCGCCTATGCCCTGTTGCAGCTACGACTTCTGACGATAGAAGACTGGCGCTACACTCTCTTAAACGTTCTGGGTGGCGTGTTTCTGATCTACTCGCTGATATGGAATTTCAACCTCGGCTCGCTGATTTCACAGGTCGCCTGGCTGCTGTTCACCATCATAGGCTACGCGCGGTTCCTCCTGGACCGGCGCCGCAAGACACCTCCTGCGCAGGCATGACGGGTTTCAGCGCGCGGTTTTATGGTTGTCTGCAATCAGCCAATCGGACACCTCGCGCACAATTTTACGCTGGTGGCGATCTGCCGGTCGCATCAGGTAAAATTTGCCTTCCGAGCGCATGGCATGGGAATGCACAGGAACGAGCGCTCCGCTATCCAGTTGGTCGCGGATGAGCCAGGTCCACCCAAGCGTTGCACCAAGCCCCTGCGACGCCGCCGCGACGCAGAGGCCATAGTCTCCGAGTTTCCACTGGATTGCATCCTGTGGCGGCAACAGGTGTGACGAGCGCCACCAGTCGCTCCAATCCTGCCATTCCCGCATCGAATCTTCGATGGAGATCAAAACCGGTGCCCTCTGCTCCATAAGATTGGTCATGCCGCGCGCAGAAACGGGGACGACCTCCTCCTGGCCGAGTTCCGATAGCCAGACGCCAATCGGTCTTTCCTTGCGATAGAAAATAGCCAGGTCGAATTCATCCAGACGCAGATGCGCCACATCGTCAGTTACCCGCACCCGCAATTCGATGCCGGGAATATCGCGTTTCAGTTTCTGCAGGCGAGGCATGAACCATTGATCCGCAATCCCGCGAGAGCAGGCAATAGTGATCTGGCTGGCGCCGGTCCACGAGCGGACGCCGTCCGTGACACTTGCGATATCGAGGATCAGCCGCGATATATCGATCGAGTAGTTTTCGCCGATGGTCGTCAGTCGCACGCCTGTCGGCACGCGCTCGAAAAGCTTGGAGCCAATGAACGCTTCCAGCTTGCCGATCTGCCGGCTGACGGCGCTCTGCGTCAGGCCCAGCTCGTTGCCCGCGCGGGAGAAGCTGCCCAAACGGGACGCTGCCTCAAAAACAACAAGCGCCTCCAGCGGCGGCAATCTAAAAGACGGTTGCATTCAGGTTCCCAAAAACAGAGTTTGCGATCCGATACACCGCCGCCGCAAACTCTTCAATTTTTTTGGGATTCCATGCTGCGCTGAGGCTTTGCCACTAGCGCCTGTCTGTTACCCTAGACTAGGGCTGGCGGTCCGGCATTATCAGCCAGAACAATTGCACGAGGTCGCGCCAGGTTCGAGCCAGATCCTCGGCCGTCGATGTCAGCTCCCTGTAAATATAGATGCCCGCAAGCGTGAGAACGGCTGCAAGCGTTAGAACGGCCAACAGCACCCAAGGCCAGATGAGGCGTTTGCTCTTTGGCTTTGGTTCGGGCTTTGTGTCCAGATTGGGGTTCAATCACCGTCTCCTCATTCGCTTGAGGACTATGACGAAAACCGCGGGACTGCAACCGGAGGGGATACATCGCGCCCCTTCAACCCACTGGCACATAAAAGAATAACAGGTCTGCATTGACTGGGGCGGGGCAGTGAGCCGCGCCGCTTTGACGCCGCTTAACCCTTTCGCAGCGGTCGGAACGCGAAGCCGGCATCTGCCACAATTGTGGAGTTTTTGCCACGAAAACATCAAGATTCATTCAGCCACAGTTCACCGGCAAGGGCGCTAAATCCCTCCATCCCGGAAGGAGGGAGATGAAATGCGTAAGATGATTTTAAGCGCTGGAATAATTCTCGGTGCCCTGTTCGGCAGTGGCGCGAACGCGATGCCTGTCGGTCAACCGGCCGCACCCCTGGCATCCAACGTTCAAAGTGTGGACTATGCTTGCGGACGCGGCTTTCATCTATCGCCGCGCGGATATTGCCGGCCCAATGGACCGCCGAGATATGAGCGCGGCTGGGACAGACGTGATCGCTGGGAAGCCCGCAGGGAGTGGCGTGAACGTCAGGCCCGCAGAGAATGGCGCGAGCGCAGAGATTGGCGCGAACATCGCGAATGGCGAGACCGTCGCGACTATCGATGGTAATGAAAACAGGCCCTCTCCGAACCGGGAGGGCCTTTTCCGTCTGGGTGCGTCTTGAGTTTTTAGCGACGATCTTCAACGCATAGATTGATCGGTTTGCGCCAATTGCCGTCATAAATCATTTGGGCCGAACTCTTCCCAAATGATCCAAGGTTTTGACGCGTTTGCCGGGAGTGCCACAGAACTGGTCGGTGGAAGTTCGACCTTTACTATCGGGGGCAATGGACCAAGAAGGTGCGGTCATTCCATAGCCCGTTATTCTAGTTTCCCGGTGCTGCGGCTGATCCTGCAAGAATGCCGCCATCGATGTTCAGTTCGGCCCCAGTCATATAAGTTGCCTCGTCAGATGCGAGCAGGACTGCGAGTGCGGCTACCTCCTCGGCCCTGCCAAAGCGTTGCATGGGCGTTTCTTTGACCAGCGCGGCTTCACGATCTTTGCGATCCGGGCCATTTCCCAACATCGGCTCCCACATCGGTGTCATCACGGCCGCAGGGTGAATTGAATTGCACCGGATGTTCAGGCCCTGACCGGCGCAGTATAGGGCCACGCTCTTGGTGTGGTTGCGGATGGCGGCCTTGGATGAGGCATAGGCCGCTGCCATTGGAATTCCGACAAGCCCTGAGCGTGAGGAAATGTTGATAATCGACCCCGCACCATTTGCTCGCATGGCGCGGATTGCATAACGGCAGCCCAGAAAGGTGCCATCCAGGTTGACCGCATGGACCTTGTGCCAATCAGCAAGTTGGGCATTTTCTGGATCATGGGCTGGCGGGGCCCCTTCGAATGGTCCTTCAAAGCCTGTTATTCCCGCATTGTTGACGACGACGTCCATCTTGGGAAATTGACTAGCAATTTTCGCCCAGTCTGCCTCGCATGCGACGTCGAGACGGACAAACCTCCCGCCGATTGAGCTTGCGGTCAACAAGCCGCCATCCACGTCTATATCGGTAACGATGACCTGTGCCCCCTCGTCAGCAAACGCTTGGGCGATAGCCGCACCAATTCCGCGCGCCGCGCCGGTCACGAGTGCGGTCTTTCCAGAAAGTCTGGGCATGAATGTTCCTTTGATGCAAATGCTGAGCCAGCCAACGCGTCGTTTTGAAAAGACTGCGCTGTCATCGACGTAAGTCCGGATTATCGGCGATCTTTGTCCATGGTCATAAACTCCTCATCAGCATCCTTTATTTAGCCACCATCGTCTTATCGGTCAAGAAATGCACCGTACTAGTCCGCCGATGGCTTCAATGGACGAACTCCACCGGCGCGCATAAGCCCGCTGGCATATGTCATGCGCAGATACTCCAGTCAGGTTTCGACAAACAGCTTTTCGATCGCAAAATCGATGAAGGCGCGCAGCCGCGGCGCCATGAAGCGGGCTGATGGCCAGACAATTGAAAACTGGCCTGGTGCGGCGAGATGCTCGTTCAGGACCGTCTCGAGCAGGCCATCCGTGATGGCGTCCGTCGCCAGGAATTCAGGCATGTAAGCGAGCCCCATCCCGTCAATCGCCGCCGCCCTTATCGCCTCCATATTGCCGCAGGTAAGGGCGATACGCATGCTCGACAGGGGGTTGTCGCCGTTTTCCAGCAGCCATTCCTGAAACCTGCCGGAGGTCGGAAAGCGGAAGCGCAATGCATCATGCTCTGGCAATTGGCTGGGGTGCAGGGGCGTGCCCATTCGTTGAAAATAGTCCGGCGACGCGCATAAAATGAAGCGGAATGGACCAAGACGCCGCGCTATCAGGCTGGAATCATCAAGCTCGCCACTGCGGATTGCAGCATCGAAGCCGCCCTCGATCAGATCGACGCGCCTGTCGTTAAAGTCGAGTTCCAGATCGATATCGGGATAACGCCGGCGAAATTCAGGCACTATCGGCAGCAGAAAGCGGTATCCGATTGTCGGAAGCGTCACGCGCAGACTGCCGCGGGGCAGGGCCAGATTGTCCGTGACTGCTTCATGTGCGTCGCGCAGATCGGTGAGGATGGACCGATACCGCTCAAACAGCATTGCCCCTTCATTGGTCAGGGAGACCTGCCGGGTGGTGCGATTGAACAGCCGTACGCCCAGAGATGCCTCCAGTCGGGCAACGCTCTTTCCGACAGCAGAAGGTGACAGGCCCAGGCTCTGCCCGGCCTTGGCAAAATTCAGCCTTTCGGCAACCCGGACGAAGGCATCGATCTCGCTCAACTTATCCATTGTCACTGATTAGAGAATTTTAATCCGCAATGAAAGGCCCGTGAGGCCGATTGTCGAATTGATGTCGTCTGATGAGGATGGATGCCGATACGCGGCCTTGGTGTCGCGATGCCATTTCACGATTGGAGTTTGCATGAACGACGCCCCTCATAGAGCCTCAGCCAGCCGGAATTCGGTATTGGTGGCGGTGTGTCTTGCCGCCTTGACCCTTCCTTTGAACTTCTCCGCCGGTGCGGTTGCCACGCCGGCGATCGGGCAGGACCTCGGGGGATCGCCTGCATCCCTCACCTGGATCACCAATGCCTTCATGCTGGCTTTCGGAAGTCTTCTGATGGCGGCAGGCGCGCTAGCAGATCGATATGGCAGAAGGCGGGTGTTCTTGATCGGCCTTGCGCTGTTTACCGGCTTCTCCTTTGCGCTTGGATTTGCGCCTTCGGTGTGGATCATCGATCTGCTGCGTGCCGGTCAAGGCGTGGGCGCCGCCGCGGCCCTGGCCGGAGGTACGGCCGCACTTGCGCAGGAATTCGACGGCCACGCTAGGACGCGCGCCTTTGGGTTGCTTGGAACGACCTTCGGCGTCGGTCTTGCATCTGGTCCGCTGCTAACGGGATTGATGATCGAAACGGTCGGATGGCGGGCAATATTCCTTGCCGGCGGCCTGATCGGCCTCCTTGCCCTGATCCTCGGCCCGCCACGGATGCGTGAAACGAGGGATCCCAATGCGGCGGAACTCGACTGGCTGGGCGCTGCAAGCTTTACCCTCACACTCACCCTCTTCACCGTTGCGATGATCGAACTGCCTGTTCTCGGGTCTAACGGTATCATCGCTTTCAGCACAGGATTTGCATTTTCGCTTGCAGCCTTCGTCTTGATCGAAATGCGGGCAGCGCGGCCAATGCTGGACTTATCGCTCTTCCGTTATCCGCGGTTCGTGGGGGTGCAGCTATTGCCAATCTCCACCTGCGCCTGTTTCGTTGTTCTTCTTGTTATCATCCCGTTGCGCCTCATCGGTATCGAGCAACGAGGAGCAATCGGGGCGGGGTTCATCATGTTGGGACTGTCGGCTCCGATGCTGGTGGTGCCTATAGTCGCGACGATGTTGGCGCGTCATGTTTCGCCGGGCATGCTCTGCGGCATCGGCCTGCTGATCGCCGCCTCTGGCCTCGTCTGGCTTGCCGGCTTCACCGCAGAGGATGGAGCCATGATCGTTCTGCCCATGCTCGTCATCGGGGTGGGCGCCGGCCTGCCATGGGGCCTGATGGATGGCTTGTCCGTTGGCGTCGTGCCGGTGGAGCGTGCGGGAATGGCGACCGGTATATTCAGTACCGTGCGGGTTGCCGGTGAGGGCATCGCGCTTGCAGTCGTCAGCGCCGCCCTGTCGGCATTGACCTCGGCATCCCTCGGACGGCTGGCGCCTTTGTCTACGCCCCTCTTGAATCAGACAGGTCAGCGTCTGGCAGTGGGCGACCTGGCGGGTGCAGCGGCAATATCGTCCCACATCGGGGACGACCTGTTGCGGGATGCCTATCAGACTGCGTTTTCGACACTTTGCTGGTGGCTTGCCGCGGTGACGACGCTATGCGCCATCGCAGTCCTTTTCCTGCTGCCCAATAGTGCTGCGGTCGCCGACAAAGTGACGGCTCCGTAGATTATCGGGGACGAACACGGTGTTCCGATTGGGCGTGGAGGAGGGGAGGCCAGTGATGTGGGCCGAAGGACATTTGCGGGCATATCCTTTGATATGCTTCGCCGGCCCGCCTTCAGGGCGATCTCCTACTCATGTTCCGTTGTTCAATGGACTACACTACGGGAGCAGGTAAGATCGCCTCTTTCACAGCCAGTTCTGCCATGGCGAGGGCGGCATCGCGGGTTTTGGCGGCGGCAATAAACCGGCCGTTGTGGCAGAAACTCGCGCCTTCAATGCCACAAACGGCTTCCAGATCGCCATTTGTAAGGCCAGCCCATGCGGCAGGCAGGTCTGCCCGAAGTTCAAAGCCTTCATCTGCGCGACGGATACCGGTCAGACACCAGTCCTTGTCACGCGGGTGAACGACAAACAGCAGATTGTCTGCGCCCGCCTTCACAATGGCGGGCCGAAACGGCATACCCATCGGCAATTCCAGAATATGACCTTCACCGGCATCGACGATAGCCTGCATTACAAGCGCCTCGGCGCGCAGTTTCGCAGCGCTTTTGGCTATTTTCGCCTCGACGAAGCTGCGGGCAATGACGAGCGCCGCGTGGAAACTGCGATCATCGGCTTCGGGGTCGGTCTCGTCAAAAACAGGTTTCAGAGTTTCCAGCAGGACAGGCAGCGTCAGCGCAACCAGCGGCCCGGCGACGGAGGGGCTGACCGCACCATTGTCGACCAGATCGACCGGTAGCACAAAGCTGCCATCGAAAGAGGTATGGACGGTTTCGACATGTTCATCGGGGATGCCGAAGGCGGCAAGATAGTCCCGGCCGAAATGCTTCCAGATCAGTCCGAATGAACTATATGGCTGACCGTCATCCCTCAGCGGCGCGCCGCGCTGATGGTGATCGAATATCCTGCTTGTCGCGTCATAGGTGCCGCCGACATCGTAGATGATGCGGTCCACGCCGGGGGTGATCCATTCCGGCGCCCGGCTGCGGACGATGCGGGCCTGCGGGAAAAGTCGGGTCAGGATGACGCTGGACAGCAGTTCGTCAGCATGGAAGCCACCGGAATGGGTGACGAGAAAATCCGGGATCATGTCAGGATAAGCCTTGTTGCTTGCGGGAGGTCCGCCTGGAATTGAGGCACCTGATACCCTTTGCCCGACGCCATCTCAACCCGTCATTCGCCGCTTCTTTATCATATTGCCGGTTCGGGACCGTCTCCACTCGTAGCGGAAGGTAACGCCGCTCCCCTTATCGCCTTCCTGCACTACGTTGGTTTCCGCGTTTCGTATGTACTGGAAAACCCATAGGTATTGCAGTCGGGGAGGAGCGGCATTTGCCTCTTCGTCAGGCGGCATCCAGAGAGAGGGTCAGGTCGGCGACCAGATCGTCGGGATGTTCGATGCCGATTGACAGCCGGATCGTGGAATCAAGCACACCAATGCGCTGGCGGACGTCGGCCGGAACACCCGAATGCGTCATCGTTGCAGGATGGGAGGCGAGAGATTCCGTACCGCCAAGGCTGACCGCGAGTTTGAATATCGTGAGAGCGTTGAGGAATTTGAAAGACGCTGCCTGCCCGCCCGCAATGTCAAACGAGAAGGTCGATCCCGCACCGGTGCATTGATCTGCAAACACCTTGCCAACCGGGGACGCCGGATCGTGAAACGGCAGATAATGGATTTTCTCGACTTTGGGATGCGCCTTCAGGAACTCGGCCACCACCTTGGCATTGCTGTTTGCCCGCTCCATGCGGATTTGTAGCGTCTCAAGCGAGCGCCCGAGCATCCAGCACGAATGCGGGTCGAGCTGGGTGCCGATCGCTCCGCGTAATGCCTTCACCTGCTTCATGACATCCTTGCGACCGAGCGCTGCTCCGGCAATGAGGTCGGAGTGCCCGCCAACGTATTTTGTCAGTGAATAGAGCGAGATATCGGCACCGTGCTCGATAGGCCGCTGGAACACCGGACCGAGGAGTGTGTTGTCGCACGCGATGATTGGCCTGTGCCCCTGCTTCTGGCCGATCACGTCGGCAACGCGGCTGATCATGGCGATATCGACAATACTGTTTGTCGGGTTGGCGGGGGTCTCGATGAGGATGACGGACACCCTGCCTTTCGCCATCGCAGCCTCTGCGGCGGATATCACCGAGGCCTCGCTGACACCATCGGCGAAACCCACCGCCGAAACGCCGAAATTGTGGAAGGTCTTTGCCAGCAGCGTCTCAGTGCCGCCGTACAAAGGCTGGGAATGGAGTACGGTGTCGCCGGGCCTGACGAAAGCGAAAAGCGTCGTCGAAATGGCGGACATGCCGGACGAGAAGAGCGCACAACTCTCGGTGCGTTCGTAAACGGCAAGGCGGTCCTCGACGATCTCGCTATTGGGATGGTTGAAACGCGAATAGACGAGGCCTGCACCTCTGCCTGCGGGCGGCTCCTTGCGGCCGGAGACATAGTCGAAGAAGTCGCGACCGTCCTCCGCCGACTTGAAGACGAAGGTCGAGGTCAGAAACACAGGCGGCTTCACCGCTCCTTCCGACAATTCCGGATCGTAGCCGTAATTGAGCATCTGGGTTTCAGGATGGAGAGCGTGGTTGCCGATATGGGTTTTAGACGGATGCGGTGCGGTCATTTGCGGAAGGTCCTCCTCAACAGACGTTGAACTGTCCGCAGCTTACATCCAATCAAGCCAAAATACCTTGCATTCTGAAGCGTGGATATGTCTGATGAAGCAATATATTGCGGAGAATTGTGCTTTATGTCGCAAAAAATTGCAGATCCAATCGACCGGCGGATAGTCAAGGAGCTGTCTGCCGACGCAAGGATCACCAACAACGAACTTGCCGAGCGAGTCGGCTTGTCGGCATCTGCATGTCTGCGGAGGCTGCGACGGCTGGAAGAGACGGGGGTGATCAAAGGTTATTCCGCGATCGTTGATCCGGCAATCGAGGGATGGACGATGACCGCGCTTGCATCCATCCGCCTCAGTCGCCAGCACGATGACGAAATCCAGATGTTCGAGGCGGCCGTTCTGGACTGGGATGAGGTTCTGGAATGTCACCTCGTCACGGGTTCGAGGGACTACATGCTCAAGGTCATGTGCGGTGGGCTCGAGGACTACGAGCGCTTCATCAAGGAGAAGATCGCGAAGCTGAAATGCGTCGACACCATCGAGACCAGCTTTGTCATGAACACGATCAAGGCGCGGCGCATCTAAGCTTTGCTAGAAGCTCCGCGCCCGGTGCGTTCAAGCTCCGAGAACCGGAGCTTGAACCGTTTGGGGGTGCGATTGGACGACTTACTCGGCCGTCGCCTGGATATCGACCTTGTCGAGAAGAAGCATCGGGTTTTCAGACGCTGCAACCAGATCAAAAAGACCAAGGCCATTTGGTCCAGTGGAGCGGGCGGTAACCGTAAGAGTACCTGGGTTGTTGATGAAGCGAAGCAACGCGTCCACCGCACTCTTGAGTTTGGGCTGTTCAGCTGCGATCTGCTGCAACCCCGCGCTTGCCACGAGTGTCAGAACACCGCGCACTTGATCCTCGGTCATGTCGTTTTGCAGAGCATACAGCTTGATAGCCTTGGCCATCATACCTTCGTCCTTGATCGTCAGCTTTACCTCGCGACCCGCGAGCCCCAGGAGGGCGGCCTGAGTACGATTGGTATCGAAGGAGAAGAACTCCTCGGTGAACCCGCTCGCCAGACCGGAAAAATTGACGCTGCCAATATCCTTGCCGCGCATGGAGATTTCCCGGATCACCAGGTTCTTGTTCGGTTCATCCCAGCCGGCGGCAAGGGCATAAGACAGGGCGAGTGCCTCGAAACCCAGTTTGCGGGCTTCGACAAAAACTTCCTCGGTCGAATCTTCAGGGATCGGAAGAGAAAGGTCATCCTGCCTGATCACGATATCTGTGGGTATGCCGTTGAAGGGCTTTGTCAGACCCATCTCGAAATTCCTGAGCGTGAACTTGATGCGCTCAGGCACGCCCTCCGTCTTTTCACCAGTCTCGTCGTCTGTCTGTTCCGGGGCGGCGACGTCAACATTGATGCCTCCGACGCGGACGGTGCCCAGTTCCGGTATCAGGTGATTAAACGGGAAAGTCTCGATCTGCTTGTCGTCAAGCCCGACGATTTTGGAGAGACTCTCGATTGTGGAACTCCAGTCAAAGCCCTTGAGGCTTGCCTCGGCGACTTCGATCGTGTCGACGCCATTTCCGATCGACATGCCATTCAGGCCGAAGTCGAGCTTACGGCTGTCCATCTGCATATCGATACGATCAATGCCGACCTTGACCCTTTTGCCGGCAGCCCCTTCGCTTTCATCAGGCGCGTCGGCCTTGAACCCGAGCAACTGCATGTTGCTCTTGCCAATCATATCGAGAATGGACAGGGCCTTGGCGAAAATTGCCTGGCGTTCCTGAGGTGAAAGCTCGTCGGTATTTTTGGTCGCCGAAAGCGCGTTCATCGTTTCCAGAAGCGGCTCGGCCGGCATGCGGGCGCTGAAGCCGTCGCTGCGTATTTCATCGTAAGTGAAATGACCGTCTCCGTCTGAGAACGAGATTTTGCTGACGGAGAGCGGGCCATAGAGAAGCTTTGCGTCCTTATCTTCGGGACCCGCTTTTTCCGTATAGAGCCTTGCGAGGTAAGCGGCATCGAAGTCCTGCCCGGCTATGGCGCCGGTCGATACGACCAAGTGCTTCTTTTTCATCGCGCCAGTGCTGTCCGGTAGATCCATCTGAATGTCGTAGCTGGCATTGTCGATGGAATATCGGGCGATCCGGCCTTTGGCGATGTCCGAGAAGGCTACGTTCTTATAAACAGTCTTCTGCTCGGTGGTGGCGATGGACTGCGTGAATGTCATCTCAGGCGTGGAAATACGCTCTGCTGCAAAGCGCTCTATGCGCTTAGGCAGAGAGTTGGCATTTCCGTCTCCGGATACTTCAGCCGCATCCGGTTTTATGAACGCGGCATTCTCGACTCGCGCATGCGCCATCGAGATCTTGCCGGTTGGCACATCAACATTAATGTCGTTCAGCTCCAGTGCGCCATCCAGGAAAGGAAATTTTGGACGTCCATCGATAGCTGCAATCCGGATGTTCTTGCCATCGGCAAGCGGCAAGGCCAGTTCGCGAATATGAATCTGCCCGAGGAAATCAACCTCAACGGAACGGGCAGTTGCGCCAGTGCGAGCAACGAGTTCGCTGACCTTTGCTTCGTAGAAGGCCTTACCCCCGATGACGCCTGCAGCAGCAACAGCAATAATCGCAACCGCCGCCCATAAAGCTTTGGTCCGGCCCTTGCCGGTTTGGGTATTTACCTGTTCCACGAAATTGGTCCTCTCCGACGCGATTTGAAACTGCACGCCTTTTAAGCACGCGAAAGTTGCTCCGCAAGTGGGCGCTAGCGGGACAGTTGGAGAACTTGTCCCAAAACGCAAAACGCCGGGTCCGCTCCTGACCAACATCAAACGGGACAGCCTGGCATTTTGCAGATCATAAAGGTCAAGAATGCTGGACAGCGCCAACGCGGTGCCGGTTCGACCGTCTCAGCTACCGCCACTCACTGGACAATATAGTAGACATAGTCCACCATATTGTTTCCGACGTATGAAGCGTCGGCCAAAGCGAACAAAGTTACAAAAAAACAAGGGGAACTTATGTCGCATCCAACCACGTCAGCCGACGTGGTGCTGTCCGTTCGCAATCTCACGGTGGATCTTCCGCCGGGAATGGAGCGCACCCACGCGGTCAAGAATATCTCTTTCGACCTCCACGCAGGTGAAATCCTGTGCATTATCGGTGAATCCGGGTCCGGCAAATCCGTCACTGCCAGCACGATCATGGGGCTGTTGTCGCCCGTGATAAAAGTCAGCTCCGGCGAAATCCATTTCAAGGGAATGGACATACTTGCGGCCAGGGAAGATAAAATCCGGCCGCTGCGTGGTCAGGCGGTCTCAATCATTTTCCAGGATCCGCTCTCCGCGCTCAATCCGCTGATGACAATCGGGGATCAGATCGCCGAAGTGCTTGAAGCGCATGGCTATGGAACGCCTGAAACCCGCAAGACCAAGGTTCTGGATCTACTTGAAGAAGTCGGTCTTCCCGACCCGCCTCTGATGCGGCTGCAATATCCATTCCGTCTGTCTGGCGGACAACGCCAGCGGGTCATGATCGCCATGGCACTGGCACTCGATCCGGATGTCCTGATTGCCGATGAGCCAACAACCGCTCTCGACGTTACCACCCAGGCGCAGATCCTTGAGCTCATCCGCAAGATACAGAAGCGCAAGGACATGAGCGTCATGTTCATCACCCATGATTTCGGCGTCGTTGCCGAAATTGCCGATCGCGTCGTGGTGATGGAGAAGGGATATCTTGTGGAGCAGGGAAGGGCGGACCAGGTTCTGGTCAATCCCGTCCACCCCTATACCCAGCGACTTGTCGCTGCGGTGCCACGGATGCGGAGCACTGAGCGTTCAGTCAGCGAAGAAGCTCCCGTCGTTCTCAAGGTCGAAAATCTTGAGAAGGAATATCGCAGCTCCGGCTCGTTTTTCCGCAAGGCCCGTATCGTCAAGGCGGTCAATGGTGTCAGCTTCAAGCTTCACAAGGGCCAGACCCTTGGTATCGTTGGCGAAAGCGGGTCGGGCAAGTCCTCGCTCGGGCGTGTCCTGCTGAAATTGCTGGACGCGGATGGCGGTTCAATATGCTTCGATGGCCGTGACATAGCAGCGATGGACGAAACGGCGTTTCGATCGTTGCGACCCTATATCCAGATGATTTTTCAGGATCCTTTCGCGTCGCTTAATCCCCGCCATACGATCGGCAGGATCTTGACGGTCGGCCCCGTTGCCCACGGAATGGCTGTGCATGAGGCGAGAATAAAGGCTCTCGGAATTCTGAAGCTCGTGGGGCTGGATGAACAGGCCTATGACCGTTACCCGCACGAATTCTCCGGCGGCCAACGCCAGCGCATCGGCATTGCCCGTGCGCTGATGTTTGATCCGGTCGTCCTTGTGGCCGACGAAGCCGTGTCTGCTCTCGACGTTTCCATACAGGCGCAGGTTCTGGAGCTTCTGGCGCGGGTGCAGGCTGAAATGAAGGTGGCGATGATCTTCATCACCCATGACTTGAGAGTCGCAAGCCAGATTTGCGACGATGTGCTTGTCATGCACAAGGGAACGGTTGTCGAACAGGGGCCGCCGACAAAAATCTTCCGGTCGCCGGCCCATCCCTATACCCGCAAACTCGTTGCTGCGATCCCCGGTGCGGACTGGGAACCTGCGGCAACTGCCGTCGGCACATAACATCGAAGTCTGACGAGCCGGACACCTCGTCAGACTTTGCATCGCGCGACATCAAAGACCGATTGAACCGCCGGATTATCATGGATCCGGCGGCGCGAGAGGTTTTCCTTTTAAATATCTGATTTAAATAATAAAAATATGATTTCAGGAATAAAAAGTAGTTGCGTTTGTCTACTAATTATCCTTTCATTCAGTCACGAAACTGACATACGACATGGCCGAAAACCTGCACTGCGGCACGCCGGGAAAGCGTGTGCGCCAATGTCGATCTTTGACCATTCGAACGGAAACTCCATGTCCAAACCAACTGAAAACCCGCCGACATCGCCAACTGATATCAATCTCGACGTGCTTGAAGACACGCTGAGCTTTTACATCCGCACGATCAACCTTGCCGTATCGCGCGATCTCGATGCCCGGCTGGACGGGCTGGATGTGGCGAAGGGAACTGGAAAGATCACGACTTTGCTGCTCGTCGATGACTACCCGGGTATCCGTCCTTCAGTGATAGCTCATCTGACGATGCGGGACCGGTCTGCAATGGGCAGGATCATCGACCAGATGGTGTCGCACGATCTGATACGCCGGGAAGTGTCGCAGGAGGACAGCCGCGCCCAGGAGCTTTACATCACCGAAGCCGGAGCGGCGCTTGCAACGAAAATCCGGGAGATCGTTCCGCAGCAATCGCGCGATTTCTTCAGCTTCATCCCGGAAGACGAGCAGAAGCAGGTTATCGACATTTTGCGTCGCGCCTACCGCCATATTGTGGGGCTAGCATGATGGAACGAACGACAAAACGCGTTGCTCTCATATCCGGTGCAAGCCGGGGTATAGGCGACCATATCGCTGCTACTCTTCTTGGCGAAGGCTGGTCGGTATCGCTTGGTATGCGCAGCCCGTCGCTGCCGCAATGGGCTGTGGGTCACGAGGGACAGGTCCATCTTGCCCATTATGACGCAAATGATGCGAGTGCGGAGAAGCGCTGGGCCGATGAAGCGCATCAGCATTTCGGTCGTATCGATGCTGTCGTGGCCAATGCCGGCATCATGATACCGAAGACAGTGATCGAAGCAGATGACGAAGACATCGACGCCATGCTTGCGGTCAACGTCAAGGCACCGAGAAGGCTGGTTAAGGCCGCCTGGGAGGCGTTGAGCGAGAGCGGTCGTGGCCGGGTCATCATCCTCGCTTCCCTCTCCGGCAAGCGGGTGAAGTCCGCATCTGCCGGTAGCTATTCTCTCTCCAAATTTGCGGCGGTCGCGCTTGCGCATGCCATCCGACAGGCGGGCTTCGAAAGCGGCGTGCGCGCGACAGCCGTATGCCCCGGTTTCGTTGCGACAGATATGGCGACCGCCTTATCCGAACGGCCGGCGGATCAAATGACCCAGCCCGCCGATCTTGCCCGCATCATTGCCATGCTGCTGTCCTTACCGAATGAGGCTTCCGTCGCCGAATTTGCCATCAATTGCCAGCTTGAGGAGTTTTTCTGACATGCCCGGTCCTTATGTCGTTCCCGTCCATGGCGATGCGGAATTGCCGAAAGAAGTCGATGTCGTCGTCATTGGCGGCGGCATTATCGGCACCTCCACCGCGCTTGAACTCGTCGATCAGGGACTGCGTGTTGCGCTTTGCGAAAAGGGCGGTATCGGCCACGAGCAGTCGAGCCGCAACTGGGGCTGGGTGCGCATTTCCCGCCGCGACCCACGCGAGGTGCCCTTGATGGCAGAATCGCTGCGCATCTGGGCGGATCTCAATCGTCGTACAGGGCGGGAGACTGGTTTCAAGCGTTCCGGCATCGTCTTTACATGCGCAAACGAAAAGGAATTTTCCGAGCACGAACGCTGGAACCGCAATCTGGAAGGCTACCAGATTGAAAGCCGCATGTTGAGCGCTAAGGAATTCAAGGCGAAATATCCCGGCTCCAACATGGATGTCGCCGGTGCCCTCTATACCGCCGGCGATTGCCGGGCCGAGCCGCAGCGCGCCGCCCCGGCAATCGCCGAAGCTGCCCGCGACCGCGGCGCCTTCATCCTGACCGAATGCGCCGTGCGTGGTCTGCAGCTTTCCGGCGGCAAGGTGTCTGGTGTCGTGACAGAGCGCGGTGAAATTGCCTGCAAGGCGGCGGTCATGGCGGGTGGCGCGTGGTCCAGCCTGTTTCTCGGCAACAACGGTCTCGATCTGCCGCAGCTCAAGGTCATGAATTCCGTGCTGCGCACAAAGCCGCTGGAAGGCGGTCCGGAAGAGGCAATCTGGTCGAACGGTTTTGCGATCCGCAAGCGCCTCGACGGCGGATATACGATCGCGAACGGCTTCCAGAACATCGTCGACATCGTGCCCGCATCTTTCCGTTATGCACTGAAATTCCTGCCGGCTCTGCGGCATGAGTGGCGCTCGCTCGACCTGCGCCTGACTGGCCGCTTTTACGATGAATGGCGCATTCCGCGCCGCTGGGCGCTCGATGAGGCTTCGCCCTTCGAATATAACCGCGTGCTCGATCCCGTTCCGGCCATGGACATGACGGACGGCGCCTTTTCCAAGCTGAAGAAGGCCTTCCCCGTTTTCGAAAAGGCCGAAATTTCGCAGCGCTGGGCGGGCATGATCGATGTGACGCCTGACGCTATTCCGGTCATCGACAATATCGACGCCATTCCGGGCTTTCATGTTGCAACCGGCTTTTCCGGCCATGGCTTCGGCATCGGCCCGGCGGCTGGAAAACTCATGGCTGATATCGTCACAGGCCGCAATCCGATTGTCGATCGTCGCGATTTCCGTTTCAGCCGCTTCAGCGACGGCTCGAAGATCGAGCTGGTCAGCGGCTTTTGAAATGAGAAGCCCGGCGGTCAGGTGGCGCCGATCCTTTTGACGCATGAGGCAGGCAACTGCTGATGGGAGTAGTACCGCCCAAAGAGGCGGAAGCAAAAATAATCGTCGTGTTCAACCATCGGATCAAGGGGAACTAAAAATGTCCGACCAGAACAAGCCGCTTATCAATACCACCCGCCGCCAGGCACTCGGCCTTTTGGCGCTCGGCGCATCCGGCGTCGTCCTTTCCGGTCTTCCGGGTTTTTCCCGCGCCATGGCGCAGGACAAGGCCGCCAAAGGCCAGCTGACGGTCGGCTTCTCGCAGGAGCCTACCGTGTTCAATCCACATATGCCGCATATTGAAGTAGACGAAGGCATCCATTTCAGCATCTTCGACCCGTTGTTTTATGTCGACGAGAAAGGTGCCTTCGTGGCAGCTCTCGCCGCCGAAGTGCCGACGGTCGAAAACGGCGGCATTTCCGCCGATGGTCTCAACTGGAAGGTCAAGCTGCGTGACGACGTCAAATGGCACGACGGCAAGCCGTTCACCGCTGAAGACGTGAAGTTCACGCTTGAACTTCTGGTCGATCCCAACTTCCGTTCATGGCGCAAGACCGGGCACGAATTCGTAAGGGATTTGACCGTGCTTTCGCCGACGGAAATTACCTGGAAGATGGAAAAGCCATTCGCGCCCTATCCCTCGATCCTTGCTTCCACATTTATTACGCCGAAGCACCTCCTAGGTGCGGAAGCTGACCGCAATACCGCCGCCTATAACAACGCGCCGGTCGGAACGGGCGCATTCAAATGGAAAGAGCGGGTTGCGGGTGACTACATTCTGCTCGACGCCAATACCGAGTATTTTGGTGATGGCCCGCATATAGAGCGTCTGGTCTACAAATACGTACCCGACCTGAATGTGATGTACACCCAGTTCAAGACCGGCGACATAGACGTGGTGGGCCTGCAATGGATCACACCCGACCATTATGACGAGGCCAAGGATCTCGCCGGCAAGGTGGTCAACGTCGTGCCGGGCTCAACGATTGAATCCCTCTCGTTCAACATGGAACGTCCACAGTTCAAGGAGCCGGCGGTAAGAGAGGCGCTTTATGCGGCGATCGACAAACAGTCGATCATCGAGGCACTTTATTATGGTTTGCCCACACCCACCGAAAGCTACGTTCCGCAGCAGTCTTTCTATTACAATCCAGATCTTCCCAAGCATGAATATTCCATCGAGAAAGCTAAAAAGCTGCTCGACGATGCGGGCTGGGCGCCCGGGGCGGATGGCATTCGCGCCAAGGATGGCGTGAAGCTGGCCTTCACCTGCTCCACGACAGCGGGCAATCACATCCGCGAACAGGTTCAGCAATACATGCAGCAATCCTTCAAGGATATCGGCGTGGAGATGACCATTTCGAACCTGCCGCCAGCTGTCATGTGGGGTGACTACTGGATGCTGTCGAAGTTCGATTCGGTTATCGTCGGGCTCGACTTCCTGACCGGCCCGGATCCCGATACCTCCGACTTCTTCCGCTCGACGTCGAGTGCTGCAAAAGGCGGCTCGGGCCAGAATACCTGGCAGTTCGTCAACAAGGACGTCGATGATCTTCTGGCCAAGGGCGGCAGTCTCTTCGTGCCGGAGGAGCGCAAGGCCGTCTACCTGAAGATCCAGGAGATCATGCGCAAGGAACTGCCGCTGTTGCCGCTGTTCCAGTACGCAACGGTGCGTGGTCACAAGCAGGGCGTCGAAAACGTGAAGCCAAACGTCAATAACCGCATCGATACCTGGAACGTTGCGACCTGGCGTCTGGCGTAAAGCCTGCCGCAGACAGGGCTTTATGCCCCGATCCATGTGAAGTGCCGGCTTTGAAGCAGCCGGCACTCTGACGGCTATTCGTGGATGGTGCTAGCCAGTTCCACGATGCGACCTGGAGTCTCATCATGCTGACCTTTCTTCTCCATCGGATATGGCAGAGCCTCGTACTTCTGCTGCTTGTCTCGATCATCGGTTTTGCCATCCTCAACCTCGCGCCTGGCGGGCCATTGTCGCAATTTGCCCTGACGCCCGGCATGACGCGGGAGGCGCTTGATCGCATCGCCCACCAGATGGGTCTCGATCGACCCTTGCCGGTACAATATCTCGAATGGGCCTGGCGCCTGCTGCAAGGCGATTGGGGGAAATCCTATCGCGACCAACGTCCGGTTCTCGATATCATCTCCGGCCATTTGTTTGCGACCCTGCTGTTGATGGTCTCATCAACCGTCGTATCCATCCTTGTCGGCACCTGGATCGGTATCAAGGGGGCGACCAAACGTTACACGCTGTTCGATTACACCGCCACGGTCGGGGCCATGGTCGCGCTTTCAATTCCCACCTTCTGGTTCGGGCTGGTGGCCATCTATGTTTTCGCGCTCAGGCTGAAATGGCTACCGGCGGGCAACATGTATACGATCGGCGATCAGTCTTTTTATGACTATGCAATTCACCTGATCATGCCGAGCCTGGTACTTGCCCTCGTCAACATCGCCGTCTGGAGCCGCTACATGCGGACTGCGACGCTTGACGTCATCAATCAGGATTTTGTCCGCACCGCCCGCGCCAAGGGGCTGACCCCGCGCCGGGTTCTGATGAAACACGTCGTCGGCAATGCACTTCTGCCAATGATTACCCTTGCCGGTCTCCAGCTCCCGACGATTCTCGGCGGCGCCCTCGTAACGGAGACGGTCTTTACCTGGCCCGGCATGGGCCGCCTGTTCCTCGATAGCCTTGGTTATCACGACTACCCTGTCGTGATGGGGCTTCTGATGTTTTCCGCAATTCTCGTGCTCATCGGAAGTCTGCTCGCTGACCTCATGGTTGCTCTCGTCGATCCCCGCATCCGGCTCGGATAGAGCCGGATCGACGAAACGCCGCACTCAATCGAAGGAAAGACCATGTCCGCTACAACCCTCCATCCCTCGCAGGCCGCACCGCGGTTTCACTGGTGGCAGAACCGCACGCTGCGCCGTTTCGCCCGCCACAAGCTTGCTGTGCTCGGCCTCATCATGATCACCGTCATGATTTTCGCCTGCGTGGTCGGGCCCTATCTCTTGCCTTACGATGAATTGTTCATCGATCTGCGCGCCCGTTTTGCCCCGCCGATGACCGGTTACCATATTTTCGGCACCGATCCGCTCGGACGCGACATAGCCGCGCGCCTTTTCAATGCCGGCCGCATTTCACTGCTGGTCGGGTTTTTCGCCATGGTGCTGTCGACACTGATCGGCACCATCATCGGTGTCGTTGCCGGTTATTATGGCGGGCGCATCGGCGCGATATTGATGCGTTTCGTCGATGCCTTTCTGTCTTTCCCGAGTATTTTCCTGCTTCTCGCTCTGGCTGCTTTCGTCAAGCCGAGCCCGTTCATGATCACGGTTATCATTGCCGTTACGAGCTGGATGGAAATTGCCCGTCTGGTTGAAGCGGAAGTGCGGTCTCTGCGCGAACGCGACTTCGTCATGGCAGCCCGTATGCTGGGCCTGCCTAATGGCTGGATCATGTTTCGGGAACTGCTGCCGAATGCTGTCGGCCCCATCATCGTTGCCGCGACCCTGACGGTCGCGCGTGCCATCCTTCTGGAGGCCTATATCAGCTTTCTCGGTTATGGCATTCAGCCGCCGCTGCCGAGCTGGGGAAATATGCTGAACGGAGCCCAGCAATATCTCGACAAGGCGCCCTGGCTCGCCATCGTGCCGGGCGTCGCCATCACGCTTGCCGTCACCAGCTTCAATTTCATCGGTGATGGGCTTCGTGATGCGCTCGATGCGCGCAGCGACCTGAACTGAAGGTGTCGGTAGATGGTTTCGTTCTCACCCTTTGACGTGACACTGTGGTATGCGACCGCAGCTTCAGCACCGCATACGGAGCCTCTTTCGGGTCGCGTGCAGGCCGATGTCTGCATCGTCGGCGCGGGTTATACCGGTCTGACGACCGCATTGGAGCTGGCGAAAACCGGCATCAATGTCGTGCTTCTGGAGCGGCAGGAAATCGGCTTCGGCGGTTCGGGCCGCAATGCCGGACATTGCACCCCGACCTTTACCCATTATAGCCTGCCCGAGCTGCGCAGGATGCTGGGTGAGCCCTGGGCGGAACGGCTGATCGAACGGCAGACGCGGGCGAATGACCGCGTATCGAGCATGATCCGCGACTATCAGATCGACTGCGAATGGGTACAGAACGGTTATGTGATGGGCGCACCGCATAAGGGCGCCATGGATGAGATCAGGCGCAAGGTCGAGACCTATAATGCGGTGGGCGCGAAAACCCGGCTGCTCGACCGTGACGAGGTGGAAGCGGTCACCGGCAGTCCGCGTTTCGACGGCGGCTGGCTGCACGAAGAGGCAGGTCACCTCAATCCGCTCGGTTACGCCCGCGGTCTCGGCCGTGCTGTCATCCAGGAGCGCGGAAAGATATTTACCGGCTCGGCAGTGACGGGTTGCGAACGCGACATAACCGGAGGCTGGAAGGTCAAGACCGATCGCGGAGAAGTGGTCGCGTCGAAAGTGATCTTTACCACTGGCGCTTATACGGTTGGTGGTTGGCCCAAGCTGGATCGAACCTTCAAGATTCAAAGCGTGTTCGTTGCTGCCACGCAAATTTTGTCCGAAGAAACACGCCGGACCGTCCTTCCGCAGAACACAACCATTCATGATGGTCGCGGCGATATCTACGTCTACAAATACAATGCCGAAGGCCGGATCGTCGCATCGATGTTTCCCATGGGACGCCGCGGCCGCGACATGGCCTATACGAGACAGGTCATGAGCGAACGGCTCAAATGGCTGCATCCAAAGCTCCGGGAAGAGATCCGCTGGGAGTATTTCTGGTTCGGCGAACTCGATATGCAATATCGCACCGTACCGCGGTTTTATGGTCTCGCGCCGGGCGTTGTGGCTTTGACCGGTCTTTCCGGCCGTGGTGTGCCGACCGGCTCGATGCTCGGTTCCATCCTTTCGGAATGGGCGCTTGGCAAGCCGGAGAACGAGCTTGCCCTGAAGCTGGAACCACTGAAGGCAGCTCCCTTCTTTATGGGTTTCGCACCCGCAATGGCGCTGCGTTACTACCGGCTGCGCGACAACATATCCACGAAACTAGCTGGGGCGGAACTGCCACCCCATGCCTGAACCGGCGCGGCCCCAAGGTCCGTGCCAACATTGACAAAGCAAGGAGAATTCCCGTGACCATGCCGATTTTCAATATTTCCGATGACGTGGATCTTGTTCCGGCCATGCCCGCCGAAGGCCGTGAAGGCGGTTCGTATCGTCGCCAGATATGGCAGGACCAGATCGAAAATGGCACGATCGTCGCAGTCTGGAAGGCCGAGCCCGGCATCTACAATTATCCGGGTCGTGACCTCGAGGAAACTTTTGTCGTCGTTGAGGGCGAGGCAATGTATTCGCAGGCCGAAGCCGAACCGGTGAAGATCGGTCCCGGATCGATTATCAGCATCGCCAAGGGCGTGCCAAGCCGCCTCGAAATCCTGTCGCCGTTCCGTAAGCTCGCAACTGTCATCCCGAAGCCGTGAGGTTTGGGGGAGGGGTGCCTGCAGACCTAAGGCAGGCTGTGTCCTGTATGCGGGGCACGAGGATTTAGGTCTCGCCGATCTGTCTTTCGTCACAGCAATCCGGTGCAACGCTGATGGCCCGACAATCAAAGATTTGAAGAAACAGGGCTCCGAGGAGACGCAGAGCCCTGTTTGCGTTCAATGGTTTGGGAAGCAGCTGGTGCAAAACAGGCCACTCATTTGAAACATCCTTGTGACCGTCATCCCTTTTCCCAGCCCCAGCCGGTGCGAAAAAGCGGTGCCAGGGCCAGGGCGTTGATCCCTTGCTTATGGGGGCGTGCATCGGACATACTTACACTCGAACCACAAAGGGCCAAGGGCAAGACGAGCCAGCGACGTTAGTGCCGGCTCGCGGAGCCATGCGGGAAGATTTTACCTCATGAATACGCGATTTCTCGAAACTTTCCTCTGGGCTGCACGACTGAACAGCTTTTCGGCGGCCGCGGAACGGTTGAATACCACCCAGGCGTCGGTGTCCAACCGAATTGCCGCCCTCGAAAGGGAGCTTGGCGTCGTGCTTTTCACGCGCGATGTGCGCTGCGTCAACTTGACACCTGCTGGTCGTCTGGCGCTGCAGCATGCCGAAAAGATCGTCAATCTGACCGGTGAGTTCCGACAGATCGTGAGTAGCCGGGAGGCGCTGAGAGGCACCGTGCGCATCGGTGCTGCCGACACGATCGTCTATGCCTGGTTGCCGCTGCTCATTCGCCGCATGAACGAACGTTACCCCGGCGTCAGTCTGGATCTGACCATCGACACCAGCCTGAAACTATCCCAGCGCATTCAAAACGGTGAGGTGGATGTCGGTTTCATCATGGGGCCGATCATGGCTGCAAATATCTACAACTCACCGCTCTGTACGTTCGAGTCCTGTTGGGTTGGCGCGGTCGAATTGCCGCTGCCGGAAACGGGCGTCACACTCGAAGATATCGCGCATTTTCCGTTACTTACCTTCTCGACAGGCTCGCAGCCACATCAGGCGTTGCGCGCGTTGCTCGATTCTCACGGGTTGTCCGACAGCCGCATCTATAATTCCAATTCGCTGTCGATCATGACCCGCCTTGTGGCCGCGGCCGTTGGGGTGGGCGCTTTGCCGCGTGTGCTGGTGGACGGCATCATCAAATCCGGTGAGGCGCGTATTCTCGACATTAGTCCGTCAGTACCGCCCCTCACATTTCACACCGTTTATCAGGAGCGTGGCGACAACGCGATTGCCCGGGCCATTGCCGATATGGCGACGGAAATCGTCAGTGAAACCACCACGCAATGGATGACGGCTGCCGCCTAAATTTTGCGCTGCAGCGCAAAATGATTAATCTATAAGCTTACCTTATGGGTTTCGATAGAGTTTTTCCGTTTGTAATGAAAACAGTTCCCGTTCTTAATTCTCCTCGCAACATGAGAGGAGAGCAACGTGAAAGTCTCACTTGTTCAAATGAATACCCAGAATGACAAGGCAGAAAACCTTAAGGTTGCTGCCGATCTTATTGAGAAGGCAGTCAAGGCGGATAATCCTGACCTTGTTGTTCTTCCAGAATACTTCGCATTTCTTGGAGATAATCCCCAGGAGATGCATGAGAGCGGGGAGGAATTCCCTGACGGCGAGATTTACACGCTGCTCTCGGGGCTGGCCAAGAAGCACGCGATCACGCTGCATGCCGGCTCCATCGTCGAGAAGGAAGGCAATCGCTTTTACAATTCGACGCTCGTTTTCGGGCCGGATGGCAAACAGATCGCGCGTTACCGCAAGATGCACCTGTTCGACGTCGATACGCCGAACGGCATCAGCTACCGCGAATCCGACTCCGTTGCCCGTGGCGAAGAAGTGGTGACCTACAAGGTTGGCGACAAGACGGTCGGTTGTGGCATCTGCTACGATATTCGCTTCCCTGAACTGTTTCGCGCCCTGCGGGACAAAGGTGCAGACGTCATCGTTCTCCCAGCGGCCTTCACCCTGATGACAGGCAAGGACCATTGGGAAGTTCTGGCGCGCGCCCGTGCCGTCGAAACCCAGACCTACTTTCTGGCCGTCGGCCAGATCGGCACCCATGCGGGTGGCAAGAAGGCATGCTGGGGGCATTCCATGGTAATCGATCCGTGGGGCCACATCGTCGCCCAATGCTCCGACAGCGTTGGAACGGCCGGTGCCGTCCTTGACTTCGACTATTCGGCCAAGGTGCGCGCCAACGTACCGGTGGCGAACCACCACGTTCTCTGATCGGAGAAAGACTCAATGTTTATCGCCAACCCCATGCCCGAACAGATCGGTGCCGACATCATCGAGCTTCTTGAGAAGGTCGAAGTCGCAACGATCGGTCACGTGCTTCACTCCGGCTTCGTCGATCCTGAAATCCGCGCCGTCCTTCCGGGCAAACGTGTGGCAGGCACTGCCGTCACGCTGCGCATCCCCAATGCGGATTCCACCATGCTCCACTATTTGTCGCAGTTCGTGCGTCCCGGGGATATTGTCCTCATCGACCGTTGCGGCGATACCCGTCACGCCTGCTGGGGCGGTGTCATCACCAACACCATGAAGATGGCCGGCGTTAAGGCCGGTGTCGTTGATGGCCCGGCGACCGACTTCTCGGAGTTCGCCAAGGTCGACATGCCGATGTGGTGCCGTGGTCCTTCTCCGATCACCACCAAGATCCTCGGCCTCGAAGGCGCGATCAACGTTCCGATCAGCGTCGGCGGCCAGGTGATCAATCCGGGTGATGCGATCCTGTGCGATGAAAGCGGTGTTGTCGCTCTTCATCCAAGCCAGGCTCGAGCCATGGCTGAACGCGCCATCGGCATGCAGGAAGCCGAACTCGTGCTTCTGGAGCGCCTGCGCAACGGTGAGAAATTGCCGGACATTTCTGGCGCCAACAAGCTCGTTCAGGCCAAGCTGAGCGCCTGACATCGTCTTATGGGTGGCGGATCAGTCCGCCACTCCAAATAACAATAGAGGAGAACAGGACAATGAAGAAAACAATACTTCTGAGTGGGATTCTCATGCTCGGCGCGGCCGCTCTGCCGGCGCACGCCCAGCAGACCGTGACGTTCCTCGGCTATAGCGGCCTTTTCCAGGAGCGTTACACCAAGGCCGTCATCGAACCTTTCATGGCGGCTAACCCTGATATCAAGATCGAATATTTCCCGCAGCAGGGCTCTGCTGCAATGCTCGGCTCGCTGCGCGCCCAGAAGGCTGCGCCGCAGTCCGATATCGCTCTGATGGACGTCTCCGTCGCCAAAACAGGTACGGACGAAGGTTTGTTTGACAAGATCGACGAAAGCGTAACCAAGAATGTCGCCGACCTCTATCCTAATGCCCGCTTCGAAGGCGTGGCCGGGGTTGGCGTAACGTTCGACAATCTCGTGCTCATCTACAATACCGATGCCATCAAGACGGCTCCCGACAGCTGGAACGCTCTGAAGGATAGCGCCCTCAACGGCAAAGTCGCCATGCTGAGCGCCCCCGATATCGTCGGTATCGGTACCACCATCATCATGGACCATATGAATGGCGGCACTGATTTCATCAAGAACATCGATGCCGGCATCAATGCGATGGCTGAAGTTGCTCCGAATGTGCAGACCTGGGAGCCGAAGCCGGAAGTCTATCCGAACGTTGTAAACGGCCAGGTTTCGCTGGGCGTGGGCTGGAACGCCCGCAGCCAGGTGAATGCTGACGGTTCCAAAGGCAAGATGAAGGTGGTTCTTCCGAAGGAAGGCACGATCCTCCAGATCAACACGCTCAACCTCGTCAAGGGTGGTCCGTCATCCGAGGCTGCGCGCAAGTTCGTTGATTATGCGCTGAGCCCGGAAGCCCAGGCTGCCTTTACCGCCGCCATGTATTATGCGCCGACCAATTCCAAGTCCTCTGTCTCTGCCGATGTGAGTGAGCGCACGGTCGTCAAGGCGATGGACAAGGTCATCCCGGTGGATTGGATTGGCCTCTCGAAGGTCCGCGACCAGATTACGCAGGACTGGCGCCGCAAGGTCATTCCCCTCAGCCGTTGAGACTTCTGCGCAGAGCGCAAAAAAATGAAAGGACTTCCGCGGCTCCCATGGCAGTCGCGGAAGCAGCATACCAAAACACTCGGATCATCTCCTCTGAAGGCGCTGGGGCGGAAGAGGTGGGAGCCGACGCGGACATGCATTCCGAGCGGGGCCTAGGCCTGCACTAGGGGAGGCACCGCGGAACGGCGCAGCGATTTTTCGCCGCGCTTGCGTAGATCAAGGGCCAAGGCATTTCCGATTCCCTGCGGGTCGGAGATGTTCTGGAGAAAGGCAAGAAGCCAGAATGGGAACTTCAGATATCATGCAGCCAGGATTCCTCTCGATTCGTTCACTGACCAAGCGCTACGAGACAATCGTCGCCGTGGATAATCTCAATCTCGAGATTCCCAAGGGCGAACTGGTTGCCTTCCTCGGTCCTTCCGGCTGCGGCAAGTCGACGTCGCTGCGCATGATTGCAGGCCTCTCTCCTGTCTCCTCGGGGTCTATCCTGATCGACGGCAAGGACGTGACGAAACTTGCGCCTTATAAGCGTGACATTGGCCTCGTTTTCCAGAGCTACGCGCTCTTCCCCCACATGACGGTCCTCAAGAATGTCATGTTCGGTCTTGAAATGCGCAAAGTGCCTGCTGCCGAGGCGGAACGCCGTGCCCGTGAGGCCATTGCCATGGTGCGTCTGGAAGGGCGCGAGGACCGTCGCCCCGCACAGCTTTCCGGGGGCCAACAGCAGCGCGTCGCACTGGCGCGCGCCCTCGTCATCCAGCCGTCCATTCTCTTGTTTGACGAACCTCTTTCCAATCTTGACGCAAAGCTGCGCGACGAGATGCGCGCCGAAATTCGCCGTATCCAGAAACAGCTTGGCATCACTTCCATCTTCGTCACGCATGATCAGGTTGAGGCGCTCAGCATGTGCGACAAGGTCGCTGTGCTCAATGGCGGGCACCTGGAACAGCTTGGCACGCCGCACGATCTCTATGAGCGCCCGGCCACTGCATTCGTCGCCTCTTTCGTCGGTCGCACCAACAGGCTGGTCGGCAACGCCGCCGGTGACCGCATCACGGTCGGCGATGCGGTGCTGCGAGCGCCCGGCGCGCACAGCGGTGAGATCGACCTGATGGTACGGCCGCATCGCATGGCCATGACCGTCGCTGGCGACGCCGTCCCCGATTTCGACGGAGCACCCGTCAATCGCATCGCTGGCGAAGTCCGCGATGTCTATTATGCAGGCGACATCCTCCACTACGAGATCGCCGCTGGCGGGCAGACCCTGTCCGTGGAACGCGCGACCTCCGGCGGTGAAACGCCGGTCGCGGCAGGCAGCGCGGTCAGTCTCGTCTGGCGCGTGGAGGATACTCTGGTCTTCGGAGCAAACCGATGACGGCGGCGGTCATGATCACGGCTCCCGGTGGCCGTACCTCTTCCATCGTGTTTCTCGCAACCCTTCTTCTTGGACCCATCATTGCGGTCAACGGTCTGGCCTTCGTGTTGCCCGTCTTCAACCTGCTGCTGCTTTCCTTCCGCGAAAGCCTCGGCGGCGGCGGTCTCGGGGAAGCCCATACGCTCGACAACTGGTCGTCGACACTGACCGACGGTTTTTATATCGAGCTGATTGGTCAGAGCATCCTGACCAGCCTTATGATCACCGTTCTCACGCTGCTCGCCTCCTATCCCATTGCCCTCTACCTTCACCGGGCGCAGGGTCGCTGGAAAACGCTTTTGCTGGTGCTGGTCATTTCGCCGCTGCTCACCTCGGCGGTGGTGCGCACTTATGGCTGGATCGCAATCCTGGCGGATGACGGCCTCATCAACAACATCCTCTTCGCACTGGGTGCGCAAGACGGGGTGCGTCTGCTGTTCAACAAGATCGGCGTCGTCATCGGGCTTACCGAAATCCTGATGCCCTATATGATACTGGCGCTCCTCGCCGGCTTCGGCAGGCTTGATCCTCGCGTCGAGGAAGCTGCGGAAACGCTCGGCGCATCGCCCTGGAAAGTGTTCTGGCGGATCATCGTGCCGCTCACCATGCCCGGCGTGGCCCTGGGTTGCCTGCTCTCCTTCGTGCTGGCCGTCAGTTCGTTCATTACTCCCAAGCTGCTCGGCGGTGGCCGCGTCTTCCTTCTGGCAACGGAAATCTATGATCAGGCCATCGTGACGCTCAACTGGCCACTCGCCGCTACGCTTTCGATGATCATCCTCGTGATTTTCGGTGCCGCCCTGGTGCTCTATTCCCGGCTTCTGCGGGCCATTCTGTAAAGGAGATCGAAGATGGAAGAACGTCCCGCTCCGCTGGCGCTGAAAATTGTCGCCTTCATCATGTTCCTTTTCCTCCTTGCGCCTGTGGTGCTCGTCGTGCCGATCTCGTTTTCGGCCGACAGCTACATGACCTTCCCACCCTCCGGCTGGAGCCTGCGCTGGTATGTGGATCTCATGCACAATTCAAAGATGATCGGCGCCCTGGGCACCAGCACGCTCCTTGCGGTCATCGTTACCGTTCTGTCCATGCTGATTGCGCTGCCCGCCTCCTATGCCATCGTGCGGATGCGGGTGATTGGCGCGGATACATTGCTCGCCTTCTTCACCGCGCCGCTTCTTCTGCCGACTATCGTTCTTGGCCTTGCGATCCTGATCGTCTTTGCCGGTGCGGGTCTGCTCGGTACATTCACGGGTCTGGTGATCGCGCATCTGATCATCGTGTTGCCCTATGCGCTGCGTGTACTCACCACGTCGCTTGCGGGCCTGCCGCTGATCTACGAGGAGGCCGCCTCCACGCTCGGGGCGTCACCTCTTACCGTCTTTCGCCGCGTCACCATGCCGATGATCGCGCCTGGCATCGTTGCAACGGCAGCGCTTTCCTTTCTCGTCTCGTTCGATGAAGCCGTGATTTCGCTGTTCCTCACCGGTCCGCGCATCACGACGCTTCCCGTTGCCATGTATCAGCATGTCGAAACCCAGGCTGATCCGCTTGTTGCCGCCATCTCCGTTCTTCTGATCGTGCTCACGCTTGCCGTCGTCCTGATCGTGGACCGCACGGTGGGCCTGACGAAGACTTTCGTGAAGTAAGGGGCCGGAAAAATGGCTTATCGACAGATCGCAGCCGGCACGACCTATCGTTTCGACGATCTGAAAACCCTGATGGCAAAGGCGACGCCGGAAAGGTCCGGTGACCAATTGGCCGGGATCGCGGCGGAAGGGCCGGTGGAGAGACTGGCGGCGCAGATGGCGCTGGCCGATCTGCCGCTTTCCACCTTTGTTGCACAGGAATTGATCGCCTCGGACGAGGACGAGATTTCGGCCCTGATCGCGCGCCAGCACAACGCACTGGCCTTCGAGCCGGTGTCCTCTCTGACGGTTGGCGAATTTCGCGAATGGCTGCTCAATTCCAAGGTCGGGCACGCGGAACTTGAAGCGGTAAGTTGGGGTCTGACACCGGAAATGGTGGCGGCAGTCTCCAAGATCATGCGTCTGCAGGATCTCGTGACGGTATCGGCCAAACGGGAAGTCGTGACCCGTTTTCGCAACACGATTGGTCTTTCTGGCCGCCTGTCCACCCGCAACCAGCCAAATCATCCGACTGACAGTTCCCGCGGCATCGCCATCTCGGCCATTGACGGGTTGCTGCTGGGGAGCGGCGATGCGGTGATCGGTGTTAACCCGGCCACCAGCGCTGTGACGGACTATATCCGCGTCGTGCAGTTGCTTGACGATCTGCGGCAATGGCTAGACATTCCAACCCAGACCTGCTGCCTTGGCCATGTGACGACGGCTATCAAGGCGATGGAGCGCGCTGCACCCGTCGATCTGGTTTTTCAGTCGATTGCGGGTTCCCAGAAGGCCAATGCGGGCTTCGGCATTGATCTTGCCGTTCTGCGAGAGGCTCATGAGGCTGGTCAGTCGCTGAAGCGCGGAACTATCGGCAGCGACCTCATGTATTTCGAGACGGGGCAGGGGGCTGCCCTGTCGGCCGATGCGCATTTTGGTGTCGATCAGCAAACGATGGAGGCGCGTGCCTATGCGGTGGCGCGCGAATTCTCGCCGCTTCTGGTGAATACCGTCGTTGGCTTCATCGGTCCGGAATATCTCTATAATGGCAAGCAGATCATTCGCGCCGGGCTTGAAGATCATTTCTGCGGAAAGCTGCTTGGCCTGCCGATGGGTGTCGACGTCTGCTACACCAACCACGCCGATGCCGACCAGGAAGACATGGACGTGCTGCTGACCATGCTGTGCGCCGCTGATGTGAACTTCGTCATTACCGTGCCAGGCTCGGACGACGTCATGCTGAACTACCAGACGCTTTCCCATCACGATTCAATCTATGCCCGCGAAACGCTGAAGCGTCGGCCTGCGCCGGAGTTTGAGGAGTGGCTGGTGAATATGGGCGTCACGGATGCCGCCGGCCATATGATCGAGAACCCTGCGTTGATGAACCGCGGGCTTCGCGAACTTGATTTTCTTGGAGGGGACGCCGCCTGATGCGTGACCGCCGGCCCTCCCTCATCTCCAGCCCGCCGGAACGTCTCAAGGCCCTGCGTGTGGCAACCGATGCACGCGTGGCGCTCGGCCGCGCGGGTGCAAGCCCGCCCACGCGCGCGGTACAGACATTTCTGTTGGATCATGCGCAGGCGCGCCAGGCCGTGTGGCGTCCGCTGGACATTGAAAAAATGGAGCGTGACTTGCGCGCTTCGGGTGCGGATGTCGTGCATGTCGCAAGCCGCGCGCAGGACCGTGCGGATTACCTGCGCCGACCCGATCTCGGCCGTGCTCTTTCGGACGAAGGCCGTCTGGCGCTCGACGGGAAGGCCAAGGGAGCCGATGTCGCATTGGTAATCGCCGACGGGCTTTCCGCAACAGCTGTGGAGATGAATGCAGTGCCGGTGGCAACGGCGTTGCTTAATTTACTTGCAAGCAACGGATTGACGGTTGCGCCGATCACACTTGCCACGCAGGCACGGGTTGCGCTGGCGGATGATGTGGGAGCCGTCCTCGGCGCAAAGGTGGCGGTGATCCTGATTGGCGAGCGGCCGGGCCTTTCGGCAGCCGACAGTCTTGGTGCCTATGTCACCTTCAGGCCGGAGACCGGGCTGCCGGATTCCCGACGCAACTGCATTTCCAATATTCGTGATGGTGGCGTGCCGCCCGTCGAAGCGGCGGGGAAGATCATGACCCTGATTAGCGCCATGTGCCAGCAGGAGACAAGTGGCGTGACGCTGGTTGAATTCGAAAAGCCGCTGACGGCTTTGTCCGACTAGAAACAAAGCAGATCTCATTCATAGCCACTAACCGGCAAGGTGCATCGGCTCTATCCGTTGCGCCTGTTGATTTCGCTTTCGAACCACGAAAATAAAGGCAAGCCCATGGTCCAGAGCCTCTCCACAGCATTCGACGTCGCCATCATCGGTGCCGGGGTGGTCGGTTGCGCGGTTGCCCGTCGTTTCGCACTGGCTGGTGCGAAGGTCGTGATCATCGAGAAGGGGTCCGATATTCTTTCCGGGGCATCCAAGGCTAACAGCGCTATCCTCCACACCGGCTTCGATGCGCCTGAAGGCAGTCTGGAACTGGAATTGGTGAAGGCAGGCCGGGCAGAATATCTGTCCATCCACAGGCAGATTGGCCTTAGCCTCGTTGAAACCGGCGCGTTGGTCTGTGCGTGGCATCCCGACGAGGCGCAAAGCCTGGAGGCGATCGCCGAGCAGGGGCGACGCAACGGCATTGCCGAGCTCGGTCTGCTCACGGCCCGGCAAGCCAGGGAATCCATGCCCGGCTTGTCCGACCGTCTTGTCGCAGCACTCGAAGTTCCGGGTGAACATGTCATCGATCCCTGGTCCGCGCCGCTGGGCTATCTTACGCAAGCGGTGGCGCTTGGCGCGCAGCTGGTGCGCAACGCCGAAGTTCTGTCCGGTGCGTTTGATGGCGCGTGGCGGATAGAGACGACGGCGGGTCCGATTCTTGCGGCGAGCGTAGTCAATGCGGCCGGATTGTTCGGCGATATCGTCGATGCGCGGCTGGGGCTTGTCCCAGACTTCACCATCAAGCCTCGCAAGGGACAATTCGTCGTTCTCGACAAGGCCGCCCGTCGGCACGTGCCGCGCATCGTCCTGCCCGTTCCCACCGAAATCACCAAGGGCATCGTTGTGTGTCCAACCGCCTTCGGCAACGTTCTCATCGGCCCGACGGCAGAAGAACAGGATGACCGCGAGCGTGCGACGGTAGAAACGGCGGCGCTGGAAGCGCTGCTGACGCGCGGCAGGGAGATCGTTCCGGCACTCGCCTCCATTCCCGTGACCGCTATCTATGCCGGCTTGCGCCCGGCCTCCGAGAAGAAACATTACCGGATTTCCGCACGGCCGGACCGGCGCGCGATCACGCTTGGCGGCGTGCGATCCACCGGTCTCAGTGCGGCACTTGGTCTGGCGCAGCACGCTCTGGCGCTTCACGAAAGTTTCGGCACGCGCTTCATGCCCCAGCCCGCAGTGCCTCATGTGACGATGCCGAACCTGAGCGAAACCTGCGAGCGGGACTGGCAGCGCGCTGATCATGGCGAAATCGTCTGCCATTGCGAGCTTGTCACCCGCCGTGAGGTCGAGGCGACATTTTCCAGCGCGGTGCCGCCGGGTGATTTCGGAGGTTTGCGGCGGCGCACCCGCGCCGGCATGGGGCGCTGTCAGGGATTTTACTGCAACGCCCGGCTGGCCGCGATGACGGGCGACCGTCTGGCTGTACCGCTTGCGGTCCGTCCGGGAGACGATCGATGAGCTCCCGGAAGCCTTTTCAGCAGACGCAAGAAAACATTCCGGATGCAGATGTAATCGTGGTCGGCGGCGGCCCGGCGGGCGTGGCGGCAGCGCTGGAGCTGAAAGCACGCGGCGTTGCGCGTGTGACGATCCTCGAGCGTGAGCCAGCCCTTGGCGGCGCACCCCGTCATTGCACACATTCGCCTTTCGGCATGCGCGAATTCGGACGCGTTTATTTCGGCCCGGCCTATGCGCGACGTCTGCAGCGGCATGCGCAGGATGCGGGCGTTGATGTCCGCACCGGTCATTCCGTAGTGGAACTGGGACAGGACGGTACGCTGCTGGTTACGTCTGCGCGCGGCGTGGAGACGTTGAAGGCCCGGCGCATTGTGCTGGCGACCGGCGCGCGGGAAAAACCACGCTCAGCGCGGCTCCTGCCGGGCGACCGGCCGGTGGGAGTGATCACCACCGGCACGCTGCAATCCTATGTCGCCTTTCACGGCATCATGCCCTTTCGCCGGCCGCTTATCGTTGGTTCGGAACTGGTTTCCTTTTCCGCGCTTCTCACATGCCTGACGCATGGCGCGCGGCCGGTGGCGATGATCGAGCCTGAGCCGGAACCGCTGGCGCGGTCGCTTTTCCGGTGGTTTCCCCGATTGGTCGGAGTGCCTTTCCATTGCCGCGCAACACTTGTGGACATTCGTGGGAGCGGTCGTGTCGAGGAGGCCGACATCCGGCTGGCAGATGGCCGTATCCTCACCGTCAAGTGCGATGGTGTTCTCCTCACCGGGCGGTTCACGCCGGAGGCTACGCTTCTGAACGCATCCCCTGTTGATGTGGCGGCAGGCAGCGATGGCCCTACGATCGATCAGGACGGCCGGATGGCCAACCCGATGTTCTTCGCCACGGGGAACGTATTGCGGGCCGTGGAAACGGGTGGCTGGTCGTTTCGCGAAGGCCGCCGCGTGGGTGCTGCCGTTGCCGACGATCTCACCTTCGAACCCTGCAACGCAAAGGCAGTGCGTATCGCTTTCGCCGACCCGCTCAAACTCGCGGTACCCACTATGGTGCGATCGGGGGGACTTGACCGGCCGGCTTTTCCCGATTTTCAGCTGCGCTTCATCAGACGTGTTCAAGGCAGGCTTTCGCTTCATCTTGATGGAACGGAAGTGTGGAGCAAGTCCGGCCGATGGCTGCCGGAACGCCGTGTGCTTGTGCCCATTCCCCGCGCCGCCGTTGAGGCGACCCAGATTGCCTTTCACTTTCAGGAGACGAATTGATGCGCATAGCGGCGATCGATCAGGGAACGACGTCGACCCGATGCCTTGTGATAAGCGACGGTGGCACGGCGCAACTCGTCTCAAGCCTGCGTCATGCACAGTTCTATCCAAACCCCGGCCATGTGGAGCATGATCCGGAAGAGCTGTTGCGCAACATCCGCGCGGTACTGGCCGATGCCGGGCCGGTAGATGCGATCGCGATCGCCAACCAGGGCGAGAGTTGCCTGGCGTGGGATGCCGAGAGTGGGGAAGCGCTGTCGCCGGTCATCGTCTGGCAGGATGCCCGCACCGCCGAAGCCCTGGCCGCGTTGCCCCAATCGGCTGAGGAACGATCGAAAGAGATTTGCGGATTGCCGCTCGATCCCTATTTTTCGGCGAGCAAACTGTCGTGGTTGCTAAGGCACAATCCGGCGGTGGCACGGGCGAGAGCCGAAGGGCGGTTGCGCCTGGGCACCACCGACGCATTCTTTCTGGATCGGCTTGCAAGCTGTTTCCGCACCGACCTTGCAACGGCCTCGCGGACGGGACTGCTTGATCTGGCAACCGGTGCCTGGAGCCCGGAACTCTGCGCTCTTCATGGGGTGCCGCTGGATTGCCTGCCCGCAATCGGTCCTGTTAATGGCGGCTTCGGTTCCATCGAGGGAACGCCCATTCGCGTTTCCATCGTCGATCAGCAGGCGGCGCTTTATGGGCACGGTTGCCGCAAACCGGGCGATTGTAAGATAACCTTCGGCACGGGCGCCTTCCTGTTGGCCATCGCTGGTCACGAACGCCCGTTGTCGGGGGAGCTTCTGCCCACCATTGGCTGGCAAAAGCAAGGCGGCGCGGCCATTTTCGCCATAGAAGGCGGGGTTTATGACGCCGGTGCCGCGCTGGAATGGGCGCGAAAGATCGGCCTTTATGTTGACAATACCGAACTTGACGGTTTTGAGGGTTCATCGGCCGTTCGTCGTGGACTGGTGTTCGTGCCTGCATTTTCGGGCCTTGCCGCGCCATATTGGGATAGACAGGCCGTACCGCTTTTCATCGGCATGGACCACGCAACGGCGCGGAGTGACATGGTTCGCGCCCTGCTTGAGGGCATTGCCCTGCTGACGGTTCGGTTGATCGAAGCCGCGCAGACTTTCGTTCCCATCGGCGATACGATTTCGATAGATGGCGGCCTGTCGAACAGTCGCTATTTCGCCCGTTTCCTGGCCGCTGCCAGTGGTCGGACCATCTGCGTTCCGGCCATGCGCGAGTTGACGGCGCTTGGTCTCGCGGAACTGTGCGATATCGATGTCACCGCCATGCGAAAAAATGCCGAGATATTCAAACCCGACGGATCGGTCGAAGAAGCGGATCACGCTCGCTTTGCACGCGCCATAGGCAATGCGAGGGGCTGGTCGGGCGGTTGATGTCCACTTGGAATAGCCGGTTCATCGGCAATATCGGTGTGATCCACAACGGCCGCCCGCTCTAGCGGCGGCTTGGTGGCTTAGCGTGTTGGTCCTGCAACCCAAAACCTCCAACGCGCGGCGCGGCTTAAATTACCAAATCTTTAGTTGTGTACCAGTTCGCCAATACCTAGCTTTATGGCGAGGCTGCATCCGTTGTGGATATGAGCAAGGAACCGGTAAGCCCGTTTCCTGTTGTTATCCAGGAACAGAGCCTTGGTTCAAGGTCGAGATACCCCGTCATGACTGTTCAGGACTGCAATTCGCGCCACTTTCGCCTGCCTCATCAGCGTAACCGAGACATCTCATGATGCGCACCGGACTGGATTTTGCACCGGGCGCGCCTGGCATAGAAGCGCGCTGGACGTCGAGCGCCAAAAACGGGGTCGGCACTGCGCTGTCGGAAGCATCGCCTATCTGGTTCACGCTCAGCCACGGCATTCTGAACGAGGTCTATTATCCGAGGATAGACAGTGCCTGCACCCGCGATCTCGGTTTTGTTGTCACTGGGCCTGAGGGTTACTTTTCGGAAGAAAAACGCGACTGCGTATCCGTTACCCGCCCT
The DNA here is from genome assembly GCF_053522105.1 of Agrobacterium sp. 22-3639C2. Classification (NCBI taxonomy): domain Bacteria; kingdom Pseudomonadati; phylum Pseudomonadota; class Alphaproteobacteria; order Hyphomicrobiales; family Rhizobiaceae; genus Agrobacterium; species Agrobacterium sp. 22-3639C2. The sequence continues at coordinate 148,240 of NZ_JBNWDB010000002.1, read as the reverse complement.
TTTAAAAGTGGAATTCCGGCATTTCACATTACCAATACGGCGACGGATGGCTCGTTCAGAATTGAGAAACAGGTGATCAGCGATCCCGCGCGGGCCAGTGTTCTTCAGCAGCTTTCGTTCATTCCCCTGAAGGGACAAATTTCGGATTATCGCGTGACTGCGCTGCTGGCACCTCATCTCGTCAATGCAGGCAATCTTAATTCGGCTTGGATTGGCGACTATGAGGGACATCAGGTCCTCTTCGCGACCGGCCGTTCACGATATCTTGCGCTTGTCTGCGATCTGCCCTGGCGGGCAGTCAGCGCCGGTTTCGTGGGTGTTTCCGATGGTTGGCAGCAGTTGCATCGGCACGGACGCATCGTTGAAGAGTACCAGCGAGCCGATGACGGAAATGTCTCGCTGGCAGGTGAGATCGACTTCAGTGATGTCAATGGCGCGGCAACATTGGCGCTCGGCTTTGGCGAGACGGAATATGAAGCGGCTGCGGCGGCCGTTTACAGTCTGAAGCATGGCTTTGAACGGGCGCACGAGGCCTACGTTGCCAACTGGCGCAATTGGCAAGACCGGCTGGAAACGCTCGACCGCGATACGCATCACGGCATCAATTCCTATCGGGTGTCGACAGCAGTGCTCGCCGCACATCGTGCCGCCGACCGACCGGGCGCTGTTGTTGCAAGCCTGTCGATCCCTTGGGGAGCATCGAAGAGCGATGACGATCTCGGTGGTTATCACCTGGTCTGGCCGCGCGATCTGGTGGAAGCGGCCGGCGGATTTCTGGCGGCCGGCGATCACCACGAGGCGCTGGCGATCCTCAATTATCTTCGTCAGGTGCAGCAGCCATCGGGCCGCTGGCCGCAAAATCTCTGGCTGGATGGCAAACCCTATTGGCCAGGCGTCCAGATGGATGAATGCGCCTTTCCGATCCTGCTGGCGGATATGCTGCATCGACATGGTCACCTGGATCATGCCACGCGGGCGGATTTTATGCCGATGATCCACCGCGCCGCAGCCTATATTCTGGCAAACGGTCCGACGACCGGGGAGGACAGGTGGGAAGAGGATGCCGGCTACAGTCCCTTCACCCTTGCCGTCGAGATCGCTGCGCTGCTTGCCGCTGCCGACCTTATCGATATGGACGGTGATGCTGCCGAAGCCGTTCATCTACGGGAAACGGCTGATTGCTGGAACGAGCAGATCGAACAATGGACCTTTGCCGGTGACGAGACATTCTGCGCCGCGCTTGGCATTTCCGGCCACTATGTTCGCATCGCTTCGCCTGACGCGACCGATGTAGCTCGACCAGTCGGCGATACGCCCATCCGCAACCAGACGCCGGACCGTTCCACGCTGCCGACCAGCGATGTCATCAGCCCCGATGCGCTTGCCCTAGTTCGCTTCGGCCTGCGCGCGCCTGACGATCCGCATATTCTCGCGACGATCAAAGCAATGGACCATTGCCTGCGTGCCGATCTGCCGCAGGGGCCTGTATGGTATAGATATACGGGCGATGGATATGGTGAGCACGCCGATGGAGCAGCATTCGACGGCACCGGGCAGGGGCGGCCATGGCCGCTTTTGACCGGCGAACGCGCCCATTACGAGCTTGCTGCGGGAAGGCGGGAGGTGGCCGAAGCGCTGCTGGTAACGCTGGAGAAATCGGCCGGTGGGAACGGCCTTTTCCCCGAGCAGCTCTGGGACCAGCCCGACCTTCCCGAATACGAGCTTTTCTACGGCCAGCCCTCAGGAAGTGCGATGCCGCTGGTCTGGGCGCATGCTGAACATATCAAACTTCTGCGGTCGCTTGCCGATGGTTCCGTTTTCGACATGCCGCCGCAGGGGGTGGAACGCTACATCCTCAACAAGACGCCGTCGCACCTTCGGATCTGGTGTTTCAATAACAAGATTGCCGGGATGCCGGCCGGCAAGATGTTGCGGCTCGAACTGACGGATGATGCTGTCGTGCACTGGAGTGCGGATGGCTGGGTGACGACCAGCGACACCAGAACGATTGCTTCCGGCCTTGGCACATATTTCGTCGACTTGCCCGTTCAGGATATGGCGGCGGGCGACGCAATCGTTTTTACTTTCTTTTGGCCAAACACAGGGAATTGGGAAAACCAGGATTTCACCGTTCGCCTCGGCGAATGAAGTACATATCGCGCATTGGACAAATGGAGTGTCAGCATGCAGATCGGAATGGTTGGGCTTGGACGAATGGGCGCAAACATGGTGCGCCGTCTTCTGAAACAGGGTCATGATTGCGTGGTCTTCGACGTCAATCTCGACAATGTCGCAGCATTGGTGAAGGAAGGCGCAGTTGGCGCGAGCTCGCCAGACGACCTGGTCGCGAAGCTGTCACCGCCACGCGCCGTCTGGCTAATGCTGCCGGCGGCAATAACGCCGAAAATTGCTCGTGACTTTGCCGCCAGACTGCAGGCGGGCGATGCCATCATCGATGGCGGCAACTCCTTCTACCGGGATGCCATCGATTTGGCGGCGGAATTTGCGCCCCGTAGCATCGACTTCATCGACACCGGTACATCCGGTGGCGTCTGGGGTCTGGAGCGCGGCTATTCTCTGATGATCGGTGGTCCGTTGGGTGCCGTGCAGCGGCTCGATCCGATTTTTGCTTCGCTTGCTCCCGGTGCGGGCCAGGGCATCGCGGCCGATCCCGTCACCGGCACGGCGCCAATGGGATATTTGCATTGCGGACCGTCAGGCGCAGGGCATTTCGTCAAGATGGTTCACAATGGCATCGAATACGGTGTCATGGCGGCCTATGCGGAAGGCCTGAATATCTTGAAGGCCGCGAATGCCGGCACGCAGCACCGGGAGGCCGATGCGGAAACGGCGCCGCTCGCCCACCCGCAATATTACCAGTTCGACATCGATCTTCCTGCCGTGACGGAGGTCTGGCGGCATGGGTCCGTCATCGGCTCGTGGTTGCTCGATCTGACGGCGGAGGCGCTGAAGCAGGACCCTCATCTCGACCAGTATGGCGGGCGGGTGTCAGATTCAGGCGAAGGGCGCTGGACCCTTCAGGCGGCCGTCGAAACGGGTGTTCCTGCGCCTGTTTTGGCTTCCGCCCTGTTCGAGCGCTTCTCCTCACGCGGTGAGGCGGAGTTTGCCGGCAAGGTACTCTCGGCGATGCGCAATGCCTTTGGTGGCCATCTGGAAAAAGCAAAATGAGGGCGCCGGCCATGGACAAGCAGCGATCGGACGTGCTCGTGGTGTTCGGTGCCACGGGCGACCTTGCCTACAAAATGATCTTTCCTTCCCTTTACGCCATGGTGAAACGCGGCGCGCTTCAAACGCCAGTCATCGGTGTCGCCTTCGATGACTGGTCGCGCGATCAGCTGATCGCAAGGGCGCGCGACGCGGTTACCAGCCACGTCGACAAGATCGATGAAGCCGTCTTCGAAAAATTCGCTTCTCAACTGCATTACGTGTCCGGCGACTACCGAAACGAGGCGACATTCGAAAAGCTGCGCGCCGCACTCGGTGACCACGGTCATCCGCTTTATTACCTCGCCATTCCGCCGTCACTGTTTGAAACCGTCGTGACCGGGCTTGATAAGGCCGGGATAGCCGCCTCGGCACGATTGATGGTGGAAAAACCGTTTGGCCGCGATCTCGCCACGGCGGAGGCGCTGAACCAGTCGCTGCACGCGGTTTTCGAAGAGGACGCCATTTTTCGCATCGACCATTTTCTCGGCAAGGAGGCGATTCAGAACCTTCTTTATTTCCGGTTCGCGAATGCTTTTCTTGAACCGGTCTGGAACCGCGATCATGTTGAAAGCGTGCAGATCACCATGGCCGAGGATTTTGGCATCAAGGGACGTGGAAAGTTTTATGACGAGGTTGGATGCATCCGGGATGTGATCCAGAACCATCTCATCAACGTGCTGTTGCTACTGGCCATGGAGCCACCGGCAACAAGCGCTTCGGATGATCTTGTCGATGAGAAAGTGCAGATCCTCAAAGCCATGCCACCGCTCAGCCGCGAGGATGTTGTGCGTGGCCAGTTCGACGGTTATCTCGATGAACCCGGCGTTGCGCCCGGCTCAAGCCGCGAGACCTTTGCCGCCGTGCGGTTTCGCGTGGCCACATGGCGCTGGAACGGCGTGCCTTTTTTCATCCGCGCCGGAAAGAACCTGCCTGCCCATGCAACCGAAGTTGTGGTGCGTTTCAAGCGGCCGCCGATAGCGCTTTTCGGCGATGTTGAGGCGGCGGCCGCAAATTATGTGCGCTTCCGGCTCGGGCCAGATATCGCCATCGGCATTGGCGCGCGCCGCAAGGCTGCCGGGGACGGTATGCTCGGCGAGGCGGTGGAACTGGGTGCTGTCGATGACGGCATCGGCGACATGGCGCCTTATGAACGGCTGATCGGCGATGCGATGGCGGGCGAACGCCAGCTTTTCACCCGTCAGGATGCGGCAGAACTTGCATGGAAAATCGTTGAGCCCATTCTCGACGACCCGGCGGTGCCGCCACGCTATGCCGTAGGAAGCTGGGGTCCGGTCGAGATGGAGAGTTTCGCGCCGCCTGGCGGTTGGGTTGATCCGGAGTGACGCCCATGCCGGCAAATACCACGGACGGTAGTTCAATGACACAGGATCGGATCGTTCTAGCGATCGATATCGGCGGCAGCCACGTCAAGATCCGCTCAAGTGCCGGTGGCGACGAGCGCAAGGTCGAAAGCGGCAAGGCGATGACCGGGCCAGAAATGGTCATTGCCGTAACCGCCATGGCGAAAGACATGACCTATGACGTCATCGCCATGGGATATCCCGGTCCGGTCGTCCACAACAAACCGCTTCGCGAACCGGTCAATCTGGGTACAGGCTGGGTCGGTTATGATTACGCCGGCGCTTTCCGCTGCCCCGTTCGTATCGTTAACGATGCGCTGATGCAGGCAATCGGCTCCTATCAGGGCGGGCGCATGTTGTTTCTCGGTCTCGGAACAGGCCTGGGAGCTGCGATGATCGTCGAAAACGTGGCCCAGCCGATGGAGATCGCTCATCTTCCCTATCGGAAGGGCAAAACGTACGAGCACTATCTCCGAGAGGCGTATCGCGAAGAGAAGGGCAATGCCAAATGGCAAAAGCGCGTCACTGATGTCGTAGAGCGTCTGACTGCCGCCCTTGAACCGGATGAGGTGGTCATCGGCGGCGGTAATGTCGAAAAACTCGATACCCTGCCGCCCCGATGCCGCCGCGGAGACAATGCGCTTGCTTTCGAAGGCGGATTCCAGCTGTGGAAGAACCCGAACCTCATCGTCTAGCCGGTCAAATATGCCAGGTCGGCTGCTGCGTCGATAACCACGCAATCGGCGCGGCGGAGCCTCTACCTAATCGGTTGGAGGCTTCTCGGCCGACACCCACTTGTTCCGGCCTGTCTGCTTAGCGCTCAAAAGCGCAGCGTCCGCGCGTTCCAGGACGCTGCTCACGGTTCCGGCGCCCGGTGATGTTGCGATACCGATGGATATGGTGATCGAGTCAAGCAGACGGCCCCGGTAGGTGAAAGGTGCGCGCTCGACCGCGTGCCGGAGTTTCTCCGCAACCTTGATGGCATCTTCAATGCCCCCAGCCGGCATGAGCACGGTGAATTCCTCGCCGCCGAAACGGAATAGTTCACCCAGATCGCCGACAGCTTCCGAAAGCACCTGGGCGACATATTGCATCACCGCATCTCCGGCATCATGGCCAAACCGGTCATTGAAGCGCTTGAAATGGTCGATGTCGAGCATCAGACATGCAAGCGAATTGGTTGGCTTTTCAATATGCCTGTTCAGCGTCTCATCAAGCGATCGACGGTTCAAAAGACCGGTCAGGGCGTCTTGCCGTGCCATGCCAACCAGCCGCTGCCGAAGCTGGAGGTTTGCAACGGCAAGGCCTATATTTTCGGCGAGGAGTTCGAGATATAGCCGCTCTAACTCCAGCGTCTCGCTACTCTGCGGAATTTCGAGATACAGTAAGCCGACGGTGTCGCCCAATGCGGTGAGTGGTATGCACAGGCCTGTTCCGAAACTGCCATGTAGGTGATGGCAGACAACATCGTCTCCGCCCGGGTTGCTGGCGTGGGGACGTCCGCGACGGAGAGCCCAGCAATCGTCTATCGAAAATTCCGGGGCGGAAAACGAAGGATCGGACCATTGTCCGGTCGATTGGAGAACCGAACTGTTTTCCTTGAGAACAAGCAGGCGGCCGGCAATGGCCGGGAAAATTTGCGGCATGAATTTCGAAACGACGTCGGACAATTCTTCCTGATTCTGGCAGGCCTGAATCCGATGCATCATCTGCAGGATCAGGTCCTTGATGCGTTGATTCCTGCGGTGCTCCGCGTCAAGCCGTTCCCGTTCCAGCCCGTTGCTGCGGAAGATCCTGATAGCCTGGTTCATTTCACCGATTTCGTCACGCCGGCCTTCGTCGGGCAGGTCGATACTGTAATCCTGCCGGGCAAGGCGCGTGACGATGTTGCTCATTTTGATAAGCGGCAAGGCAACGCGTCTGCTGAGGACAAAATAGAGTACGGCCACAAACATCAGGGCGGTGAGCGCAAGCATCACCTTCGCGATCGATCCGTAGAAATCGCTTCGGTCTTTAGCCTGGTCAACCATCGCCTGCGAGCGGGCCGCAATGGCTTCTCTCAGCGTCGCGACGGTTGTCAGCAGGTCCGTATGCAGTCGATAGTGCTCATCGCCGAACAGGACCTGCTGTGCATCGTTCTGGCGGCCGGATCGATAGAAACCGATTGCATCGCGCTCCATCTTGTCCAGTGCGTCGGCGCTCTTTCGGATTTCCTGAAATGAGCCTGCCTCTTGCGGCGAAACACCAAGAGCTGCGAGTTTGTCCAGGGTGTTTTCAAGGTGCTTTTCCTGATCTTCGTCGACGTAGAATTTTGCGAGATGTTGCTCGTCGCCCCGCATGACGTAAAGACGCGCCTCCTCGGTGCGCTCGTCCGCAATGATCGCCAGTTCTTCGGCGAGATCGGTCAGTTCGAGATGATTCTGGATTGCCACCCGCTCTTGAGAAGCGCTTCTGGCCGATAGAATGAATGTGGTCGCCGATACTGTCGTGAGCACGAGGGTGACAGCATAAGCCAGGTTCGTGATGGTACTAAGTCGCATGATGGCGCCGTATACTTGCCGCACGGCATGGAAACCGGGTGCGGCGGGGTCCAATTTCAGATTCTGCTTATGTTAGGCCATCTCGTCAAACGGGAAGTCAACACGCGGTTAACCGTCAATATGATCTGTCGCATCGCGGGCCAAGTCAGGCACCCCATGGCGATGCACCTGGACCGTCTCCACCAACGGTCACAATATCCGCCAGCGCGATTCCGGTATGTCGGCAGCGGGTCAGAAAGCCATGTATTTAGAGGCTTTTGAAAAGCCCCGCGCAGCAACGGAATTATATTTCACGACGCATCACAAAGCCGTGAAACCTTTCGACGCATCGTTCGTTTAGCGCCCATGATCGATAATGACGCAGGACCGAAGCCGGTCGTTGGTGCCGACGAGACTGGCACCCAAACCGCATCCGAAAACGATGCCCATGAAAACGATGATCCGCTCCCGCCTGAGGAGATGGAACCTGCTTTGGGTTTGACGCCGGAGGAGGCCGAGGAGGCTCGCAGGAAATATCTGCTGAAGCGTTTCTGGATCAGCGCGCGAGGGTTCTGGAGCCGTCGCGGCGATCGGCTGGCCTGGCTGTTTTCGCTGGGGCTTCTGGCTATGATCGGCATAAATGTCGGCTTCCAGTATGGCATCAACGTCTGGAATCGCGGGATTTTTGACGCCATTGAGAAACGCGACGCCTCGACGGTCTATTTTCTCGGATCCGTCTTTCCGCTGCTCGTCCTGGGAAGTGTCTTTATCGTGACCTCGCAGGTCTATGTCAGGATGCGCATTCAGCGGCGCTGGCGTTCCTGGCTGACAAAGTCGCTCGTTGGAAGATGGATTGCGAATGGCCGCTATTATCAGCTCAATTTGATCGATGGTGACCATCAAAACCCCGAGGCAAGGCTCTCGGAGGATATGCGTATTGCCACCGAGGCGCCCGTGGATTTTGTTTCAGGTGTCATCGCTGCATTCGTGTCTGCCTCTACCTTTATCGTTGTCTTGTGGACGATTGGTGGGGCTCTCACGGTCTCCATCGCGGGTGTCTGGATCACGATCCCCGGCTTTCTCGTGATTGCTGCTGTTATCTACGCAATCATCACATCCAGTTCCATCGCCTTCATTGCCCGGAACTTCGTCAAGGTTTCTGAAGTCAAGAACCAGGTTGAAGCGGAGTTTCGCTACACGCTTACGCGCGTCAGGGAGAATGGTGAGAGCATCGCCCTGCTTGGCGGCGAAGACGAGGAGCGCAGCGATCTGGACAAGCGCTTCGGCAATGTCCGGCGGCAGTGGCGTCTCATGGCGCAGCAATACATGCGCACCACCGTCGTATCGAATGGATCGATGTTGATTGCCCCCGTCGTACCGGTTCTGTTGTGCGCGCCGAAGTTTCTCGATGGAAGCATGTCTCTTGGCGAGGTAATGCAGGCTGCTTCCGCTTTCACCATTGTCCAATCCGCATTTGGCTGGCTGGTCGACAACTATCCCCGTCTGGCCGACTGGAATGCCTGCGCGCGACGTGTGGCCTCCCTGATGATGTCGCTCGATGGCCTGGAGCGCGCCGAAAAGAGCGACACTCTCGGTCGGATCGTGCGAGGCGAAACGGAAGGCGAGACAATACTCAGCCTCAAGGATGTGTCCGTTTCTCTCGGTGACGGAACGGCCGTCGTCAAGGAGACGGATGTCGAGATCGGCGCGGGTGAGAGAGTGCTTGTCGCGGGGGAATCGGGCTCGGGCAAAAGCACACTGGTTCGGGCCATTTCCGGTCTCTGGCCATGGGGTGGAGGCAGCGTCAATTTTCGCGCCGGCAGCCGATTGTTCATGCTGCCGCAGCGGCCGTATATTCCGGCCGGCACGCTACGTCGGGCGGTCTGCTATCCGCAACCGGCCGAGAGCTGGACGCCGGAAGAGATCGGGGCCGCTCTCGACAAGGTCGGTCTGGGTCAACTCAAGGACAAGATTGAAGACGAGGCGCCGTGGGACCAGACCTTATCAGGTGGCGAAAAACAACGGCTGACCTTCGCACGCCTGTTGCTGAACGCCCCCGACATCATCGTTATGGACGAGGCGACGGCGGCTCTGGACGAGAAAAGTCAGGACAAGATGATGCAGACGGTAATTGATGAGCTACCCGATGCGACGATCGTAAGTGTAGCGCATCGTGCCGAACTGGAAGCGTTTCATAGCCGGAAGATCACATTGGAACGGCGGGAGGGGGGCGCAAAGCTTGTCAGCGATATCGATCTCATTCCTCGCAAGGCGAGAGGCTCCATGCTTCGGAGAATAGTCAAGCGGAGGTGATGGCACCGACGCTTGTGCTGACCTGCTTGAATGCCGGGGTAGGAGAGTTGGTGGCCGCCTCATTGTCGTTGGGGAGAATTCACCGACCAGTTTGGCGCAAACGACCACAAACGAGGGCTTGCGGCGGATCGAAGTGTAAATCGGAACTTCTGCTGTCACGGCACCCCGGAACAATCGTGCATTTTGTTGGTTGGTTGGCATCCCTAAAATGGCAACAAGGGGCAGCGTGTTATGAATAAATTCTTCACTCGCTTCGCAAGCGCTATAGCTTCATTTTCCGGCTCTCCAACGGCTTTCATGGTGGCTCTCGGAACCGTGCTCGTCTGGGGGATCAGCGGACCGCTTTTTGGGTTTTCGGAGGTCTGGCAACTGGTCATCAATACGGGTACGACCATTGTCACCTTCCTGATGATTTTCCTCGTGCAGAATTCACAGAACAGGGATTCCGCAGCGATGGAAGCAAAACTGGACGAGCTGCTGCGGGCGGTGGAGCAGGCGCGCGGTGACTTCATTGGGATCGAGCACCTCACGGAAGAGGAAATCGAAAAGATTCGTGCACGTCTAGAAAGGGAAAGCGGACCCGATAGCGATAAGCCGGCACCCCATCATACCATGGCCCGCTTGCTTTCCCGACGTTAGTGGCATTTACCTTTGGCAGGCGCGTGTCAGTCCCGCTCTATGCGCAGAGAGAATTCGCCTCGGGTCAAAAGTGGCTCGAAGCCGTCATCGAAGCGTCCGAGGCGGATCAGCCCTTTCGAGTATCGGTAGCTGTCGTAGTAGAAGACCAGATTACCCCATGGCGCGTAATAAGCGATGTCGCCGGGACGTGCGTTATCGAACGGCGTGTCCGTGACCTGCGTCAACTTTCGAGGCAGATATGCGATTTTCTCGTTGGTCGAATAGTCTTCGATCGTGAGATCGAGCGGCAGCATTTTCATGAGCTCGCGTGCCGACGGGTTGTCAAACAAGGTCGCGGTCATGCTGTGACCACCAAAGGCCATTCGGAAACTCATCAAGGATACCTCCGTTTTTGTTGCCTGACCGAACAATGCGGACGGGAAAGCTGTGGCCGCGGTAGCCAGCCCAAGAAATAGACGCCGGTCGATCATTGGAATGCTCCCATGCCGAACTGCTTTACGAGGATATTCTCGATGATTTGAATGCCAGCGCTGACGCGGCCAGGAGCAAACCTGCGCTTGCCAGGAAAGTCATGCGGTAGCCGGATGCGTCGTAAAGAAATCCGCCCACTATCGCACCGGCTGATATCGCAAGCTGGATGACCGCAACCATGAGACCACCTCCGGCTTCCGCATCCTGCGGCAGTGAGCGGGCGAGCCACGCCCACCAACCCACTGGCGCCGCAGTGGCGATCATTCCCCAGACCGCAAGCGCTATCGCCGCGACAGGGAGAGTGTTGCCGAAGGCAACAAGTATCACGGCCGTCACCGCCATCAGAGCCGGGATGACGATCAGAACGCGATACAGGCGGTTGGCGAGAAAGTAACCGATAAGGCTGGTGCCAACGATGCCGGCAACTCCGATGCCCAGAAGAATGAAGGTGAGTACCGAGATATCTACTCGTGTCACAGTTTCGAGAAACGGGCGGACATAGGTGAACAGCGTGAACTGGCCCATGAAGAAGACCGAGACCGATGCCATGCCGATAGCGATCAAAGGACGGTTCAGTAGCCTGAATGCATTCTTTGACGTTTTCCCGGGGAGGGGCTTCATGGAAGGGAGGCTTGCCAGCTGCCACAGGAATGCGATCGCCGCGACGGGGACGACAGTGAAGAAGGCACCTCGCCAACCGATGATCGATCCGAGAAACGCGCCGAGCGGAGGAGCAACGACAGTTGCCAGCGCGTTACCGCTGTTAAAGATTGCAAGCGCTCGGGGAACGAGATGCTCCGGTACAAGACGCATGGCGGTCGCCACCGATATGGACCAGAACCCACCGATCACTATCCCGATGAGCGCGCGCCCGACCATGAATATTTCATAGTTCGGTGCGATCGCCACGGTCACGCCAGAAAGGGCCATCAGTGCCGTCAGAGCAAGCAACAGCAGCTTACGGTCCCACTCTCCCGCGAGATACGAGACAAAGAGGCTCGTGACGACGGCGAAAGCGCCGGAGATCGCGATCGAATGTCCGGCCGATCCTTCGCTGATGCGCAGTTCATCCGCGATCGGCGTCAGCAGGCTGAGAGGCATGAATTCAGACGCGATCAGGGCGAAAACGCAGAGCGTCATCGCCAACACACCGCCCCAGTTTGCGGATCGGGATCTGGCTTCCCCTGTGGAAATTGTAGTTTCTATCGACATGGTACGGCAGCTTTTCTTGGCTATTTCTTCAACGGTCTTCCGCTGCTGATGGGAGGCAGCGAGGTGAACATAAGTCATGAAGCATCTTGCAATAAGCCGCCTGTCACGGGATGCAGTCATGAACGATGCTCATCAAAGGGTCTTGTTTAGCCGCGCCCGGCCTGCTTGCGTATTATCTACGTCGATGCAGGGGCTCGGTTCATTCATGAATATCGCTCATGACGGCATGCCTTCGCCGCGGTCTAATCTCGCGACAATCTCCGATCTATCTTTTGAACGACGCTGCTGCATCACCCCTCAAAGCAGCCCACCGGCCGCTCGTCACGGCAACGACAATGGAGAGTGAAGTGAGCAATCAGAACGAAAACGCTTTTACGGGAGAGGGCCTGGACATGGGCCGTCGTGGCCTTCTCAAGATTACGGGTGTCGGCATCGCGGCGATTGGCGCGGCGTCAGTGATGGCGGTATCGAAGGCAGAGGCGCAAACATTGAAGATGACGCAGGACTGGGACAAGGTTTTTCCGAAGAGCGAGAAGGTCGATCACCAGAAGGTCTCGTTCAAAAACCGTTATGGCATCATCCTGGCGGCCGACCTCTACATGCCCAAAACCCGCAACAGCGTCGGAAACCCCGCAATCGTGGTGAGCGGACCGTTTGGCGCGGTCAAGGAACAATCGTCCGGCCTTTACGCACAGACGATGGCCGAACGCGGTTTCGTCACTCTGGCATTCGATCCTTCCTATACAGGTGAGAGCGGCGGCGAACCGCGCAATATCGCGTCTCCCGACATCAACACCGAGGATTTCAGCGCGGCTGTGGACTACATCGGCCTGCGTCCCGAAGTCGATCGCGAACGGATCGGCGTCATCGGTGTCTGCGGCTGGGGTGGCATGGCGCTCAATGCCGTGGCCTCGGACAAGCGTGTGAAGGCCGTGGTTGCCAGCACCATGTACGATATGACCCGCGTCATGTCCAAGGGCTACAACGACAGCGTCACGCTGGAGCAGCGCACGGCGACCCTGGAACAGTTGAGCCGCCAGCGGTGGGTCGATGCGGAAAACGGTACGCCTGCCTATCAGGCGGCCTACAACGCGGAAGTCGGACCCGACGCGCCGCAGTTCATGGTCGATTATCACGACTACTACTCGACACCGCGCGGTTATCATAAGCGGGCGGTCAACTCCCGTAACGCCTGGTCGCAGACAACGCCAATTTCGTTCATGAACATGCCGATCCTGAGCTACATCGCAGAAATTTCGCCGCGCCCGGTTCTATTCGTTCATGGCGAGAAGGCCCATTCTCTCTATTTCGCAGAGACCGCGTATGCGGCGGCGGCCGAACCGAAGGAACTTCATGTCATTCCCGGCGCCAGCCACACGGACCTCTACGACAAGATGGATGTGATCCCCTTCACCAAGCTCGCCAGCTTCTTTGAGCAGCACCTGTCGGCTTGATGCGTCCGGCAGTGACGTAACAGTTCAGGAGCCCGCCCGAAGCGGGCTCTTTTTCTGTTAGTGCGGCATGAGCATTATGCCATAATCAACAGGTCTGGATGCAGGAGGCTCATGAATGGCACGCGATACCGTCAACGATCTTGCAGCTTTCATTGCTGTTGCCCGAGAACAGAGCTTTACCCGGGCGGCGGCGAAGCTGGGCGTATCGCAGTCAGCATTGAGCCACACACTTCGCCAGCTTGAAGCCAGGTTGGGCGTGCGTCTCCTGATGCGGACGACCAGAGCGGTTTCGCCGACGGAGGCGGGCGAGCGGCTGCTAAACGGGATCGGTCCACATTTCGACGAGATCGAAGCGCATGTCGATGCGTTGAACGAACTGAGGGAAAAGCCGGCGGGAACGATCCGTATCGTCGCCGCCGAGTACGCGATAACCTATGTCCTCTGGCCCAAACTCAGGAAATTTTTGCCTCAATATCCCGACATCAAGGTCGAGCTGATCCTCGACAACGGACTGACCGACATCGTGACGGAGCGTTATGATGCGGGGGTGCGTATGGGTGAACATCTCGCGAAAGACATGATCTCCGCAAGGATCGGTCCCGACTTTTGTCTCGCTGTCGTCGGATCGCCCGCCTACTTCAAGAACCGACCACACCCGAGGCATCCCAAGGACCTGGTCGGCCATGATTGCATCAACTTCCGGCTGCCGAGTGCCGGCGGCTTTTATGTATGGGAGTTCGAGGACAAGGGCCGCGAGATCAAGATCAAGGTCGATGGCCAACTCGCCTTCAACAACAGTTTCAATTCGCTGGAAGCCGCGCTTGACGGCTTCGGGCTTGCCTACATCCCGGAGGAAATGATCCTTCCTTATGTCGCAGACGGCCGGCTGGTTCGCGTGTTGCAGAAATATTCCCCGCCCTGGGACGGATATTACCTCTATTACCCCAGCCGTCGCCAGGCATCACCGGCGTTCGTCAGGGTTTTGGAGGCCCTGCGATATCGGGTTTGACGGGAGTTGTCGGCCCCCCTGTGGATGTCCGTAACCCGGAACGATCCATGTCCGACTTTCGTCTTCTCTGCGCTCGCTGCGGCTGACAAGTCCTTATCCTAGATCAGCAGATAGCTGGCTTCAGAAATGCGTTGAACAATGGCTTGCCCTGCAAGGACGATAATGTCGCCCTCCATCGGTTGATGAGGCCGCAGCAAGTGTTTGTCGATCGTCAGCAGGAAATGCGATGAATGCAGTTCGCCTGGGGAAATGGAAATGTAAGACCAGCGATGCCAGGCAAATGGCATGGTGGCGAGGGCCATTCCCAGCAATCCCTTGAGGCGCATCGACCATGTTGACGAGGACTTGGCGTGGCGCGCAGCATCGGTTGCAACGGCACCGTCGACAATATGCTGTTGGTTCCAGGTTGTCTGGCCATGGTTGATCTTCCATGCTTCGGGGTCATCGTTTGCCAGATCGATCCTCGATTTTACCGGTTCGGCGATCAGCGCGACGTTCGGACTGAGCAAGCGTGGAACAAAAGAAAACGGCAGGCTGCGGATTTCGCGCAGGGGCGCGTTGACGCGGATAAGCTGCGCCAGACACCGCCAGTCGAAGCCCTGATGTGACGTATGGTGAGCGGGCACGCGGTCCAGCCGGTATAAGCCTGCCCAAAAAGTCTCTTTCAGATTGCCGGATTGCCGATTGTAGCCCATGAGGGCCGAACCCCAGTTCTTGATCCATACGGCTGGCCCGACTTCGACGGGTACCGTAACCAGGAAAATGCGGGGACGAACGATCGCGCAGACGTGCTCAATGACACGGACGGTGCGGTTGAGGTGGATATGTTCAAGCGTTTCCAGCGCGATGACGATGTCGGCCTCGATCGTTTTGTAAAGGCTCTCGTCGGTGGCGTCGCCGACGATGAAACGGCAGTTTTCGTAGTTGCTGTAGCGATTGCGCGCGGCCTCGATGAAGATTGGATCGTAGTCGATACCGACGTAATCAACGTCAAATTTTTCCAGAATATGTCCGACCGCGGTTCCGGGGCCGCAGCCGATATCCAGTATTCTGACCTTCCGATTGCCGACGTCCTTCTGCACTGTTTCGAGGACCTCAAGCAGCTTTCGATAGCGGCCTGCATGCAGAAAGCGCGTCAGCCAGTTGAAGTTCTGCATTTTTTCGTAAGTCGTCGCGAACGTACCCATCCAATCCGCCTCCATGAACCGTAGATGATGTCGTCTCGCGCTCCCTGTTATCGTAAAGATCGTGCGCGACCCGGCGTTGTATTTTTGAAGTCTGGCACGGCCTGCGTGACCTGCAACTCGACCAAAAGGCTTAAGTCGGAAGCGGGGATACCCACCCTGCCTCCTCTTAAAGGCAGATGTCGACGTGGTGGACGGTGAATCAGCCGGTTCTGACCGGCCGTCCTCTCCCTTTTGGTATGCTGCCGATGCGCAAGGCCTCGTTATACCTTTCAAGGAGGCGCCATCCGGGGCCGGAACCGCTGGGAGATGTGGTGGATGGTAGACAAGAGAGCCTTGATTATCGGCGTAACCGGGCAGGACGGCGCTTATCTCAGTGAATTGCTGCTTGCCAAGGGATACATCGTGCACGGCCTGAAAAGGCGGTCTTCCTCATTCAACACCGGCCGGATCGATCATCTTTATCAAGATCCCTTCGAGGAAAACCTTCGCTTTCGTCTGCACTTCGGTGACCTGACGGACGCCACGAACCTTTGCCGGGTCATTCAGGAGGTCCAGCCCGACGAGATCTATAATCTCGGCGCCCAGAGCCATGTCCAGGTCAGCTTCGAGACGCCGGAATATACGGCAAATGCGGATGCGCTTGGCACGCTGAGGCTGCTGGAAGCCATGCGCATTCTGAACCTCGGCGACCGTTGCCGGTTTTATCAGGCGTCCACATCGGAGCTGTTCGGGGGGATGGGCACTGTTGCTCAGCACGAAGGTACGCCGTTCTATCCGAGAAGCCCCTATGCTGCGGCAAAACTCTACGCATACTGGATGACGGTCAATTACCGGGAAAGTTACGGCTTTCACGCATCCAACGGCATTCTCTTCAACCATGAGAGCCCCATTCGCGGGGAGACATTCGTCACGCGGAAAATCACGCGCGGCGTTGCCGCCATCGAACGCGGTCTCATGAGCAAGCTGCGTCTTGGTAATCTCGACGCAAAGAGGGACTGGGGGCATGCGCGCGATTATGTTGAAGGCATGTGGCGCATCGTGCAGCAGGAAATACCCGAGGACTATGTGCTCGCAACCGGCGAGGCACATACGGTGCGGGAATTCGTCGAGCTTGCTTTCGGCGTGGTCGGCAAGACCATCGAGTGGAACGGCGATGGCAGTGACGAAGTGGGATACGACGCCAAAACCGGCAATACGATCATCGAAATCGATCCCAGATATTTTCGTCCGGCGGAAGTGGATTTTCTTCTCGGCGACCCCAGCAAGGCGCGCAGGAAACTCAACTGGAGCCACTCGACTTCCTTTTGCGACCTCGTTCAGGAAATGGTCGAAGCGGATCTTCGCCTCGTGATGTTGGAAGAGGGAAGAAATGAATTCGTCGCATAAATCGCAAGAAATCCCGTTCAGCTTGAATGGCAAGCGCGTCTGGGTTGCCGGCCATACCGGAATGGTCGGCTCGGCACTCGTGCGACGTCTCCAGCGCGAAAATTGCGAAGTTCTCAAAGTCTCTCGCAGCGAGCTTGATCTGACCCGACAGTACGAGACGGAGCAATGGATGGCGGCGGCAAGACCTGAGGTCATTTTTGTCGCTGCCGCCAAGGTTGGAGGCATTGCAGCAAATGCGGCCTATCCAGCGGACTTTCTTTACACCAATACGCTAATTTCGATGAATATCATGAAATCGGCTGCCGATATCGGTGTTGAAAAGCTTCTCTGGATGGGATCTAGCTGCATCTATCCGAAATTCGCAGCGCAGCCGATCACGGAAAATGCCCTTTTGACAGGCCCTTTGGAGCCTACCAACGAGGCCTACGCGATTGCGAAGATCGCGGCGCTCAAGCTTTCCCAATTCTACTCCAGTCAGTACGGCCTGAATTGCGTCTCCGTCATGCCGACCAATATTTACGGGCTGAACGACAATTTCGATCCGCAAAGCTCACACGTCATTCCTGCGATGATCAGGAGAATGCATGAAGCGAAAATCAGCGGCCAGAACAAGATTGTACTATGGGGTACGGGCAGTCCTCTGCGTGAGTTTCTCCATGTGGACGATCTGGCGGATGCCTGTTGCTTCCTCATGAAATCATCGGCGCATTTTCCGTTGATCAACATCGGCTCGGGGCGGGAGATATCCATCCGCAATCTCGCCCATCTGATTGCAGGCATCGTCGGCTACGATGGGCAGATCGTTTTTGACACCAGCAAACCGGATGGAGCCCCCAGAAAGCTGCTAGACTGCTCGCGGCTCAACGCGCTTGGCTGGAACTCGACGGTCGAACTCAGATACGGAATTCAGGATTTGTATGAGTGGTGGCGACAACCGAAGTCGCTGCAATCGGATATGTTACGACAAGCGGCAAGATGAGATCGCCAAATGCCCTGATATTATCGATTTTGCTTGCCGCCCTTGTGCTCGCATTTTCGGGTCTCTCGTCTGCCGGGCAGCCTGCGGTGCGGGGAGGGCAAGAGCAAGCCAGCCAACCTGATCCACGGCAGTTCGGTTTCCCGATACCTGTTCCAGAACCACGATTGCCGGATGATGCGGATGCCTTCAATCCACCTTGGACAGAGGTAGGCGGCAAGGGGCCGGCAATCGCGGAAATTTCGAGAACGGCGGGCCCTGGCGAGGTTGTCTCGATGACCGGTGTCGATCTCGATGGACGAACGGGTTTCGAAGTCTTTTCGCAACACCCCGGTGCCGCGGAGGGCGTGGTGACCCCGTTGGCGCCGCTGACGGCTGACGCGACGGCGGCGACGCTGCTGCTGCCAGCCACGCTTCCCTCATGGTCCACCTACCTGATCAGGCCCCAGCGGGGCACTGTTCAAGGGCGCAGCTTCGCAATCAATCGCACGGAAAGCTGGTGGATCGGGCCCGATGCCGCAGCGCCGGGAGCCATCGTCTCGGTCTATGGACGCAACCTTTCGCGGTCCAACGGGACCAGCCAATCCTATCTCTATATCAAGCCGGTCGCTGTTGCCGGCTCGTATGTTGCGGCAACCTCCGTCAACCCCTTCAAGGTCGATTTCGAGGTGCCGGCTCTGCCACCGGGTAACTATGAAGTTTGGGTTCACAATACGCATGGCGGCCGCTTCGGCTGGAGCGGTCCGCTGACGCTTGAGGTCCTGTCGCAATCGCCATGGGCGGCGCAGGATAAAAAGCGCATCGATGCTAGGCAGTTCGGGGCAACGGGCGATGGCATGACCGACGACACCGCAGCCATCTTGCGCGCGCTCGACGCCGCGGCCGCTACGGCGCCATCGGTTTTGTATTTCCCCGCCGGGATTTATCTCGTGACAAAGCCTTTGATTGCGCCCGCCAATGTGGCGTGGTTCGGGGAAGGGGTGAACAAAACGGAGATCAGGCTGAACCACGGGATTGATCAGAGCATGGTTGTCGTTAATGGCGACGACACCCGGTTCGGAAACCTGACCCTCAATGCCAACCGCAACATTGCAGGTAAACCTCTTCTTGCTTTGCGCAACACCAAAAACATACGGCTGGATTCCGTACGTATCGACGCCTGGGGCGTGCCGGCGTTCGATGCCCAGGACACCGTAGGTCTTTTTGTGCATGCGTCCGAGCTGATCGAGAACGGATCCTTTTACGGCGCGAGCCGGCAGGTGTTTTTCTCCAACAATCGGTTTCGGATGACGGGTTACGGCGAATCCGTCGTCGCGCTATGGGGTGGGCGCGATTTCGCCATGACGGGCAACGAGCTGACAAATGCGGATGAAAGCCGCGACGACGGTCATGGCATCGGACGTTTTTTTGTTGGCCAGGCGCATTTCGGGAGCATGCGAAACCTCTATTTTGAGAAAAACATCTCGCGAAACGCCGCGCCCCACGACTGCACCAAGGTCGATTGCAACAAGGGCGAACAGATCTGCTTCGAGATCGTCGGGAGCAAGCTTAAAAACGATTTCGTCCGCGCTTCCTCGAACTCGGTTACCTTCAAGTCACTGTCGGATCTGGGGGATGCCATGCCGGGCGGCTTCGATCTCGTCATCGTTGGCGGGCGAGGGGCCGGGCAGCACCGTCACATCGCGTCGACGGACGGTTCTGTCGTTCTGCTCGAGCAACCCTGGAATGTGGTGCCGGATCGAACGAGCCGTTTTGCTCTCGCAGCGACCGCATCGAGAGCCGTGATATACGATAATGTGTTCGATGGCAGGGCAAGCTATGCGGAGCACGATTCCGATTCCACCGGCGTTCTTCTCTACGGCAACGTCTATGACGTGGTGGTCGACAGCAACCGCATCTCCCAGATGCGACACGGCATGATGACGGTTGCGCTGGACTCGACGCGGGGACTCAGCCCGTATTTCCTGCAATATTCCAACAACAGTGTGACACGCAGCAACAGCGGCCTCTATGTCGGCACGACATTCGCGGATTCCGGCGTTGCCGGCATCTGGGGCGGTCTGGGGAATATTTATCGCAGGAACAGGTTCACGGATATCGCCTATATCGGCGTCGAATATGAAACTTGGAACCATCCCGGCGCCGACTATAATGGGACGGTCTTCGATGGAAATACCTTCGCCAACGTCCGCTACGGCTTCGTAGATGCATACAAACTCATGTGGACGCACGACGGCAGCTTCAAGGCCGGACCGGCCGAACGCTCAAGGCGGATCAACACGGTGCTCTACAACAATCATTTTACCCGAGGAACGCCAGGGCCCGTTCAAAGTGCGGGCTTCGTGACGATGCATCCGCAGAACAGCTGGGTAAATGTCGGCTCTACATGGAGCGGTTTTGCAGTGGGAAACGAGGGGCCTAAGGCCGTCACCGTTAAATCGTCCTCCAATGCTGCAAGGCTGACACCTGATTGAACCGGAGTCTATTCCCCGAAAATCCCGGCAAGGTACCTCTAATGACGTATCTGCGGTGAATTGACGAGCTGCCGGAAAGTGGCGAATATGGCTCAATCAATCAAGGCAATACGATGCCACGGGCCATTGAGATCAAGGCTCGACGGTTTTCATTTCAGGCGAGGGGACCGACGGATCGTTCGTTACTCCATGAGTGGCGAGCGATCTGTGGTTCCAGTTCGACGAGGGTAATATTCTTGCAAATTTCAATCTCAACCCGTCGGCGCAACAAGATTTGCGCGACGCTGGTGACGGTTTGTGCCGAACGCAAATAGGCTCGCCCGGTTGAACGAGCGAGCCCTCCCAGTTACCGGGTAACCCCGGTTGCCAGGGACCCGCCAAAGTATCAGGGGGCGACGGGTTACTCTTACAAACCGCTTTTATCGTTTCGGTTCAATCTAGCTATAAGCGGTAGGGTTCGCATCCATCCATGTGCTGTGTGCCGACTTTTCGCGCTTGGGGTAAAAGTATAGGGACAAAAGCGTTAGAGGTTGAGAGACGTTACTTGGCGGCCCCGTTTTCCGCCGCCAAATTGAGCCAGGCATGCACGTCGGTCGCTGTGATCCAGATCCGTCCATCGAACGCGAACATTCCCTTCTCGATTTTGGATGCCGCTATCGTTGCAAACACGTCGACGAATTGCGCCAGGCGTTGCGCATCGCACCGCGGTGGGGACTGGATGTCGTTCAGGGCATCCTGTGTCACATGGACGGGCTGAAGCCCTTTCTCGCCGTTCACGATGATGACGGCACGCTGCCTGACCATATGATAACCAACCGGAACGTTCGCAGATTCCATCTCCGTCTCCCTGGCATTGGTACCGGTCGTTTCTATTCTGTGGAGGAAATCGGGATCCTACCGATCGGAACGCCGGCAAACTCTTTTGATTGGTGCTGGTCCTACGAGACTGCTGGAGGGCACTATTGAGGATAGCAAATTGCGACATGGCGCTATAGCTCTCCAAAAGCGGTAGCTGCTTTCAGGGCCGCTCAAGCAGGGGCGTCGGAAACGCTCGTCTCTCTTAGTTGACGCTTCCTGTGACGACCGCCGCTGAAACAGGGTCTCTGCCGGATACCGACAGGCGGACGCGCACAACGTCTCCCGCCCGGACCTGCGTATGCTCGTCCGCAGCTGTTTCGCGGTATGTACCTGCAACCTGACGCACGATGAAGAATTTGGTCTGGATCATGTCCTCGAGGCTGGAAACCCGCCGCGCCGTCGAGCCGATCTCGGCCATGGATTGAAGGCTGAAGGCCAGCTTTTTTTTCAAACGCATGATGTCCAGGGAGGTTTCCCGCAATTCGGTCGCGGCGTCATTGTGCCTTTTGCTTTTCAGCTCCAGAATACGCCGCTCTACTTCGCTTTTGTTTTGTTGCGCGCGCGCCAGAAACGATGTCGATTCCAGCACCTGCTGGTTCATGGATAGCAGTTCGCGCTTACGCTCTCTCAGTGCTGATTCTGAGGCTGCGCCGCGCGTGACAAGTTCCTTCGAGGCGTTGACGTCCATGTCGAGCAACTCTAGTTGCTGGGTGCGCATGACGTTGCTTTTCTGGAGCGTGTCTATTTCCTGAATGAAGTTCTGTCGTTGGACCTCGAGGTTGGTCTTTTCGTCTTGCTGCGCCGAGAGGCGAAGGCGAAACAGACTTTTTTCAGATTCTACGATCTTCTCCAGTGCGGTGCGATCCCGGACAAGTCCGATTTCGTCGCCCTTATACTCAAATTCGGTGTCGTTGAGTTCCGCTTCCAGTCGGACGCGCCGGATATCCTGCGACAGGAGTTGCATCGACATGTCTTCATATTCCTGCTGGGCCGAGATCAACTGTATGCCCGAGGTATCCCTCTGTGCATTCGACTCGCGCAATCCGCCGCCGAGTGCGAAGAGCTCAAGCACGATCATGCCGGGACGGTATTCATATTTTCCCGGCTTCTGAACGTCGCCGACAACGAAGATCGGAGCATATTCCTTGACCGCAACGGCAACGGAGCGGTTTGCCACATGGCTTGCCAGATCGCGGCTGATCCGCGCACCGATTTCGTTCACTGTCTGGTCGACCACGTTGACGTTGCCAAGAAGCGGATAACCGATCGTTCCATCTGCACTGACGGGAAAGAGGCCGGTCAGGCCCGGGTCGCCGTAGACGGAGATCGTCAAGACGTCGCCGGTAGCGACCTTGTAGTTCGTGCCATCTGCGGCGGCCGGTAATTGGCAAACGGCCAGAGACAGCAAGGTGGTGCTGGCCATCATCAGGGAAAAGCCCCTGGACCTTGTCACGAAGCGCATGTTTCACCTCTCGCTATGGACTACAGCCGGGGGGCGCAGACTGGTCGCCCGTTTCCGCAGCTTGAAATGAGTATTCCAGTCCCGGAAAATCCTCGGCCAGACCGGGGGGTGGCGCTTTCTCGGGCGTCGGATTCCGTTGAGGATGATGCCTGTGATCGGCCGGCCCGCGACCCGCAGCTTGATGACGGCATTTTTCATGCCCGTGCCATCTGCGACGTCCTGCCGGACCACGAATGATACGGCATCAGACAGGGTGGCGATCCGCAACAGGTCTAGGTCATGGGAAACGGATGGGGCCTCGATCAATACCAGCTCGTATCGCTGTCTTGCCTCTGCAATCAGGCCGGCGAAGCGCTTGCTTCCAAGAACAAGATTTGGCGGCAGGTCGCTTTTCTCGGCGACGATGATATCGACCCCGGAGGCCTGATCGCGTTGGATGATGTCGTCCAGAGACACCTCAAGGCCGACCGCCTGGCCAACATGCGACGTCGATCCCACATCGAATTCCCCCCCGAGAGCCGGGTTTCGCAGATTGGCATCGATCAGCAGCAGATTAACGCCGCTCATCGCAAGAGATCTGGCAAGATTGGCGATCACGAACGTCTTGCCTTCCCCATCGGCCGAAGAGGTGAAGGCTATCACTTTCGCCTTGCTCTCGGCCAACTGTATGTGGGTCTGAAGGTCGGCAAACGCGCTGTAGAAATCCGCCGCGCCGCTGCTGAATTTTCCGGGCGTGTTCTGGAGCTCTCTGAAGGAAATGCGTGGAATGCTCCCGATGACGTTCAGTCCGGTTTTCTGTTGAAGAGACGTGATGGAGCCAACGGACCGGTCCGTAAAGTTCAGGATAAAAGCTGCCACCAAGCCGGTGCTGCAACCGAGAAGAAGCGCGACCAGTGCCCACAGACGCTCGTCAGGACTGGTCGGTTTACGGGAAGGCATGGCGCTCGATATGATCCGCGCCTCGGCAGTTGCGATACCGTCCTGTTCGATGGTCTGCTTGTAGCGTGCAAGGTATGTCTCGTAGATCGAGCGGTTCGCTGCTGCTTCCCGGTCAAGTTGCCCGGATTGAACCATTGCCATATCCGTCGTGGAAATGGCGCGTTGCACATCATTGAGGCTGGCCTCTACTTCCTGCCGCTGTTTTTCGTTGACCTCGATCTCGTTGCGCAAGGCAGCGATGATCTGGGCGATCTCTGAATCGATCTGCTTGTTGAGTGAACTGAGCTGGGAGGATAACTGCGGCCGCTCTGGACTCATGACGGCGCCGCTTTCATCGATCTGGGCAATGGCCCTGATGACCCTTGCCTGCTCGGCCCTTAAAAGCTGGATTGATGGTGAGGACAGAACTTCGGTGATCCCGAGCCCGTCACCGCTTTTCTGCAGTTCGAGTGCTGTGGCCAGGCGCGCCCTTGACCCCGCCAACTTGGCCTGTAGCGTTGTCAGCTCGACATTTAGACTTGAAAGACGCTGCGACTGCAACGGAAGACCACCAGTGTCTATCAGTCCGGATTTTTCGCGAAATTGCGACGCCTGGCGTTCAGACTCCTCCAGTTCCGTGCGAAGACTGACCAGCCGCTCCCCGAGCCATGCGCTGACACGCCGGGTTGCCGTTGTCTGGAGGTCGATCTGATAGTCGATATAGGCTGCTCCGAAAGCATTGGCGACTTTCGCGGCAAGCGCCGGATCGTTGGCGTAATAGGATATGTAGATTGTATACGACCGGCCATCATTCATCACACGAACATTGGTCATGAGGTTATCGATCATTTTCGATGTCTCGGCGTCGTTGCCAAGCACGATCGCGTCGGCGTCCGCCCGGTCGGAGTTGGGTTGCCGCCCTTCGAGCAGTCGATCTTTTTGCAGGATGACGAGAACCCGTTCCGCCATGGACCTCGACCCGATGATGTCGAGTTCGGTTCGAAGCACCGGGCTTTCCTGCGGCAGCGGAGAGACCACGGATTCGGTGGGGAGCGCCTGAAGCTTGCGGACATCAAGCGCAAGGGTTGCCTCGGCCTTGTAACGGATGGGGGTTCGCGCATAGCCGATTGCCGCGATTGCGAAACTGGCGAGAAAGCAGATGAAGACGGCTCTGCGCCGCTCCCGCAGTATGGATATGAAGCGGGAAATACCTTCCTGCTCAACCGGAGATGATGACGACTGGATCATGACGGTTCCTGCTGTAAGCGGGGCGTTCGGTAGCGGTCAGTGGATGTCGTGTGCTTAGCGGTCGTACGCCATGTCGCCGATCTTGCAGGCAACTTCCGTGCGGTTCGTTGCTCCAAGCTTCTTCATGATATTGCGGATATGCACCTTTATGGTGCTTTCACAAAGGTTCAGCTCCAGAGCGATATCCTTATTCGCCTTTCCGCACCGCAAGGCCTCCGCAATAGCCGATTGACGGCTTGTAAATTTCGTCGGAGGAACGGATGCGTGTGCAGTCAGGCCGAACAGACTTTTCATGTTCATGACGCTGCTGGCCGGTATGAAACGGCCGCCCGCGATTGCAAGACTGATCGCCTGGACGCAGACGTCGATGCTGACGGAACTCGATATGTACCCGCGCACGCCAAGAGCGATGGTATCCAGAATGGTATTGATATCCTGATCGTCAGAGAGCACGACGACGGCGGCCGGAGACACGGCAGCCACAATCTCTGCAAGATCGCGGTTTGTCTCTGCAGACGGACCGGGCCAGGCGCTGACCAGAACTGCCGCAGGCATGCCGATTTCCGCGCGTGCCTGTTGCCATTCGCCGAGATTGGAGAAGGTCAGGATGCGCCTGTCCGCATATTGATAGTTGAGACTATGGGCGAGGCATTCCCGCTCCAGCATGCGACGATCTATGATGCCGATATAGCCAGCCGCACTTGCTGCGGCCTGCGGATGCAGTGTGCCTTCCGGCGGGTTTTCGGAGATGTGGTTCTGGATCATGACGACAATGCCCCCTGTATTGTTTTTGGTTTCTTTTAATTTCCGCAAAACGTCGATTTTGTACCGTAAACGAGCCTCTGCCTGTTCAGGCGAACGTCAGCTTCCTGACGGTAAAGGCTTCCGCAAAACGTGTAGGCGCACGGCATTCCATTCCCCGCAGCCGCGCCAGACCGCGAAAGGTATCTGCATCGAACCAGTCCTTGGATCTCTGTGTTCCAAAATGCTGCAAGAGAAGCTCGACCTTCATGTTCATCGCGTCTTCGCTCAACGGCACGTAGGCGTTTCTTCTGCCGAAATCGCCGTCCCATTTCGGGATTTCGTATTCCATGATCAGGTGATTTCTGAAGATGTTGGATGTGAGCCTGTTGATTTCGCGGTGATCCTGATGCGCGTCCTCGCGGCTATGCGTGAATATGACGTCAGGACTGACTTTGTCGCGCAATGTCAGCAGCCATGACTTGATCTCGCGGCTCTGCGAGGGAAAGTAGCTGTCCTGAAACGATGCCAGTTCAATTGAGTAGGACGCTGCTTTTGCAAGAAAAGCTTCGGCGGAACTGCGTGCCTCCAGGGCGCGCTCGTTACCGGCACTGAGGACGCACCAATAGACATCGAGCAACACGCCCTTTGAAAGCAGGCTGAGTACCGTGCCTCCGACGCCGATCTCAATGTCGTCGGAGTGAGCTCCGAGACAAAGGATCGACAGACGATCACCGGCGGAAGCGAGGGACATGTTTTTCATGGCAGCAGCTTCGTGTTTGACGACTTGCGTGCCATCGACGCATCGTCTCCAATCCATGGCATGTCACCACGCTCTACCATTGCCTCCAACGTCTGCCAGTCGCGCAGCGTATCCATTGCCCGCCAGAAACCCTCATGTTTGTAGGCCATCAATTTATCTTCAGAAATCAACCTCGAGAACGGTTCCAGCACGAGTTCCTCACCCTCGCGCATGTAGTCGAAAATTTCGGGTCGCATCAGGAAGTAGCCGCCGTTTATCCACATGTCGGATGTTTCCGACGACCGAAATTCCCGGACCCTTCCGCTCTCGTCGATTTCCGCCAGGTGGTAAGTGAGGGGCGGTCTGACAGCCAGAAAACAGGCGAGCTTGTCGCTCTTTTCGAATTGGTCAATCATGTCGTCGAGATCGACGTCGGTCAGGCCGTCGCTATAATTGGCAAGGAACATCTTCTCGCCCTTGAGATGATGGCGTACGGCCCAGAGGCGCTCGCCTATATTGCGCCATATCCCCGTATCGATCAGGGATACGCGCCAGTCCCTAGGTAGCTCCTCGAGCAATTCCACGCGTCCGGGGCTCGATATGACGCAATCGGCATAGCTTTCCGGCCGGCTGTTCAGAAAGAATTCTTTTATGACGTGCGCCTTGTAGCCAAGGCAGAGGATGAAGTCCTCATGCCCGAAACGGGCGTAATATTGCATGACATGCCGCATGATCGGTTGAGACCCGAGCGGGATCAGCGGTTTCGGGACGCTTTCGGAATATTCCCTGATGCGAGTACCCCTGCCGCCACAGAACAAGACGACCTTCATTGTACCAACTCCTTCGGATCAATGATGGATATGTCGGGAATTGGAACGACGAATTTCCCGCCCCAGTTCCTGATGTCGTTCATTTGTGCAACGATCTCATTCTTCAGGTTCCAGGGGAGAATGAGAACGTAATCCGGCTTCATGCGCTGGATTTCGCTCACGGGCCGGATCGGAATATGCATTCCCGGCGTGAGGCGACCATGTTTGTAAGGATTGCGATCGACTGCAAAATCGATGAAATCGGTGCCGATACCGCAATAATTTAGCAGCGTGTTGCCCTTTCCCGGTGCGCCATAGGCACAGATCGATTTGCGCATTTCCTTGAGGCGGATGAGGAAAGACAGGAGGTTTCGCTTGGTTTGGCGCACGGCTTCGGAGAAGGCCGTATAGGTCTCTATTCTGTCGAGCCCAGCATTCAGCTCCCGTTCCAGGAGGCTATCCACGCGGGCTTCACGCGGGAACTTGCTGTCCTCGTGCGAGAAAAAGACCCGCAGCGAACCGCCATGTGTGGGGATCTCTTCGACATCGAAAACCTTTAGCCCATGCCGGCGGGCCATTTTTTCTATGGTCAGCAATGAGAAGTAGGAAAAGTGCTCGTGATAGATGGTGTCGAACTGGTTTTCCGCGATTAGCTTTTCGATATGCGGGAACTCAAGGGTGATGACGCCTTCAGGCTTGAGCAGCACTTTCATACCGGCGACGAAATCGTTGATATCAGGCACCTGGGCAAGGACATTGTTGCCGATGATGAGATCGGCTTTTTGGCCTCTGGCCGCCATATCGGTTGCTAGAGCCTCGTTGAAAAATTCAGTCAGTGTCGGAATACCTTTGCCGATCGCCACCTTTGCGACGTTGACCGCCGGTTCAATTCCGAGCATCGGGATGTTGCTGGTCAGGAAATGTTGCAGCAGGTACCCGTCGTTGCTGGCAAGCTCGACAACGAAACTGGATTCGCCAAGCGCGAAGCGCTCGATGACCATGTCGCAGTACCGCTTTGCGTGAGCGACCCAACTGTCCGAGAACGAGGAGAAATACGCGTACTCCGTGAAAATATTCTCGGGCGCTACATATTCCTGAAGCTGGACGAGGAAGCATTCGTCGCAAACGAATGCGTGGAGCGGATAAAACGGCTCGACGTCGTTGGCTGCGTCAGCTGCGACGAAGCTTTCGCAGGGCGGAGACATTCCAAGATCGACGAAGGTATGCACCAATGGCGAGCTGCAAAGACGGCAAAGCCCGACGTGATGCGTCGAGCTCAGTCTTGCAGAAAAAACTGCCTCATTATTCATCTGACGCCCCCTGATTTCATCGCATTGTCTTCGAGTGAATTTCAGAAAATTCTTTTATTAACTGGAAAAAATACTATGGATCGGGGTGAGTGACGATACTGCATTCGGCTCGAAAACGTCATCCATAAGCCGTAGGGTTATATTGGAATCCGCTAAAATTCGCTTCCGGCGGCTGGTTTCCGCAACCGAAAGGGTGACTTATTTGCCAGCCCGCCTTCAAGGTATGGTGCTGCCTATGGGTGTATTCCGGAGCCGCTGAAATGGCGGAGAATTCTTCTTGAATACGGGATTGCATCAGGAGCGCCGAATGCTGTTTGAGAAGACGAAAATCGAGGGGCTCTGGGTCGTCAATACGGTGCCTGTGCGGGACAGTCGCGGCTCTTTTGCCAGGACGTTCTGCAAACGCGAATTTGAGAGCAACGCGCTGGTATCGGACTTCAGTCAGCACAGCCTTTCTCTATCGAAGCTGAAACACACAGTTCGAGGGCTGCATTTCCAGCGACCGCCGCATCAGGAGACAAAGCTGGTTTCCTGCGTCAAAGGATCGATCTGGGATGTCGCCGTCGATCTACGCCGCGGCTCGCCCACCTATCTGCAATGGGTTGGCACGGTGTTGTCGGCCGACAATGGCGCGCAGTTCTACATTCCCGAGGGTTTTGCACACGGCTTCCAGTCGCTCAGCGACGACGTTGCTGTGTCCTATTTGATTTCGGTGCCCTATGCCGAGGCAAGTGCGGCAGGGATCCGGTATGACGAGCCCGCGATAGGTATAGAATGGCCTGCGCCGCCCTCGGTCATATCGGAAAAGGACCTCGGTTGGCCCGCTTTGCAATGAAGGTCTAGCGCGTCAGGAAACCGAGGTTCGAGACAAGACCCGCCTCGAGCAGCCTGCCGGCAGCGCTCGCAATATCGACAAACGGCATCTTAGACCTTTCGGCGATATCCAGTAGTGAGTTGGTTCCATCGGCGAGGTTGAGTATCCATAGATAGGCCATGGTGCGGTCGTCATTCGTCTTATGGCCGCCTATCGCAGGAAAAAGCCCGTATTTTCCCAGCTGTGGCTCACCCTTGGGCCGAAGGTTCAACGGCGTCCAGTTGTCTTCGAGAGCATCGATCATGTCCATGATCATCCAAAAGGATGAGTCGAGATGTTCGGGCCGGATGAAGTCGAGATTGTCGGCCGAGGTGTGATATTCGGGAAAGGTTCCGAAAGCGCTTCTTTGCAATAGTCCGACCGGCAGGTTGAAGCCCGGCGAACAGAACTGGCGCTCGTCATAGCCGTAGGGAATGAAGTCGGCGATTGCAAGATGTTTGCGATCCTCTCCGCAGCGGGTGCAGGCGGCGATCCGGTCGATCAGTGCATCTCCCCTGCGGCTGCGCTTGTAGTTCGGCCCGCCCCCGTCACCAATGCACGAAACCACAAGACCATGCGCAATGTTCGATATCCCGTCTTCGTTTTGCGCAAGCCATGACAGGGAGCCGATCGTTCCGGGTGCGAAGACGAACCTGTAGCTGTAATATGTGGACCTGCTTTTCAGGCCTGCAGCAAGACACGTCAGCAATGCCAGGCCGGAACAATTGTCGTTTGCGAGCGACGGGTGACAGATATGCGCGAAGAGAAGCACCTCTTTGGTGCTTTGTCCGATATGCAGATATTCGCCGTAATACAGATTGCCTGACGCCTTTTCGGTGTCGATGACGACCTCATAGTCGCCTTCCTCTAGCTTGAGGAATTCATGATGCGACATGCAAAGGCCCCAGGCATCCGTGTAATAGGCTGTTTTGTAAGGAATGAGATCGGGTTGTGCCGGCAAGGTGTAGATATGCGCTTGCAGTTCGGCCAGCGGCATCACGCGACGTTGAGGGATGCTGTAGCTCATGAGATGCAGGTTCGACATTTGAAAATCGATTACCTTGCGTCCCGCTGCGTTCTTCACATAGGCGTCCCGGACGCTCCATTCCTGGGGCACCGTCCAGTCGAAAACCCGCGTCCCGCTTGGGACGGCGCGCTGCTCGATATCGATATAGTCTTTAAGGATATTGATCGTATCGCGCACGCCTTTGCCGGTGATGCTGCGACAGATCGGAAAGAGGCGGGAAGCCAGATCATGAATAGTCTGGCCGATACCTGCCTCTCTCCATGCATCGCCTGTCAGCTTTGCACCGGGCTCCATCTTGCCCATCCGGGCCTCCTGTTTAAACCGATGCCGTAATATCGGCGTTCTGGCGCGGCGCGGCCATGGGGCGGCGCAGGTTGATGTCGATATCCTTGTCGCCGATCAGCTTCTGGAGCTGGCCGATCCGCTGATAGTGCGGTCCCTCGAATTCGGCCATTGTCAGGCCGGCGCTCTTGTAGGCCCGGTAGAGTTGCTCGGCACCTGCGGCCGCCGTCCATGTCGGTCTGAACGCCGGAAGCGCACGGGCGATCTTGCCAAAATCGACGCGGTAGGAACGGGTATCGGGGCTTGCATCGCTCGCATATTGCAGCCGGCATCCAGGTACCGTGAGAGCGACGATTTCGGCGATCTCCCGGATCTGATAGTTGTGCGCATCCTGTCCGACGTTGAAAGCCTGATTGTGTATGGCATCGGTCGGCGCTTCGAGCGCAGCCAGAAAGGCGCGCGAAATATCCTCGATGTGAACGATTGGGCGCCATGGCGATCCGTCGGATTTCAGGAGGATCAGTCCTTCCGTCACCGCCCAAGCGGTCAGGTTGTTGAGGACGATATCGAAACGCAGCATGGGCGAAAGGCCATACGCTGTTGCCGGACGCATATAGACCGGCGAGAAGCCGGGGCTCGCGAGGCTTGCAATCTCCCGCTCCGCCAAGACCTTTGACGTGCCGTAGGCCGATACCGGTTTCAGCTCTGCCGTCTCGTTGACCAGTCCCTCGCCAGCGGCGCCGTAGTTGCTGCACGACGAGGCGAAGATGAAACGCTTGACGCCGGCCTGTTTTGCGGCTCGCGCTGCCCGAACGCTGCCGCGGTAATTGATCTCATAGGTAATTTCCGGATTGAGATTGCTCAGCGGATCGTTGGAAAGCGCTGCAAGATGAATGACAGCGTCGAAACCTTCCATATCCGAAGGCTGGATATCGCGGATGTCCTTGCATACGCCGGGGACCTGCGGCAAAGGTCCGCCTGGAACATAAGCGCAGCGATGGTAGAATTCAGTGTCATAGCCGTGTACTTCGTGACCCGCCTTGCGCAGGATGGGTACCATGACGGAGCCGATATATCCGCGATGCCCGGTGACCAGAACGTGCATGAAATTTCCCCTCAAAATCTATTTTCGATTGCAACGAGCGTATCTTTTCAGGCGAGATCGATGCACCGCGCAAAGCGGCTGTATCGATAATGCGAACGGTCTAGGTGCGCCGGCCGGTTAAGGCTTTCGGATGCTTTCCGATAATTTGGGCATGTCGGTCATTACCAACCCATGGCTGACCTGATGCTGCGCGTTGCCGTTGAAACGCCGGAAGACGACATCGGATGGGCGTCCCGTCAGGAATTTGTCGACGCCGTATTCCAGCGCTTTACGGTAGACGACGAGCGCTCCATCGATGGCGTCAAGCGTTTTGGCTATATCCTCGTCCTCATGCGTGTAGCTTACAACGAGAGACGGTGCGAGAAGGCCGCGACGGATGGTTTCCTGCAGAAACAGCGAGCGAAAAGCCTGAGACGGCTTTCCGGTCTGGTCCAGCGTGAAGTAGCTGAGGCAGGCGGAGTGGCCCTGAATGCCGAAGTAGGAATCCAGTCCGTGCGCAATTGCGATCTGGCTGATGGCGGCGCGCAGCGAATTTCCCTGTCGGACCAGATGTGGGACCACGGGTTCCTGCGTGTAAACTTTCATGGTCGCGATGGCCGCCGCCATCGCATGCGTTTCCGCGCCATGCGTCGTCGAAAGCAGGAAGACGCGGGGGGCATCGGTTTGATCGATACCGCCTCGTTCCATGAACTCCCGCTTGCCTGCAAGTGCGGAAATCGAAAAGCCATTCCCCAGCGCCTTGCCGAAACAGGATAGATCGGGGACGATATCGTATGTCTTCTGCGCGCCACCCGCATCCCAGCGGAAGCCGGTGATCATTTCGTCGAGAATAAAAAGCGCGCCGTTTTCGTGACAAAGCTTCTGGAGTTTGTGAAGAAACTGGTCCCGAGGCGGATCACCGCGTGACGGCTCCAGAATAAAGGCGGCGATACGACCTGGAAAGCTTTCAAACAGACTGCGCGCACTCGCAAGATCATTGTAGCTGAAGCCAAGGACCAGCTCCTGGATCGCCTGAGGAATGCCCGCATTCATCTCCGTTGTTCCGATGAACCAGTCGTCAGTGGAGAAAAAGGGGTGGTCGCTGCAGCGCGCGATCAGGTCACGGCCGGTAACAGCCCGTGCAAGTCGTATCGCGGCGGATGTTGCGTCGGAACCGTTCTTGCAGAATTTGACCATTTCGGCCGTCTGGATCGTATCAAGGAAGGTCGAGGCGCAATCCACCTCGATCTTCGAAGGGCGCGTGAAATTGCAGCCGCGGTATAGTTCCGCACGCGCCGCCTCTACGACGTCGGCATACGCATGGCCAAGGCCGACAGCCCTATTGCCCATGCCGTACTCGATGTATTCATTTCCATCGACATCCCAGACATGACAGCCATATCCCCGTTCAATAAAGCCGGGAGACAGGACAGGGTACTGGTCGTCACCCTTTGCATAGGTATGTGCACCGCCCGGTATGATGTTGCGGGAGCGCTGGCGCAGTCGATCCGAGTTTTCGAAATTTTCGACGAAAGTTTGCATGGCGCAATCCCGGGTCCATATGTCCAATGACCAGAGATTACCGTATCCGGCTCGGTGGCCGTTACCCCGTCTTTATGTTGGGAATGCTAGCCGAAAGGCTTAGAGGAGATGTACAGCCTTCCCGTCATAATCGCTCCGATACGTCCGCATCATGCGGGGCCCGACACCCGCAGGCAATTATGGTTCTGCAATAGGTCCACTGCACTACAGTTGATTTTAGTTTTTGAAGAGATCGGATATTTTGAAGATCACTTCCGTTCTGTTTTTGGCGCCTACTTTCTTCATGATATTGCGAATATGTACCTTTACGGTGCTTTCACGAAGATTGAGCTCATAGGCGATGATCTTGTTTGGTTTGCCTTGCGTCAGGGCGTTGATGACATCGACCTCACGTTGGGTGAACATGGCTGTTCGCTGACGTTCCTTGTCTTCAGCAACTACGAGCAACTGCCTGAGATCGCTCAGATTTTCAGCCGATACGAACGCGCCGCCCGCCAATGCAAGTGAGATGGCGCCCACGCACACCGCCAGTCCTATCGACGAGGAGATGTATCCCCGAACGCCCGCGTCGAACGCCCTCATGACCTGACGCAGATCGCGGTTTTCAGCGAGAATGACGACCGGCAGATAAGGGAAGTCGGCAATGAACTCCCGTAACTCATGGAGGGATACGTCATCGCAAAAATCGCTGCGACCGACGTTGACCAGGATGCCGCTATGCTGGCCGTTTGGAGCATGTCTCCAGTCGTCGAGTGATGAAAACAACTCGACTTCCATATCAAGGCCGTATGCGATCAGGCTCTGAGCCAGACACTCACGGTCGAGCGCGCGGTCATCGATGATCGCCAGCTTTCTGACTGAAGTTTCCATAGGTTTCGAGTGCGCAACCACATGGAAATTTGATGAGAATTGGCTATGTCCGTTGTTGGGAACTGATGTCAGCATGGTATGTCCTATCCGCGCTAAAGAGTGCTTTGCGGATCTGTCTGGCTTGGCAGAGACGCAACCGAAGATTTTCTTTCTAAGATTCGGCACCACGGAAGTTTGAAGTAATTCAACCCGGAACGCCGTCATCAATCAGAACTTCGGAAGCTACTCTGTTGCGGTCTGGATTTTTCGGAATTTAAAAATCGGCCAGAAATCAACAGACGTGGCACTACCCGAATTTCGACTCCGGCATCCTACAATGGAGTATCGCAACTGGAAAAGGTTCGGAAATTACTCACTTTTGATTGAGATTTCGAGCGAGCGTTCAATCTGGCATGATGTGGGTAGACAACCAGACACGCCATAACTGTTGAAATATAATTCTTTCAGGCCATCATCATGTTTTGCGCGACACCACTAACTATAATGGATGAATTATAATCGCGGCCGGATTGATTTATCATCCTCCATTCGTGCGTTTGTTCGCGATGTCAGCAACTTATACGTGTTAATCGCATTTTGAAATTGCACCTCACGACAATCGGACGCGCTGCGCCCCGCATGTGACGGGGCATGGTGACTATGTATCCCTGACTGATGATCTCAAGGCCTTGATGGCTGCTTTCAAGACTTGTTGACCCACAACGCCTGACGCTTCGCAAGGGTCGATCTCTATTTGGAATGCGCGTCAATTTTAACGAGAGCGAATATGGCGGAACGCGGCGAGGATAGTAAAAAGGTTCCTTCTACTTTCGAGGTAGACACCGGTTCGATGTCCGGATCACAGGAAGAACGTCCTGTTAGGATGTTCCCGATTGTCGGCGTCGGTGCTTCATCGGGTGGACTGAATGCGTTCAGAGCCCTGCTCAAAGCGTTGCCTGAAAAAACCGGCTGTGCGTTTCTTCTCGTTCAGCATCTTGACCGGTCGCATGAAAGCATGCTCGCAGAACTTCTGGCAAGCGAAACGACTATGGTCGTAACGGAGGCTGTCAACCTTGCCTTGATAGAGCCCGAGCACGTCTATGTCATTCCACCAAAATTCCTGATGTCGGTTGACGGAGGAAGGATATATCTGTCGCCCCGGCGGGAACTGCATGAGGCACCTCTGCCGTTTGATTTTCTCCTGGGTTCTATGGCCAAGGAATTCGGGCCTTGGGCGATAGCAGCTGTCCTGTCCGGCACGGGGTCAGATGGCTCATCCGGCGTCCAGCAGATCAGGGATTTCAAGGGACTTGTTCTGGTCCAGGAGCCTCAAGAGGCACAGTTTGGCGGCATGCCCGAAAGTGTTATTTCGCTGGGCATTGGCGCTACGGTTTTACCGGTCGAAGAGATGCCTGCGGCCATCGCCAAACATATTGCGCTGTTGTCGCGGCTTCGAGCCCATCACTCGATGGAGCGCCGAATGCCACAACTGGACCGGATCATCGAGATATTGAGGGTTTCCACAGCGAATGATTTTTCGGCTTATAAACATGGAACGATGCAGCGCCGGGTCGAAAAACGCATGGCGGTTCTCGGTATCGAGATTGAGAAGATAGACCGGTATCTTGAGATTCTCGAAATCAGCGAAGACGAGCGGCAAAATCTCGTCAGAGATCTGCTGATCAACGTCACCAGTTTCTTCCGCGACGGGAAGGTGTTCGACTTTCTACGAGATACCATTATTCCGGATATTCTCCACGCAAAAGCGGCTCACGGAGCAGTGCGGGTCTGGGTCGCTGGATGCAGCACGGGGGAAGAAGCATATTCTCTGGCTATTCTCTTCCTCGAGCTCATTCAGTCCATGGGCCTTCGTCTCCAGTTTCAGATGTTTGCCTCGGACGCTGATAGCGAGGCGGTGGCAATTGCCAGAGATGGACATTATTCACATGAAGCGACCAAGTCGCTGCCGACGGACTTGCTGGAAAAATATTTCGTAAGGGATGACAACGGATATACCGTGACGGCGCAACTGCGTGGGGCGGTGGTATTCACCGTGCAGAATGTCCTCAGCGACCCACCGTTCTCACGGATCGATCTAATTTCATGCCGCAACTTGTTGATTTACCTCGAAGCGGAAGCCCAAGCCAAGGTCTTGTCGCTTTTCAGGTTCGCCCTGCGGGAGAACGGCATTTTACTGGTCGGAAAATCCGAAACCGTTGGCGGAATGGATGACCGTTTCAAGCTGATTTCGGAATCCGAAAGGGTATATCGGCGTATCGGGCCGCCGGTTTTCGGTGATCTTAATTTCGGTGCGGTTGCGGGCGGAAATGTCAGAATTCCCTCTTCGCTAGGAAAGGTAACTTCAGCGTCGAGGCACAGTGCGCTTGCCGAGGCGGTTTCCCAGGTTCTGCTGGGTAGCTACGTGCCCGCCGCAATCCTCGTCAATCGGAAGTATGAGTATCTCTACTCCATCGGCCCGACAGCAAGGTTCCTGCGGATCGCTTCAGGCCCGGCATCGCATGACCTGTTCGCCATCACACCGACGGCGCTCCATAATAAGATCAGGTCTGCGATCCACCATGCGAGCCGGGATCAAAAGCCGTTCGTAGCCAAGAATGCGAAACTCGACAGCAACGGCGCACACATCGAGTTCAACATTCATGTCGAGCCGCTCTTCAGTCAGGGTGAAGAGCTATTTCTCATATGTTTTGTGGAGGATGCTGCGCAGGCCAACGGTGTTGTCCGATCGCAGAAATCATCGACGACAGATGCGTCGCCCATTACCGAGCTTGAATTCGAACTGGAGGAGACACGGGCGGAATTGCAGGGCGCCATACGCAATCTGGAAATTGCCAGCGAAGAACAGAAGCAGATCACCGCCGAAGCGCTGTCTCTGAATGAGGAGTATCAGTCGACGAATGAGGAACTCTTTACTTCGAAAGAGGAACTGCAATCCCTCAATGAAGAGCTGACAGCCCTCAACAATCAATTGCAAGAAGCACTGGAGCGTCAGCGGGCAGTTTCCAACGATCTGCAAAATGTCCTGTACAGCACGGATGTCCCGACGCTCTTTCTGGATTCCAGCCTTCGTATACGGTTCTTCACACCGGCCACCCGTTCGGTATTCAACATCATATCCTCCGATGTCGGCCGTCCCCTCTCGGACCTCAGCGGCTTTGACGGCGACATTACGCTTCAAGTCGACGCAACGGCGACGCTGCTCCGAGGCAACACAATCGACCGAGAGATAGGAGGACCCGATGGTCGCTGGTATGTCCGCCGCGTCAAACCCTATCGCGGCGCGAGCGAGGCAATTGACGGAGTGGTCATCACCTTCATCGATATAAGTGCCCAGAAACAGGTTGCCGAAAGCAGGGAAGCTGCCAAGAAATTCGCCGAGCGGGCGACCGAGGCCAAGTCGCAATTCCTGTCTGCGGCAAGCCACGATCTGCGTCAGCCGCTGCAAACCTTGAAGCTGTTGCACGGGCTTTTGGAAAGGAACGTGGCTGAAGGGCAAGCACGCACTTTCGTCCAGAGGATGGGGGAGACGCTATCCTCGATGCTGGGTATACTCAACTCTGTTCTTGACATCAACCAGATCGAAGCGGGGATGGTGGAACCGCAGATCGTGAACTTTGCGATTGGCGATCTTCTGGGAAGGCTCTTCAAGGAATTTTATTATCCCGCTCGGGCGGCGGGGCTGCAACTCCGTGTCGTACCGTCCAGCCTTGCCGTTCGCACCGATCCCCGCCTGTTCGAGCAGATCGTTCGCAACCTTCTGTCCAATGCACTGAAATACACGCCGAGCGGCAAAATTCTGGTCGGCTGTCGCCGGGTCGATGCAAAGGTTCGGTT
This sequence comes from Agrobacterium sp. 22-3639C2, assembly GCF_053522105.1. Taxonomy (NCBI): domain Bacteria; kingdom Pseudomonadati; phylum Pseudomonadota; class Alphaproteobacteria; order Hyphomicrobiales; family Rhizobiaceae; genus Agrobacterium; species Agrobacterium sp. 22-3639C2. The sequence continues at coordinate 110,431 of NZ_JBNWDB010000002.1, read as the reverse complement.
CGAAGTGTGGGACACCGGTATAGGCATTCCCGAAAACCATATCGAGGAAGTCTTCCAGGAATACCATCAACTCGACGCATCTGCTGGCGCGGAAGACCGGGGTTTGGGGCTGGGATTGTCAATCGTCAAGCGGCTGAGCGAACTTCTGGGACTGAAGATAGCGGTGCGGTCGCGATTGCATGAAGGTTCCGCATTCATGATCGAGATCGATCGGGCGCCGGCAGGGGAGCCGCTTGCGCCATTGCGTGCGCCAGTCGATGACAATTCGCGTCAAGCGATCGCCCTGTCGTCCGCGTCGATTTTGATCATCGAAGACGAAAACGGAATGCGCGATCTGCTCAAGATCGGTCTGGAGCAGACTGGATACGTGGTCGCTGCGACCTCAACTGCTGCCGAAGCGATCGCGATTGTTCGAGGGCTGAAGTTCATGCCCGACGTTGTTCTCGCAGACTATAATCTTCCTACAGGCGGGAATGGCATAGCTGCGATTGAAGATATTCGGCAAGCACTCCGCCAAAATGTTCCGGCACTCATTCTCACTGGGGATATTTCAAGCAAGGCCCTGAGGGATTTTGCTCAGCACGAAATTCCTTATCTGCACAAGCCGGCGAAACTCAAGGACGTCATGCAGATGGTGGAGACACTGGTCGTTCGCCAAAACGGCGAGAGAGCAGGTCACATAAGCGAACTTGAATATATGGAGCCGATGACGGGCAGGCTCATCGAAGTCATCGACGACCAGCAGGACATAAGAGACAATTTGCGCGCCCTGTTCGAAGGAGAAGGCTGGGCGGTCGCAACCTATGTTTCGGCAGAAGAGTATCTTGCAAACTACAAGCCCGACAGATCAGGTTGTCTGCTTGTCGATGCGTATCTCCCCGGCATGGTCGGCATGGAGTTGTTACGTTTGCTGAAAGAAAGACATCATCGGTTTCCGGTGATTGTGATCACGGGTCGCAGCGATGTCCGTATGGCAATCAATTCGATGCGATATGGAGCGGCCGATTTCATCGAGAAGCCTTTTTCTTACCAGGAAATATATCGGAGCGTGCAGTCGGCCCTCGAGCGATCGCGTGATGCGAACGAGCGCGAAGAGCGGCGTGAAACAGCTCGAGCCACGCTGGCGATGCTTACTCGCAAGCAACGTCAGATCCTTGACCGAATTGTTCAGGGGCAGGCCAACAAGGTCATTGCAGCCGATTTGAAGCTTAGTCAGCGCACTGTCGAGAATCATCGCGCATCAATCATGCGCCGAACGAAATCCACTTCGTTGCCGGCGCTCTTGCGGCTTGTACTGAATGCAGAAGAATAGGCCTTCATCATCGAAAATTCGGCCGGTCGATCACTATCGGCGGGCGATCGCTGCGCGAATTCGATGCAACGCATCAGGTCGGCGCACAAGATAACTTACCGGCGGCAGAAACGCTGAAGCGGGTCTCAGGCGGAAAGCCTGTGCGAGAAGGGCACCCGCGCCGGGCCGGCGCCGGACCAGATTGGAAAGCGCACACCAATAGGCGCGGTCGCTCAGGCTCGCGCGACCGCGCCGGAGCAGGGTTTGGGCATCGGCAAGCAAAGCCCCCTCATTGCCAAAGAAGCTTTCGAGCGCTGCTTCGATTTCGGTATTCCAGGCAAGGACGTTATCAAGGATGGCCGACTGGTTGGCACCGTGGATACGGGTAAAATTCTGCACGGCGTCAAGTTCGACGATATCGCCCAGAACTGCTAGCCGCATCCACATCTCGACATCGTCAGTATGGCGCAGTGCTGGCCGATAGTGACCGGCATGTTGTTGAATGTGTGTTCTGGTGACAGCGAGTGGGCCTGGCACCGGGCTGCGTCCCGTCGCGCAAATTTTGGCGATGAAGTCCATGCCCCGATGAAGCTGCATGCCATTGCCGTCGCTGCGAAGGCCTGATGCTATTTCGGCGTCGTCACGGAAGAAGGCGGTGCGGCCGAAGGCCATGTGCGCGCCGGGGTGATTGTCGAGCGCCTCCATCGCGCGCGCGAGTGCTCCAGGCGACAGGACATCGTCGGCGCAGATGATGGCGAAATAGTCCGCCCGGGCCCAATCAATGCCTTCGTTGAAAGACGCGTGACCGCCGAGATTCTTTGGCCGCAGGCACGTTTCGATACGGGGATTTGTTGTCGCGAGAGACCGGGCGACCGCGACACTGTCGTCTGTGGAGGCGTTGTCGATGATGAGGATACGCATGTCCGGGATGTTCTGGCCAAGGACGCTTTCTACACATCCCTCCAGAAAGCGACCGTAATTGTAGTTGGGAATGACGATATCGATGCTGCTCATGGTTCCACCGCTGCGGGAACGACGGTGTCGGGAATGGAAGCCGATACAGGAGGTTTTCCGATCTTGCGCGGACGCCCGGCAAAAGCATCGAGCGTCGAACGTATTTCGCTGACGAGTGGGTGACGCAGAAGATAGAGGCAAGCGGCCCAGCCTGTCACCGAAAGGAGGACGGCGCCGCCAGCCTGGGCGAGGGAGTAATCGAAGCGAAATCCCATCCAGGCGGATATGGCGAGCGGCCCCGCAATCGCGGCAAGGGTCACAGCGGAACTCGGCCCGATGGCAGCAAACAGTTCGGGTAGTTTAAAGTGCGCATGGCGTCTTACCAGATAGAAGGCGACGAGCATCTGGAAGGGCAGCGTGACGAACTGGCTCAGCGCTACCGCGGTGAGACCGAAGAAGCTGGCAGAGCAAAGCACAATTGCCGAGACGCTGCGGCAGACGAAATTGCCCAGGAAAGCCTCCCGGTTGGCGTTGAGAGCGATCAGCAGCGGCGTTGTCAAAACCATGGGAAACCAGAAGATCGACGCAAGCGCGAGGATCCGGGTGATCGGTACGGCGGCGAGCCACTGGTCTCCAAGTGCAAGGCGCACGATGGGATCGGCGAGAATGGCGACCATGATCAGCGACGGCCAATACAGCACAGTGATGTAACTGAGGGCGCGCAGGTAGGACCTGCGGACATCTCCACCCTCGCGAACCTCGGCGGCGAGCGCCGGGAAGGCGAAGGAAAAGATCGCCGAGAGGAAAATGCGATCGGGAATGGAGCAAACGGTATTGGCGCGATTGTAGATTGCGACCGCTGTCGGTGTCATGGCAAAACCGAGCACCAGTTGCGGCAGGGACTCGTATAATTTGTCGACGATGGTTGCAGCGCCTCTGTAGCGGCCGAATTCGGCCATACGGCGCCACGACTTGAGAGAAAGGCGTGCGGTACGCTGGGCCGGATCGGCATAGGCGGCAAGGGCGCTGGCAACGCTGTTGCCGACGAGCAGACCGAGGGCGAAGCTGACAAAGCCCCATCCATTGCTGGCAGCGAAGATCGTCACGCCAGCCATAACGACGAGGCCGGTGGTCCGGACGCGTGCGATGGTGCCGAAGGCCAGCCGGCGACGCAGCATGGAAAACGCTGGCATACCCAGGCTTTCGGCCATGACCGCGGCAATGGCGAGGATAAGATAGTTCTGGAGACTGGGCTGATGGTAGAAAATCGCCAGATAAGGTCCGCATAGATAGAGAACGATCCCTAGAATGCCGCTGACCAGAAGCAAGAGCGTAAGCGACGTGTTGATGTCATCGCGTTCAACAACATCGAGTTGAATAAGGAAATCGGAAGAAACGAATTCGCGAAAGGCGAAGATCACCGCTGTCACCCCGTAGCCGATAACGGCAAAACCAACTTCCGCAGGCGAGAGCAGTCTCGATACGATCGCGATCAGAGCGAAATTGATCGCAATTCCGAGGTGCTGTTCAAGCATGGCCATGAAAAAGGCGCGGCGGACTTTGTGCATCGAGGGCTCCGACAGCGTCGCCGATAATCGACGGTAGCGTCAAATCTAGAGTGTGGACTTGGACCTTGGAAATCTGACCGTTGGGATGGCAGCCGGATCCGTAGGTGTAGGCCGTTTGGAGAATGTTTGTTGAGGGGCATGCAACAGCGTGCGGTCTACTCCCGTCGAGTATTGAAGAGCCTCGGTATTACGCCGAAAGCATTAGGTTGCAGGACTGCGTGTCTAAGGCGTTACGCTCTGCGGCGTTGCGACGACATCAATTGAGAGAAATTCCCGGCCGAGCAGCGCTTCCTGCTCGGAAAGCTGGCGCTTGAAGCGATCATTGGCGTGGCCAATCCTCTCCCTCACCGCACCGGCTCCAGCGAGTATCTCCTTGACCAGCTCAATGACTTCCTCGACTTCGAACGTATCGATATGCCGGGCGAATTTCTCCTGGTCGAAATCGTTCATCAAATCACCGAACTTTCTGGCGTAACCGATTGATATAGTTGGAATTCCAAGTTTCAGAGAGCAGACAACTCCATGATATCTCGACACCACGGCAAGATCGATTGCTGCCATCTGCTGCATGATGTCGCGCAGCGTTGCGGCAGAGCTGATGTCGATCCGCGACAGCTTGTCCTCGGATAGCATATCCGTCAGCAGGAACATCAAATCCGCGCAGGCGACCCTGTCGGTAACGTCCCCCATCAAAAGGGTGATGCGATGGCCTTCGCCGATCAACCAGCTCACGAGACGTGAGAGCTTGTGGATGTAGGTCTTGTAAATCCTGGCGGCCTCGGGATCGTTGTGACGCCAGCCGCGATAGTCCATAACGCCGACGCCTATTCTCATTGAGCCGCCGGCGGGGCTCTGCCGGTGGTGCACAGGAACAGGAAGATCAAAGGCGATATCGGGGTAACGGTGGTCGCGCGACACGTCGACACCGATCATTTTCATGTAGTTGAGCGAGAAATCGTCCCGGTACGATCGATATGAGGCCATCTGTGCGGCCGAGCGCAGGAACCAGCGGCTGAGACGGCTTTTCATCGGGCCGGCGCCGATGCTGACAAAGGCGATCCGCGTGTTGCGAAGGCGTGCGACGAGGCACCAGCAAAACACGACAAAGGGCCAGCCGAACCACTTTTCCTGAAAATCATCGAGGATGCCGGTCCCCGGTATGATCATCAGGTCAGCCTTGTCGAAACTAAACAGGGAACTGACCAATAGCATGAGCCGTGAAGGCACCTTGCCGAGCAGCTTGTCCAGTTGCCTCATCCACGCATTCGTTATGGGAGGCCCACCAACGCCCATCGCGCGAATATTGAACTTCGCACTTACGACTGTCGGACTTGCACAGATACACAACAGATCGGCATCGGGCCTCATCCTGCGCAGATAAAGGAGCATGGCTTCCAGCGATCCGTCATTGCCCGAATTGCCAGAGCCAAATTGTCCAAGGAGAGTGATCCTCATTTATTTTCCAATCGCAGCCCGGCGCCGACACGCTCGATATGGTATTGATATCCGCTGGATCAGCACGACCCCACACCGACCTTCGGGTTGCGTCTTACGCCAAACGAATAGTCTGGCCGACGCAAACCTCTCAAAGGAAGATACAGCTAAGCCTAAGATGCAACTGACTGTCATCCCGTGGCTTTTTAGTATGTCGCCTTAGCAGCCACTCGAACCGTCCGCCGTCGATCCGTTGCGGCATGGTTGTGGATGCAGGAGCGAGAGTGTCCCATGAAGCTTGCCTATTTTGTCCTTCCTCATATTGGCGGCACCTATTCCGTCTTCAAACATCTTCGCAAAGGCCTCGCCGCCTATGGCATAGACGTGCGATGGCTCGGCGTGTGCAAGGAAACATACGGGCTACCTCTCGATCTGCAGGGTGAAAAGGCATTCGGGCAACTGCTGCGCATGCCCGTCAATCTCAGCGAACGTGAATGTGCATCGCGAATGGCGTCCGCCATCGAAGAAGGCGAGTTTGACGGGGTGATCGTCAATGTTCTTGGCGATCAGTTGCAGACGAATATCGCGCGCTATCTCCCCGAGGGTATCCTGCGTATTCTCGTCGTTCATAATATCTCACCCGGAACATACGCGGCCGCGCGCTCGGTCCGGGACTATGCCCATGTCACGATTGGCGTATCGGAGCGGTGCCGCGCCGATCTGGTCGCGCGCAACGGCTTTTCGAAGGATCGCACCTACGCAATCCCGAATGCGGTGGATAGCGATGCGTTCCGGAGCCAGGCGGTTCGGCGCGTCAACCGGGGGCCGGAACTCAAAGCTCTCTTCGTCGGCCGCATTGAAGATGCTTCGAAAGGCGTGATGTGGCTGCGGGAAATACTGGATGCCTCGCCTGAGGCAGTGCGCCTGACGATCGTCGGAGATGGGCCGGATATGGGCAAGCTCAGGCGAAGGCTAGACGGCCATGGCGATCGCGTCAGTTACGCAGGATCCGTGCAGCTTTCAGACATACCGGTCATCATGTCCAGTCATGATGTTCTCATCATGCCGTCCCGCTTCGAGGGGCTTGGCATGACGATGATAGAGGCAATGGCCGGCGGCTGCGTCCCGGTCGTGTCTCATATCCGGGGTGTGACGGACACGATTGTCGAGCCGGGCCGAAACGGCTTCCTGTTCCCGATCGGCAATTATACGGCAGCGGCTAATGCGATCGCGCGCTTGCATGCCGATCGCGACCTTCTCGAGCGGATGTCGATCGCGGGAAAGGAAATGGTCCTGAACCGCTTCAGCATCGAACGGATGGCCGCACGCTATAACGAAGTCATTACCATGACACTGAACGACCGTCCCGGCCTGTCAACAGTGCTCAGGATGGAGGACTGGTCTATTCCCGCCGGTTTGAGGCCGGGCCTTCGAACCTATCTGCCGTTGCCCTTGAAAAATTGGCTTCGCGTCGTTCGTGAACGGCTCTGAAGCGATGTTCGGCGATCAGCGGCGACTTGGACATCTGTGCGGCGTCTTCTTTTTTTGGCTATGCATGTTTTCGACCTGCAACGCACAGGATCCCGTTTTTCCGCTGCAGACGTCGCAGGACGGGCGTTATCTTGAAGACAGCAAGGGTCTGCCGTTCCTGATTGTCGGCGACAGTGCGTGGTCGCTCATTGGCGATACCTCTATTCCCGATGCGGAATTTTATCTGGAAACCCGAAAGCGGCAGGGCTTCAACACCGTGCTTGTCTCGTTGATCGAGCATCAGTTCTCCCGCAAGGCGCCGGCGAACTTCTACGACGAGAAACCTTTCGCAGGCGATGCCTTTGAGCAACCGAACCAGGCCTATTTCGACAGGGCAGAAGCCGTCATAAAGGCAGCCGCCAGTCGCAATTTGCTGGTGCTTCTCTGTCCGGCCTATAGCGGCGCACGCGGTGGCCCCGAGGGATGGTATCAGGAAATGGTCGCGGCCGGGCCAGAAAAGCTGCGGGCTTATGGACGCTATGTCGGGCAGCGTTTTGCGAAGTACCCCAACATCATCTGGGTGCAGGGCGGGGATTACGATCCGCCAGATCGCAATCTGGTCATGGCTGTTGCAATGGGAATTGCGGAAACCAATCCTTCGGCGTTGCAGACCGTGCATGGCAATCCCGATACCGTGACGAGCGATTTTTGGCGGGACGCTTCCTGGCTCGACATCGATTCAGTTTATACTTACAGCAATGTCGCGGCGGCGGTGCTGGATCGTTACCGATCTGGACCAAGACGCCCTTTTTTCCTCATCGAAGGCGCATATGAAGGCGAGAACGATGTGAAGGAGCGTCAGGTTCGTCTTATTGCCTATGGTGCGCTGCTTTCAGGAGCGAGCGGTCAGCTCTTCGGCAACAATCCGGTCTGGCATTTTTCCGCCGCCGGGCTTTATGAAGCGAAGGACAGCTGGCAGGGTTCGCTGAACAGCCGTGGTGCTCAAAGCATCACCCATCTGGCCTCGCTTTTCAGACAACTGGCATGGTGGAAGCTCGTACCCGATCAGGGCAGCTTGCTGAAAAGCGATGCGGGCGCATTCGCGGCGCGCGACAGGGAAGGATCTTTCGCCGTGCTCTATCTCGATACTCCTTCCGTTGCGATTGATCTCGACAGTTTGGCGGCAGGCGAGAAAACCCTTCGCTGGTACGATCCCTCGAATGGAATCTACATCGAACCGATCGAGCGTCTTGGCCGCAGCGGCCTTCGCAACGTGACGGTGCCGGCATTGGCGAATGCTTTCGGCTTTCAGGACTGGATTGCCGTTCTCTCCACACAGGAATGATCACTCATAAGATGCCGCTGGCTGCCGAGTCGTTCATTTGTGGTCGCTTGCCGTCAAGGTCCCAAACCTAGCTCTTTCGATGGTCGATCCGGTTCGGGGGTAGGCAGGGTAGGCGTTAATTTCGACACCCTCTCCCTTTGGTGGATTTCACACGCCTTTTGCCCGCATACCCCTCAGGGCCGGTGTTTTTTAGGATCGTCAGGAGGCGAGTTTCGTCGCAAATGCGCCGCCAAGGTTCAGCGTGGGGATCAAACATGTCGGGGATACTCTTCAATACCATCGCCACTTTCATTCTGTGCGTATCCCTCATCGTCGTTCTCAGGCGCCTGACCATTGTGTTTCAGCTGGTGGATCGCCCCGATTCAATCCGCAAACGCCACACGGGAGCCGTTCCGCTTTGCGGTGGCATCGCAATCTTTGCCGCTTTCACCGTTTCCGCCTTCGTTGGTGGGTGGAGCGAGGCTCTCGGCATGAACTTCTGGCTCGGACTGGCGGTCATCCTGCTAATGGGCGTCGTCGATGATCGCCGGCCGCTGCCCGCAGCAGGACGACTTCTCATGCAACTGGCAATGGCGATCGCTCTCGTAGGCGGCGCCGATATCGGCTCTCTCTCCATCGGCGTACTGTTCACGCAGCATTCGGATCTGTTCCTGCCGCTGTTTTTCGTCATCGGAGTTCTCTTCGTGACCGGGCTGGTGAATTCGTGGAACATGCTCGATGGTGTCGACGGGCTTGCTGGCGGCACTGCGGGTGTCGCGTTGATCTGGCTAATGGTCGTAGCGATCTTCGCAGGTATCGGCGACGTCATCCCGCCGCTTCAGGCACTCTGCGTATGCCTCTGCGCTTTTCTGGTCTTCAACATGCGCGGTCCATGGCGCGCACGGGCGAGCATATTCCTCGGCGATGCGGGCAGTACCGCACTGGGTGCGACGATTGCCTATGTTATCGTCCTGCTGGCGACCACAAGCGCTGCCGTATCCTTTCCGGCATTGCTCTGGATCGTGATCCTGCCGATCACAGATACGCTCAGCCTGATTGTTCGCCGTATCATGAACGGTCGCAGTCCAATGTCGGCCGATCGCTGGCATTTTCATCATCTGCTGCTGGACTATGGTTTCACGCCGGCGGCTGCAACGAACACGTTGGTCGTCATTTCCTTCATTTGCGGCGGCGTCGGTTTTGCGGGGATAAAAGCCGGTATCCCGCCGGAAATGATGGCGGCCGGACTTCTCGTGCCGATTGCCCTCCACACGGCTTTCGTTCTAACCGCGACGGGCTATCTCTCGAAAACCTGGCTTCACAGGGGAAATTTCGATCTCTACCGCGAGGTGGCGCGTCTCCCTGTCTCCGCCAACGCCGCACCGGAGCCAAGAGCCATGCAATCGGCGAGTGATGAGTAATCGCATCATGAAAGCGCCGTGGCCCGGAACGCGAATTCCCTCGACACCGGTTTCGAAAGGACGGCTTTCGCGTTTGCGCATTTCCCAGAACATCAGAAATGCACCGCCGTTGAAACGGAACGCGTTTTTACTGGGCTTGATGATGCTGAGTTCAATCGGGCTCTACGGACTTGCCCTCGTTTCAGCGGGGTCGCTCCTTGTCGTGGAGGACCCGCCTGCGCAAGCCGACGTCATCGTTATTCTGGGCGGTGACGGTCCACCTCGAGCTGCTCAGGCCGCAAAACTATGGCACGAGGGAAGGGCGCCGCTCGTTTTGGTGACTGGTTATGGGGATTGCGACTTCATCCGCGACATGCTGGTGCAATTGGGGGTGGATTCCGCAGCCGTCTCAACGGAATGTCTTTCGCTCAGCACCTGGGAAAACGCGACATTCTCACAGCCGATACTGACTGGAATGGGAGCAAAAAGCGCCATTCTGGTCACGAGCTGGTTTCATTCAAGGCGCGCAGTAAAGCGTTTCCGGTTTGTGATGCCTCAAATTCAGTGGATTTCCCTTCCTGCGCAACGAACCGTGTCGCTGTGGCGGCTTACCATCAACGGCGACGGGGTGCAGGTGTTCAAGGAATACGCCAAAGCGCTCCTCTACGACCTCAGAAGCAGTTTCGTGCAGGATTTTCCTCCGGTTCAGGCGAGGCTCGCCTGATGAACACGCTTCTGGTTTTTTGCCTCTTTGGTGGTGTTATCCTGCTCATCTGTTGGGGAATGATGCGTCGGGAGCGAATTTACGAGTTCCCGTTTCTGACGGGCGTCATCACGTTCAGTTTCATCTTGCCCCAGGTTCCCGGACTGGCGTCTGAACGATTCTTGCCGGAAGGCGCGTTTGCAAGAACAGCAATCTTTATGATGCTGTGCCTGTTCATGTGCTGGTGGGGGTGGAGCAGAACGGCAAAACCCTTTGCATTCTTTCGTATCGATTTCGATGAAACACGTCTGCTGATCGTCGCAGCCGTTCTCTCGGTCGCCGGCGCCTACTTCTATTTCAAGCTTAGCCGTTTGCCTGGAGAGTTGACCATTGCGGTGCAGATGACCGGAGTTCCGGTCATGTACATCTTCTTTTCGCGGTTGTTGAGCTATGGTCTGGCCATTGCGGTGCTTTGCCTTGCACGGCGATTTTCCTGGCTGGCGCTGGCCGTCCTTGCGTTCGATCTCGTCTTTTACCTGGATCGCATCGTGATAACTGGAAAGCGCGCCGAAGCGGTGGAACTCATCATGATGTTCGCGCTGGCATGGTGGTTTTACAAGGGATGGGCGATCCCGCGCATCTTCGTGATCGTGGCACTTTTCCTAGGCACACTGTCGATGAACAGCATGGGCGACTACCGCGCCATCACCAAGGCCAACGACGCTCCCGTGTGGGATGACATCAAGAAGATAGATTTCATCGGCAATCTCGAGAGAGTGTTCCGGGACGGCGGCGACGAGATGCGCAACGCGATCATGCGGATCGACAACACCGCAAACACCTTGCAATTCGACTACGGCAAGTTCCACTGGAACAGGCTGGTGTTCAACTTCGTACCCGCGCAACTCGTGGGCGTGGAAGTCAAGCAATCCTTCATGCTGCCGGTGCCGGTCCAATCGCGCGACTACAATCCTGTCCTCGGCACGACCGAGACCGGAATGGCGGATGCGTTCGGATCCTTCTGGTATCTGGGAGCGTTCAAATTTTTCCTGCTCGCCTATCTGGTGCGCCGGATCTGGGTGACCGCAAACACGGGCGAGTTCGCTGCGCAATTCACCTATCTGCTGTCGATCATACCGTCCATGCACGCCATCTCGCATCAAACCGACTGGGTTCTCATGGTCTGGGTGCATATGCTGATGTTTGCAGCGCCGACGCTGGCATTTGCCGTCATGCCCGCGCGCGTGCAGCAGCGTCGATACGCGATACCATCCTTGACGTCTCAAGCCGGAGGATAGGCCATGCGCTCACGATACGACGATCCTGCCTTCCAGCATGCAACGACGCCTCTGCCGCGCTTCGGAGGTCCGACCTTTGCACTGCATTTGCGATTGAAACGGCTGGTATGGATGATCGTCTGGCGGCTTCTTGCCTCCTGGACGCCTCCGCCGATGCGGCGCTGGCGCAATTTTCTCCTGCGTAGTTTCGGCGCGCGCCTGCATGCCACGGCGATGGTGCATTCCAAGGCGATCGTTTGGTGGCCGGGGCACCTCGTCATGGAGCGTCATTCATCTCTCGGACCTGGGGTGATCTGCTACAACGTCGACATGATCACCATCGGCCAATATGCCTCTGTCTCGCAACGTGCCCATCTGTGCACCGGGTCGCATGACGTTCAGGATAGTGCGTTTCCCCTCGTGACGCAGCCGGTGGTGATCGAGGAGGACGCGTGGGTGGCGGCGGAAGCCTTCGTCGGTCCCGGTGTCGTCGTCGGCAAGGGGGCTGTTCTCGGCGCGCGAGCCGTTACCGCGAAGTCATTGGAGCCCTGGACGATCTATGTCGGCAATCCGGCAAGACCAGTCGGCTCGCGTCGTCAGGAAGCGGCCGCGTCCAACGCGCTCAGCCGATAACCTTCAAGCGTGGCATGGGCGATTGCCGGCCAGGTGAATTTCTCCAGCACGAGTCGGCGGCCGTTTTCGCCCATCGTCCTCGCCTTGGCGGGATTGCTGAGCACGCTTGCCAAGCCTTTGGCAACTTCTGCCGCGTCAACCGAGACGATAACCCCGGCATCGGCAGCTCCGACTTCGGGAAAGTGACACTGGTCGGTGATAACAACAGGCGTGCCGCAGGCAAGCGCTTCGGTGATTGCCATGCTGAAACCCTCCTGTCGGCTTGGCAGGCAGAAACAGTCGGCATCGACCATGGCTTCGAGCTTCGCTTCGCCGTAGATCGCTCCGACCATAAAGACGCGGTGCCGGATGTTAAGTTTTTTCACCAGGTGCATGAAGTGGCCCTCTGCTCCACCGGGCGGGCCTGCGACGACGAGATCAACGTCGACGTAGGTGTCACAGATAGCCGAAAAGGCCGAGGCAAGGATGTCGATACCCTTTTTGATGTGCAGGCGTGACAGGAACAGAATGTATCGCCTGCCGTGCGCCAGGGCGATTTTCTGCCTGAAATGTCCTCGGGCGGGCAGGGGATCGAATTCCTCGGCAAAAACACCGTTCGGAATGATCAGATTTCGTGCCTGGAGATTCAGCGGCTCTACAGCTGCCATTTCATCGACATTTAACAGGTGAAGGAACGCAGCCTCGTTCAGCATCTTGCGGTAGCACAGCATCAGGGCGATCTTCTTTTTCCACGATCGCTGGCCGAGACTCCAATGGTCCAGCATGCCGGCCGGGCAAATGCAGTAGGGTACGCCAGCGGCGCGGGCGAGCTTGGAAGCATAGAGCAGAAATGGCTCCCACACGCCGTGAATATGCATGAAGGAGGCATCTTTCAGCACGGCTTTCAGCATGCGCCGGCCCCTGAAGCAGAACAATGTCTCCAGCCTCCCGGCTGGCGGCAGGAGATGCCAGTGGATATTCTCGAAATGCGGTATGGTGCGGCCAATTTCCTTGACCTGCGCTTCAATGGCGGCGTCGCCATAGCTGACGATATTCACATCTGCGCCGAGGCCGGCCTGTGCAGCGGCTAAGCGCATGGCAACGGCCTGCAAGCCGCCGTATTTGGGATCAATCGAAGCGATGACGTGGATGATCTTCATGTCTCTTTGTTCCCCAGGTATCGCGTGTCATCGGCCATGCAAAGACCCGCCGACCCCGACAGATTCGGCCCGGACAAGGCGGCAAGAAGCCGCTCGCCATATGACTCCACGGTATGTTCGGCTGCGCGCAGGAGTGCATTGGTGGACATGCTTCGCCTGAGCTCAGGATTGTCGGCAAGCGCACGCACCGCAGTTGCGATAGCTTCCGGATCGCAGACGGGAACGATGAAACCTTCGATACCATCGCGAACGACGCTGCCGGTATTTTCGGTCGTTATAACCGGCAGGCCCGCTGCCAGCGCTTCATAGACGGCGGTCGCGGAGCCTTCGCAGAGCGACGGCAGCAGGAAGACATCCGCCCACCGAAACTCCTCGACGATCTGCGAGCGCGGAACGATCCCTCTTAGCTCGACCCATTGCGAAATCTCCTGCTTGACGTCATCGGGCACACGAACGCGGCCCGCCATCCGGAAGCGGGCGGCGCCCTCCATCAATCTGGCGGCTTCCACAACATAGGGCGATCCCTTGCGCAGCCCGACTTCGCCTACGGTCAGGACCCTGATTGGCCCCGGCATGCGCGCCGGTCTGTCGATGGCAGCGCTGGCATTGACCCCATAGGGAACGACGACACACCGGTCTTCCGGCCCGCCACATGCGACCACGTGCTTGCGGACAAATTCCGACGGGCAGACGATGACATCTGCAAGGCGCCACTCCGCTTTCTCCCGATCGGCGAATAGACGCGCATGCGGATTATCCCGCACAGGACCGGCCCATTTGGGAAACCTCATCATCTCCTGGTCCAGAAGCGTTTCGACGACATCGCGTGGCGCGATCATTTGCTCGACTGCGGTCCAAAGGCCCTGCTGTTTTGCCGCCCGCATCTGTTCGAGTGCGTCGCCACTGAAGGCGTAGAGCCCATCTGCGCCATGGAAGCCGCGCCGGGCCACCATTTCGGAGAAAACCGACCCGGCCCAGATCGCGTGAGAGGTTTCCTCTACAACGTCTTTCGTTCGCATGTGGCGCAGCACGGAACGGAGGCCAAAGCTGGAAAACACCGTCGTCAGCGCTGTCGGCACGCCTTTGGGCAGCCGGCCGGCCAGCCGTTTGACAGGTGCGGGATAAAGGGTCGCCGGAAACGAATTGACGATCCGGGGCCAACCTTTCGTGGCGCATATATCAGTGTAAAAATGCGCAAGGCGGCCAGCGGATGCAAATATTCTCGGTACGGCATAATGCATGCGGGCGCCGAGCTGACTGACGACGACTTTGTCTTTCATGACGAGATACCTTGAGCGATAGGTGGCCTGGAAGGCTCTACAGTCTGCAGCCCGGCGATCAGCACTGCCCAGGCATCTGCCGCCTTTTCTCGGGAATAGTCGGCACACAACAGCCGCCGTGCCGCATCCCCCATTGCTGTCGTGGCATCTGGGTCGTCGCAGAGCTTTTCGATGGTGCCGGAGAGCTTTTCGGTCTCTCCGATTTCGACGGTGCTGCCGCATCCTTTGGCTCTGAGAACGCGCGGCACCTCTCCATCCGGGTCGCCGACGAAGATCGTTGGCCTCCCGGCCGCCAGGATTCCATAGAATTTGCTTGGAATGATGCAGTGTTCCAGTTCCGGCAGCAGCGAGACCAGATGCACATCCGCAACGCTCAGGCTTTCAGCAAGTTTCTCCACGGGCTGCAGCTGCTTGAAGATGACGTTATGAAGACCGAGATCCTGAACGACAGTCTTCACAGCCGCGTGCTGGTGTCCGCCGCCAATGAGAAGGAACCGTATATCCTGCCGGTGCTCCAGACGTTTCGCCGCTGCCAGCATAGTGCCGAACTCATGCGCCCGCCCGAAGTTTCCTGAATAGCCAACGACAAACACATCCTGCAGTCCCCACGCCTTCCGCAGGCTGTTATCCTTGGGCAAGACAGGATAGATTTCCTCCCCATCCGACCAGTGATGCAGGACGCTGACTCGGTCCTTTGCAAGGCCTTGAGTGAAGAGGAATTCCGCCATCTTGTCGGTAGGGCAGACAACCACGCCGGGGGATCGCAGAGACCAGTTGCGCGCCTGCGTCAGCCATGGCGCAAGCCACCGTGCACGTTTCCTGAAAAATCCAAGCTCGATTGCGGTCTCCGGAAAAAGATCCATGATCCAGTTCACCATGAGTGCGCCCTTGAGGCGGATCGCGATGCTGCTCATGACGGAGAGGAGCGGAGGATCGGTGCAGACAACGACCGTGTCCGTCGCCCGAACGTTGCGCAGAAGCCAGGCGAATGCAAGCACCTGAAAAAGAAGATAATCAATGCTACGGCGCATGAGGCTGTGCCGGCCGAAGCGGCCGCTTGCGAGCCGTCGGATATGTACACCCCGAACCGTTTCGGTTGCGGGCAACACGCTTCCGGGATGATTGTGTATTTCGCGACTTGCAACGACAGTCACATTCATTCCGCGCTGCGCCATTGAAAAGGCGAGCGATGATATCATACGGCTTGTTGCCGACTGGTCGGGGAAACCGTACCTATTCAGGAAGATCGTCCTCACGCTTTTTTCTCCCACGAAATGTCCGGTCTGAAGGAGCATTCTTGGCGAGGTGAAAACAGGCGGCAAGCTGGTCGTAAGGACTAGTGGGCTCATGATACGGAGTGGCTATTACTCCGAAGTTGGCGCCGTACTATCCTTTTGGTAGCTGAAACGCAGATGACGCCCTTATGGGTTATGAAATCCATGATGCCCCGGCCAATCAATGGCAGGGACGGCCGATGTGGATCGCGAGCTGACTGCGCGCCGTCCCGAGGCGCAGCCGCACGCGACGCTCTGTGGCCTCGAACCGAAGTCCTGTCTTAGATATGGATGTAACACCGAGTCCGACCGAGTTACCCGCCGATGTCCAGGAGAGCGGCGCCTCAATGGCGGTTCCAGGTTGTGCCAAGGCTCGGGCAGAAATCCTGCTTCCCGGGCCGAATATCGGCGTGGCTGGAGGCGTTTGATCGCGCGGTACCCGAGCCATATTTAATACGGGTGCGAAAGCAAATTTCGTTCGCTTCGCCTCTTGATTTTGAAAACACGAAAAACCAAATCGTCAGCCGCCAGTCGCTGATGACAGGACTGGCCGTGCTGGAAGCGCCGCTTTTGGCGCTTTGGTACCCATGTTGCTTCAAGGAGGATATGGTTATGGCAACATCTTACGACTATGCACCGATGTACCGATCGAGCATCGGATTCGACCGGGTCTTCAATCTTCTCGAAAACGCCCAGCGCACCCGCTCGATCAGTGACTGGCCGCCCTATGACATTATCAGGACGGCCGAAGACAGCTATCAGATTTCTATTGCGGTGGCTGGTTTTACACGGGACGAGATCGACATCACTTTCCAGTCCAATCTCCTGACCGTGACAGGCAAGAGGCAGGAGACACCCGCGGAGGGCTACCTGCACCGCGGCATTGCGGCCCGTCCGTTCGAGCATCGGTTCGAACTCGCCGATCATGTCAGAGTGAGCGGCGCCGAACTGAAAAACGGTCTCCTTTCGATCGATCTCGTCCGCGAAATCCCGGAGGCCCTGAAGCCCCGGAAAATCGACATCCAGACCGATGCGGTTCTGGTGCCGACAGTTGCCCCGGGCCAGATCGAAGCACAGAAGGCGGCTTGATTTACATTGTTGGATGAACAGGGGCGCCGTCGCGATGGCGCCCACGAATATCCGGGATGGGAAGGAGAAAGCAATGAAACCCGATATGTTCAGACAGCCTGTTTTCATTCTTGTCGGTCTCGGCTTTCCAGCGGAGGTTCGAAACGTGCTGGAGGCATACCGACATCTTTCCGAGTGGCCCGCAACAAACCGAGATAGCGCACATTCCATTGCGCTTAAGGCATGCGCTGCCGCGTTGCGCGGCGAAATTGAAGCGGAGACCGCCCGCGGTTTGTTCGTGGCCTTTGCCGAAAGACACGATCTACTTGCACCGGAAGATGGTGTCATCGCCGCGTCTCGTCTTTTGCGCGACAGAGATCCGCATGTGAATTGAGATAGACACGGTTATAAATGTGTAGCGGCTAGTTGTCCGTTATGCGGGGGCGGTATCGTGCACGGCCTCTAGAATGCCGAGCGAGCTGATTTGCCGCCCCTGCGAAAGCGATTACCGCGAAGACTGTCACGGTCTGGGTAAGGAGGACAGGTGTGCTGCCTCGAGGTTGACGAGGGTGTAACATGGCATCTTCTCGTCACCAGCGTGGCACACGTCTTTCATAGTCTGGGTCGAAGAGCTTCATATAGGCTGTATCATCGCGTTCTTTCATCGAGGTCTGTTCGTAAAGTGCCGCAAGTTCGGTGAGTTTTTGCCGATCGAGCGTCACGCCAAGTCCCGGCCCATTGGGGACATCGAGGCGACCGCCACGGAACGTGAACGGCGTGCCCTCGATCACGTCGACACCGGTCCATGGGTAATGCGTGTCGCAATCGAAGCTCAGGTTCGGCGTTGCGGCGGCAGCATGGACCATCGCCGCCAGAGTGATCCCGAGATGCGAGTTGGAATGCATGGAGACGCCAAGACCCAGTGTCTCGCAAATTTTTCCGAGATGGGTCGAGGCGCGCAGTCCACCCCAATAATGGTGATCTGACAGCACAATCTGCACCGCATTTTTGCGGAAGGCCGCGGCGATCTGGTCGAATTCAAGGACGATCATGTTCGTGGCGAGCGGGATCGACGTAGCGGCTGCGACTTGTGCCATCTGATCCATACCGATGACCGGATCCTCGAGATATTCAAGGATATTCTCAAGCTTGTGTGCGATGTAGATGGCCGTGTCCACAGTCCAGCCGCCATTGGGGTCGATCCGCAGCGGATGCTTGGGAAAAGCTTCCCGAAGCTTCAGCATGGTCTCGATCTCGAGATCCGGATGCAGCACGCCACCCTTGAGCTTCAGCGACTGGAAACCGTATGTGTCGACCATCCTGCGGGCTTCGCCAACCACCTGATCAGGAGTAAGTACCTCTCCCCATTCATCCTCGGCTTCACCTATATGGGCTGCGAATTTGAAGAACAGGTAGGCGCTGAACGGAACGCTGGTACGAATGGCGCCACCAAGCAGATCCGAGACCGGCCGCCCGAGAAGCTTGCCCTGAATGTCGAGGCAGGGGACTTCAAAGGCTGAGGCAACCACGTCCGTCAACTTGTGATCGGCCACCGCCGATTTTGCGTTGATGCCGCCACTGCCGGGCAATGCGGTGATGACGCGAGATTTCAGCTCGTGAAGATGAAACGGGTCGAGCCCGATCAGGGCAGGGGCCGCCCGTCGCAACCCATCCAGCGCCTTGATACTTCCGTAACTTTCACCAAGGCCGACCGTACCGTCGTCACATATGACCTCGATGACGGTGCGCAACGCATGCGGCTGATGCACGCCTTTACAGTTCAGTAGCGGTCTGTCGGGAATGGCGACCGGTGTGAGGTGAATTTCGGCTATGCGCATTAAAAAGCTCCTTGTCGCCACCAGCCGCGCGCAGCCTTTAGCGCATCGTCCAGCGGGGACAGTTCGGGATGCCAGTGGCGTTCCCATTCCAGACTGAGAGGGATATGTCGTTCATCCGACTGTAAAAGCGAAAGCAGTTCCGCCATGGGAAAATCGCCATGGCCGGGCAATACGTAGCGTCGTCGGCCATCGCTGTCCGTGGTGCTGTCCTTGACGTGCAGATGGACGACATTTTGTGCGATGTGTTGCCAAAGGATTTTGAGATCGCTGCCTTTGGCCCAGGTGTGGTGAGTGTCCCACAAGAGCTTCGATGCTGGCACGCACGCGATGAAGGCGAGAAGCTGCTCGAAGTCCGCCAGCGCGTCGTGTGTTTCGATCATGAGGTCGACATTCAGACCGCGTGATAGTCGCAGCGATTGCCAGTTGTCCAACAGGCCCGCTGCCTGCGTCATCTCATCCTGTCCCAACTGTTTGCCACCGTCGAAGATGCGCAGATAGGAAATGTTTGCGGCTTCCGCCCAGTCTATAAAGGGCTCGACGGCGGAAAGATCGGTGCTGCCGAACAGGCGAATGGATGTGTTTAGGGCGGCAACCTCGAGATCACTTTCGGCCAGAAAGGCTGCAAATCTGGAAGGAGTAGCAAATTCGGCAGTGAGTGCCGGGATGAGGTCGACCGTACCGGAGAGCGTGCGCAACTCCACATGCCCGATGCCATGCCTCTGTGCCAGATCGGCCGCTTCGTGCAGGCTAAGTTCGGAGCAGCCAAGCGTTGAAAAACAGTAATCGAAAGCGCTCATGCCATACGCTCCATATCCTGTTTATGGACCGGGTGAAGCGAGGCTTGCCCCGCGACGAAACGTTCGATCTCGGTAATGGCGAGATCGGAAAGCGCCCGCAATTCATTTCCCAGCGCCCCGGCAATGTGGGGGGTGAGCACGACATTGGGCAAATCGTAGAATGGGCTATCCGTCGGCAAGGGTTCCGGCTCCGGTGTATCGATCAGGATACGCAGCCGCCCGGAAAGTGCCTCGGCCAGCAATGCGTCGTGATCGACCACCCAGCCCCGTGCCGTGTTGATGAAGATTGCATGATCCGCCAGCAGCGCCAGTTCGCGGGCACCAATCATGTGGCGGGTTTCAGGCAGGATCGGCGCGTGCAGGGAGACCACATCGCACCAGGCGAGAAGCTCGTCGAGCTCCATTTTCGTAGCACCAAGTGCGGCCGCGTCTTCCACCGAAAGAAACGGGTCGTAGGCGGCGATCTCGAATTTTCCGCGCGTCAGCATCTCCATGACAAGCCGACCAATCCGTGACGCGCCGACGATGCCGACTTTGCGGGAATGATTGCCGAGATAGGGCAGGCTCATGCCACGTCTGCTGCCAAAACCGCCGGTGCCGCGCTCTACCCGATGCTCGTCTCTCAGACGAAACACATCCTTGCCGCACATGATGATTGCCGCATAGGTAAACTCGGCAACCGGCACGGCCATGGCCGATGCCGCCGTGGTGATAAGAATATCGGATGTTTCCCAGAATTCGGCGGGGGCAACAGCGCGCACCGAGGACGCGGCATAAGCGACCATCCTGAGCTTCGGCGCACGGGCGAGGCGCTCGCGTGTCAGGGATGGCGTGCCCCAGGCGGCGAGGAGAATGTCCGCCTCGGCCAACGCTTCTGCTCCCGCTTCCGTGTCGAAATCCGTGTAGGGGAAACCCGGTATGATGTCGGTTACGGCATTCATGCGTGCCCATTCGCGCGAACCAAAAAAACCTTCGGGAAGCTCGTTCCGCATGGCGATCAACAGCCGTGGTTTCTCTTGAGATGGTCTCATTGGCGTACCGGACTTGAAACAGGTCGAACCTCGATGCGGTTGACGTCGATTTCGATCGGTTGAGAACCGGGCCGCAGGATCACATCGAGAAAAACTTCCGGAGGGGCTTCACCTGGCCTGAGTTTCAGGGGAGGAGTTCTGAGCGCCCCTGTCCATTGGGTGGCGGGGAAAGGAAAAAATGTGCCGTCTTCGGCAGGGAAAGGCGCAAGTGCTACCGCCTCCTGTCCTTCGGCTGCAGCATCTTTCAGACGCAGCGATATTCCGAGTACGTCGCAATGCGCCGGCACATCAACATCGCATATGGCCTCCACCCATAAGCCTGTGCCCGGATGGACAAGCCGCCCGCCGAGACGGTGGCTTTGTTCACCTGTTTCCGTGACTGTCAGGGCTGAAAAATCAGATGCCAGATTGCCTGCTGGATTGTTCACCGGGTCAAAACGATCGTCTGTCGCCAGGATACGGGCCGGCGCTCGCGGCACGATCGCCTCCAGATAAGTGGCAAGCAGCTTTCCTACGGCAAAAGCGCCTGTCACCGCAAAATGGGTGCCGTCGTCGGAATAGCCGGGGTGAGGCTCGCCGAATTCACTTTCGGGATCGACCCATGCCGAGTTCCAGTCGAAGACATGGCAATTGGCATTATCTGCGGCAAATTCGATGCTCTGCCGGTTGATCCAGTGCGCTTTTGCCCGCTCTGCACCGCCTGCCGGCCATTTCCCGGTGCCACGGGCGAGGATCGGGAGCAGGATGACGGTTTTGCCTGCGTCGAGCAGAGCCGAAGCGATCCGCGCCCGTGTATCGGCAATCGTCTGGCGTGTTTCCACCATCATGTCGTTGGTGCCGGCATCGACGATGACCAGATCGAAATCCGATTGCAGCAGTCGCGGTAGCCGCCGTTCGATCTCGATTGCCTTCTGGCCGGAAACTCCGAAATTGAGGCCGGAAAAGAACCGGCTGACACCCGGTCGATTGCTCGGTTCCCAGCCTGTTGGTGCTGATGGATCATGGTGGACAGGGCAGCAAAGCCTGCCATGCGACAATACCTCGGCCCAACTCATCCAGCCGCGGGCCGATGTGGCCAGCGAGGACGCGTCGCCAATATGGTTCTGTTGGACGAGCGAAGTGCCGAGAACGGCAATCCGGCTCGCCCTTGGTAACGATACGGACATGGTTTTCACCGGATATCAGGAGAACAGGACGCCGCCATTGATGTCGTAGCAGGCGCCGGTGATATAAGCGGCATCGTCGGACGCAAGAAACGCCACCAGACCGGCAACGTCTTCGCTTGAGCCTTCGCGCTTCAGCGATGTGGCGCCCGCCACCCTTTCACGCACTTCGGGTTTGGTGAAGGTGTCGTGGAAGGTGGTGGAGATCATGCCGGGGCAGACGGCGTTGACGCGAATATTCGGGCCAACTTCCTTGGCAAGTCCTCGGGTAAAGGTCATCACGGCACCCTTGGAAGTGGCATAGGCGAGCGCGCCCGGCCCACCGCCGTCACGGCCCGCCTGCGACGAGAAGGTTACGATCGCGCCGCCCTTTGCCATTTTGGGCAGTGCGGCCTTGGCTGTCAGGAACAGCGACGTCAGGTTGACGTCGAGGACCTGATGCCAGAAGGCTTCGTCCATGTCAGCGATTGTCTTGCGGGCGATAAGCCCACCCGCAACATGGACGACGCCATGGATCTCGCCAAATTTGTCTGCGGCAGCAGAAATGGCAGCCTCTACTTCGCTTGCGTTTGTCAGGTCTGCCTTGATCGCCAGAGCCGAACGGCCAAGCTTTTCGATTTCGGCAACAGCCGTGGCCGCACCTTCAGCGGCTCCATTGTAGGTGAGGACGACATTGGCGCCTTCCTGCGCAAAACGAATGGCGCATGCCCGGCCGATATCCCGGCCGGCGCCGGCTACAACAACGGTCATGTTGGTAAAACGCTGCATTTGAAGAACCTCGTATGGTTAGAATTGCTTGGGAAGGGAGAGCTTGAAACGCTGGTCGTCGACGTCGCTGAAATAGATGTCGGTCGAAAAACCCTGATCGTCTATGAAGCTGAAGATGCGCTTCGGCTCCCTTAAACTGTAAGGCACCAGAAGGGTGACCAGCCGATGCCGAGTTGCTGCCGGAACCATGGCGCAGACGTGATGGTGGATATCAAGACCCTCGAACTCCTTGGGATCAATGTCGGGAAAACCTTCGACGGCCGCGATCTGCGGTGTGCCGGCTGACGAGAAGACAAACTGGCCGTAAAAGCCCGCCTTTTGGCCATTGTAGCGAAAGCTAGACTTGCCGGTCTGCGGTGCTCCTGTGGTATGGCAAAGCCATTGCAGTTCCTGGGGCTCGGAGCACTCCACCTCATCGACAATCACGAAATAGCTGTCGTTGACGAAGTGCATTTCGCGCTGCGCTTTCATAACCAGCGGGTTCGCGACCTGATAGGCAGACGTCGCATCTCCGAGGATCCGGATATGTCCGGGATTTTCCTCAACCGATACGATACGGCCGGCGGCACGACGCGCGAGTGCCTTGTCCTTTTCCGCATATTGTCCCTTACCGCCGATCAGGACGGCGTTCTTCGACCGTGTCTGACGGCGCCAGTTCAGATGCATCTGCGAGTTGAACGCCACGTAATAGCCGGACTGGATCGCCAGATCCTCGCCGTAGGCATAGAGGACAAAGGCATTCTGGTCGCCATGGCTGTGGCTTAGCGAACCGTAGGGACTGGATTTGAAGACGAATTGCAGATGCCGTTCCGGGTCTTCCATATGTTGCTGTATGGTCGCCCAACCGATATCATCGAAAACAGCGAGTGCCGGCAAGTCTGCAGGCGAGACTGCTTCCACCTGCTGATAGTCGTGACGATAGACGAGATCGTCGAAGTTCAGGTCCCACCAGCCGTAATTGTAGAAGGCCATTTCTGTGCCCGTCGCATCGGCCTTGATGTGATCGAAATACCATTGGTAATGGCCGTTGCCTGTAACGCCGGCAAATTGCCGAACATTGTAACCCAGTTTCAGGCCGGGAAGATCGCCAAGCGTGGAGTCGTCGCCAAAATTGGCGCGACGGGTTCCCGGCGCCTTGGTATAAAGCGGGAAGCGCCCCGTGTTCTGGAAAAATGGCCGCTGATAAAGATCGTAACCGATATAGGAGCGGACCAGATTGGCGGCCTCTATGAGATAAGCCATGCCGGTCATCCAGTAATGTGGCCCTTCCGCCCAGCCACCATCAGTTCCAGCCCAGGGAGAATAGAGGGTGGCGAGGAATTCAACGGTATAATCGAGCCATTCGCCCGCCTCGTCGCTTTCGCCCTGAAGTGCGATACAGGCCGGCGTCAATACTGCCGAAAGCGAACGTACGGCATGGCTGTCATAGGGAAACACGTGGATGCGGGCATGGGCAATAACATGGTCGGCGACCTCCCGCGTTCGTTCAAGAAGAACCGAGCGTACGGTCTCGCGCTCGTCTTCGCTCAGATAATCGTATAGCCAGTCATAGCCCCAGGCCAGTGCCACGACGACGCGGAACCCCGCCTCGTCATTATAGGCCCGGGAGGTCGCGCCTTTCGGATCCCAGCCAGCGACTGCCAGCAGCCACTTGCGGGACGCATCGAGTAGTTCGTCGCGTCCGAGAACCCGACCGGCAATGGCCAGGTGCCGGATCGCATAGATCACTTCCTGGCAGTCGATATACATCTGTCGCCAGAGTCCTGCGACGCGCATATTGTTGGGATAAGGCTGAGGTTCCGGTATGATCGGGCGCTCAAGCCAGGGTTTTGCCGATTTCTCGTAGAACTCGGACCAGTTGCAATGATTGGGGTCCTTTGCCACCGCCTCCGAGAAGCAGCGCAACTGTTCCGGATTGAGCCAGAGCCGTGGATGGCTGGCATGCGCGGCTGCATGACGCGCCTTCCTGCCGGGTAGCGGCGTTTTCGGCAGCGAAGCGCCGATCTCGAAGCTGCGTACGGTACTCCAGTTGGAATCCGGCGTCGCGGACGTCTGGCCCCACAACGCATAACACCAGTGATAGCGGCCTTCCGGAAGGGCTTCGTCCGGCGTAAAGAAATTCCACGCGAGATCTTCAAAGACGAGCGTCTTTTTGTCTGCAAAACCGGGATCGGACGAAATCCGCAATACGTAGCGCGCACCGTCGTTGATGTCGGGCAGCCATGAAAAGCGCGGAGGGTTCTCCGTCGGCGGCACTTCTTCGCTTGGCTCGTAGCCAATGGTCAATGAACCCGGCCGGGGTTCATCGAGAAGTGTCTGTCGGGAGATGGCCGGGGCAGAGGGACACATTGCGCTCTAACTCCTATGAAAACAGAAGGGAAAGGATGGCGGCGACAAAGCCGCCATCACGGTCGAAGGTTTATTGCGCGGCCTTGTACTGGCGGTCATAGGCCGATTGCATCATCTTGATGACCTCGTCGTAACCGAGGGCCGTGAGGCGCGTCTTGTAGGCATCCCAGCCGGCATCGACGTCCTGGGCACCCAGTATCCAGGTCTGCTGCATCTCGGTCATGTAGGTGAGGATGCTCGGCCAGTAGCGGTCGAATGTCGCCTTTTCCTCTGCGTTCAGGGAAACGCCCATGAACTCATCCTTGAGGCAGTTGCACTTGTCGTACATATCGATGCCTTCAAGCGCGATCTTGTTTGTCCACTGGCGCTCATATTCGTAGTCCATCCAGTATCCGCGCGGGATCGCCGCACCGACCGCCCACAACTGGGCATTCACCGGGTCCTTGTTGTCGAGGATTTCCTTCTTGAATTGCGGCTTGCCATCGACCATCTCGTAGGTCAGGCCCTCGACGCCGAAATTCGACAGGATGCGCCCCTGTTGAGAAAACCAGAAATCGAAATACTTGATTGTTTCGACCGGGTGTTCGTTGGTCGCCGAAATAGCCCAGCCGACGGGCTGGACACGCAGCCGACGGGAATCCTCAAACCGTTGGCCCGAGACCGTCTTTGGCGGCAGCATCGGCTTTAGCGCGAAACCGTTGATCTTTGGCGACAGGGCGTCGTTGTAGGTCGAGGTACTGGCGAACCAGTCATGCGTCATGCCGCCGAGATTGTTGCCCAGCAGATATTCACGCGAGCGAGCACCGCGGGTGAAAATCTCCTTGTCGATCAGGCCTTCCTTGTACCATTTGGCCACGTTGGAAATCCCGGTCTTGTAGTTTTCCTCCGCCCAGGGATGACGAAGTTGTCCGTCATAAACGGCAAAGTCGCCATAACGCTCGGATCCGGACACGCGCGCATCCCACAGATTGATAAGGCGGACTGCATCGATTTCCTCACGGGCAAAGTAGGGAACTTCGTCCTTGAGACCGTTGCCGTTCGGGTCCTTGTCACGGAAGGCTTTCAGAACTTCGTAGACCTCTTCCGGTGTTTCCGGCTGCTTCAGCCCAAGCTTGTCGAGCCAATCCTGGCGGATGAACCAACCGCGCGAGAACTTGCCATCAGGGACGTAAGGGATGAAATAGAGCTTGCCGTCCGGTCCGGAGATGGCGTTGCGGATTTCCTTGTGGCTGTCGAAGAATGCCTTGAGGTTGGGGGCGTTTTCCTCGATCAGGTCATCGAGTGGAATGAATGCGCCCTCCAACCCGTAGCGAATGAAGTCTTCCTTCAGCCCGCCCGTGGCGTCGCCGCCGACGATGTCGGGAAGGTTGCCCGAGGCGATCAGAAGGTTGAATGCATCGCGGCTGCTGGTGGTCGCCAGCGACGCCACGTTGCGGACATGAATGTTGGTGATCTCGGCGGCCTTTTGCTCCACCGGCCATTTTTCCGAGTAGACGTATTTGTCACGGAAGTGGAAGTGGATCGTAAGCTCCAGCGGATCCTTGGAAATTTTCCCTGAATCCTGCGCCGATGCCGGTAAGGCCAGGGTTGCGGCTGTCATCAACGCCAGTAGGGGCGTGCCTTTTCGTAGTGCTCTCACAGGTTCTCCTCCCTTGTGCTGCTACTCTTTGACTCCGCCCAGCAGAATTCCTTTGGTGAAATACTTCTGCGCGTAGGGGTAAATGATGAGGACGGGAATGATGGAAGCGATCATGATCGCGGATGTTACCGTCTCGAACGAATAGTGGGCGGTGAGCAGACTCGATGCGAATTCGTCATTCGAGTTAAGATCGACGATCACGCGCTTCAGATAGACCTGAAGCGGGATCTTCTCCTCGCCGCGCAGCAAGACCATCGCCCAGAAGTAACCGTTCCACCGCGAAACGACGCAGAACAGCGCAACGGTGACGATTGCTGGCTTGGAAAGCGGAATGAACACCTTCCACAGCAGCTGCAACTCGCTTGCGCCGTCCATTTTGGCGGCTTCTTCGAAGGACTTTGGCACCGCTTCGAAGAAGTTGCGCAGTAGAATGACGTTGAAGGCGTTTGCCGCAAATCCGAGGATGATGCCGAAGCGGCTGTCGAGAAGTCCAAGATCGCGCATGTTCAGAAAGAAGGGGATCATGCCGGCGTTGAACCACAGCGTAAAAGCGATGGCGATGTTGAAGAAAGTGCGGCCGCGCAGGCGTTTGCGCGAAAGGGCGTAGGCTCCGGGGATCATGATCAGCAGGCTCATCAGCGTGCCGCCGAAGGTGTAGATGAACGTGTTGCCATAGGCGACCCAGAACATCTTGTCCGACAATACCCTGTCGTAAGCGGCAAGGGTCACATCAACCGGCCATAGCGTGACACGGCCAGCCGTGACGGCGGCCCCAGAAGATAGCGAGACCGACAGCACATAGATGAAGGGATAAAGCGTCGACAGAACGAACAGACCCAGAAGAATGGCATTTGCCCAGCCAAAAATCCTGTCGCCGCGGGAATATAGATTGAAGTTTGCCATCTTTCAGCTCCTCACCAAAGCGATGTCGACGAGACTTTTCGGCTGATGCGATTTGCCGAATAGACGAGGACGAAAGCGATAACCGCATTGAACAGTCCGGCGGCCGTCGCGAGATCGTATTGGGTACCCTGCAAGCCGGTGCGGTAAATGAAGGTGGAAACGACATCTGCCGTTTCATAGGTGGATGGCCGATAGAGCAGAATGATATATTCGAACCCGACCTCGACCAGATTGCCGATGCGGATGATCAGCATGATCACGATTGTCGGCAGGATGCAGGGCAGGGTGATCCGCCACATCATCTGCCAGCGCGATGCCCCGTCCACCCGGGCGGATTCATAAAGCGTCGGGCTCACGCCAGCGATGGCGGCGAGATAGACGATGGATTCGAAGCCCGCTTCCTTCCAGACCGACGAGCCGATATAAATTGGACGAAACCATTCCGGCTGGGTCAGGAAGTATATCGGCTCGAATCCAAGGCCTTTCAGCAGAAGATTGACGATGCCTATCGACGGCGACAGGAAATTGATGACGATGCCGGCCACGATCACCACCGAAATGAAATGCGGCAGGTAAACGATCGTCTGGGCCCAGCTTCGGGCAACGCTGTTTTGAACCTCGTTGAACATCAAGGCCAGGATGATCGGTACTGGAAACGCGAAGATCAGGCCGAGAGCGCTGATTTTTAGGGTGTTCCAGAAGGCGCGGATGAACATGTCATTGTGAAAGAGCTCCGCGAAGTTTTCAAAACCGACCCACGGGCTCTTTGCAATGCCGCGAAAAATCGAGAAGTCCTGAAACGCGATGACCAGCCCGTACATAGGCTTATAGAGAAAGACGGCGAACCAGATAATCATCGGAGCGAGAAGTAGGTAGAGCTGCCAGTCGCGGCGAACATCTTCCTGGAGATCGTGAAGGCGTTCCTGAAAACCCTTTTTCATGGTCGCGCCCCGCTTGGGGTTTTCAGCGACCTTCCGGTTGCCGCATCGAAGACATGGATGCGTGTGGTATCGATGCCAAGTCGGGTGACGCCGTTGAGAGTATGATCGCCGTAAAGTGTTTCCGCCTTGGCGATAAATGGCTGGCCATCAGCCCTGCCGTGGAGCAGAGCCTCCGCGCCCAAGGGCTCCACAAGGTCGATGCTGCAATTGAGGTTTTCACGACTGTCTTCGGTCTCTACCGACATGATTTCGGGTCGCAGGCCGAGTTTGACCTGCTGTCCTTCCGTCGCATTTTTCGCAAATGCTTCCGGGACGCTGAAGCGTTGTCCGGCACTACCCGTGATTTTGACCTTTACGGTGCCATCCTGCTTTTCAATCGTCCCGTCCAGAAGGTTCATGGGCGGTGAGCCGATAAAACTTGCGACGAACGTGTTGGCCGGTTCGAGGAAAACCTCCATCGGCGAACCGACCTGCTCGATATGGCCGCCATTCATGATGACGATGCGGTCCGCAAGTGTCATTGCCTCGACCTGATCGTGCGTCACGTAGATGCTGGTGGCGTTCATCCGCTTGTGCAGCAGTTTAATCTCGGCCCGCATGTGGGTGCGCAGCTTGGCGTCGAGGTTCGAGAGAGGTTCGTCGAACAGGAAGATTTTCGGCCTGCGCACGATGGCACGACCCATGGCGACGCGTTGGCGCTGGCCACCGGAAAGATCTGCCGGCTTGCGGCCCAGATATTCGGTGAGCCCGAGGATCTGTGCAGCTTCTGCCACCGCCTTGTCGATAACCGCTCGCTTTTCTCCCCTGACTCGCAGGCCAAAAGCGATGTTATCGGCCACGCTCAGGTGCGGATAAAGCGCGTAGTTCTGAAACACCATCGCGACATCGCGGTCTTTGGGCGCGATCTTGTTGACCACTCGGCCGTCCATTGAAACGGTGCCGTCCGAAATGTCTTCCAGCCCGGCGAGCATGCGCAGCGTGGTGGACTTTCCGCATCCCGAAGGACCTACGAGGACAACGAATTCCTGCGGCTGTATGGAAAGATTGATACCGTGGACGACTTCAAGGGCACCATAGCGCTTGACGACGTCGTTGATTTGAACTGCGGACATGAAAGGCCCCTCCTCAAAAGCCTTGAATGTTCAGTCAGGCGTCTTCTGCCCCCGTGAAGCGCGCTTCCTCGTGACGCGCGTGTTGACCTGCTCGATGAAGGTCCAGATCTTCGGGTTCTTGGAGAGTTCTGCGATTTTTGTTTCGAGTGATCCGAGGTGGCGCTGTACGGCCTCTCTTGCCGCTTCGATATCGCCGGATTCGATTGAGTTCACGATTGCTTCGTGCTCTTCGATAACCTTCTCGGTGCGACGGACTGCAAAAACGCGCTTCAGGTGTCGCATTCGGTCCATTTCGCCTTTCGCCTGATTTACCACGCTCCAGGCTCCAGGAAGGCGAGCTGCCGAAAAGATCGTGCGGTGGAATTCCTCGTCGAGCAGGAAAAAGTTGGTGAATTCCTCATCCGCGGCAGCAGTGCGCTGCTGCGACAGACAGGTTTTCAGCCGTGCGATGTCTTCCAGCGAATGCCGCTTGGTGGCCTCGATCACAGCGCCTTCTTCCAGCTTGAACCGGATGAAACAGGCCTCCATGTACCGCTGAACGTCGATCGGCGAGATGTAGGTGCCACCTTGCGGCACGACAGTCACGAAACCTTCTTCGGAAAGGCGAATGATCGCCTCGCGGACGGGCGTTTTGCTGACATGCAGCAGTGTCGCGATCTCCTTTTCCGACAGCGCCCGCCCTGGGAGCAGCTTCACCTCGACAATCAGTTTGCGAAGTAAGGCATGGATCCTGTTGGTCATGTTTCCGTCAGCCGGCAGGTCTTGGGGGGTGACGAGTTCGGACAGCGGTAACGATGGGAATTCAAGGGTAACAGACATATCAAATGCCTAACTGATATATTAGAATTGAAAGTGACATATCTTTTGATTTTCCGCGAGTCAAGCCCTGGGCAGTCTCGTATTGGCGGTTGAATAATCGGGTCCGACCTCAATGCGTCCGGCAGTGGCCGGTGTTGTCTGGCTATCTGCCGATCCATGCTTGCCGCTCGTCGCACGGCAAGAAAATCACTATATGAAAAAAGAACGCTATGACGGTCGTAATATGAGATCGCGATTGACGATTTGCTGTAAAATCTGGCACGCATAGAAAATCAGCAGTGCTCATCTGTAATCCATGTCGAGACATCTTTTCCCGGAACTGCGCTGTTCCCGGATTACCTTCGTGTGCCTTGAGGAGAACGAATTTGGGAAAATTTTCACCTTTTGACCAAACCTTGTGGTTTGCAACCGCAGCGCCCGCACCGAAAACCGCGAGGCTCGAAGGCCGTGTCGATGTGGACGTCTGTGTCGTGGGCGCGGGATATACCGGATTGACGACGGCGCTGGAGCTTGCGCGCAGGGGCGTCAAGGTTGCTTTGGTCGAAGCGCAAGAGGCAGGTTTTGGCGGTTCGGGCCGCAATGCCGGCCACTGCACCCCGACCTTCAGCTATTACAGCCTGCCGTCGCTCGGAAAAATTCTGGGCGAGCCCTGGGCGGAGCGCCTTATTCACCGCCAGACGCGGGCCAATGATCGCGTCGTCGAGATGATCTCGACCTACGGAATCGACTGCGAATGGGTCCAGAATGGTTATGTTATGGGCGCATTGCGTCCCGGCGCCATGTCCACGCTGCAGATGAAGTCTGATGCATATGCCGGCGCTGGCGCGCGCTGCCGGGTCATTGGCAGGGACGAGGTCGAAGCGTTGACAGGAAGCCCTCGTTTTTATGGCGCCTGGTATCACGAGGAGGGCGGTCATTTGAACCCGCTTTCATACGCACGTGGCCTTGCGCGCGCCGTTATCGCAGAGGGCGGGCAGGTGTTTACCGCGTCCCCGGTCGAGGATGTCCAGCCAGAGGCCGGGAAATGGTCCGTGCGAACGCCCCGGGGCACTGTGCTGGCTGAAAAGGTGATCTTCGCGACCGGCGCCTACACCGTCGGTGGCTGGAAAAACCTCGATAAAAGCTTCCGCATCAAGAAAGTATTTCTCGCGGCCACCCAGCCGCTCGATCCGGAAACGCGCGCAAAAGTCCTGCCCCACAATACGACCATGCATGATGGGCGCGGCGATATCTATGTCTACAAATACAACCGTGAAGGTCGCATTGTTGCCTCCATGTTCCCCATGGGCCAGCGTGGCGCCGACCCTGACTATACCCGGCAGGTTCTCACAGACCGGCTGAAATTCCTTCATCCGCAGATCAGCGAGGAAATCCGTTGGGAATATTTCTGGTTCGGCGAACTGGACATGCAGATGCGCACTGTCCCGAGGCTCTATGATCTGGCGCCCGGCATCGTTGCCTGTACGGGACTTTCTGGCCGCGGGGTGCCAACCGGCTCCATGCTTGGCGGCGTCTTGTCAGAATGGGCGCTGGGCGTGCCGGACAAGGATCTCTCCCTGAAAATCGAACCGCTGCACAAGGCGCCGTTGCTGATGTCCTTCGCGCCCGGTCTGCGCCTTCGTTATTTTCGCATGCAGGAAAACCGTGCAACCCGCAAGGAAGGCGCCACCCTTCTGCCCCATGCCTGAGAAAGGAAAACCTATATGACCGACAGGAAAACCGTCCTCATTTCCGGAGGCAATCGCGGTATCGGTGCTGCCACTGGCAGGGCCTTTATGGAGGCCGGCTGGAAGGTCTCGCTTGGAATGCGCACGCCGCTACTGCCGGAATGGGCAGATCCAGCGTTAGTCCACGTGCAGGCCTATGACGCGCTCGCCCCGCAATCGCCTGTCGACTGGGCGGCTGCCGTTCTGGCACGGTTCGGCCGCATCGATGCTGTTGTTGCCAACGCCGGCGTCATGGTGCGCAAGACCGTGGTGGAAGCGACTGACGAGGAGTTCGCCTCATTGATGGACGTCAACGTCAATGGCCCGCGGCGCCTTGTGCAGGCCTGCTGGGACCCGCTAATCGCGTCCGGAGCAGGTCGCGTGGCGATTGTCGCCTCGCTATCGGGGAAAAGGGTCAAATCGGCCGTGTCTGGCGCCTACTCGGTCTCGAAATTCGCAGCCCTTGGCCTGTCGCATGCAATCCGTCATGCCGGTTTCGACAAGGGTGTGAGGGCGACCGCCATATGTCCGGGTTTCGTTGCGACTGATATGGGGCTGCCTCTGGCAGGCGCGACGCCGTCGGACACCCTGACCCAACCTGAAGATATTGCCAGCTCCATCCTGCATGTCGTCAGTTTGCCGAACCGCGCGAGTGTTTCGGAATTCTGGGTCAACTGCCTGCTCGATGACAGCTATTGATCGACGATCGCCGAGATTTCGTCCTTCAGCAGCATCGCATATTGCTCCAATGTGCCGGGCTCCAGCTTGGCACTTAAAAGTGTGAAGCCCAGGGAAGCGTTTGGCGTTGTACCATCCGAAAAAATCGGCACGGAAACGCCGGCAATCCCGGGGATAAGCTCGCCGACGTCGATTGCATAACCGCGTTCGCGTGTTTCAGCGATCAGTCGGCGCACTTTGTCGGCGGTGAGATCGCGGTAGGCGGCATAGCGCTCGATATTGGCGCGGATGATGAATTCCTGTTCGTCCTCTTCGAGGAAGGCGAGCATGGCAATTGAGCCTGGACCGACGCCAAGCGGGACCGAACCACCGATCGAGCCGGTCAGTGTCGGCACCACGCATTCTCCGTCGCGTCTGTCGAGGCAAACGGAATCGTGGTTCAGCCGGGCCATCAGGTGGATGGTATCGCCGGTTCGGCGCCGAATGCGGGTCAGCGCCATTTCGCAGCGGCTGATGATGCCAGGTCCACGTGCGGCGCGCGCACCGTAAATCGCCATACGCGCGCCCAGCCGGTAACAGCGCTTCCTGTCGTCACGGGCGAGGAGCTTGTGGCCGACCAGCGTGTTGAGGATGCGGTGGCAGGTAGCCGTGTTGAGTCCGGATCTGTTCGTCAGTTCCTTGAGCGTGACGCCCTGTACGCCGCCGTCTGCAACAAGATCGAGAAGAGCTACCGCTCGATCCAGAAGCTGCGCGCCACCAGAGGAGGATTGGGTGGATTTGGCCATATCGTCTCACATTATGAAAATAAAATCTCAATAACTTGTATAATGAGAAAACTGCGTATTCAATGACCAAAATTGAGCAGATTAAATAAGTGAATATTTTGTAGGCAGCTTGATTTTGAAGACGACCTGCGGGTTTCGAGAACGCCAGACCCGCTTGAACAAACAGGGGAACAAAATGAAGAAAAAAGCAGCAAACATTCTCGCAACTACCGCCCTGGCGGCCTTGGGCATGCTGGCGGCCAGTGCCGCGCTCGCCGGTACGCTTGATGACGTCAAGGCCCGCGACAAGCTGATCGTCGGCGTCAAGAACGATTATCCACCTTATGGGTATCTCAACGACAAGGGTGAGATCATCGGCTTCGAAGTCGAACTGGCGAAATACGTCGCCAAGGAACTTCTGGGGTCTTCAGACAAGATCGAATTTGTGCCGGTCGTTGCCGCCAATCGTATCGAGTTCCTGACCGCTGGTCGTATCGATGCGATTTTCGCGACGCTTGGCGTCACGCCGGAGCGCGACAAGGTCATCGATTTCACCACCG
Organism: Agrobacterium sp. 22-3639C2; assembly: GCF_053522105.1. Classification (NCBI taxonomy): domain Bacteria; kingdom Pseudomonadati; phylum Pseudomonadota; class Alphaproteobacteria; order Hyphomicrobiales; family Rhizobiaceae; genus Agrobacterium; species Agrobacterium sp. 22-3639C2. The sequence continues at coordinate 76,548 of NZ_JBNWDB010000002.1, read as the reverse complement.
CTTACGTATCGTCGCCAGGCCCGGCGGTCATGATGGCTAAAGAAGCGACCACCAGCAAATGGGAGGAACTGAAGGGTAAGCCGGTCTGCGGCATTCAGGGATCCTATTATAACAAGAAGATGACCGAGGAATTCGGAATCCAGCTCGTTGCCTTCAAGACCCAACCGGAGGCCATGCGCGCTTTGCGCGACAATCGTTGCGTAGGTTTTGTCTTCGACCAGATGACCCTTGACCTTAAGGTTCAGGAAGCGGACTGGAAGGGCTACAAGGTCGCCGTCCCCACCTATGAGTATCTGCCGATGGCAGGTGGTATCCGCGAAGGCGACAAGGCGTTCCAGGAGGCTGTGGACAAGGCCATCACCAAGGCGGAAGCCGAAGGCAAGATGATCGCCTGGGAAACCGAGTTCAATATTCCCCACGCCGATTACATTGCCGAGCGCGCCAAGGCTGCCAAAGCAAAACTGAACTGATAGGGTCTGGAGCAGCTATTGTTCGGTCTTGATTATTCCTGGCTTACGGATCCAGCCTATCAGCAATGGCTGCTCACCGGGGTCCTCAACACACTCAAGCTTGCGGCACTGTCATCCAGTGCCGCGATCATCATCGGCCTTCTCGGTGCGCTTGCGCTGACTTTGCGGATTTTCTGGCTGGATGCCATCATCGAGCTGTTCGTGGAGGTGTTCCGCAACACGCCGCCACTGCTGCAGATGCTTTTTGCCTATTTCACGCTGTCGACACTGGGGTTGAAAGTCACCGATCCCTCCACCGGTTTGCAGATGCCGCTACTGAGTGCATTCGCCTGCGCCTCGATTTCGCTCAGCCTGTTTGGCGGAGCGCTGGCGATCGAGGCTTTCAGGTCCGGTATCGAAACCATGCCGCGGTCGATCATAGAAGCGGCCCGGTCGCTCGGATACAGCCGGTGGTCGCGTTTCTGGAAAGTTGAGGCGCCGATTGCTGTGCGCATCAGCCTGCCAGCGATTACCAACATTCTCACCAACCTGTTCAAAACAACCTCTCAGGCTTCGGTCATTACGGTGCCGGAACTGATGTATTACGCGGGCCAGATCTACAACGACACGTTTCGCACACTCGAGGTCATGATCCTCGTGCTCGTCATCTATGTGGGGCTCGTATCCATCCTGACATTTGCAATGTCCAGGCTCGAAGCCTGGATGGCTTTCCCCGGTTATGGAAAGGGACACTGACCATGGTCTCCACCATGACTTACGAAAACAAAAAACGCGCCGTCCTGCTTTTCATCGCGCTTGCGGTGGCAATCTGGATTGCGATCGATGCACTCGCCGGCGGCGCGCAACACTGGAACCGCGTCGCCGTGCGCCTGCCACTGCTCCTGACAGGCTCCGGCTCCGGCTGGCCGATAAGCGGCGGCTTCATCCTCAACATCCTGCTGTCGATTGCCTCCATGGCGGTGGCGACTACCCTTGGCACAGTGATGGGTCTTGCGACGCTCGCAAAATCGCCCTTCATTCGCCTGCCGGCATTTTTCGTCATGAATTTCCTGCGAAACTCGCCTTGGCTCGTGCTGCTTTTCGCGATGCTTTACATTCTGCCTTTCGAGATGAAGATCTTCGGCTTCGTCGTTCCCTTCCCGCCTTTCGTAAAGGCGGTCATCGGGCTGGCGTTACCGACGGCGGCGAACTTCTCCGAAGTCATTCGCGGGGCGGTGCAGTCGATCCATAGCGGTCAATGGGAGGCGTCCCGTTCGCTCGGTTACACCCAGCTGCAGATTTATCGTTACGTCATCCTTCCCCAGGCCTTGCGCCGGATGATACCTGGCTGGATGAACCTCTATGCCCTGCTGATGATTGCAACCGCGCTTGCCACGGTCACGGGTATTCAGGACGTCTTGACCATCCTCAACACCTCACTGGCGATGGAGAGCGAACGGGCGCTCGTCTATTTTTATCTGACCATCCTCTTCCTGTTTTTTGCCTATTGCTACCCGATCGCGATCTTCGCGCGGCGCCTGGAGCATGCGGTTAAAGGAGACAATCTATGAACCGCTCCAACGCCCTGATCGAGATCGATGGCATCCGGAAATCTTTCGGCACGTTCGAGGTCCTGAAAGGAATTTCCCTCAGCGTCGGCAAGGGGGAGGCTGTCTGCATCATCGGACCGTCCGGTTCCGGAAAGTCGACCATTTTGCGCTGCATCAACGGCCTGATTCCGGTCAATGAGGGTTTTATCCGGGTGGGAAATCACAAGGTGCACGAGATGCGCACCGAGAAGGCAATGCGGCCATTGCGCCACCAGGTGGCGATGGTGTTCCAGCAGTACAATCTCTTTCCGCATCGCACCGCCCTGGAAAACATCATGATGGCGCCGATCCAAGTGCTCGGCCATGACAAGGCAGAGGTCGCGGATCGCGCTCGGAAGCTTCTCGCCAAGGTGCGCCTGTCGGAAAAGGCCGACAGCTATCCTGGCCAGCTTTCCGGCGGCCAGCAGCAACGCGTGGCTATTGCCCGCGCGCTTGCCATGCAGCCGGAAGTCATTCTTTTCGATGAGGTGACTGCCGCCCTGGACCCGGAAACGGTCAAGGAGGTTCTCGTTACGATCCGCGAGCTTGTTGAGGAAGGGCTGACCTGTGTCCTCGTCACCCATGAAATGAAATTCGCGCGTGAGGTTTCACACCGCGTCTGCTTCACCGACCGGGGGTTGATTGTTGAAAGTGCCCCACCCGTCGAGCTGTTCGACCATCCAAAAGATCCGCGCACACGCGAGTTTCTTGGCCAGGTTCTGTGATTGCCCAAAACTCCTGAAAGGCGGGCCTTTGCGGCCCGGTATGCAATGCGTAAGTTTGACGATATCTACGCCGCCGATTTCAAGGAAGCTCCCTATTGGTGGGAGGAGGCCGAGCCGGAGACGAATCTCGATCCCGTTCCCGAGTATGCCGACGTCGTGGTTGTCGGCTCCGGCTATGCCGGTCTTGCTGCCGCAACCCACCTTGCGCGTGCCGGACGCTCCGTTGTCGTGCTGGACAGTGACCGGCTCGGTTCCGGTTGCTCGACGAGGTCCGGCGGAATGGTGTCCAGCGGCCAGAAGCTCGTCGTTGGAGGCGCGATCAAGGGAATTGACCCGGAGTTGATCAACCGGCTTATCGGCGAAAGTAACGAAAGCTTCGAATATCTGAAAATGTTAATCGACACGGAGAAGCTCGATGCCGGGCTGAAGCTGACTGGTCGCTTCTTTGGCGCCCACACCGCCACAGACTACGTGACGCTGAAGCGCCACGGCGCTCTGCTTGCCGAAAAGACTGGCGTGAAGGTCAGCTTCCTTGATCGAGATCAGCAGCGCGCGGCCATCGGTTCGGATTATTATCACGGGGGTATGCTGATAGATGACTATGGCGGCCTGCATCCGGGACTTTACCACAAGGCGCTGCGCGGGCGGGCCAAGGCTGCCGGTGTCATGCTGCGTTCCCACGCCCGTGCTGGCGTCGTTGAGGACGGGCCAAACCGCGATAAGATTGTACCAACGGCGCGTGGGACGATCCGCACGAAGGATGTGATCGTCGCGACCAATGGCTATACGGCGGATGATGCGACGCCGGAATTGGCGCGCCGGCTCGTGCCCGTAAAGAGCTATCAAATCGCTACCGAGCCGTTGCCGGCCGATCTGATGGCTGAGCTTATCCCGCAGGGCCGCATGATTTCGGACACCCGCCGGGATCTCATCTTCAGCCGACCATCGACGGACGGGACGCGGCTGCTGTTCGGTTCGCGCCCGGGTGTGTTCGAAATGTCGGAAAGGCGCGCCGCAAAGCACATCTATGCCAGGATGCTGGCTGTTTGGCCCCAGCTCGCTGGCGTCAAGATCACCCATTCCTGGGTCGGAAGTGTCGCCATGACGGTTGACAAGCTCGCTCATATCGGTGAGCGCGATGGGGCGAATTTTGCGGTGGGATGCAATGGCAACGGTGTCGCGCTGATGACCTATCTCGGTTATCAGACGGCGCGAAAGATCCTGGGCGAGCAAAACGCCAAATCGGCGTTCGACCGGCAAAAATTCACCGCCGTTCCTTTTTATTCCGGCAAGCCATGGTTTCTGCCTGCCTTTACCGGATGGTATCGTCTGCGCGATTTCCTCGACCGGCCGGGGCGTTGAGATGGATGAAGGGCAAGCGGAAATGCGCCTGGAAGAAGATGCGCTCGGAACACGGCTGATACCGGCCGCCCTGGCCTATGGCATCCAGACGGCGCGCGCGGTCGAGAATTTCTCGATTTCCGGCCGGACGATCGCCGATATCGAAGGCTTCATCCCGGCGATTATTGCCATAAAGCAGGCTGCCGCACGGGCCAATTGCAGGGCCGGCGACCTTGATCCGCAGATCGCCGGGGCAATCGAAATGGCTGCGAGCGAACACGCTGTAATGCCAGGCAGGCAGGATTTTCCTGTCGATATCTATCATGGCGGCGGCGGTACTGCGGCCAATATGAATGTCAACGAAGTCCTGGCCAACAGGGCAAGTGAAATTCTGACCGGCAGGAAGGGACAGGATCCCGTTCATGCCAATACCCATGTCAACATGGCGCAATCCACTAACGATGTCATTCCCTCGGCAATGAAAATGGCGGTTGGGGGTGAACTGGCTGGCCTCCGCGCAGGTCTGGGCTCTCTCGTCGATGCTCTTCGGGTCAAGGAGAATGCCTTTCGCGACGTGGTCAAGCTTGGTCGAACCTGCTTGCAGGATGCGCTCCCTGTCACTTTCGGTCAGCAGTTTTCAGGTTATTCAGCCGCCTTTGAGCGACAGATGGCGGGGATGTCTGGTCTGGAAGACGTTTGTCTGCGGCTGCCGCTTGGCGCCACTGCCGTCGGCACTGCCTTTGGCGCCTCGCAAGCCTATCGCCGCTTCGTCTTCGAAGAATTGCAGGCACTGACCGGCAAATCTTATCAGCCGGAGGAGAATTTTTTCGACGCGCTGCAAAATGCCGACGATTGGGTGAGGATTTCAGCCGCATTGAAAGCAATCGCCCTGACCCTGTCGAAATTTGCGGCCGATCTGCGCCTGATGTCATCAGGACCGCGGGCGGGGCTTGCCGAGGTCACCCTTCCGGCGGTGCAGCCGGGTTCGTCGATCATGCCGGGCAAAGTCAATCCGGTTATGCCTGAAATGATGATGCAGGTCTCCTTCCGTGTGATCGGTAATGATGCCACAGTCACCCGCGCCGCCGAGGGTGAACTTGACCTCAATGTGTGGGAATCGATCATTCTCGAAGCCATCAGCGAAAGCATTCGTTTGATGCGACGCGCGATCCCGCTTTTTGTCTCCCATTGTATCTCGGGGATAACCGTCAATACGGAGCGCGGCCTCAGCGATGCATCCGGATCGCTCGCCCTGTCGACAGCACTGGTGGCGATCTACGGCTATCCGGCGGCATCTGCCGTCGCCAAGCATGCGGCCACCAACGGCCTGTCCGTCCAGGAGGCTTCCGAGGCTTGCGGACTGATGACGCGAGCGGAGGCCGACCTGCTTTTTTCCGATGTTGCAGCATTCGCAGACCCGGACCGGACCGAGCAACGGATCGCCAGCTTCCGCAACCGCACATCCACCCTCAACAGGCGCTAAAAAATGTCCAGAATAATCCCTGATGCCGTCTTGTCGTCGAAGACCCTGCCTGCGCACGTGGATGTCGTGGTTATCGGTGGCGGCATCATTGGCGTATCGACAGCGTTGTCGCTGGTCGAGCGTGGCATCAGCGTTGCCGTCTGTGAAAAGGGGCTGATCGCTGGTGAGCAATCGTCCCGGAACTGGGGCTGGGTGCGCCAGATGGGGCGTGATCCGGCCGAGTTGCCGCTTTCCATGGAAAGCTTGAGGCTCTGGAGAGGCATGAACGAGCGGGTCGGCGCCGAAACCGGGTTGCGCCAGTGCGGAATTGCCTATCTGTGCGAGACGGACGCTGACGTCGCCTTTTACGAGGAGTGGCTCCAACATGCCGCCTCAGTGGGTCTCGACTCGCGCATTGTGCGCGGTGAGGCAATGCACGCGCTGGTGCCGGGCATGGGCAGGCAGTTCAAGGCCGTGATGCACACTCCGAGCGATTGCAAGGCCGAGCCGTTCATGGCGGTTCCCGCCATGGCACGCGGTGCTGCCGCAAAGGGTGCCCATATCCTCACGGGCTGTGCGGTCCGGTCAATCGAACGCTCCGCCGGGAAGGTAAGCAGTGTGGTGACGGAACATGGCGAAATCCGCTGCTCTTCCGTCGTGCTGGCGGGGGGCGCCTGGTCCAGGCTTTTTGCAGGCAATATGGGAATTGATATTCCGATCCTCAAAATCCTGGGCAGCGTCGCGCGTCTGTCGGGTGTTGATGGCATGACGGATATGCCGGTGGGCGGTAACGATTTCGCCTTCCGTCGCCGTCATGATGGCGGCTTTACGGTAGCGCAGCGCAACGCGGATATCGCGCCCGTCACTCCGGATAGCTTCCGTCTGTTCGCCGACTACCTGCCGTCGCTCGTTAAAAACTGGCGGGCATTACGCTTTCGGACAGGCGGGCAGTTCCTGCGGGAAATGGCGATGCCCCGCCAATGGAAAAGTGACGCTGTGACGCCGTTCGAGCAGATCCGCGTTCTCGATCCCGTTCCGTCATCGAAGCTCATTTCCCAAGGTATCGACAAGTTGTCTAAGTCCTTCCCGGCATTTGCAAATGCCCGCATCACGGCTACCTGGGGCGGCCTCATGGATGTCACGCCGGATGCCGTTCCGGTGATCTCTGCTGCCAGTGCCATTCCCGGCCTTTATCTGGCCGTCGGATTTTCCGGCCATGGGTTCGGTATCGGCCCCGGTGCCGGAGCGCTGACGGCTGATCTGGTGACAGGCTCCAAGCCATGCGTCGATCCGGCGCCGTTCCGCCTGGAGCGTTTCGGGCGACTGCACCGCTCGCTGGAGAATTTGCGGTATGATTTTTAAAGATCAAGAGATAGCGTCCGGTGCGCGGCCCGCTTCTGCGAGACGTGCTACAGGCGAGCTGATACTTGCCGCGCCGGTCATCTCGCAGACATCTTACGGCTCGGAAAACGGCCAGGTTTCCCGTCAGGTCGTCCAGGCTGATACGGACGCCCAGGGCCAGATCAGGCCCACTCCTCATTCCACACCTGAACCATGTGGCCGGGTGTAACTTCGCGATATTCGCGGTGTGGCGGCGTGAAAGTTTTCGGCCGGATTGGGCTGCGCAACTCTGTATCAGCGAATTTGCGCCGCATATGCCTGCGTGAGGGATCTGGCAGCGGCACGGCCGATAGCAAGCGCCGGGTATAGGGATGTTGCGGATTGGAGAAAACAGCTTCGCGCGGTCCGGTCTCAACGATTTCGCCGAGATACATTACAGCTATGCGATGGCTCATGCGCTCGACAACTGCCATATCGTGGGAAATGAACAGCAGGCCGAGTTTCAGTCGTTCCTGAAGGTCCAGTAACAAGTTTACCACCTGAGCCTTGACTGAAACGTCGAGTGCCGAAACCGCCTCATCGGCAATGATGAGTTCGGGTTGGAGCGCCAGCGCTCTTGCGATGCAAATGCGCTGGCGTTGCCCGCCGGAAAACTCATGCGGATAACGGCTCGCCATCGCCCCAGCCAGACCAACTTCGCCAAGCAGATCACGCGCAAGCTTTCGGGCATTGCGGGGCGTTTCCAACCCATGGATCAAGAGAGGCTCCGCGATGGCGTTTTCAACTGTCAGGCGGGGATTGAGGCTGGCGAACGGGTCCTGAAAAATCATCTGAACTTGACGGGACAGGTCCGATCTGGTGAAGGAGCCAACATCCGCGCCGTGGATATGGATTGAGCCGGAATGCGGCCGGTTAAGCCCGGCCAGCAAGCGGCCAGTGGTCGATTTTCCGCAGCCCGATTCACCTACCAGCGCAAGTGTTTCACCTCGCGACAGCGAAAAGCTGACATTCTCGACCGCATGCACGCGCGAGTGCACCATCCGGGTGAAGGCGGATCGCATCTCGAACCGCGCCGACAGGTTCCTGACCTCGAGAAGCTTGCCACTCGCCGCGTCGATGGTATCGGGCCGCTTATTCTGTGGCAGTGCCTGTCCTGTTTCCATGTCGATAATCGGGAAAGGACTGGGGCCATCTTCGCCGGCAGAACCGAGTTGCGGCACCGCGGAAAGCAGGGCGCGCGTATAGGGCTTTTGCGGGCTGGCAAAGACTTCTGGTGTCGTGCCGGTCTCAATCTGGTCGCCACGATACATCACCAGTGTACGGTCGGCGATTTCAGCGACGACACCCATGTCATGGGTGATGAAAAGCACAGCGGTGCCTTCCTCTTCCTGCAGGGTTTTGATGAGGTCGAGGATCTGCGCCTGAATGGTGACGTCAAGCGCCGTGGTCGGTTCGTCGGCAATCAGAAGGGCGGGGCGACAGGCAAGTGCTATCGCAATCATCACGCGCTGGCGCATGCCTCCGGAAAACTGGTGCGGGTAATCGTCGATACGTTTGGCAGAGGAGGGAATCCGCACTTTCTCCATCAGTTTCAAAGTTTCCGTCCGTGCCACGCTTTTCGAAATACCGTTATGGGCAATCAGGGCTTCCGCGATCTGTTCCCCGACGGTCAGTACCGGATTGAGGCTCGTCATCGGTTCCTGGAAGATCATCGCCACCCGGTTGCCACGGATCTCTCGCATGCGAGCAGGGGAAGCGCCGATCAGTTCTTCGTCGTCGAGCTTGATCGAGCCTTCGATGCGGCTCGTCTTTTCCGGCAGAAGCTGCATCACGGACAGTGCCGTAACACTCTTGCCGGAACCGCTTTCTCCAACGATCGCAAGTGTTTCCCCGGCATGGATGTCTAGGTTCAGCTCGCGAACCACCGGGTTCAACGTGCCGTCGCGCAGGAATGAGACCTTGAGATTGCGGATGGAGAGGACAGGATGAGGCGTGGTTTCGGTCATTGTCACTTTTTCCTGTTTCATACGCCGCTCTTGCCGCCGCCCGCAAGGACGGCTCCTGCCGCCGAACGCGGATCGAGCCAGTCGCGCAGCAGATCGCAGACCCCGTTGAGCACGAGGATCATCACAACCAGCGCCAGACAGGGCCAGACAAGCAGCATGGGCTGATGAGCGATAGCCGCCCGGCCGGTTCCGATCATCAGCCCGAGTGAGGGCGAGGGAGGGACGACGCCGAGACCAAGGAAGGACAGGCCCGATTCAAGCACAACCGCCGCCGCCGTGACGAAGCTGGCCTGAACCAGAAGAGGTCCCATGATGTTGGGCAAAATGGTTTTCAACATGATGCGGATGTTACTGGCACCCATGGCCTGTACCGCCTCGACGTAATCCTGCGAGCGAACGGTAAGCACGCTGGCATAGGCGATGCGGGTGAAGCCGGGAACGAACACTGCGGCAAGCACGGGGATCAGTGTCATCGGGCCTGGCCCATAAAGGGTTACGGCGAGCATGGCGAGGAGAAGCGGGGGGAAACAGAGCACGACATCCATGGCCCTGAGCGTCAGGATTTCTGGAAAACCTCGCATGTAACCGCCGATAATGCCGAATGCGGTACCGATGACGCCAGAAAGGATGGAGGTCGAGAGGGCGATAAACAGCGAGATACGGATGCCGAAGACCAGCCGGGAGAGAATGTCGCGGCCCATTTCATCCTGCCCGAGCGGGAAAGCTGGAGATGGCCCGGCGAACCGCTGACCCATGGTCATCTTCAGGGGATCTGACAGGGGCAGTACTGGAGCAAGCAGGCATATCAGTGCGATGAGCGCGAGCAGCAGCGGCCAGACGAGACGAAGCGAGCGCGTCATTTGCGAATCCTCGGATCGGTGACACCGTAGACAATATCGACGATGAGGTTGAGCGTGATGAACAGGGCCGAAATGACCAGTATGACCGCAGTAACTGTGGGGTAGTCACGGGAATTGACGGCGCTGACCAGCATGCCGGACAAGCCCGGCCAGTTGAAGACATATTCCACCAGCACCGTGCCGCCGAACAGGCCGCCAAGATTGAGCGCGAAGACCGTGATGACCGGCATCAGCGCGTTGCGCAGCACGTGGCGGGCAATGATGCGCCGTTGCGGCAGACCCTTGGCGCGTGCGGTTCGGACATAATCCAGCGGCAGAACATCGAGCACTGAGGCACGCGCGATGCGCACGACGATCGCCGCAAGACCGAGCGCTATGGCGAAAGCGGGCATTGCCAGCAGGATCAGATGCTTGCCGGGGTCGTCTGAAATATTGACGTATCCACCGGCTGGCACCAGCTTCCACATCTGGGCAAAGACCAGAATTATCAATGTACCGGCGACGAAAACGGGGATGCCCTGGGCAAAACCGGCAAGAAAATTCGAGACGCGATCGAAACTGCCGCCCTGTCGCAAGGCTGCGACAACGCCGACCGGTAAGCCGATGATCAAACTGAGGATCGCGGCGGCTGCGATCAGCTCAAGTGTACGCGGCAGGCGTTTGGCAATTTCGGGTGCGACCGGTGAACCGTCGATCATCGAGTTGCCAAGATCAAAGCGAATGAGGCCGGACATCCGATCGACATATTGCGTCAGTATCGGCCGGTCGAGGCCCAGATCGTTGCGCAACTGCGCAACCGAAGCCGCGTCGGGCGTCGAACCTTCTCCTGAAAGCAGCAGTTCAGCCGGATCGCCTGGCACCATATAAATGGAAAGAAAGACGAGGCTGGTAACGACCCAGAGCAGCGCCAGAGAAATGGCAATTCGCTGCAGGAACCAGAACATGAAGACCCTCCGGCAGTCAGCCGTGCAACGTCAGCCTGAAAATACTTGCCTTTCAGGCCTCTTCCGCACGGAAGATGAGAAACGGGTGCCCGGACAGGCGAGTGCCGACCGGGCTAATTCCAGATGTTACGACAGCGAAAGCTCGTCGAAAAGGCGACCGGAGAAGGGAGAAATCTGGTCCGGAAGCATATGGAAATTGTTGACGCGCTTCAGGTGGGCAAAGCCGGTGGCGCGGTAGGAAAGACCGCAAAAAGGCGTGTATTCGATGACGAGCTTGTCGACTTCGGCATATATCGCCTTGCGCTTTTCCAGGTCGAACTCCGCACGGCCCTTGGCGAGCAGCTCGGTCAGGCCTGGAACCTCGAAATTGCGTGAGCGGAAGAAGGTAGGCGACAGCGTCGGGTCAATGAGGGCGCTTGTCGCATCCGGATCGAAGGTGTCGAGGCCGAGACCCTGAATGGCGAAATCGCCCTGGCCACGGTTACCCATGGTAACGCGGGTGGACCAGTCGGGCATCGTCAGTGTCACGTTGATGCCGACTTCAGCCAGATGGCCCTGGACGATGACGGCGGTATCGCGGTGCATGCCGTACTGCGCGGTCGAGAGCAAATTGACGGTCACACCTTCTGCTCCGGCCTCCTTAATCAGCGCCTTGGCGCGGTCGGGGTCGTAGCTTTGCCCCTTGGCGAGTTCGGCGTTGTAGAACGGAGTCGCGGACGAGCGCGGCACGCCTTCTAGAACCGCACCGCGCCCAAAGAACACGCCCTTGACGATCTCTTCGCGGCGAATGGCGAGGGAAACGGCGCGCCGCAGGCGCTGGTCCTTGAATGCACCAGCTCCGTTGAACGACAGGAACATGAAAGCGCCTGTGGCAGCTGTCTCAAGCGCAACACTGGCGTCCTTGTCGAGCTGGTCCATTGCGCTCCACGGAACGTAATCGATCACATCGACATCGCCCGCAGTGATCGCTGCAACACGTAGGTTTTCGTCGGCGTAGGCGGTGACACGAACCTTCTTGAAATGCGGCAAGCCGTCCTTGAAGTAATGCGCGGAGGCTTCGAAATCGAGGCCTACGCCCTTTTCTGCATTGGCCAGCGTGAACGGGCCTGCGCCTATGCCATGGTCCTGTTTGTCGGTCGAACCCTTGGCGATAATCTGCAGGAAGGGGTTGGCGAAGAGCGCCGGCAGCGCCGCGTTCGGTGATTTCGTCAGGAGCTTGAAGGTGCGGTCATCGACAATCTCGACCTTCTCGACTTCGAGCATCGCATCACGGGTATAGGCGCCGGAGCCCTCCGCCTTGATCTTCTCGATATTCCATTCGATGTCGGCCGAGGTGACGGGCTGGCCGTCGGAGAATTTAACATCCTTCAGCTTGATAACCCAGGCGCGGTCGCCGTCTCTGTCGAAGCTTTCGGCCAGTTCACCCACAAGTTTGCCTTCTGGCGTGTAGGCCATGAGGAAACGGTTGATCAGCGAAGAAACGAGTTGGCCGGCATAGCCGACATTCACCCACGGTTTCAGATGAGCGGGATAGGTGGAAAGGCCGATGCGCAACGTGTCGGAAGGGGCCTGCGCAAAGGTTCTGGACGCTCCGATGGCAAATGCGGCACCTGAAGCGGCGGTCAGTTTCAGAAGGGTACGGCGATCGAGTATCATGGTTAGTTCCCCATTATGTTTTGATACATGCTTGCCAGCCGGCGTGGACGATTTCGGCGCGCCACCTTTCCGGAAAAGTGTCGGTCCCGGTGGGCGTGATCTGGTCCCGTCGATATCGAAAACAATAAAGAGAGCCTTTTCCGGGTGTCAAGCGAAATTCCATTAATTAATTCATTGCAAAATCTTTGTGTCAAATAACGGAATAAGAACGCAAATTTTTCAACCTCTGGCGTAATTTTGACTTATAATCTAATTATAGGAATACCAAAAATATTCTGGTCGTAATAATGGAATTGAGATTGACAAGGGAATGAAGCCGATCTTAGGGTCTGAACAACTGGCCCGGATTGCCCGGCAGCCGTTTCTCCGGGGCCGAAGGCTTGGCTTTCGCAGCGGGCGGCGCATGCAATCAAGGCAGTGTCGCACGTCCTCCAGATGAGGCGTTGCCTTATGACATCCAGAAGAAGGAGCGAGCCATGGCATGGCGGATTGGCGTGGATTCCGGTGGTACTTTTACCGACGTTTGTCTGTTTGAGGATGAGACGGGCGAGGTGGTGATCTGGAAGGTTTCATCGACACCGGATGACCCTTCGCGCGGGATCACGCAGGGTGTGGCCGATGGCATCGAGCGCGTGGGCATCAAGGCCGAGGACGTTTCTTATGTCGGTCACGGTACAACGGTTGCCACAAACGCGCTCATTCAGGGTCGTGGCGCAAAAACAGGGCTTCTGACGACCGGTGGTTTCCGCGATCTGCTGGAAATCGGCCGTCAGAAACGCCCGGACCTCTATGATCTCCAGGCAGATAAGCCTGAACTTCTGGTCGAGCGTCACCTGCGCTTCGGTATTGAAGAGCGTGTTTTGGCCACTGGCACTGTTGAAACACCACTGGACGAGACCGCATTGCGCGAAGCGGTGCGGGCTCTGAAGGCCGATGGCGTAAAGGCGGTCGCAGTCAATTTTCTGTATTCTTTCATGCACGCCGAGCATGAGAAGATCGCGGCCCGCATTCTGGAAGATGAGTTTCCTGAAGCCTTCCATTCGCTGTCACACCGTATCGCGCCGGAATTCCGTGAGTTCGAGCGATTGTCGACCACGGTCGTCAATGCCTATCTTGGCCCCGTTATGCAGGGTTATGTGAAAGCGCTGTCCGGCAAGCTCACCGATCTCGGCATCACGGTTGCGCCGCAGCTCACCCAGTCGAATGGCGGCGTTATCGGCTTTGATGCTGCTGCCGAAATGCCGGTACGCACGGTTCTGTCCGGTCCCTCGACCGGTGTTGTCGCTGCCCAGGCTGTTGGTCGCATGACCGGCATCGACAACCTCATCACGTTTGACATGGGCGGTACCAGCTCTGACGTTGCACTGCTTGCTGATGGTCAGTGCCGAGTGGTGAACGAGTCGGTGGTCCACGGTTATCCGATCAAGGCTCCGATGCTCGATATACACACGGTCGGGGCCGGTGGTGGCTCGATCGCCTATATCGATTCCGGCAATCACCTGAAAGTCGGTCCACGTTCTGCAGGCGCCAATCCTGGTCCGGCCTGCTACGGCCTTGGCAATGACGAGCCGACGGTCACTGACGCCAATGTCGTACTTCAGACACAGAACCCGGAATATCTGCTCAACGGCCGAATGAAGATTGACCGTTCGCTGTCGGTAAAGGCCGTCGAGCGGCTTGCGGAAAAGCTCGATATGGGCGTTCTGGAAACCGCGAACGGCATTCTCGACATCGTGACGGCCAACATGGCCAAGGCCATTCGCGTGATTTCCGTCCAGCGTGGTCATGATCCGCGTGACTACGCGCTGGTCGCCTTCGGCGGAGCGGGTCCGGTGCATGCCGTGCGTCTGGCCCGTGAGCTGGGCATGAAGCGCATCGTCGTGCCGAAGACGCCGGGCGTCTTATGCGCTCTTGGCCTTTTGATGACGGATCTGAGAACGGACTTCTCTGCGACTGTCCTGCATCGCCTCGACCAGGTGGCGTCGGGAACGATCTCCACGCTTTATGATGGCCTTTCAGCTCAAGCCAATGCCTGGTTCGAGCGTGAGAAAATCGCACCAGCCGCCCGCGTTGTCACCCGCACCGTCGATTGCCGCTACGCCGGCCAGAATTACGAGATCGCAGTCGCCTTGCCGGAAGGCCCGATCACCGAGGAAACCTTCCGCCTCGTCAAGGAGCGTTTCGAGCAGGCGCATCGCCAGCTCTATGGCTTCATCGCCGAAGGTGAGCCGGTGCAGCTTGTTACCTATCGTTTGGTCGCAAGCGGCGTTGTCGAAAAAGCAGCGTTCAAGGCCCGCGAGATCGAGGGCGAGGATTCCTCTGCTGCGATCTCCGGCAAGCGTGATGTCTGGATGGCCGAAGCCGGCGGTTTTACTGCAGCGTCGCTCTATAACCGCGATCTGCTGAAACCCGGTAACGTCGTCGCCGGTCCTGCCATTATCGACCAGATGGATTCGACCACGGTTCTGCCACCTGGATATGTCGCCACGGTCGATGCCTATCTCAACCTCATCGTGGAGGGAAAATGATGACGAATGCAGCCATCGCACAGAACACTGCTGCAGCACTCAATCCGATAACTGTCGAGGTCATCGGCAGCGCATTTGCCTCCACCGTCGAGGAAATGGGAGAGGCGCTCGTTCGTGCCAGCTATTCCACCAATATCAAGGAACGCCGCGATTGCTCGACGGCACTGTTCGACGCCAGGGGGGCAATGCTTTGCCAGGCAGAACATATCCCGATGCATCTCGGCTCGTTTATCGGCTTTATTCCCTATATTCTGGAACATGTGGGCGCGGATAGTCTTGCTCCCGGCGACGTGTTTATCGGCAACGACGCCTATGAGGGTGGCGGCACCCATCTGCCGGATATCGTTCTGGCGGAGCCGATTTTCCAGGACGGCAAGTTGATCGCCTGGGCGATCAATACAGCGCACCATTCCGACTTCGCAGATCGCGGCCATGCCCACATATATCAGGAAGGCCTGCGCATCCCCCCGGTTCGCCTCTATCGAAAGGGCATTCTTCAGGAAGACATCCAGAAGCTGTTTCTCCTGAACTGCCAGGTGCCGCATGAGCGAATGTCGGACCTGCGCGCCCAAATGGCAGCGAACCGCCTTGGCGTGACGCGCCTCAAGGAACTCTGCGACAAGTATTCCACCGGAACGGTTCTCGCTGCTGGTCGCGAACTGATGGACTATGCCGAACGCAAGATGCGCGCCGGCATCGCTTCCATTCCGGATGGCACCTACAGCTTTTCGGATATGTTCGATGCGGAATCGCTGCGGGACGAGCTCGAATTTTCGGTGACAATTACAGTCAAGGGTGACGAGATGCATCTTGATTTCGTCAGCCCGCCGCAGGTTCGCGCGGGTCTGAACGTGGTCTATACCGCTCTCCTCTCCACAGTCTATTATGCGGTGAAGACCGTTGTTGATCCAACCGTCCTGCCGAATGCCGGTCTGGCCCGGCCCATCCATGTGACGGCGAAAAAGGGCACATTGCTCAATTGCGCTCACCCGGCCGCAGTCGATGGCCGCATTGCCGCATGCCAGCGCGTGGTCGATCTCATCCATGGCGCACTCGCGAAGGTGGTTCCGCACCGCGTCACCGCGGCCTGCAACGGATCTGTCGCGGTTGCGAGCTTCTCTGGTACACGCGCGGACGGCAGCCTCTGGGTCTATCTCGAAACTATCGGTGGCGGCTTCGGGGCGCGGCATAACAAGGATGGTCTGGACGGCGTGCATGTCCACATGACCAATACGTCCAACCTGCCACTGGAATCGCTTGAAACCGAGTATCCGCTGACGCTGGTTGCTTATGAACTAGTCGACGGTTCCGGTGGTGGCGGACAGTTCAGGGGTGGCATGGGTCTTCGCCGCGTGTATCGCGCAGAAGCAGATTGCCGGGTCTCCATCGGTGGCTCCCGCTTCGTCTCGCGCCCCTGGGGTCTGGATGGTGGCCTTGCAGGTGGTCTTGGCTCCTTTACCATTCTCGGTGCGCCCGAGCGGCTGGTGAATGGTGCCGGCGACATCTTCAAGGGTGACATTCTCGAGATCGTAACGCCCGGTGCCGGCGGATATGGCGAGCCCTCCATGCGCGACCCGGCATCCATTGCAGCCGACGTCCGTGACGGACGCATTTCCTCCGAAGCGGCCAAATCCGTTTACGGGCTCTGATTTCCCAAGCTGGCCCGGTTTCCCTCCATAGGGAGCCGGGTCTTTTTTGGGCGAGCGGCTTGAGGTTCCAATTTTTTAACCCGCTTGACTACCCATGCCATATTGCCTAATCCAGTTCCAATTATCGGATTTTAATGAATGATATATTCACCGAAACCCAGGGGACAGCATGGCAAAGCAATCGTCCAGCAATGTCGAACGCGGTGCGGAAATTCTTCTGGCGCTAGGCAATGCGGGTGTCGGCGGCATGAGCCTTGCTGAAATCGCAGATGGGATCGGTGATGCTAAATCGGCGGTGCATCGGGCTCTGACGGGACTGTCTCATTACGGTTTTGTTGAGCAGAGCGGTCGGCGCGGCAACTACAGGCTGGGTAGCGCGATTTATGCGCTGGCGCAGCGCGTGCCAGGTATTGGTGATCTGGTCGATCTCTTCCGTCCGGCGCTTATTTCCATCACCGCCGGCACAAACATATCAAGTTTTCTCATGGCGCGGTCGGGTTTCGAATCCGTTTGCCTCGATTTCCAGCTCAGCGCGGCGCCGGTCCAACCCTTGCTTTCGGGCGTGGGCGGGCGTCTGCCGCTTGGTATCGGCCATGCCGGGGTTTGCATGATGGCGCGGCTTGACAGGGAATCCCGCGAACGCATCCTCGAAATCAACGCCCCGCATTACGAGCAATGGCAGATCGAAACGGATACCATCCGCGCCGAGATCGAGATGTTCCTCGAAAAAGGCTATGTGATCGGCACGCGCAAGGCGGCGGGGTACGAGGTCTGGACGCTTTCCTTTGCGCCCGCGCCCGGTGACAATCGTTATGGCGAAACCGGGGTTTCTCTGCTTGCGCTGGCCAACAGCGTTTCGGATGACGAGGCACAGCGCTGCGTCGCGCTGATGTCTGAAGCACTGCCCTACAAGTGGTCCGGCCTCAACGCGTAACGCCGGATCATTTCCTGGATATGGGCAAGGCGCGCGCTGCGCGCCGGTTCAGCGAGAACATCCCGCCCGAAGGTAAAGCGGATGGTGTGTGCCGTGGAGACCGTGGCCCAGCACAGATTCGAGATTGACAGCCATAACTCGACAGGGTCCAACCGAGGGCGAAACACGCCAGCTGTGACGCCACGCTCCAGAATGCCCGCCACCATCCGGGAAATATTTCCGGCATATACCGTTTCGGGCTCCGATTCGCGGATGTTCTCGCCACCGTGCAGGTTCTCGATGCCGACAAGCGTCAGGAAGCCCTGATTGTTCCGGTAGTAGTCAAAGGTGAACTCCACAAGCCGGTCGAGCGCAGCAACCGGATCCGAAGGCATCGCCAGCGATTCCTCTGCATCGCGCATCGCCCGGTAAGCGTCTTCCAGCACATGCCGGAACAACACTTCCTTGCGGGAAAAATGCCGATAGACAAGTGCCTTGTTAACGCCAGCCGAATGGGCGATAGCCTCGATATTTGCACCTTCCAGACCGTGGGCAACGAATTCGCCTGCCGCAGCCACAAGAATGGCCTTGCGGGTGCGCGAAGTGCGCGCCGCGTGTGATCCTGGCGGCTTTTCCTTCACCTTTGTTGCCTGCGGCCTGTCGTTCATTCATGTCGTCCTTCCGTGGCCGGTGAATATCATCTTTGTCTCGTCTTGTCCTCTCTTCGGCAGGGAACGAATTTTGCAGCGTTGTCGCCAACAGCTCTTTACAGCTCCCGTTGCTTCTGTTTTTGTAACGACAACGTTACTGTTACACAAGAGGCAGTTATGACCCCGCATATACGTGTCGCATCCGACGTCGGCGGAACTTTCACCGACAGCATTGCCTATGACGAGACGACGAGAACAATTACGGTCTCGAAGGTATCGACCACGCCGGTCAACCGTGCGCTCGGCACGCTTGAAGGCCTGCGAAACGCCCTGGGCCTGCAGGGCGCGAGCGGTGCGGATGTTGCGTATGTCGGCCATGGCATGACAACGGCAACCAATGCCGTGATCCAGCGCAATGGCGCAAAGACGGCATTTCTCACCAATCACGGCTTTCGCGATCTCCTTGAAATCGGCCGCCAGAACCGACCGACGCTGTTCGATCTGACCAGGGTGAAGCCTGAACCGTTGGTGCCGCGCGAACTTTGTTTTACGGCGCGGGGCCGTATTCTGCCGACAGGTGAAGAGTTGCAGCCGCTCGACGAGGCCGATGTGCGCGCGGCTGGTGAAGCGATGAAGGCGGCTGGCGTCGAGGCCGTCGCCATCCTTTTTCTCCACTCTTACGCCAATCCCTCCCATGAGTTGCGGGCGCGCGATATTCTGACTGAAGTCCTCCCAGATGTGGCAATTTCCGCTTCGGTCGAGGTGAATGCTGAATTCCGCGAATACGAGCGCGGCTCGACGGCGGTGCTCAATGCCTATCTTCGTCCGGTCATGGACCGTTATCTGTCTTCGCTCTCCGGTATGTTGCAGGATGAGAAGGAAGGGCTGGGCCTTGGCCGCGACCGTCCGGTTATGGTGATGGATGCGGCCGGTGGACTGATGAGCCTCGAAGGAGCGCGCCTCAAGCCCGTCCATACCGTTCTATCCGGCCCCGCCGGTGGTGTGGTCGCCAGCGCGCATGTGGCTATGCTGGCAGGTATTCCCGATATCATCACCATGGATATTGGTGGAACGTCCACGGATATCAGTCTCATCCGGGCTGGACGGCCGGAAATTACCCGTTCGGCCAGTCTCGAAACCGTGCCGATCCGCCTGCCGGTTATCGATATTAATGCTATCGGTGCGGGCGGTGGTTCCATTGCCTGGATTGATGACGGTGGGGCGTTGCGTGCGGGGCCGATGAGCGCCGAGGCGGTGCCGGGCCCCGTTTGCTATCGTCGCGGTGGAACGTTGCCGACAGTTACCGATGCCAATCTTGTGCTGGGGCGGTTCTCGCCGCAATCGCGTCTGGGCGGTTCGATGACACTTGATCTGGATGGGGCCCATAAAGCCATCAACGATGTCATTGCCCAACCACTTGGTCTTGATGTCTATGAGGCGGCGGCAGGAATATTGCGCGTAGCCCATGCCAACATTGTTCGGGGCATCCGCGTTGTTTCCGTGGAACGTGGTTATGATCCACGTGATTTCGCGCTTGTGCCATTCGGCGGTGCGGGACCGATGCATGGCAGCCCCGTAGCCCGCGAACTCAAGATGCCGCGTGTAATGGTGCCGCCGACCCCTGGCATTCTCTGTGCGCTGGGACAGCTGATTTCAGACCTGCGCCACGATTTCGTCGAAACACACGTCGTCCCCTATGCCGCCAATAGCGAAGCTGAAGCGGCTTTGCGCATCAAGCGCCTGACTGACCGCGCCGACGGCCATCTCGATCATGATGGCGTCGAGCCGGACCGGCGCGACGTGGAAATACGCATCGACATGCGCTATCAGGGCCAGTCGTTTGAACTGTCAGTGACGGTGAATCCGGGCGAACCCTGTTGGTGGGCCGACCTTCCTCGCCGGTTTCACGCCGCGCACCGGGCCCGCTTCGGTCATGCTGACGAAAACGCCGCAATCGAGATCGCTGGCTTCGGCGTCACAGGTATCGGCCGCATCAAAACGCCGGTGCTTCCCGACCTCGACGACGGAGGCCCTGTGCCCGACGGCGATGCCCGGACCGGCGAACGCCCGGTCTATTACGAGACTGGCGATACCGGCGCGCGTGGCGCCTTCTATAAGGCGGCGGTCTACGCCCGGGAAAAGCTCAAGGCTGGCAACATGATATTCGGCCCCGCCATTATCGAGGAAGTTTCTTCGACCACCGTTCTTTATCCTGCCGACCGTCTCACGGTTCACAAATCAGGCAGTCTGATCGTTGAGGTAGCAGAATGACCATGTTTGATCCGATCCGTCTCGAAGTTCTGCGAAATGCCCTGGAAGCAACCGCGCAGGAAATGGGCGTCGTGCTGAAATGCACTGCCTTTTCGCCCAACATTAAAGAACGCATGGACGCATCCTGCGCAATCTTCAACGCGAATGCGGAGCTGGTCGCGCAGGCCGAGCACGTACCGGTGCATCTTGGTTCCATGCTGAGGGCCGTTGCGCCGACACTTGCACAGTTGCCACCGCTCAAGGAAGGCGATGTCGTCATCGTCAACGACCCTTTCGTTGCCGGCGCGCATCTGCCCGACATCACGTTGATAGCTCCCGTTTTCGCCGCAGGTGAACTCGTTGCGCACGTGGCAAGCCGCGCGCACCATTCTGATGTCGGAGGCATGGAGCCCGGTTCGATGCCCGGCAGCTCAACAGAGATTTTCCAGGAGGGACTGATCATTCCGCCAGTCCTACTTTACGACGGAGGTGCGGAACAGGCCGGTATCATGCGCATGGTGCTTGCCAATGTGCGCACGCCGGAAGAGAGGCGCGGTGATCTCAATGCCCAGTTGGCGGCTCTCAGGATCGGGGAGACCCGCCTGCAGGAAATGGTGGGGCGTTTCGGTGTCGATGGGCTGAAACAGGGCCTGTCGGCCATTCTTGACTATTCCGAGCGGCGCATGCTGAAGCGCCTCGCTGAGTTGCCGCCCGGCCGCTACGAGGCCGAAGACTGGCTGGATGACGATGGATCAAGCCCGGAGAAAGTCCTGATCAGGGTTGCCGTCGATGTTGCGCCCGACCGTCTGGTATTCGATTTTGCAGGAACCGCGCCTCAGCGGCGTGGCAATGTCAATGCGGTCAAGCCGATGACACACTCGGCTGTGTTCTACGCCATCAAGATACTGACCGACGCAACACTTCCGCCAAATGCCGGCGTGTTGCGTCCAGTCGAAATTCACATTCCGCAGGGCTGTTTCCTCGATGCCCAGCCGCCGGCCGCCGTCTGCGCGGGCAATACTGAAACCACGCAACGCGTGGCAGACACGGTACTGCGCGCCTTTGCGCTTATCGCGCCCGATCGCATCGCCGCCGCCAGTCAGGGGACGATGAACCTGATCGGCATTGGTGGACGTGATCCCCGAAGCGGAAGGCCCTATACCTATATCGAGACGATTGGCGGGGGGCAGGGCGGCCGTCCCTATGGTGCAGGCATGCATGGCGTGCACGCAAATATGTCGAACACGCTCAACACCCCGATCGAGGCGCTTGAAATCAGCTATCCGCTGCGTATCGAACGTTACGAGCTGCGCCAGGGATCGGGCGGGACGGGGCACCATGCCGGCGGCGAAGGCCTGATCCGCGCCATTACAGCGGTGGATCACGAGGCGCGTGTTTCACTTCAATCCGACCGTCGGATCACTGGTCCTTACGGTCTGCATGGCGGTGACGCCGGCGCGACGGGACAAAACTCGGTCATCGATGCGGCCGGCATTGCGACACCGCTAGCCGGCAAAGGCTCGGTAACGCTTTCGTCTGGAGAAACGGTCGTCGTGGAAACGCCCGGCGGCGGCGGCTGGGGGAGGGTTCCGGTTCAGATCGAATAGAGACGCTAGAGTCTCCCGCATACCTTGGACATCTGCGATCTTCTGCGGCACGCCATTGCCCGGAAACGACAATTTCAAGTCGGTTCGGTCACCAGCTGAGGAACGAAGGGGGCGCAGACGCGACTACTACCTTTTTACCCGCAATCCGCTGCCGCTATCTTGCCGGCACGCGGCCGGGGCCAGTCGCTTCCATTGATGGAGGTTCGGGATCGGGTACGATTGATAATGTGTGTTTGAGACATTTAAGTGCGAAACAGGATCGGGAGTGGCGTACACCCTCGATCTTGTAGAGCTTCCGGCGCAGAAACTGCTCGTAGCCTGCGGTTCCTGCCACCGCCACCTTGATGAGATAATCATATTCGCCTGTCGTCAGATAGGCTTCCAGCACCTCCGGAAGAGCCGCCATCGCCTCTCCGAAGCGTTCCAGAACCTCGTCGTCGTGGCGCTCCAGCATCACCTCGATGATAACAGTTTCGGTCAGTCCAAGCTTGGCCTGATCGAGAATGGCGGTATAGCCGCGAATGACCCCTTCGTCTTCCAGCCGCTTGACACGCTGCCAGCAGGGACTGGGCGACAACCCCACCTTTTCCGAAAGCTCCGCATTGCTCAACCTGCCGTTCTCCAGCAGGGTGCGCAATATCTTGCGGTCAATTCTGTCCAGCGGTTTCGTCATCCCGGTCTCCCCACAATGCGTTGCAAAAAACCTGCCGTCACTGCGGCAGACTGCGAAAGAAATGTTTTCAGATGGGCGGTTTGGCGCTGGCATTCGAAAGCACCTTCCGTTGATTTTTAAGTACCGTACTGCAAGGTACAGGCAGCAGGGAGGAGCAGGCGTGGCACCCGTAGAACAGCATCATTTTCCAAGGCCAAGAACGTTGATCCACCCCGGCATTTCCTCGCCGGTGCGCATCAACAGCCTGCACTCGCCATCCGCGCGCCACGTGCGGCTGTTCATTGCGGCGGGCCGCAGTCTTTATGATGGAATCGTGCAGCCGCTTTTTGAAAACGGCATTGAGAATGCCTCGCTCACCATTCTTGGCGGCTATTTCGACATATTGTCCTATTGCGTCGCCCCGCCCGACCCTTCCGGCAAGGCGGTCATTGCCTATACGAAACCCATCGATGCCGGTGCGGCCTGGCTTGTGTTCGGCAATGCTACGCTCGGGCGCAGCATGAAGGGCGAGCCGATTGTTCATTGCCATGCCGCCATGCGCACCGCGGCAGGTGTGGTCAAGGGCGGCCATCTGCTGACTGAATCCTGTATTGTTGGCGAGAGCGGCGTTTCTGCCCTGGTGACCTCACTAGACAGTTTCGTGCTGCAGCAATCCTTCGACCCTGAAACCAACATTCCCCTTCTTCAACCCAGGAACCGTACGGAGCGCGCCGATGAACACGCATAACACTGTAGAAACCGGATCCATGGGGCGTGTGGCCTATGCCCGTATCGCACCCAATGAAGACCTTGTTCTCGGTGTCGAAAAACTGTGCCTTGCCGAAGGTTTTCGAAATGCCTTTGTGCGCGGTGCGCTGGGCAGTCTCGTCGATGCCTGTCTCGGCACCCGCAGCGGAGCGTTCTTGCAAATACGCGGTCCCGCCGTGGAAATCGTCTCCATTGCCGGCGAAGTGCGTGCCCAGCCGGACGGCTCGCTGCGCGCCTCGCTGACCGGTGTCGTCGCCGATACCGAAGGTTCGGTTTATGGCGGTCCCTTCATCGCCGGAGCTAACCCGGTTTGCATGACTTTTGAAGTGACGCTGGAAGAGTGGTTGCCTGCGGAAAAGCCGCAGGCGGCGTGAGTTGTCGTCAGGCGGGCCGGTGAGTTGCGCAGCGCAACTCATGCGGCGTGCCCCTGTCTTTCGGTCAGAAGTAGCTCGAAAGTAACGCAAACCGGGTTCTTGCCGCGCACCAGCCGCCCGCCGCTGATATGTGTGGTGAGGTCCACCATCGCAATATCCAGCATTGCTTGTCGGTCTCCCGACGCGGCCGTGGCGATACGGCCGTTTCTTATGAGGATTTCGCTCGCGTAGGCAGTGAGGATTGTTCCGTCTTCATAATCCGCACCGACCAGGCTGCCAATTCCATTGACTTCGGCTTCTCGCAGGCCAAACTGGGCAGAGACCTCTTCGAGTGCCGTGCATATATCGGTATTGGGGCGCACTGTGCATAAAAGTGCCCGAAGACCCGAACTCTTCTGGCGGCGCTGCTGCGCGATGGGTGTAAAAAGGGGGAAATTGGTTTCCTCATCCTTTTGCACATCGAGGATCGCTCCATCTAGCGCCAGAGCTTCAAGCGGTGTTTCTACAGCAAATTCGGTCTCGAAAGGCAGCAGATGCCCCATGGAGACAACGCCGTCGGCACTCTTCCATGAACCATGGCAATGCAGAAACGGCGCGCTATCACGCCGGCCCATATGCAGGCCGGCATCGATGATTGTGCCACCCGGCATGGAAAAGGTTTCGCTATACCATGCGGCATGGGCGTCATCCGGTGCGGCTGCCGGCATGACATAATGCAACCGTTTCATCGGTACGTTCTTCAGTCTGACGTAACCACCTTCGAACCCCAACTCCGCAAAGGCATCGGCAATCGCTTCATTGGCGCTTACGCCGGACCGGACCGTCAGCGTAACAGGATAGGCATGGCAGCCGACGGCGCGAAAGCGTTCAGGCGTTATCGGTCCGGGATGGACGATGTGGCGGGGAAGCTCTTGCGTGCCTGTCTCCGTCATACCGCAAGCCCCGCGGTAATGAAGCCCCCATCCACGGCGAGCACCTGTCCGTTGATGTAGCTTGCGTCATCCGACACCAGGAAGGCCACGGCAGAAGCGATCTCGTCCGTCCTGCCATAGCGATGCATCGGAACGCGGCTATGCCATTGGTCGCGAACATTTTCAGTATGAACCGCCTGGGTGAGGGGGGTATCGACCGGACCGGGCGCAATCGCGTTGACACGAATGCCCGATTGCCCCAGCTCGTTTGCCATTACCATCGTCAGAAGATTGACGCCGCCTTTCGAAGCGCCATAGGCACTGCGGCCACGATTTCCACACATGCCGGAAACAGAGCTGATATTCACGATCGAGCCGGCAATATCGCGCTCCAGCCAGTAACGTGCGGCAGTGCGCGCTACCGCGAAGCTGCCGACGAGATTGACATCAACGATGCGGCGAAATTCTTCGACGCTTGTGTCGACGGACAGTTTGTCGATACCGATGCCGGCGCTGTTGACGACGGCGACCAGATCAACCGCATGATCGGAATTTCCCGCGGTCAGGGCGGCGAAAGCCATCTCTATCGATGCCTCGTCCGCAACGTTGCAGACGATGCCGCGCGAGAGATCGATACCGAGCTTTTCGCAGGCTATATCCAGCGCCTCGCGCTTGAGATCCAGCAACCATGGCTGCCAGCCGCGCGCCATCAGGAGATGCGCAGTGGAGAAACCGATGCCGGATGCACCGCCGGTGATCGCGACGGCCCCTTTTGTCCCTGTCTTCTCTTGTGTCATGCCGTCTCCTCCCGATTGAATGTCACGCCTGTCAGCCTGTCCGTTTTTCTTCGAAAGCCGGCATCTGACCGCGTTTCTCCAGTTCCTCGCGGATCATTTTCTTGGTGATCTTGCCGTAGGCGGATTTCGGCATGGCATCCCAGAACACCACTGATTTCGGCAGCTTGTAGCGGGCCATCTTGCCTTCCAGATAGGCCTTCAGATCGATGGCGGCGATATCCGCGCCCTCGCGGGCCACGCACACGGCCACACCGACCTCGCCCCACACCGCGTCCGGCACACCCAGAACCGCAGTCTCGCTGATGTCAGGATGCATGAGGATTTTTTCCTCGATTTCACGCGGATAGATGTTCGAGCCGCCGGAAATATACATGTCGGAGGCGCGCCCGGTGATGTAGAGGAAGCCGTTCTCATCGCGATGACCAAGGTCGCCCGTGCGGAACCAGCCATTGCGGAAGGCTTTGGCATTGGCCTCGGGATTATCGTAGTAGCCGGCGAAAACGGCGGGACCGATTACACAAATTTCGCCGGTTTCGCCTGCGCCAACCTCCTCGCCAGCATCGTTCTGGATCTGCACTTCCATGGCGGTGCGGTCGAAGCCGCAGGTGCCGATGCGCGTTTCCGGACCGTCCTCGGCGTTATGAAAAGAAGGCGGCAGCACGGTGATGTTCCCGGTGACTTCACCCAGGCCGAAATATTGCACCAGCACCGGGCCGAGCTTCGCAAGCGCCCGTTTCTGGTCCGCGCGGTACATCGGCGCGCCGGCATAGATGACATAGCGCAGTGAGGAGTGATCGAAACGATCCACAGAGGGGTCTTCGACGAGCATCTTAAGGATGGTCGGTACAGTGAAGGCGTTGGTGATACGCCATTTTTCGATCAGCGCCCAGACGGCGGGCACATCGAGTTTTTCGGCTGCCGGAAGCACGGTTTTCGCGCCATGCGCCACCTGCACCAGCTGGTGTATGCCCGCACCGTGTGAAAGCGGGGCAACGACGATGGAGGCGTCGTCCGGTCCGGTGCCGGGCATCAGATCGCAGAGATGGTTGGTGATGACGAACGCCATCTGGCCATGGGTAAGCACTGCAGCCTTGGGCCGGCCGGTTGTGCCTGAGGTGAAGAAGAACCAACACGGGTCATCCCGATCCACTGCCTGGCTTTTGACTTTGTGCCCCATATGACGGGCCACGATGGCATCGTAATCCTCACCGAACTCAGCCGTGCCGATGGCGATGCTGAAATCGATCGTGCCCGCCTCATGGCTGGCTTTTGCATGATCGGGAAAAGCACTGGCGCAAATCATGCCGCGTGCGCCGCTGGCCTTTGCCAGATAGGCAACTTCATCGGGCGATTGACGGTAATTGGTCGGCACCCACACCGCACCCACGCGGAAGCATGCGAACATGGATTCGAACATCTGGTTGTTGTTGGAGGACTGCACCAGAATGCGGTCCCCCTTTCTGACGCCGAATTCAGTCTCCAGCGCATGGGCCATTGCGTCGACGCGGGCTTCCATTTGAGCCCAGCTCCAAGTCTTTTCACCCCAGACGAAACCGATATGGTCCGGGTTGCGGCGTGCCGCCTGCGTCAGAAAATGCGAGAGGTTCATCACCCGCGTGGTGGAGGGCGCAACCCCGCCCGCGGGATGCTGTACGGCACTTTGCGTCGTCATTTCACACGCTCCATGATCGAGACGTAATTGGCAACCGCCGTGCCACCCATGTTGAACACGCCAGCCAGGGAGGCATTGGGAATTTGCATGTCGCCTGCCTCGCCCATCAATTGCATCGCCGCCATGACATGCATGGAAACGCCGGTCGCCCCGACGGGATGACCTTTCGATTTCAATCCACCCGATGGGTTGATTGGCAGGCGTCCGGTCTTGAGCGCCGTTCCATCCTGGACAACGCGATATCCTTCACCGGGATTCGCAAGCCCCATGGCCTCGTATTCGATAAGTTCGGCAATGGTGAAGCAGTCGTGCGTTTCAACGAAAGAGAGGTCGTCGAGCGTTGCGCCGGCAAGTTCCAGCGAGCCGGCCCAGGCGCGGCGCGCGCCTTCGAAGGCCAACGGATCGCGACGGCTCAATGCCATGATGTCGTTGACATGCTTGCGGCCCCGGAAGCCGATGGCGCGGTTGAGTGTGGCTGCCGTTTCCTCGTCGGCCAAAATGATCGCGGCAGCGCCATCCGAAATCAGCGAGCAGTCGGTGCGGCGCAACGGGCCTGCGACGTAGGGGTTCTTGTCCGAAACCGTATTGCAGAAATCGAAGCCGAAATCCTTGCGCATATGGGCATAGGGATTGACCGCGCCATTGGCGTGGTTCTTTGCGGCAATCATCGCCAGCTCTTCCGAGCGGTCGCCATAACGTTGAAAATATGCCTGTGCGATGCGGCCGAACTGGCCAGCAAACCCGCCTGGAATATTGGCCTCCTCCGCACGGTAACAGGCGGAGAGCAGGATTTCGCCCACCTCTGCGGTCGGCAGCGCCGTCATTTTTTCGGCGCCGACAACGAGTGCGATGCGGCCGCGCCCGGCTTCGATGAAGTCCATGGCGCTATAGAGGGCGGCCGATCCTGTTGAGCAGGCATTTTCGAAACGCACTGCCGGCGTATAGGCGAGGCGCTCATCGCCCATCGCTACCAGAGCACCTTGAAAATCCTGTTTCGAGAAGCCATTGTTCATCACGCCCACGAAAATGCCGTCGATATCGCTGACATCGACGCCCGCATGGTCTATGGCCGGCGCCACGACCGAAGCCATCAGTTGCTCGGTATTTTCAAGGGCCGACTTGCCGAAAGGCGAATGCGCCCAGCCGACGATCTGCGCTTTGCTCATTTGCTCGTTCTCCTCGTTTGCCGTTTCGTGTCGCCTTCACCGCGCGTGCGGGCGCGGCTGGCCATCATTTCTGCGATGCGTGTCTCGATGCGGGTTACTTCCTCGCGCAGCAGCGCTGCGAGTTCCGGCTGGCGCTCCGGTCGCATGCGGCTGTCCACAGCGGCAATGCTAAACGCTCCCGCCACAGCGCCATCAGGCGCGCGGATGGCAACGCCAATACCCCAGGAATTAGAAAGGATCAGGCCGGGGTTGAGCGAATAGCCATTGGCTCTCGTCAACTCGACATCACGGCGCAGGCCCTCAAGCGTTATGCCGGGATAATTAGCGGCAATCAGCCCGCTATTGGCCGTAATGGTACTTTCCACCTCGGCGTCTGGCAGCGCCGCCAGCATGGCGAGCGAACCCGCACCAATACCCAAGGGGTGTTCGAAACCGGCCTGAAGTGCATGGGTGCGCACCGGCCAGGTGCCTTCTTCGCGGTAAAGGCACAGGGCAAATGTATCACGACGCACGGAAAGGAAGCTCGAATCCTCCGAGCGGCGGGAAATGCGCGTCAGGCCGTCCTGCGCCATTTGAAGAAGGCCAAACCGGCGCGATGACAGGCTGCCCAGCACATAGGTTTCTTCGCCGAGGTAGTAACGCCGCGTTTCCTCATCCTGCTCCACAAGGCCGGCGCGGATCAGAGCCAGCAGCAGGCGGCGGGCCGTGGGCTTGTTCAGTCCGCTTTCTGTCACGATGACCGAAAGCGCCACGCCGCGTTCCGCGTGCCTCCCGACCATGGAGAGCAGCGCCAGAGCCCGGTCCACCGCACGCGCGCCAGTCAGATCTTTTTCTACCGGAATCGTTGTTGTTGTTGCCATCTCAGGAAAACGCCCCCACCGCACAGCTTTGCCCGCCATCGACCGGCAAACAGACGCCGGTGATGAACTTAGCCTCATCAGATGCGAGAAAAACGGCGGCGCGGGCAATATCGAAGGCATCGCCCATGCGGCCCACCGGGACAGCCGCATTGCGCGCCGCCACCATCTCCTCGACAGACGCATATTGATTGCTGATCTGCTTGTAGATCAGTGGGGTGTCGATCATTCCCGGAAGAATGCAATTGGCGCGAATGCCCTGCCGGGCATATTGCATGGCCAGCGCCACAGTCGCCTGATTTACAGCTGCCTTCATGGCGTAATAGGCAAAATAGGGATAGCCGGTCCAGCGAATGGAGGCGAGCGACGAGATATTGACGATGGCCCCGCCGCCCTGCGCCAACATCACCGGCAACACAGCCTTGGAGGTACGATAAACGGAGCCGATATTGAGATCGACCGAGGCGCGAAAGCTTTCCTCATCCAGCTCAACCGGTCCGCCCATATGGGTCACGCCGACATTATTGTGCAGAATATCGATGCCACCAAAGGCCTCGCAGGTGCGGGCAACGGTGGCCGATACGGACTGTAGTTCAGTGACATCGGCGGCAACCGCAATCGCCTCCAAGCCTTCTCCGCGAATGATCTCAGCCGTCTCTTCGGCTGCGTCAGCGGATAGATCGACACAGGCTACGCGCGCGCCTTCGCGGGCAAATTGCACGGCCGCAGCCTTGCCGTTGCCAAAACCCGGCCCCGATGATCCTGCGCCAAACACAAGCGCGCGTTTTCCCGTCAGGCGACCTGTCAAAGCAGTCTCCATTCCAATCGTCAGACATAGTCGGGTTGGCCCCGCTACGGGCGGGGCCAGTTATTCAACAGGCCGGTCAGGTCAGGCTTGCACCAACGGCCTTTTCAAGAATGGCCCAGGCTTCATCGCCGTATTTGCCTTTCCACTCGGAATAGAAGCCTGCCTCTTTCAGCGCGGCGCGGAAAAGTGTCGCATCCGTGTCGTTGAAGGTCATGCCCTTGGAAATCAGATCTTCCTTGACCGAGGCATTGAGCTTCGCCACATCGGCGCGTTCATCCTTGCCCGACTGGTTGAGGTTTTTGGCGACGATGGCGCGCAGGTCATCCGGCAAACGCTCCCAGGCGCGCTTGTTGGCCAGGAACCAGAACCCGTCCCACATATGATTGGTGACCGAGCAGAATTTCTGCACTTCGAACAGCTTTGCGGTGGAAATGATCGCCAGCGGATTTTCCTGGCCATCGACCACACCGGTCTGCAGTGCAGTATAGACCTCGGCGAAATTGATCGAGGCAGGGGCGGATTTGAACGCCTTGAACATAGAGGTCCAGAGCGGGCTCACTGGCACGCGGATCTTAAAGCTTTCGAGATCGGCCGGCGTGGCGATGGGCTTGGAAGCGCTGGTGATCTGGCGGAAGCCGTTATCCCAGATGGTGTCCATGGCAACGAGATTCTGCTTGGCAATTTCGCCACGGACATATTTACCGAGATCGCCATCCATGGCCGCCCATACGGACTCGTAGTTCGGGAAGGCGAAACCGATGCCGCTGATGGAGGCGTTCGGTACCAGCGTCGACAGGATCAGCGGCGAAAGCGTGAAGAATTCAACGCCTCCAGAGCGCACCTGGCTCAAAACGTCTGTGTCGGCACCCAACTGGCTGCTGGGGAAGATGCTGATATTGACCTGTCCATCGGTCTCCTTGGCGATGCGCTCGGCGGCCTCCTTGGCGCGAATGTTCATCGGGTGCGCCGCAGGCAGATTGTTGGCATATTTATAATTGTATTGAGCAGCGCGGGCGCGCGACACGAAGGCGGTGGCCAGTACGGCGGAACCGGCGCCGGCGAGTATGGTACGTCTGTTGATATTCATTGCTTTCTCCTCCCAAAATAAAGCAGTTATCATTCATCGGCGTGGCGGGCGGACCCGCCACGGTCTCAGAGCAGAATGGTCGAAAATCCGGGGATTGCTGCAATCAGCAGCAGGCCGATGATCATGGCTGCGAGATAGGGCCAGATGGCACCCATGGCTTCGTCCGGCGACACGTTGCCGATCTTGCAGGCGATGTAAAAGCCGATACCGATGGGCGGCGCCATCAGGCCGATATTCATGGCGACCACCACGACCATCGAATAATGAATGTCATTGATGCCAAGCGTGCGGGCGATCGGGAACATGATCGGCGCGAGCAGAACGATTGCCGGCAGTCCTTCCAGGACGCAGCCCAGGATCATGAAAATCAGGATCGACACGACCATGTAGGTCATCCAGCCGCCCGGAAGATCGGTAATCATCGCGGTCAGCTGGAAAGCAAAGCCGCTCTGCGTCAACCCCCAGGCCATGGCCGATGCACAGCCGAGGATCAGCAGGATCGCCCCTGAAAGGGCTGCCGTCTCGACCAGCATCGAATAAAGCTTCCTGAGGCTGATGCCGCCATAAAGCACTGCGCCGACGATCATGGCGTAGAGCACGGCAATAGTGGATACTTCGGTTGCAGTGGCGACACCGCCGCCCACCAGGCTGCGGATGAGGAAGGGCAGAACGAGCGCCGGTGCGGCAATCAGGGCTGCCTTGCCGACCTGCGGCCATGGCGTGCGCTTTGCGCCTTCCATGTTTTCATCCCGCGCCTTCCAGCGGGCCAGAACGGCCAGCACCAGAAGCAGTACCATTGCAATCATGAAACCGGAGGTGAAGAGGCCGGCAATAGACACACCTGCCGCCGAACCCAGAACGATCAGCACGATTGAGGGCGGAACCGTATCGGCCATGGCGGCGCCGGTGGCCAGAAGCGCGATCATTTCCTTGGGTTTGTGGCCACGGCGCTTCATTTCCGGAAACAGCGCCGGTGCGACGGTTGCCATATCAGAAACCTTGGAGCCGGAAATGCCGGAGACAAGAAACAGAGAACCGAGCAGAACATAGGACATGCCCGCGCGAATGTGGCCAAACATTGAGGACAGAAGCTCGACAATCGCCTTACCCATGCCGGTTGCATCGAGCACGCACCCCAGCAGCACGAAGACTGGCACTGACAACAGAATGATGCCGGACATGCCCTCATCCATGCGCCCGATCATCACAATGGTCGGAACCCAGGTGGTGAAGGTCAGATAGGCGAGGGTTCCAAGGCCGAAGCAGAAGGCAATCGGAACGCCCAGCACCAGAAATACCGCAACGAACAGGCCGAGGAAGATCGCCAGATTAAAATTGCCGAGGGATTCCAGCATCGGCGATGCCAGATAGAGCAGACCGGAGGCAACCGCGACCGTTAAAAGGGCCGCAATGATATCGCGCAGATTTTCTCGTCGGAAGAGATTGTTGAGCACCAAAAGCAGCATAAGACAGGCGCCGACCGGCAACGCCGCAGCGCGAAACGACATCGGAATATTCAGCGCCGCTGACGTGACTACCCACTCCTCGATGGCGTATTCCATGGCGGGCTTGATGATTGCCGCAAGAAATGTCGCCACCAGCACCAGTGCCAGGGAATTGATATAGCCCAGAACACGTTGCGGGAACATGTTGAGAAACAGCGTGAGGCGCAGGTGTTCGCTGCGATCGATCGCGATTGCCGCGCCCAGCATGGCAAACCACAGAAAGCACAAGGACGCCGTTTCATCGATCCAGACAATCGGTAGATGCAGGGCATAACGTGACGTCACGCCCAGCAGAAGCAGGCCGATCATCACCGCCAGCAGCACCGCCGCCACGGCCTCGATGGGGCGCATGAACCAGGAGCCTGTTACCTGTCCGGTGTGCAACAGTTCGCCATCGAGTACAAATACGTCGTCATTCGCGTTTGCGGTCATGGTCATCGGGGCCTCCTCTCCCACAGAACAACCTTCGCAATGAACATGTCTGCAAAACAGGATGTCCGTGCCACGACCGCGACATCAGGATAGCTGTTGTTGCCAGACAGGCCAGACCCCTCCAAAGGTCTGAATGTATCGGGATATTGCCTCCACAATATGGACCGTTACAAAATCATGTATTCGGGATACACAGGAAAATTCATGAAATCAACAGTAAATAGACGGATTTATGCAGTTAATTTGTGCATCTATGAGGTCCATATAGTGGATCATTGTTGACTATAGCCCTCATTCCTCATGATCGCCTTGCAGCGCGGCACCCGGTTCAAAGGCCAGTCAATGCAAATCGTAACTACCGATTAGAGCAGGTCGCCAGACATCCGGGACGCCTGCGTCGCGTCACAGAGAGCCGGAAAACATGTCTGCCTGTCCTTAAACTGGCGGTGGTTGGAAAAGCTGCGACGTGACGACCGCTGGGCGCAATGGGAAAAATGATGGTGGTGCGGCTGAGCGCTCCCTAAACGGCAATACAGGCGTCGATTGTCCATCGAAACCTTCCCTTGCGGTGGTTTCTTGACCTAACGTTATGCGGCAAGAAATATGTTCTTCGCGACCTCACCGCTTGGAATTCTTCCTGTCAAGCGCGGGGCGACGTGTCGCCCAGCCTTTCCTTTGCGGCCGCGGCGGATGCTGAGCGGATTGATCTGATGCGGCAGGCAGGCGGTTGCTGGGTCCGGGGGCGCCCCGGCGTACTACGTTCAGACCAGAGCCAGAATCCGGGCCGGACCACCCGTTCCGCCTCGATGTGCAGGCGCACCGACGACGATTGTCGCGCCCTTTACCGGCAAAGCCTCAAGGTTGTTGAGGCCTTCGATGCCGTAGCGCCCTGCCGGGAGCCAGGAATTGTGAACTGCGAAATCGGCAGAGTTGCCAGGATCAAGCGAGAGCGTGTCGACACCGATTGCGACCGTATCGTGCTTGAGCAGAAGGTCGGTTGCCGACTTGCCGAAACCGGGGAAGGCAAATTTTCCGGCGTCGTCATTGCGGAAGGAGGGGCTCTTTACTCTGGTTGCCCAGCCGGAGCGCAGAGCGACGATCGAACCTGCCGGGATGTCGCCATTTGCGGATATCCAGCGCTCGATGTCTTCGGCCTCGATCGTGGAATTGGCATCCTCTTTTGCGCGGTCTGTGATGTCTATGATGACCAGCGGCGCGACAAGTTTCTGCGCTTCCAACTGATCGACACTCGCTCCGTCGGCGCTGAAGTGGAAAGGTGCGTCAATATGCGTTCCTGTATGTTCGTAGATCGTGAGTTTATGGAGCTGATAACCGTCCTTGGCGATCTCAGCTGCCCACTCGTATTCTATGCCCGGCTTGCCATCGAATGTAGGGAATGTGGAATCATATGTATGTGTGAGATCGATGACCTGTCTGGGTGTTTGCGCAAGTACCGGGGCCGCGAGGCTGCCAGCCGTCATCGCCGTTACACCGGCCACGGCGCCCTTGAACAGCAAGCGTCGCGACAGCATGTTCTTTTTCACGTTCTCGATCACGCAATGGTTGCACATACCTTAGTCCCTCCAGTGAAAATCCCTGATCGC
Organism: Agrobacterium sp. 22-3639C2; assembly: GCF_053522105.1. Classification (NCBI taxonomy): domain Bacteria; kingdom Pseudomonadati; phylum Pseudomonadota; class Alphaproteobacteria; order Hyphomicrobiales; family Rhizobiaceae; genus Agrobacterium; species Agrobacterium sp. 22-3639C2. The sequence continues at coordinate 41,945 of NZ_JBNWDB010000002.1, read as the reverse complement.
AACCGTAGCGCAACGATGGAGTGAAGCAAGACATGACCTTCCCTGATTTTTGACCCGTGTTCAGATGGCGGTTTCGGCAGCCCGGCGTCCATAGGCAGTACCCGCTTGCCCACCGGCAGGCCGGTCTCCAATATCGTGAAAGGGTGGTGGACAGATTGTCCGCTTGCCACAGGGCGTTGCGCAACGCCATGGTGTTGTCAAAAGCGATGGAAGGAAGAAGTGAATGCGAAAACGGCCGCGGCGGGGCGCCGAGCCGTTTCCTTGAGGTCAGATCGATGAAACCGCGCCCAGAAGTCCCGCAAGCGGCGACGGCTCGTCGGATTTTGCGTCATATACGCATGGTACCGCAAATATCGCCGCAAACACGATGGCGATGACAAGCGCGCGGGCGGGAACCATCGGCTTAAGCGAGAATGAGCGTAACATCGATGTTCCCCCTGGTTGCCTTCGAATAGGGGCAGATCTGGTGGGCATCCTCTATTATCGTCTGCGCGATGGGACGATCGATACCGGGCAGGCTGACAGTCAGGCGAGCCTGCAGAAAGAATTCGCCGCCCGTCGTGCCGAGGTCAACCTCCGCATCGACAGTGGTGTCGGCTGGAAGCCGGAGCTGGTGTTTTGCCGCCGCTTTTGTCATGGCGCCGATGAAACACGCCGACCAGCCTGCCGCAAAGAGCTGCTCGGGATTCGTGCCCGGCTTTCCGCTGCCCGGAGGGGAAAGCTTGATGCCAAGCGCGCCATCATCGCTTTGCGCCGATCCGTCGCGCCCACCGGTCGTGTGGGTCTTGCCAGTATAAAGAACAGTCTCGATCTTGGTCACGGGAGGTTCCTTTCATTTTGCCGCTGTTGCGGCGTTTCGTGATAGGAGCTTTGTGACGGATCGGCGTATCCGGCATGTTTCCGGAAACTGCAAAACTGTATCGAAAAGTATCGTTGTTACTGGTCTTCAGACGCCACCTTTTCGATATTTTGGTGGGAGTTCTGCGGTGGGCAGGTCGGCGGCCCGTTTGGGGACCTGCGATGGATTGGCGGCTTGCCGTTTTGTCATGTTATTTTCGCGCATTTTTCAGGTGCTTTGTACAGATAAGAAATGCGCGAAAAAATGACCGGTTGTAAGCGTGTATGAGCTAAGTACAACGTCATCAGGCTCGAAATGCGGCGTTCGGTGGAGCTATGACATAACCTGCATCAAATGCACGTTGGCGGCCGTCTACAGCAGAAGTTGCTTAAAGCACGGCGTTCAGGGGGGGGAGGTGTGTTGTCTCCACGCGGAATGAACATGCATGATGGCCGAAACAAAGGGTGCGAAAAAACAACAGTTAGCCATCAAGATGGCAGATGCCATCTTGATGGCTACCTTCATTTAAGCTATATTCGATCCAGACGAAGGAGCACTCGATGGTAACCCCGCAACTATCTGTCCGCAGTTCCAAAGCGCGCGACCTTGCACACAAGCTCGCCCGCCGAGAAAATCGCACGATTGCCGATATCGTCGAGCGCGCGCTCGAAACATATGAGGCTCGTGAGGCAGGACGTGAACCCGCTGCGAAATTCTATAGTCGTCTTTCATCGCAGTCGGGCACGGATATCGATTTCGACAGTATCATCGATGAAAACAGACGCGCTCACAAAGGCGTCGAGCTTTGATTTTTCTCGACACGAATGTGATGTCGGAGACTTTGAAGAAAGCTCCCGATTCTGCAGTCATAGCATGGCTGGTTCGTCACGACGCCGAATTGGCATTGTCGACGGTTGCAGTTGCCGAGATCGCTTTTGGTATTCAAAAGATCAGGCCGGATCAGCGCGCCGATCGCCTGGAAGAGGGACTTGTGAGCTGGCGTCGCCGGTTCTCCGACAAGATGTTTGCCTTCACGGAAGAAGCAGCATTGGCCTATGGCGATATCATGGGAGAGGCTGCGCGGCAGGGGAGGGGGATGTCGGCTCCGGACGGCATGATCGCGGCGATAGCGCGGATCAATGGTGGCCGGTTGGCGACCCGAAACCTCAAAGATTTCGAGACGACAGGGCTCGAATTGATCTCGCCCTGGCAATTCTAACAGTGAGACCCGATCTACAAAAATCGGGCCGCTCGCCTGCTTCTCCGTGTAGCACTGTTATAATAGCTGGATGCTTGCTGGACGGATCGGTGGCGTGATTGCTCCATGGCTTCTGGCAGGGGAATTCCGCGGTTGGCAGCCTCGGTCAGGCGCACACACCATCTGGCGAAGTGCTTACTTCAGCTAGGGCCCAAGCTGTCGTTATTCCGGAGTCCGTGGTGATCAAATGATAAGGGATACTTATCGTTAATCTGCGTCCCTGTCAGGCAAAAGCCACCTCGGCTGCAAGCCCGCCGCCTTGCCTGTTATAGAGGCGCACCGAGCCGCCGATTGTTCCGGCGAGCTGCTGCGCGATCGCAAGTCCGAGTCCTGTTCCGCCGGTGTCGCGGTTTCTCGATGTTTCAATCCGGAAAAAGGGCTGCATGGCATTTTGCAGCATCTCGTCGGGGATGCCCGGCCCACGATCGAGCACCGTGATGACCACGGTGCCTTCAGTGCGCCGGTCGACGTTGATTTCCGCACTGCCTCCGAATTTGAGCGCGTTATCTATCAAGTTCGTCAGGATTCTTCGCAGGGCATGTGGCTTTGTCGATACTGTGCCGCGCACCATACCGTCAACCGTGACTGCTTTTCCGGTATCCTGATAGTCGTAGGCTATGCTGTCGATGAAAGAGGCCAGATCGATACGTGAGGATTTCTCGCCATTGCCATGAGCGCTGCGTGCATAAGCGATACCATCCTGTACTAGACGTTCGATTTCACGCAGGTCACTGACCAGCTTTTCCTTTTCCGGCGTATCGTCTGCCATGTCGGCCCGCAACCGCATCCGGGTGATGGGCGTCTGCAGGTCGTGCGAAATCGCCGCAAGAATCTGGACCCGCTCCTCGAGATATTGGGCGACGCGATCGCGCATTGCGTTGAAGGCGCGGGCGGCGTGGACAACTTCGCTTGGGCCGCTCTCACTCATCGGCAACCCCTTTTCCCCCGGATCCAACGCTTCGGCTGCCGCAGCCAGCGCGCTGAGCGGTCTGGTCGTCTGTCGCACTGCAAACCAGGTGCACAGAAGTAGAAGCGCCATCTGCGCGGCGAAGACATAAGGCAGCCACTCCGCCAGCGGCATCACGCCGCGCGGTGTCACGTCAATTGTGAGGGGCGAGCCGTCCGATAGCGTCAGATGCGCCTGAAGCCGCTTGCCGTCGCCGGGAATGGACTCGACCTTGACGGGGAAACGGTGTCCTGCGGCCTCCTCGATCCTCTGCGCAATTTCAGCGCCGCGGCCAGACATGTCGGAAACACCTGGAACACCCGGGCCGAGGACGAGCTGATAATTGCTGCGGCTCAGGCGATGGACCCATTGCGCCCGCTCTTCCGCAGGCAGGCGGTCGATTATGGCGATCGATACAGCCAGATCCTGCTCAAGAGTGCCGAGCATGACCGCCTTTGCCGACATATATCGTTCGGCAAAGAGGATGCTGAACGACAGACCGTAGGCAATGGCGAGGCCCGCAAACAGGATGATGAAAAGTCTGGACCGCAACGAGCGCGGCCACCAGCCGGCGAGCAGGCGTAGGCCGTTCATATCCTCGGCTCCGAAATCTCCACGGGCACCGCAAAGACATAGCCTTCCGCCCGCACCGTCTTGATGTAGACGGGTTCGCGCGCGTCATCCCCTAGCCTTTGGCGCACGCGGCTCACGAGAAGATCGATCGATCGGTCGAAAAGTTCGGCATCACGGCCCTGAGTGAGATTTAACAGCTGGTCCCGGTTGAGGACGCGCTGGGGATGATCGATGAAGACCCTAAGGAGCCGGTATTCAGCGCCGCTCAAGGCCACGGTCGTGCCCTCCCTGTCGAGCAGGTGACGGCCCACCGTGTCGAGGCGCCACTCACCAAAGGTCAGGAGCTGCCCGGCCTCGCTGATCTGCAGATTGGGAGGCAGCATCCGCGTGCGGCGCAGTATGGCTTTGATACGCGCAAGAAGTTCGCGGGCAGCGAAGGGCTTCGACAGATAGTCGTCGGCGCCCATTTCGAGCCCGATAATGCGATCCATCTCGTCATCCCGGGCGGTCAGCATCAGCACCGGCGTGGCTTTGTGTTTCCCCGCCCGCAACTCGCGGCATAGAACTAGCCCGTCATCGCCAGGCATCATCACGTCGAGCACGATGAGATCGACGGTATTGCCGTCGAGAAAACTTCTCATCTGCCGTCCATCGGCCGCCACGCTCGTACGCAGGCCGTTCTTCTTCAGGTAGCTGGAGACCAGCTCCCGGATTTCCCTGTCGTCGTCCACGACGAGAATATGGTCGATATGGTCCATTGGATGCCTTCGTCGTCCGGACGGTTCGAGTGGCCCGCTACCGCGCGCCCCGCTGTCACATGCAGTAAGACAACGGTTCGCGGGCTTCGGCAAGTTTAAAGCTTTGCGACGTCCAGAACAGCCCTGGCAAAAGCCTCTGGCGCTTCCTGCGGAAGGTTGTGGCCTATGCCACCGCTGATGTTGCGGTGCTGGTATTTGCCGGAAAACTTTGATGCATAGGCGGAAGGGTCCGGATGCGGAGCACCGTTGGCGTCGCCTTCCAATGTTATCGTCGGCACGGTGATGACGGGAAGTTTTGCAAGCTGGCGCTCGTAATTATCGTACTTGGCTTCCCCGTCTGCCAGTGCCAACCGCCAGCGGTAGTTATGGATGGTGATGGCCACATGGTCGGGATTGTCGAATGCGGGGGCCGAACGATTGAAGGTCTCGTTACTGAATTTCCAGGTCGGAGATGCCGTCTGCCAGATCAGGCGCACGAAGTCGCGGGTGTTCGCTGCGTAGCCCGCACGGCCGCGTTCCGTCGCGAAATAGAACTGATACCACCACGAAAGTTCCGCCTTGGGCGGAAGTGGCTTTCTATTGATTTCCTGACTGCCGATGAGATAGCCGCTGACCGATACGAGCCCGGTGCAACGCTCGGGCCAGAGTGCGGCCATGATGTCGGCGGTGCGAGCGCCCCAGTCATAACCTGCCACGACGGCCTGTTTGACGCCGAGTGCGTCGAGAAAGGCAATCATGTCGACCGCAAGCGCTGCCTGCTGTCCGTTGCGTGCCGTGTCGTCCGAGAGAAAACGGGTCGTGCCATATCCGCGCAGATAGGGGATGAGTACCCGATATCCAGCCGATGCAAGGATGGGTGAGACATCAACATAGCTGTAGATGTCATAAGGCCATCCGTGCAGCAGCAGCACGACCGGGCCGTCTGCGGGGCCAGCTTCTGCGTAACCGACGCTGAGTACACCCGCTTCAACCTGCTTCAGGGCGCCAAAGGAGGTGGCTCCGTCGCGTCCGGTTGACGGCTGAGGCGAAGGCGCTTCGCCCTTGGCATGAGCAAGGCCTACTGAAGCGAATTCGACGGCGGCAACCGTCATTGCGGCAATGCCAAAGAAGCGGCGGCGCTGGAAATTGATCTCGGAAGTCATTGGCTGTCTCTCCTGTCCGTGTTGGATGCCGGGCAGGTAACAGGGTGCGTGTATCGTCGATGTGTCCCAAGGGAGGCGAATGTGAATGGTTTTGTAGCAGGGTGCATTCCGGATACAGACTGATACATTTGGCTCGCCCTTCCAACGCAAACAGCCGCCCCGGTGTCTGGGGCGGCTGCATTTGATCTTACGGAGGTGCGCTTACTTTGAGGATTGCCGGGCGGCCTGTTCGATGACGTCTGCAACCTTATCGGGCTGCGAGGCGAAGACCGCATGGCTTGCCGCAATCTCGGTCACCGCACTGCCGGCGCGCTTGGCCATGTCACGCTCGAGATCGGGGTTGATCGACCTGTCCTGCGTTGCGACGATCGACCAGCTTTTTTTGGTTTTCCAGGCGGGTTCGCCGGCTTTGGCGGCAAAGGCGGCCTTGGCGGCGAAGACCTGACTGCTTGCCATGAATGTCGCGTCCTCACGCGGAAGATCGCTGGCGAAATCTTGTCCAAAGACGGCCGGATCGAGATAAAGGAACGCGCCATCCTTCGTCGGCTTGATGCCGTTGCCGGCCGGCCGTTTGGAGCCGGCGATGTCGAGAAGGCTCTCTCCCTTCTTCGGCTGGAAGGCGGCGACATAGACCAGCCCGGCCACATCCGGCCGGTTACCGGCTTCCGAAATCACCATGCCGCCGTAGCTGTGCCCGACGAGCAGGCTGGGGCCCTGCTGGAGATCGAGGACACGGTTGGTGGCCGCTACATCATCGGCAAGCGAGGTGATTGGCTCCTGCACGATCGTGACGTTGAAACCGCGGCTTTGAAGGATCTCTGTCGCGCGGCGCCAGGCCGAGCCATCGGCCAGCGCGCCATGGACTATGACGATATTCTTCACCTCCGCCGCATGTGCGGCAAAAGCGATCAGTGCGGTTGCGATGGCAATCGCGAATTTTGGCATGAGACGACGGTGCATCATGTTTTTCCTTTGGTTTAATGTGAAAGGGAAGGAAAATGCAGATTCAGCCAAACGTGAAGGCATAGGCCTGCACGCCGGGGTCGAGGAAGCGGATGGCAAAGGTTCTCGCTTCGACGGTGCCGGACTGGCGGACGAGCTGGTAAAGACGGGTTGAGGTAACAACGCCGTTGCCCTCGGCGTCCGTGTCGATGCCGTGATCTGCGCGCGGCGGATGCCCGTCGATGGTGACCTGGAAACGAACCGGTTTTCCGGCGCTTGCCGGCCCAAGGACCAGATGCAGGTCACGGGCGCTGAAGCGGTAGGTTATGCCGCCATCAGCCGCATCAAGTGTGGCCGCCTCCGCGCCAACCGTCCAGGTACCGGAAAGTCCCCATTCGTTGAGAGAAGGCGTCGTGACGGAGTAGTCGCGCGGCGTGTCCGCGCGCACCGCCTCGTTAGATGCAAAATTCTCAGCCTGTCGGTAGCCGATATAGGTTTCGCCGGAGCGCATGTGCCCGATATCCGCACCGGCTTCAGCCCCTGTCGTCTCCGGACTCACCGGTGCACTGGAGGAAGCGCTACTACCGGCTTCACGCAGCAGGTCCTGGATCGCCTCTTCGGTCTGCCGGTAGTTGCCCTCGCCGAAATGGTGGTAGCGGATCTGGCCCTTGGCATCGATCAGGTAATGCGCCGGCCAATAGCTGTTATCAAAGGCGCGCCAGATCTTGTAATCATTATCGATCGCCACCGGGTAATCGATCTTGAAGCCGGCGACGGCCTGCCTGACATTGTCGATCTTCTTTTCAAAGGCGAATTCGGGTGCGTGGACACCGATGACGACGAGGCCCTGGTCCCGGTATTTGTCCGCCCAGGCGCGCACGTAAGGAATGGTGCGGATGCAGTTGATGCAGGAATAGGTCCAGAAGTCGATGAGGACGACCTTGCCACGCAATTGTTCGCGCGTGAGCGGCGGGGAATTGAGCCACTCGTTGGCGCCATCGAGGGATGGAGCCTTGCCCTCAACCGGCAGCTCCGACCGGGCCGCAGCAGCGCTGGCGCTGGCGCCCGCCGCTTCAGGCGCTTTGGCGGTGTGGAGCCGATCGAGCACCTGCTGTTCGAAGGATGCCGTGCTCGCATAGGAAATCTGCGACAGGAAACCTGTATCCAGACCGAGCGCGATGACCGTGACGCCGGCAAGCACCGCCGCGCCAAGCGCCTGGCGGATCCGCTCGCTAAAACCCAGAGACCGCTTCATACCCGCAAATACCCGGCCGCCGATGAGGATGGCAACGGCAAGGGATGTCGCTGCCCCGGCGGCATAGGCGGCAAGCAGCAGGCTCGTTTCCAGATTGGCCCCCTTCAGGGCCGCCCCCGTCAGGACAAGCCCGAGGATTGGTCCCGCGCAGGGTGCCCACAAAAGGCCGGTGGCGATGCCGAGTATCAGCGAGCCCGCAAGCGTCGGTACTGACCCGGGCTTGCCGGCGGCATTGGCGAGCCGGTTACCGAGTTCAACGACCGGGCGGGTGATGATGCTGGCCGCGCGTGGAGAAATCAGGCCGACGCCGAAGACCGCAAGCAGCGCAAGAGCCGCGAGCCGGCCATATTCATTGGCGCTGATTGCCCAGCTGCCGCCCACCGCCGCCAGCGTCGCGACGGCGCAAAAGGTTGCCGCCATTCCCGTAAGCAGGGGCAGCGTGCTGCGCAGGAACGGTTGTCCCGCCCGCGCAAAAACGAAGGGAAGGATGGGCAGGATACAGGGGCTGAGAATTGTCAGCGCTCCTCCGAGATAGGCAATGATCAGAAACGTCATCATCGTGTCCTTTCAGGCTGGGGTTCGCGGCTCCGGGCGGCGAAGGCGACCCGGCGATGGCACCAATTTCCCGGCGTCACGTATCCCCGATGTGTCGGGGCTTCGGTGAATTTGTAATCGAGTGTAGAGGCCGCCTTTCCGCGAACAGTCGCGAAAGCGAAATCGCCGGAGCCCCGGCATCGGTTACTGTACATATCGCGTAAAGACGAAATCATGGTCCTTGACGTTGCCCTCGTGGCAGGAGAGGCACGTCTCATGCTGGGCGGCATCCACCGGCTTGCCGTTGACAAACCGCCCGAAGCCCCAGCCGTGGCTGGCGGCATATTTCCTGGAGTCCTTCACCATTACCTGCACTGTGGTCGCCGCGCCCGGAACCGTGGCCGGCGGAAACTCCGTGGATTGCTGCCGCTTATAGGCGAGCTTCACCAGTATCGAGCCGTCGGGGAAGGGCAGGGTTCCGCTCTTATAGGCTTCGACGGCGACATCGTTTGCCAGAACAGCGCGAAGCTCGTCCAGCGGCGGCGCTTCCTGCGCGGGCGCGATGAACTTCCAGTCACGATATCCTTCAGGAAGCGTGACACCATAGATGGGAGAAGCAAGTTCCGGCGGCGTGTCCGCTGAGCTCGAATAAACGGTTCCAAAACCTGCTGCCGCACCCGATAGGGCAACGGCGAAGAAAATCTGCCTCTTCATGGGATATCCTGCCTGATCCGAAATAGATCAGGCAATGATCTGCCCCGCAGGTATCCGGCATGTTTCCTGAAACCCGCATTTATGTATCAGATCGTAGCAGTGCGCAGTGCCCCCGGAGGCATGTCACGCTTAAAGGCCGGCGAGCACGCTCACGTCATCGTCTTTTGGAGCCTCCATCGCGAACTTTATCGCCTTCTGGATCTCGTCCTCGATTGCCTTCCTCTCGTCGGGTGGCATGGCGGCAAGGTCGCCTTCGGACAATCCCCGCGCCTCCAGGTATTGGGCCCGGATTTTCTCGCCAAGGCTCATATTTGCCCAGCGGCTAAGCTCGTCCTCATCCGAGCCTGTGCCGCTGCCCTCAAGCGGCGTCTCTTCTATTCCGCCCTCTTGCTCCCGGAGCGACCAGAGTGCGTTGGCAAGATTGGAGGAGAGCGAAGGCGCGGCGCCCCCTCCGATCAACGATGCCGACCGTTCGGGTGTGGTATTCGGCACGGCTTGGGGAACGTCCTGTGGCCGCGGGCGTATGTAAAGCGAGGCGGTGGAGCCAATTCGATCGATTGCAGACATGGTATATCTCCTTCCGTCGCAATCTGGTTCGGGTGGCTTGTGTCTGGCTGGTCATGCTGCTTGCCTGCGTTCGGCGACGTCTCTTTGGCGACCACGAGCACATTTCTTTCGTCACCTCGCCGGCGGAATTGCGCAAAATCATTCCGAAGCAACGAGAAGTCGTGAAACTTTTTGGAGCGCGGCGAGTTTGGTGAAGGAGCAATCAGCTCGCATGTCCCACTGCATATAATCGCCGCTACGCGGAGGATTGATCGTCCATTCGGAGGAGATCGCATGAATTCCATCATCTATCTAGTCGGCCTCGTCGTCGTCGTCCTGTTCATCCTCTCATTGTTGGGACTACGCTGATGGTTGATCCAACGGGTATCGAAACGAATCCAAACCGCAGCTATGTGGATTGGCCAGCGATTTTCGCTGGTGCCGTAATTTCCTCGGGCGCCATGGCTATTCTCACCGCATTTGCGGGCGGCCTGGGGCTGAGTTCAATCTCGGCGGATAATGGTGGCGAGGTCAGCACAGTCTGGCTCATTATAACCGCGCTCTTCGTCATCATTTCCATGGTCGGCTCCTACATGCTGGGTGGCTATATTGCCGGCCGCATGCGTCGGCCTGCCGGCGCTGCCGACAGGAACGAACTGACCGTCCGCGATGGTGTGAATGGCCTGGTGGTATGGGGTCTCGGCACGGTCGTCTCTGCGTTTCTCGCGCTCGGCGTGCTGTCCGGTGGTGCCAAGGCTGTCGGCAGCGTGGCGCAGACCGCTGTTGAGGCAACGGGTTCCGCAGTCGGTGGCGCCGTTCAGGGTGCTGGCCAACTTGCGGGCGGCATTATTTCCGGCGCTGGCAGTGCGGCAGGTGGTCTGGCGCAAGGCGCCGGTCAGGCTGCAGCGCCCAGCATCGAGCAAATGCTTCCGCAGGGCCTGAAAGCCAATCCAATCGACTATTTCACGGATAGTCTTTTGAGAACCGATGCGCCCACCGCCCCTCTGACGGGTGACCAGAGCGCCGGTGACTATCAGCGCCAGATCAGCGGCATCCTCGGCAATCTGCTTGCAACCGGTGAGATATCCGATGCCGACAAGACATGGCTTGCCAACCAGGTCGCTGCCCGCACGAACATCAGCCAGACGGATGCGCAAACGCGCGTAAACCAGACGGTTGAACGCGTGCAGGCCGTCAGGGCGGAAGCGCAGAAGAAGGTCGATGAAGCGCAGAAGCAGGTCGAAACCCTGAAGGCTGAGGCGCAGAAGGCGTTGGACGATGCCAAGGCCAAAGCTGCGGATGCCGCGGAAAAAGCGCGCGTCGCAGGCATTCTGACCGCGTTCCTTCTGGCCGCTTCCGCGCTCGTTTCTGCCGCCGCTGCTTATATCGGCGCAGTACATGGCGGCCGCCACAGAGACGAAGGCCGTATCTGGGGTGGTCTTTCCTACCGCAAGTAACCAAAGCGACGGCAAGAGAAATCGTCTTGTCACAAATGTCCTGCCCGGACCAAATTCCGGGCAGGACTTTCGTTTTAGGTATCTGCCGTCACGGACAGGGTCAATCGCGGCGCTGCAGCAAGGCAAGTGCGACTGTGGATGCCGCCAGGATCGCGGTCAACGCCAGCGGCGCAGTGGCACCGTAGGAATCCACGATATAGCCGCCGACAACCGCCCCGATACTGATAGCCACCTGGAAAGAAACAACCATCAGGCTGCCTGCCGCTTCCAGAGCATCGGGTGCGCCGCGGGAAAGGTTGGTCGGCAGCACCACGGGTGCCATGCCAAAGGCAAGACCCCAGAGCGCGACGAGCGCGAATGCGGCGCTGCTATGAACACCCCATAGGACGAGGGCGATTGTTGCAAATGCCATCAGGGCGGCGGTAACGATGAGCGCGAGGCGGATGCTGGTGTCGGCCATGCGGCCCCCCAGCACGTTGCCGATCACGGAAGCAACGCCAAAGCCGAGCAGGGCAAGAGCAATCGGCGTGGTCTCAAGCAGCGTCACCTGTTCGAGGAACGGACGCACATAGACCGAACCGGCAAAATGCCCCGTCATAAGCAACAGGATGGCCAGCATCCCCAGCTGAACGCTGCGCCGCCGCGTTAGGCGGAAAACATCGGAAAGACTGTTGCTTGTACTTGCCGGCAGCGAGGGCAGGCTGAATATTTGCAGTAGCATGGCAATGACGGCAAGTCCCGCCGTCATCGACATGGCAATGCGCCATCCCACCCAGTCGCTGATCAAGGCGCCCATGGAGGGAGCTGCAATGGTGGCGAGTGAAACGCCGAGTGTGACGATAGCCATGCCGCGCCCGGTCGAATTCGCGCCAACGAGCCGCGCCACGACAGCAACTGAAAGCGCCCAGAAGCCGCTGAGCGCAATACCCAGTCCGGCCCGGCCGACCAGCAATAGCCAGAAATCCGCAGCAACTGATGCGAGAATGTTGGAACCGATCGCCAGCGCGCTGAGACCGACAAGCACGGTCTTGCGGTTCAGTTTGCCGATGAGAACATTGCTCAGCAAAGCGGTCACAGCACCTACTGAGGCCGTCGCGGTGACGACCTGTCCCGCCGTACCCTCCGTAATGCCGAGATCGCGCGCCATGGGCGTCAACAACCCCGCTGGCAGAAACTCGGCCGATACCAATGCAAAGCTGGTGGCCGCCATCGAAAGAACCGCGAACCAGGTTGCGGCGGTCCATGCGGGTTCCTCTGCGGCCTCCAGGCCAATCGTTGACCCATCAAATTCTGACGTCGTGTCCGTCATGGTGTCTCTCCTTGATTTGGGAGAGTTTTATCCGAATTTTTTCGGATGATCTGTATCTAAAAATCCGAATTTCATACCTATTCCTCCGAATTTTGTGCGTCGCACAATATTCAACGGCGCATGTGCGCGGCTTTTGAGCGGAGACTGGGAATAGCTTTAGCCCGGACTATCGATTTTGGGGTGTCAATGCGGCATTGATCATTTTCACATCGCGTCTGCCCTTGGCGACCTCGCGGTCAAAACACGTCGCATAAAGCGCGGTTCCACTCTGATCATGGCAGCGCCGCGTGGCGCTATCGGAAATCATCTTTTCAACATCAAGCGGCTGCGATTTGACCAGCGGCCCCTGCTGTCGCCAAAACCGGATGAAGATCTGACGGTCATACGGGCTGCCGCGTCCAAGGTGATACTTGCAGGCAGGGGCCAGGCTGCGCGAGACCTCGCCGAATTTGCCATCACTATCGCCGGAGACCGCCCGGAGCGGCATAGCCGGGCGCTTTTAACTTTTGCCGACATCTATGCTCGGCTCGGCATGAAAACAGAGGCTTTGGTCGCGCTCGCCGCCATGTTAGAGATCTCAGGCGATGCGACGTGGGATCAAATCTGGTTTGAGTCAAACCTTCTGTTCCGTATGCTGCGGGATGCCGGAATGTCCCATTTCGGCTTGCCTGTGCTTGAGCGATCCAAAGAAGCCCTCTGCAAAGCAGATTGTTGCACACGGGAGTGCGGCTGTCATTGCTCCCGCTTGGCCAATCCTTTTTTCGTAGCCAAACCTTGGCTCAAAGGCTTTATTACAACTTGGCGCTCCGGAGACATGCTGCTCGATGCTTATCACAAGGCCAACCTTGAGGTTGCCCATAGCAGTATCTGGGACCCAAAGCGCACACTTTCCATGACCCTCTACGGCGATTCATTCGTCAAGGGCGAGTACAACTAGACTCTAAGGGACATCCAGGCATATAGCGCAACGTTGGTTAGTGGAGCGGGCTTTTGCGGGGACCAAGACATGTCCAAAAAGACGACGTGGCGGGTTCCCGACAAGTGTCGTGGCAATTTCCTTACCGAGGAGGTAGTCGAGGAAAGGTTGTAAGAGGGATTAGTGGCCTCGGCTGGACAACGTCCAGACGACAATCAAGATCATGCCCGGCTACCGTTTCAATGTGCTGGTCGACCAAGGCGTGATGTTCCCCGGTCATTATTCAGACTGAGGGTTGCCAATCCGTGCAAGTGCGCCTCCAGCCCAATCGAAATGGCGAACTGAATCAACTGTTGCACCGCCATTCCATTTTAGAGATACTCAATCTTGGGGCGTGGGATTGGGGCTTTAGAAATCGATGGATGGAGTTTCGGAGTATAGGGTGTTCGGAGACACCCTTGAGCTCTTCGATAATGAAATCAGGCGTTTCATCCGTCGCTATGGCGAACCTGAAACTTTTCCGGGTGCGCAGTTCAGCGAGCTATTTTTTAGGCAAACCTCTGAATTCCATGGTCCGGGAATCGGAGATTTCATCTCTTGGTTCAAGAAATTCGACGTAGAAAAATGGATAAAGTATGAACTCGGGAGGAAGGCGGGTCCGCTCACGTTCGATCACACAGTAAATGTGCAACCGAGCATGGCAGATTTTCTGGTCGCCTGGAAAGCTGTCACGCTCGTCGTTCATCCCATGAGCAGTCGTTGGGAAGGGAACACCGGCTCTATTGTAAGACGATTGATGCGGATCGACTCGGTCATAGTCTGGCAGTTCAGCAAGATCCGTCAGCTGAGAAGCTATGCTGAAAAATGGGGTTGGCACTCCGTACCACTCCATTTGAGGCAGAGATCACTCGATCAAGACAAGCCTGCACCAGTCCTGGACTTCACTGACAGCGCGATGCTCACCTCGCTGGCCTCTAATGAAGATGTGGACGTCGGAGCCTTGCTTGAAAGACCAAATGAACTCTTTGAGTTTCTGAGCAGTGTCCCGCAACTGACAATGAGACAGCCATTACGCGAAGGGGTCGCTGGTTCTTTCGCGATCGCCTTGAAAAGCCTGAAATCGACCTTTTCGGCATACAAAAACAACCCGTCATTGACGACGACCGCTTCCTCATCTGTGACTTGCAAATTCCAAGCAGTCACAGACCCCATCGATGTTCTTTACAGCCTCGCCGCCGTATCACAACGCATGGGCATGGGCGTATCACGTAAAGGCAAGCCTGCACAAAGAAGCATCCCGCCTGCAGATTACTGCTTTGGATGCATCAGACCTGGGCAGACGGATTTATGGGATACGGCCACAAAAACGGTAGACCACGTCAATTTCAACCACAACACCTCGCTCTTTTGAAGATCACTGATGGGTCAAGACACAAACACGTTGGTCGATCTGCTCTACGAACTCGCGGAGAAGGCAGGGCCGCTCTCTCCGATGGCGCTCGCAATCACAGCGATTGTCGCGCTGGCCATCATGTTTAATCTGGTGCATTTCCTCCTTCACAAGAGCAGCCGGTTCGATGGCTTGATTGAAGGTTGGTCGTTTTGGATGATAACACTCCTGCTCGCAGTATCCGCTGCCGTGCTGTACGTTTACAACGAGAGGCAGCCGATCGAATTCAACATTCTGAACTGGATACTGCTACCCATTTTGGTCGCGGTCGTGGGCTTGTTAATCCTCCAAGGCCTTAGCCGCTATGTCCAAGAATTTTCTGCGCAGGGTTTCAAGACCCAAAAATTCCTGGCCGGGACGAACTACAGTGCCGACGCGAAGGCCATTCTCGAAGGAAGGAGAGACGACGTCTCGCTTCAAGGAGAGCCCTGGAAGCCGAGGAGCGGGCAGACACCTCGAAGCTCAGGCGAATGGTTCCGAACGATGGCCGGGCAGATTGACCCGAAAGAATTCTGTGATTTCGTTTGGCCGCAGGAAACCCGCCGCAATCTTCGTTACGTGTTGTGGCTCGGATACTTGATGGTTCTATCGGGCTCAACTTTAGCGCTAGCCATAGTCGCAATTGAGATGGTGGACGTCGGCCGGCAAGACGATTTCCGGATTGACGACGAGCGGATTGAGTTCGCGAGCAACTCAGCGGTTCCCTCAATCTTCCAAAATGGAAGAATGCGGGCTTTATCATATTCCATTATGCGGCAGAATCCGTTGTGCCTGGCCGTTACAGGGCATACTGACTCTAGGCGCAGCGGCATGGGCAATGACGTCCTATCAGAAAGGCGGGCTCAATACGTAGCCGATTGGCTCAAAAAGCAGCAAGGCCTGCAATCCCTCAAAATGTCGGTTAAAGGTAAAGCTGACAAGGAGCCTTTGGTGCCGGAGCAGGGGCTTTCCGGCCCCAAGCTCGAAGAAGCGTGGCAGTCCAATAGAAGAGTGGATATTCATATCGGTCGCAAGCCCGGGGATTGCTGACGTCGCCCATTTTCGAGGTGGTCGCATTCGGCATGGCGCGAGATGAAAAACCGCCCTCGTCGTTTTGATACTACATCAGAGGCGGTTTTGGGATGATCTTGGATGCCAACCTCCCCGGCCGACAGCAATCTTGATCCTCTGCACCAAAAACACGACATCTGGAAGCTGCCCAATATCGCACATTCCGTGCAAGCAAAGTCGGCGGTGGTTATCGAGCTATTGCAGTTGACCTGAGACCCATCTTCCATCCAGTTTTCAGGAGAGTCTGGGGTTTTCTGAACCGCCCCAGGTTTCTGGACCAACTGAGGCTAGAGTTTTCCGGCTTCATTCAGGGAGGCGGGCTGGTTGAGCCTCCTGATTTCATCAGCGAGATCGGCACCTTCTTGCCGATCGCACCATGCGGCCGAAACTCATTATAGTCTATACGCCAATCCTCCATCTTTTCGCGGGCATCCGCAAGGGTCAGGAACCAGTGCTGATTTTGTCGGTCGGCTTGCCCGGTCGTGAGAAGTCCAAGGTGACGCCTTTGGAGTAGGCCCAAAGGTCAAGATCGCGAGACACGAACTCAGTCCCCTGATCGACACGGATCGTCTTCGGGTAGCCAACTTTCCGGCATACCCGTTCCAAGGTTTGCATGACATCTTCACCTCGATAGCTGTGACGTGGATCAAGCACCGGCACATAGCGCGAGAAGGTATCGACCACCGTGAGCACCCGCAGTTTCTTGCCGGTCGCGAGTTGGTCGTGAACGAAGTCCATGGCCCAGACATCGTTCGGTCCAACGGCCATTTGCCGATCTTCCCGCAGCTTGGCTTTGACCCGTCGCTTCGGCGTCTTGTTACGCAGTTGCAGGCCCAAGTCTCTGTAAATGCGATAGGTTCGCTTGATGTTGGTCCCCCAACCCTCGCGCTCCAACAGTACATGCACGCGACGATAGCCGTAGCGAACACGTATCTCGCAGATCTCACGAATCCGACGTTCCAGACCGGCCTGATCGGCACGGCGAGAGGTGTAATGGTAGGTCGACCGATCGAAGTTCAGTGCCCCACAGGCACGCCGGATCGAGATCATCCAATCCCGGCACATGCCTTTCACCATCTCGCGTTTCCGAGCAGGCCTTAGAGCTTTCGCCGAATAACATCCTGCAACATCTCATGGTCCAGCGTCAGGTCCGCGACGATCTTCTTCAACCGCGCATTCTCGTCCTCGAGCTGCTTCAGCTTCTTCATCTCCGGCGGCAGCATGCCCGCGTATTTTTTCTTCCAGTTGAAATAGGTCGCCTGGCTGATCCCTGCCTTCCGGCAGATCTCCGCCACCGACACTCCTTCATCACCCTGCTTCAGAATGAACGCCTTCTGTGCGTCCGAAAACTGCGATGCTTTCATCGTCTTCCGTTCCTCTCCCAGCCAGGAAAATGCACCGGAAAACTCTAACCAAAAACGGTCCAGTTTGAAGGGTTCAGATCAAAGGCCCAATCGGCCCGAAGCGGTGAATTCGGCCAAGTAGATGAACGGTCAGTGAGTAGCGATGAATTTTGCTGACAGCCTGGCTGAACGGAGTCTTCCCGACTGTTACTTAGATTCAGTAATTCAGGAAACTAGGCCGGCGTCATTCGCCAGTCTGCTGCCAATACCCAATCGCCCGCGGAATCCCTTAGATACCAGTCATTCCATCCGTTTCGACTGGTATTGGTTATGCCCCGAGATGCTGCCGAGAAGGACCCGAACGGTGTCGAATATCCCGATACCCATAGTTGCCCATCTTGAATTGCACCTTGGTAATCCACGCCGCCATAGGTGAACTTGCACTTGGTTCCCTCTCCAGGGAGAACCATGCCTTCTTGATAATTGCTAGTTCGCTGGCCAGCCTGTTCGAGAGGTGGATCCCAAAGCGTTTTGGCAATACCAAAGAGTTCTAGCCCGCGCGACGTGATCGAAGCCTCGTTCCAGTCGTCAAAGTCATACAATTCCCTGTTGAGAGCAAGGCTGGAATGCGATCTGACGGCAGGCATTTTCACAGAATACGCGCCGTTGGACACGGAAGAGTTCAGAGCATGGGTCAGCAGCGTGAGATTGCCCAAACGATTAATTGCGCTTGCTCGTTCGGATTTCCGCATCATGTAGTCAATATCGCGCTCTCGTTCGGCGTCATCCATTTGGTTAAATTCGCTGAGAGGCCAATTCTTTTCCCATTGCTGCGGCATAATATGCTCGATTGTCAGCGTCGAATTAATGGTAATATCTTCATTTCGTTTCGACCGCTTTGCCATTTCGATAGCTTCCAGAATATAGCGTAGGCGGGCCTGCCTTGGGCCTTTATATTGGTCGCGCCCGACCCAACCTAGCTCCCAGTCATGATCGTTGGGCCACCTGTCGTTTTCGGATGTACGGCTTGACAGATAATCCAGTAACGCGTCCGTTTTTTTGTATTCCGCTCTACGCATGCGATCGATGATGCCCACGAAGAAGCGATTATACGCCTTTGTGGGTAGTCCACAGATATCGCGACGAAGAATAAAGCTCTCCAACGCGTTGAGCGCGCGGGTCAGGTCGGCCCCGATATCAGCCTCTGTTGCAAGATAAAGAACGAGCGGCATGGCGGTAGATACATCAAATGCGTCGGCCAAGCGTCCGAAGTTGCCGATTGGGTCGTCCTTGCTCTGATCGAAGAGCCGCTTTTCAATCGCTGCCGTTGCGGAAATTGACTCCAGTTCGTGGGTAACCGATGTGAACTTCGTGCCGTCAAGTATCCATCGCCGATAACGTTCAAAAAGATTTTCCACTGAGACCAATTCGCCCGTATGCATAGCTAAATGATCGGTTAGCATCCAGTCCAGCCTGGTGCGGGTTTGGCGTCCGCGTGATGCCGGTTGGCTCCAGAAAGCTCGATCCAGGGGCAACCAGTGTTTCTCGTACAGTTTATCGACCACAAGAGAATGATTTTCCTGCCCTAAGCCCTTCGCTCTTTGAAAAATGAAATTGCGCATGAGGTCGCTGGCAGACAAATCCACGCCGCGGCTATTCAGCGTTTCGAAAATCGTTTGGGGGTCGTCGCCGCCTTCCAACTCTATCGAAACGATAGCCAACCCGTCTTTTAACGCCTCAAAGAGGATTTCAAGCTTGTGCTCATCAAATGAAGCGGCTTCGTTGACATGCTTTTCGATCTTGTCTTTCAAATATGCATGGGCGGCAACTGAACGTCTCACAAAGCCGTCTTCATCAACAGGCGACGGTCCGTACGACTCAACATCAACATCCGGATCAATGATGGTAACAAAGGACCTGCGATCAGTAAGCGACGGCCACAGCTTGAAACGTTCAACTTCCGGATGTTCCATGATGCCGTCATTGAGCAGATATTTCTGGATCTCGCTCTCGTACCGTGAGCCATTTGCTTTTGCCACATCACGCAATGCGGCGAGAAGCAACTGGAATGTAGTTAGTCGTTGCTGACCATCGATAATTTCGAATGCCTGAACTTCCTTCCCGAATGTTTTGACCTGGGCAATGACCATTGCTCCCATAAAATGGGGCGTTAAGGTGGACCGGTCTTCCATCAAGCGTTTCATCGAGCGGGTAATGTCCTCCCAAAGAAGCTCGAGCTGAGGCGCGGCATTCCAAGCATATTTACGCTGATAAAGAGGAATGAGAAAACGCTTCTTTCCATCAAAAAGATCGATTACCGAACGTGTGTATGGTTTCATATCTGCGCCCTAGACTGATTTCCTCTGAACGTAATTTAGAAGAGCCCCAATTGCATCAATAAAGTGTATATTTGCGCAAAAAATCGTGAAGCTAGAAATGGCGTCGGAGCTCAAACCGTACTTAGGAGATCAAGCGAATGGGAGGATTTTCAGCCTCACCGGTTTACCCATGCGTTCTTGCCCAGAGGTCTGGTCGATTGTTAGCCTCGTCGTGATCGTGCGTCCCTCACTATCGGCTCAACCCAAGCCCCTGCGACCGGTTAAGCTGCCGTTTCAGCGCGTGGTCATGGCTAAGCTCGGCCATGCGCGTTCGGTTCACGATACGGGCTGTCATCTGAATTTGCTCGGCCTGCTTTGCGAGTTCCGGGCGTGCCGCTAGCTCTTCGGCGAACCTGCGAGGATCAGAACTACCAAACCGCCGCGTGAGCGCTTCGGCCACCAGCCTGGCCTCACCGAGCGCGGCACGGCCCTCAGCCGACGATCGCAGCTCTTTGATGAACTTGCTTCGCTTCTCGACCGGCATCTTCTCCACCTTGGCAAGGATTTCGGCGCTGCGCGGCGTGAGACCAGGCACCTCGATGATATCACGCTGCTCACGCTGCCATTGTTCGCTCTGACGTTCTTCGCCAAGCCGGCGCTCCCATGCCTCGGAGACGTAGCCAATGTGGGCAGACAGAGACCTGGCGTATTGTAGTGCCTCTTTCCGCTCCTTGTTGTTTCCGAACAAACCTGACCTGCCGCGTAGCTCCCCGAACCGCTCGGGCTGCTCGGCCATGGCCTTTGCCATGATCTTACCGTTGCCTTCCTTCTCGCTCATCGCGGTACGCAATCTCGCGGCGACCTCGACCGGATCACGGAACACGCGTCGCGCAACTGACTCCACCGTATCGAATCTCTGATCGATGACGGACATGGCCCTTTCGCGGGCCACGTCTTCGATGCTGTGGTCGTGACGCGTGATCGCTGGCACCAGCGGAGCTGGCTTGCCGGGTTCCGTCGGCAATTGCTGGCCGATAGCTTCTGTGGGGGCAGGGACGGCGCCGTCTTGCGACATGAGTTCGGACCACCGGATGCGGCGGTATCCTTTGTTGTCCTCAGCCCTGTGCTGATCTTCGCGGTGAACAGGGCCGGCCAGATCGCCGGCACGTTCCTCGTAAACCTGCTGACGTTCTGATGGCCGGCCCTGCTGCTCCCGTTGCAGATGGGCCGCACGGGACAAGACCTCTTGACGCTCATCCCGTCCGGACGCAAGTTCGATCTCGCTCCTGACCCCAAACTCTTGACCGATCCATTGGTCGTTTACGATCCATCTATCGCTTGCGATCCCGCGCCGCTCGGCAAAGTCGCTGATGTAATCCAGCGTGGTTTCCTTCGCGCCGGAACGCGACAGGCGGCTTGTCAGCTGCTCGTACGCCAACGCGTCACCCTTGACGACACGCCATGCATTGCGCTCGGCCTGGGTGCCATCCGGAAGCGTGACAGGCGTGGCGCCTTCACGCTGCAGGGAAATCCTGTCCCCGATCTTTGGCGATGCATCTCGCATGGTCCGCTTGAGATCGACGCCCCACACTGTGCGCTGCTCGCCCTTGTCGTTCTCCAGGGTCACAAAATAGCTGTCGCGTGATTGCGGATTATGCTCGTAGGGCGCAACGCCGTGATCAACCAGCCGGCCCGCATTGGTGAACTCCTTGATGTCGGCATAGAGCTGCACGCTGTCTCGATGCCTGGTCATGGCAACATAGGTCAGATGCCGGTCCATGGTGCTGGACGCCAGCACAAAAGCGCGATCCACCGTCGCCCCCTGGTTTTTATGGATCGTCGTCGCATAGCCGTGGTCGATCGCCTGATAGCTGTCTGTCGGAATGCTGACACTGTCGCCGCCTCGACCATCGAGCCGGGCGATGATCTTGCCCGGCTCCACATGCTCGACCGTGCCAAGTATGCCGTTTTTCACACGGAGGTCGCGGTTGTTTTCGAGGAAGATGATCCGGTCACCGGCGGCGAAGGCGCGTTTGCCGTTATTGGTCTGGAACACGCGTTCTCCAACATCCTCACCACCTACTCCGTCCTCACCATTCCCACGGTCTCCACGGTCCGCACCGTCGCTCAGCCTGTGTCTGGCCTCCGGCCTTTGTCTGTTTTGAAGTTCAGAGCGGATGGCGGCATTGAGGGCTCGCACATCGGCGCGGCGATGCGCCATGGCAACCCGGGTGCCATCGGCACGCTTCTCACTGTCGGCAAGATAATCACGCACGATCTGCGCCATCGCCTCCTCGCGGCTTTCCGCAAAGTGGATGGCGCCGTGCTCGCGGTAGGCGGCCAGCCCCTCGGCCGTCTTGTGGGTCGCAAAGGCAACCGATGCCTGTCTCTGCCAATCATGGCGCTGGCGGCGTATCCCTGAAAGTTCGACATGGCCAATCTGCTCGGCAATCGCCCTGAAGGGTGCACCAGCCCCGATCGCCTGGAGCTGCTCATGGTCGCCGACGAGAACGATCTTTGCGCCGCGCTCTTCAGCCTCACCAATGAACCGGGCAAGCTGCCGGCTCCCGACCATGCCGGCCTCGTCAATGACAAACACGTCACTGCGACCGATCAGATCCCGACCATGGTCCCAACTGTAAGACCATGACGCCAGGGTGCGGCTCTCCATGCCAGAGCTTTCCTCAAGACCCTCGGCTGCCTTTCCGGCCAGTGCGGCACCATGGACCTGATAGCCTTGAGCCTCCCACGCCTCGCGAGCGGCTGCCAGCATGGTGGACTTTCCAGCACCGGCAAACCCGACCACAGCCGCGATGCGTTCTGGACCTGTAATTTGTTTTATCGCGTGACGCTGTTCGTCCGACAATCCGGCTGAAGGATCGCTCGCAGCCGACAGTCCGCTGGAGCTTTTGCGAATGGCGTTATCCTGCTTCTCCATCGCACGCTCGACATGGCGAGGATCGACACCATGGGACTGCGCCTGATGTAACCGCTCCGCCGATCGCTCCATGCCAAGTTCCAGATCGATCATGTCCCGCGTCGAATAGCGGGCATTGGACACTTCGCCTGTCTCGGCATCGGTGCGCTCAGCCTGAAGTTCCACGAGCGCTGGCGACGCCATGACAGCCGCAAAGGCGTTCTGGAATGTCTGTGCGTCATCGTTGATGTAGCGATGCAAGGTTTTGGCGATATCGTGGCGATCGAACACGCTCTTCTCATGGCTGATCAGCGTCAGAACCTGTTCCGGTTTTTGGCGGATCAGCTCGGCATTTTGCCGTGCTGCCTCGTCATCCAGCCGCCCGCGCTCGACGGCCATTCCTTGCTGGCGCATCTGCGACGCATGCACGCCCATATGTTCGGTCGGCGATAACTCAAGACCGCGCTCCATATGCGAGCGATGATCGATGCGAACATCCAGGCCTTCGCGTTGCAGCTGACGGTTGGCGATGCCTTCCCATGACTGCCGGATATCGCGAAGCTGCATGTCGGTCGTCGCCATGCCATTTGCCAACAGCCGTGCGTTCTTGTGCTCAAGAACAGTCTTCTCGCCAAGGCCGGCTTTGCCAACCTGTCGCGTCGTCATCAGCACATGCGCATGGTGGTTCCTGATATCACCATGCTCACTCGGCGAATGGATTGCAAAATCCACGGCCGCGCCATAGCGGTTTGCCAGATCCTGGGCAAAGGCGCGTGCAGCCTTTAGTCGTCCCTCTGGCGAAAGCTCATGCGGAAGCGCGATTTCGAATTCGCGGGCGACGCGGGCATCTTTTCGCTTTTCTGCAAACTCGGCAGCGTTCCACAACGAAGAGCGATCCAAAGCCCAGTCGGCAGACACGCCTTGCGGCAGCACGATCTCGATATGCTCCACACCCTCTTTGCGGGTGAAGTCATGGACAAGGCCATCGCGTTGATTGACGAGAAGAACCGCGCAACGGTAGGCGGCGGATGCCACGGCGCTTCGGCCAGATGAGCGCGAGACAGGTTTCGTGCTGAGATGATAAATCGCCAAACGAAATCTCCGATACGCAAACGGGGAGACCAAACGCCCAAACGCGCCGCAAGTCGTAAGTGCGCCCTTGTCTGTTTACCGGTGGCGAGGCTAGCAACATCGAAGAGTGATTTCGACTACTAAAAGTAGTAGTCGCCTGGTGGCAATTTCTTGTGTTTGAGCAGGGAAGCGAACGCATCAATCAGGGAAAGTGAGTTTCTCCCACTGAAACAAATGCGGCATTCGGTCAGGTCGATGTCAGGGGACATCGAGACTTTGATCAGCCGGCTCTCCGAGACCTGAACGAACACCGAAGACGGCGTTATGTGCTTCACATCATCAATTTGAAATCGAGCGATGATATCGTGGCATCGATCCCCAAGGTTTCAAGGGAGCGGCCGATGCAGGACGTGGCGACGGTAGGGCTTGATATAGCCAAGCAGGTTTTCCAGGCGCATGGAGCAGATGCGAGCGGAGAAACCCTTTTCAACACGAAGATCAAACGCGAGAACGTTCTGGAGTTTTTCAGCAAGCTCAAACCATGCCTGATCGGAATGGAGTCCTGCGCTACAAGTTATTACTGGGCACGCCAGTTACTAGAATTTGGGCATGACGTGCGGTTGATCCATACCCGTTACGTGAAGCCCTTCGTGAAACGGGGCAAGACCGATGCCAACGATGCGGAGGCGATCAATGTTGCGCTTACGCAAAAGACAATGCGCTTCGTTCCAGTCAAAACCCTGAACCAACAAGCGGCGATTACGATTTTTCGAACTCGCAGCCTTTTTGTTTCACAACGGACTCAACTCGTAAACGCACTGCGGGGGCACCTAGCGGAGGCCGGCCTGGTAGCGGCAAAGGGCATTCAAAATTATTCTAAATTACTCAAACTGATGGAAAGTGCAGCAGATACCGTCCTGCCGACAGTTATGAAACAGGCTCTCACCGACATTTGCGACCAGATACATCGATTGAATGATTTGGTCACGAAACTAGACAAAGAGATTGAGCGACGTGTCCAACACGATGAGAACGCGTGTAGGCTTCTGACGATACCTGGTGTTGGCCCGAAAACTGCAATGTGCGTTATTGCGACAATTCCTGATATCCATCGGTTTCCGTCTGGCCGCCATTTCTCTTCATGGCTGGGTCTTACTCCTCGCACGCATTCAAGCGGAGGTCGTTCGGTTCTTGGGCGCATTACGAAAATGGGGAATAGCGAACTCCGAACGATGCTTTATCTCGGGGGCACAGTAATCATGATGCGAGATAAGAAAACTCCAATCGGTCGTTGGGCCAGTCGATTGCGCGCGAGACGACCGTACAAAGTTGCCGTTATCGCTGTGGCAAATCGTATAGCGCGCATCATTTGGGCTCTTTTGACAAATGGGGGAGTTTACGATCCGACATACGGCCGAGAAGCCTCAGCGTGACGCAGCGATAATCTTGGGCGTTTGAATAGGTGGTGGTCGGCGGTAAGCTAACGGGTAGCGCACTAGAGAGCGAATTGTCCGAATGACTAGATGTACCTGGAGTACGGGACCGCTATAGGCATTTGCTCTGCGTTTCGCAAAATGGCGACCTTGAGAGGTTATGCCGTCAGGACTCATGCAGCGCTTCCAATTGCCTTGCCGTCGATCATCCATCTAGCGGGTCGCTTCCAATTAGGGGGCGGCCCGCACTCCTGTCTGGATGGTGATGGCCGCCTCCATGACCGTGCCTTTCTTGACGTGGCTGTGTTACCAAAATTGCGTCGAAGTGAGAGGCAATGCAGGCGGGCATCTGGCTGCAGCGGTTGGACAGGGTGCGTCGTTAACGGTCCTTCGTAACCTCTGCGCTCCACTCAGTCGGCCACCGTATGGCGCCCGGAGCGCCTGCGATTGGGAAAAACCGGGACGCGATATACAACCTAGGATAAAGTACCATTGAATGTTCGCTATTGAGGAATGAGGGTATTCCAATACCATTTGCACAAATCAGAGCCGGTTGCCTCAAGATCGAATGTGCATCGTCCAGGAAGACAGGCATTCGTTTGGTGTCTACCAAAAATCGGAGTTTCAAAGGCCTCTGGAATGGCCCATACAGGATACCGTCCAGAAACGGAGCAGACATGAAGACCAGCCTTGAACATTTGCCGGAACGAAAGCAACGCGAGCTTGCGCGCGTCGTCGGAATTATCCAGGAAGAGTTTGCTGATCTGGTGGAGCGCTCCAAGTCTGACGCCAAGAAGGATGGACGTATTTTCAAAATCATTCTGTTCGGTTCTTACGCGCGTGGCACCTGGGTGGATGAACCGCATACGTCGAAAGGCTATCGCTCGGATTTCGACATTCTTGTCATCGTCAGCAACAAGGAACTGGCCGATCCCAAATACTGGGACAAGACAACAGACCGGCTGATGTGGGACAAGGAGATCGAGACGCCTGTGAGCCTCATTGTCCATGGCGCTCGCGAGATCAGCAATTTTCTGCAGGAAGGGCAATATTTCTTCAGCGACATCCGACGGGATGGCATTGCGCTTTACGAACTCGACGATAGGGAACTCGCCGAACCGAAAGTCTTGATGCCGCACGAAGCTTTTGAGGTAGCGCGAAAGAATGCTGCCAATCGTTTCAAGGTGATCGATAGTTTCGTGAATTTCTCACTATTCGGCCTGCAAAACAGAGACCTTCCGGGCACTGCCTTTCAGTTGCACCAAGCAGTGGAGCATATGTACGGCGCTCTACTTCTTACCCTTACAAATCACACGCCAGCATCCCATAACCTCAAATTCCTAAGAGGACTTTCCGAGGATCGTGATGTCAGGCTGATCGACGCTTGGCCTCGCGACCAAGCCAGATATGTCAGCTGGTTTAATCTTCTCAATGAGGCGTATGTGAAAGCCAGGTATTCTGAACACTATGAGATGTCAGAAGAAGGTCTCTCTTGGATAATGAGCCGAGCATCGGTGCTCTACGACATTGTTAAAGTGGTGTGTGCTGAACATCTCCAAAATCTTGAACGGGCCGCGGGACAAGCCGCAAATTCCAGCGACTGAGCTTCACGGGTGGCAGAATAATCCTGAGCCCAGGCAACAGCCACCACAGCGTCATGAACCATAGGGTCCAACCTCCACTTTCAATCGCTATGTCGATCTCCTCATAGAAACTGGTCTGTCTTCCAGGAGCGAAGCCGTGTTCAACAGCGGCAGTTCCGGTGCGACCGCAATCG
Source organism: Agrobacterium sp. 22-3639C2 (assembly GCF_053522105.1). NCBI lineage: Bacteria > Pseudomonadati > Pseudomonadota > Alphaproteobacteria > Hyphomicrobiales > Rhizobiaceae > Agrobacterium > Agrobacterium sp. 22-3639C2. The sequence goes on along the minus strand of NZ_JBNWDB010000002.1, from coordinate 15,398 downwards.
AAAGGAATAATCGTGGCAAGGAAAACCATCGAACAGCGGCTGGCTGAACTGGATGCGCAACGTTCCGCCCTCAAGGCCCGTCTCTCGAAAACCGAGCGCAACAACGACATGCGCCGCAAGGTCCTGATCGGGTCGCTCGTTATGCATCACCTCGAAACCTCGGATGATCAGGTTTTTAAGCAGCAGCTCGGTGAATGGCTGCGTCGTGAACTACCGGGCTTTCTGACACGCGACAGTGACAAGGCGCTGTTTGCCGATCTGATCGGACAAGGACTGCCGGGCACGGGAGAGGGTGGCGACAGCGGGCAGGGCGCTCCATGAACCGGTTGCGACTTTCTCGGGACGCATTCAAGAACATGATGCGAGCCGCCGCGCGTGATCCGCTTTGGGCATTCTTGGCTTTGATCGCGATGCCCTTCCGGATCTGGAAACGGCTCCTTGGATTTATGTTCATCCTGTTCAACGTCACCTTTGTGATCGGCATGGGTGGCGGTCATTTCCTCGAGCAAATGGGTTTCGAGCGGGGCTCGCTTGTCCACATCATCCCAGGTCTCTTAACCCTGCTGGCGCTTGCCGTTATCACCTTTTGGTTCATCACCAGTGCGCTGATCTTGCATTTCGGGGATAGTGACGATGAAACCCATGGCTCTGCCCGCTTTGCGACAGACAAGGAAATAGCCGCTCTCACCTCATCCGGTTCCGGCCTCCTGATCGGTCGTGATACGAAAACGGGCAAGCCTCTGCGCTACGATGGCCCGGCCCATCTGCTCACGATGGCGCCGACCCGTACCGGCAAGGGTGTCGGCACGATCATTCCGAACCTGTTGACCGCTGGCCGTTCCGTGATCTGCGTTGATCCAAAAGGCGAGAATGCAAGGATCACCGGCCGTGCGCGCCAGAAGTTCGGACCGGTTCATGTGCTCGATCCTTTTGGTGTTACCGGCAGATCCTCGGCAGCCTTCAATCCCCTTGCCCTGCTAGATCCCGACAGCCTCGATGTCGCCGAAGACGCCAGTGCGCTTGCCGACGCTCTCGTGTTCGACGAGCCGGGAATGGCGGGCGAGGCGCATTGGAACGAGGAGGCGAAAGCGCTGATTGCCGGATTGCTGCTCGAGATCGTTGCATCTGAACCTTTAAGACGCAGGCACCTCGCAACACTCCGCGACTATCTCACCCTTGCTCCGGAACAATTCGCAGCACTGCTCAAGCGTATGCAGGACAGCGATGCGGCGAGAGGTCTTGTCGCGCGTGCCGCAAACCGCCACCTCGGAAAATCCGATCGCGAAGCCGCAGGCGTTCTTTCCGCAGCCCAACGCCATACGCATTTTCTTGATTCACCGCGCATGACGGCCGTTCTCAGCCGCTCTGATTTCCGGTTTGCCGATCTCAAGCACAGTAACATGACGGTGTTCCTCGTCCTTCCTCCAGATCGGCTCTCGACCTATTCGCGCTGGCTGCGCCTGCTTGTCTCGCAAAGCCTGCTCGAAATGGCCCGCGATCCGACAAAGCCGGCGACACCGGTTCTCTATCTGCTCGATGAGTTCGCATCGCTTGGGCATTTGGCACCAGTCGAACGCGCGATGGGTCTGATGGCGGGCTATGGTGTCCAGCTTTGGCCCATCCTCCAGGACATCCATCAGTTGCGTGCCACATACGGTCACCGCGCCGGAACCTTCCTGTCAAATGCCGGCGTGCTGCAGGTCTTCGGCGTCAACGATCATGACAGCGCCTGCCTCATCTCTGATTTGCTCGGGCAGGAGACGGTCGTGTTCCAGACCATGGCGAGAGCGCTCGATTCCGATAAGACCGGGATCTCCTACAGCCAGCAACATACCGGCCGGCCGCTGCTCACCCCTGATGAGGTGCGCAATCTGCCGGCGCACGGACAATTGCTGTTCCTTGCAGGACAACGACCAATTTTCGCTGAAAAGCTTGCCTACTTTGCCGATCCGGAATTCAGGGAGATGTTCGATCCAGTTTGACGGGAAGCGTGACAAAAAAGGCAGTAGCAATCGACGCGGTGATCCAGCCTGTCCTGACGGGAACGCGCTCCCCCCATAGCGACGAAGTGAGCGGCAGGACAGGCGTGCGTCTTGCTGCAAAGGCATGAAAACGGAGGCGTGCTACATGTCTTCAGCGACAACGAGAGCTGCCGCCGCATCTTTGGCGTGGTCCGGGTCGCATGTGCTGTCTTCTGCTTCCATGTCCCTACGCCTTACCCAGTCGGTCTACCGTGACACCAAGGGCATTTGCCAACGCGAGCTTGCCGTTGTCTGGCATTAATACGAGGCCCGACAGGATCGCTTCCTGCCACGCCTCTCCGCGCGCCCACGCTTCGCGGTAGGCATCGGCAAGCAAATAGCTCTGTCGCGTCTCCAAGAGCGCCTCGGACAGCAGCGAGGCCTGTACGAGGTCCTTATCCCTCTTGGCTCGCCCGAGGGCGTCCGTGCGCCTCCTGGATGCAACGATCACCTTATGTATGGCATACCGCTCGGGAGCGGGGATATTCACGCTAACGCCTTCCCGGTGCAGCAGTACCGTTCTTACGGGTTCGTAGATCAGGAAGTCCAGGAACCGCAAGTTTTCAGCAGACGCGCCTCCAAGCGCAGGCATTGGGGACGGCTTGCCCGTGTAGTCATCCGATCCACGGTTGGTCGTCAGGAATTCGACGCGGTAGTTTACCGAATTAGAAAAGGCGACCACCTTTGCGTTATCGGCCTGGTGCGGGACCGCCCTGAATGTGCTGTCTATCGATCTCAGGAGATCGAGGATTGGAGGCAGGCTGTCCTCGACTTCCGCCGAGATCGCAAAGTCCTGCGCGAAGTCCGCATCGCCTGTCTGCATAGAGGTACCAGGGAGACGAACGCCAAGGAGGCCTGAGTAACAGCTGAAAGCCACAGAACCGACGAGGAGTGCCCTCAGACGGAATAGGCCCGCGTCAGCGAGTACTTTGGTCACTTCACCCGCGAAGCGATCCGGCGCGGACATGCCACCGCTTCGCAGCAGCATGCTGACGAGCTTGCGCCGCTCCCGGATGTCGTCTTTGACTTGTCTATGGGCTTTCACCCGAGCCGTGATGTCGACGTCATCCTGCGGGCCGACATAGCGTCTCTTGTCCTTACTCTCGGGAGTAGGGAGATCAAAATACCAGTAATTGCGGCCCTTGACCGGAACGGCAACAAACCGACCTTCAAGGGGAAAGTCTGCCTGAAACTGAGCATCGAACGTCCGATGCGCGAGTTCAGCGAACGCCGTTCTGTAAACGAGGTCAATCTGTTTCATCGCCCAATCCAGTTATAATTAATTTACAAAAACATTATAACTTTGCTGTCAGATGTCAATGGAGCGAGGCGCGAGATAATCTCTAGCAAGCGGCTGGAAATAGCGCGGCCGGTTCTGTGGCCCAGTCCGTCGCAATGTATCGTTCATTGGACTTCATCTAGCGTGTTTCTCGTCACCCTAAAACTCTTCAAAACTGCGGCAACAATTGCTTCCGGGCAATCCTCTTGAACAAGATGGCCAGTCTCGGGTAACAGGGTACACTGATGAGCGGAAATTAATGCTGCTAAACGCTCCCCCATCTCATAGGGAATCCAATCGTCATTTTTTCCCCAGAGCACAGTTACCGGGCAGTCCATCCGCGTATAAAGAGTTTCAATGTCATCCGTAAAACGCTGGTCCATTTGCGCGATTTGCCGATAAAATGCGGGCTGTCCGACAGGGCCTATCCAAGGCGCGCTATATATATTCAGCGCCTCTTCCGATAACGGCGACCGCGCGGCTGTTTGAAGGTAAGCACGTAACACGGCACGATGCATGTAGTCCGGCATTCCAGAAAAGGCCATTTCGTGCTGACGAACATGCTGCACCAAAGGTGATCCCCATGGCGAAAGAGCTACAGCATCGATGATCGTTAAGGCTGAATAGCGCAATCCGTTAAGAAAGTAGGCACGAAGTACGGTTGCGCCGCCGAAATCGTGGGCCAGCATCTCCGGCCGATCAATATTCCACTCTCGAAACAGATTGGCTAAAACATCATTCTGCACGCCGAGCGACACATCCTGCCCTTCGCGCATTTCGGATTGTCCATATCCAACCATATCAAAATAGTAAATGGTTCGATGACTGGCAAAGTGGGGGATGATACGGCGCCAGACCTGAGAAGAGAACGGTGTCCCGTGAACGGCAACCAGCGGCGGCCCGCTGCCTATTTTTCCCCAACGAACATCATTCCCATTAATTCTTAGTTCGTGTGGGAGATTCAGCATGGAAATTCCTTTTCTTACTTGGACCCGGTGCGTGACGCCCTTTCCTTGAATTTGCAAATCATCATCCCGATAGACTACGATCACCAGTTCATAATTTTGACGGTAATGATCAGTCCGCCGTGATTAAGCATTGAAGTATGCCCCCCTTTCGGCGCGGAAGACTGACTCCGGTTGGGACAGGCTAACACGCGGATCAATGTGCCGTTTCTTGGATATGGCGGGGGTCAGCTTTCCGCGCCGATGGTGGGGTCAAATGCCAGGCCGAAACACAGAATGGCGGGTTTTAGCGTCGAAGATGGCGGATGCGGTCGTTGTGCCCGCTGAAGAGCGAGACAAGTTGCCATGGTAGGCCCGGAGAGAGCGCCCACCATCGCTCAAAATCCTTAGAAGCCGGGCTTTCAGGGATGGCTAGGGAGACACGATGTCCCCCTTTTATGTCTCTGCATTGCACAGGATCGGGAAGTGAGCAACAGGCACGAGTAACCGTTGCCGCAGCGGTGGACGCCGGTCACAAAATCTCGATACGATTGGAAATACGGAAGCCAGAGATGGTGCCGCTTACGTGAGGCATTTCCTGAAATCTAGGGCGTTGAATAAAAAGTCTTTTACAGGCAGGTGGTGAGACACGATGTCTCACTTTTATGTGCCAGTCTCCTACACCGGCGATGGATGCATGGCAAAGAGTCGGATTGCTAATTTGCCTTATCCGTCGACATTGGGCGGTATTGAGGGGTTACACAGGAGGCAGTGCCCAACATCGCTTATAGGCTGAGCTTTTGGGAATACAACGTCCCTTTTTGTACTTTTGTAACGTGAGAGCGCAACGGCTGCAAAAGCAACGCATTCGATGAACCTTCTACTTGGCCCGCATTTAATCAACGCTCCTTGCCTACAGCTGCAAAACAATAACGGTAACAACCAACATAACAGTTTGCGTGTTGGCTCAACCTCTTTAAAAAAGCTCTTTAAACGAGCCCTTGAATGTGAGAACATAAAGGGAACAAAGTGGGTAATGAAATAGGCGGGCGGCATGTCAGTTGAGCGATTAGACGATGAACTAAGCAAGTTGGATAGAGAAGATCTTGAACGGCTTGTGAAAAACTTGTTGTCAAACGGGGTCGCCCTCAGTTTCCACGGCAAGCGAACCGTAATGGAGATTGCTAAAAAAGTTCGCCCCCGTGTCATGCGGAGAGAGCCAAAGCTCCATGTGGGCGCGCCGCATGATCAGGCACGAAACCTCATTGTCGAGGGCGAAAATCTCCAAGCAATGGTTACTCTGTACAAATATCGTGGAGAGGTAGACCTCATCGTAACGGACCCGCCTTATAACACGGGGCAGCATTTCCGTTATAACGACCGATGGGATACTGATCCCAACGATCCAGAGTTGGGAACAATAGTGTCCAAAGAGGACGGATCTCGCCATACGAAGTGGATCAAGGCAATGATGCCGCGACTCCAGATGATGAAGGCGATGCTCAAGCCCTCTGGCGTGATCGCAATTTGTATCGATGACAATGAATTGTACCATCTAGGCATGATGATGGATGAGGTGTTTGGCGAGGAGAACAGGCTAGGCATACTGAACTGGCAAAAGACATACGCCCCGAAGAAGGCCAATCATGTGGCTAGCGCGACAGAATACGTTCTTGTCTATGCAAAGACTGCCGATCTCGCCACTACGCGCCATCAAGAGCGCACGGAGACGATGAACAACCGCTTTACCAACCCAGACATGGACCCCTTGGGGGTGTGGCGGCAGGGTGATTTCGCGGCTAAGGAAAGCCGTGATCGGACGATCTATGCAGTCCAGTCTCCATTTACAGGCAACCTACACTATCCTGAAGGCGAACATGTATTCGGATCGCCGGTCTCTGTGCCGACACGACACTGGTCAGGGTTTACGAAGGACGAGGTCAAGTCCCTACTTGAAGCATGGGGCTCAGAATACGTGTTCAAGGACATTGGTGATGGTAGAGGCAAGGCTATCGTCCTGAAGGGCAGCGATGTATCGCTACGCTCTTACGACCCAACTGTTGATGTAGCCGTACAAGAGGCTCGGAAGCGCGCGCTGGCAATCCATGCTGCTGGCCTCAAGCACGAGAAGCCATGGCCCCGACTTGTGTTTTCTGATGACAGGCAGAGAAATACTGGCGCAGGGCGCCCGACGATCAAGCGTCATCTCGAACATATTAGTCAAGGCAAAATCCCGTGGACGTTTTGGGCTGACGAGAACTATGAGGCACCTATTGAAATAGGCGCCACCTCTTGGCCTCACCAAGAATCTGGTCACTCTCAGGCTGGGATAAATGAGTTGGATAGCGTCGTGGGTAAGGGGCACGGCTTCGAGACAGTTAAGCCTCTAAAATTAATAACGAAAATAGTTCAGATTTGGTGCCCGCCTAACGGGTTGGTCATGGACCCGTACGCTGGCTCTGGAACAACTGGGCATGCCGTACTGCAGCTTAATGAGGAAACCGGAGCCAACAGGCGGTTTGTGCTTATCGAGCAGGGCGCGCCAGAGAACGGCGATAAGTATGCGAGGACGCTCACTTGGCAACGCCTCCACAACGCCATAACCGGTGAACGCCCAAACGGGCGCGAGGCCCCCGCACTCGGAGGAGGGTTTGAATACCGACTGTTGACTAAGACGATTGATGCAAAAGCCGTTATGGCTATGCAGCGAGACGAACTGATCGATGTTGTTTTGACCTCTCATTGGGAGACACACCGACGAGCGGCTCCCAACCTAGTGCGATATCCAGACGAGCAGTACCAATATCTGATTGGAACAGATGCTGCAGGAGAAGGATATTTCTTGCTCTGGGACCCGGCTGGCTCAGTGGGCTCGTTAAGCTTGGAAAGCTATCGCAGTGTTGTCGCTGAGGCGAAGAAAGCTGGTTTACCGACGCCGTACCATATTTACGCTAGGTATGAACTGTTCCAATCGCCCAACGTACGCTTCTGGAAGATACCCGATAAAATACTATCGCATCTGGGACTAGACGAGAACGACCAGTTTAATAATCCGGAAGAAGCAGCGTAATGGATCTGTTTAAATTTCAGCAAGATGCTTCTGCACAAGTCGGTGAGCGTTACGGAAACTATGCAACAAACCCGCTGATGGTTGATAGAACAACCACCTTACCATTCTTTCAGACGCTGGTATCAATAACTGGTAGTGGAAAAACGCTTATCCTTGCGGACACCATTACTCAGATTCAGGCACGCATGCCCCTGCAGCCGGTCGTTCTCTGGATTTCAAAGGGGCGCGTCGTTGTTGCTCAGACCTACACGAATTTGTCGGATGGAAAGTATGCTGACAATTTGAAAGGGTTTTCTGTCAAGCCTTTGCTGGAACTCCATCCGTCTGATCTGGAAAATGCGGAAAGACCGCTTCTTTTGGTCGCTACCGTAGCCAAGTTCGCGAGGGAAGAGGATGGCGGAGACCGAAAGGTGTTCAAGGCACAGCTTGATGTAGCCTCACAGTCATTGTGGGAGCTACTTAAAGCACGCAAGAATGGGGCAAGTAGGCGCCGCCCGTTGATTGTGGTCTACGATGAAGGCCACAATCTGTCCGATCTTCAAACACGCCGCCTTCTCGAACTATCGCCAGATGCAATTATCGCTGCTAGCGCCACCATGAGTGTTCCCGAACAAGTCGAATATCTGATGGCACGCCTTCGTAATGAGCGTGGCTGGCAACTTGGCGATTTTACGACGACTATATCCAGTAGAGATGTGGTTGACGTCGGTCTAGTGAAAGAACGTATTTCACTGGGCGGCTATGTAACACCGATGGAAGCCGCAGTGGATGCCCTACTGCAAGACATGACCCTAGCGCGAGAGGCCGCGCAAGCTCTTCAGGAGCCGTTTGTACCAAAGGCAATATATGTTTGTAGTACAAACACAGTGGACGGCGTTGCTATAGCAGAGGATGTAAAGCGTCCTTTTAAGCAAAGGCAAGCACGACCGATTTTGATATGGCGACATCTTGTTGAAAACAGGGGTATCGACCCCAGTAAGATTGCCGTCTATTGCCAGTTAAAATTTTCAAAGGAATTCCCAGCGCCTTCCACCATGCGGCTTTTCTCTGGTGGCGACAACGACTACGCAAAGTTCATAAGCGGGACCTACGAGCACGTTATATTCAACCTCAGTTTACAGGAGGGATGGGACGACCCGACCTGCGGTTTCGCCTATATTGATAAAGAAATGGCATCTGCCAGTCAGATTACTCAGGTGATTGGACGGGTCTTGCGACAGCCCGGCGCGACTCACTACTCAGAGCCGGCCTTGAACACAGCCCATTTCTACATCCGTACAGACGAAAAAGGTGTGTTTGACGAGATATTGCGTGATATCCAGCGGCAGTTGGTCGCCGAGCATCCAGCGATTGCGCTTGTTATCAGAAAGCAAAACGCATCCACCTCGGCAGAGCGTATCCCACCAGAGCCCGCTCGATTTGTATCAACCATCGGCATCAACTCGCATGATGCGATTGCCGCCGTTCAGAAGGTCGTCAGCAACATGATTGACTTTCGAAACGATGCTACCAGTACAATAGGTATCGGCGCTCGTATGCAAGTTCTGCAGGAGATCGGCGTTGGTAATTCGGCGACTTTTGAGTGGGTCGAAGTAACTCATAGCAATAAAGTCACGGCTCGCTCGGTGTTTCGACGGGAATTGCAGGTACTATATCCGGGTGCTCTTCGCCGTGGCGGCGGGCCGATCAACCTAGTAGAAATAGAGCATGAGAAGTTCGATGCGCTTATCGAATTGAACAGCCCTGCTTCGAAGCATGTCCAAGAGACTGCGCGCAAAGTTGTTGAAGCATACATAGACAATTCCCGCATATTCCAGAATGATTTTGATCCTGCGTACAGCGTGGGACCTGTGGCGGTAGATCCTTCTGACAACGTGGAATTTAATCGCTCGCTGCATAAGTGCTACTCTGGACTTAATGATTTTGAACTGAGGTTTGCGCAGGCATTGGACCGGTCGCAGCGGGTCTGGGCTAGAAATCCAGTGAACACTGGTTTCTTCTTACCGTTATTGGCGCTTGGTGGTTCGGCGACTTACTGGCCAGATTTCCTAGCCTGGGTAGATAATACCGTAGTAGCCATCGACACCAAAGGAGATCACCTCCTTCAATCCGCGACAGCGGGTAAGCTGTTCGACATCGATACGACACCGGGTAGCGCCGCGAAGGTCGTCCTTAGGCTCGTATCGGAAGGTCACACGGAAATTGCAGCGAACGGTGGGCTTACGCGAATTAGCCCAAAGGGCCTCACGGTTTGGAGATGGAGAAACGGTAGACCCAATAGCATTCACTGTGAAGATGAGCGCGAGGCTGTAAAGGTGGCATTAACGCTCTGAATGCCGCTGCAAGTCGGCAAACTAAATATTTTTTCGACGGGGTATTTAAGTGGCGTTGTGCAGCGGGTTCCCCCATAGGGCACCGTCAGCCTCGTGTCCGACAGTTCGCTCCTGGTGATGCGTACGGTCTTCCTCTGCGACCTACCACCGCGACCAAGAGGACATCCGGCAGGCGTGTGAGGGACTGCCCCCACGAGGGGTCAAAGTCGCCAACGGACTTGAACATAGATGCAGTGGCGCCGCACCGAATGGAGCGTCCCTTTGCTCGAAAGCCTTAGAAACCGTGTTTTCGGGACGAGTGGGGACGCGATGTCTCCTTTTTTCTCGCCAATCGCTCAGTCGCATGATTAGTAATATCATCATCACTGGACCGTTGACATCAGTGCTCTATGCCGTACAGGCCTACCATTGTCGCTTGTAGAGGCGTTCTTGGTCTCGCTGTATTAAAGAGGGGTCAGGATTCCATCCGAAGTGGTCGAACAATTCGAGCAACATAGATAGCGAGACAGCCGCAGCTTGGCTCTCTAGTTCAGCGGCGTGTAGGCTTCTCTCGACCACCAGCTCTTCTGCATTCGTGCGTTTCTCGTCGTAAAATGGCATGCGATCCAACTCGCTAATCCAGAGCTGTCTATCCGCTGACTTGCCGAGTTTTACATTGATTGATGCGCCGTCTTTATAAAGGCCACCGTTGTACAGGCGACTAAGGAACTCGGTTGCTTCGGTAACAGCGAATACCGCCCCGAGCACGCTAAGCACTGGTCCTGCGGGGCGGTTTTGGCCTTCGTTACTCAAATCCTCCCAGAGTGCTCTGAAATGGAGAAACTGGCTGCTTCGGTACATTCTCCAAAACTCAACATGATCGTTCCAGTCGCACCAATTCTCGGCATACGTGCCTACATTGGCTGCTCCACCGTGCTCCTTGTTTCGCTGAATATGCGGATAATCCCAGCCGCGTAGAGACACGCTCGCCTTTGCGACCCTCTCGTGGCATTCATTCATTGGGAGTTGCGGATCAATGGGTTGGAGCGGCCTGATATTTATGCGCCAATGGCCCACGGCTTTGATCTTCTCAGCAAGACCCTCCTGCACTTAAAGTCCCCCTAGTTCTTGATCGTAGTCGTACGCTTTTACCGCTGATACGGTGAAGCCGAGTTTCTGCTGTCGACGCATTGCTCCAACTACTGCTCTATCCACTATTTCACGCATGTCGCTTGCATTAGATACACGCGCGCTCTGCGGCTTCTGTGCTTGGCTGCGGAAGTAAATCGTACCTGCCTGCACATCCGATCCATCTCGTCTGCAAATGACCGGCTGGTCCTCAAAAGGTGCGACATCTATTACGACATACCGTAGTCCGCCGCGATCTGTCGCGAAGCGTGTTTTAAAGATCACCTTCGGATCGGCATAGGGAGCGATCTGATCCCTCATGTCATCAATCTTGTAAGTATCCGCCTGCTCTTCTGACACGCCTTCTCGCTTAAATGTCTCGTCCTCAACGCCGATGACGATACGCCCGCCATCCTGTACGTTAGCCATTGCCAGAATGTCCTTCACAAGCTGGTTCTTGTTCCACGGCATAGCGCCTTTGAACTCAAGCCTGTCAGTCTCTTCGGCTCCGTCAAGCAGAGCCTCGATCTCTTCAACCGTCATTCGTTGAATGCCTCTCGTAGGAACGAATTGTTGTCTCCAGCCAGCATGATCCCTCTCGGTCTCAAATCTAAACTATTGTCTTGAATGCTCTCACAATTTTCAGGCGCTTGTATCTATCATCCAATGAAACCGTTGGTACGCAGGCAATTTGAATCTCACTCGGCAAACCATTCACATATTTATCCAGACTGTAGCTCAAGGCTGCGTAGGTGTCGGCATCTAAACCTTTGGGCGCATAAAAGCGTACTGTCTTGCCAATCTTCGGCAGATAAGCGCTCCCATTCCCAGAGTTGGCATTATAGGCCCCTACGCTGACTACCATGAGGGTTTCGTCAGTTAAGAAATCGGCGTTGACGTATGCCTTGGTATTTTGGTCAAGCCGTAGCAAAGACCTTTTATCTTTTTTGATATCCAGAGTATTTGCACCCTCGCCAATAACCGTGTGGGCGCGTCTCATTGATGGTTCGATCTTATCGACAAGCGCCTCTCGGTCGCCGGATGGAAGCCGGTCCAAAGCGTATTTCTCGCCTGTCAGCAGGTCAACTGTCAGGCCACATACTTGTTTGATCGTAGTAGTTATCAAGCTATTGAAAGTCTGGCTAACAGACCCCACGACATAGCTTCCCAGAATCGATGTAAGGAAGAGATTGTTCGGCTCTGTAAGCTGGACCCAGACCTCTTGTACGAACGAACCCTGTCGTGGCGGAACAAGATATATTCGCACTTCGGGAGAAAGCTCGCCTCGCGCTTTAATCTTCCCGGTTGCTGCGTAGTGGCCTATCAACGTCAGCGTCCATGTCATCCCTTCCAGCGAAGTTGCGCCGTTGTGAGCAGGTAATTGGCCACCACTCGCCACCCCGCCGTCGTACACTAGTTCGTACCTCAGTGTTTCCATTCTGCGAATCCCCAGCCCACGCTATGGTTGTGAAGTACAGACTGGCTGTCAATGGATCATGTATTGGCCAACGCTTTTAAGATGCTAAAAATTGATAAAATTCGCGAGAGGGTATTTAAGGATCTTCGCGCAGCCACTTCCCCCTTGGGGGTTTGTCGGTATTGGACGTCTAAGCGTTGGCTCGTTGACTCATCATGGGTATTCAGGCGACCCTGTGAAACCGCATAAAGGATATAGGGCGGGGTACTACCCCTCGTCCACAAGGGTATACCTTTGTGGACATCGTTTGTTGCCGCAATTTCACGTCCGCAAGGTACACATTTTGCCACCGGACAGCCGGTTTAGCGGACAGGACCCTTCCGGACGCACGAATAGCCTGAATCGGCGTCCGCTCCTGAGACACCATCGTCGTAAATCCTATGGCCGAGATGAAGGCGCGAAGGTGTGCCAACGCATTCGGCCGCCAATGAGCGGTTTGGGCCGAAACCGGACGTAGGTGCACGCGTGGATGAACGACCTGTGTCGAGCCATTTCTCCTGTATGATGACAGGAGATGAGGACGCTTAAAGCGGACTTTGCAGGCGACAGGTGTATTGGGGCATGTCTGTCGCAGCTTTTGCGCAGACATCAACCGCTACCGTCAGGGATTTACGCAGACTTTTCACACCGGAGATTTGCATGAGACATTGTAGACTTGTTTACCAGAGCTATCCGCTCGACCTTGCGGTCCAGGAACCGTGCATCACCCTGCGAGCCGCAAGTGGATCCTGGCCTGGTCAAACATTGGAGGACTACATCGGTCTGGATCTGAAAATGAAATCTCCGAAATTCTTCTTCGATCCCAACAACGACCCCGAAGATGACGTCGCCCAGTGGTTGAACCCGGGTCTGGATACATAGTGGCTGAAAATTCCCTTGAAGCACTTTAAGAACCGTGATTTTCGCAGCCTCGAGGAAATCCGAGTGAATTTTCAAGGCGAGGGAACTCAGAACCCTTTGATTGGGGAGAATTAATGGGAAGCTCCCGGTCTTATCACCACCTGCAGTGATGAATTCTTCGCCCGTGCGGAAATCTCCATTTGTCACAGCGGTGGTGGCACGTTTTCGGTTCAGCTTTCTGGCACCACTCAGTTCGCCACTGAAGACCTCTATCTCGATGGTGTGGTCAAATAACCGCCGTGCCAATCGCCCTTAGCGCTTCAAGTTCGAGGAGCATAGAGGTGGCTCGGTTTGTTTGAACAGTTTCGGGCGTTTCACTAAGTGGATTTCCGCCTCGATTATGCAGCCACCATCATTGATGCCAGCGCGTTGAAGTAGGCCTGATCCGGCGTCTGCCGAAAGCGTGCCGCAACCTGTTTGATGGTTAGTGCCAGGTCTATCGAAGCGTGACCTTTCTATTTTCGGCTGTGGATCCGTGTGTGTTGCGCAATTTTAACTCAATAGCTGCAGGGTGCATTGTGCGTGTTGTGCTTTGACTTTTGGGGATTGAATTGAATGAGGACAGCTTTACTTCTCTGTGCCGCCGTGATGACACTGGCTGGATGCCAGACTCCGGCACCGCAATCTGTTTTGGATTCGCAGCGTCCACCGTCCAGACCGATTAAACGCGACTATGTGGACGCCATGCGCGGAACTATCAAACCCGGATATTTCACGAAAGCCGAGATTTCGAGCGTAGTGCTGCTCGACCCTGAAAAGCAGATTTACGCTTATTGCACGCGAACGGCGGAACGTTCCAACCCCGATTGGTCGTATATTGGCGTAGCCGTGTACAAGAATTTAAGCGTGGACGCTTCAAAGAACGACTACCGCTGCCGTGACAAGCGGTTGCGGTACTATAATTTTCCTGAGTTGCTGAACATGAAATTCTAATGGAGCCCGGTAGGCAGCGCTTAGCTCCTTTCGTGCCACCTGTTGCCGGCTGCGGAGATTGCAGGCCAGCTTCGAGGCTCGTGCTGTTGTACCGGGTGTTTTCAAGCCATGGCTTACACGCCTTTTATGATGTCGCAGATACCCTTGCGGATGACGTCCTTGTCGGCGATCTGTCCTGCCTGAATGTTGAATACAGCATCGATCCGGACAGCGGCGCCTTTCTGGCGGGCGACAACGCGCAGCGTCTGAATCCTGCCACTTCCGCTGGTTTCCTGGTGTGCATCGATTGACGACAGTGCCTTGTTGATCTGGATACCTGAGAAACCTTCTGCTGCGACGGCTTGGGCGAGCTTTTGAAGGACAGCGGGTGCTTTGGCTTTCGGCAGTTCCTGAAAGGATTTGTAAGAGACAGCTGTGACCATCGGCACACCTGAGACTGTGAAGTTTTTCTCGCACGATGCTGCGAAGGCCGGGCTTGAGACGGTGATCAGACCGAGAATTGCGATGGCATGTTTCATATTGCGTAATCCGGTTGTTGGTGAAGGTTTTCAGCTGTTGGCCGCATCAGAATGTCGACCGTTTTCCTCTGTAGGTTGATGGCGGTGGTAATGCTTCATGGGCTTGCGCGAGCGTTTCCAGCCATGTTGCGAGGCCATCTGGAACTGTATCGTTGCCGGCTTCCAGCGCCTCGATCCATGAGAGTTCACATTGCAAGGCAGAGGCAATATTGATTGGCGTCCAGCGGATCACCCGCAGGCATTCATTAAAGCGTTCTGGCGACATGATGATTTGTTATGTTCCCCGTATTTTCGCGCAGAGGCTCCCTCACGCAGCCGCGATAGTCAATCATTTTTGCAACTTTTGATAGACCAAATGATCCGTATTTAGCCTGTCATTCGATTGCGATGACGGTAGCACGCGCTGCAGGGTGCGCAGGTGGAATATTATACCTTTGTAATCGCTATTAATACATATATTTTGTATATTTATACTTGTTGATCGGAATGAATTTTCCCTTATGCGAGGGTGAATTGGTGGTTTGGTTAGGATCGGATCAACGGCGGGAGAGTGTCGGCAAAACATATAATTTATCCAGGTGGACACACAAACATATAAATAAGCGTAAACCAAGGGGAGGATGGGGATTTGATTGGTAAAGTTCGTCTGTTTGTGCGCAGATAATTTTGGACCGCTATAACCATGTGATTTTATATAGGTTTTTACAGCGAGGTGGATTTATTTATATGGGAAGCGGGAAGGAATCTGATTGGTAAGTGGATTGAAAAGGCGATGAAAATTAGCGGCGATCGATTACAATAACAATATCATGATAT